>JBAUEO010000076.1:0-7325 GCA_049678625.1 Occallatibacter sp. | reverse complement strand
GGCGGTGTAGGCGTACGTGTTGGCGGAGATGTCGATGCCGTGGTCGCGGTACGAGTCTATTTTGGCGACGATCTGGGGCATTTCGCCGAAGTTGCGCTTGCCGGCGGCTTTGAGGTGGAAGATTTCGACGGGGATGTGGGCCTCGCGGCCGATGGTGGCGGCCTCGTCGATGGATTCGAGGACCTGGTCACCTTCACTGCGCATGTGGGTGGCATAAATGCCTCCAAAGGGGCTGGCGGCAGAGGCGAGGGCGATGAGCTCGTGGGTGGTGGCATAGGGCGCGGGCGCGTATTGCAGGGCGGTGGAGAGTCCAACCGCGCCGTCGCGCATGGCGCGGCGGACGAGGGCCTGCATTTCGGCGAGCTGCGCGGGGGTGGGCTGGACGTCGGCGTCGCCGAGAACCATGCGGCGGACACTGGTGGCACCGACATATGTGGCGAGGTTGATGCCCATGCCCTGCTTTTGCAGGCGGGCGAAATATTGGCGGAGAGTGCGCCAGGTGGGCGTGAGGTGGTACTCGGCGTAGCCGTCCCGGTCGGCGGCAATCATCGCATCGTCAATGGGCGCGACGGAGTTGCCTTCGCCGGTGATTTCCGTGGTGATGCCCTGGTAGATTTTGGAGGGCAGGCGGGGGTCGACGAGGATGGTGAGCTCGGACTGGCCGAGCATGTCAATGAATCCGGGTGCGATGACTTCGCCGTGTGCGTCGATGGTGCGCTTGGCGGGCGCGTGGGCCAGATTGCCGATGGCGGCGATGCGCCCGGAGCGGATGCCGATGTCGCCGGAGTACCAGGGGGAGCCGGTGCCGTCAATGATGTGTCCGTGGAGGATGACGACGTCGTAAGGTTGCGCGGCGGGCTGGGCGGACGTGGGAGCGGGTGCGGCGGCGGATTGGCCAGTTTGCGCGGCGAGCGGCAGAGCGGCGATGGTAAGCAGAGCGGCGAGAAGGAAGACGCGGCGATGCATAGGAACCCCCGGAAGAGACGGCGCGAGCGGATTGATGCGATTGTAGGACGCGGGGGCGGCGGCGAGGGAACGCGGAACCGAGACGGGACTGGGAAATGTTAACAGATTAGGAAACTAAACGAGCAGGTACGTTGGAGACGTGGTGGAATTGCGCGTGGCGGCATACAATAACCGCAACAAGGTGTCCGGGATCACCGGACCAGAGAAGCAGGAGCGAAGCGGATGCTCGGGCGCGTTAGGCGCGGCGTGCAGGTACGCGGATGCAGCAGGTAAGGAATTGGGCAAAACCGCCAGCCTTGGCAATCCCCCGTCCGACGAGGACAGAAAAGGAATTCAAGTTGAGCGCAATGTGGAAACCGACACAGCAAGGAACGCCCTCACCCACTCCCATGCCGGAGCCCGCGCGGCCCATGCCCCCGGCACCCGCCTCCTTTGAACCTGCCCGGCCCGCCGCGCCGGTGGGCGAGCAGGCAAGCATCGGCAAAGGGCTCTCCATCAAGGGCGAAATCACGGGGACCGAATCGCTGTTTATCGACGGCAAGGTCGAGGGCAGCGTCAACCTGGCGGGAAATCGCGTGACCGTGGGCCGGAACGGAACGGTTTCGGCGAACATCAGCGCGCGGGAGATCGTGGTGCTGGGCAAGGTGCGCGGCAACGTGACGGCGACGGATCGCGTGGATGTTCGCGCGGAGGGATCGCTGACCGGCGACGTGGCCGCGGCGCGCATCAGCATTGAGGATGGCGCGTTCTTCAAGGGCGGCATCGATATTCGGAAGCCGGATGCGAAGCCGGGGACGGCACCCACTTCGGCTGCTCCGGCGGCGGAGCCGGCCAAGACGGGAACGGCTTAAGAGGGCTGAAGCGCATTGCAATCGCAGGAGCCTCCGCACGAGCGGGGGCTTTTGTGTTTTTGAACGCGAATGCGGCGAATAGGAGTGGTGAGCGGTTCAGGCGAGGCCGAGGCGTTTGCGTGCAACGCGGGGCAGGGCGGAGCCGGTGCGCATGAGGATGCGGTCGGCGACGAGGAGCCAGAGGAGCGAGCCGGCGAGCAGGGTGGCGAGGTCAGTCCAATGGCTGTGCGCGGGCAGGTGCGCGGCGTAGTTGTGCGCGAGATAGCCGCCGAAGACGGGGAAAAGAAGCCAGAGGAGGCCTCCGCCGGTGAGGGCGGCGAGCAGACAGCGGCCGAATTCGCGGTAATCGAGACTGGCGAGCGAGACCATGCGGCGCTGGTGGAGCAGGACAGCGATGGTGAAGGTCTGCAGGGCGATGCCGATGTCGGAGGCAAGGGCGAGGCCCATGTCGCCGTAAGTGTGGAAGAGCGCGGCGTAGATGGGCAGCGAGACCAGAGTGACGGCGGTGCTGGCGGCCATGGGGAGGAAGGTGTTTCCAGCGGCGTAAAAGGCGCGCGAGTAAATGGCCTGGGCGCACCAGAGGAAGAGGGAGAGAGAGAAGATGGCGAAGTAGGCGGCGCAGGGAACGGCGTCGGCCGCGTGGAAGCGGCCGCGGGCGAAGATGAGTGTCACGAGCGGCATGCCGAGGGGGGCGAGAACGGAGGCGGCAAGGAGGCCGAGGCAGGCGACGCGGGTGACGGAATCGGCGACCGAAGTGGCGAACTCAAAGCGGCGATTCTGCGACCAGAGGCTGGCGAAGAAAGGCATGGAGGCGGCGCCGGCGGCCTGCCCCAGCATACCGATAGGTGCGGTGAAGAGTGTTTTGGCATAAGTCATGAGCGTGACACCGCCCTGAAAGTGCGAGGCGAAGTACTGGATGATCCAGTTGTCTGCGCTGACCAGCGAGACGCCGATGATGAGCGGGAGTGAAAGGCGGACCCACTGACGCAGGCCTTCATTGTGCCAATCAAGGACAGGCTTGAAATACACGCCGGCGCGGTGGGCGAAGAACCAGTTGAGAAAGAAGGGACCGAGGAAAGCTCCGGCGACGGCGCCGAGGGCAAGGGAGGACGCGCCGAGATGCTTGACGAGCAGCAAGCCGCCGAAGATGGTGCCGAGGTTGTAAACGAGCGGGGCGATGGCCTGGATGGTGAATTGTTTGCGGACGAGCAGAACCGCGCCGAAGACGCCTCCGGCGAAGATGAAGAGCGGCTGGGGAAGGAGAATCCGCGTGAGCCGGACGCAGAGGGCGGCGGTGGCCGGGTCATAACCCGGGAACATGTGGCGGACGTAGACGGGGGCGAGGAACTCGGCGATTAGGATGGCGACGCCGAGGACCAGATACATGGTGGTGAGGATGACGGAGAGCGAGCGGTTGCCCTCCTCTTCGCGTCCGGTGTCGCGGTATTGGGTGAGGATGGTGACGAAGGTGATGGAGACCGCGCCGCCGACAAGGAAGTAGAGGATCATGTCGGGCAGGGTGAAGGCGGCGTTGAGGGCGTCCGCCTGCATGCCGCGGCCGAAGAGCCAGGCGATGTAAGACGTGCGGACGAGGCCGATGACGCGGGAGAGCGCGACCGAGGCCATGAGCACGACGGTGGCCGAGAAGACCGAGTGGGCGTGAGAGGGGCGCAGCAGACGCAGGGCACGACTCCACCGCGAAGGGGGCGGGCTGCCGGGCGGGGTGGATTTGGGAGCGGTCACTGGAGTTGATTTTATAGGGGTGCGTGAGTGCGGGACGTTACCATTCAGGAGCAGAGCGCGGAGACCGTGCGCGCCGGATATGTTGAGAAGACACGGAGGAGCCGATGCGGATTGCTGTTGGGCTGAGTGTGCTCATGCTTTTTGGAGCGTCCATGCAGGCACAGGTGATTCACGGGCGCGCGGGGATTACGCTGCCGGCGCCGCCGGCGGTGGACAAGCAGCCGGTGGTGGACAACTACTTCGGAACGAAGATTACCGACGACTATCGCTGGCTGGAGAACGCGAAGAGCCCGGAGACGAAGGCTTATATTGACGCGGAGAATGCGTACACGGCCGAGTATTTTGCGCAGGCGCGTATCCGGCCGAAGGTGGTGGACGAGCTGGAGCAGTTGGAAGCTGTGACGACGTGGAGTCTGCCGGTGGAGCGGGCGGGAAATCTCTACTTTATGAAGCGGCTGGCAGAGGAGGGCCAGGCTTCGATCTATATGCGGAAGGGATGGGCCGGCAGGGACGAGCGGCTGATCGATCCGGCGGCGCTGAGCCGGAATCCGAACGCGTCGGTGACGCTGGACGCGGTGTCGCGCGATGGAAATCTGATTGCCTATGGGGTGCGCGAGGGCGGCTCGGACAGCACGGTGATCCGCGTTTACAACGTGAAGGAGCACAAGACGCTGGAGGATGCGCTGCCGAGCGGGCTTTACTTCGGCGAGGCGTTCTCGCCGGACGAATCTGGGTTCTACTACACGCGGGACAATCGCGCAGGCACGCTGATGTATCTGCACACGCTGGGCACGCGCAATTTCGAGGACAAGCTCGTCTTCGGTCACTCGTTTTACGACGAGCCGCTGGGGACGAACGACCTGTTTTTCGGCAACATTACGGACGATGACCGCTACCTGGTGGTGACGATCGAGCGCGGCGTTCCGGCCAGGCGCGTGGACATTGTGTTTCGTGATTTGAGGAAGCCGGATTCGCCGTTCAAGGTGCTGGTGTGGGGCATGGATGCGCGGTTCCGGGCCGTCTGGGCGAAGGACGCCTGGTATGTGAGGACAGATTACGACGCGCCGTTGGGACGGATTGTGAAGATGGAGCCGGGCTTTGCGCCGCAGGCGTGGCAGACGCTGGTTCCGGAAGGCAAGGACGTGATTGACGGCTTCTCGATGGTGGGCGGGAAGATGTATGTGAAGCGGCTGAAGGATGTGAAGTCAGAGACGGAGGTGTATTCGCTCGAGGGCAAGCCGGAGGGAACGATTGCCTATGACGGCATCGGGTCGGCGTCGAATCTTTTCGGGCGAACGACGGATCGCTACGGCTACTTCAGCTTCCAGTCGTACATTGAACCGCCGACGCTTTACCGGCTGGATACGGTGACGGGCAAACGCGAGGTGTTTGCGCAGCCAAAGGTGCCGTTCAATACGAGCGATTACGAACTGAAGCAGGTGTTCTATACATCAAAGGACGGAACGCGCGTGCCGATGTTCATTGCCGGCAGGAAGGGATTGAAGCAGGACGGCACGGTGCGGCTGCTGATGACCGGCTACGGCGGCTTTAACCTGAGCATGACACCAACGTGGAATACGCAGTGGGCGTGGTGGATGGAACAGGGCGGATGGTTTGCACTGCCGAATCTGCGCGGGGGCGGCGAGTACGGCGAGAAGTGGCACGAGGCGGCGATGTTCGGCAAGAAGCAGAATGTTTTTGACGATCTTTTTGCGGCGGCCGAATATCTGATCAAGAACAAATACACGTCGGCGGAGCATTTCGCGATTACGGGCCGCTCGAACGGCGGTCTGCTGATGGGCGCAGCGATGACCGAGCGGCCGGACCTGTTTGCGGCGATTGTGTGCGGGTATCCTCTGCTGGACATGCTGCGCTACCAGAAGTTTGAGCAGGGGTCGCACTGGATGACTGAGTACGGATCGGCAGACGACGAGAAGCAGTTCGAGTATCTCGTGAAGTACTCGCCCTACCAGAACGTGAAGGCGGGGACGAGGTATCCAGCGATTCTGTTCTTCACGGGCTCAAGCGACACGCGTGTGGATCCGCTGCATGCGCGGAAGATGACGGCGGAGATGCAGGCTGCGTCCACGAGCGGGCGGCCGATTCTGCTGCATTACAGTCTGGCGGGCGGGCACTCGGCGGGCGTGAGCGTGGAGCAGAAGGTGCAGGACGACGCGGACCAACTGACGTTCCTGTGGACGGAGAGCGGGCCTGAGACGAAGGGGCCGGGGACGAAGAAGTAGGACACGCGAAACGGCGACAGGTTGATGGGCGCGGTTGATTCCGCGCTGGGCGCAAGGGCGCGCCGCGGAAGCGTAGAACTCAACTCGAAAACTGGATTCCGTTTTGCGAGACTGTCCCTCAGGGGCTAAAGCCCGGTTGATTTTGGGGCACTATCGGCACGACTGAAGTCGTGCCCTGTTACAAAGCGCCTGCAGAATGAGTTTTCCCGCAGCCGTGAAGGCGAGCCCTTTCAAGGCAGGTTTGCGAGATGACTTCAGAACGACCATTCACCTTCCGTCCTACTCCACTTCCAGAATCAGACATTTCAGGTATTCGGTTTCAGGCAGGTTGAGCACGACCGGATGGTCCAGTGCGGCTCCGCGGCGCTCCAGAAGGCGGACGCGGCGGTGCGCGTCGGCGGCGGCGGAGGCGACGGCTGCTTCAAGGTCGGCCCATGCGACATGGTGCGAGCAGGAGCATGTGACCAGCAGGCCGCCGGGGCGCAGCATGCGCAGAGCGCGGAGGTTGAGCTCTTTGTAGCCGCGCAGAGCGCCTTCGACGGCGCGTTTGGATTTGGCGAAGGCAGGCGGGTCGAGGATGATGGCGTCAAATCGCTCGCCGGCGCCCTGTTTTTCAGAGCCTGCCCAGTCGCGGAGAAGCTCGAAGGCGTCGGCTTCGATCCAATCGACGGAAGCGTTGACAGCAGCAGGATTCGCGGCAAGATTCTGCTCGGCGACCTCGAGCGAGGCGCGGGAACTGTCCACGCCGGTGACGGAGCGCGCGATGCGGGCGAAGTGGAGCGCGAAGCCGCCCTGGTAGCAGCAAACGTCGAGAACTCGACCTGTGGCGTTGAGGCGCTGAGCCCAGGCGCAGGCGGCGGCGTAGTTGTCGCGCTGGTCAAGGAAGGCTCCGGTCTTTTGGCCGGCGTTGGCGTCGAAGTGGAAACAGAGGCCGTTGAGCAGAAATTGGGTTTGCGTGGCGGGGTGGTCGGGGTCGGCGGCCCACAGCGGAGCGAGATCGGGCACGGCGAGGCCTTCGAGTTCGCGCATGCGGGGGTCAGGGCGCTCGAGAATGGCGGCCGGGATGGCGGCGGGAGTATGCTCATCGCGCAACTCATCGCGCAGGACGCGGACTAATGTCTCGGCGATGGACGGGGTGAGCAGGCCGCGCACGAGGCGCTGGACGATGAGCAGGTTCGCGTATTTGTCGAGGATCAGGCCGGGAAGCTCGTCGGCCTCGCTGAAGACGAGGCGGCAGGAGTCGGTTTCCGCGGTGAGCAGGGGGCGTCGGCGGGCGATGGCGGCGCGGAGGCGGGCTTCAAAGAGGGCGAGCCAGGCGGGCTCGTCGAGCGCGGAGCGTGCGACGAGGCGCAGAGCGATTTGCGAGGCGGGGCTGAAGAGCGCGGTGCCGAGCAAGATGCCGCGCGCGTCGGCGACGGGCAGCAGGGGAGGGTGCTCGCTGGGACCGGTTTCGAGGGACTCGACGTCAGAGGCGTAAACCCAGAGGTGGCCGGCGCGGAGGCGGTCGGCGGCGCGGCGGCTG
>JBAUEO010000075.1:0-3638 GCA_049678625.1 Occallatibacter sp. | reverse complement strand
TCGGCGACGCTGGTGAAGGCGGTGGAGGAGCTGCTGACCGAGGCTGGAGTTGGGCCGGGGCTTCCGCTGGCGGCGCTGGATGCAATTGTGGTGACGAGCGGGCCGGGGAGCTTTACCGGCGTTCGCGTGGGGCTGAGCGCGGCCAAGGGTCTGGCGGAGGCTGCGGGATTGCCGGTGGCGGCGGTTTCCCGGCTGGCGGCGCTGGCGGCGAAGGCCGGAACGGAGCTGGCGGCGCTGGATGCGCACAGGCACGAGATTTTTCTGCGGCTGAGCGCGGGCGGCGAGACGCGGGAGCTGTTGGCGGGCGCGGCAGCGCTGGCGGCACTGGGCGCACCGCAGGGTGCGATTGCCGTGTGCGAGGATGCGGCGGCGGAGTTGCTGCGAGAGGCGTGGCCGGGCGCGGAGTTGAAGCGCGTGGAGGCTCCGACAGCGGCCGATGCTCTGCGGCTGGCGGCGGGGCGAGTGGCCGCGGGGCAGTTCGACGATGTGGCGCTGCTGGATGGGCACTATCTGCGGCGGTCGGACGCGGAGATTTTTGGAGAAGCGGGCCAGATCCGACCTATCGGGGGCGGGCGGGGCGGGGACGGGCAGGATAGGGCGTGAGCGAGGACGAAGCGGTGCGCGTGCGTGCGATGACGGCGGCGGATGTGGACGCGGTACTGGAGATTGCGGCGAGGCTGCCGCACGCGCCCAAGTGGCCCCGCGGGGCGTATGAAGCGGCGCTGGACGAGGAAAGAGGCCCGCGGCGTGTGGCGCTGGTGATCGAGATCGAGAGAAAACTGGCGGGATTTGCCGTGGCAAGCGTGATGGGGCCGGAGGCGGAGCTGGAGACAATTGCAGTGGCCGCGGACTGGCAGAGGCAGGGCGTGGCGACGGCGTTGTGGGCGGCGCTGGCCGCGGAGCTGAGACGTGCGGGGGCGCGCGAGATGCTCCTGGAGGTTCGCGTGTCCAACCGGGAGGCTCTGGGGCTTTACGACCGGCTGGGATTCGTGGAGATTGGGCGGCGAAAGTGCTATTACGCTGATCCGGCGGAGGATGCGGTGCAGATGCGGCTGGAGATGGAATGAAGGCGGTTTGCATTTCGGGATTGAGTGGGATACGCGGGCCAAGCGCAGGAAGGAGAAAATCCACAGGGAATGCGGAAATTTCCCTTGGGAGGAGCTTGCGAAGGCTTGCGTCCGGGAGCTATATGTAAATGTTCCGTTACCTGCGAATCTTCGGAGGTGCTTGATGGATGAAATACAGGACGGGTCGCTGAGCGAAGAGCTGAATCGCCTTCATGATGAACATCACCGCTACGCTCGGCGACTGGAAGATCTGGTGCAGAAGCCGTACTTGTCGGCGGAAGAGCAGCTCGAGGAGGTTCGGCTGAAAAAGCTGAAACTCCATGCCAAGGATTTGATTTTCGCGCTGGAGCACCGGGCTGCGGCGGTGGCGTAAAGGCCTGAAGAAGGGCCGGAAGCGATGAAAGCCGGCGGTGGCGGTTTGTTCCGTCTCTGCAAGGATTCCTCCGTATAATCGTTGGGGACCATGGTTCGCGACGGATATATCTACGGAGTGGGTCTGCTGGCCGCGGCCGCAGTGGTAGCCTGGGCAACGGGGAGCTGGGCGTGGGCTGCTGCTCCGGTGGTGCTGGCGGCGTTTTTCCTGTGGTTTTTCCGTGATCCCCAAAGAACAATTCCCGCGGGCGACGGACTGGTGGTCTCTCCCGGCGACGGGCTGGTGACCGAGACGGTCACCGTGGAGACGCCCGAAGGCTCCCGGCAACGAATCAGCATTTTTCTGAGCGTTTTTGATGTGCACGTGAACCGCGCGCCGATTGGCGGCGTGGTGAGCCGCGTGCGCTATACGAAGGGAAAGTATCTGAACGCGATGAATCCGGCCTCGGCCGACCAGAACGAGCAGAATGCGGTGACGGTTCGCGGGGACGACTGCGAAGTGACCTTCAAGCAGATTGCGGGCCTGTTGGCGCGGCGGATTGTCTTTAATCAGCGCGAGGGCGACCGAGTGGAGCGCGGGCAGCGGGTGGGGCTGATCAAGTTCGGCTCGCGCGTGGACGTGCTGCTGCCGGAAGAAGCCGAGCTGCGGGTGAAGAAAGGGCAACGCGTGAAGGGCGGAGCGAGCGTGCTGGCGGCGATGCCGGCTGTGGCGGCAGTGGCGGCGGTTGGAGCACCCGGGTGGCGCGCGGCTCGGGTGGAGGCGCGCCCGGACGATGGAGACGGAGCGGGCCGATGAGCCACCGCGAACCGGAGCTGGAAACGAAGGGAACGCAGGCACGGCTGCGCAGGGGGATGTATCTGCTGCCGTCGCTGTTTACGGCGTGCAACATCGGCGCGGGATATTTTTCAATTACACAGGCGATTGCATCGTTGAACGGCAGCGGGGACGCGCACACGCATCTGGACTGGGCGGCGCTTGCGATTCTGTTTGCGATTCCGTTTGACGCGCTGGACGGGCGGATTGCGCGGATGACGAACACGTGCAGCGATTTTGGCAAGGAGCTGGATTCGCTGGCCGACGTGATTACGTTTGGGGTTGCGCCGAGTTTGCTCGCGTATATATGGGGATTTTCGTTTCTTCCGGACTCGGTTGCGCCGGCGCTCAGGGAGCACCTGGTGCAGGCGGGCGCGTTTGTCTGCTTCCTCTACCTGATTGGCGGAGCTTCGCGGCTGGCGCGGTTCAACATCAGCCCGGATGCGCAGCCCAGGAATCCGGGGCGGCCGGGCAGGAAGTATTTTGTGGGAATGCCGATTCCCGCGGCGGCGGGTCTGCTGGCGGCGACGGTGCATTTCTTCAACGCGTATCCGGTGGAGGCGTGGTGGGTTTCCATTCCGTGGCTGGTGCTGGTGGGGCTTTCGGGCTTCCTGATGGTAAGCACGTGGCGGTTCTGGTCAGGCAAGGAGATCAACCTGACGCAGCGGCATCCGTTCCAGTTGCTGCTGGTGCTGGCGTTTGTGCTGTATGTGAGCCTGCGGTACTCGCAGTTGGTGTTTTTCGTGGGGGCGCTGATCTACACGTTCTCGGGTATCTGGGCGCGAGCTGCGTACTCGTGGTCGCGGCGGCGAAGACATCCGGCGCGGGATGCGAAGCGGTCGCCGCCGGAGCCGGATCCTGCGACGCACCTCTAAGAGCTCATTGAAAGAATCGTTGAGCCCTTGCGAATTTGACTGAGTGCGTTCCCTCGGGGTCTGAAGCCCGTACCCTTCAAGAACAATTGTCAGAAGAGTTTTTCAACACGTTCCTAAGATCATCGAACTTTCAGGAAGGATTTCTGTGTACAAGATTGCCATTGCCGGCGCATCGACGCTGTTGGGCAAGGAAATGAAGGATGTGGTGGACGAGTCGTCCTTTGCGGCGGCGCAACTGACACTGCTGGACGAAGACGAGGGCATTGGCCACCTGGAGCAGGTGGGCGACGAGGTGGCGTTCGTGCGTGCGATTGAACCGGACGCCTTCGAGCATGTGGACTTTACATTTTTCTGTGGGGCGGAAGCGCTGACGGCGCGGCACTGGCGCAAGGCGCTGGCTGCCGGGTCAACGGTGCTGGATCTCTCTGGCGCGCTGGACCAGGAGGCCGGCGTGCTGGTGCGCGCGCCGTGGATTGCGAGCGAAGAGGGAAGCGCGGACCTGTTTACGCC
>JBAUEO010000074.1:0-20362 GCA_049678625.1 Occallatibacter sp. | reverse complement strand
GGTGGGTCCGGAGTCGGCGGGCGCGGAGCCGGGACCTGCGTGCTACGGGCGGGGCGAGGGCGCGACGGTGACGGATGCGAACCTGGTGCTGGGGCGTCTGCATGCGGAGCATTTTCTGGGCGGCGCGATGCGGCTGGATGAAGCGCGGGCACGGCGTGCGCTTGAGCGCGTGGGCGGCGCGGGGTTTGCGAGCACGGAGGCACGGGCCGAGGGCGTGCTGCGCGTGACCAATGTGAGGATGGAGAGCGCGCTGCGGCGAGTTTCAGTGGAGCGCGGGTTTGATCCGCGCGGGTTTGCGCTGCTGGCTTTTGGCGGCGCGGGCCCGCTGCACGCATGCGCGCTGGCGGATGCGCTGGGGATGAAGAAGGTGGTGATTCCCTGGGCTCCGGGCGCGCTTTCCGCACTGGGGATTCTGGATGCGGAGCTGCGACGCGAGGTTTCGCGCACGGTGATGCTGGAGCCGGCGAACACAAGGATTGAAGCGGTGTTTCGCAGGCTGGAGGCTGAGGCGCGCGCGGCGTTTGCGGCGGAGGGTGCGCGGCCGCGGCTCACGCGCGTGGCGGATTTGCGCTATCAAGGACAGGGCTTTGAGCTGCGTGTGAAGTGGGGAGCGCGGGCGGTGGAGGAGTTTCATCGGCTTCATGCGCAGCAGTATGGATATGCGGACCGGACGCGGGCGGTGGAGGTGGTGACACTGCGCGTGCAGGCCGTGGCGCATACGCCGAAGCCGCATGCGGCGGGCGAGAAGATGGTTCGCGGCGATGGACGGCAGGCGCGGCTGGCGACGCATCGCGTGTTTGAGGGCGGGCGCTGGCGGCGGGCCGCGCTCCATGACCGCGCGAAGTTGAAGCCGGGCGATCACATCGCGGGGCCGGCGGTGATTTTGGAGCTGAGCGCGACGACGTATGTGGCGATGGGGTGGACGATGCGCGTGGATGGACAGGCGAATCTGATTCTGGAACCGGCGAAGCGCGGAGGCAGGCGATGAAGCGGGCGCGAGAGCGAGCGAAGCGGCGGGCCGTGCCGGATGCTGCTGAGATTGCGGTGGTGGGCCACGCGCTGCACTCGGTTGCGGTGGAGATGGGCGCGGCGCTGCGGCGAACGGCCTTCTCGCCGAATATCAAGGAGCGGCGGGATTACTCGTCGGCGGTGTTTTCGGCCGAGGGCGACTTGATTGCAATGGGCGACGACATGCCGGTGCATCTGGGGTCGATGCCGATGAGCGTGCAGGCCGCGCTGGAAGCGATGAAGTTTGCGCCGGGCGATGTGGCGCTGTTGAACGATCCGTATCGCGGGGGCACGCACCTGCCGGACATCACGATGGTTGCGCCGGTGTTTCTGCGCGGAGAGCGAAGGCCCGCGTTTTTCGTGGCGAATCGCGCGCATCATGCGGACGTGGGCGGGATGTATCCGGGGTCGATGGGTCCGTGCCGGGAGATTGCGCAGGAGGGGATTCGGATTCCGCCGGTGAAGCTGGTGCGCGGCGGGCGGATGGATGCGGCGGTGCTCGGGATTCTGTTGGCGAACGTGCGCACGCCCGGCGAGCGCGAGGGCGACCTGACGGCGCAGTTGGGCGCATGCCGCGTGGGCACGACGCGGATGCTGGAGCTGGTGGCGCGATTCGGGCATGCGCGGCTCAAGCGCGGCGTGCGGGCGATGATCGAGGGATCAGAAAAGCTGATGAAACAGGTGCTGGCGGCGCTGCCGGAGGGCGAGTGGAAGGCTGAAGATTTTTTGGACGACGATGGCGTGCGGCCGGGGCCAGTGCGGATTTGCGTGGCGGTGCGCAATGATGCGAAGCGCGGGCGCGCGGTGGTGAATTTTGCGGGAACGGATGCGCAGGCGGCGGGCAGCGTGAACGCGGTGTACGCGATTACGTGGTCGGCGGTGTTCTATGTGCTGCGGTGCCTGCTGCCAAGGGGCGCGATGGCCATGGCGGGACTGATGCGGCCGGTGCGCGTGGAAGCGCCGGAGGGCTCAGTGGTGAACGCGGTGTTTCCGGCGGCGGTGGCGGGCGGCAACGTGGAGACCTCGCAGCGGATTGTGGACACGCTGCTGCGGGCGCTGGCGCCGGCACTGCCCGGAAGGATTCCGGCGGCGAGCGCGGGAACGATGAACAATTTAACGATTGGCGGCATCGATCCGCGAAGCGGACTGCCTTACACGTATTACGAGACGATCGCGGGCGGGCTTGGCGCGGGGCCGGAGGGGCCGGGCGCGAGCGCACACCACGCGCACATGACCAACAGCCTGAATACGCCGGTGGAGGCGCTCGAATATGCGTATCCGTTCCGGATGGCGCGGTACGCGTTGCGAAAGGACTCGGGCGGCGCGGGCCGAAACCGCGGAGGAGACGGCGTGGTGCGCGAGCTGGAATTGCTGGGCGATGCACAGGTGACGCTGCTTGCGGACAGGCGCGCGGCGGGACCGTGGGGAGTGGCGGGCGGTGGGCCTGGCGCGCCGGGAAAAGCCACGGTGCGGGCGAGAGCGCGAGAGGAAACTCTGCCGGGCAAATGTACGCGGGAACTCCCAGCCGGCAGCAGCCTGAGGGTGGAGTCGCCGGGCGGCGGCGGCTGGGGAAAAGGATGAAAACAAGCGATTGTCTACAAGAAAAATGGCGAGACAAGCTGCGCGCGATTGGGGTATGCTCTGACCGCTGGGCGAGCGGGCGTGGCGGAGGCGGCGAAGCCTGCAGCGCGTCCGACGTGAGGCAGGTTCCTGGATGAGTAAAGGGATGTGCAAAGGGATGCGTGGAGGGATGCGAAGCACGATGCGGAGATGGAGGTTTGCGGGTGTGACTGCCGGTGTGTTGCTGGCGGGTTGCGGCGGCGGTGGAGGCGGAACGACGACGCCACCACCTCCTCCGCAGGCGGCGACGCCGACCTTCAGCCCTTCGTCGGGCACCTTTAACGCGGCGCAGAGCGTGACACTGGCGGACGCAACCAACGGCGCGGCGATCTATTACACAACGGACGGCACGACGCCGACGACCGGCTCAGCCGTGTATGCGGGCGCGATTGCGGTGAGTGTGGATACGACGATTGAGGCGATGGCGGCGGCGAGCGGATTCTCGAGCAGCGCGGTGGCCTCGGGCGCGTATGCGATTGCGGGGCCGACAGTGAGCGTGGTGCTGAGCACGCACGATCAGACGAGTTTGCTGGCCGCGCAGCCGGACGTGACCTTTACCGCTCGGACGGCGACGGCGAGCGACAACCAGGTGCTGGTGGACGAGAGCCAGAGCTACCAGACGATGGAGGGATTCGGCGCGGCGTTTACGGATTCGGCGGCGTACCTGCTGCACGAGGTGGCGCAGCCGGCGCAGTTGACGAGCACAATGAGCGACCTGTTCACGCGCAACGGCGGCGGCATTGGGCTGAGTTTCATGCGCATTCCGATGGGCGCGTCGGACATTGCGCGGACGGTCTATTCCTATGACGATATGCCGGTGGGGCAGCGGATCCGACGCTGGCGAACTTCTCGATTGCGCACGACCAGACAGACATTCTGCCGACGATCGAGCAAGCGAAGACGCTGAATCCGCAGTTGAAGCTGCTGGCGAATCCGTGGAGTCCGCCGGGATGGATGAAGGACCCGGCGTCGATGAATCCGGTGTCGATGCTGGGCGGAAATCTGCTGCTGACTTCGACGAACGAGACGGCGTTTGCGAATTATTTTGTGAAGTTCATCCAGGCGTATGCGGCGGCGGGCGTGCCGATCGATTACATCTCGCTGCAGAATGAGCCGCTCTATGTGACGACGAGTTATCCCAGCATGGGAATGGACGCGCCGACCGAGTTGAGCGTGCTGCGCGATTATGTGCTGCCGGCGCTGACGGCGAACAACCTGTCCACACAGGTGCTGGTGTACGACCACAACTGGGATACGCCGGCGTATCCGGAGACGATTCTGGGCGACGCGACGGTGCTGGCTTCGCCGCTGGTGGCGGGCGTTGCGTGGCACGGTTACGGGGGCCCTCCGGGCGCGCAGCAGACGCTCCAGAACATGTTCCCGGCGAAGGGGCAGTGGGAGACGGAGCACTCGGGCGGCACGTGGGTGAGCGACCAGTTTTCGTCGGACTTTGTGGAGATTACCGAGGTGCTGCGCAATTCGGCGAAGTCGTATGTGAAATGGAGCCTGGCGCTGGACGAGAGCCTGGGGCCGGACCTGACGCAAGACGCGGGGCTGGGCAGCTGCAACACATGCACGCCGATTGTGACAGTGAACAGCACGACCGGCGCGGTGACCAAGGACATTGAGTTTTACACGCTGGGCCAGTACAGCAAATATGTGTTGCCGGGCGCGGTGCGAATTTACTCAAGTGACGCGAACGGGATTGACACGGTGGCCTTCAAGAATCCGGATGCGAGCAAAGTGCTGGTGGCGTTCAACAACACGACAGCGAGCGCGAGCTTCCGCGTGCAGTGGGGGACGCAGTCGTTTCCATACACGCTGCCGGCGGAGAGCGCGGCGACGTTTACGTGGACGGGCACGCAGACGGGCACGGGAACGATGCCGGCGACCGCGGAGATTCAGGGGTCAAGCTATTCGACGGAGTCCGGCCTGCAAACAGAGACGACCAGCGACACGACCGGGGGCTACGATCTGGGCTACCTGACGGACGGGGCCACGGCCGTTTACCAAAACGTGGACTTTGGCGCGGGCGCTAGCCAGGTGAACGTGCGCGAGGCAAGCGCGGGCACGGGCGCGACGGCGACCTTCTATTTGGACAGCACCAGCAACGCGCCGATTGCGACGGTGACGCTGCCGGTGACCGGCGGCTGGCAGACATGGCAGACGGTGAACGCACAAGTAACGGGTGCGACGGGGGTGCACACTTTGTATGCGGTGTTCACGAGCGGCGCAAACGTGAACTGGTTCCAGTTCCAGTGAGCGGTGCGGGCCGGCAAATTGCCGGCGCGAATTGCGGGTGGATTTACGCGCGAGAAAACGGGGGCAATCCGCATCAGCAGGACCGCCCCGATTGCAAACCTCAGGCGCTCAAGAGAGCATGGGGATTTTATGAGAGGTCCGGCGCGCTCCACTGGAGGGTGACGATGGAGTCGCGCGGCAGGGTGAGCTGGAGGGCGTGGTCCTGGATTTGGCCCTGGATGCGGCACTCGATGGCGCGCTCTTCGCTCTGGTTGGTGAGGACAAGAACGTAGGAGCCATCAGGATTGAGGAAGGCCGCGTGGTCGATGCCGAATGCTCCGCCGGAGCTGGCCAGGACGCGCGCGCCGCGTTGGACAGCTTTGGCGTAATGCGCGAAGGCCCAGTACTGGCCGCTGCGGGTAATCTCGTGGGTTTTTGAGTTGAGCGTGACCAGGCCGCCGCAACTGAAGGGTCCGATGTCCGGCTTGCCGTGCTCGTCGAGGAGCAGATTCCAACTGACGATGCAGCGGGCCCAGTTCTTGAGGATGCCGGAAAATGTGCCGGACCACATGGCCCAGTCAGTGGCGTACTTCGGATCGGTGATGTCGGGACCGCCTTCGGTCCAGTAGGTGCTTTTCGAGGGATAGGCGTTGTGGACGCGGGTCATGGCGTCGGGCGAGCCCATGTAACCGTGCCAGGCAACGCCTTCCACCCAGCGGGCGAGTTCGGGGTCGGCGAGCTCATCCAACACGCGGCCCCACAGGTTGTAATTGTGATCGAGGAGCCAGATTTTGGTGTCGATGCCGGCGGCGTGCAGAGCCGGTCCGAGGAAGTCGCGGACGAACGCGATTTCGTACTCCTGGCCCCAGATGCACGCGGGCATGCGGCCGTCCTGGCCGGTGTCCACTTCGTTTTGCGAGGTGACGGCGGAGATGGGCACGCCGGCCTGCTTGTATCCCTGAAGAAATTTGACGAAGTATTGCGCGTAGGCGGCGAAGTATTTTTTTTGCATGGAGCCGCCGAGGAGCGAGTGATTGGCCTTCATCCAGCCGGGCGGGCTCCAGGGCGCAGAGAAAAGAAAGAGCTCAGGGTTGACGGCGATGGCCTCGCGCAGAGTGGGCAGGATGTAGGCGCGGTCGTGATCAATGGAGAAGTGCGTGAGCTCGGGGTCGGGGGTGGGCGAGTCGTCAAAGGAGTAGGCGGTGCGGGAGTAATCGCTGGAGCCGATGCAGGTGCGTCCGACGGAGAGGCGCAGGCCGGAGGGGCCGAGCAGGTCTTGGAGCAGGGTATGGCGCGCGTCTGCGGGCATCTGGTTGAAGAGGTAGCAGGAAGCGCCGGTGAATGCGCCGCCGAAGCCGAGGATGCTTTGAAAGCGGCGCGCGGGGTCGATTGTGACGGCGCCGGGCGCAGGGCTGGCCGAGGGAATCCAGGAGCCGACGGCAAGCGGCGCGAAGCGGCGGCTGCCGGCGGTGACCCATGCGCGAGGGTCGGTGCGATGTGCCTGCTGGGCGATCAGCGACAGACCATTCACTGAAGTGAGCGCGGCGAGCGCGGAGGATTGCAGAAGAAAACGGCGCCGGGAAGGGTTCTGCATGGTTGCTGCTCAGGCTTTCCCAAACGGCAATGACCGCCGATTCCGGTTTGACGGCATCCGTTTGATGCAAAGGATTCGGTTGCGCGACTGGAGCGCATTTGCCGGGAGAAAAGGCAAACCGCGAACGATGCACGGCCGCCGACGTGAGCAACTATACCGGCGGATCAAACGATTGTCTAGGGTATGTTCTGACGATGGGTTCCGGGATGCGAGGGCAGCCCTCAGGAGTTAAAGCCCCTCATTCCTTTCTCACGTTTCGGCACGAATGAAGTCGGGCCAAGTTATAAAGCCCCGGTTGAAAAGTTTGGTGGCGGGGGAGTGCGAAGAGCAAATGCAGGTCCTTCGACTCCCTGCGCTAGCGCTTCGGTCGCTCAGGATGACAATGCAGAGGAGCAAATGCAGGTCCTTCGACTCCCTTCGGTCGCTCAGGATGACAAGTCAGAAGGACAAATGCAGGTCCTTCGACTCCCTGCGCTAGCGCTTCGGTCGCTCAGGATGACAGGTGTATGTGGGATGGCGTGACGCGGCACGGCTGAAGCAGGGCCCTGTTACAAAGCCAAGCTACAAAGCCAAGTTATATAGCCAAGTTACAAAGCAAAGATACAAAACTTCGTGCTTTGTGATGCGCCAATGTTTGCTTAGTGGCCGGTGTGGTAGGGGTGGCCGGTGAGGATGGTGGCGGCGCGGTAAATCTGTTCGGCGAGGACGAGGCGCGCGAGGGCGTGGGCGAGGGTGAGCGGCCCGAGCGAGAGCAGAAGATCGGCGCGTTGGCTGGCTGCGGGGGACCATCCATTGGCCGGGCCGACGGCGAAGAGGATGTGCTGCGTGCCCTGGTCGCGCCGGGCTCCGAGCCAGACGGCAAAGGCTTCAGAAGTAAAAGAGCGTCCGCGGCTGTCGAGGAGGACGGCGAGCGGTCGGGTGCGGCCCGGTTGGCGGCTCGGTTGGCGCGCGAACGAGTCGAGGAGGGCCTGCTCGGTGCGGAAGGCCTGGGCCTGGGCGGGGGCGAGGATGGACGAGCGGGCGAGGTAGCCAGCGGAGAGGATGTCGAGGGGGTCGCGGGCGCTGGGGCGGGCGCCGATGTGGGCCAGGGTGAGCTGCATGGGGAGGAGGATAGCGCGGTGCGGCAGGAGCAGTCCTATGGAAATTATCGCAGGCACAGAATAAATTCTTCTGTTTTTCATAGAACGTGACGAAGGTACTGAAAAAGCACAGAGGCAATTGGTTGATTTCAGACAGGAAAGCCTTTGTCTTGCAGCATGTGTGAGATTGGCACGCGACTTGCATCCTCTTTCCTATTAGAATTGGCTTTTTGGACCGGGGATCGTGGAACCTGCTTTGAGGCAGGAGGATTCTGAATCGACCGATTTCCGGCCATTCAACGAGCGTTAAGGATTAGCAGAGCAAACCGAGGGGCTCACCAAATTCCCTGCCGCGCCGAAACGGGAAGCAGAAATTGACCGGGCGGTGAGGGAGAATTGGATGGGCTTTTTTAACTGGAGTTCGTGGAGGATTAATCGATGCGATTAATCCGATTACAATGGGCCGCATGTGTGACAGCGCCGCTGGCGATGAATCCCGGACTGGTTTCCGATTGCCGGAAGCCCTGACGCTGAAACCGAAATGACGCAAAACCGGGGTCCGGTTCGACCTTTCCGTACCACCTCCTGGAGGAGCTTCAATGTTACGTAGTTGGATCAAAGCATGTTCGGCACTGGTTTTAGTGCTCCCGTTGATGGCGCTGCCGCTGATGGGGCAACAGAGCACGACCCTTACGGGTGGTTTGAACGGAACCGTCGTGGACTCGACGGGCGCTGTGGTTGAAGGCGTCACGGTAACCATTGCAGGCCCACAGGGTACGCGGGTGGTGAAGACGGACGGGATGGGACATTACAGCATGGGTGGACTTGTCCCCGGCCTTTATGACGTGAGCGTGGAGAAGACCGGCTTCAAGAAGGTCATGTCAGCCCACAACGAAGTTGTCGTGAACGTCTCCTCGCTGTTGAACTTTACGCTGCCCGTCGGCAACGCAGAGGAAACGGTGCAGGTGACAGCGACCGCAGTGGGTATCGATACGGAGTCCACGGCGATCGATACAAACCTGACTGACAGGTTCTACAACATGGTTCCGATGGCCCGCACGGTGAGCGCGATCTTCTATGCGGCCCCGAGCGCGGCCAGCAGCCAGGTTGCCGGCAGCCCGAACCAGAACGGTCCGGGAAGCTCCAATCCCTCCATCGGCGGCTCGTCGGGCCTGGAGAATATATATGTTGTGGACGGCGTGACGATCACCGACCAGGCCTACGGCAGCCTGGGTACCTACAACGTGAATCACGGCTCGCTGGGAACCGGCATCAACCTTGCATTCCTCAAGGAAGTGGACATCAAGTCCTACGGTTTTGAGCCGCAGTACGGCAAGGCCCAGGGCGGCATTGTCCAGATGGTGACCAAGTCGGGCTCCAACAACTACCACGGAGCCGTGGGAGCATACGCAGGGCCGGGCAGCTGGTACGCGAACCGGAATCAGTTCTACAACTTCGGCTACACACAGACCACGCCCAGCGAGACTCTTTCCAGCCCGCACTACGATCTGGCCCTCGAGTTCGGCGGCTACATCCCTCACTTTAAAAACAAGATCTTCTTCTTTGGAGCGTTCAACCCGTCGCTTGACCAGAACATCAACGATGCCGATCCGGACTTTACGTTTGCGGGCGCGCCTTCAGGAGGCGCACCGATCGTGACGCACGGCCCTTTCGCATTCAGCACAACGGCGACGAGCTGGGCGGGCAAACTGACATTCCAGTTGACCCCGATGCTGAACTTTGAGGCAGCGGCATTCGGCGATCCATCCCGCCACAATTCCGTGCCCAACACCCTTTCCACGGCCGACGTGCCTTCTTCACTCAGCAGCTGGGAGTATGGAACGCGGGACACGTTCTTCCGCATGAATACAGTGATCACGCCGACGTGGCTGGTGGATGCCTCGTACTCGTATAACTACGATCACTTCAACGAGACTCCGTTCCTGCTGCACCAGTACGGAATCAGCGACCAGTCGCTGCTGGCGGGAAGCCGCGGTTCAACAGTCTCCACTGGATTCGGATCCTACTTCCCATCGAAGGAAGACACCTACAGTCTGGCGTTCAACACGCAGAAGATCGTGCATTTCTTCGGACAGCACAGCCTTTCGGTGGGATACAGCTACGACCACACGAGCTTCCTTTACGAGCCCAGCAAGTCCGGCGATCTGTTCCCGATCCCGGCGCAGAATGCCGCCGGCGATACACTGACGGACCTGTTCTCGAACATTCCGGCAGCCGCTGTAGGCCAGGCGACAAACGGCCAGTTTACGGTGGCCGCGATCAACGCGAGCAACCTGGACGACGCCACCTGCTCACAATGCCCGGTGTGGAACGGCGCGCGAGTCTACGCTTCAGAGACTCGCGGCACCTACGTTGGATTGAAGGTGAACTCGCTGGGGCGGTACCACGCGGCGTACGGCGACGACACGTGGGAGATGAACCGCTTTATCACGCTCGATGCCGGCCTTCGCTGGGAAGAACAGAGGGTTGGCGGCGTCATTCTGCACTACCCCTTCACGGGCAACTGGTCGCCTCGCCTGGGCATCAATATCGACCCATTCGGCGACCGCAGGGGCAAGGTTTTCTTCAACTACGGCCGCAACTACTGGGCGGTGCCTCTGGATGCGGCGAACCGCCAGCTTGGCAACGAGCAGGATGATCGCAACTACTACTTTGCGCCGGAGGTTGAGAACGGGGAGCTGGTTATCGTTCCCGACGCCGCGCATACTCTGAATGGCCTGCCCAAGAGCACCGATCCTGTTACGAACGTGGTCTCAAATTTCGGCGGACCGAACTTCTCCTCATCGACAGGTGAAGGCATCATTCCAGGAACGAAGTCTGAGTACGAAGATGAGTATGTACTGGGCGTCGAACGGGAAATCAAGAGCGGGTTCGTGGTGAAGGCGCGCTATATCGATCGCCGCCTGGGCCGCATCATCGAGGATGTCGGATCGCAATCGCCCGAAGCCTCAACCATCTCCGGCAACTATACGGGCGGTATCGCGAACCCCGGCCCGGGGACGGACATCGCCGTGAACGAAGACGAGGTGACCTACACCCCAGCAGAGTTCCAGACCGCAAACGCCGCGGCTTTGGCCAGCTCGGGGGGCCTCACGAAGGCCAACTACACTGCGCCGGTGGCCGGCTGCACAGCCACCACTGACACCTACTTCAGCGCCGGCGGCATCTGGGTGGACGGCAACAACAATCCAATTGGCGGCGCCTGCTTCACGAATCTCGCGACGATGGATGCGGGGCCGGGCGACGGAACGCCGGACGGCTTCGCAAAACCGGTTCGCCGTTATCAGGCGCTTGAGCTGGAGTTTGACAAGCGCTATAGCAACCATTGGCTGGCAGTGGTCAATTACCGGTTCGCGCATCTGTGGGGCAACTATGAAGGCGCCTACCGCAACGACAACGGCCAGTCGGACCCCGGCATCAGCTCGCTGTTCGACTTCACGACCGGCAAGTTGAACCTGTTGGGTGACCAGTTCAAGCCCGGATGGCTCAGCACGGATCGCCGGAATATCGGCAGCCTCTTCCTGAGCTATACGGTCGGCGCAGACAGCCCGTGGATTCACCGCGCCAAGGGTCTGACGATGGGCATGGCTTTCCGCGGCCAGTCAGGCGTTCCGCTCAGCTACCTCGGGGATCACCCAGCCTACCTGAACCAGGGCGAGGTGCCGATCGGCGGACGCGGCGCAGCGGGACGCACGCCTTCCACGGGTCAGCTTGACCTGAAGGGCGAGTATGCCATTCCGCTGCGGGAGAGCAAGACGATCAAGCTCTCGCTGGATGCCTTCAACGTGACGAACTCCCAGTTCATCACGGGCAAGGTTCAGTTCACCCAGCAACCGGCATTGAGCTATCCTGTGGTTGGCTCAACGCCGGCACTGAATACGGACTATGGACGCCCAACCAGCTTCCAGGGTCCCTTCTACGCCCGGGCAACGATCCGCTTCGAGTTCTAGACGCTGTTAGAATCCAACCAGAGTGGAGAGAGGGTCACTCTCTCCACTTTTTATTTCGTAGGGAGTCATTTTTCTTGAAGTGGACTAATTCCCGTATTCTTGCCGGGATTTTGATTCTGGCCTGCTTTGTTCCGATCGCCTCCGCGTCCAACCGGGCCAAGTCATTGCCTCCACGCTATCGGCAATGGCTGAGTGAAGACGTGACCTACATTATCAATAGCAATGAAAAGAAGGAGTTCCTGGCGCTGACGACGGACGCCGAGCGCGATAGCTTTATAGATGCCTTTTGGAGATTGCGCAACCCTGATCCGGATTCAGGCGCGAATTCATACAAGGAAGAGCATTATCGGCGGCTAGCGTACGCCAACGAGCACTTTGGCAGTGCCGCGTTGCAGGATGGGTGGCGGACAGATGAGGGACGCATGTACATCATCCTTGGCGCCCCCAAGCAGATCGTGACCTATCCCGCAGCCCGCAACGTAAGGCCAATGGAGATCTGGTTTTACCAGAGCCCAAGCCGCGCCTTACCGCCGTACTTCAACCTCATTTTTTACAAACGGAGCATCGGCGAACCGTACACGCTCTACTCTCCGATGCAGGATGGACCGGCGCGGCTTGTTTCGACGCTGGAAGCCATGAACGACCAGAAGAGAAGCCTCGAAATTCTTCGAAAGTCACTGGGAGATGAAGTGGCCAAGACCTCATTGAGCCTGCTTCCAGATGAGAGCGTGAATCTGGATGAGTACGAACCGACGATGTCCTCAGACCTTCTGTTGAGCACAATCGCCGGACTGCCGGACAATCCATTGACGCTGGAGCGATTGAATCTAAACCGTCTGCGCGAACGCGTAACCACTGGAATTCTGACCGGCGGGACAGCGCTTGAATTGAGTTATGGGATCTTCAGGAATGACCATGGCAATGCAACGGTGAGCTATCTGCTGGAAGCGCGGACTCCGGATCCAAAAGTAATCGGCAGAGGGCCCGACAAGAGCCTGGAATACGACTTTGATCTGCGCACTGATGTCCAGACGGCGGCGGGGAAGCCGGTCTACGAGCAAGTGGATGAGCTAGCCGGCAAGGTGACTGAAACGGAGGCGCAGATCGCGGGCAAAAAGCGATTTGGAGCAGAAGCCCGGCTTCCGCTGGCTCCTGGAGACTATGTTGTGGCGGCGACGTTGACCAACAATCTTACGCGCGTCGCAACGCAGCAGAAGGCATCGATCAGAGTGCCGGCACCCCGGCAAGGAGCAATCAGCATCTCGCCGCTGGTTGTCTTTACGGCGCCCGTGGGTGTGCCTGACCCGACGGGAACAAAGCCATTCAGCGCGTCGAGAGTCCGATTTACGCCGCGGGGAGCGCAGTCCGTCATCCTGCGTGAAGGAGAGAAGCTGCCGCTGGTATTCCAGTTGTGGCTCGATCCCAAAGCCGCAGCCGCGGAGGGAGACGCAAAGATTCATGTGCGCTATGTGTTTGGAAACGTAGCAGGAGGTTCTGAATCGGCGACGACAGAAGAAGAGGAGATTGACCCTTCCAATCGCGATGCTGCGGGCAATCTGTTGACCGGACACACCGTGGATACGTCGCAACTGACACTTGGGACTTACCGCCTTGTGGTGAGTGCGAACTGGGATGGGAAGCATCAGACCGCCTATGAGACGATGTTGCTGCGCGTCGTTCCAGATACAGAGCAAGTGGATAGCTGGACCGCCTATGGAGGCGTGACGCCGGATGTGCGGGCGGTCGACGATTTGAAGCGGGGCCTTTCAGCCGAAGCGCAGGGCGAGGACGATCTGGCGGAGAGTCTCTATGCCGATGCGCTGGGCGAAGGTCAGGCGGAAGTGCGGCCTTTTGATCGCCTGGCCGCGCTGGAGGCACGGCGAGGGGAGACCGACAAGCTCGCGGCCCTGAGTCAACAGCCACTTCTCAGCAACACAGCAGTCTTTCCCGGTACGTTGGTGGTGATCGCGAGCGCTCTCTCGAAGGCCGGTAATCCGAAGGGAATTGTGCGGATGCTGGAGGCGCAGATCAAACTGCAACCGCCGAGCGCCGAGCTGTATCGCACACTGGCCGACGCCTGTGAAGCAACTGGTGACAGGTCTCGTGCAAGTGATCTGCGCGCCATGGCAGCAGGTGCGAGCCAGACGCCCCGCTCAAAGAACTGAGTTACTTCTTCTTTAGCCGTTTAGAGCGGTTCCAGAGTTCCCGTGCCCTTTCTCACGGTGGTGAAAGGTGGCGTTTTCTTGAGGAAAACGCCACTCGACAGCGTGCTTTCTGGGTACAGCTACTCTGGAACCGCTTTAGCCGGTGAGGTCCGTTTTTTCGCGGGTCCGCGCCTGGCGACGGCAGGCTTTCCCGCGGAAGGCTTCTTTGCGGCTTTCTTTGGTGCGGCATGGGAAGCGGCCTTGGGCGCGGGCTTGTGGGCAACTTTGGTTGCGGCCTTCTTTGGTGCGGCAGGCCTCTTTTCCGCTTTGACGCGGGCGGCGCGGGTCTTCGCGGCCAGCGCGGCGGTGAGCTCCATATCGAACTCGGCCGGGGTGAGCGGGCGCGCGGATTTGCGCAGGCGCTCAATGTCATAAAACGCGCGGCGCTCAACGAGGAAGATGTGGACGACGAAGTCAAAGTAGTCGAGGAGAATCCACTCGCCGCGCTGGCGGCCTTCGACGGAATGGGCGAAGACGCCGAATTCGCGCTTGAGGCGGAGTTCGATTTCGTCGGCGATGGCGACGGCCTGGCGGTCATTGGTGGCCGAGGTGAGGAGGAAGAAATCGGCGAGGCCGGAGTCAATGGGGTCGAGCTCCAGGATGCGCGTGTCCTGTCCTTTTTTGTCTTCGCAGACTTTGGCGGCGGTCTGCACGAGGAGGCGTGTGTGCTGGTGAGCCTGGGGGTTGGTCATGCGTGATTGATGGGTCTCCATGGCAATCGTAGACGGTTGGCGGGGCGCGGGCAAGCAAAGCCAGTACCGTGTCCGTGTAGTTTTGTGGTTTCCCAGGTCCCAGAATCGGGACCTGGGGCACCCAAATTCAAAGGTTCGATTACAGGATGATGTTGGCACGGGGCTAGAGATAGAGGCCGTGCTCGGCGATGTACCGGTAGACGGCGGGAGGCAGGAGGGCATCGGAGGCGGGAGGGCCGGAATGCAGCGCGCTGCGAAGCCGGGAGCGAATCTCGGAGGCGCTGAGGTCGAAATGCAGACCGGGGAGCAGGAAGAGCGGCGCGGAGGCTCCGGCGGCGTTGCGGACAGCGAAGACGCGAAGCTCGGTGGGGCGAGAGAGAGCCGGACTCAAAAGAACTGGGCTGGAAGCGGCGGAAGATGGGTCGGGCGCGAGCGTAAGGTCTTCCGGCAGCGCGGCCGCAAGATCCTCCAGGCTTTGACCGGGGCGCGCGGCGACGATGAGCGCGGCGGCGAAGGGGATTTCGGCGGCGCGATGCCAGCGGCGGAGGGTGAGGAAGGAGTCGGCACCGATGAGGCAGAAGAGCGTGGCGGAGGCGGGGAGCTGGGCGCGAAGGCGCTGAAGGGTTTCGAGGGTGTAATTCGGCGGTTCCTTCGGCGCGGAGGAAGTGGAGGCGAGAGCGGTTGATGGTGCGTCAAGGAGAGAGAGCTCGAAGGCGGACTCGCCGGCGATGGCGAGGCGGGTCATGGCGGCGCGATCAGCAAATGAGGCCGAGGAGCCGCGCGGCTTGAGGGGCTGCGCGGCGACGGGCGCGAAGAGAACGCGGTCCAATTTGAGGGCCGTGCGGGCGGCGCGGGCGATGGCGAGATGGCCGAGGTGAGGAGGGTCAAAGCTGCCGCCGAAGAAGGCCACGCGCGGCGCGGCGGAGGAGCCGGATGCGGAAGCTGCGGGCGCGGGGCTGTGGGAATGGCTTACCATTGAGGACATTATGCGATATGTGCTGGCGGTGTTGGCATTGGCGGGCGCGGTGGTGAGCGGATTGGCGTTGCAGGTGCATTATTCCACGGCGTCTGCGCCGTGCGATATCAATGCGCACTGGGATTGCGGGATTGTGAACCACAGCCCATTTGCGATGATGGGCAACGTGCCGGTGGCGACTGTGGGAATTGTGGGCTACCTGGTGCTGCTGGCGCTGGCGCTGTTCAAGAAGAAGTTTCTGCTGCTGCTGACGGTTTTTGCGGCCTTCTGCTTCGCGCTGCGGCTGACGATGATTGAACAGTATGTGCTGGAAACGTGGTGCCTTTACTGCGTAATCTCGCAGGGCATCATCTCGCTGCTGCTGCTCGGGAGCCTGGGGTGGTTCATGGCCGAGCATGAGGCGCTGAAGCGGGCGGCGAAGGCGGGCGCGGCAAAAGGATAAGCGCGCAGGGCCGGGCCGCGACTGGAATGCGCGCTGATAAAATCAAGCTTACGGAATGATGCTGAAGACGCGGCTGAAAGAGCGATATGCGCGCTGGATGTACGCGTGGGAGACGCGGCTGACGACGCGCGACGAGAATCGCGTGGTGCGGCCGCTGGAATGGGGCTTTGAGTGGGTTGCGCCGTTTCTGGAGGCGCATGGATTCGGCGAGGCCATGCCCGGGCCGGAGGTGGAGCGCGATGCGGCGGCGGCCGAAGCGGCGATGGTGCGCATCAATGAATTGTTGATCCGGCACAGCGACAGGTTTTTTGGCTACGAGCGGCCGACCGATTTTCGTTTGGAGGAGCGGCATCCGGAGCTGTTTCCCACCAACGTGCGGCCGGAAACGCTGGCGCGCGAGGCGGAGCTGAAGCAGCGGGCCGCCGAGGGCAGAATGGAGCGGGCGCGGTTTTTGCGGTTCACCTCGCCGGAGCGGACGCCGCATCCAGAAAACAACCAGGTGAATGCGCGGTGGTATGAGGCGCCCGCGCACAAGGACCCGCGGCGGCCGAAGCAGGCGATTGTGGTGATGCCGCAGTGGAACGCAGACGCTTTCAGCCACAACGCGCTGTGCCGCGCCTTCAATCGCATGGGGATTTCGGCGCTGCGGCTGTCGAAGCCCTACCACGACATTCGGCGGCCGAGCGAGCTGGAGCGCAGCGACTACGCGGTGAGCGCGAACATTGGGCGGACGATTTCCGCGTGCCGGCAGGCGGTGGTGGACATTCGCTGCTGCCTGGACTGGCTGGAGGAGCAGAGCTACGAGCACATGGGCGTGCTGGGGACGAGCCTGGGATCGTGCTATGCGTTTCTGGCCAGCGCGCATGACAAGCGGCTGCGCGTGAACGCGTTCAACCATGCGTCCACGGCCTTTGGCGACGTGGTGTGGGCGGGGCAAAGCACGCGGCACATCCGGCAGGGCCTGGAGGATGCGGGGCTGACGCAGGAGCGGCTGCGCAGGCTGTGGGGTGCGATCAGTCCGGTGAACTTTTACGACCGCGTGGCCAGCGAAGAGGCGGGCGGGCCGGAGAAAAAGACGCTGCTGATTTATGCCGCGTACGATTTGACGTTTCCGCGCGAGTACTCGCTGCAGGTGGTGGAGGCTTTTCGGCGGATTGGGCTGGAGTTTGAGCTGCACGTGCTGCCGTGCGGGCACTACACGACGGGCGAAACGCCCTTCCAATACATGGACGGGTGGTGGATGGGCTGGTTTGTGCATCGGGCCTTCAAGGCGCTGCGCGCGGAGAAGGCGGCGCGTGCGGGCGCGGCGAGGGCTGACGCTGAGGGCCAGCGCGCGGCTGAAGAGGAAGCGGTGGGGCGGTAGGGCTCTGACCGTATGAATTCGTTTCATCAGCATCGTGGTCTCCCAGGTCTTGAGGTCGAGACCCTTCGGCTTCGCTCAGGGCAGGCTCTGGGGCACCCCAGGTTGGTACGACACCAAGCGCTCAGGGGCCCAGGCGCGCGGCGCGCGAGGGCGAGGGGGATTTCCCCTGCGCGAGGGGCGGCGAGTGTCCTAGAATTTATGCATGACTAACCCGACCATGACAGAACTGACCATGATTGATGCGACCATGAACGACGCGATGCAGCTTTCGCTTGCCCAGGCCGACCCCGAGGTGGCCGCCGCCCTTTCCCACGAGACCCTGCGCCAGCACGAGGGGCTGGAGATGATTGCCAGCGAGAACTTTGTGTCAGAAGCGGTGCTGGAAGCGGCGGGCAGCGTGTTCACGAACAAGTATGCGGAGGGGTATCCGGGGCGGCGCTACTACGGCGGGTGCGAGTATGCCGACGTGGTGGAGAACCTGGCGCGGGAGCGGGCGAAGCAGTTGTTCGGGGCCGAGCACGCGAATGCGCAGCCGCACTCGGGCTCGCAGGCGAATGCCGCGGCGTATATGGCGGTGCTGCAGCCGGGGGACACGATTCTGGGGCTGGACCTGGCGCACGGCGGGCACCTGACGCACGGGCACAAGCTGAGTTTCAGCGGCAAGCTTTATCGGCCCACGTTTTACACGGTGCGGCGCGAGACGGAACGGATCGACTACGACGAGCTGGAGGCGATTGCGGTGCGGGAGAAGCCGAAGGCGCTGATTGGCGGGGCCAGCGCGTATTCGCGGCTGTGGGATTTCGAGCGGATGCGGCAGATTGCCGACAAGGTGGGCGCGGTGTTTATTTTCGACATGGCGCACATTGCGGGGCTGGTGGCGGGCGGCGCGCATCCCTCGCCGGTGCCGCATGCGCACATCACCACCACGACGACGCACAAGACGCTTCGTGGGCCGAGAGCGGGGCTGATCCTGTGCGGGCAGGTGCATGCGGCGGCGGTGGACAAGGCAGTGTTTCCGGGCCAGCAGGGCGGACCGCTGGTGCACATTGTGGCGGCCAAGGCGGTGGCTCTCGGTGAGGCGCTGCAGCCGGAGTTCAAGACCTACGCGGCGCAGATTGTGGCCAATGCGAAGGCGCTGGCGGAGAGCTTGCAGGCGGCGGGCTTCCGACTGGTTTCCGGCGGCACGGACAACCACCTGATGCTGGTGGATGTGTTCGAGAAGGGCATACTGGGCAGCGAGGCGGAGCTGGCGCTGGGCAAGGCGGGGATTACGGTGAACAAGAACGCGATTCCCTACGACACGAATCCTCCGCTGAAGCCCTCGGGGATTCGCATTGGCACGCCGGCGCTGACGACGCGCGGGATGAAGGAAGCCGAGATGCGGCAGATCGGCGCGTGGATTGCGCAGGCGCTGGAGCAGCGCGGAGACGAGGCGGCGCTGAAGCGGATTCGCGGCGAGGTGGCGGAGATGGCCGGCCGGTTCCCGCTGTATGCGTGGCGCAGGATGCCGGCGGCGGTGGTGGCATAAGCGGCTGAATTTTCTGGAGAAAATTCCTCAAACACAACTTGCGCACAGAGGCCGTGTTGGAGTAGGTGTAATCAGGATGCCTGCACGAAGAAGTGGCGCAGCGGCAGACGCGAATCGCCACGGCGGACGGCATCCAGGAGGACATTATGCGTGCAGCACAGCTTGCTTTCGCAGCGTTGCTTGTTGTTGCAGTGCCGGCCTTCGCCCAGCAGGGCGACCACCACAACCAGAAGGGAAACAACGGAAACAAGAGCGCGCAGACGCACAAAGCGCCGGCGCACGGGCCGAAGCCCACGCGGAACAATCCGGTGGCGCAGCCGCGGCAGGGTGGGCAGCGTAACTTTGTGGATAAGCCGGGCCACCCCAACGCGCCGCACGTGGACAAGAACACATGGGTGGGCCACGACACGGGCCGGAACGATGCGAACTATCACCTGGACAGGCCGTGGGAGCACGGGCACTTCGAAGGGGGCTTCGGGCCCTCGCACGAGTGGCGCCTGTCGGGCGGCGGACCGTCGCGGTTCTGGTTCAGCGGAAACTACTTCAGCGTGGCGCCGTATGACGTGCAGTACTGCGACGGCTGGCAGTGGGACTCGGACGAGATTGTGATCTACGAGGATCCGGACCACGTGGGATGGTATCTGGCGTATAACATGCGGCTGGACACGTATGTGCATGTGATGTTTCTTGGCTAGTAAGTGAGAAGCGCGGAACAAAAGGGGGACGGGCTTAGGCCTGTCCCCCTTTTCTGTTGCGCGCACGAAGAGTGAAGCGGAGTGGCAGGCGGCGTTGGGAAGGTGCGTGCAAAGTGGAAATGGCTGGGCGGCCAGGTGAAGGAAGGTATCCGGCGATTGGTGCGAAGGTGCGCGGGTGAGTTATGCTCGATGCATGGCAATCACAGAGATACTCTCCCAAATTGACGCTGAGATCGCACTGCTGCAACAGGCACGGGAACTTTTGGCGCGCACCGGACAAACAGCACACAAAGCCGCAGGCCACTCGGCGAAGAAGGTTGCGGGCAAGGCGCGGAAAAAGCGGGTGCTGAGCGCGGATGCACGCAAGCGCATTGGGGATGCGCAGCGCCGCCGCTGGGCCGCGCAGAAGGCGAAAGCCAAGTCAAAGTAAGCAAGTTGCAGCTTGACGGCGAGCCTTGCTGGCGCTTGGTGCGGCGGCGGGCAGTTACCAGGTTTCGATGGCCAGGGCATTGGGCGGGCCGGAATGGCCCTGGATAACCTGCGTCTCGATGACCGCCTCGAGATTCTTGTGTTGCCAGTCGGCGGGAGCCTTGGCAATGAGGGAGTCAAGATAGAGGGGGTTGTAGAGAATCTCGCCGGCGTAGGCCAGCAGCGCCGGGTAGCGCTTGCTGTTGGCGAAGAGGGGATGCGTGGGGAGGCGGACGAGCTGCTCACGGATGAGGGCGTGATCCAGCCGGGGCTGGAGACGATTCCCCGCAGCGCGGTTCTCGGGCAGTGTGTCTTCTTGTGATTGCGGCTCCTCGCCCCTACGGTAGGTTTGCCGGCATTTGCTGGGTCGGCTGGCCGAGGGGCGCTTTTTTGTGGGGCAGGTTGGCGGGCGCGGGGAGTGCAAAGAGCAAATGCAGGTCCTTCGACTCCCTTCGGTCGCTCAGGATGACAGGGTGAGTGG
>JBAUEO010000073.1:0-12348 GCA_049678625.1 Occallatibacter sp. | reverse complement strand
TCAGGATGACAACAAGAACCAATGCAGGTCCTTCGACTCCCTCGCTTCGCTCCGGGTTGCTCAGGATGACAATCTCCAAAGAATGGGGCTCATGCGGAGGGCGGAGAGTTTGTGCTTTCCCACCCATGCGGCAGAAAGCGCCGCATGGATGGGGCGCTCCGGGTCGCTCAGGATGACAACAAGAACCAATGCAGGTCCTTCGACTCCGCTTACTCCACATTCGTTGCGCGAACGCGGGGCCCCAAGCGCGCTCCGCTCAGGATGACAAGCCTATTTGATGGATGCTGAGATTCGTGGAGCAATCCACGTTACGGTTGCACGTCCATTTGTGCGCCGGTGTAGGTGATGGTTTTGTCGGCGGTGGGGGTGGGACGGATGCCCGTGCCATGATCCTTGCCGACGAGGACGACGCGGAAGGTGCGGCTTTGTAACATGCCGGGGAAGCTGCCCTGGCGCGCGCCGAGGGTGAGGGTGCGGCCGGCGTCGTTCCAGTGGAAGTGAATCGTCGCGTACTGGCCGTGGGTGTAGTCGTAGTTGTCGTTCTCGTCTTCGTAGAGGGTGAGGTCGCCGTCGGCTCCGGGGTAGATGCGGAGTTCGATGGGGTCGGCGGGCTTTTGGGTGGACCATTCCATTTCAGGTCCGAGGGGAAGGATGGAGCCGGCGCGGATGTAGAGCGGGAGCTTGTCCAGCGGCGCTTCGGCCTGGAGGCGCTCGGGGCCCTGGAGCTTGTCGCCAGTCCAGAAGTCGTACCACGTGGCCGGGGGCAGGTAGACACTCCGTGTCGTGGCTCCCTGTATATAGACGGGATTGACGAGTATGGCGGGGCCGAACATGTACTCGTCGCCGGTGTTCTCGGCGTCGACGTCGGTGCGCCAATCCATGACGAGGGGGCGCATGAGGGTCGAGTGGTCGTGAGTAACCTGCCAGGCCTGCGAGTAGATGTAAGGCAGCAGGCGATAGCGGAGGTTGTCATAACGGACGAGGATTTTCTCAGCGTCGGGGCCGTAGGACCATAGCTCGTTTTCGTCGGGGTAGCGGGTGCCGTGGACGCGGAAGATGGGCGAGAAGACGCCGAACTGGAACCAGCGGACGAAGAGCTCGCGGAATTTGGGATCGTTGAGGTTACCGCCGGAGATGAAGCCGCCGATGTCGGTGGTCCAGTAGGGCATGCCGCTGATGGAGTAATTAAGTCCGGCGGAGATTTGGCGGTGGAAGGTGAGCCAGTCGGAGAGCACGTCGCCGGACCAGGCGGTGACGCCGAGGCGCTGCGCGCCGGCGAAGGCGGAACGCGAAAGGATGAAGACGCGCTTCTTTTGCGAGGCTGCCTGCTGGCCGAGCGAGACGCCTTCGGCGTGGAAGAGCGGATAGACGTTGGCGTAGCGCGCGCCGGAGCCGATGTGGAGTTGATGATCGACGAGGATGTTTTTCTGGCGGCCCTCGGTTTCCGGCTCGTCGGTGTCGAGCCACCAGGCATCGACGCCGATTTTGAAGAGCGCGTCGTCGATGTTCTTCCAGTATTGATTGCGGGCGGCGGGGTTGGTGGGGTCATAGAGCGCCTGGCCGACGGGATGGAAGCTGGGCGCGATGGTTTTGGCGATGAACCAGCCGCTTTTGTCGAATTGATCGTAGACGGGACTGCCGGGGCGGAAGTAAGGCCATACGCTGACCATGAGGTGGAAGTGCTCGTTGTGGAGCGTCGCGACCATGGCCTGGGGGTCAGGGTAGTTCTTGTTCCAGGTCATCTGGCCCATGATGTTCCACCAGAACCAGTCCTGCACGATGTTGTCGACGGGGATGTGGAGCTGACGATATTTTGCGGCGACGCCGAGGATTTCCTGCTGCGACTGGTATTTGTTTTTGCATTGCCAGAAGCCGTAAGCCCAGCGGCCGAAGAGCGGAACTTCGCCGGTGAGCTGGCGGTATGCGCCGATGATCTGATCAGGCGAGGGGCCGTAAAGGAAGTAGTAGTCAACGCGGTCGGCGACTTCGGAGCTCCAGTAGAGAGTTTGGACAAAGCGGTTGTTCATGCGGCTGCGCGAGGGGTTGTTCCAGAAGATGCCGTAGCCGTTGGTGGAAATCATGAGAGGGATGGCGATGTTGGTGTTTTCCTGGGAGAGGTCGACGGATTCGCCGCGGTAGTTCCAGACGCCGGCCTGATGCTGGCCGAGGCCGTAGAGGCCTTCGTGGGAGCCATAGACGCCGAAGTTGACCTCAGAGTGATATGTGTGTTCGCCGTTGACGACCGCGGGATGGAGGGAGCGGTAACTGTCTGTGGTGAGCAGCGTGCCGCGCATGCCGCGGCCTGAGGAACCGGGACCAGTGGCTTCGGCGGCGGTCGAGCCCTCATCGGCGATGTAATGGATGGCGCCGTTGCCGCGCTCGACGATGACGTTAAGGTTGGCGGTGGTGAGGATAATGACCTTGTCATTGGAGGTGACGTGGAAGTCGGCGGCGGGCCACTGGTGCGGGACGAGGACATGGTCAGACGGACGCACGGGCGCGGCGGGGGCTGACCCAGCGCGAAGGGGGGGCGCATAGGTGACGTGGAGGATGGAGGGCGCGTCGACGGCGAGATCGAGGACGCCGAATTTCTGAGTGATGCGGACGCCGCGGGCTGTTTGTTGGAAGCTGACGATGGGATTCGCGGGGTTCCACTGGGCGCGGGCGGCGGGCGAGGCGGCAAAGAGCGAGACGAAGAGCGCAATGTGGGCGAGAGCGGAGGCGGCGCGGCGAAGGAGCTTCATGGTGACGAATTCCCCTGAGTGAATCGGTTGCGTGCAAACCCAACCAGTCTACGACTTGTGGGGGCCGACGGGGGCGACAGGTCGGAGTTATCGAGACGGGGCGGGAAAGGCTGGGAGTTACTTTGAGGCTTGCAATTCAACAAAAAGGGCAGGCCAGGCGAAGAGGATTTGGGGTAGACTCCTAGCTACTCTTACAAACAAGGGCCAATCCGATGCGAACCCGTTGGATTTTTTATCTTGCGTTGCTTGCGGCAGTGTTCGGCGTCTGCCAAAGCGCCTTTGCCCAGTTTCAGGAGCCCACGCAGGCTGAGTTGAAGATGACCTCAGACCCGATGGCGCCGGGGGCCGACGCGGTGTATCTGGACCGCGAGGAGAGGACCGACGACACGCTTTCCTACCACAGCCTGTATGTGCGCATCAAAGTGCTGACGGAGAAGGGCAAGCAACTGGCGACGGTGCGGATTCCCTACCCGCGCCGGACTTTCAAAGTGCGCGGCATCGAGGGACGGACGATTCATCCGGACGGAACGGTCATCAAGATGACGGCGAAGCCCTCGGACCTGATGGCGTTGAAAGTGGGCGATACGCAGTTCAACACGATGGTCTTCACGCTGCCGAGCGTGACGGTGGACAGCATTCTGGAGTACCGGCTGGATATCCAGTACGAGGACAACCAGGTATCGGCGCCGGATTGGGATGTGCAGCAGCTTTATTTTGTGCACGAGGCGCATTACAGGTTCATTCCGGTGCAGCGCTATATGACCGTGACCAACGGGCGCGGACAGAGGTTGGATCGTCTGCTCTATGTGGTGCGGGGGCCAAGCACCACGAAGGTGGTGGAGACGGCGAGCGGACCCTTTACCTACGACATTAAGAACGTGCCGCCGCTGCCGGACGACGACTGGATGCCGCCGCTGAACGGGGTGCGCTGGAGGGTGCAGTTCTATTATTCGGCGTTTGATTCCGGGCAGGCGTTCTGGAAGGATGAGGGCAAGTACTGGGCGAAGGTATCGAACGAGTTCGCGAATCCATCAAAGGAGCTCAAGGAAGCGGCGAGCGGGATTGTGGCCGCGGGCGACAGCGAGGACCAGAAAGCGCGCAAGATTTATGCAGCGGTGCAGGGGCTGGAGAACACGGACTACACGCGCGCCAAATCGGCCGAGGAGTTGAAAGCGGAACGGTTGAAGCCAGCCAAGGACGCGCAGGATGTGTGGACGCGGAAGTCCGGCGGCTCTGACCAACTGGCGCTGCTGTTTGTGGCGCTGGCACGGGCTGCGGGGCTGACGGCGTATCCGATGCAGGCGGTGAACCGGAACCATGCGTTGATGGATGCGTCGTACCTTTCGCCGACCCAACTCGACGACTACATCGCGATTGCGGTGGTGAATGGGAACGAGGTTTTTCTGGACCCGGGCGAGAAGATGTGTCCGTACGGGCTGCTGGCGTGGCAGCACGCGCTGGCCGGAGGATTGCGGGAGACGGAGACGGGAACGGAGTTGAAGCTGAGTCCCGCGAACACCTACAAGGAGAACGTGACGGAGCGTATTGCGGATCTCACGGTTGCGGCGAATGGGCAGCTCACCGGAACAATTCGCTACGTCCTGACGGGGCAGCAGGCGCTGTACTGGCGGCAGGTGGCGCTTGAGAACAACCCGGACGAGGTGAAAAAGGAGTTCAACGAGTGGATGCAGCCGGACCTTCCGGGCGGCGTGGAGGCAAAGTTCGATCACTTTCTGGCGCTGAGCGAGTATGAAGACAACCTGGTGGCGGCGGTGAAAGTGACGGGCAGCATCGGAAGCGCAACGGGCAAGCATATGTTTCTTCCGGCGCAGTTTTTTGAGGCGCGGGCCAAGCATCCGTTTGTGGCCGAGGCAAAGCGGACGGTTCCCATCGACGTGCGCTACCCGCGGTCAGAGATGGACACGGTGACGTACACGCTGCCGCAGGGCTTTACGGTGGAGAGCGCGGTGCAGCCGGTTTCGCTCTCCATGCCGAATCGGGCGCTGATGCGGGCTGGGTCAAAGGTGAATGGCACTGATCTGACGGTGGCGCGCGTGCTGATGTACAACTACACACTGCTGAAGGCCGAGCAGTACACGGATTTGCGCGATTTTTACCAAAAGGTGGCCAAAGCGGACAGTGAGCAGATTGTGCTGGACCGGGCAGCAAGTGGGGCAGCCGGCGGAGTGACGGGGAACTGACGATGCGACCGGGGAGACGGCGGGTTTGCCGGGCGAAGTGCGCGGGTGCGGCGGCGGTGCTGGTGTGTGCGTGCGCGGTGGGATTCGCGCGGCAGAAACCAGCGCCCGACTGGGGGGTGAACGCTGCCAAAACACCCACTCCGGCCTTTGCGAAAGATGCGGCGTCCGTGGTGCTCTACGACGAGACGGTGGAAACGGTGGACGAGAGCGGACGCTCAGTGGAAAGCGAGCACGAGGCGATTCGGGTGCTGGCGCCGCAGGGGCGCGGCGATGCGCTGTGCGGGCTGAGTTACAACTCCGACGAAAAAATCCTGGAGCTGCACGGGTGGACGATTACGGCGGGCGGGCAGCAGTTTGAAGCCAAGGACACGGACGCGATGGAAGTGGGCGACACGAGTGTACCGGTGATGCTTTCCACCTACAAGACGCGGATATTGCGTCCGCCGGCGGTGGACGTGGGCGCAACGGTGGTGTGCGAGACGGCGGAGCAGCTTGCGCCCTATCAACAGGAGGAGATGTGGGAGGTGCAGCGGGATGTTGCGGTGCTCTTTGATGCGCTGGAGGTGGATTTGCCACCGGGACGCGCCCATGGCGTCTCCTTTCACCAGATGGGTCCGTTAAATGGCGTGGAGGTTGCGCCGAACCACTGGCGCTGGGAAGTGAAGGACGAGAAGCGACTGGATTTGCGCGACGTTCCCTCGCACCCGAGCTGGTGGGCGCTGGCGGCGCGGATGAATGTGGAGTGGGGCGCGGGCGCGACCGGGGACACGTCGGCCCGATGGAAGGCCCTGGGCAACCGTTATACGGAGCTGGAGGCGGGCAGGCCGGACCCAACGCCGGAGATTACGGCAGCGACACAGCAACTGATTGGCGGAGCCAAGGATTTCTTCACCAGGGTGCAGCGGATTACCGAGTACATCCAGAACAACGTGCGCTACTTTATTGTGGAGCGCGGCATTGGCGGCTGGCAGGCGAACCCGGCGGGCGAGATTTTTCGCAACCGCTACGGGGACTGCAAGGACAAGACGACGCTGCTGATCTCAATGCTGCGGGTGGCGGGGATTCAGGCGTTCTATGTGCCGGTGGACCACAGGCGCGGGGTGGTGGACCCGAATGCGCCGTCGTTCTACGGCGACCACATGATTACGGCGATCGAGATTCCGGCGGGTGTGGAGGATGCGCGGCTGCAGGCCGTGGTGACGGCGAAGAACGGCAAGCGGTATCTGCTCTTCGACCCCACCAACCAGGAGATTCCGGTGGGAAATCTGCCCTCGTATGAGCAGGGCGGATTTGGGATTCTGGCGGCGGGCGAGGACAGCCAGATTCTGGCGCTGCCGGTGCTGAGTCCGAAGACGAACGGAGCCGAGCGCAAGGGGAGCTTTACGCTGGCGGCGGATGGAACGCTGACGGGGAAGGTGGACGTGGAGCGGATTGGGCCGGAGGGCGCGAATGTACGCGACTCGCTGCGCGCCGCGGACCAGAAGGAACGGCGGGAGGATTTGGAGCGCGGGCTGGCGAGCGACCTGCCCGGCGTGGTGCTGGACTCTTTTGCGTACTCGGAGCCGCCGGCGCTGGACAAGCCGGTCTCACTGGACTACTCGATTACGGCGGGCCAGTATGCGCACGAGGCCGGCAACCTGCTGCTGATACGGCCACGTGTGGTGGGGTCCGACGGGCTGGCCTTCGACGATAATCCGCGTACGGTACCCATCAATCTGCAGGCGACCGGCGAGTGGCGGGACAGTTTCGACATCAAGCTGCCGGCTGGATACGTGGTGGATGAGCTGCCGGACGCGGTGAATGTGGACGTGGGCTTCGCGAGCTACCACGCCAAGGCGACCGCCGAGGGCGACGTGCTGCACTACGAGCGCGCGTACGAAGTAAAGAAGGTGCAGATTTCGGCCACGGATGCGACGGAGTACAGGAAACTGGAGGGCGCGATTCTGACCGACGAACGCGGTACGGCTGTGCTGCGGCAAAAGTAGGGCGGCAACCTGGGCACAGCCGCTGCGCATCTTAGCTGATACGTGCGAAACTCCCGCCTCAGGCGGCGCTTGGCCGCACGGACGGCGCACTTGGGTACGAAGGCGACGCGCTGCGCGCGAACGATGCGTTGGCGGTGCGGCCGGTTCGGATTCATTTTGAGAAGGACTCCCCCGATGAAACGCTTTTCTCATGTGCACGAAGTGCGACTTCTTGGACTGGTGACACTGCTGGGAGCGGCAATTACCTGGACCGGCTGCCATCATGCGTCGACCGCTGCAGCGAATGGAAGCAGCGGCGCGACCAGTGCCGCGAGTGCGGAGGGCAACAATCCCGCGAACCTTCCGCCGGTTGGGACGGCGAGCCAGGCGGGAACCGCGGCCAATACAGCCTCATCCGGCAACGGCAATGCACAGGCCGCAAGCGCGAAGCCCCCCACAGTGGCGCTGACGGTGACGAGCGGAACGGAGATTCCGGTGCGGATTGACCACAGGCTGGATACGCGGACGGCGCGGGACGGCGAAACCTTCAGCGGAGAGCTGTATGCGCCGGTGCAGGCAAGGAACGGAGCCATCGTGTTTCCACGGGGAACGCCGGTGACGGGTGAAGTGGTTGCATCCAAGAGCAAAGGACGGTTCCGTGGCGCGGGAATTCTGGGCATCCAACTGGAAGAGATTGGGAACGATGCAGTGACGACAGATGAATACGCGGTCTCAGCCAAGGGCAAAGGCAAGCGGTCGGCGGCGTTTATTGGCGGAGGCGCGGGCGGCGGTGCGGTAATTGGCGCGCTGGCCGGCGGTGGAACCGGTGCACTGATTGGGGCACTTGCAGGTGGCGGCGCGGGCACGGCAGGCGCGGCGTTTACCGGAAGACGCGACGTGGTGATCCCGGCCGAGACGCGGGTGCGCTTTCGGCTGAGGGCTCCTTTAACGACGGCGATTCGACAGTGACCAGGTGCCGCGGAGTGGCGCGGCAAGCGCGGCGACGAGCCAAACGGAAGGTAGAGGAACTGAACCTGCGTGGTTACGGGCGATTTTGCTGCGATGGAAGGAATGAAGGTGGCCTATACTGCGTCTAATGGATCATTGGACCGGAAGACGGGACCATGACAGTTCAGCCTATGGCAACGCAAGCATCCAGGAAGCGCGACCAGGAAAAGCCGACCATCCCCGATCGCCTCTACTTCAAGATCGGAGACGTGGCGCGTATCTGCAAAGTGGAGACTTATGTGCTGCGCTTTTGGGAGACGCAGTTTCCGCAACTGAAGCCCAACAAGAGCGGCACGGGACAGCGGCTTTACCGTCGGCGCGACGTGGAGATGGCGCTGGAGATCAAGCGACTGGTGCATGGCGAGGGCTATACGCTGGTGGGCGCGCGACACGCGCTGGGCCATACGCGGCGCAAGCAGCCTCAAGGCCGGCTTCCGCTGGAGCGCAACGAGCCCGGCAAGCGGCTGGATGCCGCTGCAGCTGTGATTGGAGCCGCGCGTGCCGAGTTGCGGGAGCTGGCGGGCCTGCTGGCCAAGCCCGATCCGCAGCCGCTGAAGCGACGGCCGCGCATCACGCGGCTGCACGAGGCCGGCGAGGGCCTGTTTCCGTCCTGAGCGGTGGGCGTCTGGGGGAAATCGGCACATTCAGAGAGAATTTGAAAATCTTTTTGGTCAATGATTGACTTTAGTAGTCGGGACGGGCAGATTTGAACTGCCGCGGAGCTCGGCTTCGCCTCGGGCCCCTCGCAGGCTGGACTCGGGCATTCGCTGAAGCGAATGCCAAGGTTGGGGTGCTTCGTGGGTCGGCAGCAGCCAACTTCATGTGTTCACGAAGCTTTTTCGGAAGGGAAGTTGAATGGTCGGGACGGGCAGATTTGAACTGCCGACCCCTCGCACCCCAAGCGAGTGCTCTACCAGGCTGAGCCACGTCCCGACATGATCAAGCCGGCTCAGGCGAGCCGGCCTCTGGGGTTATTTTCAAGTTTACACCAGCCGCCATTGTTGCGTGCGGCCGCGGCCGGGACAGGAACTACTGCGACGGTGGGACGTATTCCTGCGGAAGAGCCGAGCCCTCGCCGAAGAAGAACTGCTCCATCTGTTCGACGAGGAACTCCTGCGCCTGCGGGGTCCAGGGCTGGAGGCGATATTCATTGAGCAGCATTTTCTGCCGGTCGACCCACTCGGCCCAGGCGGCCTTGGAGACGTTCTTGTAAATCTTCTGTCCGAACTCGGAGTCGAAGGGCGGCTCGTCAAGGCCCTCCATCTCCTTCTTGTTGCGAACGCAAAACACGGTGTGTGCCATCAGGCTTGCTCCCAGGAACCATTGTAGGGGATTGGCGGGCGCGCGAGAAAAACGTTGTGCCTCATGCTGGGATTTCTGCATGACGCACGGGACTAACGCCGGCGTTTTTTGAAGGGCCTGCGCTTCGTGGGTTGCTTCGAATCCTCCCCGGCGCGCTCCTTCTTCGTTTTGGGCTTCTTTTTGGGCGCTGGGTGGGAGGCTTTCTTGCCGGTGAGCGGAATGCCCTCTTCGACAAGCGAGAACTGGAGGCGGCGCTCCTGGGCGAGAATACGGTCAAGGAGGACGCGGACGCGGTCGCCCGCGCGGAAGCGACGACCCCAGCGCAGGCCCACGATTTCGTGCGTGCTTTCGCGCCAGGTGTAGCGGTCGTCGCGCAGGCTGTCGATGGGGACGAGACCTTCGACGAAGAGGTCAGTAAGCTCGACAAAGAGGCCGAACTTCGCGGGGTTTAGCACGAGCGCGTCGAACTCCTCGCCGACCTTGTCCTGCATGAAGCGGACCTTTTTCCACTCGACGAGCTCGCGTTCGGCTTCAGCGGCGCGGCGTTCAGTCAGGCTGGTCTCCTCGGCGATCCGGGCGAGCTCTTGCTCGGGAATCGGCGGGTCGATTTCGGCAGGGGCGACTGCATGTCTGGCAACGCGAGGTGCGCCACCGCGAGAGCCCTCATCAGGATGCGTCCAGGGCGATGCGTGGCGGCCCTCGGAAAGGTGGCCGCGACCGGAGATGCCGGCGCGAAGAAGTGATTTGGTGATGCGGTGGACGATGAGGTCAGGATAGCGGCGGATGGGCGAAGTAAAGTGCGTATAAGTGGGTGCGGCGAGGGCGAAGTGGCCTTCATTGACTTCGGAGTATCTTGCCTGTCGCAGCGAGCGAAGCATGAGATAACTCAAAATACGTTCTTCGGGCTTGCCTTCAATGCGCGTGGCTAACTTCTGGTACATCTTTGGAGTTACCGCGATGTCTTCGGGTATCTCATGGGAGCGGGCCGTCCGTCCTGATCGTTGAGCGTCTCTTCGGTCGCCCCTGGTGACGACTCGCTTGACGGGCAGAGCGCCGAGGCCGAGCGAGTAACCGAAGCCGGCGGCGAGCTCCTCGAATTGCACCACGCGGCGCGGCTCAGGCTTCTGGTGAATGCGGTAAATGGCTGGCACGCCAAGATCCTCAAGCCACGTGGCAACGCATTCGTTGGCGGCGAGCATGAATTCCTCAATGAGCCGATTGGCCCAGGTGCGCTCAGCGCGGGTGACGCGGCGCATCTGTCCCTGGTCGTCGAAATCGATCACGGGCTCGGGAAGGTCAAAGTCGATGGAGCCGCGCTCCTCGCGCCGCTTGTTCATGAGCATGGCCAATTGATGCATCTGTTCAAAGTGCGGAGTAAGTTCTGGATAGCTTGCGCGGGCTTCCGCATCGCCCTGAAGGATGGCATGGACCTTAGTGTAAGTCATGCGGGCAGCGGAGCGGATAACACCCTCAACAATCTCATAACTCACGATGCGTCCCTGCGCGTTGAGCTGCATGAGGCAGCTTAAGACGAGGCGGTCCTGGCCGGGACGCAGGCTGCATATATCTGTCGATAACTCCTGAGGCAGCATGGGAATGGCGCGGTCAGGAAAGTAGACACTGGTGCCGCGCAGGCGGGCCTCGAGGTCGAGATCGGAGCCGGGGCGAACGTAGTGAGAGACATCGGCGATGTGGACCTGGAGTTCCCACGAGCTGTCCGCGTGTTGCGTGACGAGGACGGCATCGTCGAAGTCCTTGGCAGTTTCGCCGTCGATGGTGACGATGGGCAGGTGCCGAAAATCGCGGCGGCGGGCGACCTCGGATCTTTCGAGATGCGCGACGGCGCGCGCTTCGGTGAGCACCGCGGGCGGAAAGACGCGCGGAAGCTGGTGCTTGCGAATCATCATCTCGACATCGACGCCGAAGTCGTTGGGGTGGCCGAGGACCTCAATGACGCGGCCGACGGGCGGGCGCGTGGGCGTGGGCCAACTGGTGATTTCAACATCGACGACGAGGCCATCAAGGCTTTCGTGAACTGGCGCATTGTGCGCCTGCGAACCCAGGACGCGATGGGGCGAGGAAACGACGGTGGGGATTTCCTGGCCGGGCGGGATGAGGATGGCTTGCGTCATGCGGTCGTCGAAGGGGATGACGCGATGGCCGGGTTCGCGATCGGATTTCTGGTAGCGGAAGGTGCCGACGACGGTGGAATTGCGGCGCTCGAGGATGCGCGCGATGCGACCGAGGCGGCGGCCGTCGGCGCGGGGCGGCTCGAGTTCGACGAGGACCTGGTCACCCTGCATGGCGCCGTTGATTTCGTTGGGTGGAACGAAAATGTCTTCCGGCACCCCACGGACTTGGACCTGTCCGTGGGGACCCCGCGCTTCAGATAAAAGGGCGGGCTGGCGCGGATTGGGGCGGACGAAGCCGTAGCCGTCGCGGTGGAGATCGAGGCGGCCGGCAAGAAGGTTGTCGCGCGAGGCGGCCGGGCGCGGAAGGTTCCACTGCTCGCGATCGAGCTGGGTGAGCTGGCCGCGGACGGTGAGCCGGGCAAGCTGCTCGAGGAGCAGACGGCGCTCACGGCCGCCGCCGAGGCCAAGTTCTCGGACGAGTTGCTTGTAGCCGGCTTTGCCACCGGGTGAGCGGGCAATGCGCGCGAGAAGTTCGCGGTCTGTCATGGGTAAAGAGTAGGGCACAGAGGCCGCGGACGGCGAATAGTCTCTCGGCAAGTCAGCAAGTCAGCAAGTTGGCGCGTCAGCAAGTCAGCGGGTTGTTGGATTGGTGGACGGCGCGGGAAGTGCTGACAGATTCGGTATTCGTCGGGGCGGGAAAATGACCGGCAAAGGGGCGCGGGGAGTTGGGTGAGCGGGATGAGGGGGTGCGGGTGAGTGCGACGGTGGAGGGGTTGACGAGGGAGCAGGGACGCCGGCTTGTGATTTTCCACTCATGTCGTCTGCTGGCGCAGCCGCCATGAATGGGGCACCCAGGCAAATGCAGGTCCTTCGACTCCCTACGCTTCGCTGCGGTCGCTCAGGATGACAAGGTGGAAAGGCAAATGCAGGTCCTTCGACTCCCTTCGCTTCGCTGCGGTCGCTCAGGATGACAAGGTGGAAAGGCAAATGCAGGTCC
>JBAUEO010000072.1:0-32979 GCA_049678625.1 Occallatibacter sp. | reverse complement strand
GTCGAGTAATCCTGCGCAACCCCCTCGTGCCAGCAGTAGGCAATCCCCAGCTTGTATTCGCCCTCGCCGAACCCCTTCTCGGCCGCCTTCTTATACCAGGTCGCCGCCTCGGTGTATCCCTCCGGCGTGCTCTTGTCCGCGTAGAAATCCCCCAGCCTGGTCTCCGCCGCCGGGTCACCCGCCTGCGCCTTGGCAACCACCGCCGCACCGGGCACCGCAGCCTGTTGCGCACTCGCCATCGGCACAAAAGCCGACGCGCACACCACCACAATCCCGGCCAGCGCCGGAACGCCAAAAAGCCTCACTCACCTACCTCCTTCAAGTGCGCCGCGCGTCTTGCCCGTCGTCCCCATCCACGGCCGCTATCAGACTAGGATGGCCCGACACCCCAAAGGGTTTGCAGCCTTCTCGTTTGCGCCTCAATCTGCGCTCTTGCCGCTCCGCCGCCACAGCCGGTGCGGCAGCAGGTAGGTGAATCCCGCAAACACCTCCCACTGCGTTGAAGTCCCCGTCAGCCCGCGGTTGAAGCCTCCGTCCCAAACCAGGTTCGGGCGTTCGGCATAGGCCAGTGCCCACAGGTTGCCCACCGCCCGGCCGTGCAGGAACGGCTGCGTAAAGTGCCACAGCTCTCCTGACCAGGAAACGCGCTTCGTAATCGCGTGAGAAATCGAAAGCGTCAACGCCCACTGCGCGCGGCTCACTGAGTCTTGTTTCAGTCGATTGATCAGCGCGTTGGCGTCATAGTGAAAGCCCCGCACATCCGCGCTGGCCAGCACCGTCACCGCGTCCGTGGGACTGCCCATGTCCAGATCCGGCGCTGTACCGCCGTACACCTGTCGCAGATAGCTCACCGCAATCGTGGGCCGGGCACTCTCGCCCGCGTGCAGCACCGCCTGCCCGCCCAGCGCCACCCCGCCGGCATCCGTTGCAAGCCTGCCCTGCGCCTTTGAGCGCGCCATCGGCTCGGTCACCGCCAGCAGTTGCAGGCGTTGGCTCACCGCCAGCTTCACCGTTTCATTAAAGTTCATCTGGAAGGTAAACTCTGGCGACCGCCAGGCCTGCGTCGGCCCATTTTCAAACTGCAGATAACCCACCGGCGTCAGCGTTGCGGGGGTGGAAACGGTGGGCCGCCCCGGGTTCGCTGCCACATCGCTCGCCGTCTGCGCAGCTGCCGCTTGAGCCACGCAAACTCCCGTCAACACTGCCAGCAGCAAGCCCGCCGGAGCGGTCACTGGAGCGGCCAGTCGAATCAGCCATGTCCTCTTTTGCATGCAACTCTATGGTTGCACAGCCGGCGGCAGCCACACGTCATCCCCTGCGCGCCTTTCTCGCTCGCCGCTCACCCCTCCCGAATCAGCCGTACGAACCAGCCCGCGAAGGTGAGAACAAGGATGGGATAGGCAAAAAATGGCAGCGGGTGGCTCAGCGGCGTAACCGCTTTGCCCCAGAAGATGCTGGCCGCGGTAATCGCCATCAGCACGCCGGCCGCAATTCCAGCCAGTCGCGTCCACGCGGCAAACTCGCCCGGAAGGCTCGTCAGCAGCAAGCCTGCGGCCCACAGCGCGGTTCCCGCGGCAAACGCCGGCACGCTGCCCTCCAGCGTCGCCGCCGTTCCGGTCAGCATCACGCTCTCGCCCAACGCAAACACCAGGAACCCCGCGGCAACCGCGTCGCTGCCCTTGCGGAAGAAGTGCATCGCCAGAATGACGGTGGCCACGATGAGTCCAACCGCATCAAGCGCCCACATGCTGTCGCGCACGTTCGCTTGCGTGGCCGTCGATCCCGCCATGCCAAGCGCAGCGCCAAGAATCAGGCCAACAGCGGCCACCCACTTCAAAGAAGTTCTCATAGGCTGATCATCATAGGGTACGCACTTGGCTTCTTCCAGCGCAAACAGCAAGGGCGCCAGCCGATTGCCCCGGCGGCGCCCTTCGTTGTTTCTCCGTCTGCAGCTGCTTCTGTCAGCCCCGCGGGTGCTTTGAATCCACCTGCAGCGCCAGCATCTGCTGCTTCCTGTTGCGCAGAATCGTCACCTGCACGGTCTTGCCCTTGTTTGAGCGCAGCGCGCGGTCCCAGTCAGACAACGTCGCAATCGTCTCCGGCCCCACCTTCAGAATCACGTCGAAGGCCTTCATTCCCGCCACCGCGGCCTCGCTCTTGCGCGCCACCTGCTTCACCATCAGCCCGTTCACCACGTCCAGGTAGTCGGCCATCTGCCGGGTCAGCGGTTCCACCAGCGCGCCCACGTTCAGGCTGCTGCCGAACCACGGCAAATGGAATCCGTTCGACGGCGGCACATTCCCGCCCCCGCCGCCCGCCAGCATGCCCATGCTTGGCACCGGCGTAAACTCGTCTCCGCCGGCGTCGAGCTTGGTCCAAACTTCGTGCTCCATCTTTTTGCGGTCCACAAGCTGCACGGCAATCGTCTGGACGTTGCCGTCGCGGCTCAGCTCAATGCTCATCGTCCGGCCCGCCGGCAGCTCGCGAAGAATCCGCCCAAACTGCTCGGCATTCTCCACCGCCTGTCCGTTCAGCACCAGCAGCACGTCGTTCACGCGGATGCCCGCCTGCGCCGCCGGCGCATCGTGGTCAATCAGCGTCACCACCGCGCCCTTGGTGTCCTTCAGCTTCAGCCGCGTCGCCGCATCCTGGTCCACGTCGCCCACCAGCACGCCCAGGTATCCCGGCGCCGCCGAGTGCAGCAGCAGATTCTGCTGCGCCATCAAACTTCCAATGTCACTGGATTGCCCTCGCGCCGTCGCCGGCGTCAGTGCCGTGCCCAGTCCCAGCAACACCGCCACTCCCCAACAGAGATTCGGCCTCGAAAAGTACTTCATCGTGTCCCTTCTCTCGTGTCCTTCCGCCGCTCCCGGCCCCGCGCTCTTCACTTCCCGGCGCAGTCGCTGCTCGCTGGCGGTCCTGCTTACTGAATCTGCGGCACCCGGCTCAGCACCTGCCGCGAAACATCCCTGATCTGCGGATTCCGGTCCGTGTTCGCCACCGAGTACAGCACCTGGCGAACACTGGTGTCAGCCTCCACCGGCTCCAGAATTCCAATCGCCTCGGTGCGAATCCGCGGATCGTTGTCGTTCAGCAAAGCCTCCAGCACCGCATCCCGCACGCGCATGTCCTGCGACACATAGGGCTCCAGCCCCTTCAGCGCCTTCTCGCGCACCCGCGCATTGCGGTCATAGCGCAGCGCCACCATCAGCGCATCGCGAATTCCCGCTCCCTGGCAACTGTGTCCCGCGCGGCACTCGGCCGCAAGCAGACCCACTGAATCGTCCCGCACGCCCTCTGAAGCCGCGTCCTCTGACGCCATCATCAGCAGTTGCCGAATCGCCGGATCGTCCAGCGATCCTTCCACCTGCTGCGGAATCGTCTGGTTGAACCGCACCTCCACCAGGTTGCTGTTGGGCACCCGCGCAATGCTTGAAATGCTGGCCACATTCCCCGGCGCAATCATCTGCGGAGCCTGGGCAGGCAAGCCCTGGGCCGGTGCGGCGCCGGCCGTCTGCGCCGCGTCTGATGCCGCATGCGCCGCCCGTCCCTGCGCGTACTCGTAACCGCCCAGCGTGCCTGCGCCCAGTCCAATCACCACCAGCATCGCCGCCGCAACCGGCGCTGACTGCAGACTTGCAAAATTGTTGCCCAGCCGCTGGTTCAGCCGCTCATACCACCGCTTCGGCGGCAGCGCATCCAGCGCCTCTTCCAGCCGCAGCCGCGACCGCGCCATCAGATTCGCCGGCGGCTCCACCACCGGATGCAACGAGGTCAGCGTCTTCACCGCATGCAGTTGCTCCCGCTCCGCGCGGCACTCCGCGCACGCCAGCATGTGCCGCTCCAGCTCGTGGGCCTGCTCATCGGGCAGCTCCCCATAAGCCGCCAGCACGATCCGCTCGTGTGCAAGTTGACAATCCATCTCGGTACGTCCTTCCAGCCTCAAAAAGGGTTACTTCGTTTCCGCCCCGATTTCCTTCCAGCTTCCTTCCGGGGTCTCGTTTTTTCTCAGCGCGCCCCCGCCAGTTGCGCTCTCAACTTCTTCGTCGCCCGGAAGAGCGTATTCTTCGCGGTCTCTTCCGTCGTATTCAACATCTCTCCAATCGTCCGCAGCCGCAGTCCCTGGTAGTGCTTCAGCTCGAAGACCATTCGCTCCCGCGGCGTCAACTTGTCCAGCGCCGCCTGAATCCGTTCGCCCAGCACCTTGCGATCCAGCTCCCGCGCCGGATTGGAAAATGACCGGCTGTCGGAAACCGAGGCCAGCAGGTCAATCTCGTCGCCTGACTGGTCCATCACCACCGCCTGGTCCTCGCGCCGCGTCTTGCGCCGCCGCAATTGGTCCAGGCAAAGATTGGTCACAATCCGGTAAATCCACGTGTAGAACGAACACTCGAACCGGAAGTTGCCGAGGTACCGGAAGGCCTTCAGGAACGCCTCCTGGTAAATATCCTCCGCGTCGTGCTCGTTTCCTGTCAGGTGCAGCGCCAGCCGCAGAACCTGCTGCTCATACTGCCGCACCAGCGCGTCAAAGGCCGCGCGCGATCCCGCCTGCGCCTCGCGGATCAGCTCCATCTCCGGAGCGCGCGCCTGCAAACGCTCCTGCGCATGATTCGCTCCGTGGTTCGCTCCGTTGATGGCCCGCGTAGCTGTCATGCCTGGGGAAGATTGTACCCTTCCTCCGGCCGGCCATGCCAAACCTCCAGGGATTCCGCCCCGGCCCGCGGGAATGCTTGCAGCTTCCGTCCCCATCGAATCTCCTGTCCGAACCTGTGCTCGACGGCGTATTTGTTCGACGTTCCCGCTCATCCGTCGTGAGCGCGCCCACACCCTCGCCGGCCCCCGCCCAATTACACTGGTAACCGATGCCCCGCTCCATGCCCCAACGTATGCAGGACTCGCTCTTTGAACCCCCATCCGGCCCCTCCGCCTGGCACTCCGCCCACTGCGACGGCGGCTCCCGCGGCAACCCCGGCCCCGCCGGCTTCGGCGCCGTCATCCAGGACCCCGATGGCCATGTCGTCGCACGCCTCAGCGAGTTCCTCGGCCGCCAGACCAACAACTACGCCGAATACTCCGGCCTCCTCGCCGTCCTCGACTGGGCCCTCCTCAACGGCATCCGCCGCCTCCGCGTCTTTGCTGACTCCGAGCTCATGGTCCAGCAGATGATGGGCCGCTACAAGGTCTCGAGCCCCACCCTCCGCGCCCTTTGGGAGAAAGCCCGCCGCCGCACCGCCCAGCTCGAACAGTTCGACATCCGCCACACCCTCCGCGAGGGCAACAAGGAGGCCGACCAGCTCGCCAATGAAGCCATGGACAAGGGCACGGACAAGGGCTCGGCCAGTCCCTCCGCAAAGCCCGCAACTCCATCCGGGCCAGCCACTTCCACACAACGCGCCGGCTCGCCCCACCCCGGCCTCATCCCCGGCGTCGTCCAGGGCGGCGTTGTCCGTTTCCTTGAGGAATCCCTGCCGGAAGGTACCCTCGTCCAGGTGATTCCCGAGCCGCCAAAGCGAAACTAAGGTGCCGTGAATTCGGGCCCTCCCGCTTGCCTTCGCCCATCTCCAGCGACTAAGAAGAGGTAGGCCAAACAACCCTCGGCCCGCTCGCACGCTCTTACCTGCAGCGCTTCTCCTCCTTTGGCTTCGATTGTCTTTTTTTGCCTTGGCTCTCCTCGCACCGCGTAGAGCTGACTTTTTTGGAGGACACCATGCTTCGTTCCACCCAACCTTCCCAATCGAGCCGCCGTCTGCAAAATCTGCTTGTGCTGGCCTTTCTGCTCGTTCTCACCGGCATCACGGGCGTCATCGTTGCCTGCAGCAGCGGAAACAATGTCATCACCAATTCCGGCATGTCCCAGGTCAAGGTCTCCATCAGTGACCCCGCCACCTGCGCCGCCCCCGATGGCCCTTACTCCGCCGTCTGGGTCACCATCACTGACGTGCAGGCCAACACCAGCGCCTCGGCCGGAGACTCCGACGGCGGCTGGGTCGATCTGACCCCCAATCTCTCCAAGAACAACGATGCCGTGCAGGTCAATCTTCTCGGCGAGGCCAACAACCAGTGCTTCCTGGCCTCGCTCGGCGACAACTCTGAGCTTCAGGCCGGCAGCTACCAGCAGATTCGCATCATCCTCGCGCAGACCACCGCCGGGCTTACCCTTTCCTCCGGCACGTCCACGTCGATGAACAGCACCGACGTGTGTCAGGGCTCCGGCGGAGCCAACTGCGTCGTCATGGGCTCCGGCAACAGCGCCCAGACCTATCCGCTGCTGCTCTCCAGCGAAGCCAAGACCGGCCTCAAAATCCCTTCCGGCCAGATCGCCGGCGGCGCATTCACCATCAGCGCCGGCCAAACTGAAGATCTGAACATCGACTTCAACACCTGCTCCTCCATCGTCCGCGAGGGCAACGGCCAGTTCCGGCTCAAACCCGTCCTCCATGCCGGTGAGGTCGGAACCACCTCCGTCTCGCTCAACGGCAAGGTCACCGGCGCCGCCGGCACTCCCATCGCGGGAGCCATGGTCGCCCTCGAGCAGCCTGATCCCTCCGGCGCAAAGGACGCGAGCGGCAATCCCATCGAACGCATCCTCATGTCCACCTCCACCGCGTCAGACGGCACCTGGAGCATCTGCCCCGTCATGGTCGGCGACACCACCAAGCCCTATGACCTGGTCGTCACAGGCGCCGATTCCAACGGCGTCCTCTATGCGCCTTCCATCGAAACCGGCGTCTCCATCGGCACGACTGCAGGCACCGTCGTGCTCAACGCCTCGACCTTGGACAACTCCGTCGCCCTTTCCACGGCCACCGTCACCGGCCAGGTCACTTCCGTCAACTCGTCCATGGCCGCAACCGTCATCGATGCCCAGCTCAGCGTTCTTGAGACCGTCAACAGCGTGGACTACACCATCCCCATGCCAATGACGACCACACAATCCGGCGGCGCCTCGCTCACCGTCACCACCGCGCCCAACACCACCCAGAGCCCGGCCTGCAATCCCACCTCGACCGATTGCGCGAATTACTCCATCCAGGTCCCAGCCCTCGGCGCATACTTCGGCGCATGGTCCTCCACCGGAGCCACGCTCACCCAACCCGCCGTCCTGCCCATGTATTCGATTGACGGCATGGCCACGGTCAGCGGCTCTACGTCCACGGCCGACTGCACCCCGTCTGAGGTCATCACTTCCGCCGGAACCCTCGCCGGTTCCCCGCTCACCGGAACCGCCAACCTGGCCTTCACCGGCTGCCAGTAACTCGGTCAGCCCTCAACACAGCAAGCATCAAGAAAAGACGGGCCGGATCTCCCTCACGGAGTTCCGGCCCGTTCCTTCTTCGCGTGTTTCGGTTTGCCTCGCGCGCGCCTCGCGCGACCTCAGCTCTGCACACCCAGTTGATTGCGCCACACGTGTCCGTCGCGCTCCAGCAGACGGTCGGAGCAGTCCGGGCCCCACGTTCCCGCAAAATAATTCGGAAACACCTCCGGCTCCTTCGCTGCCCACGCCTGCAGAATCGGCGTAAACAGCCCCCACGTCACCTCCACGCCGTCGCGATGCGCAAACAGCGTCTGGTCGCCCAGCATCGCGTCCAGCAGCAGCCGCTCATAACCGTTCGCGCTCGACTTGCCAAACGCCGCCGCGTAGTCGAAGTCCATATTCACCGGGCACACGCTCATCTCCGGCGTTGTCGGCACCTTGGCCCCGAAGCGCAGCGCAATCCCCTCGTCCGGCTGGATGCGAATCGTCAGCAGATTCGGCTGAATCTCCTGGCACGGCCCGCCTCCCTGCATGCGATTGAAGATCAGCAGCGGCGGCTGCTTGAACTGGATGCTGATTTCCGTGGCGCGCTTCCTCAGCCGCTTGCCCGCGCGCAGATAGAACGGCACGCCGGCCCACCGCCAGTTCTCAATTTCCAGGCGCACCGCGGCAAAGGTCTCCGTGCCGCTCTCCGGATTCACCCGCTCCTCGTCGCGATAGCCCACCACCTTCTGCCCTTCCACCACGCCCGGCCCATACTGCCCGCGCACCGCGTTCTGGACGGGCAGGCTCGGAATGGCCCGCCACGCCTTCACCTTCTCGCGCCGCACCGCCTCGGCGTCAAAGCTCGAGGGCGGCTCCATCGCCACAAAGCTCAGCAGTTCCATCACGTGGTTCTGCACCACGTCCCGCAGCGCGCCCGCCTTTTCATAGAACGGACCGCGCCCTTCCACGCCCAGCGTCTCTGCCGCCGTAATCTGCACATGGTCAATGTAATTCCGGTTCCAGATGGGCTCAAAAATCCCGTTCGCAAACCGGAAGACCAAAATGTTCTGCACCGTCTCCTTGCCCAGGTAGTGGTCAATGCGGAAGACCTGGTCCTCGTGGAAGACCGCATTCACCTGCCGGTTCAGCTCCTTGGCTGAATCCAGATCGTGCCCAAAGGGCTTCTCGATCACCACGCCCACGCGTCCCTTCTCCGGCTGCGCCATGCCCTGCGCGCCCAGATTCTCGATAATCGACGCAAAGAACTCCGGCGCGGTCGCCAGATAGAACAGCCGGTCCCCGCCAATGTTCTTCTCCGCCGCAATCCGGTCCAGCTCCGCCTTCAGCCCCGCGTAGTGCGCCTGGTCGCCAAAGTTAAGCGCGTAGTAGCCCACCTTGCCGACAAATTCCTCCAGCTTCGGGTCGTCCTTGTCCACGCCGCCGAACTCCAGAATGCCCTCGCGCATGTCCGCCGCAAATTCGTCGCCCAGCGGCCGCCGCGCCACGCCCACAATCGCAAACTCCTTGGGCAGCAGACCCTCCTGCTCCAGGTGGTAGAGCGCCGGCAGCAACTTGCGCTTCGTCAGGTCGCCCGACGCGCCAAAGATCACCATGATCCCCGGCTCCGGAATCAGTTCGCTCCCATGCGGAATGTGCAACATATCCTCGGGACTTACTTTCATCTGTACAGTCGCCATAACTCCCCGACCTCCTGCTTCTAAGTTGGTCTAACTGGGTCTCTGACCGCTTAACTCACCACGAATCCCGGGTGCCCCAGGTCTCGATTTTGAGGCCTGGGAAACCACGATGCCGAAGAAACGAATTAACCCAGCCAAAGAGCTAGTCCTTCTTCACCGCATGCCCGCCAAACGCGTTCCGCATGATCGACAGCATCCGGTCCGTAAAATTGTTCTCCTCGCGCGACCGGATCCGCCGAATCAGCGACTCGGTAATCACCGGGGCCGACACGTTCAGGTCAATCGCTTCAAACACCGTCCACCGTCCCTCGCCCGAGTCCGACACATACGCCTCCAGCCCGTCCAGCGCCGGATTCTTCTTCAGCGCATCCGCCGTCAGGTCCAGCAGCCAGCTCCGCACCACGCTGCCGTACTGCCAGATCTCGGCAATCTGCGCCAGGTCCAGATTCATCTCTTCCTTCTTCTCCAGAATCGTGAACCCCTCGGCGTAGGCCTGCATCAGCCCGTACTCAATGCCGTTGTGCACCATCTTCACAAAATGTCCCGCGCCCGCCGGGCCCACGTGGCCCCAGCCTTTGTCCGCGCCCGGCGCCAGTGTTTCAAAGATCGGCCGCAGATACTCGACGGCTTCCTTGTCGCCGCCCACCATCATGCTGTAACCCTCCTTCAAACCCCACACGCCGCCCGACGTGCCCACGTCCACAAACTGGAAGCCCTTCGCCGTCACTTCCTTGTAATGGCGCATCGAGTCCTTGTAATTCGAGTTGCCGCCGTCGATCAGAATGTCGCCGGGGTTCATGAGCGGCTCCAGTTTCGCAATCGTGTCGTCCACCGGCTTGCCCTGCGGCACCATGATCCAAATCGCCTTGCGTCCCTTCAGGTTTCTCGCCAGGTCCTCCAGCGACCCCACGCCCACATTGCCCGACGCGGTCAGCTTCGCCACCGCTTCCGCGCTGAAGTCGAAGCCCACCACCTGGTGGCCGCCCAGCCGCAGCCGCTCCGCCATGTTGCCGCCCATCTTGCCCAGTCCAATCAATCCCAGTTGCATTCCCGCTCTCCTTCCATCCTGTTCAGGCCATTCGTTTCAGGCCATTCGTTTCAATCTGTTTGCTTCAAAAAACTCCCAGCCCCATCAGCTCGCTCTTCAGCGCCTCCGCGCCCTCAAAGCGAATCGCCTTCATCCCCGCATTGCGCGCGCCGTCCACATTCTCCTCGCGGTCGTCGATGAACAGCACCCGCTCTGCAGGCGCGTCCAGCATCTCCAGCGCCCGCTCGTAAATGGCCGGCTCCGGCTTGCGCAATCCCAGATAGCACGAGCTGAACGCAAACTCGAAATAGGCGTGCAGTCCGAACTTCTCAAACCGATACTCATTCGTCTCGCGCGCCTCGTTATTCAGCGCCCCAAGCACCCACTTGTCCGATGCCGAAAGCTCGCCGAGGATGCCCAGCGCCCCATCCGGAAGCTCCTTTGACTGCGCGCACATCGCTTCGAAAAACTCCTCCCGCGTAAACTTCCGCGGCTGGTAAAAAACCGTCGCATCTAGATACGCGTTCACCGGAATCGCATCCCGCTCCCACGCGTCATAGGGTGCCGGATGCCTCGCCTCAAACTCCGCGCGGTCCAGCCTGAACTCGTCCAGAACCACCGTGCGCTCCCGGTGGTCCCATCCATTCGTCAACAGAACTCCGCCGACATCAAAGAGGATTACGTCGAAGGGGAGCATCGGCGTCTCTCCGTGATGGCCGCAGGCCATCCCGCACATCGGTTCCTGTTGCATTGTCCGCGAATCGCCGCGGAGAGGACCTCACTCTCCGCCGCACTGGATCAAAACCTGCGCTTATGCAGTGCTCCTGCTTCCGTCTCCACACTGGTACTTCGCTTCAATCGCCAGCACCTTCCTGTACCGCCGCTCAAATCGCTCTTCTTTCACCTGGAACTCCGCCTTCACAAACGCATCCACCACTTCAAACGCCAGCGCCGGCCCGATAATCCGTGCGCCCAGCACCACCACATTCATGTCGTCGTGCTCCACGCCCTGGTGCCCGGAATAGGTGTCGTGGCACATCCCCGCGCGTATCCCCGGAATCTTGTTCGCCGCCACGCACACGCCCACGCCTGAACCGCAAATCAAAATCCCCTTCTTCGCAACGCCCTCCCGGATCGCCTCGCCCACCTTCTCCGCAAAATCCGGATAATCGTCCAGGGGATCGATGCTATAGGCGCCCAAGTCCACCACCTCGTGGCCCTGCTTGACCAGATACGCGCGCACTTCCTCCTTCAACGGAAATCCCGCGTGGTCGGAACTAATCACTAACTTCACTCCAATTCCTTTCCGTGCCATCTCACTTACCGGCTAACTCGCCCGCGCATGCGCAACTTACTTCTTCACTAACTTCCTCGCCCGCGCCGCCACATTCTCCGCCGTGAATCCCAGCTCGGCCATCACCGTCGGCCCCGGCGCTGACGCGCCAAAGCGGTCCAGGCCAATCACGTCGCCCGTCTCGCCCACATACTTCCACCAGCCCAGCGTCGCCCCGGCCTCCACTGCCAATTTCGGCACGCCCGCCGTCAACACGCTCGCCTTGTACTCGGCCGTCTGCTCTTCAAAGAGCTTCCAGCTCGGCATGCTCACCACCCGCGCTTGAATGCCCTCGCCCTCGAGTAGCTTCGCCGCGCTCACGGCCAGCGAAACCTCTGACCCCGTGGCAAGCAGCACCACCGCCGGCTTGGCCGCATCTTCCAGCACATACGCGCCGTGCCGAACACCACCCAGCACATCCGTCTTGGCCGCATCAATCACCGGCAGATCCTGCCGCGTCAGTGCAAAGAAACTCGGCCCCGTGCGCTCCAGGGCAACGCGCCACGCCGCCGCCGTCTCGTTCGCGTCCGCGGGACGAAAATCCGTCATTCCCGGCACCGCACGCAGCGCCATCAGGTGTTCAATCGGCTGGTGCGTCGGCCCGTCCTCGCCCAGCGCAACCGAGTCGTGCGTAAACACAAACAGCGAGTGCACCTGCATCAGCGCCGCCAGCCGCAGCGCCGGCTTGCAGTAGTCGCTGAAGACAAAAAACGTCGACCCGAAGGGCGCCAGCCCGCCATGCGCCGCCATTCCGTTCACTGCCGCGCACATGCCAAACTCGCGCACCCCAAAAAACACATTCCGTCCCGCCGGGTCCACGTGGAAATTCGCCCCCGGCTTGAAAATCGTCTTGGTCGAGGCCGTCAAATCCGCCGCCCCGCCGAACAGCTCCGGCACCGCCTCCGCAATCGCGTTCATCACCGCACCGCCCGCGTTCCGCGTGGCCATCGGCTTCTCGGTTCCAAACACCGGAATCGACTTCTCCCATCCGGCTTTGCGCTCGCCCTTCTGCGTCCGCTCAAACTCCGCCGCCAGTTCCGGATAAGCCGCCCTGTAACCCTCGAAGAGCTTCTTCCACTCCGCTTCCTCGGCCGCGCCGCGCGCCTCGGCCTCGCGCCAGTTCTTCAAGGCGTCCTCGGGAACCACAAAGCTCTGGTCCTCAGGAAAGCCGAAGAACTTCTTCGTCGCCGCCGTGTCCGCCGCGCCTAGCGCCTCGCCATGCACCTTGCTGGTGCCGGCCTTCGGGCTGCCGTAGCCAATCACCGTGCGCACCGCAATCAGTGAGGGCTTGCCCGTCTCGGCCTTCGCCGCTTTAATCGCCCCTTCAATCGCCTTCAGATCGTTGCCGTCCGCCACCCGCTGCACATGCCAGTGGTAGGCCGCGAACCGCTCCAGCGCGTCCTCGGTGTAACTCAGCTCCGTCGGTCCGTCCAGCGAAATCAGATTGTCATCGTAGAGCACAATCAGCTTGCCCAGCCCCAGCGTTCCGGCCAGTGACGCCGCCTCATGCGACACGCCTTCCATCAAATCCCCGTCGCCGCACAAAACATAGGTATGGTGGTCCACCACGTCAAAGCCCGGCCGGTTATACACCGCCGCCAGATGCCGCTCGGCCGCCGCCATGCCCACTGACATCGCCAACCCCTGGCCCAGCGGACCCGTCGTCACCTCCACCCCATCCGTGTGGCCGTACTCCGGATGCCCCGGCGTGCGCGAGTGCCACTGCCTGAAGCTTTTCAGGTCCTCCAGCGTCACCTTGTAGCCCGCCAGAAACAGCGTCGAATACAGCAGCGCCGAAGCATGACCATTCGACAGCACAAACCGGTCCCGGTCCGCCCACTTCGAGTGCGCCGGATTGTGCTTCATCACCTTGTGGAACAGCGCGTACGCAATCGGCGCGCAGCCCAGCGGCGCTCCCGGATGCCCGCTGTTCGCCTTCTGCACCGCGTCCACGGCCAGCAGCCGCAAAGTATCAATCGAGAGCTCTTCCAAAGTGCGTTCTGTCAGGCTGGCAGTCATCGTACCGTCAATTCCTTTCCCTTCCCCGGCGCGCAGTCTCGCGCGTCACTGGGATACATCCTTATCGTTCTTGCATTTCCATGGGATTATGTCGCCGCCGCTTCCAGCGCCACGTCCACATTGTATCCAAGCCACCGGTCGCCCTCCGGCCAGTGCAGTGTCCAGGTCAGCTTGCCTCCGGCCTCGGTTGCCGTTGTTTCCAGGTCCACGCTATAGCCCGCGCTGCCCTGTCCGCTGCTCTCGGTGTGGTGCGTCGTCTTCCACTCGTCCAACGTCCACACCACCTCAAACCGGCCCCCATCCAGAATCCGCAGCGTCCCGCCCGCCGCCATCTGCTGGATGGGCCGCCGCAGACTCCAGAACTCGAGGCCCCGCCGCACCTTGCCGCGCCCTTCCGGCTCACAGTAGCGCTCGTACACCGGGTCAATCCGGTCGAAGACCTTCCCATCCTTCGCCGAGCGCAACAATTTCAAATACTCCGCATGGGCCCACACCAGCGGCGTCGCAGACCCCGCCGGTCCGCCCTTCACCAGCCGCTGCGCCGGCCGGTTTTCCTCGTCCCACACCTGCTCGGGCAGCATCTGCCCCGCCGTCGCGTAGCGCTCATAGGTCCGGATCAGCTCCGCCACATCGTGCCCCGCGGCCAGCTCATAATGCGCACGCTCGCCCAGCAGCAGCGGCCACGCGCGGCCCTGGCCATATCCCGTGAACGGGCTTCCATCTTCTCCCTGCCCATAGCCGTCCCAGTTGTAGCGATTCCAGCATGGGCCCTGCGGCAGATTACGCTTCAGCACCGCGTCCACCACCTTCAGCGAATCCGCCATCAGCGGATCGTCCGCTCGCCGCACCCCATACCGCACCAGCTCCAGAAAACCCGCGTCGATAATCTCCCGCGCCTCAAAATCCGCCCGCGTTCCCGGTGGACGGTTCTGCAAGTGGATGATTTCCTTCCCACAGCTCTCGCAGGCATAAGCCTCACCCTGCTCCGGCGGACGAATACGCATGTAATGCCGCTTCACCTCTTCCAGCAGCACGCCGTTGTTGGTCACCATCCAGTCCTCCAGGTGGCCCTCAATCCAGTCGGCAAACTCCTCCACAAACTCCGCCATCTCCGTCGCCTCGTGAGCACGCCCAATCTCCGCCGCGCAAATCAGCCCCGCAATCACCGCCGCCAGCGTGGACGGCGAATACCCTGCGTTCTCCTCCCAGCGCTCCTGCGCCGTCACCGGAGCATGCTGCAGCAGGTAGCCCGCAGCCCGCTCCACAAACGGAAATATCTCCACCTCGCCCAGCGCCTCAGCCTTCCACAGCCGCCACGTCAGCATCAGCGGAAACGCCACCTCGTCCAATTGCATGCCGCTCCAGTACGGCCGCCCGTCCACCCAGAAATTTTGCGCGAATCCCCCGTCCGGCTGCTGCGTGCACGCCAGATACACCAGCGCCCGCCGCGCCGTCTCCGCCCGTCCGCAGGCCAGCAGCGCCGTTGCCGTCTGCACCATGTCCCGCGTCCACACCAGGTGGTAGCCGCCCAGGTCGTCGTCCCCCTTCGCTTGCCCCCACGGAATCGAAGCCGACGCCACAAACGCCCCCGAATACGTCTTGTCCTCGTGCGCCAGCAGCACGTTGTGGCTGGCCCGCATAAGCTTGCCGCCGTCGCCCGCCTTCTCCGCCAGCCACTCCGGGTTCGCCGCGCGCTTCCACTGCGCAATAAACCGCTCCCGCATCTCCGCGTAGGGCGACGCCAGCGCGCCCACCGTCTTCTGCAGCGCCGTGTGGTGGCCCTCCCCAATCCCAATCGCCAGCGTGAACTCCCTTGCCCCGTCCGCGCCCGCCTTGCCCATCGCCAGCTCGCCCAGCACCGCCAGATTCCCGTTCGTCGCGGAGCCGAACTCATGCTGCATCGTGAACTCCTTCATCACGTCCTTGAAGCCGTCGCTGGTGCCCACAAATCCGCAGCTCACCCGCGCAAAACCGCAGCTTGCCCCCATCGCCAGCGACCACTCGTTCTTCCACGCCAGCAGCATCTTGCTCCCGGCAATGTCCACCGCCCGCGCCGTATTCCCCGCCCCGCCGCCGTCCAGGTGCGGCGCCAGCAGCGCATACACCTTCAGCCGCGGAATCAGATCCTCATGCCCCTCCAGCCGCACCCGCTGCACCACCACTCCATGGTGCGGATCGCAGATAATCTCCTTGGTCAGCGCATACCGCCCGTCCGGGTCCGCATTCACATACCGCACCCCCAGCGCCTCCGGATGCAGATACTCGAAGCTCGTCAGCAGGTCCCGCTTCTCCTCGTGCGCAAAGCTCTCCCCGTCCGTCACCAGGAACTCCATATCCCGCACCTGCGCCCGGTCAATCGTCGGGTGATATATCTCGTTCAAAATCCCGTGCGAGCACGTGAACCACACCCGGCTCGACGCTGCATACGCCGTGCACACCGCGTCCTTCACGCTCGACGTCCATCGCGGCTCCAGGCCGGGCGCGCCAAAGGCCTCGCCCTCCTGCCCCAGCCATCTGTAAAGGGCTTCATCCGTCATCATGCGTTCTCACGCTCGCTTTTCTTTGGTTTCATTCAGACCTGTCCCTCGGGACCGGACCTGCTCCTGCCGGGAATTCGTTTGCAAGGGGGGTGGGGAGTCTTCCGCGGCATTTTCGCCGCTACTGTTATCGATGTTCCCCGAGCGGCGAAGGTTTCTCACCTTCTTTTCCATTTCCCTCGCGCCTTCTCGCCGCCCTCGCGCATCCATCTAAACAGAAGGCGGGCCCGCGTGGATGAAAATTGCGTCCTTCACGGCCAACCTCGCTGCCGTTTTTTTTCTGCGCGCGGCCACATTGGAGGCCGGTTTTCCCTCGCGCCTCACAGTTTTCCCCTTGTCCACCCCACCCAAGTACAATCGCAACCGAGGAGATTGACCATGGCTTACACACTTGCCCCACTTCCCTACGACTACGCGGCCCTCGAGCCCTTCATCGATGCCCAGACCATGCACCTCCATCACGACAAGCACCACCAGGCCTACATCAACAACGTCAACGCCGCCCTGGCCGACCAGCCCGCCCTCGCCGCCAAGTCCGTCGACGACCTCATCAGCGACCTCGCTGCCGTTCCCGAGGCCATCCGCGGTGCGGTCCGCAACAACGGCGGCGGCCACTCCAACCACACCATGTTCTGGAACATCATGGGCAAGCCCGGCTCCGCCGGCGTCGGCGGCGCGCCCTCCGGCCCACTGGCTGACCAGATTGCCAAGGACTTCGGCGACTTTGAAGCCTTCAAGACCGCCTTCAACGGAACCACCGCCAAGCAGTTCGGCTCCGGCTGGGGCTGGCTCGTCCTCAAGGACGGCAAGCTCACCGTGACCACCACGGCCAACCAGGACTCGCCGCTCTCCCAGGGCCTCTACCCCATCCTCGGCAACGACGTCTGGGAGCACGCCTACTACATCACCTACCAGAACCGCCGCCCCGACTACCTCGCCGCCTGGTGGAACGTCGTCAACTGGACCGAAGTCTCCAAACGCTTCTCCACCGCCAAGGGCTGAGCAAGGCTTATCCGGGCCGCGATTGAAGATGAAGGGCACGGGCTTCAGCGTGAAGGGCACGGGCTTCAGCGTGAAAGGCACGGGCTTCAGCGTGAAGGGTGCGGGCTTCATCGTGAAGAGGACGGGCTTCAGCGTGAAGGGTGCGGGCTTCAGCGTGAAAGGTGCGGGCTTCAGCCCGTACGTTCCAGCCCAACTCATCGCAAGGGGTTTTAACCCCTGAGGGAGTGCATTTGCCGGGTGCCCCACATCTCGATTTTGAGATGTGGGAAAGAACAAACCTCAACCCGCCACCAATCACGGGTGCCCCAGGTCCGGATTTTCGGACCTGGGAAACCGACCGCTCACCCCGCCGACTGTCATCCTGAGCGACCGCAGGGAGTCGAAGGACCTGCATTTGCTTTTCCCATTGCCCTGCGCCCCATCCACGGCGCGCGCGACACGGGTGGGAAAGCAGAGCAAGGGCAAACTCACTTCCCCGAGCTGCCAAATCCCTTCTCCGCCCGCTCCGACACTTCCAGTGTTTCCACCTCTTCCACCGGTCCCGTACGAACCGGAACAGGAACCATCTGCGCAATCTTCTCCCCGGCCTTCAACTCCACCGCCGCCTCGCCCAGGTTCGTCATCAGGATCAGCACCTCGCCGCGATACCCGGCGTCAATCACGCCCGCCGTCGTCGCCAGCCCCCGCGCCGCCACGCTTGATCGGTCGCGCACCAGCAGCCCCAGCGGAGCGCCCGTCTCCGGATCGCGCGCCTCCACGGCAATGCCCGTCCGCACCCGCACCGTCTGCCGCGGCTCAATATAGACGCCCTTCAGCGCAAACACGTCGTAGCCCAGGTCCTCGCCCGGATGCGCCACCTCCGGCAGCCGTGCTCCATGCTCCAGCAGCTTCACTCGCAACATGTCTTCGATGGTAGCGGATGACGACGACGCGCCCGGCAATTCCGGCCGAGTCCTGTCCCGCACTCGGCCCGCGCTCAACTCGAATTCGCCCCCCAAACGTGGTCAGCCCCGGCTGGTTTCGCCAGTCGGGGCTGATTGTGAAGCATTCGGCAAAAGGACCTGTAAGCCGAATTCTGTCTTTGTGCGGTCATTCCTCTAGGCGCCGCGTTGCCGCGAGCGCTCATCAGCGACCTACCCGGAGGTTCCGGCACTAGCTTGAGCCGCCTTGCCGCATCGGGCCGATGCGCAGCCGCCGCCTGGCTCTTCGCGGCAACTTCCCTCCCTATTTGGTCTTGCTCCGTGTGGGGTTTACCCTGCCTCCGGCGTTACCGTCGGAGCGGTGCGCTCTTACCGCACCTTTTCACCCTTACCCCGGCGCCGCGCCGGTCGCCCGACCAACTCAGGGCGAACCGGCCCGGATTTGCCCCCATCAATGAGGGTTGCCGTGGCGGTTTGTTTTCTGTGGCACTGGCCGTCCACGGGCCTTTAAGCCCGCGTCCCGGACGTTATCCGGCACACTGCCCTGCGGAGTTCGGACTTTCCTCCCCCGGAAACCGCGTGAGCGGATTCCGGCAGCGACCGCCCGGTCCTCCTGCCATCTCCATTCTACCTTGATTCGGCTCTCACCAACCTGCCCGCGCCCGCATGCGCTCTACAATCGTAACCAGTCATGATCCAGACCCTCTATCTCGGCCGCATCGAATACGGCGAAGCCCTCACGCTCCAGGCCGAAATCGCCACCCTGCGCCTCGAAAACCGCGTCGGCAACGTCCTTCTGCTGCTCGAACACCCGCCCGTCCTCACCCTGGGCCGCAACGCCAACCGCGCCAACGTCCTCGCCTCGGACGAACTGCTCGCCGCCCGCGGCATCACGCTCCACGCCATCAACCGCGGCGGCGACGTCACCTATCACGGCCCCGGCCAGCTCATCGGCTATCCCATCTTCGACCTCCGCAGCCTCCAAAAAGATGGGAGCGGGGTCCCCAACGACAGGTCTTCGTCGTTGGGGCGTGGCAGCCGATTGGGCCCCGTCGATTTCGTTCGCCGCATGGAGGAGGCCCTCATCCGCCTCTGCGGGGTCTACGGACTCCGCGCCAATCGCATCCCCGGCCTCACTGGCGTCTGGTGCGGTCAGGACCCGCCACAGATCTCGTCCAAAGAGCCGCCGCCTGCAGGGCCTAAAAAAATAGCGGCCATCGGCATCCACGTCGCCCGCGGCATCACCACCCACGGCTTCGCCTTCAACCTCATCACCGACCTCCGCGACTTCCAGCTCATCCATCCATGCGGCATCACGGACAAGCCCGTCACCAGCCTCGCCGCCGAGCTTGCAAACTTAAACCACGGCCCGGCCGCCCTGCCCACTCTTGAAGAGTTCGCGCACCAGGCCGCGCGCCAGTTCGGCCTCGTCTTCGGCCAGCAGATTCTCGCCGTCGGCAGCCTCGCCGAGCTCCGCGCGCGGGCCCGGACCTTCCCCGCTGAAGACACTCCGCTTGAAATTCCGCGCGAGCTCGAACGCCTCCACACTCGCGCCGAGCCGCCCGTCCGCGCCTGACTCCGTCATCGATTCCGGCGGCGGCGCAACACGCGCGATTTATAATCCGGCCTGATGCCGGCCTTGCCCCGCAGGCCCGCGTCGCGGAGCGTACGACCCATGCCAACCAACGTCCCCATGCCCCAGATGGGCGAGTCGATCTTCGAAGGCACCATCACAAAGTGGCTCAAGCAGCCCGGCGACGCCGTCGAAAAGGATGAGCCGCTGCTTGAAATCTCCACAGACAAGGTGGACGCCGAAATCCCCTCACCCGCCGCGGGCATCCTTTCTGAAATCCGATTCCCCGAGGGCGCAACCGTGCCGGTCAATACCGTCCTCGCCATCCTTGACGGGCCCCTGACTACTGCTATTCACGCTACCGCGCCGGAGGCGCCGCCAGCCGCACCGCAGGTGCCGGCGCAGCCGCAGCCAGACCCACCGCAGGTGGCCGCACCGCAGGTGCCGCAGTCAATCGCATCGCAGGCGCCGGAGGTCTCCGGACGCAAGTTGCGTTCCTCGCCGCTGGTTCGCCGCATCGCGCACGAGCACAATGTTGACCTCGCGCATGTTCCCGGAACCGGCTCCGACGGCCGCATCACCAAGGAAGACATTCTCAGCTATCTCAGCCAGCCGGCCGCTGCCCGTGACCAATCGACCACCGCCGCCGCAGCGCCGCAGCCTGCCGTTTCCGATCTTCCCGGCACAGTGGTTCCGCTCTCCAAAATGCGCTCCATCATTGCCCAGCGCATGCTGGAGAGCAAGCGCATCAGCCCGCATGTCCACTCGGTCTACAAGATTGACATGACCCGCATCGCGCGCCTTCGAGAGCGTCACCGCGCCGCATTCGAGCAGCAGCACAGCGTCAAGCTCACTTACATGCCTTTCATCGCCGCGGCCGCCGTCGAGGCCCTGCGCCACCATCCCATCCTCAACGCCTCGTTGGTCGACACGAATATCCACTACCATCCGCACGTCAATCTCGGCATCGCCGTCGCGCTTGACTGGGGCCTCATCGTTCCCGTGGTCCGCGAGGCTGAGCGGCAATCCTTCGCCCAGCTCGCCCGCGCCATTCAGGACCTCGCATCCCGCGCGCGCTCAAAGAAACTCCAGCCCAGCGAGGTCGAGGGTTCCACCTTCACCCTCACCAACGCCGGCGTCTTCGGCGGCGAGTTCGGCACGCCCATCCTCAACCAGCCTGAGGCGGCCATCCTCGCCATCGGCGGCCTGCGCAAGGAGCCCGTCGTGCTCACCGACGACGAAGGCAATGACACGATCGGAATTCGTTCAGTCCAGTATTTCTGCCTCGGCTTTGACCACCGCCTCATCGACGGCGCAGACTCCGGCCGCTTCATGTCCGACTTCAAGCGCCTCCTTGAAACCTGGGACCGCGCGATTCTCTAACTGAACGCGACTCCAGAAATGTGTTGAAAAAACCGTCTGACAGTTGCTCTTGAAGGGTACGGGTTTTAGCCCGTGCATCGAAGCCCTTCCCATTCAGTGGGGCTTCAGCCCCCGAGGGAATGTGCTCGGTACAATTCGCAAGGTCTCCACGATTGTTCAACAGGCTCCTGGCGAGCGCGAGGCTCACTCCGCCTGCGCCGCCCACGGATCATACGTGCCCACGCTCCACGAGTGGCCCTCCGGATCCTTCACTGAAAACTCGCGGCTGCCATAGGGCATGTCCTCGAGCGCGCGCACAATCGTCCCTCCGGCGGCCACGGCCCGCGCATGCGCTGCATCGGCGTCCCGCACCACAATGTACACGCTGCGGGTCTCCTTGCCGCCCAGTTCGTCCGGCGGCGTGAAGCCGCGCCCATACGCATCGTCCTTGCACGAGCCCAGCATGATCATGCCGCCGCCCAGCGCCAGCTCCGCGTGGCCAATCTTGCCGTCCTTGTCCTCATACACCGCGTGCCGCGTGCATCCAAACACCGTGCAAAGCCACTCAATCGCCGCCTTCGCGTCGCGATAGCGCAGCGCGGGAATAATGGTGGATGGTGATTTAACCGCAGCGTTCGTCATGACAACCTCCGCCCACAGCCTAGCCCAACGCATTCCACTTGCCAAGCTCACGCACAATCAGGCATAGAAGAATCAGCCGCGCCGGCTTTCCTGTGCAACCGGCGAGTCTCTCATGCCCGTCGCCCAACTCACTCTCGAACTCCGCATCCCGCACGCGCAGTCGCTCAAAGACCGCCGCCAGGTGGTCCGCTCCATGAAGGACCAGCTTCGCCAGGGCTTCAACGTTTCCGTTGCCGAAATGGACGAGGCCGTCACCTGGCAGTCGGCCACCCTCGCCGTCGTGGCCATCTCGTCCTCGCGCAGCTATCTCAGCGGCCTTGTCGAGCAGGTGGAGCACGCCGCCCGCCGCATCGCCGCCGAGCACGGCGCCGAACTCGCCGACGCCTTCTGGGATTTTCTGGAAGGTTGACCTGCAACCCGCTTCGCCATCGCGCCTAGTGATGAGTTCAGATTCGGCTGCCAAAGCACGTTTTTAATCTAGCCTTCACAACCAGCACCAGTAGCCAGGGTTCTTTACGATCTGCACGCGAGGATGCAGATCTTTCAGCCTTCCAGCATCTTTCTTCACGTTCAATTCGAGTGTGTAATGGCCGTTCCTCTTGCCTTCGAAACTGCCAAGGATACAACTCGTCGCCGCTTTACTCCATGCATCAGCCGCGATCGGTTTAGCTGACCAGTTCTTTACCGGTGTCGTTCCGTCCCAAATCTTCCATTCCAGGTCGAGCAAAGGCGGGGTGCTGCACTGATGCCAAGGGCTCGAAGGACCAAGGTCACAATCGAGTTCATAAAGCGGCAGTATCCGATCCACGCTGAGCGAGACATTGTAATCATGCTTACCGACAGGGAACTCCTGACTACGCCAAACCCCCTCAGTCAGCGGCACTGGGAAGCTGGGGGCGGGTGTGCAGTGGAGCGATATAGCCGCTGCGTGCGCCACCACGCCGTTCGAAAGTGCACCCAAACTTAATGCGCTTCGAATGAATCGGCGCCGGTTCATGTCGACATACTACCCTCTAAGGTGTTTTACCACTTGCCCTTTACAAGGGCTGCGCTTTTCAGGCATACCAACCACCTGTCGGGGTTCCGCCGCGCGGCTCTGCTATCCTGTGGAGTTTACCCGGGGAGGAACGAGAGCAAGCATGCCGGAACACAGAGGCAGAAAGCACCATCAGGACCGCGTCGCCGAGACCCTGCGAGAGGAGATTGGCGCCATGATCGAGGGCGAGCTCACCGATCCGCGCATCGCCTTCTGCTATGTCAGCGAGGTCGTGCTCAATCCCGGTGGCAAGTCCGCCCGCGTCTATGTGGCGCTTGACGGCGCGGTGGCCGATATTGAGAAGGCTGAGCGCGACACCGTGGCCGGCCTTGACGCCGCCAAGGGCTTTATCCGCTTCTCGCTCAAGGAGCGGCTCGGGGTCCGCCACATTCCTGACCTGACCTTCTTTGCCGACCGTTCCGGCCGCTTCCAGGCCCGCATTGACGAGCTGATGAGCCGCTCCCGTCGTCGCCAAAAGGTAAAGGTGGAGTAGCCGACGCATGAATCCCAGCAAGCCCGCACTCGTCGTCGAACCCGAACCGGTTGCGCCGCATCCCATCAAGCCGATTCTCGACCTTCTTCGCCAGGGTCAGCGCTTCCTGGTCTGCTCCCACTCGCGCCCTGACGGCGACGCCGTGGGCAGCGTGCTGGCCATGGGCATGCTGCTGAAAGCCCTGGGAAAGCGCGTGGACATGGTCACCGCCGACCGCCTGCCCGCCGTCTATCGCAACCTGCCCCATGCCGACGAAATCCGCACCGCCCGCCGCGTTCACGGCCCTTACGATGCGGCGATCCTCCTCGAGTGCGACGGCCTGGAGCGCGCCTGCCTGCGCGGCCTGGAGAAATTCCTCATCGTCAACATTGACCATCACGCCACGGGCAGCGAATGGGGCCAACTGAACTGGATTGATCGCGCGGCCGCCAGCGTGGGCGAGCTGGTGCACCGCCTCATCCGCGCCGCCAACGTTCCTCTCACGCCTGAGATGGCCACCTGCCTGTACGTCACCGTTCTCACGGACACAGGCGGCTTCTGTTATGGCTCCACGCGCGCCTCCACCTTCGCCCTGGCTGAAGAGCTGGTGCTGGCAGGCGCGGATCCCATCCGCATTGCGCAGGATATTTACTTCTCCATGCCGGTCGCCAAGCTGCAACTGCTCGGCGCGGCTCTCGGCAACCTGCATCTTGAAGGCTCGCTGGCCTGGCTCTGGATCAACCAGCAGGACATGCTCCGCGCCAACGCTTCTGAGGAGGACTGCGAAGGAATCGTGAACTACGCCTTGTCCATCGGGGGCGTGGAAGCGGCGGTCTTCCTCCGCGAGCTGCCGGAGAATCGCATCCGCCTCAGCCTGCGCGGCAAAGGCCGCGTCAACGTTGCCGTCATCGCGGAGCGCCTGGGCGGAGGCGGCCACGAGAGCGCCGCCGGCTGCACACTCGACGGCCCGCTCAACCGCGCACGCGACGAGATTCTCGCGCACCTCGGTTCCGCCGTTGCTGCCCTCACGCCACTTCCCAAACCCGGCCCCGCCTGAATCTGTTAGCCTTGTCCCTGTCGAAGCTCGGCAGCGAAAGGCATTTTCGCCTTTTTTTTTGAAGGCATGCTGCATCAGCCGGCCGTCGGGATTTCCCCAGATTCCCGCATGTGGCCGGATTGGCGGATTTGGCGCTTGGCTTGTTTGCGCCCGCCGCCCATCGGAAAACCGCTGGACGTGGAGACTGCTCTGGGAACCTCTACTTCTCACACGCGTTCGACCCTTCTCCGGCGGCTGCCCAACTGGGCCACCGTTGCCGAGGTTTCTGTCTTCCTCTTCTTTGCCGTCTTCTTCATTTCTTACGGCGTCACGCCCATCCTCGGCGGCGACGGCCTGGGCCTGGTGGGCGCAGACGAGCCGCGTTACGCCCAGATTGCCCACGAGATGCTCGCGCGCTTTGACTCCGCGCACTCGCTTCAAGGGCGCCTCAGCGCCTGCGTCACGCCCTATCTCTACGGCCATCCCTGGCTGGAAAAGCCCGCCCTCTACTACTGGCGCGCCATGTTCGTCTTTCAGGACTTCGGCGTCCACGACTGGAGCGCCCGGCTGCCCTCGGCCAGTTTCGCCTTCATCATGGCCGCGCTCATTTACCTGCACATGCGACGATTCCGGCGCGGAGGCCATCTGGATGCCGCGCTCATCACCGTTGCTTGCGCCGGCATCATCGGCTTCGCCCGTGGTGCGTCCACTGACATGCAGCTCGCCGCGCCGCTCTCCATCGGACTGCTCGGCTGGTACGCGTGGTATGAGACGGACTCCAAGTTCTGGCTCTTCGATATTTATTTCTTCACCGGCGTGGCCACCCTCGCCAAGGGCCCCGTTGCGCCATTCCTGGCTCTGCTCATCGTCATGGCCTTCGCCTTCCTGCGCCGCGAGTGGTCCATCATCCGCAAGTCCTTCTGGTGGCCGGGCGTGCTGCTTTACTTCGCCATCGTTCTGCCGTGGTTTGTCGCCGTGCAGCACCAGAACTCCACCTTCTTCCGCGAATTCTTCTTCCAGCACAACCTGGAACGCTTTGCCACCAACCGCTTCCAGCATGAGCAGCCTATCTGGTATTACATCGTCGTCGTCGTGCTCGCGCTCATGCCCTGGACCGTCGTCGCCATCCGCGCGCTCGTCGACGGAATTCAAACCTCCGTGGCAGAGTGGCGGCTCCGCCATTCCCGCCCGGAAAAGCCCAAGCCCAGCCGCCCCGGCGACGCCTTTCCCGAGTTCCTGGTGCTCTGGGCTCTTATACCCATCGTCTTCTTCTCCTTCTCGCAGTCCAAGCTGCCCGGCTACATTCTGCCGTCGCTGCCGCCCATTACCATCCTCACCGGCGATTACCTTTTCCGCAGCCGCAAAACCGGCCTCAATCGCTGGATCCTGGTGGGCCATGCCCTGCTATGCGGCGTAATGACCCTCTTTGTGCTGCTGCTTCCGTGGTTCGTGATTCACGGCGTCAAGATGCCGCCTTCCCGTGCCGGTCTGGCAGCGCTGCTTGCCTCCCTCGGCGCCGCTTCGCTGGTGCTGGTCGTGGTTCACGGCTTCGGTGTTGCCCGCCTGCGCCTGGCCACCACCGGCATAGTCATCGTGCTCATGCTCTTTCTCTACGGCGTCGGACCCTTCTTCGGCATTCCGGCTGTCCAGGGCTCCAAGCACGTGATTCACCTGCTGGACCGCGCCTACTCCGCGCGCCCCCTGGCCGAGCAGCTCGCCGCCCAGTTCCCTGACGTGAAAACCGTCGCCGTCTACGGCGTTCGCCGCGACATGGAATACGGCCTGGCCTTCTATCGTAATCATCAAGTGGTGAACTACAAGGACTCCGGAGTGCCGGACGAGGAGCATATCCTCGTCGCCCGTGTCCTGGGCCGCGGAGGCAAAGACCTGCACACCGCCGCCGACCTCGAGCAGTACCTTGACGACCGCCAATATGAAGAGCTTTTCTCCTGGCCTGAGCAGGGTCTGGAGGTTTACCTGGTCGGCAGGAAGTAGCGCCAGAACCCCGGGCTGAACCGCTTTGCCAAACAGCGGGCGCAACGTGAACTTGCAGTCCTCACCGACTCGTGTCACATTGACCCAAAGGCGAATTCGCACTGGGCGGACCGGGCCCCGCGCCACAGAAGCCTTGGTTCTCCTGCTTCTGCAGCGCTCCCTGCCGCACCGTGCCCCTGAATATGGCCACCACGGCAACCATCCAGATTCTCGACCTTCGGCACTTCGGCGCGCCCATGCTGCGCCCTGTCCTGGAGGTGGAGAGCGACCTTTGGATGCAGCGCCTGCACTGGGATTACCAGGCCTCATCCCGCCTGCTGATGCAGTATCTCGACAACCACATGCTGCCCGGCTATGCAGCCCTGGACGCAGGCCAGGTCACCGGTTACACCTTCTGTGTTTATGAGCAGACCAAAGCCGTCATCGGCGACGTCTTTGCCACGCGCGCCCTGGCTCCGGGCACCCTGTCTCCGGGCGAGGATGTCGGCGACCCTCCGGCCCACTCCGTCGAGGAGACCCTGCTCACGCACCTCTTTGAAACCCTGCTCAACTCTCCCCAGCTTGACCGCATCGAGTCCCAGCTTCTGCTCCACCCCTCCGGAACCCACGCCAACGCCTTCCACCACGCCGGCTTCCAGCTCTTCCGGCGGCTCTTCATGGCTCTGCCGCTCTCCGGCAGCGAACCCGGCGTCGGGAGCGATCTGCCCGCCGATCTCGAGCTGCGTCCCTGGCGCGAAGAGGACCTCCATCCCTCCGCGCAGCTCATCTCGCTGGCCTACTCGGACCACCCCGACAGCCGCATCAATGACCAGTACCACTCCATCCACGGCTCCACGCGCTTCCTGCACAGCATCGTTCGCTACTCCGGCTGCGGAGTCTTCGCCGCACAGGCCTCGCACGTCATCGTCCACCGCTTTACGCGCGAGATGGTAGGGCTCGTGCTCGCTTCCCGCGTCAGCCGGCAGAGCGGCCACATCACGCAACTCTGCGTCCATCCCGCCTATCGCCGCCAGGGCCTTGCGCGCAGACTGCTGGCCGTCGCCGCCGGCCAGTTCCTCCGCCAGAACATAAAGGAAATCTCGCTCACCGTCACTGAGGCCAATCACGACGCCGTCGCCCTCTACCGCTCCGAGGGATACCACACGCGCCACACCTTCGACGCCGCCGTGTGGCAGCGCGAAGGGACCGCCTGACCGTTCTTGCACGGATCGGGGCGCGGATCGGGGCGCAGTTCACGAATCGTCGCGACAGCCGCAAAGATCCCTTGGAACTTGTTGAAAAAACCTTCTGACGATTGTTCTTGAAGGGTACGGGCTTCAGCCCGTACATCGAAGCCTTTTGTATTCGGTGGGGCTTCAGCCCCCGAGGCAATGCACTCGGACAAATTCGCCTTGGCTCAACTATTTTTCAACAAGTTCCTAAGACCTTGGAAATCTCTGGGATTTCGGCGATAGCGCGGGACGTGCCATTCACCGCGCGATGAAGTACATCGCCCAGCTCAGCACAATCGCCGAGCCCACGAACAGCACAAAACAGTACGCGCCGTAGCGGAACATGCGTTTGGGCGTTTCCCGTTGCGTGATGCCGAAGACCACTGAGGCGCACAGCGCGAACAGCAGCACCGCGGAAAAGTGGGAAGGGCTGAACACTAGCTCTTTCTCCCCGTGCGCAGGTTGTGCGCGTCCACCGCGGCAATCACGTTCAGCAGCCCGGCCACCACAATGAACCGCGTGCCCCAGTCGGCCACCGTCTGCCGCACCATCACGTCGCCCAGTCCCGTCACCCGGCTCACAATGTAAAGCAGTCCATTGCCCAGGTCGCCCACAAAGCCCAGCATCTCCAGAATGTCGTGGCCGCTTGAGTAGACCTTGCCGTGCATCGCCAGGCCCAGCACAAACATGGACAGGATGGAGGCCGCCAGCAGGCTGCCGCGCACCCACTTGCCCAGCACAAAATGTCCCGCGCCCGGGATCAGCCATCCGGCGATGAGGGGAAGATAAACCATCCCCTCTCCGGTCGCTTTCGCCGCGCCCGCGGCCTGATTCTTTGTGCTCGCCATTCCTCTTCGACTATATCGCATCGGGCGCGGCAGCCCGGCCCGCCACCTGCCCAAACCGGCGGCTCAGATCCGCACCAGCTCCGTCTGCATCCGGCCCGTCACCCAGGCTTTTCCCTCGGCCGTCAGCATGTTCACTTCGCTGCGCACGCCAAACTCCGGCAGATAGATCCCCGGCTCCACGGAGAAGCAGGTGTTCGTCAGCAGCAGGCGCTCGTCGTGCGTCTCCAGGTTGTCCAGGTGCGCGCCGGGCCCGTGCAGCGTGCGCGCAATGTTGTGCCCCGTCCGATGCGTGAAGTACTCGCCGAAGCCCGCCTTGCAAATCACGCCGCGCGCCGCATCGTCGGCCTCGAACCCTCGAATCGTGCGTCCCTCCGCGTACGCATCTGTCACCGCCGCAATCGCCGCATCGCGCGCCTCGCGCACAACACCGAAGACCTCCTGCTCGCGATCGCTTGGCTCCCGGCCCACCACGCCCGTCCAGGTGATGTCGTAGAAGACGCTGCCGGGCTCGTTCTTGCGTGCCCAAAAGTCGATCAGCACAAAATCCCCCTTGCGAATCGGCGACGCGCGCTCCGCCGTCGGCTCGTAATGCGAGTCGGAACTGTTCGCGTTCACGCTCACATCCGGCCCGTTCTCCCACTCCAGTCCTTCGCGCCGCATGGCCTTGCCGAGCCACTGCATGTGGTCGAACTCGGTGTACGTGCCGCGGCGCATGTGCCGCGCAATCTCCTTCCATCCCTCGGCCAGAATGGTGTCCATGGCCTCCTGCGCGGCGTGGTGGCTGGCCTTCTGCGCTTCGCTCAGCACCGCCTCGAACTGGCTCACCAGATCCGCCGAGCTCACAATCCGCTTGCCCATGCCGCGCAGCAGTTCCACCGTTCCCGCGTCCACCATCGACACATACAGGATGTCGTTGTTCGGCGAGTACTGCATGGCCACCTGCCGGGTCCCGGCCAGCATCGCTTCCAGCCCGGCATGCAGCTCCTGCCAGCTTGAATAGACGCCGGTCGATCCGGGCAGCGCCTCCAGCCGCCCCCGCTCAATGCGGTGCACCAGCTTGCGCGGCTCACCCTCGGCCGGCACAAGGTAGTACCACCGGCGCGTGACCAGCGCCCCGGTATCCATGCCCAGAATCGATTCGCCGATTGGATCGCGATGATGATGGTCGTAGAAAAGCCAGCCGTCGTGGCCCGCATCCCTGAGCGCCGCCTGCATCGCTTCAAGATTCATACACCGGCCATTCTATCCGCCGCCGCACCGCACCGCGCACACGCCAGAAGGTCGCGGGAAAAGCCGCTAGAGAGTAGCCATGGCCAGCGGTTCGCTGGTGAACAGCCCCGCGTACTTCGTGATTCCCACCATGGTGAATACCTTGGTGAAGTGGGGCGAAAGCCCGAACGCGGACACCTTCTGCCCGGAGTTCGCCGCCTCAATCAGCATCTGGATCACCAGCGCAATCCCGCTCGAATTGATGTACTCCACCCGCGTGAAATCCAGCAGCACCAGCTTGGTGGATTCCTTGGGCAGCGCTTGGTAGGTGCCCAGCACGGCGTCTCGCGAAGTGCTGGCAATGTCGCCTTCAAACCGGATCACGCTTACCGGATGGCCTGCGGGGGAATTGATTTGATCGACGCGCGCCTTCGTTTCTGTCTGCACGATCTCTAGTCTCCAATACCTCTGAGTTAGTCCGCTTCTCGATCCAGCCGGATCACCAGCCTGACGTAGCTGCTTTTGCCGTTTGCACCCTTTACCCACTCGGCCTCGTCCACCAGGGCCTGAATCAGGAACATGCCCATCCCGCGTGGATCCTCTTCGCCATGGATCTTTTTGTCGATGTCCGGCTTGGGCGGCAATTTGCTCATCCCTTTGCCGTCGTCAATCACCTTCACCTCAAGGGCGTCATCCACCGACGAAAGAACCACGCCCACCGAAAGGCCCTCGTTCAGCCGGTTGCCGTGTTCAATCGCGTTGATGCACGCCTCTGCGACCGCCGTCTTCAGGTCCTCCACGCGATCCAGCGGGAAGCCCATCAGCTTGGCCACGGCCGCTGCCGTACTCATGGCCACCTTTTCGTAGCCCATGCGCGACGGCAGCCTCACTTCCACGCTGGTGGGTCTTTCGTTGCTCATGCCGATGTCTCCATCGCCCGGATGCCGCGGCATAACGTCAGCGCGGTCATATCGTCACTCTGTGGCCCACCCTCGGCAAAATCCTGCAGCACGGTCCACAATGCATCGAGAATATCATCGGCCTTGCTTGCTGGACACTGCGAAAACTGCTCCAGCAGCCGTTCGGGACCAAACTCCTCGTCGCCGCGAAAGACCTCAGTCAGTCCGTCGGTGTAAAACAGCAGCCTTGCGCCCGGCCCAAAGACGCATTTCTGGCTCTGGTACTGCATCCCCGGCAGCATGCCCAGCGGCGTTCCGGTTGACTCGAACTGGATGGCCTCGCCCCCAGGCTGCACCAGGAAGCCCGGATTGTGCCCGCAGTTGACCACCTCCGCCTCGCCGGTCTCCCGGTCAAGCTCAAGGAAGATTGCGGTCAAATAGCGCCGCCGCGCTTCTTCGCCCTCCTGCCAGTGGTGCTGGTTCATCCGCTCGGCCAGCTCGGCCAGCGGCAATCCCTGCACCGCGCTGGCCCGGAAAGCCGCTCGGAAGCTGGTGGCCATGATGGCCGAAGCCAGTCCTTTGCCCGCCACGTCCGCCACGGCGATCAGCAGCTTTCCGTCCGGCTGCTCCACAATGTCCAGATAGTCGCCGCCCACCTCGTAGCAGGTAATCGACCGGAAGGCCAGCGAGTAGCCTTCAATCTTGGGCAGTTCCTGCGGCAAAAGCGATCGCTGGATGTTTCTGGCCGCGTCCAGGTCCTGCTGCACTCGCGCAAACTCCACGTTGCGCTTGTGGTTGCGGGCGTTTTCCAGGGCCACTGCGGCCTGCAGGACCAGCCCCTCAAGAAAATCCGCCTCGTATAAAGTCAGTTCACGACTCCCCGGCGGCGCCACCACCAGCTCGGTCATCGCGTGGCCTGCACGATCCTCAAGCCGATAGCTGGGCAGCGCCGCAGCGCCGTTCTCGTCCAGCTCCGGAGCATCTCCGTAAGCCAGACCCGTGCCCGGAAACACCGCGCCGGCCATCTCCAGCTCGCGCACCACGATGCGCAGAACCTGCTCCAGCACTTCTTCTTCGCGAATGGTGGAATGGACCTGCCGCGAGGCCTCCAGCAGGGCCTGCAGGCGCGCAACCTGCTGCTGCAGGTCAATCACCTCGCCGTTGCCGGCAAGCTGAATTTCAGCCGCCATCCCATTGTCCCCCGTGGATTCTCACTCTACCACGCCCTCGCCTGTCCCGGTCCAGCCCCATTTCTTGATTTTCCTTGGATTTGCCGAACCGGACAGGCGGGTCGCCTCCATCTCCTGGGCTGGATGAGCCACTGAATTTGGGTGCCCCACATCTCCCGGTTTTGGAGATGTGGGAAACGAAGAACCCCATCCCGCCACAACACGCTCTACAGTGGCGCGGGCGCAGCCCTTGCGGAGAGCGACTTGTCAGGCAACCTCACGTCGGAGTACATCTTCTTCAACGGGCAGCGCATTGCCATGAGAAATATGTCCACGCACGTTGTCAGCTACTATGTGCTCGACCATCTGGGCTCGACGAGTAAGCTGGTGGATGCCGCCGGGAACATCATCAACGATTCCGACTACACGCCCTACGGCGGCGAGCTCCCCTTCACCACCGGCAACCCCGGCCAGCATTACAAGTTCACCGGCAAGGAGCGCGACGCGGAGACGGGCAACGACTACTTCGGCGCGCGCTACTATGCGAACAACATGGGCCGCTGGTTCTCGCCGGACTGGTCGGCGAAGGTGGAGCCGGTGCCCTACTCCAAGCTCGACGACCCGCAGAGCCTGAACCTCTACGCGTATGTCCTTAATAACCCGCTAGCCCTGGCTGATGCAGACGGGCACAGCACGGACATATACAAGCCTGACCTTTACAGCCACGGCGGACCGCATATTGATCGAGAAACGAAGGGCGGCAAGCTGGTCGGTCGCTATCGCCCGGATGGAACCCCAATCGAACATAAAAAGAAGACTCCGCCATCAATTCCCAAAGCTGATCAGGGAAGGTTTGAGGAGGCCGCAAAAAAGGTGCGGAGGAGGGTTGAAAATCAACAGGAATATCAGGACGATGTGAAGAATAGGCCACCAGTTCCCGCGCCACCTGTGCCCGATGGCTTGAAGCCCGACCCAGCCCCGGCCCCGCCTCCATTTCCGTTGCCGCAATGTCCTAGGTGCCCCAACCCTAACCCCATGCCAAGCCCCGATCCCGCACCCGGACCGACTCCTTTTCCAGGTCCGAGCCCTGAGCCACTACCCTTGCCGCTGCCGGAGCCAGTGCCGATACCCATTGAGCCGATTCCAATCTTCATCGCAAATGCTCACTAAAGCAGGTTGCAATAACGAGGTGACAATGTTGGACCATTTACTCCCTGCAATTATTCCCCCACTGTCGGTTGTACAGGTGATTCGGATAGAGAAGAAACCTCAGTGGAGCGGCTACCTTGGGCGCATTTTTCGGATCGGATATTACAACCCACAGGACGGTCTTGACTGTGTATGGCTCGTTGACGACCAGGGTGAATACTGCGAGACCTGGGACCAGAAGGGTATCCGAAAGTATTTCAAAGTTCTGGAGCTAAGCAACGAGACTGATCTTTTCGGCGTAGACAGGCCGGTGATCGGCCCTCGTTGAGTTAGGGCAGGTGGCCCATTCAAGCGCTTTTGGCGGGTGGCCCACATCTGGGATTCTTCTCTAACGCGGTCCTCGGGTGCCCCACATCTCCCGGTTTTGGAGATGTGGGAAACGAAGAACCCCATCCCGCCACAACACGCTCTACAGTGGGTGGGGTGGCTGTAGATGGTCAAGACGTTGTTCCGGTATCGGAGCGGCTGATGGGCGGCTTGTAGTTGAGGCTACCATGTGGTCTGTGGTGGTTGTAATGGTCGGTCCAGGGCTTGAGAGAAGCG
>JBAUEO010000071.1:0-12494 GCA_049678625.1 Occallatibacter sp. | reverse complement strand
GTGTGCGCGGCTGCTGCGTCATCGTCGTCAGGCTTTTGCTGCGGGAAGCGCACGGGGCGCATCACGCCTACACGCTGGGCGTCGGGAGTGTCGGAGGGGAGTGTCTCGCCGGGAGCGCGCAGTGTGGGCGGCAGCGCGGGGGCCTGGGTGTTTGGATTGCGCTGAACGTCGCCGAGCTGGACGGTGTGGACCTGCGCATTGGGGTTGATGACCGGCTTGCCGTCGGTGCGCATCATTCCGTCGACAACATCCGTGTCAAAGACCTGGAGAGGCTGGCCGAGACGGGCGATTTCCACGCGAATCACGCGATTGCCGTTGACGCGGACGAAGTCGACGGTCTCGGGCGGCTTGCCGTAGACCCAGATATCAACCGGCATCTGGCCTTCCATCTCGTGGTATTTCTGCTGCGGACGCCCCTTGGCGAAGAGGACCATGTCGGTGGTCATGCCGACAAGAACATCGTGGTTGAGAATGGCGTTCTTAAGGGTGGGCGGAAGCGTGTCTGTAAAGGCCTGGACCGGCGACTTCACGCCGAATGAGATGAGCGGTGCCAGAAGCGACTCAACCTGGTCCCCGTGGAGCGCGGGAATGGCGCCTCGAAAGGCGAGGGTCACACGCGCGCCCTGCGGGTTCTGCTCGCTGTCCTGGACAACGGGGCTCATCATGGAGCCGCCGCCGATTTCAAGGTGACGCAGGAAGCGGTGTTTGAAGTCCGGACCGCCGTTGAGCTGGAGAACGATGCGGGAGCGCTCGATTTTGACGTCCGTGACCACGACGCGGTCTCCGGGTTTGGCGCATACGCCGTCCGCCGTGACCATGCTGAGATATTTCTCGCCCGCGGGATCGAGCTTGCCGTTGGCCTCAAGGACGAGCCCTTTATGGCCGCGGGGAATGGGCCGCATGGCAAAGCCCTGCTGGGCCTGAAGGAAGCGGATGAGCTCGAGGCGGGTGCGGGTGTTCATCTGCTCACTGGGCAGGTTGACCTTGGTGGGCTCGACCTGGCGGAATCGGCGGTCGATGTAGGCGTCGGTGTTCGCAGTGCTGGAGACGATCTTGCCGTTGTTGTCCACGGTGATGGCCTGGGCGGACGCGGATGGAGTGAGCGCGAAGGCCAGAAGGGCAAGAAGCAGAGCGGGCGGGAATCGCAGGGTCAGAATCGGCGTGGCAAACGGCGGACATGGACGGCAGGACTGGCGGTGGGGAAAGATCAAACGAACTGAACCGGGCTGGAACATGGGGACCCTCCCCTGAGTGCCTCTAGGATTGCGCAAACGGGGCACACATTCAAGGGGAAAGCGTGGAGGGGATGAAAACGGATTTGGCTGAACGGAATGGCCGGGGAAGAAATGGGAGTATTTTCAGGCGGAAGGACCGGGGCTTGGGGGAACCGAGCCGGAAGGTCCTGAACCCGAAGGTTTAGGGCCGGATTCGCCGGGAACGCCGGCGGGAAGGGCCGGGCCTATCTGGACGAGCGGCGCAGGGGCTGGGGTCTCTGGCCCCATCGCCTGCTCGTGCTGGCGGCGGGCGGCGGCGTCGAGGTCCACGGGGATTCCACCTGCGACGATGACCGGGGCGTTGTAGCGAAAATCGAGTTCGCGCGTGAGGCGGTAAACGAGCGGAATGGCGAGCAGCAGGAGCGCGAAGGCGATCCAGGAGGCATCCAGGCCGTAGCCGCCGCCGGTGGCCCAGAAGGAACCCATGGGGTCGCCCTCGATGACCGGGGAATGGCTGCTGACACCGCTGACGACGAGGCCGAAGAGGAGCGCGCGACTGGCCTTCCAGCCGAAGTTGATGCCCCAACTGACCCAGAGAGCACGGGTGCGCAGGTAGGCGAGCGAAAGGAGCAGGCTGAAGACTACGGAGACGGCGACGCTTGCGTGGCTGGAACCGGGGCGATAAGCCTCCACGGCGGCGTAGAGCGCGGCGAAACCCAGGGAAGCGCCAAGCGGGCCGACAGCCCGGACCAGGCGCTGGAAAGCGTAGCCGCGGAAAGCAATCTCCTCGGCTAGCGCGGCGAGGGTGAAGAAAGCTGCGTCGGCAAGCAGCCATCCCCAGGCTGCGGGCTGCGGGTTGAGCACGATTGCGATTCCGCCCAGAAGCGCGAGCAGGAGCGCGCAGGCGACGGCGAGCCCCCAGCCGACGGCAAGGCCCATGCCAGCCTCTTTAGCGAGCCCCTCGCGAATTGGAAGACCCTGCTCGCCGATGGAGTTCTTTTGGTGATCAAAGAGAATGCCGAAGCCGGCGAAGCCGATGAGCAGGAGAAAAACGAGCATGGCCTGCGCGACAAGCGGAGACCAGTCACTGTTGACCAGTCCGGCGGCGCTGTGGCGGGCAACGGAGCGCGCGGCAAAGAAGTAGACGACTGCGGCCACGAACTCGAGGTAGGCGCGCAGGCGGCTGCCGAGCCTTTGCTGGGAGGGCTGGGCCAGGGAGGGCTGTGCGGATTGGACGGTTTGTGCGTGCTGCGCGCTCATGAACGGGCTCCGGCGAGGACTCCGGCGAAGGCGCGGGCGCGCGGCAGACGGGCCAAGGACACGCGGGGCGCATCCGGCAGCTGGCGCGCACAAACGACGCAGAAAAGCCGAACGGGCAAGGGGTCTATCCTTCCGCTTCGCACTGGCCTTCCGTGTAGCACTGGGCGATGTTGCGGAATTTCTCCTGGCGGGCGGCCACGAGCGCGTCGATGGGAACGGCCTTGAGATCGGCGAGGTGGCGTTGGAGGGCAAGGCCAAGCAGGCCCGCGCCGGCTTCCGGGTCAGTGTGCGCGCCGTATCCGGGCTCCTCAAGAATTTCGTCCACGCAGCCGAGCGCGGCAACCTCCGGTGCGGAGATACGCATGGCTTCGGCGGCTAGCTGCTTGTGCGCCGCGTCGCGCCACATGATGGCCGCGCAGGACTCGGGCGTGATGACGAAGTAGAGAGCGTTTTCGAGGATGAGCACGCGATCGCTGACGGCCAGGGCAAGCGCGCCGCCCGACCCGCCTTCGCCGCTGATGACGGAGATGGTAGGCACGCGGAGGCGGGACATTTCACGGATGTTGCGGGCGATGGCCTCGGCCTGGCCGCGCTCCTCGGCACCGAAGCCGGGATAGGCGCCGGGCAGATCAATGAGGCTGATGACCGGACGGCCGAATTTCTCGGCAATCTTCATGCAGCGGAGGGCCTTGCGATAGCCCTCGGGGTGCGGCATGCCGAAGTTGCGGCGGACGCGGTCCTTGGTGCTGCCGCCCTTGCGGTTGCCGATGACGAGAACCTCTTCGCCGGCCAGCCGGGCCATCCCGCAGGCCACCGCTTCGTCGTCGCCGAAGGCGCGGTCCCCGTGAATCTCGCTGAAATCGGTGAAGATTCGCTCGATGAAGTCCATGGGGTAAGGCCGCTGAGGATGACGCGCCCTTTGGATCCTTTCCCAGGCCGGCGAATGATCCTGCGGCTCGTGAGAACTGGCTTTCGTGTGTTCGCTCATCGGCACCTGAACGGGCAGCCGCGAGGGAACGGAATATCCGGCCCGTCCAACAGCCCAAGGGTGATTCTACGGGTCCGAGGCGATTCGGACAAATCTCCTGACACATTCATGGACCGGCTGGAGCAAGAGTGAGGCAGGGTTACGGATGGTTTCTGGCGCGCGTTCGGCGGCCGGCGGCGGGTGTGTTGAGAATCTCAAACGCACGGCAGAAGGCGTCGGCAACCTTGGGGCCGATGTCGGGCTTTTTGCGCGGGTCCTCTTTGTAAAAAATGTGGAGGTAGAGAATCGGCCCAAGAAGGATTGCGATGGAAGCGTCGAGGTCGAGACCGCGCGGGAGCTGGCCGCCGCGGATGGCGCGCTGGAGGATGCGGCGGATGGCCTGGCGGGAGGGTTCAGTGACGCGCTGACGCCATGCTTGGCCGAACTCGGGATGGACGGCGGAGTAGGCGATGAGCGTGGGCGTGATGCGATTGCGTGCGGCGTCAAGGTGAGTGGGCGGGCGTCCGGAGAGCACTGTGACGAGGTCGGCATGCAGGTCGCCGGTGTCGATGATCTCCGGCTCGCGGTCGAGGCCGTGGACAAAGAGCATGACCTCCATGAGCAGGGCTTCCTTGTCGGCCCAGTGGTTGTAAATGGTGGCCTTGCTCACGCCGGACGAACGCGCAATCGAGTCCATGCTGGCGGCCTCAATGCCGCGCTTGCCGAAGAGCTGGAGCGCGGCGCGGAGGACTTTGTCGTGCGCCTGGCGGCTGCGCGGCCGGCTCATCGTCAGATCTCAATCCGCGAGAAGAGCCGCGCGCCAATGACCAGCAGAACCACGCCGACCGCGGCAAGGACCACGAGATCGAATCGTCCGCCGAAAGCCGAGTGGCGCAGAAGCACGGCGCGCATGCCGTCAACGCCATAGGTGAGCGGGTCCGCGCGCGTGATCCAGGTAAGAACTTTGGGCAGGCCCTCCAGCGGGAAGAGCGCGCCGGAGAGGAAGAAGATGGGCAGCACCAGGAAGTTCATGATGAGCTGGAAGCCCTGCATGTCCTGCAGGCTGGAGCCGATGGCCACGCCCAGCGCCGCGAAGACCACGGCAATGGCAAGCATGAAGACCAGCGCAAACGGCGCCACGGCCCAGCTTGCCGGACGAAAGCCGGCGATGAAGCAGACCAGGACGACGAGCAGCCCTTGAATGACGGCGACAGTTGCTCCGCCGAGGGTGCGGCCAATCATGATTTGCAGGCGCGGAACCGGGGCGACGAGCGTCTCCTTGAGGAAGCCAAACTGGCGGTCCCACAGGATGCCGATGCCGGAAAAGACCGACGAAAAGAGCACCGTCATACTCATCACACCGGGCGCGACGAACTGGAAGTAGCTTCCCTTCCCGGCCTGCTGAAAGACCGGTCCAAAGCCGAAGCCGAGCGCCAGCAGATAGAGCACAGGCTGGCCGAGCGAAGCGACAATTTGCGAGCGGGAGCGTGTGTAGCGCTTGAGCTCGCGCAGCCAAAGAATGTAAACCGCACTCACCGTTTGCCTCCTCCCCACATGCGCGCCATCTGTCTCATGTGATCGGCGGCGGTGGCGCTTTCGTCGCGAATGGTGGAGCCGGTGAGGGCCAGGAAAGCATCCTCCAGGGTCGCGGCGCCGGTCTGCTGCTTGATGGCCTGGGGCGTTCCCTGCGCCACCAGCTTGCCGTGGTCGATGACGCCGATGCGATGCGCCACGCGGTCGGCCTCGTCCATGTAATGCGTGGTGAGGAAGACAGTGACGCGCTCGGCCTCATTCACTTTTTTTACGTGCGTCCAGAGCTGGTTGCGGCTCTGCGGGTCAAGGCCGAGCGTGGGCTCGTCGAGGAAGAGGATGCGCGGCGTGTGCAGGAAGCCGCGGGCAATTTCAAGCCGCCGCTTCATGCCGCCGGAGAATTTCTTCACCTGGTCGCCTCGGCGCTCCCACAGCTCGAAGAGTTTTAGCAGTTCCTCGGCGCGCTGGCGGCGCAGCTTGTGCGGAACGTGGTAGAGCACGCCGTGGACTTCCATGTTCTCCCAGGCCGTCAGGTCGCCGTCGAGGCTGGGGTCCTGAAAGACGATGCCGAAGCGGCGGCGGGCCTCGTTCTGATGCGTGGTGGGATTGAGGCCGTCCAGCTCAATGGCGCCGCTGGTGGGCCGCAGTAGCGTGGTGAGCATCTTGATGGTGGTGGTTTTGCCGGCTCCATTGGGGCCGAGAAAGGCAAAGATTTCGCCTTCGGCCACGTCAAAGGAAACGTTGCTGACCGCGGTGAAGGAGCCGAAGGCTTTGGTCAGGTTCTGGACGCGGATCATGGTGCGGCCTCCATCGATTTGAATACTGAACGGTCTAGTTCAGTTTGTCAATCGGAGAATGCGCGTCTAAACCGAAGGCCAAGCTGACGAACTACTTTGTGCGGAGGGCCTCACTCGCTTCGGACTTCCCTTCCCCTGCCTGCACCCCGGACGTTGCGCGTTCCTCGGCAATGGCCGCGTACATCGCGTCATTGTCAGCGAATTTGAAGGAGGTGAGGCCGCGCTCTTCTGCTTCGCGCTGTTCCCGCTTGGCGAGGAGGGCCAGGTCCGATTTGGTGACAGGATTGAGCCCCCGGACCCGAAGGGTTGCGAGGATTTCTGGCTCGGAGAGCGTCCCGGCCTCAGGCGCGGACTTGAGATATTCGAGCGCTTGCGCGGCGCCAACTTCGCCGTCGTGGCGCGCAACTCCAACCAGACCGGTACTGGCGAGGCGAGCCCAGCCGACGACGTAGATTCCCGGAACAACACTTTGGGTCACGGAGTCCCAGACGGCGTACTGCGGCTTGCCGGAGTCGGCAGGCCCCGGCTCAGTGGCGTACCCGGATGGTCCCATGGGCAAGCCGATGCCCTTGTCGTGCTCGTCGCCGATGGCGAAGATGAGCGTGTCCACATCGAGCCGGGCGCGCGCGACGGTGGCCACGGCAGAGGTGCTGCCGTCCGGCTTGAGAACCAGGTCGTTTTCGGCGACCTCGAGCGCGGCGATGCGGCCGTTTGTGTCCTGCAGAATGGCCGTGGGCGAGCAAAGAAAGCGGAAAGAGAGGCGCGGATCGATGGTGGTGAAGTCCTCGTCGAGGAGGTGTTTGAAGTGGCCGGCGAAGATCGTTTGCGGGGATACATCCTGATTGCAGCGGGCACAGCGCTCGCGGACGCGGTCAAGCTCGGCGGCAAACTCCTCGCGCGAGATGTGGCGGTCAACGTAGCCGATCTCCTTCTCATCGAATTTTATTTCCACCGGACCGCGGCGGGCGACGATGAGGACCTGCTCAGTGGTGCGGGAGGGATCGTCTTCAAGCAGCCACCGGGCGATGTCAATGGCGACGTTGCCCATGCCGATGACGGCGACGCGCTTACCGGTGGAGAAGTCCATAGAGGCATACGGCGGCAGGCGATTGTATTGGTAAACGAAATCCTTGGCGGCATAGACTCCTTTGGAGTCCTCGCCGGGCAGGCCGAGCCGGCGCGTGCCCTGTGCGCCGCAGGAAAAGACGGTGACCGCGGGGCGGAAGGCTTGAAGCGCGTCAAGGTCGAGGTCGTAGTCGCGACCGACCTGGACGTTGCCGAAGTAGTGCACGTTGGGCAGCGCCAGGACCATGGCGAACTGCTTGCGCAGGCCGAATTTCATCTTGTCCTTAATCGGATAGATGCCGTATTCGGCGAGGCCGCCGGGCTTGATGTCGCGATTAAAGAGGAAGACCTCATAACCGGCCAGGGCGAATTGCCTGGCCGCGAAGATGCCGGCAGGGCCGGCGCCCACCACAATGACACCGTTCACGATTTCACCTCAAAGGCACCGCATGCGTTAAGCAGACGGCTCCAGAAACTTTCGTCCTCGCGCGCCGGCATGGGTTGGACGGCGCGTTTCGCGGAGAAAATGCCCCTACATGAAAGATGGCATACGGCGGGCAAAGGGTGCAGGCGTCGCGCACAGTCCCGGCGGAATACGCGGCGCGCGCGGAGTCTCGGAAACCGATGCATTTGTATCCGACCGAAAGAAATCAACCATTTTCTCTCAAATGAACCCGCAATGTCGCTGAAATGCAAATTACGGGAAGCGTTCGATTCACGAGCCGCAAGCAACTCCACAAGACCGGAACGGCCTTCTAGCTGCTTACTATACCCGCAAGCGCAGCGGTGACTGTGATCCGGATACGATGCAGGTGTAACAGGAGTACCCCCTGCGTCTCCCCCACAGGAAGAGTCGTTTGGGAGCGAACTCCCTGATTCGGGTGAGCGGGGCGGGCTCGCGGGTTCGCCTACATCTTGCTTTCATGTGTGGCGATTGGTTCAAATTCCACGGAGTCTTTGGCCGTTTTCTGCTGCGCGGAAACGGATTCCGTCGGATCAGTTTCAGCCATGCATTCTTTCCGATTTGGCTCCTGCACAGGAGCCTCTTCACGGTCTGCGCCGATCAGCGCAACAACGCGATAGCCTGCCGCCTCGGCGCAGGCGAGGGATTTCCCAACGGCGCCGCAGATTGCCTTGGCCTCTGCGGCGGAAGGTGAAGGCGAAGCAGCCAGGCGGAGGAGTTGCGGAAGCATAAGCCACCAGAGCAGTTCCTCATAAGGCTCGCGAATGAGATAGTCGATGCCGGATGCCTCATGCACGCCGGCAAGCCAGCGGACGTCGGGGTCGCGCCACAGGCCGGGAGCCGAGATGGCCGGCTCGGGCTCCACGACTTTGGCCGGAGTGGCTTCGAGCGGGGGAAGCGTTTGTGGAAGCGCCTCGTCCGTGCGCGGGACTTTTGGCTCTTGCGCCGAAGACGACGCGGAGGATTCTGCTTCCGGCTTCGGCGCGGCAGCAACCATTTCCGGTTCACCCACGGTGGAAATGGCGAGGAGCAAAACTTTGATGCGTGCGGCAGCGCGCCAACCGGTTTCGCCCTCAAAACCGAGAACCCGGAAGGCGTGCGCCAACGGCTCACGCAGCCGGAGGCGATCAAAGAGATCGAGCGCGGCGCTTTGGGGCTCAACGGGATCGATCGATTCGGCGAGAAGCTGGAAGGCGCACCAGGCTAGGATCGGGCCCCACATGGCCGTGGCGGTGAGCTGCGGACTTGGGCTGGGGAGCACGCGGCGCGCGGCGGAGGTCCACGGCGCGGAGAAGAGCGCTTCGACAAGAGGCAGTCGCAGAGCGGCGCGCAACCTGTCCTGGAAAGCAGCACGCAGATGGACGGGGTCAATGGGCTTGACCCCGGCGCGCTTGTGGGGATCGAGTCGAAGCGGGTATGCGGACTGCGCCTCGTGCAGAAACGACAGGCAGCGTACCCATGCCTTTTCGACGAGCTCATCGCGCTCATGGACGGACTTGCGGTCGGCGGCGGCAACACCGCGCGGCGCTTCGGCGAAATCGGCCATGAGGCGCACGAGATCGGAATCGAGGAGTCCGCGCAGTTGTCGATGCGAGGGCTCGAGGGAGAGGTCGATGAGTGCATCGTCGAGGCGCTTGACGCCGCGGCCGTTGAGATGAACGCATAGGCGGTCCCAGGGGTGTTCGGCGGTGGAATGGAGCGGCCGCCAGTCGAGAAAGACGTGGCACTGATAGGCGTGCAGGCTGAGCGTGAGGCCGCATTCGGCCAGATCGGAGGCGCGGCGAAGATATTCGAGGCCGGTGAGCGAGTCGCGGAAGGCGAGAATTGCGCTGCGGTCCCAGCCCACTCCAAGGCCTTCCGCGAGCCGTTGCCTGCGATGCTGCGCGCTGCCCTTGTCGGCATAGGCGGTGGAGAAATCGATGGTGCCGTGGGACGAGCCGTAGCGATTGTTGTAGACCACCACCGCCGTCTCAGATCCGTTGCGGTTCGAGTACGCGAAGATGTTTTCGTCAACCGCGCCGGAGGGCTCGTAAAAGTCGTAGAGAAGGAAGTTGCTGCTTTCGGCAAAGAGCCAGCGGCGCTTGAGCAGCGGTGCGATTTCGCGCTCGTGGCGCTCGACGAGCCAATAGTCGGGATTCTCCTCGTAGCGCGGGCGCTGGTACTCCATGCCGTACTTCTCAGTGAAGCCCTCGATCTGGCCGTGGCCGAACATAGGCAGGCCGGGCAGCGTGGCCATGAGTACGGCAACGCCGAAGCACTTGTCGCCCTTGCCAAACTGGTCGATCGCGGTGCGCTCGTCGGGATTGCTCATGAAGTTGACGTAGCGCTTCATAATGTCCGGATCGAACTCGAGGGTATTCTTGATGACCGAGCGGTACTTGGCGTTTTCCTCGTCGCGCATCATGTTCATAAAGGCGCTGTTGTAGACGCGATGCATGCCGAGGGTGCGGACAAAGTAGCCCTCCATAAGCCAGAAAGCCTCGGCGAGCAGTAGCGTGCCGGGAACTTCCGCGGCGACGCGATCGACGACCTCACGCCAGAATTCATGGGGCATGTGGCGATCGAACTCGGCCTGCGACATGCCGTACTCGGCGCGCGATGGGATGGCGCCGCTGGAGCCAGGGCCTGGAAACCAGAGGCGATGGAAGTGGCGCTTGGCGAGGGTCATGGCCGCATCGAAGCGGATGACAGGAAAGAGCCGCGCGACATGGAGGATGGTCTGGATGACCTGTTCGCGGACGGCGGGGTTCAGGTAGTCAAGCTGCGCGGTGTCGTTCCAGGGAAAGCTTGTGCCGTCGTTGCCGTGATAGATGAAGCGGGTGTCGCCGGTGGACTTGTCACGCCGGCGGAAAACGACCGCTGCGTCAGACTGCTCGAAGTAGTGGTCGTCGATTTTGATTTCGACGCGGCCGTCGCCGGAGAGATCGGGGCCGTTGAAGGAGTAGGCGGGATAAGGCGACTCGCCACGCCCGATGAACCACTCCGGGTGCTCGACGACCCAGGGCGAATCGATGCCCATGTGGTTGGGCACCATGTCGCTGGCGAGGCGAATGCCGCGATGGTAGGCGCGGTCGCGGAGATTGATGTAGGCGGATTCGCCGCCGAGATCGTCCGCGATACGGTAATCGAAGAGCGAATAGGCCGACGCGACGGCGTCGGAGTTTCCGCAGAGCTGCTTGATGGTGCGCGAGGCGCGGCTGCGCTCCCACACGCCGATGAGCCAGAGCGTATTGAGGCCGCGGCGGGCAAGCAAGTCGAGTTCTTCGTCTGGAATTTCGTCGAGGCGCGCAATGCGACGGCCGTGCTGCCGGCTGAGCTGGGCGAGCCACACGTAAGTGCTCTTGGCAATCATCACAGTGCTGGGCATCCACGCCGTGTCCGGGCTGAATTTTTCGTATTCGTGGGCTGGATCGCCGAAGACGGGCACATCGGAATGGCCGGTATTCTGAGGCCATTGTTGCTCCCCGCGCGCGCGGCGTCGGCGCGCGGCAGCCTCGGCCGCTTCCCTTGCCCGCGCCGCAGGTGGATTGAAGCGCATCCAGACGGCCAGCTCCTCCTCGCGCAGAATTTCACCGGCGATGAGGAGGAAGCGTTCCATGCTGTCGCCGAGGAGGGGTTTCCAAAGACGGCGAATGAGAGCAAGCTGCTGACTGAGCGAGCCCGGCGCGCCGCTGGCCGGAGCGCGAAGAAGATCGAGCAGGTTTACCGGGCTCGCGCCTTCCAGCGGAATGAGCGGACGAGTGGCAAAGTAGTCAGGGAGGTCGCGTGTGACTTGGCGATAGATGGTCTTCTCCGCCAGTGCGGATTCGCTAAAGAGCTCCTCAAAGGGCTGGAAGGCCTGATTGCGGTTGGCCGTCCAAAGCAGAAGCATTTCTTCAAGCGCCGCCGCGCGGTGCGGGAAGCCTTTGGTTGCGCCGGCGAGCCACGTGCGCGGCGATTCGCTACCGCGCATGACGCTCTGGCCCGGGAAGTGTTCAACAAAGGCGAGGAGAAGACGGTCAAGCTCTGCCTCGCCGACCTTGGAGGAGAACCATCCGAGCGCGGCGGTCATCACCTCAGGGTCGAACTGCTCACGATAACGCGCCATGAGAACGTGGCTCGCTTCGTCAATCAGGCCCATCGCAAAGAGCGCGCCGGCGTTCACAGTCTGGCTGGGATTTTTTTGGGCGTCGCGGACTAGGTTCATGCGATGGGCAAAGAGCCGACAGGCGGCCAGGTCGGCAAAGACGACGTTGCCGCTATAGGAGAAAAGCGTGTCCTCGAAGTGATAACGGTTCCGCGCGTGCCTGGAAATGTGGAACTCCATCATGGAACATCAGCTCCTGCTGGCTGGATTCCAGCGGCTCCGGGCGCTTTCCGCCGAACGAGTCGCCTGCGGTTCGGCTCAGCGAATTGGACAGAACTCGACCAAGTGGTAAAGTATCACTTCTCACTGGCGGGAAGCCGTCGAGTGCCTGACTGCGTGCGCCCAATCCCTTTGTAATTGCCCGCGAAACAACCCTTTCAACAACACACTCAAAATTGAGCGGGGCGTCGGCGTGAGGGTCCACACTTGATTGCCACCCAGCGCCGCTCCCGGTACACTGTGAAAGCGCACTCCATTTGTCGCAGCCGCCGGAAACCGCCCGGCTTACTTGACGAAATGCGACAGGTTGGCCTTCCTTCGGAGAGGTGGCAGAGCCCGGTTGAATGCACCTGACTCGAAATCAGGCATAGTCGAAAGGCTATCGGGGGTTCGAATCCCTCCCTCTCCGCCACTCCCTTCCCTAATTGAGCGCGGCGCAATATTCGACGACGGAATCGATGACGTTCGGTGTGCGCTGTCGATTGCGAGATGGAGATCGATTGCGGGGCGCGACGGCGATCCCACCACTATTCAGCGGGTTCGCCGTCGACGAAGATGCGCAGAAGCGTCTCGAGGCACATCGATGTCCAGAGAAGTTCCCAGTCGTTTTCGAGTCTGAGGCCTTTGAAAACTTCTGGCCTGAAGATGCCGCGACTGAGAGTGCGGGGTTCGCGGAGAGTAGCGAGGAAGGGACGCAGGGGGCCGCGCAGCCACTGGTCGGTTGGCGTGTCGAAGCCGAATTTGGGCCTGTACATCCACTCGCGGGGATAGTACCGGCTGCCCAATTCGCGCAGGATCGGTTTGCTGACGCGGCCGTCGGATTTGAGCGCCAAAGGGATCGTCTGTCCCAGAT
>JBAUEO010000070.1:0-2580 GCA_049678625.1 Occallatibacter sp. | reverse complement strand
TTGTCATCCTGAGCAACCTGCGCGAGCGCGGGGAGTCGAAGGACCTACACTTCACCAATCGCCTTGTCATCCTGAGCGACCGAAGCGTGAGCGAAGGGAGTCGAAGGACCTACACTTCACCAATCGCCTTGTCATCCTGAGCGACCGAAGCGTGAGCGAAGGGAGTCGAAGGACCTGCATTTACGTTCTGGGCCAGGTGCCCCACCCTAACCGTGCCCTTTGCGGTTAGGGTGGGAAACCACGAACCCCGCCCGGCTCGTCCATCGCAGCCTTTTCCCGCCCTAGCAGAGCGTGGTCGCGGCACCCCTAATTGTGGCGGGCTGGGCCACCCCGTCGGGCGGGAGCGGGCAGTCTTCCTGAATATATTCCTTGACACGTATATGCCATTTGGCGTATATACGTGGCATGGAATCTGTCTTCGAGGTCATCGCTGAACCGAACCGCCGAGCCATCCTCGGCCTCCTCGTCGCTTCCCAGCAGTCAGTGGGCGAGATTGAGCGCCGGCTGCGCATGTCGCAGCCCGCCGTGTCGAAACACCTGCGCGTTCTTCGCCAGGCCGGCTTCGTCGAATCCACGGTGGACGCGCAGCGCCGCCTTTATCGCCTGAACCCCTATCCACTGCAGGAACTCGATGCCTGGCTGGCCCCGTTCCGCCGCTTCTGGTCAGCCCACGTCGATGCCCTCGAACGCCATCTTGACCGCATCCATCCGCCCAAACCCGCAAACGCGAAACGCAATGGAGCGCACGCGCACGCGAAACCGAAGAGAGGAGCGAAACCATGAAGATCAAACTCACCAGCGTCTTCGTCGACGACCAGGAAAAGGCTCTGCGTTTCTATACCGAAGTGCTGGGCTTCCAAAAGAAATCCGACTTCAGCAACGGGCCCTATCGCTGGCTCACCGTGTCCTCGCCCGAAGACCCGGACGGCACCGAGCTGCAGCTCGCGCTCAATAACAACCCCGCAGCCAAGGCTTACCAGCAAGCCATCTTCCAGCAGAGCCAGCCAGCGGCCATGTTCTTTACTGACGATGTCCAGGCCGATTACGACCGCATGAAAGCCGGCGGCGCGGAATTCACCATGCCGCCGACCGATGTGACCGCCTCGAAGATCGCCACGCTCAACGACACCTGCGGCAATCTCATTCAGCTCACGCAGATGATGAAGTGGCAAGGGTGACGACCGATGAACACTCCTGTGCAATACGCACCGGGCCCCGCCAACGGCGCGCGGGTCCAAAAGGACGGCGACAGGTGGACGCTCATTCTGGTGCGCGAACTGCGCCACGCTCCAGAAAACGTCTGGCAGGCAATCACTGACCCTGCGCACCTGCACGAGTGGGCGCCCTTCGAGGCCGACGGGAGCCTGGATTCGCCTGGAACGGTCAAGCTCACCTGGGTCGGTACGGCCCGGGTTACCGAAACTCGCGTCACCTTTGCCGACGCGCCTCGCGTGCTCGAGTATGGCGACATGCGATGGGAGCTCGAGCCCATCAGCGGCGGCACGCGCCTCACCCTCTGGCACACCATTGATCGCCGCTTCGTCGCCTGGGGCGCCGCAGGTTGGCACATCAGCCTCGACGTGCTCGACCGCCTGCTCGCCGGAACGCCCATCGCCCGCATCGCGGGCCCCAACGCGATGCAGCTCGAAGGCTGGAATCGCCTCTGCGCCGAGTACGCGCAACAGTTCGGCGTTGTAACCGCAAACCGGGCGCCAAACGCACCGAAACAATGAATCACGGGAGGAGGAATTTCATGGAATCAACCCTGCACCAGCCGGTCTTCATGACCGGCCACGCCATTTCCAAAGCCGCTACCGTCCTTTTTTGGATCTTCACCGCGCTCTTCTGCCTGGAGATGTGCTTCACCGCTTACTACGAGCTGCTGCCGCAGGGTGCGCAGGCATTCGCCCGTCTCGGCTTTCTCAGCAGCGGCTTCCGCATCGAGCTTTCATTGGCAAAACTGGCAGGCGTGGCCGTGCTGCTCATTCCCGCAGTGCCCGCAAGGCTCAAGGAGTGGGCTTACGCCGGCTTTGCCATCAACCTGGTCTCGGCGTTCCTTGCTCACCTCTCCATCACCGATCGCCTGCTGGCCTTTGTTCCGTCGACCATCACCTTTGCGCTCTGGGCGGCCTCGTACTTCTTCTGGCGTCGCCTGCCATCCGCTTGAATTGCGCACGTGCTGAGAGCCACCGGCCGCGAAGAAGTCGGCGGGTTTCGAGCAAGCCGCCGACAGTCAGCCTCAAGACGGTCACTCAGTGCGTTGGCCTGTTGTAATCGCCAGGAACCTGAGCTGGCAATTTTGTACGGCACCGCCAAGTCAAATATCTCGTATCCGCCCTCTGAATGGCTTCAGCCGAGTGCCCCACATCTGGGGTGCATATTCAACCACGAACAATGGGTGCCCCACATCTCGATTTTGAGATGTGGGAAAGCACAACCGCCTCCCGGCCGCCGGGTGGGGTGGCTGTAGATGGTCAAGACGTTGTTCCGGTATCGGAGCGGCTGATGGGCGGCTTGTAGTTGAGGCTACCATGTGGTCTGTGGTGGTTGTAATGGTCGGTCCAGGGCTTGAGAGAAGCG
>JBAUEO010000069.1:0-23801 GCA_049678625.1 Occallatibacter sp. | reverse complement strand
CTGTCATCCTGAGCGACCGAAGGGAGTCGAAGGACCTGCATTTGCTCCTCTGGATTGTCATCCTGAGCGACCGAAGGGAGTCGAAGGACCTGCATTTGCTCCTCTGGATTGTCATCCTGAGCGACCGAAGGGAGTCGAAGGACCTGCATTTGCTCCTCGCACTCCCCCACCCACCAAACTTTTCAACTGCGCTTTGTAGCAGGGCCCGGCTTCAGTCGTGCCGCATCCGCCACAAAATCAAAAAGGGCTTTGGCCCTTGAAGAAGTTCCCTTCGCAGCGTTCGCGCCCTGCTCTACCAAACTTCCATCCCGCTAAAACCATCCGCGCCTGCGCTTACTGGATCCACACCGCGCCTGCTACTCTCATCTACGCAGCAACTCGCACATCCCTCGCATCAGGCGCGACTCACCTCCATGACCGACTCCCGCAAAGGCCTCATCCTCATCCACACCGGCCCCGGCAAAGGCAAAACCACTGCCGCCCTCGGCCTCGCTCTGCGCGCCGTCGGCAACGGCATGCGCGTTCTCATGCTCCAATTCCTCAAGGGCTCCTGGCATTACGGCGAGCTCGACTCCTCGCAGGCCTTCGGCGACAACTTCGTCCTCCGGCAAATGGGCCGCGGCTTCGTCAAGGTTGGCGGCGCGGAGACCGATCCCGAAGACATTCGCCTCGTCGAGGAGGCCTGGCGCGAGGCTGAAGCCGCCATCCTCTCCGGCGAGTGGGACCTCGTCATCCTCGACGAAATCAACTACGCCATCAGCTACGGCATGTTGGCCCCCGAGCGCGTCGCAGACATCCTGCGTCAGCGCCCCGAACGAGTCCATGTCCTGCTCACCGGCCGCAGCGCCCATCCCCTCCTCGTCGAACTGGCTGACACCGTCACCGAAATGCGCGAAGTCAAACACGCCTACCAGAAAGGCATCCTCGCTCAGCGCGGCATCGAGTTCTAACTCGCCCCCGTCCCGCTCTCACGCCAAGTTAGTCATCCAACCTAACTTGCGTCCTAACTCATGGATAACTATGCCGCGTGGAAGCTGCACCTTTCCGCCACCTTTGGAGATACATAAAAGCACCCCCGCCCCACTCAACCCTTTCCCGGCTCCAGGCCCGTCGCGCCCTTGACCCGCAGCAGATCAGACAGGTCGTCCATCTTCTCATCCAGCAGATTCAGCCTTTGCGCCAATCCCTTGATCTCCGATTCGGCGCGGCGATTGACGTCAAAATCCAGCTCGCCCCGCAGACGGTCCTTCATGTCCTGGCGATTCTGGCTCATCATAATCACCGGCGCCTGAATTGCGGCCAGCATGGAAAGAAACAGGTTCAGCAGGATGAACGGATAGGGGTCCCAGGCTTTCCCGCCGAGAACGATGTTGATGATCGTGTAAACCGTTAACACAACCCCGAACAGAATGATGAAGGTCCACGATCCGCCGAAGCCCGCCACAACATCGGCAATCCCCTCCCCAAACGTCGATTCCCTTTCGATAATCACGTTCGAGTTGCGCGTCGCCCGCAACCGCACCAGATGCTGCGCCGCGTGAAACTGGTGCCCCAGCGTCGTAAGCAGATCCATGCCCGCCAGCGGCTTGCGTTGCAGCAGTACCGCAATATCGTCCCGCGAAATTTCCAGGCAAACCGTCTCTTCCAGAGCGATGGCGTTGGTCTGGCGCGGCGTCTGTTCCAGCATGGAGGCAAAGCCGAAGAACTCTCCTTTCCTCGGTTCATCCAACGCCACTTCCTGGTGGTCTTCGTCCACCGTGGTCACCCTCACGCTGCCTGAAACCATCACGTAGGCCTGCGGGGCCGCGTCTCCGGCTTTGTAAATGCGCTCGCGCGCGGCAAAGGTCTTCACTTCAACCTGCGCGGCCAGCACCGCCGTCTCGTCATCGTCCAGCAACGCGAAGAGCGGAACGCTCTTCAGCACTTCCGGTTTGCTTGTCATGGTGACCTCCATTGCGTGAAAGGTGGTTTCAAAGGTTTGATGGAATTCTGCCGCGCGGCGGAAGGATGCAGAAAGTTGGGAAAGTCCACTTCGAAACCGGCTTGAGCGCCAATCTTCGGGCTGGCCACATGACTGCCGCCCAGAGCCGCGAAGGTCACGCTGAAGCCATTGCGAAGCTCATACACGCCGCCACCCAGACCCTGCAATTGGTCTTTGCCCAGGCCTTTGTCATCCGCAATGCCGCCATAGAGCTCGCCGCCCAGCGTCAGCCGCGCGTTCAGGTCGTGCTGCAGTGAGAGTCCTCCAGTGTACACATGGCCGCGCGTCGTTTGAATTCCCAGAACGCCGGTGCTGGTGTTGCCGGCAAAAAGGAATCCGAAATTGGCCGTAACTCTGGTCTTGTCCGTCAGCGCTTCCTGTGCGATGAAGTTCAGCCAGTAATCGGTCAAGCCCGATCCCAGTTGGTTGCGCGCGTCCCCGGTCGGAAACTCAATATAAAGGCTCGCCGCCAGCGCCGGAAAAGAAAGCGGCCGGGAGCCTTTCCGGAACTCCCACTTCACTCCCATATTCGTGTCGCCCGGGCCGTTGGGACTATGCGATCCGGTCGCGCGAAAAATGGAAAGATAGGGCGAATCGATATCCACTTCCAGGTTGTGCGGCAAGCCATAGTTCAGCTTGTAGTTCGCGGTGTTCTGGCGGAGGTTCGGATACTCAGAGGATTGCAGATCGTCAAATTCGTTGAAGAACTCAAAATGCAGCGTTCCCCGGTCGGTCACGTCGGGATTGTCGGTATAAAACGGCATCTGCGCCCGCACCGGCCGCGCACTCCACAATCCGCCAAGCGCCAGTAGAACCAGAGGCAAGAGCCGTCTCGCAGAATGCATGAAATGAGTTTCCACCATTGCCGCCGTGTCTCGCGGCCCGAAATGTGTATAAAACGTGAAAAGGAGCGTTCGGCAATCCCGCCGATCCGGTGGATTCAAGGCTCAAATCCCAGATGCACTCTTTTTGAGACTTTCGAAACCTTCCCGCTAAAATGGTCCGCGGCCGGCCTCCGCGCCCAAACCCGCGCCAAACTAGAACCACATTCCGTATACCGGGAACGACCAGCCGCCATACACACCTTCCAGGAGGATTTCCGAGCGTGACCATCCATCTGCATCGCCCAGCCTGCAGGCTGTCCCGCCCCCTATCGCTGCTTCTCTCCGCGGCGCTCGCACTCCCACTCGCCGCGCAGGTCAGCACCGCAGTGCCGGCCGCGGTTCCCGGCGCAAAGCCCGTCACCGTCCAGCACATTAAGGTGCACTCCCCCTCCATCGAAGGCAACCTCGCGGGCGAGTCGGCCGACCGCGACGTCATCGTCTTTCTGCCGCCCGGCTACTTCACCCACCGGCATCGACGTTATCCCGTCGTCTACGCACTGCACGGTTATTCCATCGGAGCCGAGCAGTGGACCCACGAAATCCACATCCCTCAAACCATCGAAGGCGCATTCGCCATCGGCTCCAGACAAATGATCGTCGTGCTGCCCGATTCAAAAACGGCTTACGGCGGCTCCATGTATTCCAGCTCCGCCACCACCGGCGACTTCGAGCGCTTCATCTACCACGACCTCGTCCACTACATCGACGCGTACTATCGCACCCTCCCGCGGCGCGAAAGCCGCGGACTCGTCGGCCACTCCATGGGCGGCTACGGCACATCGCGCATCGGCATGCGGCATCCTCAGGTTTTCGGCGCGCTGTACATCATGAGCCCCTGCTGCATGTCGCCACGCCCCGCGGGCCCGCCCCCCGGCATCGACGCCAGCAAATTCGAGGAGGCCGAGAAGAAGTTTGAAGCCGCCGTCGCCGCCATGAAGTCGCCCGCGGACGCCGCCAGCCTGCCTTTCTTCGCCAAAGCACAACTGGCTACAGCCGCCGCCTGGTCTCCCGACCCCCAAAACCCGCCGCTCTACTTCGATCTGCCCATCAAGAACGGCGTCCCGCAGCCCGACGTCCTCGCCAAATGGACGGCCAATGCGCCGCTGGCCTTCGTTGACCAGTACATTGACAATTTGCGCCGCTACCGCGCCATCGCCATGGACGTCGGCGACCAGGACGGCCTCCGCTTTGACACCGAAAAACTCCACGCCATCCTCGACTCCTACCGCATCCAAAACAGCTTTGAGCTCTATCACGGAACCCACACCAGCGCCGTTGCCGACCGTTTTCAAAACCACGTCCTCCCCTTCTTCAGCAAGAATCTCTGTTTCACAAAATCTTGCCCCTGACTCGACCGCGTGTATCCATCAGGCCGCCTAACTTTGCTTTGCTTGCGCACGCGCCACTATCCGTTCCGCGTATCCTCGGTCTAACTCCTCGCGTCCGGCAAAAGTTCGCCGCGTCCCGTTCGCAGCCTCTCCCCGCGCGCCTCTTGCCTGTCCGCCGGCAGTTCCACACGCACCTCAGGAGGCGCACCATGCCCATTCGTTCTCTCCTTGTCGCAGCCCTTGCCGCAACTTTGGCGTCCGCCGCGCTCGCCGCCGCCCAGCAACCCGCACAGCAGCCTGCCCAGCCTGTCGCCCTCACCATTTACAACCAGAACTTCGCCGTCGCCCGCACCTCCATCTCGCTCGATCTCCATTCCGGCATCAACGAGGTCACAACCACCCAGGTCACCAGCCGCCTCGAGCCTGACTCAGTCATCCTCCGCGACCCCTCGGGCCTCCATCCCGTCCACATCCTCGAGCAGAATTACGACGCCGCCATCGTCACCCAGGACTGGCTCCTCCAAAAGTACGAAGGCAAAACCATCGACTTCGAACTCCGCACCGCGCAGGGCGCGCAAATCGTCCCCGGCCGCATCATCCGCGCGCCTTCTCAGAACCAGGCCCAGTACAACGACAACGGCCAGAGCTATCAGACCCAGTACGCGCAACCGCTCGTCGAGGTCAACGGCCGCATGGAGTTCCAGCTTCCCGGCATGCCGCTCTTTCCCGTCTCCACCGACGGACTTCTCCTCAAGCCCACCCTCCGCTGGCAAATCGAATCCGCCCAGCCCGAGCACTTCTCCGCCGAGCTCGCCTACATCACCGGCGGCCTCAACTGGGAGGCCACTTATAATGTCGTCGTGCCCAACCAGGCCGACGTCACCGGCCCGGAAAAGACCGACGTCCTCGGCTGGGTCACCATCCACAACCTCAGCGGCTCCGACTTTCCTGACGCCCGCATCAAGCTCATGGCCGGCGACGTCGCCAAGATCGCCAACGGTCGCAATTACGCGATGCTTGGCGGAATGGCAATGCGTGCGGAGGCCGTCTCCGTCGCTCCTCAGGTCACCCAAAAAGCCTTCGACGACTTCCATCTCTATGACCTGCACCGCACCGTCTCCCTGCACGACGGCGAAACCAAGCAGGTCCAGTTCCTCGATGCCTCCGGCGTCACCATCCATCGCAGTTATCTCTATGACGGCGCCGCCGACCTCCAGCCCTACTACGGCGGCGGCTTCAACAACAGCCAGGACTACGGCATCGACAACCCCAACACCAAGGTCTACATCGTCCAGGAGATTAAGAACTCCAAGGCCAATCACCTCGGCATCCCGCTGCCCGCCGGCCGCATGCGCCTTTATCGCCGCGACTCCGACGGCCAGATGGAGTTCGTCGGCGAAAGCCTCATCCCCCACACGCCCACCGAGGAAACCGTCAAGCTCGTCTCCGGCAGCGCCTTTGACGTGAAAGGCTCGCGCCGCCAAACCTACTTCCTCTCCAACTATCAGAACCGCTACCTCGACGAGACCTTCGAAATCCGCCTCACCAACCAGAAGCAGCAACCCATCCAGGTCACCGTCCTCGAGCACCTTTACCGCGGCCCCAACTGGGAGGTTGCCCAGCACTCAGCCCCGTTCACCCAGCGCGACAGCCGCACCGTCGCCTTCCCCCTCAACGTCCCCGCCAAAGGCGAAGCCACCCTCACTTACACCGTCCATTACTCCTGGTAACTCCGCTTGTAGCTTCGCGGCTTAAGTTGCCGGGTGCCCCCTTCATCGCCGGGCGCCCCATTCATGCGCGCCTTTTGCGCATGAGTGGGGTCAGGCGGTGCCCAACATCTCCCCGATTTTGGAGACCTGGGAAAGCACGAACCTCATCCCACCCCATCATGGAAGGCCCGTCCCGGCACCCCCGTCCGCCCCCTTCATTTACAATCGGTCTCGGCATGTCCTGGTTCAAACGCGAGAACGGCGAGTTCCCACCCTCCGGCCCCAATCCCCCCGGCGGTCCGGCGGGCCCCGGCACCCCCAACGGCGATGCCGCGGACGACCCCAACGACGATAAGGAGCGCCGCGTCCGCACCGAGGGCCTGTGGAGCAAGTGTCCCGGCTGCCGCCAGACCCTCTTCAAAGCCGACGTCGAGGCCAACCTCAACGTTTGCCCCAAGTGCCAGCACCACTTCAAGCTCGGCGCGCGGCAGCGCATTCACCTTCTACTGGAACCCGGCTTTGAGCTCGTCGACGGCGGCCTGCGCTCCACCGATCCGCTCAACTTTGTCGACATCAAGCCCTACAAGCAGCGCCTCGCCCGGGCGCAGGAGCAGACCGGCCTCGACGACGCCATCCTCAACGCCCTCGGCAGCCTCGGCCCGCATCGCGTCGTCCTCAGCGCCATGGAGTACAGCTTCATCGGCGGCTCCATGGGCGCCGTCGTGGGAGAAACCATCGCCCGTGCCGTCGATCGCGCCCGCCACCAGCGCATCCCGCTCGTCATCGTCGCGGCCTCCGGCGGCGCGCGCATGATGGAAGGCGTCGTCAGCCTGATGCAGATGGCCAAAATCTCCACCGCCCTCGCCCAGCTTGACGATGCCCGCGTGCCCTACATCTGTGTGCTCACTGACCCCACCACCGGCGGCGTCACCGCCAGCTTCGCCATGCTCGGCGACCTCAACATCGCTGAACCCGGCGCGCTCATCGGTTTCGCCGGCCCCCGCGTCATTGAGCAGACCATCCGCCAGAAGCTCCCTGAGGGCTTCCAGCGCTCCGAGTTCCTCCTTGAAAAAGGCTTCCTTGACGCCGTTGTCCCCCGCAAGGACCAGAAGGCCTACCTCATCCGCGCCCTCGACTTCCTCAAAGCGCCCGCAATCGCCTGAGCATTCTCAACCCGGCACCGCACATGCAAAAGCCCCGGCTCTCACCCCGGGGCTTTCACTTTCCTCATGGAATCGTTGCGGTTTTGTCTTATATGGGTGAACCGCTCTTAGAACTCCAGCCGCAGCGAAAGCTGAAGCACTCGCGCCGTGCTGTAAGTGCTTGAGATGACGCCGAACGGACCCGAACTTTCGGTGATGTCGTTACTGGGTGTATTGAAGCTCGGATGGTTAAGAGCGTTGAAGGCATCGGCGCGGAAGTTTAGGTTGACCTTTTCCTTGTAAACCGGGAAGGTCTTTCTAAGCCCTAAATCCACGTTGACGTACCCTGGTCCGCGCAGGTTATTCCGGGTGCCAATCTGGAACCCGACCGGCCCCTCAAAATCCGTCGTAGCCGCCGCATCCTCGTTCTTAAATGCCCATAGAGTCCCATTCGCATCCTTGTGCAGATGCAGGTCCAGATCGGAGATTTGTCCGGTCAGAATCGCCGGTGCGGAGTTGGCATATCCGGCCACGAAAGCGTTGCTGTTGGCAAAGTACGTATTGCCCGTGTGCCAGGTCGGCAGACCGCTCAGCGACCAGCCTCCGATCAATTCATTCAGCCCATAGGACGCCGAGCTGCCAAAAGTCCTGCCGCGGCCAAACGGCAGCGCATAGATGAAGTTTCCGGTCACGTAGTTGGCCACGTCGAAGTCTGAGTTGCCACGGCACTCCCGTGGCCTCAGCACGTCGCAGATAAATCCATACCCGCCGATTGCCCCCCGGTTCGCAATGATCGAGACGTTGTCAATGGAGTGTGACCAGGTGTAGTTCAAATCGAATTGCAGGCCGGCGCCGATGTTCTTGTGCAGCGTCACCAGCAGCCCGTTGTAGCCTGAGAATCCCTTGTTCGTGTAGTAGGTGAACTCTGAAAACTGCGAGCCCATCCCAACGTTGTCCGGAATTAGCGGAACGCTCGACAATGCCTGAATCGTATCCGCAAAGTCGCCGCGATAGGCCAGCGTGTAAAGGTAATAGGCGACGATGGCCGTATAGCTCGGCACTCCGAAATCACCCGGTGTGTACCCGGCCGGCGAAACCGCTCCCATGTCTTCAAACCACGGCTGCGCGGGTATGGTCGTCGGATCTGCATTCGGATTCTCTCTCAGCCACGTGGTGACGTTCGCAAATGCCTGGCTCATCGTCTGCCCTGAGCTGCCCGCCGAATCCGGAAAGTCAATCAGTTGATTCGCATCCGCCTGGCCCAGCAACCGGCGGCCAAGTCGTCCCACATATGTTGCCTTCAGCTGCAGGCCTCCCGGAAACTGGTGCTGGAACCCGAAATTGTACTCGATCGAGTAGGGCGTCTTGAGGTTGCTGTCCACACCCTCGTTGAAGGCCTGACCGTTGGCCAGTCCGTAGGGTTGTCCGTCGCTCACAAACGGCGTGTAAGGCGCCGAGATGGACGCCGGAGACGCCGGGGGCGCCGGGGGAGTGTCGAAGCCGCTGAATCGCGGATCCGTCAACAGTGACGTTTCCGGGTCACCCGTAACACCGAAGGGCTCGTTTGCGGTGGACTGGAAAAGGTAGGAGTACTGCGAGGCTTGATACTGGACTGCATTCACGACCGTGTGATCATAGATGATTCCCGCTCCACCGCTCCATACGGATTTGCGGTCGAAATCCGGGTTCCACGCAAAGGCCAGCCTTGGCGCGAAGTTGTAGTACTGGGGGCTGAAGTAACCTGGGCCGTTGTTTGCCTTGCCGCCAAGCACATAGCTCACGCAGGGAACGCCACCGCTTGAAGCGCTGGCGCAATCGGTGCTGGGACCATAGTTGCCGGCTGCGCTTTGTGCCACGCGCGCGCCGAAAAACTGGTTGAAGCCCAGATTCGGCAATGATTCGATTCCGTTCACTTCATACGGAACGCTGTAATTCTGCCAGCGCAAACCGTATGAGATCGCCAGAGAGGGCGTCACTTTCCAGGTGTCTCCGAAATAGACCTCCGTCTCGTAATACCGATAGTCAGCCTTTGATCCTGCGCCCTGGGGCAACACATTCCCCTTCGCGTCGTAGTTATAGGTTGCCCCAACGGATTGATACCGTCCCAGCGCAAAGGTAAACTCTGAGTCGTAGTAGGCCAGCGCTGACGCGCCAGTGGAGATATCGCTCGGCCTCATACTCGCTTCCAGGTTGGACATGTGCCCGCCCAGGCCAACCGTCGGCGTGTTGTAGTCGAGAATTGTGTAGCCGTTGGGGTTGATGTACTTGAACGTGCCGCCGAAAACGAAGCTGTGCTTCCCTTTCTGCCAGGCAAAGTCATCCCGGATCACTGGGATTGGATAGGTGCGGCCCTGGGCGTTGATGGCGCTGCTGTATGGCGCCGACAGGAACGTGCCCCCGGACGGGAGTCCTCCGAAAGAGTACTGGTTCGCCCCTGTCTCGTTATAAGTGTCTGGGAAGTTGTAGTCCTCAAAGGTCTCTCCGTATGAGGCCCGGTTTGTTTTGTTGCTTCCAATCACCCAGTCATGTCCCACCACCCATGCATAACTCTTATTCTCGAACGGGTGGGTCTCCGGATCGCCCGGAAATTGGATTGCGCTCTGCGTTTCCGTCAACCTTTCAAAAGTCACGCGCCCCCACAGCTTTTGGTTTTGGCTCAACGTGTAATCCACCCGGCCAACGTAGTCGTTTTCCGTGAAAGGAAACGGCGCGTTAAAGCGGAAGCCGGCCGTGTTGATCAGATCTCCGTAGTTCCCCGATAGATCGTTTGGCTCCGGATACCGCGAGGTGATCACCGATTCAAGAGAGCTGTTGAATCCCACTCCCTGCGGATCCAGCCCCGCCACTTGAGCGGAAGACAACGTTGAAATCCCGCCCGTATTGTTCAGGTACGAAACTTCGCTGTTGCGCAACGAATCCATCGGTACCGTGCGCTCCACAAGGTTTGAACGGGTGTCGCGCTGGCTGTTCCAGTCGAAAAAGAAGAATGCCTTGTCTCGCTTGATTGGACCGCCGAGGTTGCCGCCAAACTGATTGCGAACCAGCGGCGCTCTCGGCACGCCGGTGTTGTTGTTGAACCAGTCGTTGGCTGCAAGGTCGGTGTCGCGGTGATATTCCACCAGGGCGCCATGGAATTGGTTGGTTCCGCTCTTGGTCACCAACTCGAATTGGCCTCCACCGCCTTCTCCGGAACTTGACAGTTCTCCCGCCGTCACTCCACGGAACTCCTGCACGGAATCAACCGGGGCGCTTGCCACGACGGCCCCAAAAGCACCTGTCCCCATGTCGTTCACATCAAGGCCATCCACCGTCACACTGCTCTGGTCCACGCGCGCGCCCGTCACCGACCCGTCCAGGGTCACGCCAGGCTGCGCGTAAAACAGGGCTGATGGGGAGTCACGGATTTGAATCGGGAGGTCGTTCAAATAACTAACCTGGACGTTATTTCCCACCGTCGCGTCCGTGGTGTCCAGCGTCACCGTTTGTGATGCTCCCGAAACTTCAATCGTCTGGCTGGCCGTTCCAACGGTCAGGCGGACACTCTGCGTGCGGGTGGCGTTCACATTCAAATAAAGCCCCGTGATCGTCATTGCTTTGAATCCGGCAGCCTCAAACGTGATCTTGTACCCCGGCCCCGGTGCCACATTCGCAATCGTGTAGGAACCTGCGGAATTCGAAGTGGCCTGATAGACCGCTCCCATCGTTGTGCTCTGCAGCGTCACCTTTGTTGCCGGTATCACTGCACCTGTAGGATCCGTGACCACCCCGGTGATGGACGCCACATCCTGGCCCCACAATGGGACTTGCAGAAGAAGAACAACAAACAGTGAAAAGCAAATCCTCGCCATCGACCTTGGCATCTGGACCCCTCCCGATTGTGAATTCCTAGAGGATTTCCAGCAATTTGTGGGCCAATCGTGAACTCATCTGTGGATTTAACCCATTCCGGAGCCCTTTTGCAGCGCGGCGCACCGCAACAATACACTGAGCACACTGGGCAGCCCTCGACTTGAAGCCGGGGGTTGATCGCGCCTATTGTAATGATTTCAACAACCATGCTCGTTTTCAACAAGCCTCCGGCCTTCGCCGGAAAGGCCCTGTTTCCTGCGAAGGCTCCAACCAGGGTCCAACACCTGAACGGGAGAGATCTCAACGGTCCTCGTGGGGACAAGTATCTTTAAATCCATATAAATGCACCTCTGAGATTCTACATCCGGAAGATGTACTATGATTTTTGGGAAGTCCTTGATTTTCTGGTCGCCCCACCGTTCCCCACGACCGTACGACAAGCTCCCTGATACCCTCGCTTGTGGGTCGGCAGGATGGTTCCCTTGAAGCCTCGGCCCTCCCCGTCAAGCTCCTCTCGCACCTCACCCTCACCGCCAACATCCAGGACTGCGCCGTCTCCATCCGCGTGAACCGGCAAGCCGCGCCATCTCCGAAATTGCCGCCGCAGCCTCGGCAAGGGCGCACGGGAATTCATGGGACCTCCTTCGCCTCAATCGATAGACTTGAAGTGCAAGCCAATTGCCTGCCGCTCGCGATCGTGGAACAAGGATTGCTCATGACGCTGCCCTTCATCATTACGGTCGACACGGAGGGGGATAACCTGTGGGCGAACCCCGTCGAGATTGAAACCAGAAATGCCGCCTTTCTTCCCCGCTTTCAGGCCCTGTGCGAAAAGCACCGCTTCCGTCCCACCTACCTCACGGACTTTGAAATGGCGATCTCCGGCGAATATCAGGAGTTCGCGCGAGACCTTCTGCGCCGGGACACTGCGGAAATCGGCATGCACCTGCACGCATGGAACACGCCTCCGTTGGCCGTGAACGAGTGCGCGACCAGCTCCGGCAAGTACCTCATCGAATATCCGCAGGCCGTCATGCGCGGCAAGATTGCTTTCATCACCGGCCTGCTCGAAGAAACCTTCGGCGTAAAGATGCACAGCCACAGAGCCGGTCGATGGGCCTTCGATGAGCGTTATGCGCGCATGCTCAGCGAGTGCGGTTACACCTCCGACTGCTCGGTCACGCCGGGTGTCTCCTGGCGTCGCCATCTCGGCGCCCCGGATGGCAGCGGCGGCAGCGACTATCGCGGCTTTCCCTCGCGCGCTTACTTTCTCAACCTCGACAACATCCGCAAGCCGGGAGACTCCGCGCTGCTCGAAGTGCCCATGACCACCCAGCGCCGCTGGGAGCGCGTCGCAAGTCTTCTTGACCCCGCCGCCGAGCCGTTTCCTTTCGCTCGAAAAGTACGCGATGGGCTCCTCTTTCCCGTGCGCTGGTGCCGGCCGCAGGACCGTTACTATGAAGGTTTTCGCGCGCTCGTCCAATCGCTCGGCGCCTCGCAGGGCTACCGCGGGTTGACCCACCTGGAGTTCATGATTCATTCCTCTGAGCTCATGCCCGGCGGCAGCCCTTACTTTCCATCGGACCGGCACGTCGCGTCTCTCTACGAGTTTCTGGAGGAGATCTTCCCGGAAATTGCGCGGCACTGCGTGGGAATGACGCTGCGGGAGTTCTACGCCCACCACTGCCGCAGGAGTGACCACGCGTATGCCTGAGCCTGGCGTCGCCCTGCAGGGCAAGGTCCTCGTTCTCGGAGAAGATGAGCGCAGCTTCCTCTCCGTGGTGCGCTCCCTGGGCCGCGCCGGGCTTCAGGTTCATGTCGGTTGGGCGGGGGCGAAGGTCTCGATCGCTCGCGGCTCTCGCTACATCGCCAAAGCCCACTCCATTCCTGACTATTCGGCCCAGGATGACGCCTGGTTCCACGCCCTCTCTCGTCTGCTCGCTCAGGAGCGCTTCGACCTTGTGATTCCCACCAGCGACGCAACCATGATTCCCTTGCAGGAGAGGCGCGCGGACCTTCCCTTCTCCGAGCGAATCTACCTCTTGAGCGACCATGCCTTCGAGGTTACGCAGGACAAGGCGAAAACCTATGCCCTCGCGCGGTCGCTGGGGATACCTGTCCCCGGCCAGATCACCGTCAATCCCGCGGACCCCGCCTGCCTTGAAAAAATTGCCCGCGAAATTGGCGCGCCCGCGGTCTTCAAGCCGATCTCGTCTGTGAACCCCTCCGATACGAAAACAAAGAGAGCCGCCGCCATCGCATCGCGCCAATCGGATTTTGAGCGCGTGACCCTGTCCTTCAGCGCGCTCCCCTCCGTCCTTGTTCAAACCTATTTCGAGGGAATCGGCATGGGACTCGAGATCCTCGCCGGCGATGGCCGCGTTCTCTACGCCTATCAGCACGCCCGGGTCCATGAGTCTTTCGGTTCCGGAAGCGCATATCGCAAGGGCGTGGCGCTCAATCCGGAACTCCTTGAGGCGACAGAAAAAATGGTGGCGGAGCTGCGCTACTCGGGCGTGGCCATGTTCGAGTTTCGTTACAATCTCCGCTCCCGTCAGTGGGTCCTTTTGGAGATTAACGGGCGCTTCTGGGGATCGCTGCCCTTGGCCGTCGCCAGCCGGGCCGACTTCCCTCGCTACCTCTATGAAATGATCGTCAATCGCCGCACGCTGTTTCCCGCGGGCTATCGCAAAGGGTTGTACTGCCGAAACATTTCCAAGGACTTCTTCTGGGCGCTCAAACATCGCGCGGCAGTCGCACAGGGTTCGCGCGAGCCTCAGTATTCATTCGCAGGATTGCTTGCGGAAGCCGCAAAAAACATCCTGCTGCTTCGCGAGCGCTTTGACACCTTCGTCCTCGATGATCCCGCTCCTGCATGGCGAGAACTTGCCGCTTTGGCGCGCTACTTGACCAACCGCCTTGCCGCAAAGTCTCTTCGGTTTGCGTTTCTGCGGCGTCTGTCGCAACGCAGGCCGCCGCATATCTCCGCGGCAAGCAAACTGCTCTTTGTGTGCAAGGGAAACATTTGCCGCAGCCCGTTCGCGCAGCAGTATGTGCGCGCATTCTATGGCGCCGCTCCGGTTGCTTCCGCTGGATACTACCCCGTCTCAAACCGCAGACCGCCTGAAACTGCACAGGCCGTCGCCCGAGAATTCGGCGTCGATCTGAGCCGCTCCAGCAGCCGGCTTTTGGATGAGGAAATGATTGCGTCGGCAGACGTGGTGATTGTCTTTGACCACGAAAACCTCATCACTTTATTTGAGCGCTTCACGGCACACCGGGCCAAGATCGCCCTGCTCTGCGATCTGGTTCCCGGCTCAAAGCTGGGCTTTGTGGAGGATCCGTATGGAGGAGACGCCGACCGCTTCAGATTCGTTTACGCGCAAATCGCGGATGCCGTCGATTCCCTGTTTGCTAATATCGGTGTGCCAAAAGTTCCCCAGCCCCTCAAATCCTCGCCGGCATAAGCCCCTCACCGGCGCTCCGCCTTCCGCTGCTGCTTGTCCTTGTACATCAGCTGATCGGCGCGCGCCACCAGCTCCTCAAGCGACTCGGTCGAGTGGTGCTCCACGGTCACATGGCCAATGCTGAAGCCCAGCGGATACTTCCTGCCCTCCTTCGCATTGCGCTCCGCCGCGGCAGCTTTCAGCCGCTGCGCCGCCACTTCAATTCCCACAATGCTGAATTGCCCGGCAACCACAAACTCGTCGCCGCCAAACCGTCCCTTCACATCTCCATCTCGAAAATTGCCCGCGACGATTTCGCCCGTCTCCGCCAGATAGGCTGACCCCGTGTTGTGTCCCAGCCGGTCGTTGATCTGCTTCAATCCGTCCAGGTCAAGAAACAGCACAGAGAAGGGAAGTCCCGCGCGCCTGGCCAGGCGAAACGTCTGCTCGCCCAAAAGGTAAAAGCCCCGCATGTTGTAGAGCCCCGTCAATTCATCGTGCAGCGTCAGCACGTGGATCTCTTTTTCCATCTCTGTGATGCGCCAGACCAGAATCAAAAGTAGCGCCAGCAGCAGCACCACCTCAACGGAGGTCAGAACGGAGGCCACAAAGTGCTCCGGAACGTACGGGCCAAGGGCTACATGGGTTTCAACAATCCTTCCCAGGAATGGCCACACCGCCAGAATCAAAGCGAAGGGCCGCGCAATTCTGCTGCCGATTCCGCGGCCAAGAAAGATGGACAGAATGCCGCAGTCCGCCTGGCGGATATCCACAACCGCCGTGAGCAGCAGAAAGCAGAGGAGAATCTGCGGAGAGAGATGATTGGCGCGGGTCACGCCAAACAGCTCCAGCGCGCCGAAGATGCTCTGCGAAACAATCGTCAGTGCCAGCAATCCCTGAAAGATCACCAGCACATCCGCCACGTGCTGGACCACCACATTTCGGCTCCCCACAAAGACCATCGCCACGGCGATGGACAGGAATCCGGCCGCCGCCTGCGGAGAGAGCGCGTTGGAAACCGCGTGCGAATACGGCGGATGCACCAGCGCCGCCGGCAAAATCGTCCACTGCAGGAACCGCTCCGCAAGCAGCGCCAGCGAAAGCAAACCCGCCACAGCGGCAAAAATGCGGCTCAGAAGAATCAGGAAGCCTGGATGGTCCGGCTCCGACATCAGCAGACCAAGCGCGCAAAAGACGGCCGACAGCGACGTGGGCGGGCTCATGCGCGCGTAAGCCAGCAGCGGATAGGCCCCGAAGGCGGGATAAACCGCGGCTACAAATGCCGACAGCGCGACCGCCAGAACCGCGCCAAGAAAGACTCGCTGCACGAGCAGAAGCCGGTGCACCAGCAGGGGGTCGGACTGGCCGGGCGGAAAAGTTGGGGAGGGCTTCCGCATCGCACCTTAAAGGCTACCATCGCGCTGCGCTCGCGGAGCGGCCAACTCACCGGGTCACCAAAAGAAACACAGCCTCATCCTTCGGTAATCGACGCATCGTGCCTGGATGCATCGCGCAAAATCGGCCCGGCATCTTCGCCGGGCCGCATCTACTCCCTGGTCCCTATTCCCTCGTCCCTCAAATCCGCATCGGCATCAGCACGTAGCGCGACTTGAACTCCGCATCCGGATCCTCGGGCCGCATCTGCCCGGCCGATTGCGAGTCCTTGAACTCCAGCCGCACCTCGCCCTCGTTGCCCAGCGCCTTCAAAAACTCCAGAATGTATGCCGAGTTGAAGCCCACCACAATCGGGTCGCCCGAGTACGGCGTATCGATCGTGTCCTCGCTTTCGCCGCTCTCGCTCGACTGCGAGCTGATCTTCAGCTCGTTCGCTTCCAGCCGCAGCCGGACCGCGCCCGAGCGCTCGTCGGCAAACTGCGCCACGCGCTGGATGGCCGCCGAAAGCTCGCTCGACCGCACCACCGCAAACTTCGTGTTGTCGCGCGGCATCACCGCTTCGTAATTCGGAAACTGCCCGGTCAGCTTGCGTGAGCTTAGCGTCCTGTGCCCCACGCGGAAGTAGAGCGAGTGCTCGTCGTCGGCAAACTCCACCTTCTCCGCATCGCTCGCCGACATCAGTTGCTGCAGCTCCTGCAGCGCCTTGCGCGGAATCAGCACGCGCTTCTCGCCGCTGATGCCGGCCATCTCCTCGCCCGCCTTCTCCACAAAGCTCAAACGGTGTCCGTCGGTCGCCACCATCGCCAGGCTCTCGGCCTTCAGCACCAGCAGCGCCCCGTTCAGCGTGTAGCGCGATTCCTCGTTCGAGATCGAAAAAATCGTCCGCGCAATCAGCGTCTTCAAGGCTGCCGCCGGAATGCTCGTCACCGCCACGGTGGGAAACTCCGGCACCTGCGGATAATTCGCCCGCGCCATCCCCACCATCTTCGTGTTGGAGCGCCCGCTGCGGATCTGCACCCAGTGGTTCTCCAGCAGCTTGATGGAAATCTCCCCGTCCGGCAGCAGCTTGATGTAGTCGTAGAGCTTCCGCGCCGGAATCGTGCATGCGCCCGGCTTCTTCACCTTCACCTCCGCGCTGGTGCGGATGGCCTGGTCAAGATCTGTCGCCGTAATCGTCAGCCGGTCATCCTCGGCCTCGATCAAAAAATTCGACAGAATGGGAATCGTCGTCTTCCGCTCCACCACGCTTTGTGTCGCGGTCAGTTCCTTCACTAGTTCCTGGCGGCTTACCGTGATCTCCATCGCTGCCCCCTGCGCGGCCGGCTTCTCCAATTCCACTTCCACAGTCGACATCGCTTCACCCCTCGCCTCTCCGCGTGTTGCCTCTTCGTGTGCTGCTTTGCCGTGCCCTGCCTTGTCGTGCCCTGTTTCGTCCCGCGCTTGCTTTCCTCGCGCTCACTTGCTCGGCGTCGTCCCGCGCTGGCCCCAGCCTAACTCACCCGGCCAGCCCGCGAACTTCACCGCCATTTCTTGCTTTTGATTGTATTCACCCGCGCAATCCCCCGTGCGTGGAAAACCTGTCCCCTATTTGCATTTTGTGTCCATGCCTTCAAGCCTTCGTTCGCGCACGGACTCGGCGCGCGCCGCCTCCAGTTCCGCCGCGCAAACACTGCTGCCGGCACTGCGACGGGGTCGGAGGAAAAGAAAGAGTAAGGAATAAAAGAACCAGTAGTAGCCGTAGTTCACGCTGGAAAAGTGGAAACCTCACGCACAATCGCTCCCCTGGCGGCCTTCACATACATCCCGATTTTCTAAAACTCACCCCAACACCTCTTAAAAATTGCAAAACCAGCCCACAAGCTTTGCTACCCACCCCTCTATTCCCACCACTTCCACAGCCCCACTCGAAACTCCTGTGCATCGCCAGCGCCTTATGTGCAAACATCATCCCCGCCCGCTCCCGGCAGGCACTTCGCGCGTCCCCGTCCTCCACAGTCGCGTCTTCCAGGCCGTCCTCAGCGCGCCGAGGCGTCACGCGTCGCCAGTCCATAAAGGAATTTCCACCCTCTACCCATTCCCAATCCAGCACACATGCCGTCCAGTCCATTCTTGCATCTTGCCCAATGCCACCCCTGCAACCTTAGCCTTACCATCAGGAATTCGATCGGACATGCACATAGACATCTCGCAGCTTGAGCGCCAGCTTCTCGACATGTCCGCGCGCGGCGCGCCGGGCCGCGAGTTCTGTCTCGCCATCGCTGAGCTTGCCCGCGCCGGGCGCTTCGCGCAGCTTCGTCCAATTCTTCCCGCCATCGTGTATGACGAACTCGACGACCGCTACCGCAGGGACCCTGAAGCCTTTGAGGCCGGCTGGCACATCCTCGCGCATGAAATGCGCCAGGGCTTCGTCGATCACGCCCGTCAGCGCCTCACCTCGCTCACGTGTCTCCAGAATTCTGAGAAAGACCGCGCCGCGCCCGCCTGGCAGTCCATTCAGCGCGCATTGGACGCGCAGCAGAATGACCTTCTCCGCGCCGCCTTCGCCCTTGAGCTGCTCCAGCTCGTTGAACCCGCCGTCGAGCGCGCCACCGAGCTGCGCGAGTGCGTCGTCTCCGCGCCCTCCAGCGAGGAGGCCGATCGCTACCTCGACGAGGCCACCCGCTGCTACTTCTACGGCCTCTTCACCGCCTGCGCCGTCATGTGCCGGTCTGTTTTGGAGGAGGCCGTCCGCCAGAAGCTCCCGCCCCAGTTCGCCCGCCTCATCCACACGCGCTATCGCAACGCCGCCACCCTCGGCAACCTGCTGCACGAGGTCAACAACAACCTCCAGCTCACCAGCTTCCATCCCGAATTCCACGCCGTCGCCAATCGCGTCAACGACGTCGGCAAGCGCGCCGTCCACCAGGGCCTGCTCACGGAGGACGAAGCCCGCCAGTGCCTCCAGTCCGCCCGCTCCGCCCTCCAGCTCCTGCTGCAGTAGCCGCCGCCTGCGTTCGGACACCGCACCCCATGCACCCACCCCCGCCCGCCTTTTATACTTGACCCTGATGTCCTACGCCGCGGCCATTGAAGAACTGAACGCCATGACGCCGGAGCTCTACACCGCGCCCGGCCTGCCGCGCCGAAAATTCTCCCTCGACGAAATTCGCGTCCTCCTCAACGCGCTCGGCCAGCCCCACCGCGCCTTTCCCGCCGTGCTCATCGCCGGCACCAACGGCAAGGGCTCCACGGCCGCCGCGCTCGCCTCCATCCTCGTCGCTTCCGGCCTGCGCACCGGCCTTTACACCTCGCCCCATCTCACCCGGCCCAATGAGCGCATCCGCATCGGCGGCGCGGAGATCTCTGACGCCGACTTCGCCCGCCTCTACTTTGAGGTCCATCGCGCCGGCCAGCGCCTCATCGCCGCCGGAGCCCTCAATCGCTTCCCCAGTTTTTTTGAGACGCTCACCGCCATGGCCTTCCTCCACTTCGCCGCCGCGCCCGTGCAAATCGCCGTGCTTGAAGTCGGCATGGGCGGCCGCCTGGACGCCACCAACGTCGTCGATCCACTCCTCTCCGTCGTCACCGACATTTCCCTCGACCACACCGAGTGGCTCGGCCCCACCGTTGCCGACATCGCCCGCGAAAAGGCCGGCATCCTGCGCCCCGGCGGCACCTTCGTCACCCTCCCGCAGCATCCCCAGGCCAATCAGGTCCTCGGTGAAGTCGCCACTGAGCTCAACGTCCAGGGCATCAACGCCGCGCTCTACATGCCGCCCCTCGGCACTCCCGGCCAGGCCGTTTACACCGTCGAAGTCCTCGGCGAGCCCATTCAGCTCGACCCTCCTCTTGCCGGCGCGCATCAGCAGCGCAACATGGCTCTGGCCATCGCCGCCGCCGTCGAGCTCTCCCTCCACCACAGCTTTCCCATCACGCCGCTCGCCATTCAGGAGGGCATCAACCACGTCTCCTGGCCCGGACGCCTCGAGCGCATCACCCGCCTGCGCCCCACCCGGCCCGGCGAGCCCGACAGCGCACCCTCCTGGGTACTCGACGTCGCTCACAATCCCGCCGGAGCATGGGCTCTCCGCGCCGGCCTCCGCGGCTCCTGGGACGACGAAGGTCCGCAGACCCTCCTCTTCGCCTGCCTGCGCGACAAGCCTCTCGCCGAGCTCGCGCAGATCCTCTTCCCGCTCTTCGACCAAATTCTCTTCGCGCCCATCCACTCGCCGCGCGCCACGCCCATGGCTGACCTGCTCGCTGCCGCCCACGCCACCGGAACCCCCGCCCGCGCCGCCGATTCCATCCCCCACGCGCTCGACCTCGCCGAGGCACTCACGCCCTCCGGCCGCGTCGTCCTCTCCGGCTCCGTCTATCTCGTCGGCGAAGCCCGCCCACTCGTCCTCGCCCGCGCGGGAAGGCTCGCATGAACACGCACTCTCGTCCCGAAGGCACTTCTCCGCAATCCGACTTGCCGGCCCGCAACCTTCCCGTCCGCCTGCGCCCGCCCGATCCGCTGCCGCGCCTCTACCGCTGGCGTACCAACCTGATTCAGGCGCCGATTTTCCTTCTCGCCACCATAGTCTTCGGCTCGCTCGCCCTTGCCGCCTCGCTCTTTGACCGCTCCGGCCGCGCCCAGCACACCATCGCCCGTCTCTGGGCCCGCGCCGCTCTCTTCGCCGCCGGCTCGCGCCTCATCCTTCGCGGAGAAGAAAACCTCCGCAAGCATCCCGTCGCCGTCCTCGCCGCCAACCACACGTCCTATATGGATACGCCCGTCATCTTCTCCGCCCTGCCCTTCCAGTTCCGCATCCTCGCCAAAAAAAATCTCTGGTCCATGCCTTTCATCGGCTGGTATCTCAACCGCTCCGGCCAAATTCCCATCGACTCGGAAAACGCCCACACCACCCTCTCCAGCCTCGGCGCAGGCGTCAAGGCCCTCCGCGCCGGAATGCCGCTCTTCGTCTTTCCCGAGGGCTCGCGCACCCCTGACGGCGACTTGCAGCCCTTCCTCTCCGGCGCGGCCTTCCTCGCCATCCGCGCCCAGGTGCCGCTCGTTCCCATCGCGCTCACCGGCGTCTATGACCTGCTGCCCATGCATACCCGCCACTTCTTTCCCGGCACGCTCACCCTCATCGTCGGCCAGCCCATCCCCACCGCCGGCATGCATCTTCGCCAGGCCCCCGAGCTCACTGAGCGCCTCCGCGACGCCATCCTTGAACTCCACTCCTCGCGCGTCACCCCCATCGCCGACACCGCCGACTCACTCGTGTGAAGAGTGCGGGCTTCAGCCCGTACATCCACCCCACCCACCAACGACTGTCATCCTGAGCGACCGGAGCGCAAGCGAAGGGAGTCGAAGGACCTGCATTTGCTCCTCTGGATTGTCATCCTGAGCGACCGGAGCGCAAGCGCAGGGAGTCGAAGGACCTGCATTTCACCATCGGAAATTGTCATCCTGAGCGACCGGAGCGTGAGCGCAGGGAGTCGAAGGGCCTGCATTTTCCGTATTGGCGGGTGGCCCATATCTGCGGATTCTATCCAGGCACTAACATGGGTGCCCCACATCTCGCTTTTGAGATGTGGGAAAGCACAACCGCCTCCCGGCCGCCGGGTGCCCCATTCATGCGCGTCTCCTGCGCATGAGTGGGATCAGGCGGGTGCCCCACATCTCGATTTTGAGATGGGTGAAAGCAACCTCCCATCCCACTCCCCGTGTCATCCTGAGCGACCGGAGCGCAAGCGCAGGGAGTCGAAGGACCTGCATTTCACCATCCACGCCAACCGCCAACCAGACCCCCAGTGTGCCCCATCCATCCCGCTCGCTTGAGCAGGCAACAAGGGTGAAACCGCGAACCCCGCCCGGCCCATTTCTCGCGCACGATCCCCGCCCCGCCCCCTCAACTCATCGTCGTAGTATCGTGGAACCGTTGAGGAACAATGTGCAGGAATGCAACAGAAACCCGCGCAAGCTGCTGGGCCAACCTGCGCGCGCATCGCGCGAAAAGTGAGGGGTTCATTCAGATGAAAGCCTTTTTAAGAGCGGCCGTTTTAGCGGCATCGACCGCAGCGCTCGCATTGCACGCGTCCTCGCATGCGTCAACTCCAGCGTCCATGACCGCGCACCCCATTCCGCGCCTCGTCCAGCAGGATGGCCGTTACGCCCTCCTCGTCGATGGCGCGCCGTACCTCATGCTGGGCGCACAGTCCAACAACTCCAGTGACTGGCCGGCCACTCTGCCTCAGGTATGGCCCGCCATCGAATACCTGCATGCCAACACGCTTGAAACGCCCATCTATTGGGAGCAGTTCGAGCCCAGGCCCGGACACTTCGACGACTCGGAGATCGACCTCCTGCTGTCCCAGGCACGGCAACACCATGTGCATCTCGTGCTCTTGTGGTTCGGGACATGGAAAAACGGCAGCCAGCACTATATGCCGGAGTGGATGAAACTCGATCCCAGCCGCTACTTCCATGTGACGAACAAGCAAGGCGAGTATGTCGATTCGCCTTCGCCGTTCTGCACGGCCTCGCTTGACGAGGACAAGAAGGCCTTCGCGGCCCTCATGCGGCGCCTCAAAGTGGCCGATCCCCAGCGAACCGTCCTCATGGTCCAGGTCGAAAACGAAACCGGCACCTGGGGAACCACGCGCGATTACTCTGATCAAGCGAATAAGCTCTTTCGCGGACCTGTCCCGCCGGAAGTCCTCAAGGCCATGGGCAGAAGCCCAGTCCCGAGCCCAGCAGCGCCCGGCGCCGATTGGGAAGCGGTCTTTGGCCCGGAAGCTGAGGTCTACTTTCATGCCTGGGCCGTTGCCAGATACGTCGGTCAGGTTGCCGCCGCGGGCAAATCCATCTATCCCCTGCCGATGTATGTGAACGCCGCACTCCGCGATCCGCTCAAGCCCGAAGTGCCGGTCAACTACGAGAGCGGCGGCCCCACCGACAACGTGATTCCAATCTGGAAGGCTGAAGCTCCTGACCTCGACATCGAGGCTCCTGACATCTACCTTCCCGGCACCGCGCAATATCTGAAAACCCTCGAGGTCTACCATCGCCCCGGCAATGCCTTGTTCGTTCCAGAGACCATGGGCTCGCCCCGTTCCGCGCGCTTCTTCTTCTCCGCCCTTGGTCTTCAGGCCATCGGTTATTCGCCCTTCGGCCTCGACTACACCCGGACTCCTCCCACCATGCCCGGCCAGCCGGATGCGAAGAACGCCTTCACAAACTCCTTTCTTGACCCCACCGCGCAGAACTACCGCCTGATTGGCCCCATGATGCGCGATGTCGCTAAACTCAACTTCGAAGGCAAACTCCAGGCAACGGCGGAATTGGACGACGAAGCTGCTCAGATCCTCCATTTCGGAGACTGGGATGCGGTGGTCAGCTATCGAGTCCGCCGCTGGCCTTGGGAAAACGCCCATCAAAAGCGCGAGCCGCTCGGCCGAGCCCTGGTCGCGCGGCTCGGTGCCAACCAGTTCCTCGTCACTGGAATCGATTGCACCGTCGACTTCCGCCCCGCTGGAACCCCCGCACAGCAAAAGGCCGGCGGCATCGTCTTCGGCACAAGCCAGGCGCCCTCCGCCAAAATCGGCGGCACATGGGTCCATCGCCAGTTCCTGCGTGTCGAAGAGGGCCAGTATGTAAATGGCGCGTTCCACTTCGAGCGCATCCTCAACGGCGACCAAACCGACTACGGCCTCCCCTTCACCTCCGCGCCCGAGGTGCTGCATGTCTCGCTCTCAACCTACTAACTCATCAGACTAACTCAACTAACTAACTCAAACTACTCACGGCTGGGTGCCCCGCATCTCGATTTTGAGATGGGTGAAAGCAACCTCCCATCCCACTCCGCGTGTCATCCTGAGCGACCGGAGCGCAAGCGCAGGGAGTCGAAGGACCTGCATTTCGCCATCGGAAATTGTCATCCTGAGCGACCGGAGCGCAAGCGCAGGGAGTCGAAAGCCTGCCCTGAGCGAAGCCGAAGGGGGCCTGCATTTCACCATCGGAAATTGTCATCCTGAGCGACCGGAGCGCAAGCGCAGGGAGTCGAAGGGCCTGCATTTCACCATCGGAAATTGTCATCC
>JBAUEO010000068.1:0-6193 GCA_049678625.1 Occallatibacter sp. | reverse complement strand
GGGCTGCGCGGGGCGGGACCGCGGGCGGCGGCTGCCCCGCAGACGCACAATGCGTCGAACGGGCGAAGCTAGGAAATTCCCGCGAAGAATTCGGCCACCTGCCGCCAGTTCTCGACGCGCGTAAAGCCGTTGACGGTGAGATTGTGAGGCGCGGAGAAGAGCAGGCCCTTGCCCTCAAAGCGTTGCAGGTTGCGGGGAATGTCGTCGATGAGGTAGTCGGCGCGCAGTATGCCCTTGTCGCCGCAAAAGACGTAATGGGTGGGCGGGATGAAGGCGAAGTGGCGCTGTAGCCAGCGGTATTTGGAGCCGAGCGAATTGGGCACCACCATGGCCTGCGTGGCGATGAAGATCTCAAAGCGCGAAGAGAGATCTTTGAGCACCTGCTGCGCGCCGGGCATCAGCTCAAGATTTTCGAAGAAGTCCTCGGCATCAAGGAAGGCGCGAAGCTGGGACTGGCGGTCGGCCGGCGCCACCTCCCAAAGGCCCTTTCCGGCCAGGTCTTCGGGGGTCACATCCTCGTCAAAGGTCTGGTTGTAGCGGCGCAGGTGTTCGGCGAGAGTGTCCGCCATCACCTCATCCATGTCCACGCAGATGCGCTGCATGTTCTTCTCCGTAGGGCAGCGATCGAGAGTCTGCGGCCCGCCGTGGGCCGCGGGCATCAGGCTCCGGCCTGGTGCGGTTTGCGAATGGCGCGGCCGTCGCTGGCGGCGCGCTCGGTCTGCGGCGATTTTGGCGCGGGCGCCATGGCCGGGTCCCAGTAAAGCAGGCGGCTGCAACTGTCGCAGGTCAGCAGTTCGCCCTCGCGAAGCTGATTCCAGATTTGCGGGCGAACGCCCATGCGGCAGCCGGTGCATTGCTGGTTTTCCGCGCGAGCAATTCCTGTGCCGCGGCTGGCGGCGACGCGATCAAAGTGTGCGAGCCAGTCGGGCTCAATGCGCGCGCGGAGGCTTTCACGCTCGCTGTCGAGGGCGGTGCGTTCGCGCGCGTATTCCCCCTGCCGCGCGCGGATTCGCTCGCGAGTCTTGTCCAGGGCAACGGCGAGTTCCTCCACCTGCGCGCGCGTTTTCCCCAGCGCGGCTTCCTGCGCATCCGTGCGCTCAAGGCTGGCGAACTCCTCATCGTCAAGGCGTGAAACTTCTGATTCGGCGAAGCGGACCTCATGCTCGATGGCTTCAGCCTGGGCGGGGGTGGTCACGGAGTTCTGCTGGGCGCGATAACGCGCGGCCTTCTGGCGGTGCCCCTCCACCTCCCGCTCGATGCGGGTGCGCAGAGTCTCCTCGCGGCGCAATGCGTCACTGGTCTCGGTGGCGCGGCGTTGTGCGGCTTCCAGGGCGGCTTCAGCCTCAACCACTTCCGCCGGCAGCGCGCGGGCTTTTTGCGCGAGCCGGGCGCGCTCCAGCTCCACGGTTTGCAGTTTGGCGAGGTGTTCGACGAGAGCTTGCATCGCTGTCAAGCAGTCTAAGCCATGCGGCTACGATGTGAGAAATGGGCGGGGAGCCGCGCGCACGTCCGGGACGCCAACGGCGGGCTGAGCCGGCAGGTTGGGGCGCGGAAGTTTTCTCACTACGAAAGCAACATTGCTGTACAATTCGCAGTTGCAGAACCCCAAAAGTTGTGCGGAGGAAGCATGGACTACCTCGTTTTGATCCCGCTGGCCGTTGCCGGACTCATCGTTCTGTCGCTTGTGCTGGGCAGTTTCTTCACCGTGAACACCGCGCAGGTGGCCATCATCACGCGCTTCGGCAAGTTTCTGCGCGTGGCCGAGGCGGGCCTGAACTGGAAGACACCGTACATCGACTCAGTAACCGGGCTGGTGAGCCTGCGCGTGAACCAGATTACATTGACAATGGAAACCAAGACCAAGGACAACGTTTTTGTGACGATTCCGATTTCAGTGCAGAACCGGGTTCAGTCGGAGAAGGCTTTCGACGCGTTTTACCGGCTCAGCGACCCGGTGGCGCAGATCAAGTCGTATGTGGAACAGGTGATTCTAGGGCACGTGCCGGGCATGACGCTGGACGAGGTTTTCGCATCGCAGTCGTCGATTGCCGCCGCGGTGAAGAAGGAGCTGGACGTGGACATGGCCACTTTCGGCTACGAGATTGTGAACGTGCTGGTGACCGACATTGTGCCCGACGCGAAGGTGAAGTCGGCGATGAACGACATCAATGCGGCGCAGCGCGAGCAGGTGGCGGCCACGGCGCGCGGCGAGGCGGACAAGATTCTGGTGGTGAAGAAGGCCGAGGCTGAAGCCGAGAGCAAGGCGCTGCAGGGACAGGGCATCGCCAACCAGCGCAAGGCGATTGTGGAGGGGTTGCAGTCCTCGATTGAGCAGTTCAAGAAGGCCGTGGAGGGCACGTCGGCCAAGGAAGTGATGCAGTTGGTGATGATCACGCAGTATTTCGACACGTTGAAGTCGATAGGCGAGAGCGACAAGACAAATACGCTCTTCATGGCGCACTCGCCCGGCGCCGTGAAGGACGTGGCGGACTCGATTTTTCAATCCATGCTGGTGGCCGAGCAGGCGAAAAGCTAGAAACCCGAGCATAACGCGATTGCGGAATGTGGTAGTTTGGCTGGCGGCGTACTTGTTGCCGGAGTGACGAGCAGAAGGAGCCAAACAAGGAGCCCGCAATGCATTGGACCAGGCACATTCCATCGTGCGCAGCCGCACTGTTTCTTGGCGCGGCAGCGCTGTATGCGGCAGGTCAGTCGCCTGCCGCAAGCCCCGCCACCGCTGCAAGCGCGAAGAGCGAGCAGACCTGGTGGAAGAACGCGGTAATCCTGGAGATTTATCCGCGCAGCTATCAGGACACGAATGGCGACGGCATCGGCGACCTGAAAGGCATCACAGAGCATCTGGACTACCTGAAGGCACTGGGCGTGAACGCAATCTGGCTGACGCCCATCTACCCCTCGCCGCAGGTGGACTTCGGCTACGACATCTCCGACTACGAGAACATTGATCCGCAGTACGGCACGCTGGCGGACTTTGACCATCTGATTGCCGAAGCCAACAAACGGCACATCCGAATCCTCATGGATATGGTGATGAACCACACGTCTGACAGGCACAAGTGGTTCCTTCAGTCGCGCTCGTCGCGGACCAATCCGTATCGCAACTGGTATATGTGGGCCAACGGCAAGGGCGAGACGGCCACGTCAAAAGGCGAGCCGCCGAACAACTGGGTTTCAGACTTTGGCGGCAGTGCCTGGCAGTGGGACGCGAAGACGCGCCAGTACTACTATCACAAGTTTTACATTCAGCAGCCGGATGTGAACTGGCACAATCCACTGGTGCACAAGGCCTTCCGCAACATCATCGCCTTCTGGCTGAAGCGCGGCGTGGCCGGCTTCCGGTTTGACGCGATTACCACGCTGTTTGAAGACCCGCAGATGCGCGACGAACTGGTGATTCTGGACGAGAACGGCAAGCCGGTCATCGGCCCCGACGGCAAGCCGGAGCTGAACGACACGCGGACCAACAACCTGTCTGGCGTTCATCCGGTGATGCAGGAGATGCGCGCCGAGGCCGACAAATTCGACTCAAACAAGTTTCCCGGCAAGCGGGTGCTGATTGGCGAGACCTATCTGCCCAACGTGAAGGAGCTCGAAAAGATGTATGGGTCGCCAGACAAGCCGGAGTTTGAGCTGCCCATGGATACGCAAATCGGCTTCATCAACAAGCTGGATGTGGCGAAGTTCCGCGCCAAATTGGCGGATGCCGAGGAACGCCTGGACGGGCACACTCCCTTGCTGATCTTTGACAACCACGACAACCCGCGGCTGGATGTGCGCTATGGCGACGGCGTGCACAACGCGGCCATTCAGCGGGTGATTTCGACCATTCTCTTCGCCAGCCGCGCCGCTTCACTTTTCTACTACGGCGACGAAATCGGGATGAAGACCACGCCACCCACGCGCAAGGAAGATGTGAAGGACCCGGTGGGGCTTCGCGACTGGCCAACGTACAAAGGCCGCGACGGCGAGCGCACGCCGATGCAGTGGAACACCACGGCGAATGCGGGCTTCTGCCCGGCGGGCGTGAAGCCCTGGCTGCCTGTTCCGCCGACTTACAAAACCGTGAACGTGCAGGTGGAGAAGCCGAATCCAGATTCGCTCTTCAACTGGTATCGCACGCTGATTCGCCTGAAGAAGACCAACCCCGCGCTGGCGCACGGCGAGGAGACGATGCTGGACACTGGCAATGACAAGGTGCTGAGCTGGATGCGCAGGACTCCCGATGGTCAGACCGTCGTGGTCTCAGTGAACTTTACTGCCGAGCCGCAGACGGTGAACTTGAGCATTCCGGGGACAAGCCGCAAACTGAAGACACTGCTGAAGTCGCCGGGCGGCGCGGACCCGGTTTCAATGCAATCGATTGCGCTGGGGCCCTTCGGCGTGTACGTGGGCGAGGTGGAATAGGCGGGCTGGAAGTGAGGCTTGAATGACCGCCTCCGGCAATCCGGCGAAGCCGGGGGTGGTCACACGTCGTCGAGGTCGTCGGGCTGGGAAATCTGAAAATCCGGATTCTCGGTGCCGGGTTCGGCCTGGCGGAGCCGCGTGAGGGTCTTGCGGTAGAACCAATTCACCGCAAACCCAGCCGCGAGTGCCGAGGCCACCGCGACCGCGCCCATCCTGACCCAGCTGGCCGGACCGGACTTTTTTCGAGATTCTTGAGAAGAAGGCACAGATTCTAAATCACTTGCCATAGACTCTCCGCCGAGGGTTGGGCGTGTCGGCCAAAGCCGGAGCAACCGCGGAACGCACCCCGGTTAGATGCGCCGGAATGAAGAAAGTCGCGTGTACCATATAGTGAGAAAATTTCAAATTTAGTATTTGCTTCCCTAGGAATCTATAGTAAGGTGTAGATATTCCGGTTGGGAAGGCATTGCAAGTCACAGCTTCCCCCGCCGGAAGTAGTTTGCGTCACTGGCCTCCCGGCACGAGCAGCTCGACCGTTCGTGCCGTTTTTTTTGCCTAAAATCGGGCGGCTGCCAAGGCCGCAACCGGGCCTGGACCAGCGTCGAAAGCCGTTTCGCAGTAGAATGGAAGCATGCAGCACGAGCCAGTTGGCCCGGCTCGCACCCGCTCGGGGTCCCGGCGACAGAGGTTGTCGCGGGGGTGCACAAGCTGGGGGCGTCACGGTTTCGACGGGATCGATTGCGGCCAGGGAGGCATGTCGGGGTGTGGGCACCCGTAATCGCCTGCAAAACCAAAGTTGCCAACGATAATCTGGCACTTGCAGCTTAATTAACTAAGCTGCCGTCTTCCACGGTTTCGCCTATGGACTGTGAGCGGACGTCATTCAGTAGGCTGGCGCGAACGGCTCGGTCCGTGTTGTTTTGCGCGAGATCATCGGACTAGCTTCTGGCGCATCTTGTCCGTTCTGAGCGCCAGCGGTGAAATCTTCGGAATCGGACACAGCATGGACTCTCCCGGTTGACAGCGATTTCGGACGCGGGTTCGACTCCCGCCGCCTCCACCAACTCTAGGTAGCTTTGTTTCAAACACTTAACGATTCGGGCTGAAAATCGGGTTGGTTTTTGTGACCGTTTTGTGACCCTTTTGTGACCAAGGGGGTCGCCGGAACCAAAAGCCTCCCGAAATTTTGACCCATTTCAGCATCCGGGCAACACTCCAGCTGAAGTGGGAGGCCCGCGATGGATTCCTTCGTTTTCGCCCGTCACACATCCGATTGCAAGTTCAAACGCGACCGCCTTTACCGCCGGTGCAACTGCCCCAAGTGGGTCGAGGGCAGGTTCAACCATGAGCGCATCCGCAAGAGCGCCTCGACCCGCGTTTGGGACGAGGCAGAAGGGTTCCGCGAAAAGCTTGAAAAAGCACTGTCGAGGGGGCTGCCATTGGACGGTCTTCACCCGGACTCGATCACGGTACCCGCCGCACCGACTCCACTTCTTCCAATCTCGGCGCCTCAGCCGCAATCCACGGCGACCGCCTCCGTTCCGATTCCGCCGGGATCGGCCGCTGCCCCTCTGAGGTGAATGCGCCCTCCACCTCGCAAGTCGGTACCCAACCTGCCGTTCGGCAGAAGGCTCGGGCAACTATGCGCGCCGGTGCAAAACTAGGCCACAGTGGGCCGCTTGAGCGGTTCACTGCGGCGGAGTAAAAGTAGTCCACCGCCGGATTCTGGTTTCGTGAGCATTTGCCTTGCTGGCGGTGTTCATGGAAC
>JBAUEO010000067.1:0-10701 GCA_049678625.1 Occallatibacter sp. | reverse complement strand
GGATGACAGGGTGAGTGGGGATTTCGAAAAGCAAATGCAGGTCCTTCGACTCCCTGCGGTCGCTCAGGATGACAGGGTGAGTGGGGATTACGAAAAGCAAATGCAGGTCCTTCGACTCCCTTCGGTCGCTCAGGATGACAATCCAGAGGAGGAATGCAGGTCCTTCGACTCCCTTCGGTCGCTCAGGATGACAGGGTGAGTGGATGGGCGTGAGGCGGGACGGTTACGTGCGCAGCATCCTCAGTTTGCGGAGTCGAGGACAATCTGCTGATGGTCGTCCTGGGTGACCGTCTGGTAGAAGGCGCGGAGCTGGCTGTACTGCGAGGGATCGAGCAGGGTGAAGCCGCGGGCAAGGATGCGCGCGTTGGTGACCGAGTTGGCGGCGACCGTGGTGCGCACAATGTAGGCCGCATTCTCAGCCCAGCGCGTGTTCACGTCCGCGGGCGGATTCTCGAGTTTCAATCCCGTGGGAAGATCGTAGGTAATCTGCTCCTGCTCCTGCGCGGGATAGTGCATGTCCACGGGCCAGACGCGCTGCGCCTCCTCAGGGAAAGGGTCCGAGTCAGTGGTGTCAAAGAAGAGCCGCGGCAGCACCAGGTGTTTGCCTGCGGAGGTGGCCAGCATGCCGGTGACGGGAAGGATGGCGACGAGCTGATGGCTGGGGTCGTCGAGTCCGGCGATGTGCTCGATGTGGGCTTGCACGCCGGCGGGCAATTCGCGGTCAAGGTGCTCCTGCATCTGCTGCTGGACGGCGCCGGGGCCGGCGCGCAGGGCCAGTTGCCGCCAGGCCAGCGCCTGCTGCCCGATGAAGCCGATCTTCAGCGTGCCGGAGACATCGCCCTGCGGGCTTACATTGAGCGTGCCCACGCGGACCACCGTGTTGGCGCGGTTTTCCTGGAGCGGCGTGAGGAGGGTCTCCACCTTGCCGTCCGACTGGAGGGCGACGCCGCCGGCGCCGGAGTGTGCCCAATAGAGCGTCTCAAAGGGAGCCATGCGCTCACCCGGATCGACGTAGATCTCCTTGCCGTCGATCGTGATGCTGACGATGATCGAGTCGAGCTGGGTGGTATCGAGGGTGCTGGCGTCGAAGATACCGTGGTCTCGGCCTGCGAGGCGTATGGGGCGCGCTTCAAGTCCCGCGGCGCGGGCGAGGGAAAGAAAGAGAAACGTGAGCTGGCGGCTGCCGCCGCGCTTGGCCTGGAGTACCTGTTCCACGCTGCCGTAAGGGATGGAGCCGTCGTCCGGCGCCACGGTTGGCCGCTGGTCAAGATCCTGGTTGTCGAATTTCTGGACCAGCGCGTAGAGCGCCTTCGCCTTGTCGAGCGGGGTGGCCGCGCCGGAGGTGACCTCCTTCGCCGTGCTCCTGATCAGCGGCGTCGGCGCGATGTATTTGTTCAGGGCTTTTGTCCAGAAGTCCATTTCCTTCTGCCAGTATTCCTTCACGGAAGGCGTGAAGGTGTAATAGAAGTTCACGTGGTAAATCCGGCCGGAGAGGGGCGGCGAGTAGGGCTCCTGCGGGGTGGGCGGCACATTGGTGAGGTCAACGAAGTAGCGGCCCAGCCCGTCCTGCTGCACCTTTGCGCCCTGGGGCAGCACGCTGGAGGCGCGGACATCGGTTTCCACCTCGCCGAAGGGTCCATACATCGGCGAGTCCGACACGCCTGCCCCCGCCCCCTCCTGGCGGGTGAACTGCGCGCTGGGGATGAAGACAAAGTGTTCCTTGTGGACGAAGAAAGGCATTTGCAACTGCCAGTTGGGCGCCTGATTAAAGCGGTCGTAGCGGACCTGGTAGTAGTACTCGAGGATGTCGCCCTTGTGCGCGTCGGGCAGGGTGAAGGTCATCTCGTTGATCTGGTTGTTTCCGAGCTTCTCCTTGAGCAGGTCGGCCTGTGCGCCGGTCATGGACACAACGGTTCCGTCGGGATGGATGGTGCGTCCCTGCAGGGCGCCGATTTCGACGTGGCCCACGAAAGTGTCAGTATTGTTGGGGGTGTCCTCGCCTGTCCGGTTCGCATCCGGAAGGTCCCAACTGTTGGCGAAACCGTTGGCCATGTGGCTGGAATTGTCACCGCTGGCGGTGAAGACGAAGCTCTTGCGATAGTCGATGTTCACAGTAGCCAGTTCGGTTCCGCTGTCTTTGAGAATCTTGATGCGCGCATAGACGCTGAAAAAATGATGGTGGTCGTCCTGGATCTCCTCGCGATAGAGATAGACGGCCGCGGCGCCGGGCGCCATGGGGTCAGAGGTCATCTGCAGTTCTACTTTTGTCGGCGTCTGAAACTGGCCAAAGGCCGCCAGCGGAGTTGCCAACCCAAGCAGCATTGCTGCCGCGCTCATCCAATCCCGAACTCGCATGTACCCTCTCCCGACGAAAAGCGATTTGTCGCGCCCTGTTCCGCTTTCGCGCGAAACCGTCCCACTAAAACGATTCGCCCCAATTTTACCCCTTTCATCGCGGTGATGGACTGGGGGCTTGTTCGGCGGCCTGCCCGGCGGCCTGCCCGGCGGCCTGCCCGGCGGCCTGCCCGGGCCCAGTGCGGCTGTTGTATTCTGGCTCGGGAGAAGCGGCGCAATGGGCATCCGGCGCGGAGCGTGGCGCGGCGAAGCGTGGTGCAAGGGGATTCTGCTGGCGGCCTGCGCGGCTTTTGCCGCCCAAGCGCATGCGGAGTGCAGCGGCCCCGCGCAATTGACGGCCCAACTGAAGGCCCGGCCCACGGTGCAGAACGCGGTGGTGCTGGGCAGCTGGTTCGCCAGCCGCAATCACTTTGCCTGCGCGGCGGAGACCTTCCGGGTCGCGCTGAAATCCCATCCTGAATCGGCGCAGCTCCACTATCTGACCGGTCTGGCGCTGGCCGGCGAGGATCAGCCGGCGAAGGCGCTGCCGGAGTTTCGCGAAGCGGTGCGGCTGGACCCGACGGTGCTGAAGCCGCACCTGATGCTGGCTTATCTCTACGCGGGAACGGGCAGGCACGCGGAGGCCGACCAGGAGTGGAAGCTGGCCCTCAAGATTGCTCCGCACTCCGAGCCTGCGCTGGAGGGATTGAGCCAGGACCTGTTCGACGAACGGAGCTACGCAGGAGTGGTGGAACTGCTGCGCAACGCGCCGCTCAACGCGCCGCTCAACGCGAACCTTTCCATTACGCTTTCGCGCGCGCTGGGAATGCTGAACCTGCTGGACGAGGCCAGGGCTGTGCTGGCGCAGGCGCTGAAGCAGCAGCCGGATTCGCTGGCGCTGGCCAACGCCATGACCGTGGTGCTGGTGAAGGAGAAGAAGTACGATGAGGCCATCCAGCTCCTGGAGCACCTGGTGAAGGCCCATCCCGGCAATGAGGAGGCCGAGCTCCAGCTTTTCCGCGTACTGGTGCTGACCAACCACATCGATCAGGCCCGGCCCATGGGTCCAAAGCTGCTGGCCGCGCGGCCGCATGACGCCGAGCTGCTGGACCTGAACGGCATTGTGCAGCGCTACCTTGGCAATTACGCGCAGTCGCGAAGTTATCTGGAAGAGGCGATCGCGCTTGATCCAGACGCCTCCGACGCGCGATTCAACCTGGGCATGGTGGAAGAGCTGCTGGGCGACTGGAAGGACGCAGTGGTGCAACTGGATAAGGCCATCGCGCTGGGCGCGCCGCAGGCCGAGGCGCATTTCGAGCTGGCCAAGGCTCTGCGCGGAATCGGGGAAAACCAGCGCGCGGCCCAGGAGCTGAAAACCTATCAGCAGTTGAAGAAGGACGAGGCCACGCGGCTGCAGGCTGCAGTCAACGTCTCCGACGGGGACAAGGCGCTTGCCGCTGGAAAGCTGAAAGAAGCGGTCGAAGACTATCGCAGCGCCGTCGAGTCCCAGCCCGACAGCGTGAATTACCACTTCAAGCTCGCCATGGCTCTTGACCGTGCCGGAGACCTGGACGGAGAACGCACCGCGCTTGAGGCCGCGGTGAGAATCGATCCCAGACTTGCCGGCGCGCAAAAACAGCTCGGCTATGTACTCTCGCAGACCGGAGACATGGCGGGCTCGATCGAGCACTTCCAGCTTGCAGTGCAGGCTGCGCCCGGCTGGGTGGAGGCCTGGATCAATCTGGCCGGCGAACTGGCCGAGGCCGGACGGCTTCCGGAGGCGCGCAAGGCTGCCGCCAGGGCTCTTGACCTGGACCCCCAGAACACCCTGGCCCAGGAGCTGAACCGGCAACTCACCCACGATCCCCGGGCGAAGCAGAACGAGCCGTGAGGTCAGTACGTACGCGGACAAAAAATTGGTCCTGACACGCGGACGCAAATTGGTCCTGATAGAGGACCGGTCCTGACCATGTGCAGGTCCTGACGCGCGTCGGGCGCGGCCCGGCGGATGCGCTCGCGGCGTGGCGCAAACGGTCCCAAACCGGCTCAGTTCCGGCAGGGAATTCATCTAGTCAAATTTATTTTGCCGCCCGTTGCGCCTACCATTTCTTGTACGCGAAGGGCGCTGCGGCGGACGCTCGCACGCGCCGTGGCCCGGAACATATTTGCGCAAGCGGCTGCCCGACTGCCTGGCCATGCGGCGGAATTGGCCGGGCAGTTGGCCGGGCGTGGTTTTGGACGCCCTGTTTAGTATCTAGTAAATAATGGATTTAACTGAGCACGCAGCGGAATCCGCAGCGTAGCGGCCTCTTCGGCGGGGGTGCGCAACCTGGCTCGATCTGCTGCTTCGGCGGGCCGGATTTCCGGTGAAAAAACTCCCCTCCGCGCGACTACCGAAACATGGAGGTTGCCTCCAGGAATTCGTATAAGCCGGGGATTTCCAAATGGAAAGGAGAATCGCTTTAGTACAGGCGGAAATGCCCAAGAAAACACTTGCAAGGCGTCTATTCGCTGTGTTATCGATTGCACGTTCCAAAATCATAGTCTCTCGGCGATGCGAAGCAAAAAACGTTTTAGCTTCCATTATCCGGAGCGAAAAAAAGAGAGCATTCAGGAGGCATTGACCCATGTTTTCAAGAATCAGAAAGACGCCGGATACAAATCCGGTGTCGCGATGGTTCCGGCAGATTCCTTGGCTGCTGGTTCCTGTGTTGGCGCTATCCGCCGGACTCGTCAGCGCGCAGACGCTGACGGCGACTCTGAGCGGCATCGCGACCGATCCGAGCAACGCGCGCGTCCCGGGAGCCGAAGTCAAGGTCGTCAATCAGGCGAGCAACGACGTTCGTGTGACCAAGGCGGACGGCTCAGGGTTCTTCTCCGTGACGGCACTGATTCCGGGAACCTACACGCTGACTGTATCCGCCAAAGGATTTGCGACGTTCAAGGAAACCGGGATCTTGCTGAACCAGGGCGACTCGCGCACGGTTCCGAACATCCATCTCCAGATCAGCTCCAACGTGACGGCGGTCACCGTAATCTCGGGAGAGAATGCCGAGATTCCCACCGACACGGCTGAAATCAGCGACACGCTGAACAACGAGCTTGTGGACTCCGCAGTTCTGACCGGCCGCAACGCCGCCGAGCTGATCAAGATGATGCCGGGCGTGGCGTTCAACAACGCCGGCGGCGCGGGCTCGGCCTACAACAGCCAGGTGACCGGCACCAACAACGGTCCGGCGGGCAGCTTCTCAGCCAACGGCACACAGCCCTACGGCTCGACGGACGTTTACCTTGACGGCGCCAACCTGATTGATCCAGGCAACGCGGGTACCCAGGTTGCCAACATCAACCAGGACATGACCGACAGCGTGAAGTACCTCTCCGCCTCCTATGATGCTTCGTACGCAAAGGGCCCAGCGGTCCTTGAAGCCTTCAGCAAGACCGGCGGCCAGAAGTATCACGGCGAGGCCTATCTCTACGCGCGCAACACGGCCGTGGGTTATGCCAACGACTGGTTTGCCAAGGCCAACGGCAATGCGATTACTCCGCAGAGCTTCTATTACATGGGCGGCAACGTGGGCGGCCCGGTCTCGTTCCTGGGGTTCAACCGGAACAAGGACAAGCTGTTCTTCTGGGGCGGCTACGAGAAGATGATTCAGCACCCCTACAGCAGCCCGGTGGTGATGAACGTGCCGACGGCCGACCAGCGCAACGGCGACTTCAACAACGCGGGCATCGATTCGCACGTGATGAACACGTATCCGGCCTCGTATGTTCTGCCTTGCGCCAGCGACGACGGCTGGCAGGGCTGCGGCGCGGGCACGTCTCCGTGGGGCGGTTACGGCGCCAACCCGGTGCCGAACCTGAAGGCCTACTTTGACCCCTACGGCGTGATTATCGACGACATCAACCCCGCGGCGAACGTGACGCCCAGCGCCACCAACGGCTGGAACAACTTCTACTACGCACCGAGTCTTCCCGTGGACCGCTGGGAAGGCACGGGCAAGCTGAACTACTCCTTCAACGACAGCAACAAGCTGTGGGGTTCCTACTCGCATCAGTCCGAAACAGACGACCACCCGCTCGCCATCTGGTGGGCGCCGGAGTGGACGGTTCCCTATCCCGCCCAGCCGGTTGGCTCGGAGAAGGCAAATCTCTACCTGGCGAACTACACGCACGTCTTCAACGCGACGACGACCAACGAGTTCGTCTTTGCGTATGCAAAGTTCGTCAACGACAACTCGCTCAGCAATACCGACAGCGTGAGCCGCGCCAAGCTGGGATTCCCGGTGGGGAGCCTCTTCAGCACCTCAGGCCAGACAGACCAGATTCCGAACTTTACGGGCGGCTGGGCCTCGGGCGTGACGGAGATCAACGAGTTCGACTTCAACAGCGGCATCTACGGCCCGAACACCTTTGGCAAGACCTCCAAGGCGCCGTCGATTTCCGACACCTTCACCAAGATCATCAAGTCGCACTCCATCAAGGCCGGCTTCTACTGGGATGCGCAGGAGAACCTGCAGTCCAACGGAAGCGACGTAAACGGCAACTTCGACGTGGAAAACTGGAGCGCGACCTCCACGTACAACATGGTCCTCGACCGCCTGATGGGCCGCAACTACGACTACGACCAGACCAACCTGGACGCAGTGCCGGATCTGATCTGGCATGAGTGGTCGCTCTGGGCGCAGGACGCCTGGAAGGTCAACAGCAAGCTGACCGTCAACATTGGCTTGCGCGCGGACCACGAGGGCCAGTGGTATGACAAGATCGGCGGAACCCAGGTTTGGGATCCGGCGACCTATGTCAACACCCCTGACGCACCGGCAAACACCGGCCTGGAGTGGACGAAGATCGATTCGGCCATTCCCAACTCGGGCTGGGCGAGCCAGCTCTTCCTCTATGACCCGCGCGTGGGCTTTGCCTACGACATCTTCGGAACCGGCAACACGGTTGTCCGCGCCGGATTCGGAACCTATCGTTATCAGGTTTCCGGAAACGACGGGAGCGCAGCCATGAGCGGCCCGCTGGGTTCCTATGATTACAACACCAACGTGTCCGGCACGAACGGCTTCTATGGATACAACATCCAGAGCGGCGCGGTCTGCACGGCCATCACGGGCGGCATGAGCGAGAGCTGCGCGGCCGACAGCACGAAGCAACTCACCGTTCCCCAGGGGCTGAACCAGAACGGGGTGAGCGGCCTGAAAGCCGATGCGCTGGGCGACAACAAGGTGCCCTACGCGGACACCTGGAGCTTCGGCGTGGCGCAGGCATTGCCTGGCCATACGGTTGCCGAGGTCTCCTATGTGGGCAGCATGAGCCGCAACCAACTGCTGAACGGCGGGAACGGTCACATTCAGGATGCCAACCCCCTCGCTTACGGGGTGTTCTTCCAGCCCGATCCCAAGACCGGGCAATATGAGAACCTGGCAACCTGCGTCAACGACCCGACTCAACCCTATCAGCTTTGTCCAAACGGTCCGGGACCAGGAACTTACAGCGCGGTGAACACGCAGGACTATCGCCCGCTGAACAACTACGGCGATATCTTCATCCAGACCCACGGCGGCTATGCCAACTACAACTCGGTGCAGGTTTCGGCTCAGAAGCAGTCGGGCAACCTTTACCTGTTCACCAACTTCACCTTCGGCAAGGTGCTGGGCACGCGCGACGGTTCCACGTCAAACGGCAACGGCAACGGCCCGGTGGTGGATCCGTTCAACCTGGATGCGAACTACGGTCCGCTGGAGTACGACCACACGAAGGTTTTCAACTTCTCGGCGAGCTACAAGCTGCCCAAGCCGATCCACAACAACCGCCTGCTTGGGGAGGTTGTGAATGGATGGCAGTTGACCACCTACACCACGTATGAGGACGGTGCTCCGTATCAGACCACCTCACCCAACATGAACATGAACTACCAGCAGTACCATTGCCAAGGAGCGGGCGATACCCACTTCGGCTGCGTCCAGGGCACTACTCAAGAGTCGGCGGGGTATGTCGTAAACTCGCCCATCACGCTGCCCATTCCGGAAGACCAGTCGTACGAGGGCGGTGTAATCGTCGGCAACCAGACGTACTCGATCAGTCCGACGCAGTGGATTGGCACCAGCCAGCCGGAGAACGGAATACAGCCCGTCCTCACCTGCGATCCTCGGAGGGGCCTGCGTAAGGGGCAGTACTTCAACCCTGCATGCTTTGCGGCTCCGTTGCCGCCAACCGCAACCACCTTCGGTCAGGAAGGGCAGACGATCTGGCCCTACATCCGCACGCCGCACTACTTCGGCAGCGACCTGGCCGTCTTCAAGGCGTTCCGCATCAGTGACGCGCAGCGGGTTGAGGTTCGCATCTCGGCCACCAACTGGCTGAACCACCCGAACGCACAGTTCGGATTGGCCGGCACTGCGGACAACTCACTGCTGTTCAACGGCCTGAGCAGCGGTTCTACGCTGACCACCAACACCAACACGTCGACCACCGGTGTTCCGCAGAACAAGCTCGGGTATCGCTGGATGCAGTTCGCCGCCAAGTACTACTTCTGATCCCTTTCTGAATCGGGAACGGAAGCGGCTTCAACGGGAAGGGGTGGCGCAAGCCACCCCTTCTGCTTTGACCCCCAGGGTTGCTTTGCCGCGATGCCGGGCGCGCACAGCAAACAGGCGCTGCGACGGGCCGCCCGTCTACTTCCCGTCTTCGGCTTTCTGCTGCTGCGCCTGAAGCTTCACCACAATTTGTCGCTCCCGCTGGCCGTCGGCCGGCCGGTGCAGCCTGTAGTAGAGCGGGGCCAGCTCCACGTGCGGATCGAGCCACTCGGGATGGTCTCTTTCGAGTGCCTCGAGCGCCTTCACGGCCAGCTCGTCCTTGCCGGTCATTCCGTCCAGCTTGGCCATCTCCAGCCGCGCCAGGGGAACATTCGGTCCAAGCTGAAGGGCAAGCTCCAGCAGCGGCCGCGCGTCGTTGAAATCCCGATCCGTCAGACGAATCGTGCCCAGATAGAGATTTGCCGTAAAATCCTGGGGATTCTGCCGCAGAGCGGCCTCAAATGCCGGCACGGCCGCGGCCGTGTCGCCCAGCGCATAGCAGACCTGGCCCAGCAGCGTCTGCAAGCCCGGCAGGGCAGGGTTCAAGGACTTTGCCGCCTCCAGGTCGACCCGCGACCGCCTGAACTTCTTGAGGTACATCCAGGCCGAGCCGGCAATCACGTAGGCGTCGGCAGAATGCTTCCCGCGTGCCACAGCCTCCATGCGCGGAATACCCTGCGTGGGTTGGTCGGACTCAATCTCCGCGTACCCCAGCACATATTGAAAGTCGAGGTTGCTTGCGTGGCCGGGCGCGAAGGGCGTCAGCAGTTCCACGGCCTCGGGATTCCGTCCCAGCTTCACGTAGGTGTAGCCGAGACCGATGGCCGCGGCCAGATTCCCCGGCTCCGCCGCATGCACCGTCTCGTATTCCATGCGCGCGTGTACGAGGTCGCCGATCCGGAAGCAGGCTGCGGCCAGTTTGAGGCGGAGCGCCGTGTTTGCGGGGGCTCGCGCAACGGCTCTCCGCAAGCTCTCGATGGAGCTTGCCGCGCTTTGCTGCGCTCCGGCGCCTGCAGAGCCGAGGCCCGGGGAGCCGGCCTCTGCCGCAGAACTTTGCCGGGCAACCTGACCATGCGCAGCCTGCAGCCCGACCGTGACGCACAGCATCCAAGCAAACTGCGTGTTTCCCAGCCGCATATTCCCTAGCATAGACCAGCCTGATTCCATGTGTCCGGTCATCGATTGCGGAGCTCGCCGAGAGTACAATCAAACCAGCACGAAGAAACCAGCACGAAGAAACCAGGAGTGGCCCCTCCGCCACCTCTTACTTTGCAGGGTATGCGCAGGCCTTCCACTCTCATTCTTCTCTCTCCGGCCTTGGCCCTTGCGGCTCTTTCAGCAGTGCTGCCTGTGCCGGCCCAGGCGCCGGCCGCGCAACCTGAGTCCCGCATTCGCTTTGTGTACAAGCCCCTGCCGTTTCTGCTGGACAGCGACCAGAGCCCCGCAAAGAATGTCCCGGAGACGATGGCGGGTGGGGTGGCGGTGTTTGACTACGACGGCGATGGGAAGCCGGATATCTTCTTTGCCAACGGCGCGGACCTGGCGGCTTTGAAGAAGACTTCGCCCAAGTACAACAACATGCTGCTGCGCAACAACGGCGATGGGACATTTACCGACGTGACGAAGCAGGCCGGCCTGCTGGGACATGGGTTCGATGTGGGCGTGGCGGTGGGCGACTACGACAACGACGGGCATCCGGACCTGTTTGTGACCGGCGTTCACGGCAACACGCTCTACCACAACAACGGCGACGGAACGTTTACGGACGTGACGAAGCAGGCTG
>JBAUEO010000066.1:0-77131 GCA_049678625.1 Occallatibacter sp. | reverse complement strand
ACGCAAAGCCGGGCGCGACCCCTGCGCAGGCGGCGCCCAAGGCTCCTGCGACCAAGCGGCTGGCGCGCGGCGTGGGCGGATTTCTGCGGCCCTTTGCGCGCGTGAGCAGAGCGTTGTGGCTGGAAGTGACGGGTGTTTTCTTTCTGCTCTTCGCGCTCGTGTTTGTGCGCGCAATGTGGTGGATGCGGGCAAGCGCCGTGCACGGGCCGGAGCACTGGAAATTCCTGGGCTCGGGCGCGGTGGTGGCGGCGTTTCTGTATCTGGCCGCTAGTTCGTTCTGGCGCGCCTGGAGGAAGTGAGCCGCACTGCATCCTGACGAGCGGGCGCGGGACGGACAGGCAGCAGGCGCGGCTGCGCGGAACGTGCCCGAAGGACGCGCGGAAAGGCCCACACCAACGTGCCGAAAAAGGCGATTCCCGTAAGGAACCAGACGAAGCCTTCGTCCCGCGGGTTGCCGCGGAGGATGCGGCGGCCGCCGACGCCGATGAGGGCAAGTGTTTCTGCAAAGAGAGTGAGCATGGGGAAGATCTCCTTCGGATCGTCGTGCACGCGGGCCGAGGTGCGCATCCTTTCGCGCGCGAATCGGCCGTACACACTAAGACGCATGCGACGCGAAGAGGTTGCCCGCGTGGGATGGCATGGAGATCCCTTCCCGGCGCGGTGAAGGAAGTATACCGGCGGTTGGCGGCGAACCTTAGCGGCGAATGCGTGTGCGCAGGCCGCGGAAATGCCACAGGGCAAGTGCGAGCGCAAGGAGGCCGAGGACTAGAGCGAGAATCGCATGCGGGCCGGTTCGAAATCGCCAGGCCTCGAAGAATGCGAAGCCTGCGGCGAGGAGCATGACGAATCCGCGAACGGGGTTCATGGCAGGTCCCCTCCCTTTCCCTTTTCAGCTCCAATTCCAATTCTGGGCGCGTGCGGCGGCGCTTTATTGACGAGACGCACGACGATGGCGGCGCCTGACCGCACCGGTTTGACCGGCCTCGGGCGCCGCCCTATCGTTAAGTAGAAGATTACGGCTTTTTTGCGGAGGAAACGATGGCAACTCCCGAGGCACCTGCGGCTGCGGCCCTCAAGAAGACGGCGCTGAACGCATGGCATCGCGCGCGCAAGGCGAAGATGGTGGATTTTGGCGGCTGGGATATGCCGGTCGAGTATCCGTGCCCCAACGGCGGACTCATCGCCGAGCACCTGGCGGTGCGTACCGGAGTGGGACTGTTTGACGTGAGCCACATGGGCGAGATTCAGTTTCGCGGGCGGGGGTCGCTGGATGCAGTGCAGCGCATCACGATGAACGATGCGGCGAAGCTGAAGGATGGGCAGGCGCACTACTCGGCGCTGCTGACCGAGCGCGGCACGTTTGTGGACGACATTCTGGTGCACCGGCTCGGGGAGAACGATTATCTGCTGGTGGTAAACGCGGGGACGAAGGACAAGGATTATGCGTGGGTGCGCAAGCAGGCGGGCGCCATGCCGGGGATCCATGTGAGCGATTATTCGGCCTACTACTCGCAACTGGCGCTGCAGGGGCCTCGCGCGCTGGAGACATTGCAGAAGCTCACGAAGGTGGATCTGGCGGCGATCAAGAATTACTGGTTCACGTGGGGCACGGTGGCGGGGATTCCGAACGTGATGATTGCGCGAACGGGCTACAGCGGCGAGGACGGATTTGAGGTGTACCTGCCGAGCGACGAAGCGACGACGGTGAAGATGTGGGAGTCGCTGCTGCAGGCGGGCGAGGAATTCGGCATAAGACCGTGCGGGCTGGGCGCGCGCAACACGCTGCGGCTGGAGGCGGGCATGAGCCTCTACGAGCACGAGATTTCAGAAGAGATCAACGTCTTGGAAGGCGGGTTGGATCGCTGGCTGAAGCTGGACAAAGGCGATTTTATTGGGCGCGAGGCGCTCATGGCCGTGCAGGCCGCGGGCGGGCCAACGCGGCGCGTGGTGGGCCTCGAGATGGTGGAGCGCGGGATCGGCCGCGACGGGTACTTCGTGCTGTCTTTGATCGGTGAGCGCGTTGGCACAATTACTTCGGGCTCCCCTGCGCCGTTTTTGAAGACGAATATTGCCATGGCGCTGGTTGCGGCAGAGGTGGCGGCGAGCGGCGAGGACGTGCTGGTGGAGGTGCGCGGCAATCCGGTGCGCGCCAGGCAGGTTCCACTGCCGTTTTACAAGCGGGCGAAAAAACCATGACGGCGCACACACAGGGAGACGGGCGAATGCGGAGAAGCGCGCGTCGTACGGCCGCAGGATTTGCGGCAATGCTGGCTGCCCTGACGCTCGCAGTCTTGACGCTGGCTGCGCTGTGCCCAGCGAGCGTTGCGCGAGGCCAGACCGCAACCGGCGATGGGACGCTCCAGATTGCGCACCTGGGGCGCTGCAAGCTTGAAAACGGCGCGGTGATTGAGGATTGCCGCGTCGGGTATCGGACCTTTGGGCGCCTGGACGCGAAGCGGGACAATGCGGTGCTGGTGCCGACGTGGCTTTATGGAACGAGCGCGGATTTGAAGGGGCTCTTCGGCGACCTGAGCAACCCGCAGCAGCTTGTGGACACGCGAAAGTACTTCGGAATTGCGATGGACGCGCTGGGTAACGGGGTCTCGTCGTCGCCTTCAAACAGCGCGACGCAGCATGGGACGAGGTTTCCCCGGTTTACTGAGCGGGACATGGTGCAGGCCGAGTTTCGAGTGGCAAAGGAAGTGCTGGGGCTGAAGCATCTGCACGCGGTGCTGGGTCTCTCGATGGGCGGCGAGCAGACGTTTGACTGGGCGGTGGCGCACCCGGAGTTTTTTGATCTGGCGGTGCCGATTCTGGGCACCCCGCGGCTGACGCCCTATGACCTCGAAACGAAGACGATCCAGATGGACACGATTGTGGACGACCCCGACTACGACCACGGCAACTATACAAGGGAACCGGCGCTGACGCTGGCGAATCTCTTCGGAAACCTGACGGTGACCACGCCGGAGGGCCGGAATGCCACGACAACGCGCGCCAGTTTTGCGGAATTTCTGAAAAAGGCCGAAGCGCCGATTACGCTGGATGCGAACGACCGCGTTTGGCAACTGCGTGCCATTGTGGTGCAGGACGTGATTGGAAAACGGACGCTGGCTGAAGCGGCCCGAACCGCGCGGGCGCGGTTTCTGGTGATTGTGAACGCGAACGATCATCTTGTGAATCCTGAGCCTGCGCTCGCGTGGGCCAGGGCAAAGGGCGCGCAGGTGTATATCTCGCACGGGACCTGCGGTCACCTGATCATGAACTGCGACGCGGCGGCGGTGTCGAGCCGGGTGCGGAGGTTTCTGGCCGCAGAGGGTGTAGTGAGCGCGGGCACGGACCGATGAGATGCTGCACCGCGGCCGAGCGAATCACACCTGCATGATTTCGGCTTCCTTTTTGCGGGAAAGCTCTTCCATGCGTCGAATCTCCTCGTCAGTCATCTTCTGCACTTCTTCCAGCGCGCGCTTTTCCTCGTCCTCGCTAATTTTCTTTTCTTTGGCAAGCTTTTTCAGAGCGTCATTGCCGTCGCGGCGGACGTTGCGGATGGCGGTGCGATGTTCCTCGAGAATCTTGTTGAGATGTTTGACGACATCGCGGCGGCGCTCCTCGGTCATGGGCGGAACGGGGACGCGGATAATCTTGCCATCAGAGAGCGGATTGAAGCCGAGGTCTGAGGCCTGGATGGCCTTCTCAATCTCCTTGAGGATGGTGGGGTCGTAGGGCTGGATGAGGATGAGCTGAGATTCTGGCGTGGAGACCTGCGCCATTTGCGGGATGGGCGTGAGCGTGCCGTAGTAGTCGACCTTGATCTGGTCCAGCATGTGCGCGCTGGCGCGGCCGGTGCGCGTGGAGGCCAGGTTGGACTGAAAATCGGTGACGGCGTGGTCCATGCGACGCTTGAGATCGTTGTAGAGGTCTTTCAATGCCGGGTTGCCGGCCATGAACGAGAATGCCATGGAAGTCGTCCTCACTGGGCGTAAACGCCAAGAGGTATTGTACAACTCGCGTGCAGTGTGTCAGGCGCGGTGAACGGCTCAGGCGAGAACGGCGAGGCCCATGGATGCCGCCTGCTCATGCGCGTGATAACTGGACCGGACCAGCGGGCCGGATTCAACGTGGCGGAAGCCCATCCTGAGCGCTTCGGTTTTGAGTTCGGCGAATTCGCGCGGCGTGTACAAACGCGCCATGGGCAGATGGTCGCGCGAGGGGCGCAGATACTGGCCGATGGTCAGGATGTCGCAATCGACGCGGGCGAGGTCGCGGAAGACCTCAAGCAGCTCGTGAGTCTCTTCGCCCAGGCCGACCATCACGCCGGATTTGGTGATGCCCGCGGGGTTGAGCACTTTCGCGTAGCGCAACAACTCAAGAGAACGCTCATAGCGCGCGCCGGAGCGGACCACGCGATAAAGGCGCGGGACGGATTCAGTGTTGTGGTTCAGCACGTCGGGGCGCGCATCGACAACGGTGCGGATGGCAGCGCGGTCGCCTTGGAAGTCGGGGATGAGGACTTCGACGCGGCAGCCGGGGGCCTGGCGACGAACCTCATCGATGACCATCGCGAAGCTGCGCGCGCCGCCGGGCAGATCGTCATCGCGGTTGACACTGGTGACCACTGCGTGGAGCAGCCCCAACTTGGCCACCGCCTCCGCGACCCTGCGCGGCTCGTCGAAGTCAATGGGCTCCGGGCGGCCCTTGGGCACGGCGCAAAAGCCGCAGCGGCGCGTGCACAGGTTGCCGAGCATCATGAAGGTTGCGGTCTTGTGGTGCCAGCACTCGCCGATGTTGGGGCAATGCGCGCTCTCGCACACGGTGTGCAGATTGAGCGAGCGGGCCAGCCGCTTGAGTGCGTGATAATTTTCGCCCACCGGGGCGCGGGCCTTCAGCCATTCGGGCTTGGGGGCCGGGGCGGTGCGAGCGGAGGCAATCTGGACCAGTTCCATGCGGGCAATTTCCCTGTGAGCTGCCTGCCCGTATTGTAGCGGGAACGGAATGAGAGCGGGCTTCGTCCAACCAAACAGGGTTGGTAGACTGCCCAGGGGGACGCGGGGCTTTGCGAAAACACAGTTGGATGTGGAAGGGTGCGGCGGCATGCGCGCTTGCATTGGCGGTGGCCGGCGCCGGCGCGGCCCAGACGGCGCTGAGCGGCGTGAATGCAGCGAAGGCACCAAGTCCGCGGAAGTTGAAGAAACATCCGGTGGTGGCGCTGACCTTTGACGACCTGCCGGCCGGCGGCGGCCTGCACATGGGCCAGACGCGGGTAAAAATCGCCGAAACGCTGGCCGATGAGCTCAGGTCGTATCACCTGAAGGGCGTCTACGGATTTGTAAACGCGAACTCGTTGGAGGGCGACCCGGACACGCAGGGCGCGCTCGCGATCTGGCTCGCGAAGGGAATGAAAATCGGCAATCACACCTTCTCGCATCCGTCGCTGACCGATGAAACAGCCGAGGCCTACATCCACGACATGGAAGAGGATGAGCCGGCGCTTGCCAAGTATGCGGGCAAGCGCGACTGGCACTGGTTTCGCTATCCCTACCTGTGCGAAGGGGACACGCTGGCCAAGCGCAATGCGGTGCGCGACTGGCTGAAGGCGCACGGCTACCGGGTTGCGCAGGTGACCCTGAACTTTAACGACGACGACTGGGACGATCCGTATGGACGCTGCCTGGCCAAGCACGACGAGGCCGGAATTGCCTGGCTGAAGAAAAGCTACCTGGACAACGCGCGGGAGTTTTTGCGCGAGGGGCGCGAGGAAGAACTGACCGCGCTGGGCCATGAGATTCCGAATGTGCTGCTGCTGCACGAGACGGACTTTACGACGCTGATGTTGTCGCAACTGATGGAGATTCTGCACGAGCAGGGCTTCCGATTTGAGTCACTGAAGAAGGTTGAGAGCAATCCGGTGTACCAAATCAATCCAAACCTTCCGTCAACCGACGGCGACACGCTAATGAATCAGATTTTAGACGCGCACCATCTTCCCTATCCCAGGTTTGTGCCCGAGCCGAGCGATAAGTTGGAGAATCTCTGCAAGTAAGTTCAGTTAGAAATAAGTTGGAAGATAAGTAAGGGGAGAAGTTATCGGTCGGGCCGACGCTTCTCCCCTTTTGCTTTGTTCCGGCGTTGCAAAGGTTATTTGTTGGGTCCGCCGGTGTACTTGTTCCACCATGCCAGCCAACGCTCGTAGCGGTCGCGGATGTAACTGGGCCGCGTGAAGCCGTGGAATTGGTTGGGATAGACGACTAACTCCGCTGGGCGGTTGAGGGATTTAAGCGCCTGGTACATCTGCTGGCCGCCGAGGAGGGGTACATTCATGTCCGACGTGCCGCCCATGAAGAGCATGGGCGTGTGAACTCGCTTGTCCACCTGAAGGAAGGGATAGCCGAGCTTGATGTACTCCTGCAGGTGGCTCCAGGGCTGGCCAAGCTCCATGTCGTACTGCTGGATGTACTGGTCAAAGCCGTAAAAGGCGATAGGATTGGCGACGCCTGCGCCGCTGATGGCGCACTTGAAGCGGTCAGTATTGGCGACGGAGTAGTCAGTGAGGATGCCGCCGTAGCTCCACCCGGTAACGGCAAGGCGGTTGGGGTCGGCAACGCCCAGCGCCACGGCCTTGTCCACGCCGGCCATCAGATCCTGGACTTCCAGATGGCCCCAGTCGGCGAAGATGGACTTGGCCCAGGCCTGGCCGCGGCCGGAGGAGCCGCGATAGTTCACGTTCAGCTCGGCGTAGCCGTTGGCCGCGAGCCACTGGCGCATGAAGTTGAAGCCGTGGCCGTCCTGGCCGTTGGGTCCGCCGTGGATGTAAAGGACCATGGGCACAGGCGAGCCGGCCTTGAAGCTTTCAGGCCTGGTCAGCAGGCCGTGAACGTCCGTGCCGTCCTGGCTTTTGAATTCAATGCCCTCAGTCGGCACCAGGTTCAGCTCGGCGACGAGCGCGTCATTCTCATGCGTAATGGGGCGCAGGCGGCCGTCCTCCAACGCATAAAGTTCGCCAGGCTGCTCATCGTCCGTGAAGAGAACGGCGGTGTGTCCCGCGGCCTCATCCCAGGCGAAGACGGTGCCTTGGCGGTTGAGGAGTTTGGTGTCGCCGGGACCGCTGAGCTCCATTTGCGCGGGGTACTCGTTGCGGTCGTCGGCGACCAGATAACGGAGCTTGCCCGAGGGCGAAAAGATGGGCGAGCGAACGCTGCGGTCGAGCGCGGATGCAGGATAAGTGACCTTGCCGTCGAGGGTGACAAGGGCGGGCTTGTCCTGCGAGTACTCCATGTACTTGGGCGCGGCGCCCTGGGTGTATGCAATGGACTCGGAATCGGGCGACCAGGCAAGATGTCCGCCGTCGGGACCATCCCAAGTGGTGAGTTTGCGCGGGGCCGAACCGGCTTTCACGGGCACGACGAAGACATCGTCGTTGTTGGTGCGGTCGGGATCGGGGTCTTCATCGCTGACGAAGGCAATCCACTTCCCGTTGGGCGAGAAGGCGGCGTTCTGCTCGTTCACGTCCTTGGTCGTCGTGAGCTTCTCGTCCTTCTTGGTGGCGATGTCGTACAGGTAAAGCGAGTCCCAGTCGTTGTCCCTCAGGTAGCCCACGCGGTCCTGCTTGAAGTGGTAGCGGTCAATCACAATGGGCTTGGGGGCCTTGGGCTTTTCGCCTTCCTTGGGCAGGGGCTCGTGGCGCGGGTGCAGAGTAAGCAAGAGGTTTTTGGAGTCCGGCGACCAGAGATAACCGTGGATGTTCTGGTCCGTGACGGCGGTGAGCTGGTGCGCCTCGCCGCCGCTGCGGTCAAGGAGCCAGATTTGGTCGCCCTTGGCGGGACCGGGGCGCGAGGAAAGGAAGCTGATGAACCGGCCGTCCGGGCTGAACTGCGGGTCGGACGCGCCCTCCTCGCCGTAGGTAAGCTGGAGGCGGGTTTCGCCGTCCCAACTCGCCATCCAGAGGTGGGAGATGTGCTTGTCCTTTTTCGTGTCGGTGTGGCTCACCGTGTAGAGAATCCATTTGCCGTCAGGCGAGACAACGGGGCGGCCGACGTTCATCAGGCGGTCAAGATCGTCGAGACTGATGTCGCGCTTGTGGGGAGCGTCCGCAGCGTGGGCCGGCGCGAGGAGCAGTTGAGACCCGGTGCAGAAAAGGCCAAGGCAAAGAAGGGAAGAAAGAGAGGGGCGCAGCATGGAAGGAAGGGTAACACAGGGGTGCAAGGGGTTAGGCCTGCGGGGCGGCCGCGGGACCGCACGGAACGGTGCAGCTAGCTCGCTGACCGCCAGGTTTTGTACCAAACTGGGCTGCCCCAGAGCCTGCCCTCAGCGAGGGCCGAAGGGTCTTGATTTTGTGGCCTGGAAGACCACGCTGCGGATGGAACGAATTCATGCGGTCAAATACCTAACGCAGGCGCGAGCGGACTTCCGGCCGGATGAGATAGAGGAAGAAGACGAGATTCAGCAGGCCCTGCACCAGGCCTGGGAACTGGTGCGCGGAGGCGAAGATCCAGAGGTTGTATACGGAGAGCAGGAAGACGGCGGAGAGCGCCAGAGCCCAGGCCCAGCGGAGCAGAAGAAGGAGGCCGAAGCTGGCGGTGATGAAGGCGGCGGGGAAGACGAGATAGAGCGTGGGGTAATGGTGGCCGCCGACGACGCCGAGGGTGATGACGGCGGCGAGGATGAGGAGATAAAGGCAGATGGCGGCGACGCCGGGGACCGCCTGCAGCGCGTTGCGGGGCGATTGGGGCGGGATTTTTCCACCCGGCGCGGAGGGCGGCGCGGGATCCAATTCGTCTTGTTCGTCGGGTTCGTACGGGGCTTCAGGCATGGGTGGCTCGCGCGGTTAGTGAGTGCGGTTAAAGGGTGTGGAGGTATGCCAGAAGGTCGCGGAGCTGAGCGTCGCTTACGGGAATGGCGGGCATGGTTCCGTGGCCTTCAATAATGGTAGCGGTGATGCGCTCGTTGGTGGGCGGCGCGCCGGAGGGCATGGAAGGCAGTTTGGTAAGCGCCCGCAATCCGGGGCCGTGCAGACCGGAGGTGGTGGTGGGGTAATGGCATCGGGCGCAGTTGGCCTGGAAAACAACCGCGCCGCGAGCCTCTTGCGGGGACCATTCCGAGGCAGGCTTGGAGGGCGGCAAATGCCGGCAGCCGGCCAGGGCAAAAGGTAACAGCGCCGCGCCGGCAACCAGGGCAAGCGAAGCGGAAAAAGAGCGTGTAGGCATCCGCTCCCGATGATAAACGGTGCGCGCGGGTAAGTTTTTTTCGAGCGAAGGTCCGGGAGGGCCCGTCAGTCAAAGCGGAAGAGAAGGACTGCGGCGGTACGAGCGCGCGTTGGCCGGAGATAGAATCCGGAAGAATCAGTAGAAAGGGAGGCGAAGGATGGGGATGGGGATTGAAATGTGGAAGCGGCGCGCCGCGAGTGCGGTTGCGGCAGTTGTGATGGCAGGATTGCTCGCGGCGGGAAGCGCGACGGCGCGGGCGCAGGAGGCGATGACCAAGCCGCCGAATTCGATTCCTGCAGGGGAGACGTTCGCGGTGATTCCGCTGAGCCCGATGACAAGCGCGAACGAGGCGAACGACCTGCAGACGGCGCTCCGCAATACGGTCTCGCGGGCTCGAATCTACTACGAGTTCACGCAACGCGCGCTGGTGTTTCGCGGCACGGATGCGGACCTGGCGGTGGCGCGCAAAATGGTGGAGGAATTGAACAAGCCGCAGCAAGGCTACCGGCTGACCTACACGATTACGGTGAAGAACGGTGGAAAGACAGTCAATACGCGGCACATCGAGCTGGCGCTGGGTGCAAGCGGAAAAGCTGAGGTGAAGCAAGGCAACCGCATTCCCATCGTGACAGGAACATCGGATGCGAAGTCGGGAGCGAATACGCAGGTGCAATACCTGGATGTGGGGCTGATGATTTCCGCGGAGATGGACGGCGAGCGGCTGCGCAGCAAAGTGGAGGAGACCCGGCTGAGCGAGAACAAGTCGAGTGTGGGAGCCGAGGACCCAGTGGTGGAGCAGACGGAGCTGAATGGAGAGTCGCCGCTGGTGCTGGGCAAGCCGCTGGTGCTGGGCACGCTCGACGTGCCGGCGAATGCGACGACGGGCGCACGGCAGGAAGTGGTGGAGGTGACGGCCGAGCCGGTGGAGTGAGTTGCGTTACTCCGCGGCGGCGATGGCCTCGCAGATGCGATCCATGGCGGCGCGGTGGGCCTCGTCGCCGGGGCGGTGGCCGTTGACGAGGATGGAGAAGACGAGGGTTTTTCCGCTGTCGGTTTTCAGGTAGCCTGAGAGAGCGCTGGTCTCGTTCAGCGTGCCCGTCTTGGCCCACACGCGGCCCTTGAGCGGCGACTGGAGAAAGCGGTGGATCAGCGTGCCGTCCTCGCCGGCGATGGGGAAGGTCTCTCGCCATTGCTGGCCCCAGGGCTGGCGCCGGGCGTAGGCCAGCAGTTGCGTCAGGGCGCGCGGCGCGATGCGGTCATCCATGCTCATGCCGGAGCCGTCATAGAAGAAGAACTCGTCGTCCTGGATGCCGGCGTTGATGAGAAACTGGCGGACGACACGCGTGCCCTGCTCCAGGCTGCCGTCACTGGCGCACAGCTTGCCCAGAAGGCGCAGCAGCAGCTCGGCGTGGAGATTCTGGCTGATTTTGTTGGTGAACTTGATGTCCTCAATGAGGGGGACGGAGATGTGCGTGGCCAGCACGCGGCGGCCGTTGAGCGGCGCTTCCACGGTGGAGAGAGTGACGGGGAGGAAGACGAGGTGCTGGTCGCGCTCGGCGGAAAAGTCGCCCGTGCCGTTGGGCAGACGATGGGCGGAGGTGGCCGCGCCAACCACCTGAATGCCGCGCTGCTCGAGCGCCTGGTCAAAGGCGAGCGCGGTGAACTCGGCGGGGTCGTTGACGGCGAGCGAGGTTTCAAGGCCTTGATGCGGCGCGGTTCCCCAGGCGCGGACCAGCAGGCTGCCGGGCATGCGCGAAAGGCCGGGATGTGCGGCCTGGCCCGCGGGCGCGGCGGTCATTGTGTTTTCCAGCGTGTAGTAGTCGACGGGCGGATTCCACACGGTGAGCAGACCGCCGGGTGAAGCCGAGTCGGGCAGAAACTCGATCTGCACGGTGTTGTCGTTAAAGGTCAGCGCGGAGGCCGGCGCGCCGTAGTCCCATTGCAGGTCGTCCCATGACCAGGAAGTGCCGTAGGGCTCGGAAAGGAAATAGCTGTCGTCTCCGATGATGTTGCCATCCACGGCGCGGACGCCGGCCTGCTCAATCTGCTGCGCCAGAAGGTTCAGCACGTTCATGGTTTGGGTTTTGGGCGGAGCCGGACCGGTGGCGTCGGGCTCGCGATAGGGGTAGACGCTGTTGCTGAGCGTGGGGTCGCCGACGCCGAGAATGACCAGATTGCCGTGCAGTGTGCCGGCGGCGTCGACGGGGCCGTCGGCGACGACGTGGGTGGTCCAGGTGAGGGTGTCCACGGGCAGCAGGGCGAAGGCGGCGGCAGTGGTGGCGAGCTTGGCGTTGGAGGCAGGCGTGAAAAGGCGATTTTCGTTGAGTCCGTAAATTTGCTTTCCGTCGAGATCGGCCACGCTGATGCCGAAGTCGTCGAGTTCGACGTCCGGCGCGGAGAGGATCTTTTGAACGCGCTCGGCGAGTGTGCCGGTGGCCTCGGCGGATTGCGCGGGGCGGTGTTCAGCGCGGCGATGAGGTCGGCTTTGGGCGGAAAGTAGGGCGGGCGCAACGAGCAGGGCCGCCAGCAGGAAGGCGGAGGCTGGCCGGGAAATACGCATGGCCGGAGTGTAGCAGGTGGACGAGTGGGGAGGGCCGGGAGCAAGCGGCGGATAAAATCAAAGCGGGCCGCGGGGCCTGGGCATGAATGAACAAAGGGTGAGCGCGAAGCGAACCGTGTGCGACTGGCGGCTGCGCACGCGCGTGCTTACGCTGGGCCGGCGGACGCGGGTGATGGGCGTGGTGAACGTCACGCCGGACTCCTTCAGCGACGGCGGAGCGTTCCCGCGTGCGGAGGACGCCGTGGCGCATGCGCTGCGGCTGCTGGACGAGGGCGCGGACCTGGTGGACGTGGGCGCGGAGAGCACGCGTCCGGGCTCGCGCGCGGGCGATAACCCAGCGGTGAGCGCGGAGGAGGAGCAGGCGCGGCTCCTGCCGGTGGTGGAAGGAATTCTGGCGGCGCGGCCGGATGCAATCCTCAGTGTGGACACCTATAAGGCGGCCACGGCACGTGCGGCGCTCGCGGCGGGCGCGGAGATTGTGAACGATGTAAGCGGGTTCGCGTGGGACGCGGAGATGGCGGCCGTGTGTGCGCAGGCGCGATGCGGAGTGGCGCTGATGCATTCGCGGGGAAGGCCGGAGCAGTGGCGCGCGCAGGCGCGGCTTGCGCCGGATCAGGTTCTGGAGAGCGTGCGCGCGGGGTTGGTGGCAAGCCTGCAAGCGGCGCGGCTGGCGGGAATCGAGGACGAGGCCGTGGTGCTGGACCCCGGATATGGATTCGGCAAGCGGCTTGAAGAGAACTATGCGCTGCTGGCGCGGCAAACGGAGCTGCTTGATCTGTGCCGGCCGCTGTTAGCGGGGCTCTCAAGAAAATCGTTTCTCGGTTGGACGCTGCGTGAGCTGCGTGGCGGCGTGGATGCGCCTGTAAACGAACGCGAGACGGCAAGCCTGGCGGCGTTGGTGGCTGCGATTCTGCACGGCGCGTCCGTGGTGCGCGTGCACACCGTGCGCGCTGCTGTGGAGGCGTCGCGGATTGCCGACGCTGTGCTCGAGGCGCGCTAAAGACATCCCTTTTCGCCCGATCGTGTCTGAAAAATTAGCGCGCGGACATCTGGTGGAGCTTGAGGACGGTATTCCAGTTGCGTGCCGTGGCTTCAATCGAAGAGCCGACCGCGCGCTGCATTACAGCCGGAGTGAACTTGGTATCTGCCGCGCCCTCCGGCAGGTGGAGATAGAGCACGTCGCCGCGGAATTCAAAGCGGTCGCGGCGTTTGGGGTTGGCGACAACCACGCGATTGAGCTCGGCGGCTGCCGATGCGGGCGCTGGCGCGGAGAGAAAGACGGCGTGGACACGCGCGCCGTCGGCCGCGGCTTCATCAGGATAAGGATTGGCGGCAATCACGCGGGTGAGCTGGTCGTGAGTGCGAAAAAGCACGCCGACCGGCTTGCCCATGCGTTTTTCCAGGGCGGCGGCCAGCGCCTTGTGGACGGTGGATGCGGAGCCGGTCGCGTCGAAAACGGCGTTGCCGCTCTGGATGTAGGTTTCCACGTTCTGAAAGCCGAGACCGGCGAGGAGTGTGCGCAGATCGGCCATGGGCAGCTTGCCGGTGCCGCCGACGTTGACGGCGCGAAGCAGGGCAATGTAAGTGGGCATCGGCGCTCCTGAATGCGTGACTGCAGTTGCGCAAAAAGCGTTGCAGAGATTCTAGCCCCTGCGACATTTCAGCGCCGGTCTGATCCAAGGCAGACAAATAGACCGCCCACAATGGCGAGCGTGGCCAGCACAGGGACGAGCAGCCAAAGCGCGCCTGAATATGCGGAAAGGCTCGCGGGAATCAGTGCGGTCGGAATCAGTGAGTCGAGATGAAAGGCCTGCGGGAGGTCTGCGAGCCATGCAAGCCACTGGCGGCCGCGCGCGGCCTGCGTGGTGAGCACGAGGGATGCAGCGACCAGCGCAATGGAAAAGGCGAAGAGCTGCGCGCCAAGGATGGGCTTGCGGATGGTGCGCAGGGCGGCGTTGCGCCGGCGAAGCTGCGCGCGCCACCAGAGTACGCCGGGGGCCTGAAGCTGCGCGGAGGCAGCCGAGCTTGCGCGCGCTTCGCGGAAGGCCAGGGTGACGGCGAGAAGATCCGCGCAGGAGCGGCAGCCCGGGACATGGGCCTGAAGATCGGCGGGACAGGCGTGGGGCCAGTGGCCGCAAGCCAAATGGTCGGCCAGTTCCCTTTCGCGCGGGCAGGTGCGGAGCGTCATGCGGGACCTCCTGTTGCGGAACGGCCTTCGCGCAGAGTTGCAGCCAGCTTGCGGCGGGCGCGGAAGAGCAGTATGCGAATTCCGGCCGAGGCAAGGCCGGTAACCTCGGCGATTTCGCGGTGAGAGTAGCCCTCGGCATAGGCGAGCCAGAGAAGCTGCCGGTCGCGCGGCCGCAGCAGCGCGAGCGCCGGACCGAGAATCATTTGCGTATCCGAAGCGCCGGACGTGGAGGCGCAGGCGAAAAGCTCTTCGGGCACATCCTCAAGCGAAGCTGAGCGCGGGCGGCGCCAGTGGTCGCGAAGAAGATTGGTGGCGATGCGGAAGAGATAGCGGCGTGCGGCAACTTCGCCGTCGGAGGGATAATCCGCGGTGAGAAAGCGGACGAAGCTCTCCTGCACAAGGTCGTCGGCAAGGGCGGGATCGCCGGAGCTGCGGGCGAGATAAGCCCAGAGGGGCCGTGCGGAGCGCTCGTAGAATCCGGCGAACTGGTCGCTATCCATGCCGGAGACGGCGGACTGGGCGAGCGCGTCGCCGGCGAGCGGATTCGGTAGGGCGGATTCCCAGGGCATGCGTCGAAGTTTCCTCTCCGTCGGGGCTCCCCTCGCGGCTCACATCTTGTCCTGAGAACCGAAGGGAGCGATGGAGTGGGCGGAGGCCGTGGAGGACTCGGGCATGAGGCCGAGGCGCGCGGCCAGCACCCACGTGATGCCTGCAGACAGGATAAAGCCAATTCCGGGCATCAGGACGATGGTTCCGAGAACGAGCATGGGGTTTTCCATGTCCTTTTCCGTGTGGCGCAGCAGCAGCAGGCCGATGCCGAGCAGGACCATCACGACGCCGGCCTGCAACGGCGTGAGGACCCGGGCGACGGCGTTCGGCATGCGCGAGCCGGAGTCGATCTGGACAGGGATGGGCGCGGCCTCAAGGAAGCGGCGGCCGGCATCGGTCTCCATATAGGATGCGAGTTCCTGCGTGGTGCTGAACTTGTCGATCAGGCGGCCGTGAACCTCGCTTTGCAATTTGAAGACGCGGTTCCAGCGCCGGTTTTCCAGGAAGACGCGGATCATCCACGCGAGCACAACGAGGAAGCAGGCAAGCGCGAGAACGGGCGGCATGTTGCTCAGAAAGTCGGCCCACATGGATGGGCGCTGCTTCACCTGGATGAGGTCTGGCCAGACGGCCTGCTCGAGGGCTTCGTCGCGCTGGCCGTCGGGGTGGTCAAGGTGGGAGAAGAGATAGAAGCCGGGATTGCGCGCAACGTCAGGGTGCGCGGCGATGAACTCGGCGAGCTGTGGATTGTTGTGGGCGACGTACGCCTGATCGGACAGCAGTGAGGGATCGCGCGAGACGACGGTGGTGAGCGTGGGGCTGGTGCGCAGCAGGTGGAGAAGCTGTTCCTGCGTGGCGGCAACATCCTTGTCAGTCAGCTGGTCAGCGGCTGGCGGGAGAGCCTGCGCGGACGCGAGCGAAAAGGGCAGCAGCGTGGCGGCGGCGAGCAGTGCGGCTAGCCAGAATGAGCGGCGGGAAACATGCATGAAGAACTCCGTTCGATTGCGGGCGCGGCCAAAGTGCCGCTTCTGCCTGTACAACGGACAGGAAGGGATTTGGTTAACAAGGGAATACGGCCCCGGCCGGCGCTATGGCTTGCCCACCGCGAGCCAGGGCGTTCCGCGGTAGGAATCCGCAACCACCCATGCGCAGGCCGTCAGCGCAAAAGAGAGAACCGTCTCGCTCCATTGGAAGGCGCTTTTTGAGCCTGCCGCCACGATGGGCACCCACACCACAAGCGTGAAGAGGCCAATCTCCACGGTTGAGAGTGCGGCGGCCAACCGGGCACACACGCCAATCAGAACACCCACGCCTGCCGCAATGAAGGCGCAGCCGAAGAAATAGGCCCAGAAGACATGCCACGGCAGCCAGCCAGGCTCCAGCACAACCGTATCTCTCAGATCGATGAAGTGGGCCAGGCCAAAGAAGACCAGGGCCAGGCCGTAAAGCGCCCTCGCAATGCGGCGGGCCGCGCCGCCGAGGCCGAAACCAAGGTGCCGGCGGTCCCAGTCCGTGGCGAACCACGAATAGAGCACCCAGGCGGCGGCCACCAACACCGCAGTGGGAAACACCGACCATAAGGCTCCAAAAAGTGGTTCGGAGAGGATGGAAGGCATCCTGAACACCAGCAGCCAAAGCAGAGACCAGGCGAAGAGCAGGCGGGCAGCGAATGCGGCCGTGCGCCGCCAAAGCAGGCCAATGCCAGTGGCCAGCGAGATGAAGGCGCACAGGTAGACCAGGACCTCGCGCGCGGGCACACCCTTGGGAACCGGGTCCCAAATCGGGGCGAAATTGCCATGCATCCATCCAATGATTCCCAGCGCGACCAGGACCACCGCGAAGACCGCATGTCCCACGCTCGCAATGCGCATTGCCCTGTCCTCCTACGGTCTTCCAGCTTATCGCGTACAGGCCTTCCTTTTACGCGAGACGGCTCCCATCACGCAAGAACAGTCAACAGCACTGGACCGCTGCACATTCGACCCTCGATCTCAGACCCCCTTCCAAACTTCCGTGACCTTTCCGTCCCGTCCCAACCGGTCCAGAATTACCTTCAACGGATGGCAGGAAATGAAGAGGATGATTGGAACTCGGAGACAGTGCCCAGGTCCCGCCCGTGCGAGGCTCGCTGCTCTCGCGCCGCTTCTCTTGTGCCTCTTTTCCACGCTGCTGTTTGCCCAAGAGCCCACATCGGATGTTGGCGCGGCTGCCGCTGCCGGAAATGCCCAGGCGCAATTCGCCCTCGGCAATTACTACTTCGGCGGCCGCTACGTCACACTCGACTACACGCAGGTTTTGACGTGGTACCGAAAATCCGCGGCCCAGGGCTTTGCTCCTGCGCAGGATCAACTCGGCAACATGTATGAAAACAACCTTGGCTTGCCGCAGGAATACAAGAGCGCCGCAAGCGACTATCGTCTGGCCGCGAACCAGGGCTACGCGCTCGCGCAGTACCATCTGGCGGGATTGTTTCAGGCGGGCTACGGAGTTCATCGCGACTACAAGCAGGCCCTGATCTGGTACCACAAAGCGGCCGACCAGAATTTCTCCGAAGCCGAAAGGGAAATCGGCTACTTTTACCAGCGCGGGCTTGGGGTCAAGCGCGATTACGCCCAGGCGATGGTTTGGTATGGCCGCTCCGCCGGCCATGGCAACGCAGACGCGGAAAATCAGCTGGGGTTCATGGCGGAAGAAGGATGGGGCCAGCCGCAGAATTACTCCGTGGCTCTTTCCTGGTTCTCGAAGGCCGCGGAACACGGCAGCATCCAGGCGCAGGAAAACATCGGCTATCTGTTTCAGAAGGGCCTCGGCGTGCGCACCGACTATGCGCAGGCAATCTCCTGGTTCATCAAAGCCGCGGTGCAAGGCAACGCGGACGCTGAAAACCAGCTCGGCTGGATGTATCAATACGGACAAGGCGTTCAGGTCGACAATGCCCGGGCATTAACTTGGTATGGTCTGGCTGCGGCGCAGGGAAGCGTGCAGGGACAAAACAATCTCCAGGATTTCTCCGACGAGCTGCAGGACGGCGGCGGAGACTGGCAGAACGCCACCCTCCCGGTTCACGACGCTGTCATCGCACAGGCTCAACTCTGGGCGAAGGTCCAGGATCTTCAACGTCGTATTGACCATGCCGAGGCCGATGAGCTGTACCAGACGGAGTACGCCGACCAGCTCGAACATATCGGTCACGGCAAGAGCAAAACCATGACGAAACTCTTCAACGCGATGGGAAGTGTTGGCGCAGTCCAACACCGGGCCAACGCGGCAAAGGATCACGCCGACGCTGCGAGCCTGCGTGCTCAGCTGGCTCAAACCGAAGGCCAAAACCAAACCGTTGCCGGCTTCCCTGCCCCCTAAGGCTTTCCAGATTCGAGCGGAACAGGGTGCTGTCGCTGTTTCCGGATTCTACGAGCCACACAATTTGACAAGATCCTTCTCGGGGGTCCGCCAAGCCGGAAGAAATCGGTCGCGCCTCGGAATACTCCAGAAAACGAGTTCACCGGAGGTCGGGGGTTGGAGGCGGCGATTCCCCATCCCTTCCGCCAGAACTCTGCGGAGAGGATGTGGTCTTCAGCAGGATGCGCGTCAAATGCTGATGCCGACCTTGTAGCGCGGCCAGAGGGCGCGCATATCGTGGTGGTCAATGGAGGGTTCGGAGTCGCACTGGACCTCGATCACGGTGGCGGGCTGGTCCGGCGCAATGAGGGGCAGGCCGGTGAGGCGGAACGAAAACTCGTCCTGCGTGAACTGGACCGGCTGGCCGGTTTTCAGCAGCTTGGCCGAGAGCACTTTGCCCTTCAGCCCGCCGATGGCGAGGACGGCCTGCGGCTGGTAGAAGCTGAGCCAGTCGGCCGCGGGTGTATGGCCCGGCCAGAAGTGCTGGTGAATGTAAAACGTGTTGCCTCGGCGGGTGTAATTGGCGTTGACGTTGCCGTCAAAGCTGCCGCGATCGGTTTCATAGATGGCGACGGCGTTGCTATCCAGCCATCTGCCCACTTCCCCCAGGATGCTGACCGAAGCAGGCGGAGCGGAGCCGTCGGGCTCGGGGCCGATGTTGAGCAGGTAATTGCCGCCGCCGCGGGCGCAGGTGGCCAGGTTGTTCACAATCGTCTTGGGAGTCTTCCAAACGTCGTCAAAGCGGTTGAAGCCCCAACTGTCGTTGAGCGTCATGCAGGTTTCCCAGGCGCGGCCCACCTCAGACGCCGCGATGTGCTGCTCGGGAGTGGAGAAGTCGCCGGGCAGGCCGTTGCGGTTGTTCACGATGATGTCGGGCTGGAGGTCGAAGACCATCTGGTTCATGCGCTCGGACTCCCATTGCGCCGGGGTCAGCGGCCAATCCACGTCATACCAGAGGACATCGACTTTGCCGTAGTTGGTCATCAGCTCGCGGATTAGGCCGTGCGTATAGGCCACGAAGCGCTTGCGGGCGGCCTCGTCCGTCTTGCAGCGCGCGCCGTCCGGGTGGTGCCAGTCCATCAACGAGTAATAGAAGCCGACGCGGAGGCCCTCCTCGCGCGCGGCCTCAACGTACTCGCGGACCAGATCGCGGCCGGGGCCCTGCTTGGCGGCGCAGTAGTCCGTCAGCTTGGTGTCCCACTGGCAAAAGCCCTCGTGGTGCTTGGTGGTCATCACCATGTACTTTTGTCCGGCCTGCTTGGCCACCCGGGCCCATTGGCGCGCGGCGTGGGGCTTCGGCGTGAAGTGTTTAGCGAGGCGCTCATACTGCGGAATGGGCACGCCTTCGAACTCCATGGCCCACTCATGCTGGCCGATCACCGAGTAAAGACCCCAGTGGATGAACATGCCGAACCTGGCCTTGTGCCACCAGGCCATGCGCGCGTCGCGCGTCGCGTCCATCTGCTTTTGGATTGCCGAGGAGGGTGTCGCTTCGTCTCCGGCAATTGCGGGCAAAGCAACGGCGGGTGAGGCAACGGCAGGCGCGGCAAGCGCCAGCGCAGAAGCAGCGGAAACCTGTTTGAGAAAGGACCGGCGGGAGGCAGAGGGCAGTGGCATGAGGGCAGTCTCCGTATGCGGGATGAGGAACGCGGTTGGACGGGCGATGGGACGGCGCGTCGCCGGCGCGGTCAATTTAGGTCGCGTGGCGAGGGCCTGTCAAGGTGGCGAGAAGGCGCGACGAGCAGGGTTTAGAATCGAACTGGCCGCGGGCGCGAGCGTCCGCCGAGGGCAACCCTGCGCAGAGACTGGAAAGACGCACTGTGCGGGGTATTTCTGTGAGAACTGGAAGCGTGATGCGAGCGAAGACGGCGGTGGTGCTGGGCGCCCAGTGGGGCGACGAGGGCAAGGGCAAGATTGTGGACGTGCTCAGCGAGCGGTTCAGCGCCGTGGCGCGCTACGCGGGCGGGCACAACGCCGGACACACGGTCATCCACGGCGCGCAGAAGGTCGTGCTGCAGCTCATTCCCTGCGGCGTGCTGCGGCCGCAATGCAAGGCCATCATCGGCAACGGCGTGGTGCTGGACCCCATTGCGTTCCTGCAGGAGGTGGACCGGCTGCGGGAGCTGGGCCTCAACGTGGACGGGCAGTTGTTCGTCTCGAACCGCGCGCAGGTGATTTTGCCCTATCACCGGATGATCGAGCTGGCGGCCGAGAGCGCGCCAGGGCGGCAGAAGATTGGCACCACCAGCCGCGGCATCGGGCCGGCCTATGAGGACAAGATGGCGCGCAGCGGATTGCGCGTGGTGGACCTGCTGAACACAAATCTGCTCAAGACGCACATTGAGGCCGCCTGCGCGGAGAAGAATGCAATCGCGCATGCGCTTTTCGGTACGGATCCTCTGGACCCGCAGAAGATGTTCGAGGAGTATGCGGCGGCGGCAGAGCGGGTGCGTCCCTTCGCGACGGACACCGGACGGCTGCTGCATGGGGTGCTGGCCGGGGGCGGCAGCGTAATGTTCGAGGGCGCGCAGGGAACCATGCTGGACATCGACCACGGAACCTATCCGTTTGTCACCTCGTCGAGCGCGACGGCGGGCGGCGCGTCCACGGGCACCGGCGTGGGACCGACGGCGATTGGCACCGTGGTTGGCGTGACCAAGGCCTATGTCACGCGCGTGGGCGAAGGACCCTTCCCGACCGAGATTCACGCCGCTGCCGGCGACACGCTGCGCGCGCGGGGCCAGGAGTACGGCGCGGTGACGGGCCGGCCGCGGCGCTGCGGATGGCTGGACATGCCGATGCTGCGCTACTCCAACCAGGTGAACGGCACCGAATGGCTGGTGGTGACCAAGATGGACGTGCTGGATACGCTCGCGGAGATTCCGGTGTGCGTAGGCTATGAAATCGACGGCAGGGTGACCGACGAAATTCCGGCCGATGTGGACGGACTGAATCGGATCAAGCCGGTGTACACAACGCTGAAGGGCTGGCAGTCGACGACAGAGGGAACCACCGAGTTCGAGAAGTTGCCCAAGGCGGCGCAGGAGTATCTGCGCTTCCAGCAGCGGGAGAGCGGCGCGAAGATCGGGATGGTTTCCACCGGGCCCGACCGCGAGCAGACCATGGTGCTGCCGGAGTTCGAGGCGGCGCTCAAGGAGATTCACGGCTGAATTCACAACCGGATTCACGACCGGAGCCGGTACACTACCGTAAGAGAAGCCGTCCAGCCGGGCGGTGTGGGAAGGCCGCCGACGATGATCAGCTATACGGTTCGCATGACGTTTGCACCGGAAGACCGCGAGGAAGTGGACGAGATTCTTCGCAAGCTGGCGGAGGCCTCGCGCCAGGAGCCGGCGTGCAGAAGCTTTGTGCCGCACCGCGTGGAGGGCGACCCGGACACGGTGGTCATCTACGAGCAGTACGCGGACAAGGCCGGCGAGGAAGCGCACCGCAAGACGGCGCACTTCAAGAAATACGCAGTGGGCGGACTTTTCCAGAAGATGCTGGAACGGAATCGCGAGGACCTGAGCGCGCTCGTTTAGCCGGTGGGACGGGTCCAACCGTGGCTTGGCGAGGGTGAGCCGGCCGGCCATGGATTCAGTGGCATGGAAAAAGCGGCAAAAACAAACACAAAAGTTCGTTGACCGCGGCGGGAAGGTGTGGATACCATCCGTTACGCCGATGAGCACCGCACAGGCCGCAATTCGCTCCCACTGGATGCACCGCGCCACCACGGGTCTGGCGCTGCTGCTGGCCGCGGGTCTGGCCACAAACCTGGCCTGGGGCTCGCAGGCGATGCCGCGCGGCGAGCGCAACCAGAGCCGGCACGAAATCGACCAATTGGAACTGAGCTGGCGCGAGGCCGTTCTGCACCGCGACACCCATGCGATGAGCCGTTTGCTGGCTGAGGACTTCCTGTCGATTACGCCCAACGGGCTGCTGCAGACCAAGGCCGAAACCCTCGCCGCCATGCGGAACGGAACGCTGGTTTTTCATTCCATCGATATTCTGGAGCAGCGCGTGCGGTTTTATGGCCAGACAGCCGTGGTCACGTCAAGGGCGCGCGTGACCGGCGCAACGCCGGAGGGCACAATGATGGGCGACTACCGCTATACGCGGGTCTATGCGCGGGACCCGCAGGGAGCGTGGCGGATTGTGAGCTTTGAGGCCAGCCGGATTCGGCCACACCGGCTGCACGGCAGGCCGCACCCTTGAAGCAATGCGTGATCCACTAAAATTGAGCCATGCCGGAGCTGCCGGAGGTGGAGACAATTGCCCGCGGCGTGGACGCGCGCGTGCGCGGCGACGTGATCGTGGAGGCGTGGTTCGGGCGGCACCGCGAGCCGATGAAGACCCCGGCGGCGCGCCAGGCTGCCGGGCTGGAAGGCCGCGCGATTCTTGCCGCCCACCGGATGGGCAAGCACATTGTGCTCGATCTGAGCGCCGCGCGCGGCAACGTTTGGGACGAGAACCCGGGCAAGCCCGCGGCAGAGTGGATTGTGCACCTGGGCATGACCGGGCGGCTGTTGGTGACAACGCCGGAAGGCCCCGTTGCCCCGCACACCCATGCGCGGCTCGCACTCCAGAGCGGGCGTGAGCTGCGATTTGTCGATCCGCGGCGGTTCGGGCGGCTGGAATTCAGGGAGTTGAGGCTGCAGGAAAGTTTCTCCGCGCCGGGAGCTGACCCGTTGCGGATTGCCGAAGTCGCATTTGCGGCGCTCTTTCGCGGGCGAAAGCTTGCCATCAAGGCGGCGCTGCTGAACCAGACGCTGCTGGCGGGCGTCGGCAACATTTATGCAGATGAGAGTCTGTTTCGGGCCGGGCTGCGGCCGCGCAGGCACGCCGGGCGATTGAGCCGGGCAGAGCTCGAACGGCTGCGCCGGTCGCTGAAAGAAGTGCTGCAAAAGGCAATCCGGCTGGGAGGTTCGTCGGTCTCCGACTATGTGGACGCGGATGGCGTGCGGGGATTCTTTCAACTGGAACATCGGGTCTACCAGCGAACCGGCGAACCGTGCCTCGTGTGCGGAACGGCAATTCGGAGGGTGGTGGTGGCGGGAAGGAGCTCGCACTACTGCCCGCGCTGTCAGCATTAGGAGCACGGCACTATGGTTTTTCGGATTGCTACGTTTCTTTTGTTACGAGAATGTAGAGCATACTCTGTGGAAAGATTCGCCAAGCGCTTTGAAATCAATAGAGAGAGGAACGGCAAGCCGATTGCAAATTAGAACGGTGCCAGTGATGTACCGGCTGCTGGAAGAATCCAGGCCAGCCCACGAAACAACAGGCACCCGGCAAGAGCATCCGCCCATGAGCGGCCCCAGTTGAGGGAATGACCGGCCGGGAACCTGGAAAGGTGCGGTGGAAACGCCACCGGCCGAGATACGCTGGGAGGCCAGTGACCAGCACGGTAAACGCAGAGCGCCGCTCCTAAAAGGGGCGGCGTTTTGCGCATCCGGCGTGGCTCGCAGAATGACCCTCGGCGCGAGCGCAAGTTCCGGCTCAACAGGGATATCGGCCGGCGAACCGGGGCTGACGAGTCGGATTCCCGGCAAGGGAACCACCCGGAGTAACTTGCCAGCCGATGCGGCAGGCTGTACTATCAAACTTGCCTGATAGGCGGCTGATGCGAACCACCCGAAGAGGGCAGTGAAAGCTCGCCGCTGAATGGATGCTTAAAAAGCCCGCCAGCCTGACTCGTGATGCTGCGGGCGGCGAAGGCTCCCCTGGAAAGGGCATCACTCAGAGGAAATCGCCGGCCGACCGCACCGATCCTGACCACCGGAGTACTTTGCTTCAGGCTCGAGTTGGGCGCGCAGGGCGATGGGGGCGTTTTTCCGGGAACGTTTTTTGAGGAGTTGTACGCCGGAACCGGCGCGGGAAGTGGAAGTGCTGCCGCAAGGCATGGCAGCCGCAAGCGCGAGCCGGGCTCGCCGCCCAAAAGGGCGGCAAAGGTATTCGAGGGAACACGGTCGATTGCGCGGAAGAGCGAATTTCCCGCAGTCCTGCCCGAGAGGAAAGACAAAGGAGATTGCCGGCCGCTGGGCTCCCAGTCCAGTTTCAGGACAAGCGGCAGGCTACAAGGAGCGCGCGCCCGAAACAGCGGGAGCGGACTCCGGCAAAGCAATGCAATACACCGCCAAGTGCCAGGAAGTGCACGCATGACAACAGACACGCCGCAGCCCCATGTGGAAGTGGGGCCGGCCCCGGCCAACGGCCAGGGACAGTCGCAGGGGCATCGGCGCCGCCGGCGCCGCCGCAAAAACAAGTCGAACCAGCCGGGCGGGATGCAGGCCCAGGGCCAGAACCAGCCCCAGAACCAGCCCCAGAACCAGCCCCAGAGCCAGCCCCAGAGCCAGGCCCCGCCGCAGCCGCACGGCATGGTCCAGCAGCACGAGCCGGGCCAGGGACAGGGCCGCAAGAAGAAAAAGAAGAAGAAGTTCTTCCGCGACCGCGAGTTCCAGGGCCCCGCGCCCCAGCCGGGCAACAGTATTCTTCCGCCGCAGAGCCGCCGCAAGGACCGGCAGCGGGGACCGCGGACCTTTGTGGGTCCCATGGACCACAGCTACCGCGCCGCGAACGGCAACGTGGCCGATTCGCCGCCTTCGACCATTCCGCAGGCCGGCAACGGCCATTACTTTCCAGATCTCTACCACTCCGGACAGTCGGTTCCGGTGCGCGAAGACTCGCCGACGCGGATCTTCTGCTTCATCGATGACCTGTTCTTCCAGGCCAAGATTCAAGAGACCTCAAAGAAGCTGGGCGTGAAGGTGGAGTTTGTGAAGGGGGACAAGGATGTGTTTACGCGGCTGACCGAGACGCCGGAGAACGAGCGGCCCACGCTGCTGGTCTTTGACCTGAACAACCTGAATGCCAAGCCGCTGACGCTCATTCCCAAACTGAAAGCAAAGCTCAAGAAGGCGACGTCGATCATCGGCTTCCTCAACCACCTGCAGGGCGACCTGAAGGCCAAGGCCACCGAAGCGGGATGCGACACCGTGATGCCGCGGTCGGCCTTCTCCCAGGGCCTGCCCAACCTGCTGCGCCGCTACGGCCTCGAGGAAGAGGACGAGTACGTGCCGCAGCCGATGTAAAGCGGACGGACAAGACGGAAAAGCATAAGGGCGTTCCCAAGTGGGAGCGCCCTTTGTGTTTTTCCGAGATCGGCTTGATGGCGCGGGCTCTCTACGTTGAAGCATCAGTTCGCAGGCGGGGAATAATCGTTCAGGTCGAACAGGGTCCACGAACGCGCATGGGGCGGCTTAACCCAAAGCTCAAGAGCAACACCGGCCAGCTGGCCCTGGTAATACTTCACTCCGATCGTGTGGCGACCGGCACTGAGATGGATCGCTCCTGATCCCGCTTTCGCAGGATGGATTCCATCGACGTCAATTAGTTCCCTATCGTCAATTCGTACGATTGCGCCGTCATCTGAAAGAACTAAGAAGCTGTATTCGCCTGGGTTTGTGATCCACAGGACGCCGTGATAGTCGATCCCGAAAAGGTCGGTGCGAGGAGTCACCCCCGGGATTCCGGTGGTATTTGAAAAGATCTGATTTGGTACATCAAGAACGGAAGTATAGATCGAGCCGATTGGGTCTAACTCGCGAAAATCGGGCAGATTCGCAAAACGGTGAGGCAGTTCGTAGACGTCGCCACAGAAGGATCGCGGGCCCCGTACGATGGAGCCGAACGAGCCGACCGGGCCTTGCAAGAAAGGGATGATCAGCGCTGGCCCGCGGTACTCCCATGCTTCTGGCATGGCACGCTCAATATCCCACAGATTCGACTTTGTCGCCGACGCGAGTGCAACCGAATCATCCGACCATGAGTGTTCAATGGGTTGAATATTCTTCGGCCGGGGAATTTGAACATCAATTACGCCAAGGTTGCCTGTCTCTCGGTCACGCACAACCACGCGCGTGAGCGCGACGTCCGCTGGCCTCGGGAATTGCAGGATGTGAGGAAACCCGCGATCCAGCGCGCGGGCGTATTCCGCGAACGATAAGACTCCGTCCAGTGGAGCATGGAAGAAGTTGATGGGGTGCCCACTGCCGTCGAAGGTGCAGACCCCGTAGTCGAGCTCAACGCGCCTGTCGGCGCCAACCTCCTTACGGGCCGCGCTGCTTTCGAGTGTGAGGAACGAGAGCGAACTAGCGTCGACTGTAACCAAGTAGCGCAGAACGTCAGTTCGGCCACTGTCAATCAAGCTGGATCGCAGAGAAATGGTGGGAGGCGTTGCCGGATAGTAGCAGGCAGCATGGAGCAGCAGCTTATCAATCGCGCCGCTCTGCAGAACCAAAGGTTTCGCGGGCGGCGCTTTGAGCCCCACATAGTATTCGTGACGATAGTAGAGTGTCACGCCGCGCCGCGTGGTTCTTATGACAACCCGGTGATGCCCACTACGCCAGCCGTCGGGCCCTGGATGGAACGCAAGCTGATAGTGTACGGTCGACCGTTCTAGACAGCTAGCGCTTATCCGAAATCCACCCTGCGCATCGTCACCAGTGGGCTGAGGCGCTTTGGGGTCAATCAAGCGGAGGCTGGTGATTGTTGCGGACTCTTCAGTCGTTCTGGTTGCTTTCTGTTTGCGAATTTCTGACGAGTCGAGTTCGGGCGAAGTGGATGTTTCAGAAACCCGGAGGTCTTCAGGCTTGAGATCCAATACGGGTTCATTGCGGCCGTGCAGCGCAATCAAGTCGACGAGAACCTCGCGCGTAGTGACGCGAAATGTTGCAATTCTGGAATCCTGTTGCGGTGTTTGCGGGGATGCCGTTGGCGGCTGAGTCTGTTCGGCGGTTTGAGCAGCGCTCGGCCTTGAGCCTTGACTCAGCATAAAAACCGCGCTGCACAACAGAATTCGCCGGAGGAATTTCACGTGGCCATGATACGCGCTTATCCCGGAGGCCAGGTCATTGCGCGGCCGCCGAGCAGATGCACGTGGAGGTGGTCGACGGTCTGGCCGCCGTCCTCGCCCGTGTTGACGACGACGCGATAGCCCTTGCTGAGGCCCTTTTCTTTCGCGATGCGCGCGGTGGCGCGAAGCAAATGTCCGAGCAGTCCGGCCTGCGAATCATCTGTCACCGCGAGCGAGGCGATGTGGACACGAGGCACGATGAGAACGTGCACGGGCGCCTGGGGATGGATGTCCGGGAAGGCGTAGCAGAGCTCGTCCTGATAGACGGCGGCGGAGGGAATGCTTCCATCAATGATTTTGCAGAAGAGGCAGCTCATGGCGCAAACAGTGTACAGGACGCGCCGCGACGGACGATCTGAGCAGGCCCTAGGTCTTGCGCGGCCGGAAGAGCCATAGAACACCGAGCGCCAGGAGTGCAATCGAGAGCCATGCGAACCAGTCGCCGAGCAAAAGATAAATGGTCGGATCGTGCGCGGTGGGTACTTGCACCAGCAGCGTGGCCATGGGCGCGGAGTCGCTGCGGACTTCGCCGAGGATGCGGCCGCGGTCGTCGCTGACGGTAAGGTAGCCGTTCTTGGCGGCGCGAACGATGCTGAAGCCGTTCTCCGCGCCGCGCAGAATGGCGATGTGGCCGTGCCAGGCGCGGTCGATGTTGAAGTCCCACGCGGGAACCAGAAGCAGGCCGACGCCGTCCAAGCCGTAGCGGCGCGCTGGACTGGTGAAGTCCATGTCCTTGCAGATGGCCACGCCCCAGGGCGCAGGCGAGTGGGGAAGAAACGTGAGTGAGGTGCCGGGCGTCAGCGGCGACTCAAAGGGCGGCAGCATGTGCTCCTTGTCATAGCTGCGCGACGCAACGTGCGGCGTGTAAATGAGTGCGCGATTGTATTTGTGCGGCGGGTCAATGCGCAGCACGCCGGCAACGAGGGTTGCGCCGGTCTGGTCGGCGAGAGGCTGAAAAATCGCGCCGGCCTCGTGCGGGTTGGCGTTGGCAACGACGGCAAGTTTCTCCGGCATGACGATAACCGCGGCTCCGCGCGCGATGAGTCCGCGTGCAGCGGCGGCGTAGTCCTGAAACATGCGGGTTGCGTCCGCGCCGGCGGGAACAATCGGATCATTGGCGGCAATGTCCGACGTGATCAGTCCGGCGGTGACGGGCTGGCGCACGGCGGGCTCGGCAAGGCGGACGACACCGAAGAGCAGCACAACGGCGAGAGCGCCGAGGCCAGCGACGGTGATGCGAAGAGCTTGACCGCGCGCGGTGCGGCGAAGATGCCACGCGGTGGCGATGGTGGCAGGAAAAAGCAGAATCACGAAAGTGACGCCCCAGGGGCCGGTGACCGAGGCCAGTTGCAGAATGGGCAAAAAGCGTAGTTGCGTGTACGCAAGGCTGCCCGCCGTTCCGCCGGAGGTGGTGAGGCTGAGGATGTATTCCATGCTCGTCCACAAGGCGGGAAAGGCGACGATGGCGAGCCACGGAGCGCCGCGCACCAGCAGCGCGCGATAAAGCAGGACGGCAAAGGTGAAGAAGAGCGCCTCAAGCGAGACCACGACAATCCACGGAACGTGCAGCATATGGAAGTAGTGGACATAAGTAAGGCAGCCCAGGAACCACGCCGAGAATGCGATGAGCGCGACCTGGCGCGCGGGACGCGCCGCGAGCAGCAGCACCGGCAGCGGCGCAAGCCAGATGAGCGGCCAGAGGGGATTGAGCCCGTAGCCGAACCACACCAGAACAGCCGTGAACGCGACGGCGAGCAGAGCCAGGCCGAGGCGGCGGGGATTAATTGCAAATGCCATCGAAGTACCTCCGGAAAGCGCGCAGGCAAAGGGCGCGGAACTGCGCGCGGGAAAGGCTGGTGCGGCCGCCGAGATGGAGCATCACGAGGCCCTGCAGCAGGGCGCCCATCTCGAACGTGATCTCCCAGTGGTCGTCCTTGCGGAAGTGGCCCGCGTCCATGCCCTTGCGCAGAATGTCGGCAGTCAGGTTGGCGGTGGGCGATGCGCCGCGGCGAAAGTCGCGCGGATAGCGGCGCGCGCCTTTGCGGGGCTTCAGGAACATGAGCTCAAAGAGCCGCGGGTTGGCGAGAGCGAAGTTGAGAAAGACGTCAAACAAGAGAAGAAGGCGCCGCCTGCCGTTGCCGGTGTAGCGCTGCGAGGTGAGCAGCGCGGCAAGGGTCTCGAAGCCCTCGTCGGCCAGGGCGTTCAGCAGGCCGTCGCGGTTGGGAAAGTGGCGATAGATGGCCATGGCTGTGACGCCGGTGGCCTGGGCAATGCGTCGCATGGTCACGGCCTCTGCGCCCTCCTTGACGAGGACGCGGCGGGCGGCGGTGGCAATGCGTTCGGAGGTCGGCGCGGTCTTCATGTATACAGTGTATACATCAAATCCGACATTCCCGCAAGCAGGACCTGAAACCTGCAGACTTGGACGCCATTCGCTTGTTTGTGGCGATTGCGCCGGATGAAGAAATTGCGCGGGGAATGGAGCGGCGCAATTGCGGCTGGCGCGGTGCGACGATGGGCGGCGCTGGACGACGTCGATCACCGGGATTGGCCCGCGCCTAGCTCGTGTGATCCAGCAGGATGCGCCAGCCGGCGGGGTCCTTGCGCCAGACAAGCGAGAAAATGCCGTCGTCCTTTTTGGCTGCGCCATGCGTGGCGCGGGCAAGGTGAAAGCGGCCGGTGACAATGGCGTAATCGACTGTACCGCAGGAACCGGGAAGCAGGCGTACGGCGAGATGAGTGAAGGTGAGCGTGCCCATTTGCGCGCGGCTGGTGTAGGCCTTGCGATAGCGCTGGAGAATGGGCTGGAAGCCGTGGCGGACCTGGCTGCCGATGAAGGTGGTGGCTGCAGAGTCCTCATAGGCCTGCATGAAAGCGGGGATGTCGCCGCGGCTCCATGCGGCGACTTCCGCAACCAGTGCGGCGCGAATCTGGGCTTCGTCCGAGGGCTTCGGCGCGGCGGAGGCGGGCTTTCCGCCTTGAGCCGGCGTGGGAAGCGCAGACAACAAAAAGGCGGCGAGAGCCATGAGGGAAAGAGCGCGGCGCATGCGAAACCTCCAAAGAATTCCGCTCAAGCATACAATGGAGGCATGGCAAGCGCTGCGGCAACTTCACCGTTCCGGGTGGTGCACACGGTCTGTTCGCATGACTGTCCGGACTCCTGCGGAGTGCTGGTCACCGTAAACAGCGAGGGCCTGGCCGTCAAGGTCCAGGGCGATCCCGCGCATCCGGTCACGCAGGGCTTTCTCTGCGGCAAGGTGGCCAAGTATTTGGATCGCGTTTATGCGCCGGACCGTGTGCTCTATCCGATGAAGCGCAGGGCGAAGGCGGCGAAGGAGCCGCGGCGGCGCGGCAGTGAGCACGAAGCCTTTGAGCGCGTGAGCTGGGATGAGGCTCTGGGCGGAATTGCCGCGCGGCTGAAGCAGATTAGCGACGAGCACGGGCCCGAGTCGATCCTGCCGTACAGCTACGCGGGCACCATCGGGCTGCTGGGTTTTGGATCGATGGACCGGCGGCTCTTTCATCGCATGGGCGCCAGCCAACTTGACCGCACGATTTGCTCGGAGGCGGGCGGTGTGGCGTGGAATCTCGTCTACGGCCGCAAGCTGGGCACACCGACCGAGGACTTTGGTCTGGCGAAGCTGATTGTGGCCTGGGGCGCGAACATCCACGGGAACAATGTGCACCTGTGGCCGTTTGTGGAGCAGGCGCGGCGCAACGGCGCGCGGCTGATTGTGATTGATCCCTACCGCACGCGGACCGCGGCTCTGGCCGACTGGCACATCGCGATTCGGCCGGGGACGGACGTTGCCCTCGCGCTGGGAATGATGCACGTGATTCTGCGCGACGGCCTCGAAGACCGCGCGTTCATCGCCCAGCGGACGCATGGAATCGAGCAGCTTGCTGAGCGCGTCCGCGCGTATACGCCGGAGCGTGTGGCGCACTGGACGGGCATGACGCCGGGCGAGGTGGAACAGCTTGCGCGCGAGTATGCGACCACGCGGCCCGCGGCCCTGCGGCTGAACTACGGCGTGCAGCGCAGCGAAAACGGCGGGACGGCGGTGCGCGCGATTGCCATGCTGCCGGCGCTGACGGGTGCATGGAAGCATCGCGGCGGTGGCGGCTCGCTTTCCACATCGGGCGGATTCCAGTGGAACAGGAACGCCCTGGAGCGGCCGGATTTGGCGCTGAAATCGCCGCTGGGCCGGCTGGCGCGCGTGGTGAACATGTCCAGGCTGGGCGAGGCGCTGACCGAGCTCGGAACCAGGCCTGGCGCAGATTCAGACGAAGGACCGCGTGTGCATGCGCTGTTCGTCTACAACTCCAACCCCGGCGCGGTGGCCCCGAACCAGAATGCGGTGCGGCGCGGTCTGATGCGGCCCGACCTCTTCACCGTGGTGCATGAGCAGTTCTTCACGGACACGACAGACTACGCGGATTACGTGCTGCCGGCGACGACCTTTCTGGAACACACCGATATTCAGGGCGCGTATGGGCACTACTTTGTGCAGCTCTCCGAGAAGGCGATTGAGCCGCTGGGCGAGGCGCGGCCGAATGTGTGGCTATTCGGCCAATTGGCGCAGCGGATGGGCTTCGACGATGCGTGCTTCCGAGAAACTGAAGAGGAGATGATTCGGCAGGCGCTCCGCATCGGGCCGGATGGGCACGCCGCAAATCAAGGGATGGAGCACATCACGCTGGAAGCACTGAAACGCGAGGGGCATCTTCCGCTAAGTTTTCATCGCGCGCCGGAGACGGAACCATTTTTGCCCTTTACGCAGGGAACGCTGGAGACGCCGACGGGGAAGGTGGAGTTTTGCTCGGAGGCGCTGGCGGCGCAGGGCCTCGATGGACTTCCAGCCTTTCATCCTCCCACGGAATCGCGCTGGGGTGAGGACGCAAAGCGCTTTCCGCTGGAGTACCTGCCGCGCAAGGCGGACAACTATATGAACTCGACCTTCGCCAACCTGGAGGGACACAGGAAAATGGAGGCGCGGACCAACCACAAGCTGGAGATGCACGCGGACGACGCGGCGGCGCGCGGCATTGGCGACGGCGATGCGGTGCGCATCTGGAATGACCGCGGCGAACTGCGGCTCACGGCAATGGTCACGAACAGTGTGCCGCGTGGCGTGGTGGCCGGGCGGCTGGATTGGGCCAAGCTGCACGCCGATGGCAGAAACCAGAACGCGCTGACAAGCGAGCGGTTGACTGACCTGGGCGCGGCGGCAACCTTCTACTCCGTGCTGGTGGATGTGGAGAAGGAAACGAGCTAGGATTCCATGTTGCCGAAAGGATCCTCGAGCGACGGAGACTGAGGCGTGAACAGTTGCGCGCCCTCTGAGGTGATGAGCATGTCGTCTTCGAGTCGAATGCCAAATTGCCCCTGAATGTAAATGCCCGGCTCGTCACTCAGAACCATGCCGGCCTTCAGCCGCGGCGCAAGATCCCACCCGAACATATCGTTCTTCACTTCGTAAGGCCACTCGTGCATGTCCAGGCCGATGCCGTGTCCAAGGCGATGTGTGAAGTATGTGAAGCCGGGTCCGTAACCGCCGTTGACAATCACCTTGCGCGCGGCGGCATCCACATCTGCCGCGGGAACGCCGGGGCGCGCGGTGACCAGCGCGGCAGTCTGGGCGCGGTGCACAATGTCGAAGACGGAATTCATCTTTGCGCTGGGGCGGCCAAGGACGAAGGTGCGCGTGATGTCTGAGGTGTAGCCTTCCACGCGGCAGCCGTCGTCGAGCATCAGGATGGAACCCTCGCGCAGGGTCTGCGGCATGCGCGAGCCGTGGGGCAGCGCGGTGTACTCGTCCACGTTCAGGCTGGCGTCGCCGGGAAAGCCGATGCGGCGATAAGCCAGGGCGACGAGCGCCTCCACGTCGCTGGTGGTCATGCCGGGCGCCAGCGATTGCGCGACGGCGCGATAGACGAGCAGCGTGGCACGGCAGGCCAGGCGCATGCACTCGATTTCATGCGCATCCTTGAGCATGCGGCAGCCCGCGGTGACGGGCGTGGCGCTCTCGAACGAGAGCTGTGGATTGGCGGCGCGAAGGCCGTCAGAGAAAACAAACTTCATCTCTTCGTCCAGGCCGACGGTCGCGGTTTTCATGCCGCGATCGCCGAGGCCCTTGCCCAGCAGCTCATACGGGCTTTCATCTTCCTGCCAGGTCAGCACGTCGGCGTGCGCGGCCAGCGGGCCGGCGGCCAGCAGCTCGCGCGCGCGGCCTTCTTCAAACGCGGGACAGACGAGAAACGGCGTGGAGCGCGCGGGAAGAACGAGAGCCCAGAGACGTTCGCTGGAGCCGAAGCGAAGATCCGCGAAGTAAAACGAGGACGCCGTGGAGTTGGCGAGAACAATCGCGTCCATGCGCGAGGCGTGCATCAACTTTTTGGCGTGCTCGATGCGGGCGAGGCGCTCGTCAGCCGAGAACGGGCTCGCCTGGCTGGAGAGATCCGTGAGCGCGGCGATGGGCTGCGGCAGCGCGGCATCCGGCGCGGCGAATGCCGAGTGCGGAATGGCAAGCGCGGCCGCGGCCGCCGAGGCTGCGCCGAAGAATCCGCGGCGGGTGAACGAAGTGTGCGGAGCCATGGTCCTCCCGAAAGGCGAGAGCGCTGCCCGCTTAACAGACTAACGCGTCAGGCAGAATGAGTGACGAAAATGCAGGCACGAAAGCCGGAAGCGGACGGCAGGCCGGGATTCTTCGCGGCAATTCCGATTGACACGCCGCAATGCAGGTGCGAGTCTCTTGGCAGCTTCCAACCTCCAAGCCTCTTGAAAGAGGAAAGGCGCATGAGAAAGACACTCCTCGCGGTACTTGTGGGCGTGTTGCTGATCCCTGCCGCACTGGCAGCAGGGCCGGGTGACGTAACGCAGCCGATCCGCCAGTTTATTGACGGATTCAACAAAGGCGACCTGAACGCCGCCTACGCCAGCTACGCCAAGGGCAACATCACAATTGTGGACGAGTTTGCGCCGCACCTCTGGACGGGCCCGCATGCGGCGCAGGACTGGGCCTCGGCCTACGACAGACACGCCAAAGCCACCGGTCTGACGGACGGAAAAGTGACCTACGGTCCGCCAACGCGGACGGTGATTGAGGGCGATGTGGCATACGTGGTGATGCCGACGGTCTACCTCTACAAGGAGCACGACAAGGCGACGGTGGAGGAAGGCCAGATCACCGTGGTGCTGCACAAAGAAGCGGGCGCATGGAAGATCCGCGGCTGGACGTGGACCGGCGTGAAGCCGCACGCGGCGAAGTAGGCATTCGCTGGTAATTCTAAGCTGGCTCGCCGTGTCGGTCGCGACCGAGAGTCGGTGTGTAGCCCGTGTTTAGGGGGAACTCAGATGAGAATGGTTCGCGCGCTTGTTGCGCTGGTGTTGGCGTTTTACGCATGCCAGGTATTTGCTCAGCAGACGGCACAGGAACAGGCTGTGTGGAAGATGGAGCACAGGTATTGGGCGGACGTGAAGGCAGCGGATCTGGCGGGTTACCGGGCCTTGTGGCACTCGAATTTCCTGGGCTGGCCCCGGTCGAGCGCGACCCCAGTCCACAAGGCGCACATCACCGACTGGCTCACGGCCTACACCGCGAAGGCCATACACCTGAGTTCGTACACGCTGAAGCCCGCTGCCAGCCAGGCGACGGGCGACCTGGTTGTAACCGATTACTGGCTGAGCTCCGATTGGGTCGACGCTCACGGCAACCACCATCGAGAAACAGACCGGCTGACGCACACGTGGATACGCGTGGGAAGCGGGTGGCAGATTATCAGCGGTATGTCGTGCCCGGTACCTGCGGCCGGAAAGTAGGCGCTGGTGCGGGTGAGGCATGTTCTCTACGGCTGCGGCGTGCCCGGCAGGACCTGGATGTAATCAAGCGCGGCGGCATCTGCGCCGTCGGGGACGCCTTCGACGGTGAGCGTGTCGCCAGTGCGTAGCTCAACTTCATGCGCCGTGTAGCGCGTGGAGTTGTCGCCGTCAGGACGGAACGAGGGCAGATTGTTGTTGGCGGCCCAGGAGACGATTGGCCGGCCATTGTGGACGAGCGTGAATTTGGCCACGCCGCTTTGCAGATCGAAGTACTCCACGGCAATGTTGTAGCGCCCGTCGCGGCCTGTGTATGTGAACTGCGCGCTGCAGCCCGCGGCGACGGGGCATGTGACAGCTTTGCCGCGTGAAGCGTCCTCCCAGGGATTCACGTCGAAGACCTGATAACCCGCGAGGCGGGCATCCTCGGCCTCCATGCGATGCGGGAAATGTCCGGCGCGGCCGGTGTCGTCGGGAATGCCACTGAGCTTAAGGAAATACTGCGTGATGGCGTCGCGCCACACGATGGCGTGGCCGGCCTGGTACTCGAGGCGCGGCAGCATGTTCTCGTAAAGCTCGTCGGGTATACGGCCCTTGAGCGAGATCCAGTCGTTGACAAACTGCGCGGCCTCGGCGGCGCCCTGGTAGTGGCTCGAATAGATGTACTGGATGACGCTCTGGCCGTCGTGCAGTTTGTACGTGTAGGGCACGTGGTGGAAGAAGAGGAGCAGCTTGTCAGGCGTGGCGGCGGCGGACTCGTATATCTTCGCGACCTGCGGCGAATACTGGCCGACGAAGCCTGTGCCTGTGGCGACGCTGCGATCGAAGCCAACGCCGAGAGCATCTGCCTTGTGCCACTGGCCCCATCCGTTGCGTTCGCTGGATTCAATGTTGGGTCCGTAATGGCTGCCCGTGATGTCCGTGAGTGTCTGCATGCCGAGCGGGCCGGTGTAATGGACGTAAGCCGGCCAGGACTCGAGCAACATTTTTGCCACGACGCCGACGACGTTGGGGTCGCGGCTGATGCTCTGGCGCGTCCACTCCTTGGCAATCTGCTCGGCGGTCAGGTTGGGGTTCCATGCGAAGCGGCCGAAGGCGTAGAGATTGGCCATGGCCAGCGGCGAGTTGAGCCAATGGTCGCGGCCCACGCCGGCCACTGCAACCAGGCCGCCAAGAGGCCGATGGAAGGATTTGCCGGAGATGATTTGTTTCACGGGTGTGTGCGCGCCGCCGGCACGCATGTCGAAATCGAGCACCCATTGCCACATGGGCGCGAGATAGACGAGGTGACGCTGCTGCCCGGTGTACTCCTGCGTGACCTCGATTTCCATGGCCTGATTGGTGCGGGTGAGGCCGCCGAAGAGCGGCGAGACGGGCTCCTGCGCCTGAAAGTCGATGGGACCTTCCTTGGTTTGGATAATCACGTTGGGGAGGAATTTGCCGTCGTGCGGATGGAAGATGTCATAGGCAGCGCGGGCGCGGTCGGCCTTGGGGTCGCGCCAATCGAGGTGATGGTTATAGACGAATGCGCGATAGAGCAGGACGCCGTGGTGCGGAGCAAGCGCGGCGGCCAGGGTATTCGCGGCGTCGGCGGGCGTGCGGCCATAGCTGGCGGGGCCGGGCTGGCCTTCAGAATCGGCCTTGACGGTAAAGCCGGCGAAGTCGGGGATGAGTGTGTAGATTGCTTCGACTTTCGCGTTCCACCAGGCTTTCACGGCGGGGTCGAGCGGGTCATAGGTGGCGAGGCCGCCGATGATTTTAGGGCTGGCGACATCGACGCTGAGTGCGAGCTGTACGCCCCAGGGGCGCATCGCGTCGGCCACGCGCACCAGCTCATTTAGCATTTCGGGCTGCAGAAATTGCGCGGCGTTGTTCACGTTGTTCACGTTCACCGCGTTCACGCCGACTGAGGCCAGCAGGCGCGCGTAGGCGGCCACGGGCGCGAGATCCTTGCGCACATGACCGCCCTCAAAGAAGAGGCTGCGGCCGGCGTATCCGCGCTCGATGGAGCCGTCGGCGTTGTCCCACTGGTCCACCCAGCGGATGGGGATGGCGGCGCGCTCGCGCAGGCTGGCGCGGCTCATCTCCGCGCCCTGCGAAAGATTGCGCAGGAGCCCGAATACGCCGTAGAGCACTCCGCGCGGGCTGCTGCCGACGATGTCAAGCTCGCGGGCAGACTCCATGCCGTTCCAGGCGATGAGAAACCCGTCCGGTTCGAGCGAGAGCGTGGTGTTTTTGCGCTTGCTCCGGCGGAATTGCTGCGCGGTTCCGAGGACGATGGAGTTGGGTCCGTGCTCAGGCGTGGTGCGGCCGCTCAGCGCGAGCAGGCCGCGCTCGAGTTCGGCGGCGGCGTTGCGCTCGATTGGATCCTGGCCAAGAACCACAACGCGCGTGGGCACGCTGAGGGGATGCTCGAGCGGCGCATAGTGAAGCCATGCGGGGTCGCTGGTCTGTCCGGCGGCGCGCGCGATTGGCGAAAGCCCAGCAAAGATGATGGCCAACGCGACGGCAAAGGTGTGTGGTCTGCGATGCATCCCCGGAGCGGCCCTTCCCTTCCCTCAACGTTCTATCATCCTGAGCGCGAAGAGGAACAGGACACCAAGAGAGACAGGGCGCAAAAAGAGACAGGACGCGGAAAGAGATCGAGACCGGCGACGATGCTAGTAGTGCGTGACCACCGCCGGAGGCGCAGGACCCTTTTCGCCGCCGAGAATCCAGTCGAGCGCATCGCGCACATCCTTTTCGCGGGCCTCGCCCTTGATGCGCGTAATGATGTTGCCGTCCGCGTCGAGGATCAGCGTCGCGGGCAGCTCATTGCCCAGCTTCGCGCTGTCCAGCATGTCGAGATCCGCGCCCACCCACACATCCATGCCAACGTTATGCGCGCTCACGAACTGGCTGACTTTCTCGCGGTCCTTGCTCTCGTCGGCAGAGGCAGCGATGAAGCGCACGTGTTCGGGCGCGTAGACTTTGCTGAGGTGCGTGAGCATCGGCAGCTCTTCGCGACAGGGTCCGCACCACGTGGCCCAGAAGTTGAGCACGACGATCGAGCCGTGCAGCTCCGCAAGATGATGCGTGTGACCGTCGAGGTCTTTGAGCTCAAAATTCGGCGCGCGCTTGGCCTGGGCCAGCGGAGCAAGAACGCCGAAGAGCAGCACGCTAAGCAGGATTGAGGTGCGTTTCATCCAAAACTCCAGAAGAAAGACTGCCCGCCCGGGAGCGGGCCTTGCGGACTATAGCATTTTTCCTAATGGTGTATCGCGAAACGACACGGCTGAGGTGGCGCGACCATCCCGGGGTCCCCAACGATTGGTCTTCATCGTTGGGGTGGGACCATCAGGAAGCGACAACCTTGCCCCACTTTGGCGACTCCACTGGAATAGGAAAAATGCCTTAAAAGCGGTGGGTCAGGCTGGCGAGCCAGACCCAACTGGCGAAGGCCGCGTCGCCGTGCGTGCCGTAAACCTGATCCGGATAACTGGCTGTGCGGTCGCGATGAATGGCCTTGTAGATGTTGCCGGTGATGAGATTCGAGCCGCGCACATACTCGAAGCCGGGGCCTGCGGAGACGGCAAATCCGGGCCGTCGAAAGCCCGCATTGCTGTTGGGGAAGAGATTGTCGGCGGGCACGCCTTCGTCGCGCGGTCCGACCGTGGCGAAGAGACCTTTAATCCGCTCCACGGGAAATTGCAGACCGGCCTCGAAGAGATACTGGTCGGAGATGGAGTTGTACTGATCGAGCGGCGGCTGGGTCAGGTAATTGTAATTGCGCGGAACGCCGTCGGTTCCCCCCTGCGTGGCGATGTAGTCGCCGTCCGTATAAAAGGTGAGTGTCTTGCGGATGCGCTGGTAGCCCATCCACTCCATCACCAGACCCCATCCGCCTCCGCCCGGCTGGATGGAGTAGTCGACAGGCGTGGTGACGGTGACCGGGTTGCCGTTGCTGTCTGTGGTGAGGATGGTGTTGGTCACGTCGTCATTGCCGGTGGGCATCATCACGCCCAGGCCGATGGAGAAGTTATTGCGCGGCGCCGTAGCGGGGTTGCGCAGCCAGGCATTGACGTCGACGATCATGTCGCCAAGACCTGATGCCTGGTACTCGATGGTGGAGTTTTCTGCCTTGCGCGAGGCAAACAGGATAGGAGCATCCACCTCAAAACTGATGCGCGGCGTCCACTGGTAGGTAAGGTTGAAGTCGAGCAGGTTGATGCGGTTCTGCACGCGGTTGTGATCTTGCTCACGGTATTCCTGGTAGACATCGCCGACGTAATGGTCGGTGGAGAACTGGTGGCGCTCGCCGATGGTGACCTGGAAATGACCGGGCAGCAGCAGGCCTCCCTGGTTGCCGGGCAGGCTGGACTGCTGAGGCGAACGGGCAAGGATGCAGCCCTGCGCGTGTAGCCCACCCGGAGCCAGCGCGCACAATGCGAGCGCGAAGAAGCCTAATGCGAGCGTGCCGGTAAGTGAGCCGCGAAGAAAAGAGACAGGGATTGCGCGGGGGAATGCGTGCGGGGAATCCATGCGTTCGGTGACCTCTCAAAGAAATGGGGAATCCTGCATAAGACGAGAAGGGTGTTTCCCCCTTTTTGCCGGCGGCTTGCACGAAGAAGGTTTCAGGTCTTCCCTGGCCTCTTTGCCCTTCGTCGACGGCGTCTCTCATCCCTCGCGTAACCCTATCGATTCAAGAGGGGCCGCGCATCCATCCAGAGGATGAGAAAAGATTGCTCCGATGGATGCAGAGCGGCTGAGGCAGACGGTATCAGCCTGCGCATGCGCGGCGGACGCGCAAAAAAACGGAGGCCATCCGCGCGGAATGCACGGGCTGAAAACACGGAGGCCAGAGCGAAAGGCCCCGGCGAGCTACTTGACGGTGAGCGCCAGAGTGATGGTGTGCGTGATGGCCGTGATGCCGTTGCTGGACTGCGCGGCAATGACAATGTTGTAAGTGCCGGCGGGCGTGGGCAGGTTCTGCGGCGGGCCGTGGTTGTAGTAGCGGTAGAGCGGCGAGCAGGCCGTGGTGCCCAGCACCGAAATAAAGCCCACCAATGCGAAAAGCGCCAGCCGCGAGAGCCAGCGGCGGCGGCGCGCGCCAAAGGCCAGCCCGCCAAGGCCGAAAACGCCGGGAAGCAGCACGGCCCACGCCATCGGGTTGGAATTGGGTCGAGCTGGAGGAACGGCGAGAGCCGTGGAAGCGGCCTGCGTGGCCACCACCAGATCCGCGGTCACGTCGGCTGAGGCATTGGGCAGAATCTGCACAGTCTGCGGCGTAAAGGTGCAGGCCGTCTGGTCGGGCAACCCGGAGCAGGAGAGCTCAACAAACATGGGCGAAGTGAGCGCCGCGGCATCTGCGGGCGTGATGGAGACCAAGGCTGAACCCGACTGGCCCGCGGTGAGGGAGAGCGTGCCTGGATTGACGGCGAGCGAAAAGTCCGGCGTGCCGCTGGCAACGGCGCTGATGGGCTCCGCCAGCGAGGCCGAGGCGAGATGGACCGAATCGCCCTGATAGACAGCGGTGATCGAATGGTCGCCCTGGGGTAGCGTCAGGGTGGTAGTGGCCGTGCCTTTTGCGTTGAGCGCAGCGCCGGCAATAGCCTTGCCGTGGTCACGAAACACCACCGCGCCGGTGGCGGGCTGTCCGTCACTGTCGAGGACGGCGACCGACAGGGTGGCGTGGGTCCGGCCCGCGATGTCGCGTGTTTCGGCGTGCAGCGTGGTTTGGGTGGCGAGAGCGCGGGCGCTCAGTCCGGACGCTGCGCCGGAAGCCGTGGAGTCTGCGGCGGGCACTGCCAACGCGGGCAGCGCCGCCGCGATGCCCACTCCTGCAACCATCAAGAGCCGCAAACGGCGGCTGGTCAAACATCTCACTTGCACCTGCTCCCAATCTCAAAAAAATGCGTTATGCCTGTCTGCGGCAGCGTAAGGATATTGTATCCGGCGGGGGCGCATGCGGGCCAACCGGCACAAGCTTTGGACGCAACAAAGCGGGGAAAGACGCCCTCGGGCGCGCGAGAAACGGGGGGCAGCGCCGGGGCGCGCAAGGCTTTCCGCCCGGGCGCGCTATGCTGGCTGGTTGGGAGGAATTTATCATGACCGAAACCGCCGCCCGCCCGCAACTTGATCATCTGACTGTCGCGCTGGCCGAGCTGAAGGCCAGGGGCACCCACTTCAAGCTGCGCGTGCTCGACGACCAGCAGGCGCCGGTCTGCCACTACGACGGGCGCGAAGTCATCAACCTCGCCAGCAACAACTATCTCGGCCTGGCGAACCACCCCAGGCTCATCGAAGCTGCGCTGGAGGCGACCCGCAATTACGGCGTGGGCTCGGGTGCCGTGCGCACCATTGCCGGGACCATGCGCATCCACATGGAACTGGAGGAGCGCATCGCCGCCTTCAAAAATGTGGAAGCCTGCGTGGTTTTCCAAAGCGGATTTGCGGCCAACGCCGGCACGGTGAGCGCGATTCTGGGCAAGGACGACTTCATCTTGTCCGACGAGCTGAACCACGCCAGCATTATTGATGGTGCGCGCCTCTCGCGGGCCAAAATCAAGGTCTTTCGCCACAAGGATGCCGCCCACTGCGAGGAGCTGCTGAAGGAAGTGGCCGGCGAGCCGGGCCACAAGCTGGTCATCACCGACGGCGTCTTTTCCATGGACGGCGACATTGGCCCCGTGGACAAGCTGGCGGCGCTGGCCGGGCAGTACGGCGCCATCATGATGGTGGACGACGCCCATGCCTCGGGCGTGCTGGGCCGCAACGGGCGCGGCAGCGTGGACCACTTCGGCATGCACGGGCGCGTGGATGTGCAGGTGGGCACGCTCTCCAAGGCCATCGGCGCGCTGGGCGGGTATGTCTGCGGCTCGAAGGATCTGATCGACTATCTCTACCACCGCGCGCGGCCGTTCCTGTTTTCCACCTCGCACCCGCCGGCGGTGGCGGCCAGTTGCATGGCGGCCTTCGACATTCTGGAGCAGGAACCGGAGCGCATTGAGCGGCTGTGGGCCAACACGCGCTATTTTCAGGGCGCGCTGCGGGCCATGGGCTTCAACGTGGGCGGCGTAACCACGCCCGCCACCGAGACGCCGATTACGCCGGTGATTGTGGGCGAAGGGCGCGCGGCCATGGAGTTCAGCCGGGCACTCTTTGATGAGGGCGTGATGGGCACGGGCATCGCCTTCCCCACGGTGCCGGAGGGCAAGGCGCGCATTCGCCTCATCCTGACCAGCGAGCACACGCGGGCCCAACTCGACTGCGCCCTCGATACGCTGGAGCGCGTCGCGAAGCGGATGGGGATACTAGGATAGAGGCACACAATCGAGGAAAAATGATCGCTCATCTGCGCGGCAAGTTGATTCATAAGCAGCCCGGCCAGGCCATTGTGGAGGCGGCGGGCGTGGGGTACGACGTGGCCATCTCCGTGCCCACGTTCACGGCGCTCCCGGCTGAGGGCGCAGAGACCGCGCTGCACATCCACACCCAGGTCAGCGACGACCAGATTGCGCTCTTCGGCTTCATGGACCGCGAGGAGAAGCGCCTCTTCGAGCGACTGATTACGGTCAGCGCGGTGGGGCCCAGGCTGGCCATCAAAATTCTCAGCGGCCTCTCGCCGGAGCGCACCGTGCAGTTCATCCGCGCGCAGGATCACGCGCAGTTGACGCGCATTCCGGGCGTGGGCAAAAAACTGGCCGAGCGGCTGGTCGTCGAGCTCAAGGACAAGCTGGATGACTTTGCTGTGGCTCCGGCGGCCCGGGGCGTGCAGGGCGCATCAGTCGAAGATGTGCTTTCCGCGCTGGTGAATCTGGGTTATCAACGCCCCGCGGCAGAGAAGGCGATCGAGCAGATCGTGGCGAAGGACGCCGCACTGAAGGACGATTTCGACGGGCTATTCAGAGGCGCGTTGAAGGTGATTCGCTAACGGACCACACGCCATGCCTCTTGACACAAGTGCGGCAATGCCGCACAATACATTTGTGGATGGCCCTCTGCTGACGGTGGTGGAAACGAGCGCCTTCGCCCGGAGAGCCGAAAAATTGCTGACCGCTGAAGAGTACGACGATCTGCTGCTTTATCTTGCAACGTACTATCGCGCCGGCGATGAGATTCCGGGGACGAACGGGGTACGCAAGCTGCGCTATGCAGCGCATGGACGTGGCAAGTCAGGCGGAGTGAGGGTCATCTATTATTTCTTTGACGAGACAAACCCGATCCTTGCGCTTTTCCTTTACGGGAAGAATGAACAAGCGAATCTAACGCCGTCGGAAAAGAAGGCCGCAGCTTCTCTTGCGGCGGCAATGAAAGCAGAGGCGAAGGCCAGGAGAGTGAAGCGATGAAGCGGAAAAGCATCGGTCCCGAGCTGATTGAATCCATGGAAGAAGCACTTGCCATCATGAAGGGCAAAGTCAAGCCGGCCCGCGTTACCACCTTCAAACCGTCCATCGCCCTGGAGATTCGCAATATTCGCCTTGCCACGGGATTGAGCCGCGCCGAATTCGCGCGCAAGTTCGCACTGGATGCGCGGGCCGTGCAGGACTGGGAGCAGGGTCGCCGCAAGCCCGACCGCGCGGCGCGCGCCTACCTGACCGTGATAGCTCGCCAACCCAAAGCGGTGGAGCGGGCGCTGGCAAGCTGAGGCGCGGCAAGCGGAAGGTCATCCGCTAAACTGATTGCGCCATGGCCCGCTCTGCAAATCCCGCTCCCCAACCCGCACTGCCCTACTTTCGTCCGGCGGCGCTGAAGTTTTTGCGCAATCTGGCGCGGAACAACGATCGCGAGTGGTTCCTGCCGCGCAAGGCCGAATATGAGGCGGAGCTGAAGGAGCCGATGCTGGCCATCGTTCGAAAAATCACCGAGGCGATGATGGACTTTGCGCCGAACCACGTGCGGCCGGCGGAGAAGAGCGTGTTCCGCATTTATCGCGACACGCGCTTCTCGCACGACAAGCGGCCTTACAAAACGCATGTGGCCGCGTGGTGGTCGCACCAGGGCCTCGAAAAGACCTCCGGCGCGGGCTACTACTTTCACGTGAGCGCGAAGGAAGTGGTCATCGCCGCGGGCTCGTATATGCCGGAGAAGGACCAGTTGGCGGCGATTCGTCACTGGCTGCTCGACCATCACGAGCAGTTCAGGAAGGTGATTCGTCCGGCGGCGATCAAGAGGGCCTTCGACGAGTTTGAAGGCAACGCGCTGACGCGGCCGCCGAAGGGCTTTCCCGCCGATCATCCGGCCATGGACCTCGTCCGCCAGAAGCAATGGGGGCTCAGCGCGACGCTGCCCGCCGAAGCGGCATTGAAGCCGGATTTCACCGCGGTTGTGGCGCGGTATTTCAAGCTGGCGACGCCCATGGTCGAGGCCCTGAACACGCCGATTGCGGCGGCGCTGAAGCCCCGGCGGACGGTGCTCTTCGGGCTCCGCTGAAACCCGTGTTGCCGCGTGCGCGAAACCGGCTTGCGAAGCCGGTTGGACGCCGCAAGCGAGCCCCGGACGGACGAAAACCGGCTGAAATCGGCGATTTTCGGCAAAAAATGCACAAAAACCCAAGAAAACTGTGGAAAATGGGTGTTTTCCCATTGACTTTGTGCCACCCGAGGCCGCATTGTAACCATCGACAGGGTTCTCGAGAACCCGCATGAATACAGGGGTTTTGTGCAAAAGTTGCCCTGGTCGCACTCCCTCCATGCGGAACGTATTTCGGCATCAGGCTCGTTGCGGACGATGCTGAGCGACGGTAACCCAGGCAACACCGGCTGCCCCGAGGGCACGCCCATAAGGAGAAAACGCACATGGCAACTGGAATGACCAAGACCGCTTTGACCCGGCACATGGCCGAGAAGCTGGAAATGACCAACAAGCAGGCTGCAAGTTTTCTGGATATGCTGGCGGAAACCGCCATCAAGGAAACCAAGAAGAACGGCGTCTTCGTGATTCCGGGCATTGGCCGCTTGGTGAAGGCCGAGCGCAAGGCGCGCATGGGTCGCAACCCGCAGACCGGCGAAGCGATCAAGATCAAGGCGAAGACTGTGGTCAAGTTCCGCGTGGCCAAGTCGGCCAAGGACGTGATCGCGCCCCCCAAGAAGTAGCTGAAGGAATTGTTTGACGCAAAGAGGAAGAGCCCAAGGGCTCTTCCTCATTTTTTGCACGAAAGCAATTATCGTTCCGGGACGCGGGCAGGCGAGCGGCTACAGCGTTTTCGATTCTGCTCTTTACAGAAATTGCACAGTCTAGTGGCTTTTTCCTTGAGAAAAAGCCACCTTGCACTATGCTGCAAGGTCAACAAGTGAATCGAAAACGCTCTAATTTGGATGCTCGGGCGTCGCGGGAGAGTCGCCGACGAGCGCGCGGGCGACCAGCGAGACACCGAAGCTGATGAGAATGGCCCTGCCCATCAGGCGATTGTTGTAGCTCCAGGAGACCACGGCCAGCGTAAAAAAAACGCCGATGGGCAGCAGCTCAGAAAAGATGGCGCGGAGCCATTGGGGTTTTTGGCCGGAGCGCGGCAGGGCGGAGCGAAGGCGCGGCAAGAGCCGCGGAACGTTCAGCAGGTAGGCCCGGTAACGCTCGCCGAGTTGATTGCCGAGGAAGGCTTCCTCGCCGAGGATGAGACGAAAAAGGAAGAGCGAAAGCAGCACCAGCGAGACCACCGCGCCGGTGGGCGGCATGACCAGCGCCATGGCCGCGACCGTGCACCATGTGCCGATGTAGAGCGGGTTGCGCACGTGGCGATAAGGTCCGTCGGCCATCACGGCGCCGGCCTGCATCTCGCCATGCTGCACGGTGGCCGGGCCCAGAAATGCGGCGCCCCACACCCGCAGCACCGCGGCCAGGCCGGCCACCAGTGCGCCCAGCACAATCACCAGCGGCGCGGCGTGAGTGAAGGAGATGAGGCCCATGCGGCTGGTGGTGCTGGAAAGCCACTCAAGCAGCGAGATGCGCGAGGCAAATCCGTTGGGCGGCGCCAGAACGCCAATCCACGGCGCCCAGAAGCCCAGGATGATGATGGCACCGGTGATGAAGACCCGCAGACGGAATTCGATGTGTGTGGCGCGCATGCAGTTTTCCCGCTCGGCAGTTTTCCCGCTCGGTGGAGTGTAGCATTCGCGGGTGCGTGGAAGTCGCGCCTTCACGATGGGTCCGAGGGGTGCGGAAAGAAGCTCCGTCGTGAAGAGAAGCTACTTTTGTGGATCAACCAGCGCGCCGTAAACAGCGGCGCGGCTCTTGTACTCGATATTGGGACTGGCGGGACCGAGCATGCGCTGGATCATGCCGACGAAGACAATGTCGTTGGTCGGGTCAATCCAGAACCACGTTCCGGCCGCGCCGTCCCATAGATACTCACCCTTGCCATCCGACAGATTCGCCATGGCAGGATTGAAGACCACCGCGCCGTTGTAGCCATAGCCAAAGCCGGGGCGCATCTGCTGCATGCCGATGCCGAACTGGCCGGTGAGCAGCTCCGGCGCAAGGTGATTCGACGTCATCAGCCGGACCGTGGCGGGCGAAAGAATGCGCACGCCGTCCAGTTCGCCGCGGTTGAGCAGCATTTGCGCGAAGCGGTAGTAGTCCTCGGCGGTTGAGACCATGCCGCCGCCGCCGGAGGGCAGCGCGGGCGGCTCGGTGAAGTTGCGATCCACGTTGCCGCCGTTGTTGCTGGTCGCAAGCTCGCCGTTGGGCCCCGTAGTGTAAAGGGTGGCGAAGCGATTGAGCTTTTCGCCAGGAACATAGAAGCCGGCGTCGCGCATGCCCAGCGGCCGGAAGATGTGGTCGCGGTCGAAGTCGGGAAGCGATTGGCCGGAGAGCTTTTGTACGATGTAGCCTTCGATGTCCATCGAGACAGAGTAGGTCCAGCCGTGGCCGGGCTCGTAAAGCAAGGGAATCTTCGCCAGCTTGTCAATAAACTGCTGCAGATTGGCGGAGTCCAGCGGGTGGACCTGCTGATACATGTGGTCGACGGGCGTGTTGCCGAAGAATCCGTAGGTGAACCCGGCGGTGTGGGTCATCAACTCGCCCATCGTGGGCGCGTGCTCGGGGTCGGCCAGAATCATGCGTCCGCCAGCATCCACGCCTTTGTAAACCTTCAGGTGCGCAAACTCAGGAATGAATTTCGAGATGGGGTCGGAGGGCAGCCACTTGCCTTCTTCGTAGAGGATCATCATGGCCGCGCCGGTGATGGGCTTGGTCATGGAGAAGTCGCGGAAGATTGCGTCCGTGCGCATGGGCGCGCCCGTGGCCAGGTCGCTCACGCCGTAAGTTCGGTAGTCGACAACCTTGCCGTGGCGGGCAAGGATGGTGACGATGCCGGCAATGCGTTTCTGGTCGACTGTCTGCTGCAGGATTGCGTGCAAATTCTCAAGGCGCTGTGAGGAAAAGCCCACGCTCTCCGGCGAGATAGGCGTCATGTCCACGCTGGCGGCAGGTTGCTGTCCGTGCGCGGGCGCCGTAAGCAGAACCATGAACAAGGCAAGCCAGGCAGACAGGGCAAGCCGCGAAAACACAGCGGAAAGGATACGCTTCATGGGAATCTCCACAGGCCCGAGCCGCGGGGTCGGGCCGATTTGCAGCACCTTTATACCAGAGCACGACGGACGCAGGAGCGGGAGAACTTTGGCGGCTAGTAAATCAGCTTGAGAGAAAACTGAATCTGGCGCGAATTGCCCGCGGTGGTGCTGATCTCGCCAAAGCCTGAACCGTTGAGGATGTTCGACGGCAGGCCCAAGTTGACGATGTTGAAGAGATTGAAGAACTCCGAACGGAACTGCAAGTCGACGCGCTCGGCGCCGCTCGGGCGGCGGCCGAAGGGCGTGTCCTTGATGAGCGCAAAGTCGAAGTTGTAATAGGCGGGCCCGCGAAAGCTGTTGCGGCCAAGGGTTCCAAAGCGGCCCTGATTGGGTCCGGAGCCGCCGGCGACATGGATGGGAATGAAGAAAAAGTCGGCGGCGTTGTTCGCACCCTCGCCGAAGTAATCCTCGCGATCTTTGCGCGCGGTGGAGAGATGGGGCTTGGCAATCTGGTCCGGCCGATCGACGCCTTCGTCGCCGTACCCGGTTTGCTGGATGCCCGAGTAAACGGTGAAGGGCGCGCCGGAAGCGATGCTGGAGATGCTGAGCAGCTCCCATCCATAGGTCACCTTGCGGCTGATCGGATGCAGGAAGTTCACCTCCTGCAGATGCAGATCCTGTGCCACGCTCAGGCCGAAGCCGTTCGTAATGTCGAACGTGGAGGGAGCTTTTTCAGGATGCGTGTCGTAGGGATTCTGTGAGAGGCCGGAGGCAACGGCGCCGGTGGAACCGGTGCCGCCGAGAACAAGGCTTGTGTTGTCAATGGACTTGCTCCACGTATAGCTTGCCTGCAGGCCGGGTCCACTGTGGCCCACGGTGCCGGAGAGCGAGGTCTGCAGCGCGTGATAAGTGGAGTGCGCATCGGCGACGATGACATTCTCCACGCCGAAGCCGCCGATGACGTTGCCGTTCGAGTCAAAGCGCGTGTCCGGCGCAAAGCCGGGACCCGCGCCGGGGTAAGCGTTGGGGTAGCTGTAACGCGGCAGCCTTTGCGCGGCGGTGCCCACGTATGCGGCATCGGCTGTAAGGTTGCCGAACCTGCGCTCCAGGCCGAGCGTCCATGTGTAGAGCGTGGCGTTGGTGAAGGAGGCATCGATGCCGCTGAGGTTGAGAGGGCTCACCACGTGGCCGGGCGTGAGCGCGGCCATCTCCTGCTCGTAGCGGTCCACGTCCATGATGGTGTTGGCCGGGACCGGCCTGAAATGGCCGGGCGTGAGAATGAGTTGTCCGTCAGGTGTATAAACATTGGGCAACTGCGCGGGTGTGATCCGGAAGCCATAAGGGATCGGCGCACTCGGCGCGGCCACTTGCCGGGGAATGACGGCGAAGGGCGTGGAGCCGGTGAGAAAGTTGTCCTGCCAAATGTTGGGCGGAATCACCATGACGCTGCCGCCTACGTTCACCTGTAGCTTGGGCGTCACCTGCCAGGTGCCCTGCACGCGCGGCTCCCAACCATGCTTGCTGGTCTGGTAGCCGGGTTGCGGATTGACCACATACTGCTTGACGCCGTCGATCATGCGCAGCGCGCCGGTGCGCCCGGCACGCTCTGAGATGGGCGTGTAGAGATCCCATCGCAAGCCGTAATCGAGCGTGAAGCGCGGCGAAATTTTCCACGTGTCCTGCATCCACGCGGCGTAGTTTTCGCGATTGATGGCCGCCGGACCGATGTGATCGCCACCGGAGATTCCCGGGCCCGGGAGCTCAATGTAATAGAGGAACGCGCTGCCGGAGAGAAAGCCTGAAAGCGTGTCGGGCAGCGGATCGCCGACGGCAATGTTGTGCATGCCGCTTTGCGAGGGGATGGCCTCGGTGGCGTAGGCCGTGCCGCCGCCGAAGTCATAGTCGCCGTTGGGGCTGATGCCGAAGTAGGTGGTGTCGCGGTTGAGGCGCGCCTCGAAGCCCGCTTTCAACACGTGTCGGCCCGAGGTGAGGGAGAGGGTCTGGCGGCCTTGAAAAAGATTGCCGTAAGACTGTTCGAGTGAACCGCCGGCGCCGTTGAAGCCTTCAAACAGTCCGTCGCTGAACCTGACCGCGGGGTCAGTGTAGTCCGTGGTGGAGAAGCCGGGCGTGGATCGCTCGATGGCGATGAGCGATTGAAGCACCAGCCGCGGCGAGACCGTGCGCGTCCAGGTGCCCACGACATTGCGCTGGCGATCACGATACTGGATGCCGAAGGCAGGATCGATGGCCGTCTGATCCGGGTTGACCGTGGGACCGGTAATGTTGTCCATCGTGAATCGCGCGAAGAACTGGTCCTTTGGCGAGAGCTTGTGGTCGATGCGGATCGAGAACTGATTGGCGTTTGTGGTCACCTTGGATGCCGTTGCGTAGGTGCGGTCGCCGTAGGCGCCGCTGGGGTCATTCGGCAGGGGATAGCGCGCCAGGATGCCGGCGATGCTGGAGTTGATGGGGACCATGAGCGTGTCCGTGGAGCCGTCTGGGTATGTCAGCGCATCCAGCCCCGCGCGCTCGTCGGCGGTGGGCACGGGCATCACCTGCGTGGTGCCAAGCACCTGGCGAAAACCCTGGTACTCGGTGAAGTAGAAGGTCCGGCTGCGGCCATTGTAGAGGTGCGGGATGTAAACCGGGCCGCCATTGGTCAAGCCGAATTCATTGCGGCGGAACGGCGGGATGCGGCCCGGATAAGCAGACGTGGGGTGGTCATAGTAGTTGCGCGCGTCAAATGCCGAGTTGCGCACAAACTCAAAGAAGGAGCCGTGGAAGCCGCTGGCGCCGGAACGCGTGACGATGTTGGTCAATCCGGAGGCCCCGCGGCCGATTTCAGCGGGCATCCAGCCCGAGCTGGAGCGGATTTCCTCCACCGCGTCCACATTGAAGTTGGAGAAGGTTGATCCTCCCATCTCCGGATCGCTGATGTCGGCGCCGTCCAGGGCGAAGGTGGCCTCCACGCCGCGCTGGCCGTTGATGGCGAACTGCTGGGTGAAGTTCGTGGCGCCGTTGGTGTCGGTCATGGTTCCGGCAGCCAGCAGAAGAAGCGAGCTGAAGTCACGCTTGTTGAGCGGAAGCGAGCTGACGGCCTGGGCGGTGAGTTGCTCGCCGCCGCTCGATCCCTGGCCGGCAAGCGCGGAGATGGTGATCTCACCGCGCGCGGACAATGTGAGCAGCACAGCGGACTGGGCGGAGTTGATTTCGACCGGCTGGTCACTTTGGACGGTCCGTCCCTCAGCCTGAACGCTCAGTCGATAGGAGCCGGGCGCAAGATGCACGATGCGGAAGGAGCCGTCCGCGGCGGTTACGGCAATGTGTGTTGCGCCGTTTGCCGACAGCTCCACCTTTGCCCCGGCGATGGGCGCGCCGGATGCAGTGTGAAGCTGGCCGCCCCAGGCCGCAGTGGGCGCGTTCTGTGCCGGCGCGTTCTGTGCGGACACGTTCTGTGCGGACACGTTCTGTGCGGACGCCAAGAGGCAGGCAAACGCCAGCAACAATGCAAGAAGGCCTTGCACCGCGCGAAAGGTACGCGAAACTGACCGTGCTGCTTCCAGCGCGGTATGGGCGGCACGCAGACCAGGTCGCGGGATCCAGGAATCCCCGCGCGCCGGGAAGGAATGGAGGAGGTCAGTATTCATGATTTCGATTCGCCGGCACAAGGAATGCGTGAGCAAGGCCGCCTTCCTTGTCAGAACTGGAGGAAACGCCGGACGACGATGCATGCACGCATCCCGCTGCGCAAGCCTTGCAGATGAAACAAACAAGCACTTCCGATTGCAGATTCCGCTTAACAAATTTCTTGCCTGCATTATACCGTCATCGGAACGAAGCGCCTCTCCCGCCGATTGAGCGCGGCGGGAATGCGTGCCGGCCCGCGGCGCACCTTCTACACTGGTGCAAGCCCATGCATGAGCCAGCCGCCGCCGTTGACACCATTGCCGCCGTCTCCACGCCGCCGGGACGCGGAGGCATTGGAATTGTGCGGCTCAGCGGCCCGCTGGCCGTGGAGATTGGCGGGAAACTGGTGCGGCTTCGCCAGCCGATGGAGCACATGCACGCAAGACTTGCCGATGTACTGGACGATCCGGCGGCAAGCGGTGAGCGCATTGAGGAAGCTCCCATCGACGAGGCCATGGTCACCTTCTTCGCCGCGCCAAATTCGTATACCTCCGAGGACTTGGTGGAGATTGCCGCGCATGGTTCGCCGGTGGTGCTGGACCTGTTGCTGCGCAGGGCTTTGGGCCTGGGCGCGCGGCTGGCCGAGCCGGGGGAGTTCACGCAGCGGGCGCTGTTGACCGGCAAGCTTGACCTGACGCAGGCCGAAGCGGTGCGCGACCTGATTGATGCGCAGACCCTGACCCAGGCTCGCCAGGCGGCCAGCCAGATGGGTGGTGCGCTGAGCCGACGCGTGCAGCCCACCAAGCAGGATTTGATGGAGCTGATTGCGCTGCTTGAAGCAGGGATTGACTTTGCCGAGGATGATGTGGACGTGACCCCGCAGGCCGAGATTGCGCGGCGCATTGCCGTGCTGGATCCGCCCCTGGCCGCGCTGGAGGCCAGCTTTGCGCGCGGCCGCGTCGTGCATGATGGGCTTACGCTGGCGATTGTGGGCCGGCCCAACGCGGGAAAAAGCTCGCTCTTCAACCGGCTGGTGGAGCGCGACCGCGCCATTGTCACGGCGACACCGGGCACGACGCGGGACCTGGTGACCGAGCGGATTGCGATGGAGGGAATTCCGCTGGAGCTTGTGGATACGGCGGGGCTGCACGAAGCGGGCGAAGAGGCCGAACTGCTGGGAATTGCGCGCAGCCGCCAGGCGCTGGCCGACGCCGCGCTGGTGGTCGTGGTGCTGGATGCTACCCAGGCGCTGAACGACGAAGAAAGCAGGCTGCTGGCCGCTGTGGAAGGCCGGCCGGCGCTGGTTGCAGTGAACAAATGCGATCTGGCCGGAAGCGAACGCCTTCGCGCGGAGCTGGAGACCCTGCAATCGGGCGGAAGGGCCGCGCTGAGGACCTCCGCGCTGACCGGCGAAGGAATCGCCGCGCTGCGGGAGAGGATTGTGAAACTGGCCACCGGCGGCGCGGCCTCCGAGCCGGGGCTGCTGACCAATCTGCGCCAGCAGCAGGCCATTGCCGCTGCGCGCGCGGCGCTGGCCGACGCGGCAAAGGCCAACGCCGACGCCATTCCTCACGAGATGATCCTCATCGATCTCTATCGCGGCCTGTGGGCTCTGGACTCGCTCACCGGGCAAACCACTCCGGACGATATTCTCCACCTGATCTTTTCCACCTTCTGCATCGGCAAGTAAGCGGCTCTCCGTTCCGCCGCGCGTGTGTCCAGGAGGATTCCCGCCAACCTGCCTGATTGTCCAGGTACACGTGCGCGGTGATGCACTACGGCGGGAAGGCGCGCCGTCAGGACAACCCGGCCAACGAACCGAAAATTAGAAATTCTTAAGTATTGTCGCTCCATTTCGCCAGCCTGATTGCAGAGGCCTATACGCGCGGGATGGGCAGATGCAGAAGCATGTTGTCCGAAAGGAGAGACCCAGCTCTCTGTCAGCCACCCGGAGATGGAGGTTGGCGTTTGGAACGAATGCTTGGAGTGGGTTACCGATCAAAGCCGGCGTCCTTTGTGACCATCGCTCTACAGAACGGGAAAAATGGCAACCACCAGGGCGAGCGCTTTTCCATGATGGTGCGTTCCCGTGCTCCGCTGCGGATTGGGCTCGCCGGCGGCGGAACGGATGTTTCGCCCTACTGCGATGAGTTTGGCGGGGCCATTCTGAATGCGACCATCAGTCACTATGCCTACGCGTCGATTGAGCCGTTGCCCAATGGCGAGGCGTGCTTCCAATCGGAGGACCAAAACCGCTCGGTGAGCTATCCCTGCTCGGCGATTCCGCAGGCCGACGGCAACCTGGACCTGCACAAGCATGTGCACGCCTACGCAATCCGCTGGTTCAATCACGGGCATCCGCTCAGCCTTTGCCTGAAGACCCGCGTGGATGTACCGTCGGGCTCCGGGCTGGGTGGCTCGTCCACGCTGGTGGTGGCGGCGCTCAAGGCCTATGCGGAGTGGTTCAGCTATCCCATGGACGATTACGAACTGGCCCATGCAGCCTACATTGTGGAGCGCGAGGAAGCAGGGCTGCGCGGCGGACGCCAGGACCAGTACGCGGCGGCCTTCGGCGGATTCAACTTCATGGAATTCAATCAAAACGGCCAGGTGCTGGTAAATCCGCTGCGCATCCGGCAGAGCGTGGTCTCGGAGCTCGAAGCCTCGATGATCCTCTATTACAGCGGAGCCTCTCGCGCCTCCGAAGAAATCATCGCCGAGCAGGCGCGCAATGTGGAGCAGGGCAACCGCGAGGCGATTGACGCCATGCACCTGATCAAGCAGGAGGCGCTGCGTATGAAGGAATCGCTTCTGCGCGGAGACTTTGGCCTTCTGCATGAGGTGCTGCGCTCAAGCTGGGAGGCCAAGCGGCGGATGGCCAGCAAGATTGTGAGCGAGCGGATCGAAATGCTGTACGAGAAAGCGCTGGAGGCCGGCGCCTACTGCGCCAAAATCTCCGGGGCCGGCGGAGGAGGGTTCATGATCTTTCTCGTCGATCCCATGCGCAAGAACCGCGTGGTGGAGGCGCTGCGGCGCTGCGAAGACTCGGGCGTCGTCTACGCAAGCCAGTTCACACCTACCGGCGCGCAGGCGTGGCGCGTTCCGCAGTCGCACAACTAGTCAGAACAGATCATGACCACGCCGTCCCTGCGGTCTCGCCCCTTTTAGCCGGGCGCATGAACGGCAGAACCCGGAGCGCAGGAAAGCCATCGAAATGGAAGCCATTCTACTTGCGGGAGGTCTCGGCACGCGGCTTCGCTCCCGGCTGACGAACGTGCCCAAGTGCATGGCGCCCGTGGGCGGACGGCCCTTCCTTGAGATTCTGCTGGATCAGTTGTGCGCGGCCGGATGCTCGCGCGCGATTCTTTCCGTGGGCCATCTGCGCCACGTGGTCATGCAGCGGTTCAGAGAAAGCTATCGCGGCCTGCCGATCGATTACGTGGTGGAGACCAGCCCGCTGGGAACCGGGGGCGCAATCCGGCTGGCGCTCGGGTCCGTGCGCCAGAGCTGCGCGCTGGTGCTGAATGGTGACACCTTTCTTGCGATTGACCTGCAAAAGCTGCTGGCGAGCCACACAGCGCACGGCGCGGCGATGACCATGGCGATCAAGGAGGTCGAGGACACCGGCCGTTACGGCGGCGTGGTGGTGAAAGACGGCGAAGTGATCGGTTTTAGAGAGAAGAACCGCTCAGGCGCGGGCCAAACAAATGCCGGCCAGGCAAGCAAGGGCCAGGCAAGCAAGGGCCAGGCGAGCAAGGGATGGATTAACGCCGGCGTCTACGTCTTGAACACTGCGTTTCCCTGGCCAGAGAAGTTGGGGCCGGACGCTGTGAGCAATCGTTTCTCCTTTGAGACCGATCTACTGGCCCTCCATCTGGCCCGGATTCGCCCGCGCGCCTTTCCCTGCGCGGGCTATTTCCTGGACATCGGCGTTCCCCAGGACCTGGACCGGGCGCAGTGCGAACTGGCGAATCCGGCGCGGGGCGCGTTTCCCGCTTCTCCCCTTTAGGCAACCCTGCGTCTTTGGCCGCGCAAAGCCGTCGGCGGATTTCGGCCGTGGAAGGCGGCCTTGACGGCAATGGGGCCGGTGGTATGGAATGGCAAAGCGCAATCGATTGCGCTTGCGGTTTTGTGTATCCTGACGAAACAGGAAGATCGGCGGCGGCGGCGCTGCCCACCCACCCATGAACCAGACCCGGATAACCTGTCAGTGCAACAAAACCGAATGTGAGACGTTAAGAGGATGGTGAGATTCATGCTCATTCGCTTCCGTTTGCTTGCCCCTGTTGCGTTTGCGGTGCGCGGCGCCCCGGCGTTTGTTTGCGCGCAGGGCACGCAAATGCAGATTGCCGCGTTGAACAAGGCCTCCACGCTTCCGCCGCCGGAGAGGCTGCGGCTTGACGTGGGAGAGCTGAAGCGGACGCGCGGAGTAAACGAGCGGGCGGTGTTTGAGGGGAAGCCGGAATGAAGGAAAAGGGAAGCGGGTTGCATATCAGCCGCCGCGCCGCGCTGAGGACGATCGCGGCAGCAGCGGGATGCGTGCTTGCGCAGGGCACGCCGGCGCATGGCAGCCAGTGGCATGCAACGAGGGCCGACGAGGCCTTTCTCGATGACCTGATTCGCCAGGGTTGCCTGTACTTCTGGGAGCAGGGGAGCGCGGATACGGGCCAGGTTCTTGACCGTGCACGACACGACCTGGGCGGCGCGCGGGACCCACGTCGCATGGCGAGCATCGCGGCGACAGGTTTCGGCCTGACCGCGCTGTGCATCGCGGACAAGCACGGATACATGCCGCATGCGCAGATTGTGGAGCGGGTGCGCACAACGCTCGATTGGCACCTGAACACGCTGCCTGAGGTGCACGGCTACTTTTACCACTTCAACGACATTCAAACCGGCGCGCGGATTGGCAAGTGCGAACTGTCGTCGATTGATTCCTCGCTGCTGCTGTGCGGCGCGCTTACGGCACACGCGCATTTTGACGATCCGAAGATCAGGGAATACGCGCGGCAGATTTACGAGCGCGTGGACTGGCCATGGATGCTGGACGGCGGCAGCGCGTTCTCCATGGGTTGGCAGCCGGAGTCGGGCTTTCTGGATGGGCGCTGGAGCCGCTACTGCGAGCTGATGATGATTTATCTGCTGGCCATCGGCTCGCCCACCCATCCGGTTGACCCGTCCCACTGGAACGCCTTCACCCGCCCGGTGATTCACTACAAGGGCTTCACCTACATCAGCGGCAACGATCCGCTCTTCACGCACCAGTATTCGCAGGCGTGGTATGACTTCCGGGGCAGGCGCGACACCTACACAAACTATTTTCAAAACTCCGTCACGGCCACGCGCGCGCACGAGGAGTTCTGCATCGCGACCTATCCGAAGTGGTACAACCCCGACTACTGGGGCATTTCGGCTTCGGACTACGAGGGTGGTTACACGGCGTGGGGCGGGCCGCCGCCGCAGGGCCCCATTGACGGCACTGTCGTCCCGTGCGCCGCGGCCGGCTCCCTGGCGTTCTTGCCCGCGGACTGCCTGCATGTGCTGCGGGCGATGCGGTCAAAGTGGGGCACGCGGGCGTGGACCCGGTATGGATTTGTGGACGCCTTTCATCCGGCCGCAAATTGGTACGACCCCGACGTGCTGGGAATCGACCAGGGCATCTCCGTGCTCATGGCGGAAAACCTGCGCACCGGAATGGTATGGATGACGTTCATGAAGAATCCAGAGAGCGCCATCGCCATGCGGCGCGCTGGATTTCATGGGACCGGCCTTTAGTGCGGTTTATGCTTGGAGTGAATCCACGTGGCTAAAGCTCCCATCAAACCGATCACGCTGAAGGAACTGGCGGCGATCCTCGAGCTCTCGCAGTCCACCGTTTCGCGCATCATCAACGGCGAAGCGGCGGCTCACCGCATTGCGCAGGAGACCCAGCAGCGCGTGCTGCACGCCGTGGCCCTTTACGGCTACTCGGCCAATGCGGTGGCCCGCAGCCTGCGTCAGAAGCGCACGTACACCATCGGCGTCATCGTGCCCGAAATCAGCGAGGGTTACTCGACCACGGTGTTGAGCGGGATTGAGGATGAGCTGCTGAAGGATGGTTTCTTTTACTTTGTAGTGAGCCATCGTCATCGCCCGGAACTGCTGGAAGGCTATCCGCGGATGATGCTGGCGCGTTCCGTGGAGGGCATCATCGCCGTGGACACGCCCATCGAAGAAGAGTTGCCCGTCCCGGTGGTCTCGGTTTCCGGGCACAAGCGCAGAGACGGCGTCATCAATATCGAGCTGCACCATCAGCAGGCCGCGCATCTGGCCCTTTCGCACCTGAAAACGCTGGGGCACACACACATCGCCTTCATCAAGGGTCAGGCCTTCAGTTCGGACACGCATCAGCGCTGGAAGGCGATTGTGGAAGCGGCCCGGCAGCTTGACATTCCCATCGATCCGCAGTTGGTGGTGCAGTTGCAGAGCCCGGAGCCGGGGCCCGGTCCGGGGATTGAGGTGACGCAGCAACTTTTGCAGACAAAGCATCCCTTCACAGCCATCTTCGCCTTCAATGACGTCACGGCGATGGGCGCCATCCTGGCATTGCGCGAGGCGGGCTTGCGCGTTCCCAGGGATGTGTCGGTGCTGGGTTTTGACGATGTCTTCGCGGCTTCGACAAACAATCCACCGCTCACCACAATCCATCAGCCCTTGCGCGATATGGGGCAGGCCGCCGCGGATACGCTGCTCAAGCTGATACGCGACGACATTCCGCATCCGCATCCGGCGGCCATCACCGTCTTTCCCAAGCTGGTGGTGCGCAAGTCCACGGGCCACGCGCCTGTGCGCCCGCCGCTGGCTGGCCACGGCGGAGAAAACTGACCGAGTGAGTGCACTTGCGCAGCCGGGCCAAAAGGTTCCTTCAGGCTACGCGGGCGTGCGCGATGCTGGCGCCAATCTCGAATCCCTGCGAAGGAGTAAGAGCATCGTGAACGGGCTTCAGAACTGGAATCGGGCCTGAAACTCAATCACCCGTCCTGCATCGGCGCCCTGCGCGTAGCCGAAGTATTGGTTGTTGATGTTGGCGCCTGCATTTGAGTTGCCGTTGGTAATCGGCTCCAGTTGCAGAATGTTGAACGCGTTGTACATGTTTGCCTGGAAGCGCAGAAGTGTGTGGCGGTCGCCGAAGTCGTAGGCAAACTGCTTGGCCACGCTGATGTCTGCATCCTGATAGCACGGACCGCTGAAACTGTTGCGTCCGATGCCGGGCACATAGGCTTGGGTGTTTGCCGGCGGGGTAACGTTGAAGTAAGCGGCGCCTCCTCCCGTCCCACCGGCGCCGCGATTCGGAAAGTCGCCGCCGTTGGTGAAGAGACTTTCAGAGCACCCGCTGACCGCTCCGCCGTAGTATGCCAGCGGTCGAGTGGGACTGACGGTGCCGGAGCCAAGAACGTAGGCACTCGTAGATAGGTTGTAGGTCACCGGAGTATACGGAAACCCGGTGTGCCAGGTGTAGATGCCGTTCAATTGCCAGCCGTTGACGATGCTGTCTGCGGCATGGCTGCCCAGATGCACATGCGGCACCTCCCATAACGCGGTGGCGGTGATGCGATTCCTGGTATCGAAGTCCGACGGTCCCCACTCGGTCTTGTTGTTGGCGGGATTGGTCTGATTGGCATTGGAATCGGCCAGATCCCCATTGGATACCTGATCGAGGCTCTTCGACCAGGTGTAGACAACGCTCATGGAGAGTCCATGCTGCGTGGTGTGCCGCAGTTGCGCGTTCATTGCGTTGTAATTCTGGTTGGAATCGGTCTGCGCGAAGTAAGCGGCATACACGGGCGAGTTCGCAGTATTGAAGAGAAAGTTCTGATCCACGAGACGCGCGTAATGGTGTCCTTCGCTGCCGGCATAACCCAGCGTCGCGGTAAAATTCCAGGGAAGCTGATATTCCGTTTCCAGGGAGTAGAGATAGCTAACCGGAGGCTTGGTATTTGCGGGGGCTCCATAGACTTCCACGCTGGGTGTGCCGCCTCCATAGGGGTTGGGAAATCCATTGGCGTTGACACCTGTGGCGAGCGCGGGATTGATCGGATAGCTATACGGCGAGTTGCTGGTTCCCACGGAATACTCGATCGATCCATTGGCGAACGGCGTACCAAAGTCAGCCGAGTTGGTTCCGCAGCAGAGGCCGAAGCTGGCGATGTTTGGGCCATCTTCCAAGGCAGGATTGAAAAGCGCGATGTCCAGATGGTTATAGGCCATGGCAAATCCACCGCGAACGACGAGTTTATTGCCGGAACCGGGAGGGGTGAAGGCAAAGCCCAGCTTGGGCGCAAAATTCGTCAGCGTCGAATCCCAGAGATTGTCGTGCGGAACCAGCATCATGCCGCTGAGTTCGGAACCCGCGGGGCCGAGTTCGGGATAGTTGATCTTGAACCCCTTGTTGTGGAGCGGCGTAAAGTCCTCCCAACGAAGGCCGGTGTTCAAGGTCAGGTTCGGCGTCACCTGCCAATCGTGCTGCGCATAGATTGCGATGTCCTGGTCGCGGAAATAGCGCTGGGAAAGCGGGATGCCGCCGGTGTTGGGGTTGGTGGCAATTGCCTCATAGATGGGTGTATCGTTCGCCATTGCCCACAGTCCCTGCATGGCATAGGTAGGCCGCGCCTCGCCGGAGAGATTGTCATTATCCTGCTCGAAGCGCACTTCGGCGCCGATCCGCAGTGTGTGCGCGCCCCAGGTGTGGGTCACCATATCGCGGACTTCATAGGTGTTTTCCGCGAAGACGGCAGGCGTGGTGCTACTCCAATTCACGCCGTATTGCGGGTCGTTGCTCACTGGCAGGCTTTGCACGTTGATATAGGGGATGCCCCAATTGACGGCGGTGCCCCCGTCTTTGATCCCGTTTTCGGCAAAGCGCGTTCCGTTGGCGCGAAGCTCATTCAGCCAGTTGGGAGAGAAGGTGTGAATGTAGATGGCGGTTGCGGCGGAGTTCAGAGGCTTGAATGGAACATCGTCGCCAGGACGTGCGCCGTTGGTGCCGCTGGTCCCATTGCTATCCAGCTTGGTGAAGTATACCGAGCCCGCCACCATGTCCCGGGAAGTCGCATACCAGTCGATGCGGCCGTTGTACTGGTTGCCGCGGGCCTGGTTGGGCACACGGATGGCCGCGTATTCAATGTCTGGCACGTCGTCCAGTCCGCCGCCGGTATAGTCGTTCAGCAGCGGGTAAGTGCCAAGCTGTGTTGCCCCTCCCACGGTCGGAGAACCGATGTCGAGTCCCTCGCCTACAGGGTTGCAGAACGGGCCGCCGCTCGCCGTCTGGCCAGGATACTGGCCCTGATTATTGGCGTAGTCGGAGCAATTTGAAGGAAGCGTGGCAACCACGCGAGGCGTCATCGATGCCTGGCTCAGAATTCCAGCACTGATGCCTCCGGAGCGCTGCGCTTCCAGAGTCGAAACGAATTCCGGAGTTTCCACCCATTGGTTCTCGACAGTGGAATTGTGAACGCTGAAACCGGAATAGGAGAGGAAGTAGAAAAGTTTGTCCTTCCTTATCGGTCCGCCTAGCGATGTCGCCCAGATTCGCTGGGCATTCTCCACGCGCGCATTCAAGCCCGACGCGGGACCCGCGAATTTGTTGTAGGCGTTCAGCCCCGGCTGGTCATAAAGGAAGAAACCGCCGCCATGGATGGCATTTGTTCCGCTCTTGGTCACAACCTTGATCTGGGCTCCGGTATTGCGGCCATCCGATGCATCGTAGGAAGTGGAGACCACCGTAATCTGGCTGACGGCCTCTTCATTTGGCGTCACCACGGCATTTCCGCCGTGCGTCAGCGAGTTCACGCTGACACCGTCAATCATGAAATTGTTGTCCGCCTGGCGCTGGCCATCGGCCGAGATCTGAACCCCGTTTTCGGTCTGGAAGATGCCTGAGTTTGAGCCGCCGGGGCCGGCGCCATTGGGCAGCAGAACCGCATCGCCGTTTCCGGCGCGCGCGCCATCGCCGGTAATACCGGGGGCGGTGCGCAGCAGCTCGTAGGGGTCGCCGCCGGCGATGGGCAGCCGCTCCACCTCCTGCCGATCAATGGTGGTGCCAATGCTGGCGTCCGCGGTTTGCAGGGCGGGCATCTGGTTTGCATTCACGGTGACAGTCTCCACTGCACCGCCGGCTTCCAAACTTACGTTGACATCGCGTGGCGTCTCTGCAGCCAGGCTGACGTTGGAAATATCGTGCTTCTTGAAGCCCGAAGCTGTTACCACGAGAGAATAAGTTCCGGGAGGCAGCTCAGCGAAGTGGTATGCGCCCGTGGCATTGGTCGTGACAGTCAGAGTCTGCTGCGTCGCGTTGTTGGTCAGCGTCACTGTGGCTCCGGGGATGACCGCCCCGCTCGGATCGAGGACTGTGCCGGAAAGGCTGGAGCCAAATTGTGCCTGCGCGGGCAGACCGCAGAGCGCCAGCAGCAGGGCTGCCAGGCACCCGGCGAACGTCGTGGCAAAAGTCAGTCCGTGCTTCCCGAATCCATTTGTAAGATTCTTATTTTCAAGTGTTTGCATCACTGTTTCCTCAAGAGATTGCGGTTGGCGGCCAATTCGACATCAAGGAGAACCCACCCATTGCGCAGCCAGAATGGCCGTTGCGCAATCGATTGTGCAACGGCGTATTCGTACCACTTTCCTATTTTCATTGTCAACTGTTCTTCTTGGTTCCCGCCGCCGGAGGGGGACCCTTGAGTCAAGCTGCCGGCGGAACGGTCAGCAATTGCGCATCTGAAGCCGCAAGGTTCGTGCAGCCGCGGCTTTCCGCTCGCCGCAAGGTGACTCGTCAAGCGTGGCGTTTGACGGGCTCTTCTGCGGAAGCCTGCGCACTTTCCACGTCGCGATCGCGCACGCCCAGCAGATAGAGCAAGCCATCGAGGCCAAGGCAGGAAAGCGACTGGTCCGCGCGCTGGCGGACAAGCGGCTTGGCGCGATACGCAATGCCCATGCCCGCAAGATTCAGCATGGGAATGTCGTTGGCTCCGTCCCCGACGGCCACAACCTGCTCGAGAGAGATCCCCTCGCGCTTGGCGATTTCGCCCAGCATCTCCGCCTTGCGCGCGCCGTTCATGATGGGCGGAACGACGCGGCCCGTCACCAATCCGTCGGCGATATCCAAAGTATTTGCGCAGACAAAATCGATCCCCAGGCGCTGCTGCAGGTGTGTGGCGAAAAACGTAAAGCCGCCGGAGAGAATCGCCGTCTTGTAGCCCAGCAGCTTCAGCATTTGCATCAGCCGTTCCGCGCCTTCGGCCAGCGGGATGGTCTGGCGCAGGCTCAGCGCGCGCTCCGCGGAAAGCCCCTTCAGCAATCCCACGCGGCGCGTAAAGCTCTCATCAAAGTTCAGTTCGCCGCGCATCGCCGCCTCTGTGATTTTCTCCACCTCGCTGCCCACGCCCGCCATCCGGGCCAGCTCATCGATCACCTCGCCCTGGATGAGCGTTGAATCCATGTCGAAGACAAAGAGACGGCGGTTGCGGCGAAAGATGCTTTGGCGCTGACACGCGATATCGATCGCGAGTTCCTGCGCCGCCGCCAGAAACTCCGCGCGCATGGCCTGCTCGCGCGTGGGATCTCCGCTCACGGCGAACTCCACGCATGCATTGGTCTGCCCCGGCGCCGGCTTCAGCGGGCCGGAAAGCCGCTCGATTCGATCCACCCGCATTCCGTGAATCGCCAGAATCGCGCTCACGCGGGCCAGTTGGTCTGCGGAAATGGCACGCCCCAGCATGGTGACCAGGAAATGGCTTGTGGGGACCGCGCCCATCCAATGCTGAAGTGCGCCGCGCGGAACCGTGCTGCATCGCACCTGCAAGCCAAGTGCGCGGGCGCGGTTTTTCAGCTCCCGGCGAAGTGCGGGCAAGCCCGCTTTCAAATCAGCTCCCGAGCCCGTTCCAGAACCAACTTCGCACAGGATGCCAAGAGCCAGTGTCTCGTGGACGACCGCCTGGCCGATGTCGAGAATCGCAACCTGTTGGCGCGCCAATGTGCTCGTCAGCTCGGCAAGGAGCCCCGGCCGGTCTGGGCCCGCGAATTGCAGGAGAACAGTTTTGACGCTTGCCGGTCTGCTCATGCTGCATCCCACTATACCGGAGCTTCGGGCGCGCGAGCCCGCGCTTCCACGCCTTGGAAAATTGTTTCACGGGCCCAAACGGGCGCTCACCGGCAACGCGCGCCACCTGCTACCATGTGGGGCAAGGCGAGAACCGGATGCGTGCCGAAAAGCAATTCTCCAGAGGAACACTGCAGTTGATGCGTCTGGCGCCAACACACCGCTTCAATCCTTTCACCAGGCACTTCCGCCGCGGCGGCCGGCTGCGGCCAGGGACCCTCGGCGCCCTGTGCACGCTGGTGGTGGGAATCTGCTGCCTGGCGCCCTCTCAGGCATGCGCCCAGAACGCGGCCCCCAACACGACGCCGGACACGGCACAAAGCTCGGCACAGAACACGACACAGGAGGCGCAGCCGCAGTTCGCGGATCTGGCCGCCCGCGCCGCCGCCGCGCGCGACGCGCAGAACCTTCCCCTGGCGATTGACCTTTATCGGAAGGCCGACCAACTGAACCCAAACTGGGCGGAGGGCTGGTGGTACCTCGGACAGCTAAGCTACGACGCCAACCAGTATGCGGGGGCGATTGATGCCTTCAACCATGTTCTGCAACTGAATCCCAAGGTGGCGCCCGCCTTTGCCCTGCGCGGGCTCTGCGAGTACGAGACCGGCGCCTATGACGACGCACTCCGCGACCTGAATGTGGCGGCGGCCCACGGCGCGGCCAGCGATTCGCAGAATGCCCAGATTCTTCGCTTCCACCTGGCGCAACTGCTCACCCACGCCCAGCGTTTCCAGGAAGCGCTGCTGCAGTACCAGTATTTCGCGGCGCACAATCTGGAGAACCCCGACATGCTGGTCGCTATGGGGCTCGCGGGCTTGCGCGTTCCCTCGTTTGTGCAGGATGTCCCCGCGCCGAGCCGCGCCCTTTACCAGTCTGCCGGAGAGGCGGGCTTTACATTCCTCGCCGATCACAGCAACAAGGCCGACTCGCTCTTTCAGGCGCTCTTCGCGCGCTATCCGGCCTTGCCCGGCCTGCACTTCTTTTACGGCCTGCTGCTGTTTTCGCACGCGCCCGATCTTGCGGCAGTGGAGTTCCAGAAGGAATTGGACGTTTCTCAGGACAACGTGCAGGCCCGCGCCATGCTCGCCTTGTCCCTCATGGTGGCAGGAGAATATCACCGGGCCTTGCCGGAGGCCGAGCTGGCCTATAAGGCTGCGCCGGACATGGAAATGGCCCAGCTTGCCCTGGGCCGCTCGCTGGCCGAAACCGGCGACATCCCGCGCGCCACCACGCTTTTGCAACAGGTGCTGAAGCAGGACCCCAACAGCCTTGAAGCGCATCTGGGCATGGCTTCCGTCTACTCCCACACGGGAAAAAGGGAGGAGGCCGATCGTGAGCGGAAGCTCTGCCGTGGGCTGGAAAAGTAATTCGCGCCGCGTGCGCGCTTGGATTTGCGCGGCTGTTGGCGTGGGCCTGCTCGGCGCCGCCGCTGTCGTTCCGCACACCCATGGCCAGGCGGCTTCCGCTCAATCTGCGGCTGCGACCGGCGCTCAAGCGCAGCCGAAATCTCAGGCGACGCCGGAAAAGGACACCTGTGCCACCTGCCACGCCGGCGTGGTCAACTCCTTTGCGCACGCCTCTATGCGGCACGCCATTGAGACGCCGGGAAACAATCCGGTGCTCGATAAACATCCTGATCTGACGGTGAAGATGGGGCCCTACTCGTATCACATTCAAACCAGGAACGGGCAAAGCACTTATACCGTCACCGACGGCACGGATTCGATGACCCTGCCGATGCATTGGGATTTCGGCCACAACTCGCAAACCTGGGTGCTGGAGAAGGACGGCGCGCTCTATGAAAGTCTGGTCAGCTACTTCCCGCTGATCAACGGGCTGGGAACCACTCCAGGCGATCAGAAGCTGGTTCCCCACACGCTTACTGAGGCCATGGGAAGAAAGCTTTCAGTCTGGGAGGTGCGAAGCTGCTTCAACTGCCACGGAACCCACGCCCTGGATGGAGAAAAATTGTTGCTGGCCACGCTCAGCCCGGGCGTGGGCTGTGCGCGATGCCACGTGGGCGCACTGCAACACCAGGCCGACGCCGAACGCAACAACTACTCGACGCTGCCGCGCGCGCTCAAAAAGATGGATGCAGAAAGCGTGTCGAATTTCTGCGGACAATGCCACCGCACGTGGGACGTGGTCGTCCGCAACCACTGGCACGGGCCGGCCTTTGTCCGCTTCCAGCCTTACCGGCTGGAGAGCAGCAAATGCTTCGTCGGAAACGATCCGCGCATCAGTTGCCTGGCCTGCCACAATCCTCACCAGCCGCTGCGCCACGACGAGGCTTTTTTTGATTCGAGGTGCATGGCCTGCCACGGCCCGGCAAAGCCCAACTCGAATCTGGCGATGTACAAGACCTGCCCAGTGAGCAAGACCAACTGCATCAGTTGCCACATGGCCAAGGTGAACTTGCCCGGCGGCCATCAGGAATTCACTGACCACTATATTCGCATTGTGCGCGAGGGCGAGCCCTATCCGGATTAGGAAACGCGACACGGCTTTCATCACCGCTGAGGCCTATGCTTGAAAATGAGTTGGAACTGGCGGCAGGGCGCGCTGGCTGAAGGGCTCAGGCGATACCGGAGCGGAGAGTTTTTCCTTGCGCATGAGGATTGGGAGTCCGTGTGGCTCGGCCTGCGCGAACCGGAGAAGAGCTTCCTGCAGGCAATCATTCAGGTCTCCGCGGCGCTCCACCACTTCCACACCGGCAACCGGGTCGGCGCACTCTCCCTGATGAAGCGGGCGCGCAAACGAATCGACGCGAGTCCGGGAAAGTTCTTCGGCCTCCGCGTGGACATTCTTTGCGAGGATTTGGCAATCTGCCTGCGCTCAATCGAGCAGGGCGCGTCCCCATCCGCCGTGCGCCCGCCGCGCATACGGCTCCTCTAGTGTCACGCCCAAAACCTGCAAACTCCGAAACGTCGCGGGTGCCCTAGAGCCTGCCCTGAGCGAAGCCGAAGGGTCTCGATTTTGAGACCCCAAAGACCACGATGCCGATGATACGAATTCATACGGTCAGAGACCTAGCGCAGGCCTGTTGTCTGATAAGGCAAGCCCGTGTCAGGCCATGAATCCGGCTGCGCCTCTACGTTGGGCGCAATGCTCACGCCTGCGGAAGTCGCTGGAGCAACCGTGACATTCCATCCGTCGAAGACCACCAGCGCATCCTCGCCCTTGAAGTCGCTCACCGCGGCGCGAATGGTCACCGTCCGCGTTTCTCCCGGCACCAGCGAAAGGTAGTTGTCGCTGTAGAACACAGGCAGCACGCGCTCGCCGGAGGTCTTGCGGCGCAGTTGCAGATGCGCCATCAGCGCGATGCTCTTGGTTGGATTGTGCACGGTAACCGTGACCGTGCGCATGCCGTCGGCATCCTTCTCGTCCGCCGCGGCCCGCAGGGTCACAACCGGCAGTTGATTCAGATCTGTGTAGTCATCCGGATGGTCAGGTAGTGCGCGCCAGTAAAAATTGGTGGAGATGAGCTTGCCGTCCGCGCCGGTCAGGTCAAGCTTCAGGAAATGAACCTGCGAGAGGGTGTTGGGAAAGGCGACTGCGCCCAGATCCGTCGCCGTTTCCCCGGCAGCCGTCGTCCTGATGCTGTTCTCGCAGACCAGCGAGCCATCGAGATTGTAGACGGCCACATGCGCCGTCACATCGTTCAGCGGTGTGGGCCGGTTGTTGATGATCTGCAGGTGGCCATCGGCCTGGTTGAACTGGATGTGCTCCATCTCCGCCGCATGCATCACGCCGAAGTAGGAGGACATCGGCTCGAAGTCGTAGTGGTAAATCTGCCACACGAAGCTCGGCTGCGCCGGGTTGCTCATCCACGTGATGACCGCCGTGGTGGGATGGAACATCACCGCGTTGCGCCCCTCGTACATGGCGCGGAAGGCCTCGTAATTCGCCATCTGCCCCTTGCGCACAAAGTCGGCCAGATTGCGAAACTTGCCATAGCGCGCCGCAATCACCGCCGGATAGGTCTGCGCGCCGGAGTTGCCGCGCGCAAAGTCGTGCTCCGCCCAGTCGTCGTTGATTGTGCTCCAATCCTTCTTCGGCATCATGCCTTCAAGGGACTCGAGCGTGGGAATGGAAACGCTGCCGGTTTCGGTCTTGAAGTAGTCGTCGGTCACCGTGTAAAACGCGCGCGGCGTCCGCCAGTGATACGGTCCGCCGGAGCGCACACCGGCGCCGTTGGTGGAACTCGGCTGATAACGGCGCGTAGGCTCGAGCTCCGCCATCAGCTTGCGCAGTTCGGCGTCGATTTCCGGCGGCGGATAGCCTTCATTCCGCGCGCACCACAGCATGATGGAAGGGTGGTTGCGATAACGCAGAATCTTGTCGCGCACGTTGGCGATGTAGGTCTTGATGTCGGTCGGGTTCGGCCCATCCGACGGATTCGGCTGGAAAAATTCGTCCCAGACAAGGATTCCGTACTTGTCGCAGAGCTCATAGAAATCCTCGTCCGTGCTTTGCCCCACCCAATTTCGAATCAGATTCAGATGGGCCAGCTTGTGCAGGCGAATCAGCGTCTCCAGTCGCGAGCGCGGAATCCGCTTCATGGCCTCGTCCAGGCCCCAGTCGCCGCCGCGGATGAAGACCGGAACGCCGTTCACTGAGATGGTCAGCGTCTCCGCGCCCGGCACCGAGTACGTGATTTTGCGCACGCCGAAGCTCACGTCCTCGGCGTCAGAGACCTTATGCCCCGCCTGAAAGCTCAGGTGAAGGCTGTAAAGGTTCTGCGGACCGTATCCATTCGGCCACCACAGCCGCGGATGCTCCACGTGCAGCGCCGGGGTGGTTGTGGAATCGAATTTGACAAGCTGCTTGCTGTGCGGCGCCAGCTCCACCTTCTTTTCAAAATGAATGTCTTCAATCTGGCCCGAAAGCACGCCTTTCACTTTCTTGTCCGTCACGTTCTCAACCGTCGCTTCAACCGCAATGTCCGTCGAGTCGGTGCTGGGCAGGGGAAGGTCGGTCGTCACCAGCGGATTTTTCACAAGCACCGGGCCGCTGGCCGAGAGAAATACTTTGCGCCAGATGCCGCTGTCGCGGTCGCGAATGGCAGGAACCCAGTCCCAGCCGAGGGTGGATAGAAAAGTCGGTCCGTCAATCGCGCTGATGCCGCCATTCGCTCCAATGCCGTTGCGAAGCGTGTGCTCATGGGAGATGCCCGGATGCGGCTGCGGCGTAATCAGGACGGCAAGCACCGCTTCTCTGCCGGGCTTCACATACGGGGTAATGTCAAAAATGCCGCGAATGAACGCGCCGCGAATAGCGCCCGCCTGGTGGCCGTTCACCCACACTTCGGCCGAGTAATTGATGCCCTCGAAGTTCAGCCACACGTGATGGCCCTTGTACGTCGTGGGCACGTTCATCACCGTGCGGTACCAGTAGCTGGTGCGGCACAGGCTGTCGGGAATCACTTCGGGTCGGTTGTTCTCCCCGTAGAGCGGCTCGGGATAAACGTGGTCATTCACCAGCGAGGTGAGCACCGTACCCGGAACCGTTGCGGCATACCATCCAGTGGTCTGGAAGCTCGGCGCGGCCACCTCGCTGCCGGCCTGCGGCACTTTGGCCACGTCCTGCAACTGCCAGCCCTCCTGCACGACGACCGGCGCGGGAAGCCCCGAGGCGGATGCGGACGGAGCGGAAAACAGAACACCCGGAATCGACGCCAAAGCGACTCCAAAAACGCGAAGCATGGACTTCCTCAACGGACCGACCCTCCCGGAAGATTGCGGGCCGGCGGAATCGCCAGCCGCGAACCCCTCCCTTTTTACCAGAGAAGGGCGGCTGTCTGCGCTTCAAAACGGCCAGCTCGGCCGTGGCCAGAGCCGCCGATGCGATTCCTCGCATGGGCGGCGGGTTTGTTCAGGGAGGGCCGCGGGAAGCGGGACCAACCAGCCCTGTCGCAATTCAGAACACTGCCAGACTTTTCGGCTAGGCGGGATTCAGGTTGAACGCGAGGGATTCGTCGGTGGCCAGCCGCGTCAGGGTCAGGACGGTGATGTCGTCATCCTGGCCAAAGTTGACGGCGGCCTGGGTGGCCTGTGCGGCGCTGGGATGGCCGGCAAAGAGCTGCTCCAGGCGCGCGAAGCTGTAAAGCTCTCCGGCCTGGTTCTTGGCTTCAAGCAGTCCGTCGGTGTAAAGCGAGAAGCGGTCACCGACTTCGAGGTGATAGTGCGTCTCCTCGTAGTCGATCTCGTGTGCAATCCCCAGCGGCAGCGCGCCCGGCAGCTCCATTTCGCGATTATTGAGGAAGGGCGAGGGATGGCCGGCGCTGGAGACGGAGCAATCGCCGTTGGCTTCAATCCGCATGATGACGCAGGTGGCAAAGCCCCCCTGTAGCTGTCCGCACAGACGGCGGTTCAGCAGGGTCAGCAGGTCGCCTGGACGGGGATGCTCCTCCGCCAGGGCGCGAATGGCGCCCACGATAAGCGAAACGGCCATGGCGGCCATCAGGCCCTTGCCGCTCACGTCGCCCAGCACCAGCAGCGTGGGGCCGGACTCGAGAGGAATGATCTGGAAGAAGTCGCCGCCCACCTCCTGCGCCGGCCGGTAGGCGCTGGTCAGCGTAAAGCCGGGAATCACCGGCATTGAAGAGGGCACCAGCACGCGCTGCAGCTCGCGGGCGCTCTGGTATTCCTGCTCCATCACCGTGGTCCGGCGGCTGCTTTCCACAGAGAAGCGCGCCACGGCGTAGAGGATGGAGAAGAACAGCAGCGACCGGAAGAGAATCATGATGTGGATGGGGTTTCCCATGAAGGTGAACAGGGGTTCCCGCATCTTCTCGCCCAGCGTCCAATGGGTAAAGCGCACACCCTGCGACGAGACATTGGCCGCGAAGTAAAGCATACCGTTGCAAAAGGCGACGGCCGCCACCAGCCAGCGCGCGGAATCAAGCTGCTTGCCCCGCAGAAAGGCGTAACCCACGATGATGATGGGCAGCGCCTCGAAGAAGATGATGGCGGGCGTAATCACGGCATCCAGCCACTCCATCGTGAGGGCGCCGATGAGCCAGGGGTAGAGGAAGACCAGCAGGCCGTCGAGCGTTCCGGCCAGAACGCTGATGAGCGCCGCCTTGCGCACCAGCACCACCAGCTTGCGGTTGCTCTGCAACTGCAGCAGCCACAGCAGCAGGAACCAGAGAGACATTTCCCGGACGGCAATTTCAATTTGGGTGAGGAAGACCAGAACCGAGTTTGAGACCTGCAGCCTCAATCCGCCCAGAAACAGCTCCGAGACCAGGCACGCGGAGAACATGGCCATCCAGAACAGCAGCCACTGCTTCTCGTCGCGATACCAGAAGAAGAAGCAGACCGCGGCGACAACCGCATAAAGAGAGGTGAGAGCGAACTGGAACTGGTTTCGGCTGAGCCAGGCGTAGTCCAGCGCGCCCTTGGCGTTGGCGATGGCCTGCGGACTGCCCAGCAGGGGCGCCGACTCAAATCCGCCCAGCGTGTCGGGGTCGTTTGAGAACAGCGGCGCCTTCCACACGCGAATGGCCAGCACGCCGCTCTGGATGGGGCCAAGGCCGTAGGTCTGCGCCGGCACAGCCTGGAACCACCGCCAGTGCGGCGGCATGCGGCCCAGGTGGCCAATCTCCTTGCCGTTCCAATAGACCTGATAAACGTCGTCAACGGCCGGAATCAGCAGGGCCATCTGGGGCGATGCGCCCGGAGCCGGATCGACTTTGATGTGCATCCGATACCAGGCGTAGCCCGTATAGCTGTCGTGGTTCTGCGCGCCCCAGGTTTTGTTGGCGCTCAGTTGCAGCCAGAAAAAGTCGTCGAATGTGGGCGAAGCCCACTGCGGGTTGTCCCCGGTATGGAACTGCCAGGGGCCGGCCAGCGGCGCGGCTCCCTTGCCCAGCCCATCCAACTGGAGCGTAAAGGCTGGTCGAGGATTGGCAGACGGATCTCCCTCCGCCCGCAACACCGCAGAACAGAGCGCAATCAAGACAGCCGTCATCAGGACGGTAAAACCCAACCTGCGGGGAAGCATGAGCCAAGGATACTCCGGATTCGAGCCCGAAGGTAGCGCAGAATTTGCCATGTTCACCCTGTGTCGGGCAGCCTGGGGAAGGGTTAACGATAGGATGATGCTTGGGAGCAAAGGATGTCAAAGATTCTGGATGGGGCGGCGATTGCCGCGGCCATCAAACTCGAAGTCGCCGGCGAGGTGAAACAACTGGCGGTAAAGGGGATTCGCCCCGGCCTGGCCGCCGTGCTGGTGGGCCGCGTGGCGGCCTCGGAGATTTACGTCCGCAGCAAGGTGCAGACCTGCGCGGAGCTGGGACTCTTCAGTGACCTGATTGCGCCGCCTGAGAGAGTCACCACCGGGGAGATGCTGGACCTGGTGCGGGCGCTGAACGACCGCGACGACATCGACGGCATTCTCATTCAGCTTCCGCTGCCCCGGCAGGTGGATACCAAGGCGCTGCTGGACGCGATGCTGCCCGAGAAAGACGTGGACGGATTTCATCCGGTGAACGCGGGCCGGCTGCTGGCGGGCAGGCCGGCGCTGGCGCCCTGCACGCCGGCCGGCGTAATCGAAATCCTGAAGCGCAGCGGAATTGAAATTGCCGGCCGGCACGCCGTGGTGGTGGGCCGCAGCGACATTGTGGGCAAGCCGGCGGCCATGCTGCTGCTTCACCAGAACGCAACGGTGACCATTTGCCACTCGAAGACCCCTGACCTGGGCGCAGTCACGCGCCAGGCCGACATTCTGGTGGCGGCCATTGGGCGGCCGGGGATGATTACGGCAGAGATGGTGAAGCCGGGAGCCACAATCGTCGATGTGGGCATCAATCGCGTGACGACGCGGGAGGAGTTCGACCGGTTCTTTGCCGGAAACGCAAAGCGCGAGGCCGCCTTCGCCAGGCGCGGCTCCACGATTGTGGGCGACGTGCATCCGCATGCTTACGCGGTCGCTGGCGCCTACACGCCGGTGCCGGGCGGCGTGGGTCCGCTGACCATTGCCATGCTGATGGCCAACACCGTGCGCGCAGCCAAAATGCGGCGGGGCCTCTAAACCATGCTGCGCGTGGGGCTCACGGGCGGGCTGGGCAGCGGCAAAAGCACCGTGGCCGCCTTGCTGCGCAAGCGGGGCGCGGAGGTGATTGAGGCCGACGAGCTGGGCCGCGCGCTGATGGAGCCGGGCCAGGCGGTCTTCGACGAGATTGTGCGCGTCTTTGGCCGCGAAGTGGTGGACGCAAACGGGCGGCTCAACCGCGCCCGGCTGGCGGAGCTGGCTTTTCGCGGCGGACGCGTGAAGGAGCTGAACGCGATTGTGCATCCGGCCACCATTCAGGCGCAGCGGACGTGGATGCGCAAGGTCTTCCGCAGCAATCCGGCGGCGGTGGCCGTGGTGGTTTCTGCGCTGATTTTTGAGGTGGAGCGCGACGCGCTCGCGCGCGGCGAGACAGAGAGCGTGCTGTACGACTGGCGGCGGCGCATGGACCGCGTGGTGGTGGTCACGGCGCAGGACGAGATGAAGATTGCGCGCTATGTGAACCGGCTGGGCAAGACGGGCGCGGAACGCGAGGCCGCCGAGGCCGATGCTCGATCAAGGCTGGCCCATCAGATTCCCGACGCGTTGAAGGCCGCGCGCGCCGATTATGTGCTCGAAAACACGGGCGACCAGGCCGGCCTGCAACTGCAGGTGGATGAGCTGTGGCTGCGGCTAAAGGCGGAGAGCGACAAGGCAGCCGCGGCGGGTTCTTTAGAATAGAAAGGATGGACGCGCCAGCCTGCCCGTGAGCGCCGGCGGCGCAGAAACCCCATCTGCACATTGGAGAAAGGCGGGCCGCGGGCAGGGCCCGGCATGTTGCTATGAGATTGCGCCGCATTGTTCTGGTTGTTCTGCTGGTGGGTGGATTCTGGTTTGTGACCACGCACCTTCCCTTCCACAAGGGCGGATTTTCCCTTTTCGGACCGCGCGACGGCGGCTCCCCGCTGCAACTCACTGAGGCGGAGGCCGCGCCGGCCTATTCGCCGGAAGAGCAGAACAACATCGCGGTCTACAAGCGCGTGCTGCCCTCGGTGGTCAACATCACCTCGCGGCAGGTGGTCTTCAACTTTTTTTATGGCGCGGTGCCGCAGCAGGGCCAGGGTTCGGGCTTCATTCTGGACAAGGCCGGGCATGTGCTCACGAATTATCACGTCATTGAGGGCGCGAACCGCGGCATCGAGGTGATGCTCAGCAACAAGCGCAGCTACGCGGCGCACGTGGTGGGCTTTGACAAGCTGCACGACCTGGCGCTGCTGCAGATTGACGCGCCCGACCTGCGCCCGGTGACGCTCGGCGACAGCTCGAATCTCGAGGTGGGCCAGGAGGTCTACGCCATCGGCAATCCATTCGGGCTGGCCGGCACCATGACCCGCGGCATCATCAGCTCCATCCGGTCCATCCACAGCGTCAACGGCGCGCCGATTGAGGACGCAATCCAGACCGACGCGGCCATCAACCCCGGCAACTCGGGCGGGCCGCTGTTGAATTCGCATGGAGACGTGATTGGCATCAACTCAATGATTCTGTCGAACTCGGACCAGAATGCGGGCATCGGATTCGCGATTCCCATCAACACGGCCAAGGCGGTACTGGGCGACCTGACGCGCTACGGAAAGGTGCGGCGGCCCTCGCTCGGCATTGAGTCGCTGGGCATTGGGCCTGACCTGGCGCAGCAGATGGGACTGGCTGCAGATAATGGCGTGCTGATCCAGCGCGTGATTCCGGGCGGCGCGGCGGACCGGGCCGGGCTGCGCGGCGGCAATCAGCCGGCCTACCTCGGCAACACCCAGATTGTGCTCGGCGGAGATCTGATCGTCGCCATCGACGGCCACCAGGTCACCGATCCCGAGGACATCAGCGCCCTCATGGACAAGCACCAGGCCGGCGACACGGTGACCGTCACCTTCTATCGCGGTCAGGAAAAGAAGACCGTCAAGCTGGTGCTCGGCGAGGCCCACGACGTGCAGGCCTGACGAGGCCGCCGGGTGCCCCATTCATGCGCGTGCCGGGGTCCCCGGCGACGGGTCTTCGTCGCTGGGGTGGCTGAGCGCATGAGTAGGTCTCGCGCTCCCTCCCCACGCCACTGATGACTGTCATCCTGAGCGAGTGAGAATGATTCTGGAGATTGCTGATTCAAAATGACATAATTTCATCATTTTTGGCTGTGTAGTATTTGTGCAGGCAAATTGTGCGATTTCAGCCAATTTAACTGCTATGGCGCTGTTGGAGCAGACATGCTTCTTCATCTCTGCCTATCACCATTGAGCAAAGCCATTCGTCAACAGTCGAAGCGACGCGGGAGAACCTTAGTGGAGGCACAACGGAGAGTATACGTTGTCAATCAACTGTTGTTTGTATCGGTTCCTGATGTTGTCAGAGGCTCAACCCAATATCCATGCCCTGACTCTGCTCCTGCTTGGGAGTCTGGGCGATCTCAGGCTGCGGCGGAGTGATGGCTTGCTCCGGCTTTCGCTCCGGCGTGTGAGCGCTCTGGTGCGAAACATCATGGCCCAACGCTTGCGGGAGCTTTTCCCGGTCGTTCGTGAAAATCTGTGCATCGTGAGCGCCGCGTGAGACGGAGACATAGGCCATGCGGTTGTTGAGCAGGTCTTTCGCACCAAGCTCCGTATCTACATTGATGAGCACACGGTCTGCGGTCTGGCCTTGGCTTGAGTAGCTGGTCACGGCATACCCGTGATCCAGATGTGGATGGCGCTGCGGGTCAAAGCTCATGCTGCGCTCGTTGTCCAGCTTCAATCGCATCGTGCCATCCTGCGCGATGCCTTCCACTGTTCCAAGTTCCCGGTTTGCAATCTTCATCTCATTATTGGGAGCGGTGAACTGGATGCGGTCGCCCACAGAAAATGCCCTCTCCTGTTCCCTATAGACAGAGACACCCATCTGGCGGCGCGGATCGTAGGTCGTCTGCTCCCCATTCGTCCGCGAGACCGTTAGTGTGTTTTCCTGTGCATTCACAGCAACAACGCGGGAGTATTCGCCCTTTTGGATGCCCGTCTCCTGCGAACTGCGCGAGTAGCGCAGAATATCGTTCACCTGATACTGCTGCGCCCAACCACGGTCTGCGCCGGTCATCTCCTGACGCGGCACAAGTGTATTGATAGAGTGCTCGTCCCGGCTCACGACGCCACGCGACTGTAACTCGTCGTGTATTCGCTGGTTGATCTCCGTGCGCGAACGGTTATCCGGCGAAACGACCAGTGTGCTTTCCGGAGACTTGGCATACTCGCTTGCAATGGCCGAGATGCGCTCCTCATGGCCCTTCACCTCATGCACACGGCCCTGACGGTCGAGACTTTCGATGGCGGCTCCAACCTGACCGTGCGCCAACTGTTCGACGGCTTGCTTCAACTCCGGGTCGCGCTGCCGCACAATCTCTTCGAGCTTTACCGTCCGCATTCCGGCTTCCTGAAGCTGCGCGAAAGGACGGCCCGCCTCGACTGCTTCGTGCTGGCGCGTGTCGCCTACCAGCAACACACGGTCGTTCGGATGGAGCCGAGTCACAAAATCATGCATCTGGCGAGTCGAGGCCAGTGACGACTCATCGAGGACGTACAACCGCTTTTCTCCGGTGTCCGGCTGCTCGCCTCGGGCAAGGTGACGCTGAAGGGTTGAAGTCTCTATACCGGCTTCGCCGAGCTTGTACGCCGCGCGGGATGTCGGCGCAAATCCTTCGACCTTGTACCCCTGCGCCTCGGCACCTTCACGCACCACGGCCAGCGTCGTTGTTTTGCCCCCGCCGGCGACTCCATCCAATCCAATAATCTTCTCGCGGCTCACAAATATCTCATCGACCGCGCTGCGTTGCGCCGGACTCAACTCTGGATGCCGGTCTTCGGCAGCAATCCGTAACGGAGCGGAAACCAGCATCGGATCACCAAAGCCGCGCTCGTTGCCTCGCTGCATCTGGCTGACGATCTCTTTCTCCATACGAATCATCTCAGCGGTCGTGTACTGCGGCGCGGCACGGCCATCGGTCTGTTCCACTGCGCGGAACTCGCCTCGCATCACCCGTTGCTCAAACTCATGCCGCACCTGGCCGTAGGTAGCCTGTCCCATGCTGCGGTCTATCGCGGCCTGTAGGATGGCTCGTTCATCCTGCACCGATGAACGCTCGAAGACATGGTTGCGCGAGTAGGTCACGGACTGCTGCACTGTCTTTTCAGGTTGTTGAATATGTTCCTGGGCGTGTTCGCGCGCCTGCGCAACAACACGATCTGCCTGATGGCCGAACTGTGCGGCCAGTTCGCGGTGCCGCTGCAACACCTCTTCCGGCGAATGGAGTTCCTTGCTGTCGCGCGTGCGGTGGGCGGCAACCTGCGCCGCGCCCGCACCGTCCCTGCCGATCTCCTGTAAATGAGATTTGATCTGCTCCCGGCGCGGACTCGATGCGTCAAGATACTCCTGCGTGTAACCCTTGATCTCCGGCTGTCCATGCTTACCGCGCTCGATCTCGTAGCCCAAGCCATGCAACCGCATGGCAAGCTCGGAGCGGTACACGCTGGTCGCATAGTGTTGTGACTGAAACAGGCTTCGTTCTTGCAAGGCGCGTGTCTGTCCGTTCTCGCGTTCCGTCACATTGAAGATGACGGAATGAGTATGGAGCTGTGGCGCAGCATAGCCGTCTACGGGACGGGCGGTATCGTGCTCGAAGGTGGCGGCAATGAACTTGCCCGTTGTCTCCGGCGCATGAACGTTGCCGATACGGGCCTGCGTGTATCGCTCCAATTCAGAGAGCGCAACGCGGACGCTCTCACGGTGCGCCTCGCGCACACGCTCATCGCCTCCCACAAGCGCGGTGAGCGAGACGGACTTCGGCGCGGAGAACGTCGCATCCCATCCGGCGCGATGCTCCACGCTGGTGATCTCCTTGCCGTATTCATTTTCGTAGGTACGAGCGGGCTGGTGCTTAACGAGCTGCACGCCACTCTCAGGATGCTGGCCTTCGCTCAGGCGAGCAAAGTGATCTGAGCCAACTTCACCTTGCAGGCCCCAATCCTGCGCGAGCTTTCCCTGCCACTCGCTATGCGCCTGCTGGTCGCGGCTCCAGTAGTTCTGCTTTTCAGAAATGAACTCGCGCGAGTGGTACGTTCGCGCTTGTCCCGCAGAGAGCGATTTAGAAATGGTTAGCATCAATGAGGCCCGAAATCGCAGCAGAACAAACGCTGCTTGTATAGATTTTAGGCGTGAGCGAGGAAAAGATCATCAGGCCGTTCGTTTCCAT
>JBAUEO010000065.1:0-36354 GCA_049678625.1 Occallatibacter sp. | reverse complement strand
GGATTGGGCCGCGTGGGGCGGCGTGGTGCGCGGGAATGCGGGCGCGTTGCGCGGGCTGGCGCAGGCGGGCGTGATGGGGTTCAAATGCTTCCTGATTGATTCGGGCGTGGACGGGTTTGCGTGGGTGAATGAGGCAGAGCTGCGGCTGGCTTTCGCGCAGTTGCGCGGAACAGGCCTGCCGCTGCTGGCGCATGCGGAGGTGGCGGGGCCGGTGCATCATGCTGCTGAAGCCCTCAATGCGATTGGCGCGGATTGGCGGAAGTATGCAACCTATTTGGCGTCGCGGCCGGACGCAGCGGAGACGGAGGCGATTGCGCTGCTGATCCGGCTCGCAGAGGAATTCAATGTGCCGCTGCACATCGTGCATTTAGCGACCGAGAAGGCGTTGCCAACGTTGGCCGCCGCGCGCCGACGCGGCGTGCCCGTGACGGTGGAGACGTGCGTACATTATCTGTGGTTTTGCGCCGAGGAGATTGCGGATGGCGCGACGGAATGCAAATGCGCGCCGCCGATTCGTCGTGCGGAGAATCGCGAAAAACTGTGGAAGGCTCTGGAGGAAGGTCTGATCGACATGGTAACGACGGACCACTCGCCGTGTCCGCCGGAGATGAAGAAGCGCGAAGAAGGACTCTTTGACGTGGCGTGGGGTGGGATTGCGAGCCTGGGGTTGGCGCTGCCGGTGATGAGTACGGCGATGCGGCGGCGCGGGCTGGGTCCGGAACAAACTGCGGAGCTGCTGGCCATTTGGACGGCGGCTGCACCGGCGCGGCTGGCGGGTATGAGCGGGCACAAAGGCGCATTGGAGCCGGGCATGGACGCGGATTTTGTGGTGCTTGACCCAGATGCGGAGTGGACGGTGACGGAGGCTGATCTGCATTTTCGGCACAAGCTTTCGCCATACATCGGTGCGAGGCTACAGGGACGAGTTATGGAGACCTGGCTGCGCGGCGAGTGCGTGTTTGCAGATGGACAATTTGCCGGCGAGCCGCGCGGGAGAGAGGTGGTGCGGCGATGAGAGAACGCGCGCAGCGGGCGATTGAAGCATGCAGGCGGATTGCCGCGATGACGGAGGAACCAGGCCGGATTACGCGGAGATTTTTGACGCTGCCAGTGCACGAGTTGCACGCATTCCTCGGCGACCGGATGCGCGCGCTCAGCATGGAAGTGCGCGTGGACGCGGTTGGCAACCTGCGCGGCGTATGGCGGCCGCAGGGCGCGGGCCCGAAGCGCATTGTCATGGGCTCGCACATCGATACAGTGCCGGATGCGGGCGCGTTTGACGGGGTGTTGGGCGTGACGATGGCGCTGGAACTGGTTGCACTGGCACAAGCGATGGCGAAGCCGGCAGCAATGGAAGTCATCGCTTTCAGCGAAGAGGAGGACGTGCGCTTCAACGGCCCTTTCCTCTCGAGCCGCGCCGTTGCAGGGCGATGGGACCCGGCTCTGCTGGAGCAGACCGACATAGAAGGCGTAACGTTGGCCGAGGCGATTCGCGCATTCGGCCTGGACCCGGATCGAGTAAGCGAAGCCGTGCTGGACGAGGATGCGGCGGCGTTTGTGGAGTTCCACATTGAACAGGGACCCGTGCTCGAGGCCGAGGGGCTGCAGGTGGCCGCGGTGACAGGCATCGTGGGCCAGTCGCGGCTGGACGTGGAGTTTGACGGGGAGGCGAACCACGCAGGAACCACGCCGATGCGGCTGCGGCGGGACGCAATGAGCGCAGCAGCGGAGTGGGTCTTGGCTGTTGAGGCCGCGGCGCGCGCGGAAGACGGCATGGTGGCCACAGTGGGGCGTGTGCAGGTGAGTCCCGGCGCGGCAAATGTGATTCCGGGTGCGGCGAAGTTGAGCCTGGACGCGCGGCATTTTGAGGATAGGACGCGAAAGTCGATGGTGGAGCGACTGCTTGAGCAGGCGCGCGCGATTGGCGAGCGACGCGGCGTGCGAGTGAGCTGGGAGGCGCGGATGGATGTGCCCGCGGTGCCGATGGAAGAGCGGCTGTCGGCTTACTTGTGCGAAGCGATGGAGGCCGAGGGGCTGCCGGCGAAAAGAATGGCCAGCGGCGCGGGCCACGACGCGATGGTGATGGCCGGCCGCGTGCCCACGGCGATGCTGTTCATTCGCAGTCCCGGCGGGGTAAGCCACAACCCCGCGGAGACGGTGCGCCAAGAGGACGTGGAGACGGCGCTGCGCGTGGGCGCGCGGTTTTTGGAACGGCTGGCGGCGGGGATTCGCTAGAATCGAACCACGCTGAACGAGGAAATCTGACGAGGTCGCGCGTGCATCATCTGGGAACCACACGAAGCAGCTTGAAGGCCGATCACCTTTTGCAGACGCCGGACACATTCGTTCGCACGCCGCTGCCGGGCGCAGAGGGCGTGGAGTTTGTGGTGCATGCAGCGCCGCAACTGGGCGCGCGCTTTACGCAGATGACGGCGGAGTTCACTGATGGAGGCGTGCTGGGGCCGGCGCCCGCGCAGCGGTTTGTGTACGTGCTGGAAGGCGCGCTGGAACTTGAGGCCGCGGGCGCGAAGCATTCCTTGACGCCGGGAGGGTTCGCGTATCTGCCCATGGGCGAACCGCACGTCGTGCGTGGAAGCGGCAACGCCCGCGCTGCGCTGATTGAGAAGCCGTACGAAGCGCAACCAGGCACACCCGCGCCGGAGATCGTCGTCGGCCATGAGGAGCGGATTGCACCCGTGGCCCTGATGGGCGACGAGGCGCTGCGCGTGCGCTCGATGATGCCGGACGGACCGGCTTACGATTTTGCAGTGAACACCATGACCTATGACCCCGGCGCAGCGCTGAGCCAAGTGGAAGTGCATGTGATGGAGCATGGGCTGCTGATGCTGGAAGGCGGCGGAAGGTATCGGCTCGGCGACGCGTGGTATCCGGTGGAAGCGGGTGATTTCATCTGGATGCGGGCGTACTGTCCGCAGTGGTTCGGAGCGCTGGACGAGCGCCCGGCGAAGTATCTAATTTACAAGGATTGGCGGCGGCATCCGCTGGGGGCGTAGGCGATGAGCGCGCGGCAGGAGTTGACGATCGACGGGATGATGGCGGAGTTGCAGGCGCTTGCTCAGATCTCAGAGGCCGAGCCGCCGGTGGTGACGCGCGTCGTCTTCAGCGAGGCCGACCTGCGGGCGCGCGCGTATGTAAAAGGGCTGTGCGTGGAAGCAGGGCTCACGGCGCGCGAGGACGCAATTGGCAACACCTTTGCGCGCTGGGAGGGCGCGGAGCCCGGGCTCGCGCCGGTGGGCACGGGCTCGCACATTGACGCGATTCCGAATGCGGGTTTGTATGACGGATGCGTGGGCGTGCTGGGCGGGCTTGAGGCGATTCGCGTGCTGAAGAAGCTGGGCTTCGCGCCGCGGCGATCCATTGAGCTGGTGATTTTTACGGCGGAAGAGCCGACCCGCTTCGGCATTGGGTGCCTGGGCAGCCGGATGATGGCGAGTGTGCTTTCGCCGCAACAGGCGCGTGCGCTGCGCGACAAGGAAGGATGCGGACTGGAGGAACTGCGCGCGCGGGCGGGATTTGCGGGAACCCTGGAATCCGCGGCGCTCAAGGAAGGGCACTTTCACCAGTTTGTAGAGCTGCACATTGAGCAGGGGCCGCTGCTGGAAGAGGCCGGAATTGATTTGGGACTGGTGACGCATATCGCCGCGCCGGCCAGCATGCGCGTGGTGATTGAAGGCGAGGGCGGACACGCTGGCGGCATGCTGATGCCGGGGCGCAAGGACGCGCTGGCGGCGGCGGCAGAGGTGATTCTGGCCGTGGAGCGCGCGGCAAAGACGAGCGGCGCAGTGGACACGGTGGGAACGGTGGGCGTCTGCGACGTGTTTCCGGGCGCGGTGAACAGCATCCCTTCGCGCGTGAAGCTGGAAGCCGACATGCGCGACATTGATGCGGCACGGCGCGACGGCGTGATGCGCGCGCTGCGCGACGCCTGCGACGATGCGGCGATGCGTCGCGGCGTAACGTGTATGGCGGAGGTGATCAATGCCGATCCGCCGGCGACGTGCGACGAGACAATTCTGGCCGCGATGGAAGAGGCCGCGAAGGCCGCGGGACGCAGCTATCAACGGATGGTGAGCCGCGCCTATCATGATTCGCTATTCATGGCGCGCGTTGCGCCGGTGGCGATGCTGTTTATTCCCTGCCGCGACGGCGTGAGCCACAGGCCGGACGAGTATGCGAGCCCCGAGTGGATTGGCGGTGGCGTGCATGTGCTGGCGCGCACGCTGGCCACACTGGCGAGCTGAGCCGCGCGTTTGGATTCCGCGCCGCATCGTTGTATGCTATGCGTCAACCTGTGCGACTTAAGGCCGCGCATCCAACCATGAATTCGTCTGCCAAAACACGCATCGTGGGCACGCCGGTTCCCCGCAAGGAAGGCGTGGACAAACTGACGGGCCGCGCGCGCTATGTGGACGACATGGAACGCGAGGGGATGTGGTACGGGGCCACGGTGCGCAGCACGATTCCGCGCGGGCTGATCCGCGAAATTCTTTTTGACCGCACGGTGGACTGGAGCGAATTCATCGTTGTAACGGCGTCGGATATTCCGGGCCGCAACCATATTCAGATGGTCGTGACCGATCAGCCCTGCCTTGCCGACGGAATGGTAAACCACTGCGACGAAGCCATTCTTCTTCTTGCGCATCCTGACAAACAGAAAGTGCGTGCGGCTGCGGACGCGGTGCGCGTGGAATACGATGTTCTGCCTGCGGTGCTTTCCATTGAGGAGAGCGAGCAGCAGACGACGGTGGTGTGGGGCAGGGACAATCTGCTGAAAACCTTTCTGGTGGAAAAGGGCGACGTGGACACAGCGTGGGCCGGGGCCGCGCACGTGGTGGAAGGGGAGTATCGCACCGGCGCGCAGGAGCATCTCTACATTGAGAACAACGGGGTGATTGCGGAGTGGGACGCCGAGCGCGGCGTGACGGTTTGGGGATCGCTGCAATGTCCGTTTTACGTGCACAAGAGCCTGATGGCGGTCTTCGATTTGCCGGCGGAGAAGGTGCGCGTCATCCAGACCGAGACGGGTGGGGCCTTTGGCGGCAAGGAGGATTATCCTTCGCTTATCGGCTCGCATGCGGCGCTGCTGGCGATGAAAAGCGGGCGCCCGGTGAAGCTGGTGTATGACCGCATGGAGGACCTGGCCGCGACGACTAAGCGGCACCCCTCGCGCGTGCGACACAAAACAGCACTGGACGCTGACGGGAAACTGTTGGCGATGGAGATTGACGTGGCGACCGACGGCGGCGCGTATGCCACGCTGTCTTCAACCGTGCTTTCGCGCGCAACGCTGCATGCGAGCGGGCCCTATTCGTGCCCCAATGTGCGGATCCGAGCGCGGTCCTGGGCGACAAACTCTGTGCCCTACGGCGCATTTCGCGGATTCGGCGCGCCACAGACGATTTTTGCCGTGGAGCGGCACATGGACGAGATTGCCGCTGCGCTTGGTTTGGACCCGGTGGAGCTGCGGCTCAGGAATTTTCTGCACACGGGAGATACGACGGCGACAGAACAGGTGATGCGCGAGCCTGTAATTTTGGACCGGTTGATGGAGCGCGCGCTGAAGGAGAGCGATTACCACGCGAAGCGGGAGAAGTTTGCGCGGGAGAACGCGTTGAGCGCGGTAAAGCGCGGGATGGGCATCTCGGCGTTCTTTCACGGCTCCGGATTCACGGGCTCGGGCGAGCGATATTTGAATTCGCTGGCGGGCCTGGACGTGACTCGTGAGGGCGAGGTGCGCGTGCTGGTGTCGAGCACGGAGTTTGGCCAGGGCACGAACACCGTGTTGACGCAGATTGCCGCGGAGACGCTTGGAATCGAATATGCACGCGTGGCGATGGCGCCACCGGATACGGGGATTGTTCCGAACAGCGGGCCGACGGTGGCCTCGCGTACGGCGATGGTGGTGGGGCGGCTGATTGAGCGGGCGAGCCAGCAGCTTTTAGTGATGCTGCGAGAGGATGCAGGGCTGGGCGAGAACTATGCCGATGAGGAATTCTTTGCGGCTTGTGAGCGGTTGCGCGCCCACAAGGGCGAGGTGGTTTCGCTCTGCCGGTATGAGGCTCCTCCGGGCATTTACTGGGACGATGCGACCTATCATGGTGAGGCCTATCCGGCCTTTGCATGGGCGGTGCATGTGGCGCAGGTTGCCGTGGATATGACGACCTATTCGGCCGAGGTGGAGGAGTTCTGGACAGTGCAGGAGGTGGGCCGGGTGCTGCATCCGGTGCTGGCCGGCGGGCAGATTGAAGGCGGCGTTGCGCAGGGAATCGGCTACGCGCTCTACGAAAAGGTGCAGCTCGCAAACGGCCACATGGCGAACAACCAGATGACGAATTACATTATGCCCACTGCGGAGGACGTGCCGCCGATTCACGTTTTCTTTGATGAGATTCCCTACGCACACGGAGGCTACGGCGCAAAGGGCATTGGCGAGCTGCCGCACGACGGCCCCGCGCCTGCGATTCTGAACGCGATTCGTGACGCAACAGGCGTGAGCTTCCGCACGATTCCTCAGCTGCCTGAGAACCTTTTCGAGCGGCTGGCGGAGAAGGTTCTGATGGCTGAAGGTGCAGCGGTATGAGCGCGCGGGCCAGATTGATCGAGATGCACGTGAACGGCGAGGCGTGCACGGTAAACGTGCCGCCGATGAAAAGGCTGCTGGACGTGCTGCGCGAGGACCTGCACCTGACCGGGACGAAAGAAGGATGCGGCGAAGGCGAGTGCGGATCGTGCAGCGTGCGCATAAACGGCGAACTGGTGAACAGCTGCCTGGTGCCCGCCTTGCAGGCTCAGGGCGCAACGATTGAAACGGTGGAGGGACTGGCGCGCGACGGGAAGCTGAGCCCACTGCAGGAGGCGTTCCTGCGCTGCGGCGGCGCGCAATGCGGAATTTGCACGCCGGGCATGCTGATGGCGGCGACGCATCTGCTTGAGCGGAATCCGCAGCCGAGTATGGCCGAGATTCGCGAGGGGCTGGCAGGCAATCTTTGCCGCTGCACGGGGTTCATTCGTATCTTCGAGTCGGTGGTGGCTGCCGCGGTGGCGGACCAGCCGTCCCAAGAGGCGCCGCATGCGGGGTAACGCGGCAGCGCACGAGCTGATTGCGCCGGAGAACCTGGACGCGGTGCTGGGACTGATGGCAAAAGCGCCCGGAGAGTGGACGCCGATAGCCGGCGGCACAGAACTGATGGTGGCGCATGCGGCGGGCAAGCTGAGTGCGAAAAGGCTTGTGAGCCTGTGGGGCATTGCGGATTTGCGCTTCGTGGAGGTGCGCGGCGAGAGCGTGGCCATTGGCGCTGGCGCGACATTCACGGACCTGCGCCAGGCTCGCGTGATGGACCAGGAATTTCCGCTGCTGGCAAAGGCCGCGAGCTGGATTGGGTCGATCGCGAATCAGAACCGCGCCACGCTGGGCGGCAATCTGGTGAATGGATCGCCCGCGGCCGATTCCTCACCGGCGCTGCTTGCCTACGACGCCGAGGTGGAGACGATTTCGGTGCGCGGGAAGCGGCGGATGGCGTATGCGGAGTTTCACACGGGCTACAAGCTGAACGCGCTTGAGCTGGACGAATTGCTGTTTGCGATTCACCTGCCGCGCAGATTCAGCGCACACCGGCAGTATTTGCGGAAAGTGGGCACACGGCGGGCGATGGCGATTGCAAAGGTGGCCCTGGGCGCGACGGCGAAAATGGAAGGCGGCGAGCTGCACGAGGTGCGGCTGGGCGCGGCGAGTTTGTCGCCGTTTCCTGCGCGGCTCTGCCGGACGGAAGCCGCGCTGGAAGGGAAAGCGCTTACGCCGGCGGTGATGCGCGAGGCGCGTGAAGCCCTGCTCCTTGAGGCGCGGCCGATTGACGATATTCGCTCGACGGCGGAGTATCGGAAGCGCGTGGCAGCGAACTTGCTGCAGGAGTTCCTGACAGGCCTGAAGAGCAGCGCGGGGGCCCGATGAACGCGGTTCTTGCGGCCTGGAACCAGGCCGATGCGCGGGATGCGCGGGAGGAGATGCTGGCCTGCTGTGGTGCGCGGCGGTGGGCGGAGGCGATGGTGGCGCGAAGGCCGATGCGGGACGTGGTGGAGTTGAGCACTGAGGCCGACAGCGCGTGGAGCGAGATGGAAGAGGAGGATTGGATGGAAGCTTTCGCATGCCATCCGCGGATTGGCGAGCGCAGGGCGGCGCATGCAAGCGCGCAGGCGGCGGTGTGGTCTCGGCAGGAGCAGGCCGGAGCGGCGGAGGCGGCGGCGTGCGTGCTGGAAGAGATGGCCGAAGGCAATGCGCAGTATGAAACGAAGTTTGGGTTTACCTATATTGTGTGCGCAACGGGAAGGAGCGCCGAGGAGATGCTGGCGATCTTGAAAGAGCGGCTTGCACACACGCGGGAGGCAGAACTGCGTGAAGCAGCCGAGCAACAAAGGCAGATCCTGCAGATTCGGCTGGGAAAGTGGCTGACCCAATGAGCAGAATTTCAACACACGTTCTGGACACAGCCACAGGCCGTCCCGCGGCGCGAGTGGCGGTTCGCCTGGAAAGCAAACGCGGCGGCACATGGAGCACTGTGGCCGAAGGTTCAACGGATGCGGATGGGCGCTGCAATGCACTGGCGGAAAACGCGGCGGCCGGCGAATACCGCATCCTGTTTTTTACGGCGGCCTACTTTTCCGAACGCGGGCGCACGAGTCTTTATCCGGAGATTTCGGTGACTTTTACCTGCGATGGCGAGGCGCACTATCACCTGCCGGTTTTGTTGAGCGACAACGGATACACCACCTACAGGGGAAGCTGAACAATGGCACGTCTGGGCAGGAATCGCTATGGAAAATCGCGCGTTCGGCTCTCGCGGATCACGCGGCACGCGGATCGCCATGATTTTCAGGAGTGGACAGTACATGTGCGGCTGGAGGGAGATTTCGACGCGGGCTACACGGCCGCTGACAACAGCAACGTGCTGCCCACCGACACCATGAAGAACACGGTGTATTCGGTGGCGCGCGACTCCGATGCCCCGACGATCGAGGCCTTTGCGATGGAGCTGGGAGATTACTTTCTGGATCATCAGACTCAGGTTTCCGCGGTCTTCATTACTGTTGAGGAAAAGGCCTGGGAGCGAGTGCACGTGAGGGAGGCGCCGGAGCCAACGACCTTCCAGCTTCGTGGTGGAGAGCTGCAGACGGTACAGGCCGAGCGCCGGCGAGGCGGCGCGTGGACCATCACTTCCGGCGTGGAAGGGCTCAAAATCCTGAAGACGACGCACTCGGAGTTCACTGGATATATTCAGGACCGGCTGACGACGCTGAAGCCCGTAACGGATCGCATCATGGGAACCTCCGCGTCGGCGCGCTGGGAGTTCTCGACGCGCAACGCGGACTATGCCACCACGCGAGCGAGAATTTTGAAGACCCTCCTGCAGGTGTTTTCCGGACACGAGAGCAAGAGCGTGCAGCACACGCTCTTCGAAATGGGAACAGCCGCGCTGGATGCGGCTCCGGAGATTGCGCGCATCACGCTGTCGATGCCGAATCTGCATCACCTGCTGGCGGACCTGAGCCGCTTCGGGCAGGAGAATCCGAACCACATTTTTGTGCCCATCGATGAGCCGCACGGAACCATTGAAGCGACGGTGGAGCGGTAGAGGTCAACGCAACTGGTCGAGATCGGCGGGTTCGTCAATGTCGGTTTCGCCGCCGGCGAATGGGACGGTGACAACCTTTAAGGATGCGGCCGCGATGAGTGCACGCGCGCCCTTGTCGTCCCTGAGCGCGAGCAGTTGCGGGAACAGTGACCTAGGAAAAATGGCAGGCGTTCCGAGTGCGCCCGCATAAGACGAGGCGGCGATGGAAGACGCGGACTGCGCCTGAAAGGCGGCGATGAGCGCGCGGAGATGCGCTGCGGTCAGGCGCGGCTGGTCGCAGGTCATCAGCAATGCGCACTTGGAGTCGGGCGCTCGCACGTCCAGTTCGCGAAGGCCGGAGTGAATGGAAGTGGAGATGCCATGTTGCCACTCCTCGTTGAGAACGGGGATGGCGTCCTGAAAATCGATGCGCGCGCAAATGGGCGCGAAATGCGCGCCGAGCACGACGAGGATTGGGTTCGTTCCCGCTTCGCGGGCCATCCGCATGGCACGCTCCAGCAGCATTTCCCCGTCGACGAAAACGAGCTGCTTGGGCTGGCCCAGGCGTGTGCTTGCGCCGGCAGCGAGAACGATGGTGGGAAGGCTCATCGGCACAAGTGTAGCGCGAGCTTGTTGACGTCAGCGTTGCAAAGCGGCAAGAATGAAAGAAACTTCTTAAAATCTCGCAGGGAAAGGCAGCTGGGTGGCAGACCAGACAAGCGCCGGAGGACGAGTGTACGCGCCGGGCGAGCAAGGGACCCACAATGCGGAAGAGTATGGCCTTCGCGCGACAGGCGCGCGGCCAGCACTCGCACACGGTGGCGGCGGTGAGCGCGCTCACGGTGCTGGTGCTGCTACTCATTGCCGTCTATGACCTGCGTTCGACGGCCGATAAGATGCACGCCCGCATTCCGTATCTCTATCTCGCGTATCTGGCGGCGGGAATGGCTTGGTATGCACTGCGGCACAGGCGCGGCGCGGTGAAAGCAGAATAGCCGTCAGGGCTGCGCGTCGGTCTCCGGCTGAATGAGGAGCAGCAGCACGATGCCCATGACCGTGAACATGCGGAAGGCCGCCTCCTGGCCATTCCAGACGCGCGACTGCCACATCAGGAACCACTCCGCGCCTACCGAGAAGAACGCAACCAGCCACATCAGCATTGAAAGGGTGAGCGCGAGGACGGCGACGCCCTTGGAGGCGTGAAAGTTCACCGAGGGCGCGCGCAGCCTGCGGAAAAGCACAGCCACGGACCACCAGAGCAGGATTGTGGTGACGATTTCCCAGGCGATGATGGACCAGTAGAACGCGAGATCAGCGGCGGGCGATAGGATGGCGCGACCCATGCCGTGGTTGCCGGGAAAGGTGGTATCCATGGAGAGGACGTGGCGGACAAACTGGTAATTGGAATTGAAGTCAGTGAGGTTGTTGAAGACCACAAGCGTGTAATAAACCGCAATGCCAGCAAGAAGGAGAATTTTGGCCGAGCGGGTAATCATGCAGATCGCGCCTCGGTGTAAGGATGGAAAAGCAAGACGGAAAGCATGGCCCATGCTAACCGAAGCAAGCGGCGGACCCCAACGAAAAACGCGCGCGGCCATGCTACATTCGAAGGCACGTGACGCAGATGAACAGCCCCGAAGAGAAGTTGAAAGCGCTGGGCGTGGAGCTGCTGCAGCCTCCATCTCCGGGCGGAAATTATGTTTCCGCGAAGCGGGTTGGCGCGGATGCTCGAGGGCTGGCGCATTGTGCAGGCTCATGTCTCCCTTCTGCCGCATCCCTCAGCAGCTTTTTCGGCCCGTCAGGCACGGCAATTCCTTAGGGGAACTTTATGAATAGAGCGTTATCGTCAGGGATACAGCGGCTCCGCCGGAGCGGCGACTGGCAGGAACCTGAAGCCGGATATTCCAGTTCTCCTTTCTTCTTTTTTAGGCAAGGCAGCAAAAAACGACGGGCTCCCAAACCCCGCACACGAAGCCGCAGACACAGGCGGCGTACCCTGATTTCTTCGAGGCCAAAGCGTTGAGCGAATTCAAAGGCGCCAAACTCTCTCCGATAACCTGGCTGCTTGCGGTTCTGGCGGTCGTCCTGCTGGGCGCATCCGCACTATTGGCGCAACAGACGCTGGGCGGCGTCACTGGACAGGTGACGGACCCATCAGGCGGCGCGCTGCCGAATGCGACGGTGACCATCGTGGGCGAGCTGACGTCGCTGACGCGGAAGACGACGACGAATGGCACGGGGATTTACTCGTTTGTGAACCTGCCCATCGGCCCCTACACCCTGACCTACGAGGCCCAGGGGTTCAACGCGCAGAAGACGCGGCATATCCTGGTGCAGGCTGACCGCACCGCTACCGTGGATGCGACGCTGAAAGTGGGGCAGGCCACGACGACGGTGGAGGTGAACGCCTCGCCGCTGATGAACGCAGTGGATACGACCGTGGGCTACGTTCTGGAGAAGTCGCAGATTGAGGCGATACCGCTTTCGACCGGCAGCTTTACCGGCGTGGCGATTCTTTCGCCGGGCGTGAACGCGGAGTTGCCCGGCGGCACCGGCGCCACCAGCGGCCTGGGCAACGCGCCCATCTGGGCCAACGGCCAGCGCGACACCAGCAACAGCTTCTCACTGGACGGCGTGGACGCCTCCAACCTGTTCAACGGCAAGAGCACCAGCCAGGTTCCCTCGGCGCGCGTCATCAACAGCACCGGCGTCTCGTCCAGCGAGGGCGCAGGCGGCGTGATTCAGACGCTGGCCTCGGTCTACCTTTCCATCGGCAACGCGATACCCACGCCGGCTCCGGAGATGCTGCAGGAGGTGCAGGTGAACGCCTCGATGTACGATGCGCAGCAGGGCTCTACGTCGGGCGCGCACATTGACATGAGCACGGCCTCCGGCACCAATACGCTGCACGCCTCGGCATACATCCACCGTGGCACGGACTGGATCAACTCAGCACCCTTTTTCTTCAACCAGGATGAGGACATTCCGGCCCACAACAAAGTGCCGCAGTTGCACCGCTATGTAGTGGGCGGAACAGTGGGCGGGCCGCTGATCAAGGACAAGCTCTTCGGATTCCTGGCTTACCAACACCTACACGTGGCCGACCAGGAGATTGGCGACTCGGTCATCGACGTGCCCGTGGGTCTGAGCGACGACCGCTCCGCAGACGCCATGGCGACTTTGAGCAACAACGCCTTCTGCACGGACGGCGATCAGGCAAATGGCGTGTGCACGCAAATTTCGTCCGCAAATATTGATCAAACGGCTCTTGCCCTGTTCAATTCACCGTCGCTGCCGGGCGAGCCGGGAAAGTGGCTGATTCCGAACGACGCGCTCGGCGGTGCCGCGCCCAACGCGGCGCATGTGGACAACGCCTTCCTGCCGGGCACGGGCCGGTTCGCAGCCGACATGGTAACTGCCGACCTGGACTACAACGCGACCTCGAAGGACACGCTGGCCGCGAAGTACTTCTACCAGCACGATCCGGCGGTGGCGCCGTACTCCTATTCAAGCGTTCCCGGTTTTGACCAGCACCTGGACTCGGGCGCGCAGGTCTTCTCAGTGAACAACAGCCTGCTGCTAAAGCCGAACTTGAGCACTACGGCCACGCTGGGCTTTCTTCGCGAGAAGATTTACGGCACCAACAAGCAGCCCTTCGGGCCGGACTCGATTCCGGGCGGCGCGGCGGGCAACGGCTCCATCAACGAGTTCGGCTCAACCTACTTTCCCGGCGTTTCAGTTTACAACGTGCTCGGTGAGTACCAGCCGGAAGGTACTTCAACCGCGATTCTGAACATTGGGCCGAACGCCGAAGGTCAGGCGCCAAATACCGGCGTCTTCCAGAACCGCCTCGCGCCTTCAGGCAATGCAATCTGGACGCTGGGCGAGCACACCATTTCATTCGGCGCCAGCTACGGCTACACCCAGCTGAACACCATCGACAAGCGGACCGGCACGGGCACCGTGGCCACCGACGACTTCAGCCAGATGATTCAGGGCTTTGTGACGCCGGGCAGCTCGTCGACGGGCTTCTACGTCAGCTCTTTCCTGCAGGGCGACGCCAGCCGCTACTACCGCGCCAACCAGCTCGGCATGTACGTGCAGGACAAGTACCAGGTAAAGCCGGGGCTCTCCTTGACCGCAGGCGTTCGCTACGATTGGGACGGCGGACTGACCGAGAAATATGGGCGCATCTTCAACTTCGATCCCGGCAGCTATCAGTATGACGTCACTTCTGACACCATCGAGAACTCGGGCCTGATCATCGCCGGCAACAACGCCAACGGCACCAAGGGCGTGAGCAACACGACGCTGACGGGCCGCCAGTGGGGCATTGCGCCGCGTCTCGGCATGGCCTGGCAGCCGGGCATCTTCCACAACAAGGTGGTGGTGCGGGCCGGCGGCGGCATGTACTACGACCGCGGTGAGCTGTTCAGCTATTTCTCGCCCGGCTACGCCATCGGCACGGTAACCGGCGGGCCCTTCGGCGTGAACCAGCAGCTTCCGTTCGTGAACGCGTCCAGCTGCCCTGTGGAATCTGAGTATCTCTACGAGGGCTACATTCCCACCTGCGGCGGATCGGATGCAGAGGGCAACCTCGAGAACCCCTACGGCACTTCACTGCTCGCGCCGCCCAACAACCCGAAGGCCTCGGATCTCGAAAACTACCTGCCCAACGCGGCAAGCATCATGAACTACGGCCAGCCGATTTCGCTGGGCGTCTATGATCGCAAAAACAAGCTGCCTTACTCGATGAATTACACTCTCGACATCCAGTGGCAGCCGCGCAGCGACCTGGCCATCGAGATCGGCTACGTGGGCAACCGCGGTCGCCACCAGGTAATCCCGGTGCCGTTCAACCAGCCGGTGATCGCGTCCCCTTCGAGTCCGACGCTGCCGGGCAGCACTTATCAGCAGAACTACACCTACGGTTACACGGTGAGCGAGCCGGACTACGGTCCGCCGCTGATGCTGCAGGACGGAACGCCGTACCTGGCAAACTACGAGGGCGGCAACGTTGACCTTCGCGTGCCTTACATTGGCTATGCCGCGGAGTCCATTTCTTATGTAGCAGCCGGCGTAAGCGCCTATGACGCCTTGCAGGCCCACATCGACAGACGCATGGGTCACGGCATCCAGTTCGGCGTTTCCTACACCTATTCACACACCCTTGACGAGCAGAGCGGGCTGGGTCTTTTCTACAACGGAAACGACCCGCTGAACCTACGCAGCTCCTACGGCTCGGCCGACTTCGACCGCACCCACGTGTTGAACTTCAATTACATCTTCCGCGTTCCAAACACGGCGCGGGATGCTTCGCTGGCGGGCAAGGTCATCAACGGATGGTCGCTGACGGGCCTGACCGTGCTGCAGAGCGGGCAGCCTTACAGCGTCATCGACTTCTCGGGCGCAGTGGGCAGCATTTACTACTCAACGGCGGACGGCATCACCAATCCGATTGTGCCCCTGGCCCCGGGCTGCTCGCCGAAGAAGGCCACCACCGGCGCGTCCGGCGCGTGGTTCGCAATCAACGGCAAAGCCGCCCTTGACCCGGCCTGCTTCACGCTGCCGATTCTTCCGGCCGGCGGGTTGAACGGCGCCATTCCGTCCACTGATCCCTATGAAACGGGCTTCTCTAACGGCCAGCGCAACATCTTCCGTCAGTCCTTCCAGAAGCGCGCCGACGCTTCACTGGTGAAGGTGATGACAATCAAGGACAAGTACTCGCTGAAGTACACCTTTGACGTCTTCAACCTGACCAACACAACCAGCTTCGACGTGCCGGGCAACGAAGTCTCGCAAAACCAGAACTACAACGCCTTTCCGGCTACGGGAACAACGCCATTGCCCACTGGCTGCGCGGCCGACGGCTCGCAGACCAACGAGAGCTTCTACAACTGTCCCGGCGGTCTGGGCATCGTGACGCACACCGTCGGCAGCCCGCGCCAGATTCAGATGTCGCTGCATCTTGACTTCTGAGTCGAGCGAGATCGTAACGCACGGCGTTCTAATCGTCGAGCGCCCCTTTTCTTGCCGGGATGAAGAATGCGCGGGACGAATGCTGCTCAACGGCCGCCGTGGGGAGCACCAGCAGCGTGGTCTCGCGCGGCAATGCGTCCACCGCTTCCAGCTGAGGTAGGCAAAGTTGCGCGCATCCGGAATCCAGGTCTCCAACGGGGCACCGCCTGCTTGTGAAAGCTGATCATCTTGCCCGGATTGAGCAGGCCGCGCGGGTCGTACTTCTGTTTGGCGACGAGCTGAATGTTGTCTTCGCGAAAACGGCCGCCGTCCTCAAGGCAATTCACGTGGGGGTTGGCAACGAAGACGCCTACCGACCGGCAGTAATCGATCATTTCGTTCAGCCGCTCCGCCGTGACGAAGCGCACGACTGGGATCGCGCCGGGAACCACGACGCCTTTGCCGTTTTTCATGAACTCGATGTGGAAGAGGGTTTCGTCGCCGAAGCGATGGCGCAGAAGCCGAAACTGCTTGCGGCAATCGGCGGGTGAAAAGCCGCATTGCAGATAGGTGTAGGCCGGATTGGCTTTCATGGCCCACAGAGTGGTGTGGTTCCATGTGTAGTCGCTCAGCAAATGCTGGGTGCGCGGGCCCTCGTAAGGCGAGGCGAAGGTTGGTTCGCCGCCCACGGCTTCAGCGGCAGCATGAAACCGATCGGCCTGCGTGGTGGCGATCATCGCCAGCACAATGGCTTTTTCCGGCGGCATCCTCGAGCGGATGGGCGTGAAGAAGGAAGGAATGGGCCACTCGAAGACCGTGACCAGCCGCTTGGTCCAGGTCGTCTCCACCGCAACGGATTCGGCAAAGCTGAATGCGTCCTCGTAGGTGTCAAAGGCAACGGTGCTCTGCGTCCACTCCACCGCCGGCGTGAGCGCGAACCAGACGCGCGCCGCATCGCCGACGATGGTGGTCAAGTGTGTCTGGAGCGGTTCCTTCATGGAGAAGGGGGAGCCTCAAGATTCACGCGAGCGGCTGCGCCGCATCGCCATGAAGTCCTGCGCATGGTCACGCTCGCTTGGCCTGGGCGTCGCGATTTTCGCGCCTTTGAGTTGAATCTTTGGGACGCCCATGTCCGAAGCTAGCATGGCGATCATAATGAACCCGTCAAGAACGCGCCGGGCGGAAATGAGGCTTGTCGCGCGCCTACAATCGGAGACATGCACGGGCAAATGGGACCAATTGGCGAGACCCGCCGGGCGCTGGCGGAAGGGCGGACGACGCCCACTGAGTTGGCCGGGAGGGCGCTGGCGCGGGCCAACGGCAATGCGGGCCGAAACACCTACCTCTGGCGAGATCCGCAGTGGACGATGGCCGAGGCCGCGCGAGCCGATGCAATGCCCAAAGGCGAAGGCGGCCCTTTTGGCGATGGGCGCGCGGCGTTGTGGGGTGTGCCCGTTTCGGTAAAGGATTGCTTTGACCTTGCCGGTGCGCTGACCAGTTGCGGCGTCAAGTTTTATCGGGATTTTCATGGTGCGGCAAAACAGGATTCGTGGCTTGTGGAGCGGCTGCGCGCCGCCGGCGCCGTGATCACCGGCAAGACGCACCTGCATCCGCTGGCCTATGGCATCACGGGCGAGAATCCGGAGTTCGGCGACTGCCTGCAGCCGGGAAATCCGGAGGCCCTGACAGGTGGCTCGTCGAGCGGCGCGGCAGCCAGTGTGCAAGAGGGGTCGGCGCTGGCCGCGATTGGTACGGACACGGGAGGTTCGGTGCGCGCACCCGCGGCCCTGTGCGGGCTGGCCGGCTATCGCGCCTCGCTGGGGCGCGGAGACTGGCACGGCGCGGGCCATCTGGCGCAGTCGTTCGACACCATGGGCTGGCTCTTCTCCGACCTGCGCGATGCGCCTCTGCTGGCCGCACCCTTCGCGCCGCAAAACTCTGTCGCCCACGCACACCTCACGCGATTTGCCGCGGTGGACGAGAGCTTTCTTGAGGATTGCGAGCCGGATATTCTGGCTTCGTTTCGCGAGGCAGTGGCGGAGCTGAATGCGCTGGGGCTCGAAGAAGTCACGGTAGACGTTTCCTGGTGGCGCGACGCGTTCGAAGTCTTTGCGCCCATTCAAGCCTGGGAGGCGGCGCGGGTTCATGCAGGACACTTCGCGCACTTTGAGGACGCGATTCGCGAACGGCTGGAGTGGGGCGCGCGGATTTCCGACGAGGAGATTGCTGCGCTGCGCCAGCGGCATAGGGAATTTCAGGCGTGGATGGACGCACTGCTGCGCGAGCACGAGATTCTGCTTCTGCCGGCCACGCCCGTGGCCAGGCTCGCGGCCGGCGCCGACCACTCTGAGACGCGCAAACGCCTGCTGCGCTACACCACGCCCTTCAGCCTGGCCGGGGTTCCGGTCGTCACGGTTCCCTGTTTCGCCGGCGGCGTGCAAATGGCCGCGGCGTGCGGGAGGGACGAAGACCTGCTGGCGCTGGCGGCGCGCATCGGCACGCGGAGAAAGCTCGCGGATTCCTCACGCGGTGCGTGCTAGCGTGCGGGAAGGGGCGCTTCCCCCGTATGAGACCGGCATTGAGGCTTTTGTAGAATTTTTCCGCTGCTCGCCGCGACCGCAACGACTCTCATCGCGTTGAACGGATGCCGCGGGTGCTCCCTAGCGGGCTGCGGTTATTCTTCGCCGATGTCCTCGTTCCAGATTTCCGGATGCTCGGCGATAAAGCCTTCGAGAAGCCCGCGGCACTCGGCGCTGTCGAGGTCAACAACTTCCACGCCGTGCCCGCGCAGCCATTCCACGCCCCCCTGAAAGGTCCGGCTTTCACCCACAACCACGGCCCCGATGCTGAACTGGCGAATGAGCCCGCTGCAATACCAGCAGGGTGCAAGCGTGGTCACCATCACCAGGTTGCGGTAGCTCGGCTGGCGGCCGGCGCGGCGGAAGGCGTCAGTCTCGCCGTGAATGCTGGGATCGCCCTGCTGCACCCGCCGGTTTCTGCCCCGGCTGACGAGCTGGCCCGCGCGCGTGAACAACGCTGCACCGATAGGGACTCCACCCTCGGCGCGGCCCAGGCGAGCCTCGTCCAGTGCCACGGAGAGCATCTGTTCATGGAGCGCGCGGTCTGCCACAAAACACCTCGCACGTTGAGGATACGCCATGCTTGCCGGCAAATGTCATCTCCGCATTCAGTTGCGAACCCTCTTCGCGAGCATCCGCGCCTTGACTTTGAGCGCGCTCCAAGATGTACGGTTAAAGTGTGAGAGAGACAGGCTGCAACACTCGAAGCCTCAGCGAGAAAAGGAGCCGATGACCGATCTCAAGCCCATCCTGTCCCTCTGGCGCGAGTTGGAAGCCGAAGGCCAGGACTACGTTCTGGCAACCGTGGTCGCCGTTGAGGGCTCGAGCTATCGCAGGCCCGGCGCGCGCATGCTGCTGGCGATGGACGGCCGGCGCGTGGGCACGGTGAGCGGCGGATGCCTTGAGGCCGAGGTGGCGCGCCGCGCCTGGTGGCTCACGGGAGCAGGCCCCACTGTGGAGCGATATTCCACAGCCGACGACGATGGGGAGCGGCCTTTCGGCTCTGGCTGCGGCGGCGTGGTGGAGTTGCTGCTGGAGCGGCGAAAGACCGCAAACCCGCTGCTCGCTTTGCTGGAAGCGGCATTCCATGCCCGCGAGCCACTGGCCATTGCCACGGTACTCGACGGCGAACACACGGGCGAGCGTGAAGTTTTCCGTGGCTCTCACGACGCAGGCGAAGACAATCGCTTCGGGTTGCGCGCAACGGCCGAGAAAGCATTCGAGGAGCGAACCTCAACGGAGCGGCTCGTCCTGATTGACAGTGTGAAGACGCGGGTCCGAGCGGACTACTGCGCCGCGCGGCCGGGCCTGTGGGTTTTCAGCGCTGGAGACGATGCGCGACCGCTCGTGCGTCTGGCGCGAGAGTTGGGTTGGTTCATTGTGGTGGCGGATGGCCGCTCGCACCTGGCCACGCGCGAGCGATTTCCTGAAGCGGATGAAGTGCTCGTGCTGCCGATGGCCGAGTTGCCCCAGCCCGGGCCGGCACATTTCAATCCGAGGCCGACAGATGCAGCCGTTGTGATGACGCACAGCTTTGAGCAGGACTCTCGCGTGCTGGCATCGCTGCTCGCGCTCGAAGCGCCGCCCGCGTACATGGGCGTGCTGGGTCCGCAGCGTCGCACGCGGGAACTGCTGGCGGAGGCTGCCCTGCTGTTGCGCCTGCCCGCGACGCCCGTGACTGAAGATCGCGTGGATGCTTGGCTCGCGCGCTTGCACGCGCCCACCGGGCTCGACCTTGGCGCGGAGACGCCGGCCTTGGTGGCGCTTTCCATTCTTGCCGAAATCCAGAAGGTGCTCTGCGCGGCGACCGGCGAGCCGCTGCGCCAGGTACGAGCCCTTCCCCGGGTCGTCACACAGCTCTAGTGCACTCCTCATCTCAGGCCGCCTTGGCGGAGAGCGGAGTGCGCCACAATTGCAAAGCAGGCATGCCCTAAAATCACAACATGACCAAACGCCCCGCAACGTTGCATTCGCTGAACCGGCAGATTGTTGCCTGCGAGCGTTGCCCGCGCCTGCGCACTTATTGCGCAGAGGTTGCGCGCGTCCGGAAGAGAGCTTACGCCGATTGGGAATACTGGGGACGGCCTGTGCCGTCGTTCGGAGACCCGGAGGCGCGCGTGCTTGCTCTGGGCCTGGCGCCGGGCGCGCACGGCTCCAATCGCACGGGAAGGCCATTCACCGGCGACGGCTCTGGCGATTTTCTTTACCCGGTTCTGCATGAAGCCGGATTCGCCTCGCAGCCTCGCGCCTCCAGCCGCAACGACGGCATGCGGCTGACCGGATTGTGGATCAACTCCGTGGCGCGTTGCGCGCCGCCCGAGAACAAACCCACCCCGCAGGAGTTGCGCAACTGTGCGCCATGGCTGGACGAGGAACTGCGCCTGCTCAGGCAGCTTCGTGTTGTCGTTTGTCTCGGTCGCATCGCGTTCGATGGTTTGCTCAGCCACGCGGCGCGAAGCGGCCAGGAGTTTTCCCGCGCGGATTTTGTGTTTCGGCATGGAGCCGAATACGCGCTTCCCGGCGGATTGCACGTGATTGCGAGCTTTCATCCCTCGTTGCAGAACACGAACACGGGCAAGCTGACGCGGCCCATGCTGCTCAGCGTTTTTCTCCGCGCGCGAGAACTTGCAGCATTGCCAGATCAACGCAACGCGTGAGGATGAGAAGAGGTCAATTCGAATTCCGGGAAGTGGAGCGGGAGACCGGGATCGAACCGGCGACATTCAACTTGGGAAACTGGCCATCAATTGAAAAAAGGATCATAGCGTTTCTGGACATTCCGTGCTGGCAATAGAGATTACCGAGAATCAGATGCTTGATCCCATGAGGATTCGAATGGAGCGCACACCGCCCGATCACAAATGGCCTTCCTGCCGAGCGAACTCCCCAAGGCGGAATCGGGACGCACTTCTGATTTTTGAGTTCGCTGCGTCTGCCAGTTCGGCCAACCCGGCTTGTCGTTACTCCCTCTTGAATCTCCTCCCTTTTCAGTCATTTGCGTCAAACTTCAGGTCTCATCCTCTTGGTATCGCTGACGCGGTCCTCCGTGGTTCCGTGAGGGTCGTTATGGGTTGTTTGGGCATCGTTTGGGCATTGTCCAAACGTCCAAATGCGCAATGGTCCGCCGTGTTTCCACTGGCAACCGCCGACGTTGCCGTCTAGCAGCGTAGCATTGGCAAACGTGGCCGTATCCCGGAGTCGCCTCGTGGGCGAGGTGTTTGCGAAGCACCGAAAGGTGAGCAAAGTACCAATTCGAACCCATCCGGATGTGAGCCATGACACACGGCAAATCGGCTCACTCGACTGACTGTCACAAGCTGAACAAACGAAATATGCTGAGCTCTCAGCAGGCGAAGTTGCTTTTTGACCTTGATCGTTACCTAAGAAACGGCCGGTCTACCACATGCGTTCCCAAAATTCGTCCCAGGCGAAAGCGGGCGCCTTATAGTGCTAGCCGGTGGATATGCATGGAGCTTGACGCGGAACCTCGCGGGTTCTCATCCCAATGCTGCGGATTCAAACATCTATTCGTCGCTCGCAGAGGGGTTGGCGCGCTTTCACTTCGTGACGCGGCTCTTTTCTGAGCATCAAGCTATGCATGTCTCCGATGGCATTTGTTTGAGAGCCCGGCAAGGTCGAAATCTGAAAATCGAATGATTGACATGGCCGAAGAAGGGGAGATTTCGCGCAACTATAGCGTGGATTGCTCAAAATTCCCTGACTTCTGTTCGCCAGTACAGTGACCGGCGGCCAGTACGAAGATAACCGGCGAGCACTCACCATCCAGCGCGTGCCATTCCGTAACTTTGGCATGCCAGGAGACGCTAAGCTGCGCGAATTCGCAGGTCAATCGAGTCTCCCGGCAAGGCTTCGCGGCCCGGTGATTCATGAGGCGGAGGAAGAGTTCTACTCGCTTATTTTTCGCTGTCTGGAACTGGATCCGCATTCCAATCCGGCGGCTGCTCGCCCAGCATATTGCGCACAAAGTAGTCGAAGGTCTTGCGGAGAGTGTAGTCGGCATACGGACCGCGCGTGCCGTGATCCGCGCCGGGGACCTCCAGGAGGTCAAAGGTCTTGTGCGCGCGGATGAGCCGATCCACCACCTGCAGTGTGGAGGACGGATCAACATTGTGGTCCATCTCGCCAAAGATGAGCAAGAGCTTGCCCCTGAGCCGCCAGGCGTTGTCGACATTAGACGAGGCCGAGTACTGCGGTCCGATGGGCCATCCCATCCACTGCTCGTTCCACCAGATCTTGTCCATGCGATTGTCGTGGCAGCCACTGTTGGAGACCGCGACGGCGTAAAAGTCCGGGTCGAAGAGCAGCGCCCCCATGGAGCTTTGCCCGCCGGAAGAAGTGCCGAAAATGCCTACGCCCCTTGAGATGTCGTACCAGGGAAAGTGCGCGGCCGCGGCCTTGTGCCACAGGATGCGATCAGGGAAGCCGGCATCCTTTAGATTCTTCCAGGTCACATCATGAAAGGCGCGCGAGCGGTTGTTCGTGCCCATGCCGTCCATCTGCGCCACGACGAATCCAAGCTGCGTGAGCGGTTCAATGCGCGTGGTGAAAGATTTGGGGACAAATGAGCCCTGGGGGCCGGCGTAAATGTCTTCGATGACGCGGTATTTCTTGTGCGAATCGAAATGCGCCGGCTTGTAGATGACCCCCCAGATGTCCGTCGCGCCGTCTCGCCCCTTGGTGTGGAAGACCATGGGCGGGTGCCAGCCTGCAGCCAGGAGCTCGCTGATGTCGGCGTGCTCCACAACGGCAAGCAGCTTGTTGTCAGAGGTGCGATAAAGGGCCATGGTTGGCGCAAGGTCGATACGTGACCAGGTGTCCACGTAGTATTTACCGTCCGATGAGAAGACCACATGATGATTGGCCGGCGCGGGCGTGAGGGGCGTCAGTCCGGTGCCGTCAAAATTGATGCGATAGGCATGGACAAAGTAAGGATCTTCGCCAGCGTTCATGCCGCTGGCTTCAAACCAGATTTGGCGCTTCTTGTCTTCCACGTGATTGACCGCGCGCACCACCCAGCGGCCCGACGTGATCTTGTTTTCCAGTGCGCCCGTGTGGCCGTTGAACAGATAAAGCTGCTCCCATCCATCGCGCTCCGAGGCCCAGACAATTTCCTTGCCGTCGTTCACGTCGTGGCGGTAGATCTTGCCGGTGTCGTATTGGTTCAACCTCAAACGTTCGTAGTTGACGAAGGTCTTGCTCTGCTCGTCGATGAGGGTTCGTGCTGCGCCTGTGTGGGCGTTGACCTCGATGACGCGATAGACCTGATGGCCGCGCTGGTTGTACTCGAAGGTGAATCCCCGGCTGTCCTTCCACCAGGCTGCATTCGAAAGGTCGAAGGGATTGGGAAAGAGTGTGTTGGAGATGGAGATTTCCTTATGCGCGACAACATCAAAGAGTACCGGCTGCGGAAGGGCCAGCACATCGCCGGGCTTGGGGTAGACCATTGTGGAGGTTTCCGGCTGAAGCTGATCCTTCGGCGAGGACTCTACGTAGTGGATGACGCGATGGTAGCCGGGACGGATGCGATAGGCGACCAGATGCGCAGAGTCCGGCGACCAGACCAGTGTGGAGAAGGCATAGTAATTGCCTTCGGATCCGTCTTCGCTGAGCGTGAGGTGCTGCTTGCCATCTGCGGAGCGAACCATCAAGTTGTAGTTCAAAATGTATGCGAGCCATTTGCCGTCTGGCGAAGCCAGTGTCTCCTTTGTGCTGTTCTCCACTTTCGGCGTATCGTCGTAGCCGTAGTTGTCGCCCAAAAAGATGGGATGGCCTTCACAGGCCCAGCTCTTCAGGTCGCATTTCCAGGCGGTATTGCCGGCTTCGAAGGCGATGGAAGACTCGCTGCTGAGGAAGTGAAAGCGCGCGAAGGGAAGCCTCAGCGCGGTGTAATGCTCTGCGCTGGCGGCCGAAAGAGCCGCCGCGAGCTTTGCCTGGTTGAAGACCGGCCGTTTGGTCTGCGTGAGTGCATCATAAAGCACGAACTCGTGACCGCCCTCGACGCTCTTCCTGTAGATGAAGCGGTCCGCCGAATGCTGCCAGACTGGGGTATCGGGCAAGTCCACGACCAGCGAGTCATATTTCTTTTGCAGATGCATAGCGCGGTCGTAGTCGGCCCGCGTGACCTGACCGGATGCGGCGCATGCCAGCCCGCCCACACAGGTCATCAGTAGCGTGTAAATTGCTCGATTGGGCTTCATGCTCCTCCTTCACACCTCCGCAGACCATGGAGGCCATGTCCCTTGAGGACTCCGAGCCGGATGCGGCTGCTCGGGAAGCGTCGCTCGCGGACCTGGTAAGGATTGGTTCCCTAATAACATACCGCTGCTGCATGCCACGATAAGCACGAGGGAAGCGGCCCATTTGGCGGTTGCGGAAAAATGGCACGCAAATTCGCTTAACACATTGTGTACAATATGGCATGCCTCACGTCAAGCCACAAAAGCAGCGCCCAACAGAACTGCCCCGAGAAGCTCAAATCGCTGCCGGGCAGCCGGGCCGCTTACCAGCTTCCCCGTTCGCCGAAGATGTCGATGACCCGCGCCAGACGCGCGCAGCCATTTTCCCAGTTCACCTGCAGGGCGCGCTCGGTGCGGTCCGGGTCCCCAGCGGCGATGGCGGCAATGATTTCCTCGTGCTCGGCCACCGAGAGGTGCAGGTCGTGAAGAATCGAGCTGGCGTAAAGGCGCCAGTAGCGTTCGGCCTGGGGTTCAATGGACTTGTGCAGTGTCGAAAGCCGGGGACCTGCTCCCGTCTCAATGATGGTGCGGTGAAAACCATGATCGATGTCGAAAATACCGGCTGTGCGCGCGGCTTTTCCGGTAAGAATGTCGCGCAGCTGCTGGTTGAGGGCGCGAAGCTGCGCGGCAATTTCGTTTCTGCGGCTTTTGGCCAGCGCGGCCGTTCGCCTGCCGGCCAGCCCTTCCACGTGGCCGATGATGGGGTAGAGTTCGCCCGCATCTTCCTTGGTGAGCGGGGCAACCACCATACGCGATTTGCGCGAGTTGGTGTGCTCAATCACGTAGCCTTCCCGCTGCAACAGATGCAGAGCGCTGCGCACAGGGGTGCGACTCATGGCAAGGTGGCGCGCAAGATCCGCCTCCACAATCCACGAACCGGGGGAGAGGCGGCCATGAACAATTAATTCGCGAATTTCGTGAAAGGCCTTGCGCAGGCTGTTTCCGTGCACTGCTTTGACCCGTCCGGTTGATTTGCCGCTATCCGCCGCGTGAACTGCCATCTTTTCTATTGCTCCGCCTCTTCCAATGAGATTGTACCTTGCGGTTTTGTCGTAAAGCTGGAAAATTCAATACAGTGTCTACGCCTGGACTAAGATAGTATCCAGTATTGTGGACAATTTGAGGGAAATGTTCTCCATTCAGATTATCGACTCGCACACGGCCGGGGAGCCAACCCGGGTTGTTGTCTCCGGTGGCCCTGATCTGGGAACCGGGCCGCTGCCTGAGCGGCTGCGCCTGTTTGCCGGGCAGCACGACCATTTTCGTTCGGCCGTGGTGAATGAACCCCGCGGCTCGGATGTGCTTGTGGGAGCGCTGCTTGTGGAGCCCACGAACCGGCAATGCGCGGCGGGCGCGCTCTTCTTCAACAATGTTGGCTATCTGGGCATGTGCGGCCACGGCACCATCGGGGTGGTCATCACCCTGGCTCACCTGGGGCGCATCCAGCCCGGAAGGCACCTGATTGAGACTCCCGTGGGGACTGTGGGAGCGACCCTGCACGCCTCCGGCAAGGTGACGGTGGAGAACGTGCCCAGCTATCGCTTTCGCCGGGATGTGACCGTGCATGTGCCGGAATTCGGCGAGGTGAAAGGCGACATTGCATGGGGCGGCAACTGGTTCTTTATCACGGAATCAAAACCCTGCGCGTTGACGATGGAGCATTGCGACGCGCTGACGGAGTTCACCTGGGCCGTGCGCGGTGCGCTGGAGGACGCGGGAATCACCGCAGAGGGCGGCGAACGGATCGACCACATCGAGTTGTCAGCGCCGGCGCAAACACCGGAGGCGGACAGCCGCAATTTTGTGCTGTGCCCGGGCAAAGCCTATGACCGCTCACCTTGCGGAACAGGCACAAGCGCGAAGATGGCCTGCCTCTTTGCGGATGGGAAACTGGCCCCCGGAGAATTGTGGAGGCAGGAAGGCATCCTCGGCACTGTCTTTGAAGGCTCCTATCAGATTGCCGGCAACTCCACCACCCGCATTCTGCCCAGCATTACGGGCGCAGCGTTCCTCATCTCCGAGGGCCGGCTGATTCTGGACCCCCAGGACCCGTTCCGGTCGGGCATTGGCTCATGAAGGAAAGCTTCGATATCGCGATTGTGGGCGCCGGCATTGTGGGCGCTGCCTGCGCGCGCGAGTGCGCGGCACACGGGATGAAGACTGCCGTCATCGATGCCGCAGGAGTGGGCGGCGGCGCCACCGCCGCTGGCATGGGGCACATTGTGGTGATGGACGACTCGCCGGCGCAGATGGAGTTGACGCGCTGGTCCGTGGAGTTGTGGAGGCAGCTTGCGCCGGAGCTTCCGCCGCAGGCCGAGTTCGAATCGCGCGGCACAATCTGGGTGGCGGCCGATGAGAAAGAGATGGCCGAAGTGCGGCGCAAGCAGAAATTGTATGCTTCGGCTGGAATCCACACGGAGATGCTGGACAGCGATGCGCTGGCTGAAGCCGAGCCCCAACTGCGCCTCGGACTGGCGGGCGGGCTGCTGGTTCCTTCGGACGCGGTGCTCTACCCGCCGTGCGCCGCGGATTACCTTTTGCAGAAAGCCACTGAGATGGGCGCATGGACGGCAACGGGAAACCGTGTGATCGCTGCCGGACATGGGCGTGTTTTGCTTGAAGACGGAACCGAGGTGCGCGCACGAACCATTGTGAATGCGTGCGGCGCGAGTGCGCCGGACTTGACGCCGGGACTGCCGGTGCGAAAACGTCGCGGGCACCTGGTCATCACCGATCGTTATCCGGGCTTTGCTCACCACCAGCTTGTGGAGCTTGGCTATCTGAAGAGTGCGCACTCGCTCACAGTGGACTCGGTGGCGTTCAACGTGCAGCCCCGGCAAACGGGCCAGCTTTTGATTGGGAGTTCGCGCGAGTACGGCGCTGAAAGCAAGGAACTCAACCATGCGCTGCTTGATCTGATGGTCAGGCGCGCGCGGGAGTACATGCCGGCACTCGGAGAGTTGCAGGCCATCCGCGTGTGGACGGGATTTCGAGCGGCGACGCCGGACAAGCTGCCGCTGATCGGCCCGTGGCCCGAGGATGAGTCAGTCTTTCTGGCCACCGGGCACGAGGGGCTGGGCATCACCACTTCGCTTGCAACTGCACGGCTGCTATTGGCTAGCCTTACCGGCGAACGCAGCGCAATTGCTCCGCAGCCCTACCTTCCGGCGCGCTTCATCAGTCACCGGGGGATCGACCGTGAGTCGGAGCAGCCGGAGGCCGCACATGGCTGATCGCGTGCGGAAGATTGCTTTATCCATCGACGGCGCATCCGTTGAAGTTGCGCCGGGAACCACGGTGGCGTGTGCTGTGCTGCTGGCCGGCGCACACCCGCGGGGTTCCATCCGCGGAGAGCCTCGCGCGCCCGTGTGCGGCATGGGCATCTGCATGGAGTGTCGCGTGACCATTGACGGGGTGCCTCACCAGAGAAGCTGCCAGATTCTGTGCGTCGGGGGAATGGCGGTCACGACGGAGGGAGAGACTACCCGGTTATGATTGCCGCCTTTGACACGCTGGTGATTGGAGCGGGGCCCGCGGGCATTGCGGCAGCAGTGACGGCTGCCGAATGCGGCGCGCGCGTGGGGCTTGTGGACGACAATCCCGCGGCCGGCGGGCAGATTTGGCGCAGCGGCGCGCATCTTCCCGTTGCGGCGAAGCGATGGCTGGAAAGACTGGAAGCTTCCAAAGTGGTGCGCCTGCAAGGCTGGAGGATCTTCGACAATCCGCAGCCGGGCGTGCTGGCGGCAGAGCGAACCGGCGCGGCGAGGGATGACAACACGGCACAGTTGCGATTCCGCGCATTGATTCTGGCCACTGGCGCGCGCGAGCTGTTCCTTCCCTTCCCCGGATGGACGCTGCCCAACGTGATGGGAGCCGGCGGGCTGGATGCGATGGTGCGCGGCGGACTGCCGATTGCGGGCAAGCGCGTTGTGGTTGCCGGAACGGGTCCGCTGCTGCTGGCGGTGGCGGCGCACCTGGCCGCGCGCGGAGCCCGGATTGCGGTCATTTGCGAGCAGGCAAGGAAGCGCCAATTGGCGCCGCTGGCGCTGCATCTGCTGACGCAGCCCGGAAAGCTGATGCAGGGCCTCCGCTATCGCTGGACGACGCGACACAGCCGGTATTTCACGCATTGTCACGTGGCGGCGGCGCATGGAAGCGAGCATGTGCAAGCGGTGGAATTGCAGCAGGGCGAACGGCGATGGACGGTGGAATGCGACTATCTTGCATGCGGCTTTCATCTGATTCCGAGCACCGAGCTGGCCTCCTTGCTGGGTTGCCGGCTGGAGGATGGATTTGTGGCCACCGGCGAGCTGTTGCAAACCTCGCAGCCGGGTGTGTGGTGCGCAGGCGAACCGACCGGCATTGGCGGCGTTGAGTTATCGCTGCTGGAAGGGCGGATGGCAGGATTTGCTGCGGCCGGCAGAATTCAAGAGGCGCGAAGCCTGATGCCGCGCAGGCGCGCCGCGCTGCGATTTGTGCGCGTACTGCAACGCGCATGCCAGCTCGATCCGCGACTGCGGACTCTTGCCGGCGACAGCACCATCGTGTGCCGGTGCGAAGACGTCCCGCTTGAGGCCCTGCGCACGCGGGAAAACTGGCGCGACGCCAAGCTGCACACGCGCTGCGGCATGGGCCCCTGCCAGGGGAGAGTGTGCGGGGGTGCAACGGAGTTTCTTTTCGGGTGGCGGGACGATTCGATTCGCGCACCCCTTTTTCCCGCGCGGGTTTCCAGCCTGGCGGAGCCGGCCGACGCGACATCTGACGCTATCGAAAGCCTGAAGGAGACAGTATGAAGTGGACCGGCGTAATGCCTGCGATGACAACCTGTTTTGACCAAAACCTGCGCGTGGATCACACCTTCATGAAGCGGCACGCGCAGTGGCTGCTGGCCAACGGATGCACAGGCATCATCGCGCTGGGTTCACTGGGAGAAGCGGCAACACTCACGAACGAGGAGAAGCAAGCGCTGCTGAAAAATGTAGTGGCCGCGGGAAAGAGCGCACCAGTGGTTGCGGCCATCTCCGCGCTTTCTACGGTTGAAGCGGTGGAACTTGCAAAGATGGCCGAACAGGCGGGCTGCGCGGGGCTGATGGTGCTGCCGCCTTATGTGTATCGCGGCGACTGGCGGGAGATGAAGGCGCACATCGCCGCGGTCTTCGCGGCCACGCCGCTCTCCTGCATGCTCTATAACAATCCCATTTCCTACGGAACTGATTTTCTTCCCGAACAGATTGCGGAGCTGGCGGCCGAGTATCGAAACTTTGCCGCGGTGAAAGAATCCAGCACGGATGTGCGCCGCGTAAGTGCCATTCGAGCGCTGGTGGGCGACCGGCTGCGCATCTTTGTGGGCGTGGACGACGCGATTGTGGAAGGCGTGGCGGCCGGCGCGGTAGGCTGGGTTGCGGGCCTGGTGAATGCGTTTCCGGCTGAGTCGGTGGCCTTGTTTAATGCGGCGGTTGAGGGCCGGGATGAAGATGCCTTTGCGCTCTATCGCTGGTTTCTGCCGCTGTTGAGAATGGACACCGTGCCGAAGTTTATCCAGCTCATCAAGCAGGCTCAGCAGGAGTCTGGAACCGGCAATGCACGCGTGCGTCTGCCGCGGCTGGAGGTGGTGGGCGCGGAACTGGAAGAGGTGCGCGTAACAGTGAAGCTTGCACTTGCCCACCGGCCGTCACCGCAGAGCACGGCATTTCCCGAGTGAGGAGAATGATGGAGTCTGCAGGAGTGTCCTTGATTGCCGGGGAAGATGCGGGGAGAACGGGCGCGGAGTTTCGCGCCATGAATCCCGCCACCGGCGCGGCGATTGAGCCCGCGTTCCACTGCGCCGCCTTGGAGGATGTGGACCGTGCGGTACAGGCCGCGCAGTCGGCCTTCCTTGCGGGTCGCAAGGCTGGAGGCGCGGATCGAGCGGCGCTGCTGCGCTCGATTGCCGATGGGCTGGACGTGGCCGCCGACGCCATTGTGGAGCGTGCTCAGTTGGAGACGGCGCTTCCGGAGGCCCGGCTGCGCGGGGAGGTTCTGCGGACCAGCAGCCAGTTGCGCATGTTTGCGCGTGTCGCGGAAGAGGGGTCGTGGGCGGAAGCGCGCATTGACACGGCGCTGCCCGACCGCAAGCCGCTGGCGCGGCCCGACCTGCGCTCCATGCTTCGGCCGCTGGGTCCGATCGCCGTCTTTGGCGCGAGCAATTTTCCGCTGGCCTTCTCGGTTGCAGGCGGAGACACAGCCTCAGCCCTTGCGGCCGGCAATCCAGTAATCGTGAAGGCGCATCCCGCACACCCAGGAACGAGCGAGCTGGCAGGCCGGGTGATTGCCGCGTCCATCGCAAGTTGCGGCGCGCCAGCGGGCCTGTTTTCGCTGCTCTTTGATTCCGGCTTCAAAGTGGGACAGGCGCTGGTGACGCATCCTCTTGTTCAGGCAGTCAGCTTCACGGGGTCGCAGAAGGGCGGCCGCGCATTGATGGATCTGGCGGCGCAGCGGTCCCAGCCGATTCCCTGCTTCGCGGAGATGGGCAGCACGAATCCGGTCTTCATCCTTCCCGGCGCGCTCAGGGAGCGCGGCATCGCAATTGCCGGAGGGCTCTTCGGCTCGTTCACGCTGGGCGGCGGCCAGTTCTGCACCAAGCCGGGAATGGCCTTCCTCCCCGAGCAGCAGGAAACCGAGGCCTTCCTCACGGAGCTGCGGCGGCTGACTGGCGCGAGCAGCTCATTTTCACTGCTGACCCCCGCAATTGCCGCAAACTATATCCGATCGCTGGAAGCGCGCAAGGAGACGCAGGGCCTGTCGGCGCATGAAGCCGCCGCTGCGGGTGGCGGGTGCGGCGCGGGAGCTGTTCTGCTGGAGACCAAAATCGAAACCTTTCTCCTCAAGCCGTCATTGAGCGAAGAAATTTTTGGGCCCACGTCTCTGGTGGTCCGCTATGACAAACGCGAAGCGATGATGCACGCCGCGGAGGAGCTGGAAGGCCACTTGACAGCGACGATTCTTGGCACTGAGAGCGATCTGGCCGAGTATCGCGATCTGATTGCCGTGCTGGAACGCAAAGCAGGCCGTGTGCTCTTCAACGGCTTTCCAACAGGCGTGGAAGTGTGCGATGCCATGGTTCATGGCGGCCCTTATCCCGCGTCTTCTGACAGCCGCTTTACGGCCGTGGGCACGCGCGCCATTCTTCGCTTTGCGCGCCCGGTCTGCTTCCAGGGATTTCCTGAAGCCGAATTGCCCGAGGAGTTGCGGAACGCCAATCCGCGCGGCATCTGGCGCATGGTGAACGGAGAACTGACGCGCGACCCGATTGCACATTAGCGAGAAGCGCAGCTTGAACCAACAAAGATGAGGCCCCGGCGCAAATGCGCGCGGGGCCTTTGTGTTGAACGAGGTTGGTCTTACGGCCTGGGTTGCTTCGCGCCGCGGATCGGAGTGACATTGTGCTGCAGCAGCTCGCGATTGAAGGCCGGTAGCTCATCGGCCATCAGATGGTGATAATCACCTTCCGCCTGTGTGAGCTTCTGCTCAAGCCGATGGAAGAGTTCCACCTCGGTATCGGTGGGTCGATACTCGGTTCCACCGGCCACATCGCCCGCGCCGGGACCGATTTCCGCCTCAAGCCAGAGCAGGTTGTAATAGATCTTCCACGCGGAGATGTAGGTCTTATCATCACTCGCCGCCAGGGGCTTCGAAAGCAGCTCATATTCCACGTCCTGCATCTCTGCGTCCATGGAGTGCGCGACTTTTGCCAGCGCTGGGTTGCCCTTGTCGCTGCCCAGCATCTGCTCCACAACCGCGAGCTGCTTGCGCATCCACTCAAGGTTGTTCACCATGTCCGCGGTCCTGCTCACGTCGGCGGCAGTCTGCAACTGGAGCTTGACGGAAGCCTCAATGTCCGCCTGGCTGCCGGGACTGTGCGGATCCATCAGAATCGTGACAGGCTGCGAATAGGTTTTGCCGTCCACAGTAAGCTTCGCGAGATATTTGCCTGGCGCGGCCATGGGCGTTGGAATCGTCTCCATGCCCCAGTGCGTCACGGGACGAACATCCTTGCCGAAGAACCGGCCCTCGATAAAGATGTGCGGATCCTCGGGAGGCAGCGTGCGCAATGCAACCTGGCGTGGTGGATCATAATGCATATTCCAGGCGATGCGATTGAGGCCGGCATGCGCAGGCCGAGTGAGCTTGCGGACCAGGCTTCCCTTGCCGTCGAAAATCTCCAGCTCCACGGGCTTGGCCGGCGCAGACTTGAGTGCGAAGTCGAGGAAGACGAACTCGCGCCCCGGCAGCCGATAAGTGGGCCGCGGCGTGAAGAAGCGAACATCCTCCGTGGTCTTTTGCCGAGCCATCTGCTCCAGCGGTGTAATGTCGTCGAGGACGTAAAAGCCGCGGCCATAGGTGGAAACCACAAGGTCATGGAAGCGCTTTTGCACCACGGTCCAGGTGACGGGCGACGGCGGCAGGCCTTTGTTGAAATGTATCCACGTGCCGCCATCGTCCAGCGAGTAGTAGAGCGCGTTCCCGGTTCCGGCGAAGAGCAGGTTTTTGCTGTTCGGGTCCTCGGAGACATTGCGCACATAGGCGAGTGGGCCTATGGGCAGTCCGCCGGAAATCTTCGTCCAGGTTTTGCCAAAATCGGCGGTCTTGTAAATGTAGGGGTCGCGATCATTCACGAGGTGGAAGTCGATGGAGACGTAGGCCGAACCCGCATCGAAAAACGACGGCTGAATGCTTGTGACGGTTCCCCATGGCGGCAGGTTGGGAATGTTCTTTGTCACGTCGTTCCAGTGCGTGCCCCCGTCGCGCGTATACCAGATCTTGCCATCGTTTGTGCCGGCCCAGATGAGGCCTTTCTGCACCGTGGAAGGCGCGATGGCGAAGACGACCTCGCCGTAAAACTGTCCCAGGTTGTCCGCGATGAGGCCGCCGGAGGAGACGATGCGGGAAGGATCCTTGGTGGAAAGGTCCGGACTGATGACAGACCAGCTTTGCCCGCCGTTGCTGGTTTTGAAGATGACCTGGCAGCCGTAATAGACCGTGTTGTGGTCGAAGGGATCGATGGCCAGCGGCGGCGTCCAGTGGCAACGGTACTTGGTCTGATTGGGCGCCGAATCCAGCGTGTGGAACCACGGACCGACCGACCGCGCCTCACGCGTGCGCGCATCCCAGCGTGTCACCTCGTCGGCATAACAGGAGGCCCAGACGATGTTCGGGTCCGTGGGGTCGGGCAGCGTGAATCCGGATTCGCAGCCGCCCATGCGATGATCCCAGCCGGAATCGGGGCTTCCGCCGATGGGAATGCTTGGCCCGCGCATGGTGCTGTTGTCCTGCATGTTGCCGTAGACGTAATAGGGAATCTGATCGTCGACCGCGACGTGATACATCTGCCCGATGGGCAAGGTGACATTGTTGAAACCGCGGCCATCCACGGTGGTGATGGCGAGTCCGCCGTCAAAGGAGATGGCGAAACGATTTGCATTGGTCGGGTCAATCCAGATGTCGTGGTTGTCGCCGCCCCAGTACTTCGGCTCGAAGGTGCGGCCCCCATCCAGCGAAACCAGAAAGCTGCTGTTGGCCACCAGCACCTTGTTTTCATCGTCAGGCGAGATGGCGAGGCGAATGTAGTAGCCACCGCGGCCGATGAGCGTCCTGTCCCAGCTCATCACGCGCCAGTTCGCGCCGCCGTCGTCGCTGCGCCAGAGCGATCCCTGCTTGTCGGTCTCAATGAGCGCGTAGACGCGGTTGGAATCCGTGGGCGCCACCGCCACGTCCACCTTGCCCACGGGCGAGTGCGGAAGTCCGTGCCCCTCGATGCGCTTCCAGGTGGTGCCGCTATCGTGGGAAACAAAGACTCCGCTGCCCGGTCCACCGCTGATTTCGGCCCAGGTGTGCATGGAGACCTGCCACATTCCGGCGAACATGGTGCGCGGATTCTCGGGGTCCATCGCCAGGCCGGAGCAGCCGGTGTGTTCGTCCACATAAAGCACATGCTCCCAGGTTTTGCCGCCGTCGCTGGTGCGGTAAACACCGCGCTCCTTCTGCGGACCTCCCAGCCGGCCGAGCGCGCAGACAAAAACACGTTGCGGATTGCGCGGATCAATCACGATGCGACCGATGCGCCCCGTCTGATCAAGGCCCATTTGCTGCCAGGTTTTGCCCGCGTCGGTCGATTTGTAGACGCCGTCGCCGGTTACATCGATGTCGCGAATCGCCCAGGCCTCACCGGTGCCCACCCACACCACGTTGTGGTCAGCGGGCGCCACGGCCAGCGCGCCGATGGCCGCCACCGGCTCGTGATCGAAAATCGGCCTCCAGTCGTTGCCTCCATCGGTTGACTTCCACACGCCGCCCGAGGCCGCGCCCGCGTACCACGTGCTCGGATCGCCCGGAATGCCCGCCACGGCGGAGACACGATTGCCTACTGCCGGGCCAAGAAAGCGGAAGGCAAACGCGTTAGGGTATCCTCTGCCTCGACGGCGCTGTGCCCACGCGGGAGCGCAGCTTACGGCAAGGCAAAGTGCGCAAAGGACGAATGTGCGAAAGAGCAGGGTTCTGGTCGGCATTGTGGAAGGTCTCCCCATCAGCAGAGTTGGTCTTGCCTGGCACACCGTTGCCACTCTCGAACTCGCAACGGCGGGATTGGTTCGGGCGCTTGCACCGCGCTTCGGCAAACTTGCGTCGCTCCCTGAATCTCACGCGGTCCGCTCTCAATTGTATGTTATATTGTATACATCGATGCAACTCCATTCCAGGAGTTCTTTCTTGAGACAACGCGGCCTGCCGGGCCGAGCCCCGCAATCGGGTTGGCTGTCGGCGCGCTCGGCAGCGCCCACGCCGCTCATCGCACAGATTTTCCCCTTTTCAATTCAGACAACCATCGTCGATGATGGACCGAGCATCAAGCCGCGATGGCCCGTTGCAGCCATCCATAAAGGCGGAGCGGGCCATGATCGATAGAGCACATTCGCGCGCGGGCGAGTTCAGCCGGGGACTGGGCCTGTTCGACTCCATCATGATCGTGACCGGAATCATGATCGGGTCAGGAATTTTCATCGTCTCGGCGGAAATGTCGCGCCAGATTGGCAGCGCGGGCTGGCTGCTGGTGGCCTGGGCCGTCACCGGCGTTCTCACCGTCTTCGGCGCGCTCAGCTATGGCGAGCTGGCCGCGATGATGCCGCAGGCCGGCGGCATGTATGTGTATCTGCGCGAGGCCTTCTCGCCCATGCTGGGCTTCCTCTATGGCTGGACGCTGTGGACCGTAATCCAGACGGGGACCATCGCCGCGGTCGCCATTGCCTTTGCGCGTTTCACCACGGTGCTGGCGCCTTCCATCTCGGAGTCGCATTACCTCATCGCGCCCGTTCACATCTCCAGCCACTATGCGCTGTCGCTCTCCACGGCTCAGCTCCTGGCCATCGCCATCATCGTCGCACTGACCGTGACCAACAGTTGCGGCTTGAAGTATGGCAAATGGGTGCAAAATATCTTCACTGTGACCAAGATCGGGGCCCTGCTTGCGCTGATCCTGCTCGGCCTGACATTTGGCGCGAACGCCGCGGCAATCCACGCCAACTTTCATCATTTCTGGAGCGCGCATCCGACTGAATCGCTTGCCGTGGGGCTGACCTCGGCCACGGCCGCGGGAATGTTCATCGCCGTCTGCGTCTCGCAAACAGGCTCGCTGTTCTCAGCCGATTCCTGGCATGACATCACCTTTGTGGCGGCGGAGGTTCGCAATCCGCGACGCAACCTGCCTCTTTCCCTGCTGATTGGAACAGTGTCAGTGATTGTGCTTTACCTGCTTGCGAACGTCGCCTATCTGCTCACCCTGCCGCTGCCCGCCATGCAGCATGTGGCGGACGACCGGGTTGCGACGGCGGTGGTGAATGTGGTCTTTCCGCGCTTCGGTGCGGGAATCATGGCAGCCGCAATCATGATTTCAACTTTGGGAAC
>JBAUEO010000064.1:0-220161 GCA_049678625.1 Occallatibacter sp. | reverse complement strand
TGCTTGACCACTATCAACAGACCAAGAACCTTCTGGTGAGTTACAGCCGGAAGAAGCTGGGCTTCTTCTAGAGTTAGAGAGTCGTTATGGAGGAGTTACCCAGACAGGTTTTGGCGACCGACCTTGCCATCCATCTTGTGAGGGTGTTGCGTGAAAAGCACGGGCCGCTGATGTTTCACCAATCGGGGGGCTGCTGCGATGGCAGCTCCCCGATGTGCTTTGCGCGCGGGGAGCTCCTGGTAGGCGACTCGGACATGCAACTCGGCGAGGTGGACGGCGAGCCGTTCTATATGAGCCGGAGCCAGTTCGAGTATTGGAAGCACACCCAGCTCATTCTGGACGTGGTGCCGGGGCGCGGCGGCATGTTTTCGCTGGAGGGGCCGGAGGGGCTGCGTTTTCTGATCCGCTCGCGCGTCTTTGACGATGCGGAGATTGCTGTGCTGCGCGGGGCCGGGCGCATCTAAACTGGCAATCAGCCAATCGAATCACGCGGGGAGCATTTTGTGATGAATGAAGCCGTGATTATTTCCGCGGTGCGAATTCCTGTGGGCAAATTTCAGGGCTCGCTGAAGAGCTTTTCCGCGCCCGGATTGGGTGCGTTGGTGGTGCGCGAGGCGGTGCGGCGCGCCGGAGTGGAACCTGCGCAGGTGGACGAATGCATCATGGGCTGCGTGCTGCAGGCGGGACTTGGGCAAAGCCCTGCGCGGCAGGCGGCCATCTTCGGCGGATTGCCTCCGGAGGCAGGCGCACTGACCGTGAACAAGGTCTGCGGGTCGGGGCTGAAGGCGGTGGCGCTGGCGGCGCAAGGAATTCAAACGGGCGATGTGGCGATGGTGGTTGCCGGAGGCATGGAGTCAATGACCAACGCGCCGTATCTGTTGCCGCAGGCACGGGACGGCTACCGGATGGGCAACGGAACGCTGGTGGACGCGATGATCCACGACGGACTTTGGGACGTGTACAACCAGTTCCACATGGGCGCGGCGGCGGAGATGGTGGCGGAAACGTGCGGGATTATACGCGCAGACCAGGATGCGTTTGCCGCGGAATCCCACAGACGTGCCGCGCAGGCGACAAGGGAAGGATGGTTCCGCGAAGAGATTCTGCCGGTTGAGGTACCGTCGGCGAAGAAGGGCGAGACGGCGCGGGTGTTTGCCGAGGACGAGTCCGTTCGACCGGAGACGACGGCTGAGATTCTGGCGCATCTGAAGCCGGCCTTCAAGGAGGGCGGCACGGTGACGGCGGGAAATGCGCCGGGGTTGAGCGACGGCGCAGCGGCCGTGGTGGTGACGAGTGCGGAGCGTGCGGCGAAGCTGGGAGATCGGCCGATGGCCGCGATTCGCGCACAGGCCACAAGCGGCCGCGCACCGGAGTGGTTCAGTTTGGCGCCCATTGACGCGGTGCGCAAGGTGGTGGCGAGGGCGGGATGGACGCTGGACGAGGTGGATCTGTTTGAGCTGAACGAGGCCTTCAGCGTGCAGGCGCTGGCGGTGATACGCGAGCTGAAGCTGGACCCTGAGCGCGTGAATGTGCACGGTGGAGCAGTGGCGATGGGGCATCCGATTGGCGCGAGCGGCGCGCGGGTGCTGGTGACGCTGCTATATGCGATGGAGCGGCGGGGCGCGCGCAAGGGCGTGGCGGCGTTGTGCCTGGGCGGCGGAAATGCGGTGGCATTGGCGGTGGAGCGGGTGTAAGTCGGGGGATGCACCCGGCCTGACCCGGCCCGGCGGGAGTGTTTGAAATCGGACAGTCAATGGCGCAAACGGTCAGATGTGGAGCGGTGTGGGAGCCGTGGCAGTGGCGCGGCTGTGGCCTTGGCGCGGCTGAAACCCGCTGAAAATCATCAAGTCGTCTTGCCTGGAATCACTGGTACGCAAGGGTGCCGCGCGGTTCCAACTCGACGGATTCCACGCAATTCCGCCCTCTGTGTTTCGCACCGTAAAGCGCCTGATCCGCGGCATGAATCAGCTCTTCATAGCCGGCCGCGTAACCCGACGCCACGCCGAAGCTGGCGGTGACTGGAATCTTTTCGGTTCCGTCGCCAATGCGGGCGGTTTCAAGCGCCACGCGCAACTCCTCGGCGCGCAGGCGGGCGCTGCCATAAGAGGAGCCGGGCAGGATGAGCAGGAATTCCTCGCCGCCGTAACGGCCGACCCAGTCGTAGTTACGCACCATCTGCTGGAAGATAACGCCGGCCGAGCGCAGCACTTCATCGCCCGCCGGGTGGCCATGGGTGTCATTGATGCGCTTGAAGTGATCGAGATCGACGAGGATGACGCTCAGCGGCATGCCTTCGCGGCACGACCGCTCGACCTCGCACTGCAGCCGCTCGACAATGATGCGATGGTTCCAGAGGCCGGTGAGATCGTCGTGCTCGGCGTAATGGCGCATCTGCTCGCGGGTGCGGACGAGCTCGGCCTTTTCCTTCACCAGGTCCTCGGTGCGCATCTGCACCGCGGATTCGAGCTGCCGCTTCTGGACCAAGAGGCGGCCCACCCGCCATCGCCAGGCCAGACAAGCCACAACGGCTGTCAGCAGGATGAGCAGGAACTGGACCAGCACGCTCTGCCACCAGCGCTCGCGAATGTGGAACTGGAAAGTGGCGACCGGCGACAGTGGGGCGCCGGAGGCGTCGACTGCCATGGCTTCAAACCGGTAATCGCCGGGAACCAGGTGACGATAATGCACGGTCATTTCGTGCGCGGTTTCCCAGTCGGACCCTTCTCCGCCCACCAGCCGATAGCGAATTCCCATGTCCTGCGTATCGCGGAAGGTGAGCGAGGCCATGGAGATGGTGAGTGAATCATTCTGCCAGCTCTCCCGTGCGTTGTCTTTCAGCGGCCGGTTGCCATAGGTCACGCCAGAGAAGACCGGGGCCTTCTGCCCGCCCGCGGTGGAAACGGTTGGATGCATCAAGTGCGAGATGCCGCCCGAAGTACCAATCCAGATGCTGTCGTCGCGGTCTTCCATCAGGGCGTCGCCGTCCACGTCATTCCAGATCAGACCGTCGGCCTGCGTGTAATTCCGCCAGCGCCTGCCGTCAAAGACACTCAGGCCCGCGTCCTGGCCCACCCAGAGCCAGCCGCGACGGTCGACCATGAGCGCGACCACCTGCTGAGAGAGCAGCGGCGGTTCGCCGATATGCCTGGAATCCACAACGCGGTCGCCGCGAATGCGAACCTCCATCAGGTCCTGCGACGAGCTGGCGGTCCACAGGTTGCCGGAGTGGTCAAAGGCAATCTGATCGGGACTCATGCCGGTGCCGGCGGGGTCAATCCAGGCCCAACCCTTGTTGTCGAGCCGGTAAAGCTGGCCGTCGGCGGTGGCCCAGACTGTGCCGTCCGGCCCAAGGCAGAGATTGCTGAATCGCTCGTTGCCTTTGCGGAACGCGGGCGAAAGCACGCGGATGGGTGTTTTGTTGCGGGCCAGGGGATCGAGCTGGTAGAGGCCTTCAACCGTGGCAATCCACAGGCGATGAGGGTTTTCGGTGAGCAGGCGATAGACCTCGGGAAGCTTCCACTGGGTTGCGTGGAGGTTTCGTGGATCGATGCGGACGATGGCGCCGGCTGCGCTGCCCATCCAGACGGCACCATCGGCGCTGGTTTCAAGCGCTACGGCGCGTGTGGAGGCGATTCCCGCCTGACGCCAGGTTTGGGGACTGTGCTCTCCGGCGGGCAGGTAATTCAAGCCGGAGTCGGTTCCGATCCAGAGGCGGCCCGTCTCGTCGCGGGTCATGGCCCACACGGTGTCATCGCTGAGCCCGTCCGCCGCCACATAGGACTCCCAACTGTCTTCGCCGAGCCAGAGCAGCAGTCCGTGGCCGACCAGTCCGATCCAGAGCGAGCCTTCCCGATCGGTGAAAAGCTGTGAGATGTCCACGTGGGCAAGGCCGTTGCGGCTGGTGACCATGCGCCACCGGCCGTTATCCCAGAATCCGAAGGAGTCTCCCTGCGAGGCCACGATGCGGCCCTTGGCATCCTGAGCCAAAGCCTGGTCAGGGCGCGCCGAGGATGTGCCGGGCAAATCGTGCAGCGCAAATCGCCTGGTTGTCGGGTCCACCTCGCCTAAGTGGCGAAGCCCGCGAATCCACAGATGTCCGTCGGCGGCCTGGAGCAGATGGATCCACTGTTCGCTGGGAAGGTTAAGAATTGCTCCCATGTGCTCTGTCTTGCCATCTGCCATGCGGCAGAGATCGTAGTCGCAGCCGAACCAGAGCGTGCCGTCGGATGCGTAGAGAACACTGAAGATGTGATTGCTCTCGAGGCGCATGGATTCGGCGGTCCAATGGTCATTGGCGGCGCGGCGCAGCAGAATCGCGCCCCGACGCGTGGCCGCTACTACGGCGTCCGTGCTGCGGGCGGCAAAGCTGGTTCCCGAGCGGACCGAGAAGTGGCCATTCCCGCCGGGAGGCTTCACTTCTTCGAAGTTGCCGTCTTTACGCTCAAAGAAGATTCCCCGCCCTGTGCCCACCCAGAGGGTTCCGTCAGGGCCTACAAAGAGGTTCTGAATCATGCGCCCGGTCAGTCCCCGGTCAACGCCGAAACGGAGAAACTGCACGCCGTCGTAGCGATAGAGGCCGTTTTCGGTGCCGGCCCAGAGGAAGCCGGTGCGGTCCTGCGCGATGCCGGTGATGTTCAGGTTGGCGAGGCCGGCGCGATATTCACGAAAACTATAGCGCTGCGCGGCGCAACTGGCCGCAAGCCCCAGCAGCATTCCGCCGCAGAGCAACACGCGCACGAATTGGGTAAATCTCAGGGCTGGCTTTCGCAAAGACACATTTCCACGCTCTGTCCTTTGGTTCGGGACCATCGGTCCATCTGCCGGCCGTTTTGGATGGGAGAGGGCCGGCTATCGTGGACCACGCGCTTTGGGGAAATCTGAATCGTGGGTCCACTATAGACACATTGGCGCGGAGGCAGAATCACACAAAGGTCTAGGAAGATCTACCACTTGCGGGAGGAGGAAAGTTTTTCTTGCGGGGTCTCAAAATGGAACTCACCCTGCCCAAAGTAACAGGCAGGAGAAGAGGCAGAAATTCAGTCGCAGACGAACGCAGCCTGAGGAAAATCCGGCAAGGGTGAGGGTTGCGGCTCTTCGCTGTCCAGTTTTACACATGCGGCCTGGGCCAGGAAGAAGTCGTTCACCTGGGCCAGTACCTCGGTGCCGGTGCGAGCCTGGTAAATGGAGGCGCGGAGCTTTGCGCCGCCGGGCACGCCGTGAGTGAACCAGGAGGCGAATTGCTTCATTTTTCCGGAGGTTTCGCCGTGGCGGGCGTCGCGGGGCAGGGCCTGGCTGGCCTCGGCCTCGTGGAGGAGCATTTCAAAGTACGTCCGGATCATGCGGTAGCGGTCGTCCACGGTGGGCCGGTGGTAGGCCCCGGTTGCCGTGTACTGGGCAATCTGGCGAAAGATCCACGGGTTGGCGGGCGCGGCGCGGCCAATCATCACGGCGTCGCAGCCGGTCGCGGCAATCATGGCAGCGGCGTCCTCGGGCGTGCGCACATCGCCGTTGCCGATGACAGCGATGCTGACCGCCTGCTTGACGGCGGCAATCCACTCCCAGCGGGCCTGGCCGCTGTACCCCTGCTCGCGGGTGCGGGCGTGGAGGGCTACGGCGTTCAGCCCTTCCTCCTGAGCCATGCGCGCCAGCTCCACGCAGACGATCTGTGCGTCACTCCAGCCGAGGCGGAATTTGACGGTGAAGGGAATGTTGACGGCGCGGCGGACGGCGCGGAAGATTTCGCCGATTTTGGGCAGGTCGCGCAGCAGGCCGGAGCCGCCGTTGCAGCCCACGACGCGCTTGGCCGGGCAGCCCAGGTTCAGGTCGATGAGATCGAAGCCCGTATCCTGAACGATGCGCGCGGCCTCGGCCAGCGTATCGGCATTCGAGCCGAAGATCTGCGCGCCGATGGGGTGCTCGTCGTCATAAAAGGTGAGGTAGCGCTTGCGCTTGGCTTCGCGCATGCGCGATAGACCGTCGGCGGAGGTGAATTCGGTCATCAGCAGGCCACAGCCGGAGTGCGCGTTGGTGACTTCGGACTCGATGGCCGCTTCGCTGGGTGCGGCGGAGGCTGTGAAGAGGCTGGCGTGGCGGATGAAGCGGCGAAAGACGGTGTCCGTAACGCCGGCCATGGGCGCAAGCACCGTGGCAGGGCGCACGGTGACCGGGCCCAGGCGTACCTCGGCGGGAACCCTGACGCCCTCGGGCATCGCGTGTTCGACCGGATTGTCCCAGTCCTTCTTTACCGTGAATCCCTTGCCGGACATTGGCTGCCTCGTCTGCGGCTTTGCTCCGCCTGTTCTCAATGCACGTTCTCAAGACACGTTCTCAACGCACGTGGGCCCCCGCCGTGGCGGAGGCCCGTTGAAAGAAACCGCCTGTCCGGCCTTTACTTCGCGGCCGTGGCCCCGGCCGCCTTGGCGTACTTGCGGCGGAAGCGCTCGACGCGTCCCGCAGTATCCACCAGGCGTTGCTTGCCGGTGAAGAAGGGGTGACAGGCCGAGCAGATTTCCACGTGGATATCGCCCTTGTGGGTCGAGCGGGTCTCAAAGTGGTTGCCGCAGGCGCACATTACGCGCACTGCGTCATAAGTGGGATGAATCTTTTCCTTGGGCATGTTCTTTTGATGCAAACCTTTCCTGCAATGGTTCTATTGTAGGGGGATTTTGACGCTTGCGCAATCCGGGGCCGATCTTGCGCAATCCGGGGTGACTGGGCCAGAGCTGCTACTGCGCCAACGCCTTTTCAATACCGGCTTCTGCCAGCGGAGCCATGATTGCGTAACCGGCGGCGGTGGGGTGGACGCCGTCCTTGCTGAGGCCGGGCTTCATGCCGCCCTCTGCGTCGGCCAGGGGCGCGTGGTAATCGACATAGACGTAGCCCTTTTCGGCGGCGTAGTGCCGCATCCAGGCGTTGAGCGCGTCGATTTTGGGCGCGGGCTCAAGGCCGTGGTGCCAAGGGAAATCGACCGAGGGCGTGACCGAGCAAAGCACCACTTTGATGTGGTTGGCGGCGGCGAGATCGGCCATGGAGGCGAGATTGTCCTCAATCTGCTGCGGGGTTTCAGAACCGGTGTTGCCGGCGATGTCATTGGTTCCGGCCAGAAGGATGACGACTTTGGGGTCAAGGTGAATCACATCCTGGCGGAAGCGGACGAGCATCTGCGGCGAGGTTTGGCCGCTGATGCCGCGGTTGATGTAGGGCTTGCCGGGGAAGGATTTGGTCAGGTCCCAGCCCTGGGTGATGGAGTCGCCCATGAAGACGACGCGGTCTTCGCCGGGCGTGGGTGGGCCGAGCGTTTCGTCTGCCTCGCGGAAGCGGGCGAGCCAGGGAAAGTCATTGAGCATCTGCTCGTCGTGGGACTTCCAGTAGGCGTTTTCGGGGTGCCAGCTTTGCGCGGCTTGTGCGGGGGCGGCTTGCGCCGCGGGCGTGGCAGCGGCCTGCGCGGGCGAACCTGCGGGCGACAGCAGGAGGGCAGCGGCGATGGCGACCAAGGCCGCGCGCTCGAAGTATGGATGAATCATGGATGCTCCCGGATAGGAATGGATTTGTGTTGATCGTTTCTGCGCCATGGAATTATAGGCTGCGACGCAGATGAAGTTCGATGCGCGGGCTTTTCCACACAACGAGCCGGAATCCGCACCGGGCCTTGGCTGCGCCGGATAGGCTAGGCTGGAAGGGATGAGCAGTTGTGCCATTTGCGGCGGAATTGGACTGGTGGAGGAGCGGACGCCGGGCGGCGTGATGGTGTCGCGCGCCTGCCAGTGTCAGCAGGCCCAGCGCGAGGAGCGGCGGCTTGTGTCGGCGCGGATTCCGGAGCGCTATCGCGATTGCACGCTGGACACCTTTGACACTGGGTATAAGGGTGCTGATGTTTCCTTGGGCAACGCACTTACTGCTGCTCGTAGATTCGTTGAGGAGTACCCAGTTGGAACAGGTGGCAGAGGGTTGCTTTTCGTCGGTTCGATCGGGGTAGGAAAAACTCATCTCGCTGTCGGCGTTTTACGTCGGTTGGTTAGAGAACGCGGTGCACGCGGCCTCTTTTGCGACTACCGCGAGCTGCTGAAAAACATCCAGAACAGCTACAACCCGCAGGTGAACACCACGGAGCTGGAACTGCTGAAACCGATCTTCGCGGCCGAGGTGCTGGTGCTGGACGACCTGGGCGCGCAGAAGCCGAACGAATGGGTGTGGGACACGGTGGCGCTGATCTTGAACACGCGCTACAACGACAAACAATCGACAATTGTGACTACAAACTACCCTGATTTGCCTAGGGGAGCCGGCTTCAAGCAAAGTGACGACGGTAGCAAGCCCGCCAAGTCTGAAGACACATTGGGTGACAGGATAGGTGATCGTATGCTGTCTCGACTAGCCGAAATGTGTGTTCGTGTCGAAATGAAAGGTGACGATATCCGCCGATCTACCGAGCGGGCGCGCTTCGGCTGAGGGTCGGGTTGCGCGAGAGTCGGGCCCGTCAGAGCCGGCTTAAAACACCCACATGCTGAGGAGCACCACGAGGATGGCGGCGACGGTCATCACCTGGTAAGAGATGCTGCCCGAGCCGGACGGAGCGGAGTTCGCGGCACCGCTGGAGGGCAGAATCGAGGTTGCGGATTGGAGGGAGGGGTCCATGCGGCTTTCGAACTTTCTCGCTTTCCAAGCGGCTCGTTTCCAAAGTGGCCGGTACGCTGGTGCCGGCTTTGCCTTTACGGCTTCCCCGACCGTGACCCTATTTAGATACAGATTCGTGCGGAAAGGAATCATACAAAAGATGTAGGACTCCCGCAGAGGACCTTCCGGTGCACTGGCACTTGGCTGGACAATCTGGACATTCAGGACCATCGGCTGGAGCCGGGACTTCTGTACTTGAGTAACAAGAACGAAGACGCCGGGAACTTTCCTTTCGGAGCGGTGTAAAATCCGCTCGTGAGCGCGGGAAAAGCGAGAGTGGATAGGCGCGAGGGTGGCAGAGGATGAGCGTGGATGAGGAATTGAAACTCGTGCCCCCGGCGGAGAAGCGGGAGCGGAACTGGCTGCCGCTGGCGATTGCCGCCTTTGTGGTGGTGGCGGTCGTGGTCATTTTTACGCTGGCCCTGCGGCGCGACAGCAACCATACAACGGTTGAGCCGGTGAACGCTCCGCTGGATGCGTACGCGGCCCAGTTGCAGATTTCCGGCCTGGCGATGAGCGAGTCAACGAACTTTGTCGGCAACAAGATCACTTACGTGGATGGCCACATCACGAACAAGGGCAGCCGTACCGTGACCGGCGTAACAGTGCAGACGCTCTTTTACGACTCCGCGCAGGAAGTGACCCAGAACGTGACCCAGCCGCTGAAGCTAATCCGCACACGGCAGCCTTATGTGGACGTGGAGCCGGTGGGGGCTGACCCGATCAAGCCGGGCGAGGGGCGCGATTTCCAGCTGATCTTCGACGGGGTGTCGCAGGACTGGAACGGGGCCTACCCGCAGTTGAAGATTCTCCACGTGGATTTGCAATAACGGTCTCCTCAGATTGCCGGATGGGCAGATTGCCTTACAGGCACGCCCATTTGGCGCTTCGGCGGCGAGCGGAGGGTGAGCCTTCCTTACCCGGTAGAAGTTACCAGACCTGGAAAAAATTACGCGATTGAGGCGCGCTGATTGGCGCGACCGGAGGGCTGTGCGGCTCGGAATTGTCCGTCTAAATCATTCAATACAAGTAGCTTTGCGTTTCCTGTCTGAAAAGCGGCAGTTTGGCATGGCCGTTGCAAATTAAAAGAACGAACGGCCAACCGCATTGCCCGGCAAAGGCGCTGCGGCGGATCCACAAAGAGGCCAATTTCGAAATTCAACAGTGAGGCGAAACCCCATGAAGCTCGCAATGACAGTTCGCAACGTGCTTCCCGGACAGATTGCTGTCCTGATTCTTGCATCGGCGATGGCCATTCCCGCGGTTGCGCAACAGACACAGCCTGCCGGACAGCCCCAGGACACTCCTACCGCAGTGACGCAGCAGCCCGCCCCCGCGGCAGCACAGGCGCCTGCGGACAAGGAAGGGTTCTGGGGACATCTGAATCCCTTTGCGCGCAAGAAGTGGGTGAAGAAGCGGATTGACCCGATGAAGGACCAACTGAGCGAGTTGGACCAGGTGAACGCCAAGAACGCGCAGGACATCAAGGACGTGGACGGCCGCGCGCAGGAAGGCATCCAGAAGGCGCAGAGCTCGGCCGACCAGGCCAACCAAGCGGCGCTGACCGCCGGCAGCCAGGCGCAGAGCGCGAACGGCCTTGCGGAAGGCGCGTCGAACCATGTGACACAGCTAAACACGACGGTGAATGGGCTCGACCAGTATCACCAGATCTCCGACGTCAGCGTGGCGTTCCGCTCCGGCAGCCCGGTGCTTTCGGTCTCGGCGCGCAAGCAACTTGACGACCTGGCGGCGAGCCTGACCGGCCGGCAGGGCTACATCATCGAGATGGAAGCGCACGCGCCGGGACGCGGCAGCGTGGGCATCCAGCACTCCGAGCGGCTGGCAGAGGCCGTGGAGCGCTATCTCGTAACCGAACATCAGATTCCCGTCTTCCGCATGCGCTATGTGGCCATGGGCAACGTGCGCTCGGCTGAAGCGAGCGACGACTCCGGTCCGGTTCGCCACAGCAGCGTGCACATCCGGTTGATGGAAAACAGTTTGGCGGCCCAGGACGCCACATCCCCCCATGATGTGGCTTCTTCGACGGGCGCGGAGCGGCCGTAAGGCCGCGAAGCCACCCCCCTGAGGCTACATCCGCACCGACGGCTCCCCGGCCGTACGGCCGCCAAAACACCTCTCGCAACACGAGAGAACCAAGGCAACTTGGCCCCCGTCGAAAACGGGGGCCGTTTTTTGCCTGGATGCAAAGAGTGCGCTTGGTTGTGAATGGCGCGGGAGAATCGCGCTCGCGCACCCGCCGCAGCCCCGGGCTGCCAGCTAAAATCGCCGTATATGGAGATGGAAGCGAACGGTTCGGGAACGCCCGATACAGCGCCTGAAACAACACCCGAAACAACGCCCGACACGCTGCTGGAGGGCACCCGCTTTGTGCGTGCGTGCCTGCGGCGTCCCGTGGATCGCACGCCGGTGTGGTTTCTGCGCCAGGCGGGCCGGTATATGCAGGAATATCGCGAGGTGCGCAAGCACCACACGCTGGTGGAGATTTGCAAACAGCCGGAGCTGGCCGCGGAGGTGACGATTACCGCCGCGGAAAAGCTGGGCGTGGATGCGGCGATTATTTTTGCCGACCTGCTGCTGCCGCTGGAGCCGATGGGGCTGCCGTTTGAGTTCATGGCGGGCGAAGGGCCGGTGGTGCACAAGCCGTTGCGCACGGCGGAGGATGTGCGGGCGCTGCGCACGGACCGAACGGATGACCTGGCCTATGTGGCGCGGGCGATTGAAAAGGTGGCCGCGCACTTTCGCGACCGGCTGGGGATTATAGGATTTTGCGGCGCGCCGTACACGCTGGCCAGTTACATGATTGAGGGCGGCGGATCGCGGAATTATGTGAACACCAAGCAGATGATGTACGGCGACAGCACTGCGTGGAGCAGTCTTTTGGGGAAGCTGGTTCTGGTGTTGACGGAGTATTGCCGGCTGCAGGTGCAGGCGGGCGCGGATGTGATTCAGATTTTCGACAGCTGGGTGGGCTCGCTGGCGCCGGCGGACTATCGCGATTACGCCTTTGAGGCCAGCAAGCGGCTGGTGCGCGCGGTGCAGCAGATGGGCGTGCCGGTGATTTACTTTGGCGTGGAGACGGCGGGGCTGCTGCGCGCGATGGCAGAGACGGGCGCGGACGTGATTGGCCTGGACTGGCGCGAGCCGCTGGACGCGGGCTGGCGCGCGGTGGGCGAGGGCTGTGCGGTGCAGGGCAATCTGGACCCCATCACGCTGTTTGCGCCGCTGGAAGTGTTGGAGCTGCGGGTGCGGGAGATTCTGCGCGCGGCCAATGGGAGGCCGGGACACATTTTCAATCTTGGCCACGGCATTGTACCGGGCACGCCGGTGGAGAATGTGCAGGCCGTGGTGAAGATGGTTCGCGAGTTTCGCCTGGAGGGTGTGCGTGGCTAAGCAAGCCGTGTTGCTGCTGGCCCACGGCACGCCGGAGACGGTGGAGCAGATTCCCGAGTACCTGCGCAACGTGGTGAGCGGGCGGCCTCTGCCGCAAGCGGTGATCGATGAGATCCAGCATCGCTATGCGTTGATTGGCCGCAGCCCGCTGACCGAGCGGACGCTGGAGCAGGGGCGGCTGGCGGAGGCGGAGCTGGCGCGCATGGGCGTGAATGTGCCGGTGTATGTGGGCATGCGCAACTGGCGGCCGTACATTCCGGACGTGGTGAAGCAGATGCGCGCCGACGGCGTGGAAGAGGCTGCGGTAATCTGCCTTGCACCGCAGAACTCGCGGACCAGCGTGGGGCTCTACCGGCGCGCGGTGCAGGCTGAGGCGGGCCCGCTGCGGATTGACTTCACCGACGGATGGGCGCAGCATCCGCTGCTGGTTGAGGCTTTTGCCGAGCGGCTGCGTCCGGCGCTGGCACGGCTGACGGCGGAAACCGGCGGGCCTGTTCCGGTGGTGTTTACGGCGCACAGCGTGCCCGTGCGGACCGTGCAGGTTGCAGAGGCAGGCGAAGGCGGACCGCGCCACTGGCCGGGCGAAGGCGCGGACCCTTATGCCGAGGAGGCCAAGCAGACAGCGGAACTGGTGGCACAGAGTGTGCCCGAGGTTGCGCGGTGGTGTTTTGCCTTTCAAAGCCAGGGTGCGAGCGGGGGCCCGTGGATTGGACCGACGGTGGAAGCCGCGCTGGACGCGATGGCGGCCGAGGGCGCGAAGACAGTGCTGCTGCAGCCGATTGGCTTTCTCTGCGACCACGTGGAGATTCTTTACGATGTGGACATCGCCTTCCGCGCGTACGGCAGGGAGAAAGGGATTCGCGTGGAGCGGCCGGAATCGCTGAACGGTTCGGCCACACTGGCGCGGGCGATTGCGGATTTGGCGCGGCAGGGACTGGCGCGGTTGACGGAGCGGAAGGCGGAGTAGCCGGGGCTCCGCCGTCACTGGGGCGTGGTTACTGCCGGGTGCAGGCCCGCGCGGTTTTACCCTTCTCAACGGGCAGGCAATTCCGGTACTCTTCATCTATTGTTCCTCCAGTTTTTTGTCATGGATTCCTTGGCCTGAATTCCTGGGCTGGAATTCTTGGGCGCCTGCCCGCCGGCGAGCACGGAAAGTGGGTGGGCGGAGGACAAGGATCGGCCGAAAGCCCGCGGTGCGGGGGCGCGACGAGCCGCGAAAGGATGAACGTGTCTCCGGCTCTGGATTCTCCCAGCACATTGGCACTCTCCGGGTATGCATGTCCGGCTTGCGGCAGCGGCAAGCTGCGGCGGCTGGCCCGTACCAGCTTTCTGGAGCGGCGCGTGCTGTCTCTGCTGGGCTACTACCCCTGGGAATGCCCGATCTGTCGCCGCAAACAAATGTACCGGCAGCGGGGCAGGCGGCAGCGGCGAGCCGGGCAGATCGAGTAGCTGGGCAGGGTGAGTCACCGACTGGGCGCACGGAAGCGTTTTAGCGGCGAAAAAAGTTCCTGGCGAGAAAGAGGACGTTGGCGGGCCGCTCGGCGAGCCGGCGCATGAAGTAGGGATACCACTCGCGGCCGAAGGGGATGTAAACGCGCACGGGATAGCCCTCGGCCACCAGCTTGCGCTGCAGGTCGCGCCGAATGCCATAGAGCATCTGGAATTCGAAATGGTCCTTTGCGATCTGGTGCTGCCTGGCAAAGCCGATAGCCGCGTTGACCATGGCTTCATCGTGCGTGGCCAGGCCGTGGTAAATGGGGCTCTCGAGCAGGATGCAGCTCAGGCGGATGTAGTTGGCGTCCACGTCGGGCTTGCGCGGGAAGGCGACACTGGCCGGCTCCTTGTATGCGCCCTTGCAGAGGCGGATGCGGATTCCGTCGGCGACGAGTTGTTCGATGTCGGCCTGCGAGCGGTAGAGATACGCCTGAATGACGATGCCGATGTGGCCGCGCAACTCCGGACGCGCATGCAGGCGGCGCACGATGTCCACGGTGACCTGGGTGAGCGCGGAGTCCTCCATGTCAATGCGGACGAAGTTGCCGGTGGCGGCGGCGTGCTCGGCCAGGCCCTGGGCAATCTCTCCGGCCAGCGCGGGATCGAGCGTGAGGCCCATCTGGGTGAGCTTGACGCTGATGTTCGAGTTCAGCTTGCGCTCGGCAATCAGGTCAAGCAGGCGGTGATAAATCTCGGCGGCGCGATGGGCTTCTTCGGCGGAGGTGACGCTTTCGCCCAATGAGTCGAGCGTGACCAGAATGCCCTGTCGATTGACGGCCTCGGCGACGCGCAGGGCGTCTTCAATTTCCAGTCCGGCAACGAAGCGGGAGCTGAGCCGGGTGCCGATGCGCGAACGCTCGCCGAAGCGGCGGAGCATGCGATTGCGGGAGAGCGCGATGAAGGCGGAACGCAGAAGGGCCATGCGCGAATGGTTCCTGCCGGGCACGAAAACGCCTTGCTGTCGCGCCCGGACTCCCTAGTTTCGCACACGCGGGCCGGTTGCGGCGGGCAGCGAGTGAGCAGGTCAGCGAGTCAGCAAGTCAGCGAGTTAGCGAGTTAGCGGGTTAGCGAGCCGGCGAGTCACCGAGCGCGCCGGGGCGAAGATGGGGCGAAGGCGACCTCGGAAAATTCGGCAAAGTTCTTGGGGCCCGGAGGGGTTACCAAAGGCCAATATGCCGATGTGTACCTCGCAGGGGGGGTAGGGGGGTACCCCCGAGCTTTCAGCTCTCAGCCGTCAGCTCTCAGCTTGTTTGTGGCTGGGTGAGGGTACGGGCTATTTCCATTGTGACAAGTTTGACGAATTAATCGGCAAAGTTGGGAGAGATATTTATTGAAGGATGGGGTACATCATTTCCTGGGCGCCTGCCCCCACTCATGCGCAAAAGACGCGCATGAATGGGGCACCCGGCGGCCGGCGAGTTGGCGGGCCAGCGAGTCAAGGGCCGGATGAGGTTGGTGGTTTCCCAGGTCTCAGAAGCGAGACCTGGGGCACCCATAGTCTCTTCTCTCCCGCATCTCCAAAACCGGAAGATGTGGAGCGCCCCGGGAGTCGTTTCATCCTGCAAATGGGAAGTCAAGAGGAACGAGGCTTTTTCTCGTCCTCGGCCAGCATGCGGCGGAATTCGCCGATCAGATGAGGCCATCCAAAGAACCAGCCCTGAGCGAGAATGGGCTTTCCGAGTCCCTTGAAGTAATCCATCTGTTCTTTGGTTTCAACGCCCTCCACAACGACTCCCATTTTGAGCGTTTCAGCCATGGCCAGAATTTGGGGAATGATCCCCACGGTCACCGCATCGGTACCGATGGCGCGCGTGAAGGCCATATCAATCTTGACGGTATTGGCTGCCAGATTGGCCAGATAAGAGAGGCTTGAATAGCCGGTGCCGAAGTCGTCGATGTAGATGGTGTGCCCGGCCTTGCGAAGATCGCGGATGGATCCGATGGCCGCATCGTGATGTACCGTGCTGCCTTCGGTAATCTCGATTCCGAGATTAGCGGCTGGAAATCCTGCCTGCCTGCATTTCTCGGTCAGAGTAGGCAGGAAGGAGGGGTCAGTCAATTCGGCGGCGGTTACGTTGATGTTCACGAAAAGATCGGGGCGGTGGTCAATCACCTCGCGCATATCGTGCAACACATGGCGCAGCACCAGCCGCATAATCTCCCCGGTATAGCCCTTTTGCTCGGCGAGACCGATAAAAACGCTGGGGCTGACCGGAACGCCGTCTTCGTCGTTCCACCGGGCCAGGGATTCTGCGCCTACGATGTGTCCGCTGGTTAGATCGACGATGGGCTGGTAGACCACGCGCAACTTGTTTCTGCGAATCGCGCGACGAAGCTGTTGATCCATGCTGCGGTTGCGGCGGTAAAGCATCGACCAGAGAAGCCCGAAGATGGCACCCAAGAGTGCGCCCAACACGGAGACGTCGCGTATCTGGCCATGCTCGGCCTGCACCGCGACGGAAACGGGAACGAATGTGGTGACGCAGCCGATGTACTTTTCCGAGCAGCGCGTGGTCAGAAGACTGCCGCCCACCGTTGCCTCCCCACCGTGGGTCAATAGCTGCCGGCTGAAGTTCGTCTTCTCACCCACCAGCCAGCCGGACAGGCTCGGATCCTTATCGCGCATGGTCAACGTGAAGTGATATGGAGAGAATCGAACGTCCCGAAGAAACCAATGGCTGAAGACTTCATACGAATCCCCCCGCTGGTGCGTTTGGGTCCTGAACGCCTCAATGGGATAGCCGGGGATACTGCGATACATCCTTGAGCCCAGCGCTCCGATGAAGTCCGGCTTCGGCACCGCGATGGGCTCTTTCAGACGGCCCAGGACAGCCGAGCAATAGATCTTGCCGTCCCGTATGCGCCCGGCGTCTTTGATGAACCTGGACCGCAGGACGAGGTTTCTGAAGTAGGCAATCTCTGTATCCGAGCAAAAGGGATAAGGCGAAGCATTCTGCTGAGCTGCCATCGCCATTGCTTCGGTCGAGGCCTCCTCGTTCTCTTCGAGAAGGCGATCGGCATACCGCACCAAGCGGTCTTGGGTGAGACGAAGGGCCATGACCCGGCCCAGGAACCATCCGCCCACAAGGCCAGCCGTTGCCGCCAGCATCGTTGCAACCACAACCACCGAAACCATCCGCGCACGGTATCGCATTGGGGCCCCCCTCCTGTCCGGCCTCTTATCGCACCCCATGGGTGCATCCATCAGCGCGCTGTGCGGCTCTGCAAAGGAAACGCACAGATGTTAAATATTAGCCCCATGTGATTGCAGGCGGCTGTGATCTTTCAACTCGTTGTTTCTCTTAGTTTAATAGAAAATGAGAACAGTCGCCGGGGCGGTGCGAAAGTGGGAATCGGTCGGATCTATTTCCACGGCGAGGGTTTATCGCGTCGCCTTTTGCCCCGTCCGCTCTCCGTGGTCTTTCCGATACCTCGCAGGGGGTGGGGGGGTGGTCCCAGCCGTCAGTGATCAGCCGTCAGCTTTCAGCCTGTTGGTGGCTGGATGAGGGTGCGGCTATTTCCAGTGTGGCAGGTTCGAAGAATCAATCTGCAAAGTTGGGGAAGATTTTTGGGCGGGTGAGGTCCGAGGTTTCCCACATCTCAAAATCGAGATGTGGGGCACCCAGTGCTCGTGGTTGAATAAGCACCCCAGGTGTGGGCCACCCGCCGAGGGACCCGAGGGCACCCGCATTAACGTTTCGGATCGTCAGCGGGGCCGGGGAGGTTGTCGTCTCACTCCAGCCGGAAGAGGGCGCAGCCGTGGGCGGCGAGGTTGACGTGGAGGGTTTTCGAGGCTGGAACCTGTTTCTGGTTCCAGATGTCGTAAACGGCGTGCGGCTTGTTGGCGAGGCGGAAGACCATCCAGGGCAGATTGGCGGAGCTGGGCGCGTCGGCCAGGTTAAAGACGGCGAGATAGGTGTGCGGATGGGGTCCGCCGGTGCGCGCGGTCCAGAAGCGCTCAGGGAACTGGGCCAGTTTGGCTGCGCTTGGCATCAGGCCCGGCCCGCTTTCGACGGCGTGCTGGTCAATGGCCAAGACTTCCTTGTTGGTGATGAGCGAGCGGGTGAAGGGGTCGAGTTTTGTCAGATTGGCGCCGAGGATGAGCGGCGAGCGGCTGATGGCCCAGAGGGTGAATTCAGTGCGCTGCTCGTCGTGGGTCTCGCGGGATTGGCGCGGCTGGCCCCAGCCGGGATGCGGGCCGAGGTATCCCCAGGGGAGCATGTCATCGTCAGGCCAGTTGCCGGGCTTCACGTAAGGAGCCCACTGGGCCAGGCGCGCAAAAGCATCGCGAATGCCGAAGGGAAACTCGCTCTTGCCCTGATGGGGGAAGGTCCAGCCGTCCCAGTGATCGTCAGAAATGCGCCACATCTGGGCGTATTTGGCGACCTCGGCGGCGTGCGAAAGCTGCGTGGGGCCGGGGGAAAGGCTGAGCACGATGGGCCGGCCGCTTTTGCGGATGGCCTCGGCAATCTGGCGAATTTCGGTGGGCCGGTAGGGATGTTCGGAGATACAGTCAACTTTCAGAAAGTCCACGCCCCAGCTCGCGTAGAGCCGGATCATGGAGTCGTAATAGGCCTGGCCGGCGGCATTGTCGCGCACGCCATAGTTGCCCTCGTCCCAAGGGCAGGTGGCGGCCAGGTCGGCTGCGTCGGCTGCGTGGAATTGGGTACCGGCGATGGGCAGATTCTCTTTGACCACCTGGCGGGGAATTCCCCGCACCAGATGAATGCCGAATTTGAGGCCCAGCGAGTGGACCCAGTCGGCCAGCGGCTTGAAGCCCGCGCCGTTGGCCGCGGAGGGAAAGCGATCGACGGCGGGGATGAGGATGCCGTTCTTGTTCCACACGTATTTGCGGGCGGCCAGGTTGCTGCCGGAGGGGTCCTGCATGTACCAGCCTTCGTCGATGACCGAGTACTGCCAGCCGTACTGCTTGAGGCCGGCGAGAACTTCGGAGTTGTCGCGGAACTGGGACTCGCTGATGGTGAGCCCGTAGGCGTCCCAACTGTTCCAACCCATTGGTGGGCCCATGGGTGGGCCCATGGGCGGGGTGGCGGCCAGGCTCTGTGCCGGGGACGAGGGGCAGCAAAGGGCAAGCGCGAAAAGGCAGACGGCGTGGAGGAAGCTTGGGCGCAGCATGCGAAAACGTATAGCACATCGCGGTCCTCAGCGCACCGGAAACAAGAGGATTCCGGTACCCGGAGAAGGCGCTGTGATTTCCGTACTTGCGCGGGCAGCGAAGTTTGGGCCTATAATTCTCGCGAAAATCCACAACAGCTGCAAGATGCCTCTCCCCGACACCTGCAACTGAGGAGAGTGTCATGTTCAAGCCCCTTCTGCTTCTTGCAGTGCTCGTCGCGCTTGGAATTGCGACGCCTTCCTCGGCGCCGGAACCGGCCCAGTCCGCCGCGTCCGCCTCAGCCGCCTCCCGCTTCGCGCATCTGCCGGCGGAGGTCCAGGCAAGGGCGAAGTCCATCTACAAAATCGACTGCCTGCTTTGCCACGGGGATGATGGAAACGGACAGACCGACGTGGCCAAGAGCATGAATCTGACCATGGCCAACTGGACCGATGGCAAGGTGCTGGCGGGCATGAGCGACGAGGCTCTTTTCGAAATCATCCGTAAAGGCAAGGACCCGATGCCCTCCGAGCCGGCAGACCGCGCGACCGATGCGCAGATCCGCGGCCTGGTTCTCTACATCCGCGGCATGGCCAAGAATCATCCTGACGCGATTCCAGCCAGCGCGCCGGCCGCTCAAGGTCCATCTTCGATGCACCCGTAGACTCGCCTCATCCGTCAATGCTGGGTAGCGGCTCGCTCTGCGGAGGATGCGGCTGAAGTGGGTTAAGCTAGTGCGAGGGGATACGAGGGGATGAGAGTGGCTGCATCGAGCCGGAAGGCCCTTGCGCTTTTACTGTTTGCGTGGGGATTGGCGGCGAGCCCGGTGCAGGCTTCCGGCCAGCCCGCGCACGCGCCGCAACTTCCCGTTATTCATGTTGACAACGGCGCGAATACCGCCGCGGCCGAGCAGGCGCACTATGTGGTGCTGGTTTCGCTGGACGGGTTTCGCTGGGACTATGCAAAGCGCGACCATGCGGACCACTTGCTGGCGCTGGGGCGCGAGGGCGTGTGGGCGCCGGAGGGCATGCTTCCCAGCTATCCTTCGCTGACCTTTCCCAACCACTACGCGATTGCGACGGGCCTTTATCCGGAGCACAACGGGCTGGTGGCCAACCGCTTCATGGATCCAGACACAGGGAAGCGCTATGCCATCAACGATGCGAAGGCAGTGACGGACGGCGCGTGGTACAAGGGCGTGCCGCTGTGGAGCCTGGCCGAGAGCCAGGGGATGCGCTCGGCGTGTTTCTTCTGGCCGGGATCGGAAGCGAAGATTGCGGGATTCCTGCCGACCTATTACCTGCACTTCAACAACAAGATTGACGACAATGCGCGCATTGACCAGGTGATTGCGTGGCTGCATCTGCCCGCCGCCGAGCGGCCCCACTTCATCACGCTCTACTATTCCGAGCCGGACCATGAGGGACATGAGTTCGGGCCGGACGCGCCGGAGACGCGCGCCGCGGTGCGCAAGGTGGACGCGCTGGTGGGGCGGCTGAAGAGCAAGCTGGATGCAACCGGGCTGCCGGTGGACCTGATTGTGGTGAGCGACCACGGGATGGCGAAGACCGAGGATGGATGGATTACGCTGGACAAGTTTGCCGACCTGAGCGGGTTTGAGACCGACGGCGCACTACTTTACGCAAAGACTGAGGCGGACCGCACGCGCGTCTACGACCAGTTGAAGAAGGCTTCGTCGCAGTTCATGGTTTTTCGGCTGGCGCGTGTTCCGGCCGCGCTGCACTATGACCAAAATGCGCGTGAGGGCGACCCGGTGGTGATTGCGACGGGGCCGTATGCGATTCGCGCGCATGGTCCGCCGGCCGGAGCAGCGGACCGCGCACCAATCAAGGGGATGCACGGATTCGATCCGCACATGATGCCGGAGATGAAGGCAAGCTTCTTTGCGGCCGGCCCCGATATTCTGCCCGGCCGGACGGTGCTCCCCTTTGAAAACGTGAACCTGTATCCGTGGATTGCGCACATGCTGGGCCTGACGCCGGCCAAAAATGACGGCAGCCTGAACGTGCTGGCTGGAACCCTGCGCGACGGTGGCGCGGCGCAGCCATGAGGAGAAGGGCAAGGGCGCGATGAGCGTGGTGCTGGGGATTGACGGCGGCGGAACACGAACCCGCGCATCCATTGCGGACGGGGACAGGGTTCTGGCCTCCGCTGAAAGCGGGTCCATCAAACGGCTGCGGGTGGGAGCCGAGGTGGCCGAGGCAAATCTGCGCTCATTGCTGGCCGAGGTCTATCAGCGGGCGGGCGTGAGCACGGTGCGGGCGGCCACAGTGGGCGTGGCCAGTGCAAACATGCCCGGCGTGGCGGACTGGATTTCTACGGTCCTTCGCGATTTCGGCGTGGAGCGCTTTGAAGTGGTGGGCGACGAAGTGATTGCGCTGGACGCGGCGTTCAAGGGAGGGCCGGGCATTCTGCAGATTGCCGGAACCGGGTCCAACTGCATTGGCCGCGCGCCGGATGGGGGGCGCGAAACGGCCGGCGGATGGAGCTCGCGGCTGGGCGATGAAGGCTCCGGCTACTGGATTGGTTTGCACGCCGTGCGTGGGGCGCTGAAGGCTTATGACCGCGAGGAGCCTACGCGGATTCTGGAGACCGTGAGCCGCATCTGGGGCACGCGCAGCCTGAACGAGCTGGTGAACCTGGGCGACAGCACGCCGGGGCCGGATTTTGCCGCGCTGGCGCCGGCCATCAGCCAGCTTGCCGAGGAGGGCGACCCTGTGGCCGCGGCCGTTTTGCGGCAGGCAGCGGCGGACCTTGTGCAGACGGTGCTGCTGGTGCGTTCCAAGTTGCGCCGAAAACATGAACTGACGGACGAGGTTCCGGTGGCGTGGATTGGAAGCGTGATTGGCAAGGCGCGGCTGGTTCGGGAGCCGTTCCTGGCAGGACTGCGCGCGGCCGCGCCGGAGATGCGGGTGGGCGAAACCGAGGTGGTGGGCATTGAAGGTGCGCTGTGGCGCGCGGCGCGGCTGGCGGCGAGCTAGAGCGTTCCCGATTCACTTGTTGACATTGCAGCATTGTGCGAGGTGGCTTTTTCTTAAGGAAAAAGCCACTTGACTGTGCAATTTCTGCAAAGACCAGAATCGAAAACGCTGCAGCTGAAAACTAGCGCACGCGCTTTCCGCCGGCGAAGGAGGCCAGCAGCGCGCCGGCCGCATTGACCGCGACAAAGTTTGCCGGCTGCCCCACGGCCAGCGAGCCGGCCTGCGCGGCGAGGCCGGTCATCGCCGCGGGGTTGGCGGTCATCAGGCGAAGTCCCTGTTCGACGGTTGCGCCGGTGAACTCGACAAAATTCGAGAGCGCGCGGTCGAGCGTGAGCACGCTGCCGGCGAGCACGCCGCGGGCCATGGCGCGTCCGTTGGCCACATGCACGGAAAATCCGCCGAGCTGGTATTCGCCGTCAGGCATGCCGGTGGCGCTCATTCCGTCTGTGACAAGAATCGCGCGCTGCCCGCCTTTGGCGCTCCACCAGAGCCGCACCATCTCGGGTGCGGTGTGAATGCCATCGCAGATGAGCTCAGAGTAAAGCGAGTGCGAGGTGAGAACCGTGCCGAGAATGCCGGGCTCACGGTGGTCGAGCGGGCGCATGGCGTTGAAGGTGTGCGTGGCGCTGGTGGCTCCGGCGGCGAGGCCGGCGCGAGTTTCCGCGGCTGTTGCGTCGGAGTGGCCCACGGAGATGCGCACGCCGCGCGCGACGGCATGTGCGGTGAGCTCGGTGGCGCCGGGCAGCTCAGGCGCGAGGGTCATCAGGCGCACGGCGCCCTCGGCGGCTTCGAAGAGGCGGTCGAAGGTGGCGATGCTTGGCGCGAGAAGATGCTCCTCCGGCTGCACGCCGCGCCGCTTGTGAGAGAGAAACGGGCCTTCCAGATGAATGCCGATGGTACGCGCGAGGCCCTCCACAGGCGGTTGCGCGACGCGACGGGCAAGGTGCTCGACCGCGCGCAGCGTGGCATCGAGCGGGGCCGTGACCGTGGTGGCAAGAAAGCTTCCCGTCCCGCGCGTGGCCAGAAATCCGCAGACCGCGTCGAGAGCCTCGGGCGTGGCTTCCATCAGGTCATGCCCTGCGGCGCCGTGAATGTGCACGTCAAAGAAAGCGGGAGCGAGGGTTGCGCCGGGAAAGTCGAGAGTTTTCGCCCCCGCAGGCATTTCGGCAGATTCGCTCGAATGGATGGATGCAATTCCGCCGTCTTCAATGAGGAGGATGGGTTTGCGAGTGGTTGTTTCGCCGTTCCAGAGCTTTTCCGCGGTGATTGCCGTGCGCATACCGCCGATTATTGCAGCTTGACTCGACCTTATGTTGTGACAAACGGTTTCAAAGCCTCCTGGCAGGCTGCCGGGAGCTTGTGTCATCGATAGTTGAAGCGCCGGAGCCGCCGAATTTGCTATCGTTTTGCCATGCGAAACCGGGCTTGCATCACCCTCGCCCCTGTCGTCCTTGCTTTTGCCTCGCTGCCCCTTGTCTCGCTACCCCTGGCCGCGCAGGTGCGGAATCTCTCCACCAGCAAGGAGTGGATTGGGCCGATTCCCGGCCACCCGGAGCAGTTGAATAGTTTGCCGATGTCGATGGCGGTTTCGCCCGACGGCCGCTACATTGCCGTGGTGAATGCCGGCTACGGAACGGCCGAGTCGGACTACGAGCAGTCCATTGCGATTCTCGACACCGAGACCGGGGCTCTCAAGGACTTTCCCGATGCGCGCACGATGGTGGGTGCGCATCAAACGCTTTATTCCGGTCTGGCGTTCAGCGCGGATGGATCGCGTCTGTACGTCAGCATGGGCTCGCTGACCGATCCGCTGGGCACGCGCAAGAATGATACCGGCAGCGGCGTTCTGATTGATCGGTTTGAGCAGGGCGCAATCACGCCGGAGGGATTCTTGCATCTGCCTCTGGAACCGCTGGCTCCGGGCCGCGAAACCAAACTCCTGAACGACGAGGAGGGCGACAAGGGCGTGCCGTTTCCGGCGGCAATTCTGCGCGTGCACGTGGGAGGCGCGGACAAATTGCTGGTGGCGGACAATCTTTCCGACATAGTGGTGCTGCTGGACCCCGCGACGGGCGCAGTTGAGCACCGGTTTGATCTTTCTGAGAGCAATGCCGTTCCTTCCACTTATCCGATTGCGCTGGCGCTCTCAAGAGACGGCCGCCGGGCATATGTCGCGCTGTGGAATGCGTCAGAGATTGTGGAGCTGAACCTGACCGACAACACCGTGGGGCGCAAGCTGGCGCTGCTGAAGCCGTCGAGCGCCGTTGCTCCGGGCACGCATCCCTGCGCCTTTGCGCTCTCGCCGGACGGACGCACGCTCTATGTCGCGCTGTCGAATCGCGACGCAGTGGCCGCGGTGGATGTGGGCGGCGGGCGCTTCGCGGTGAAGGGATACTTCGACACGCGGCTGCCGGGACAGAGTTACTTTGGCGCGGAGCCTGTTGCCCTGGCACTCAATACCGATGGCACGCGGCTCTATGTGGCCAATATGGCGAGCGATTCGGTGGCCGAGATGGATACGCGCAGGCTTACGCGGAGCGCTGCGCGCAAGGGCATGGTGGAGCCGGTGGGATTTATCCCCACGGACTGGATGCCCTTCTGCCTCGCATTTCTGCCGTCGCCCTCCGGAGCGAGGCTTGACGGCAGGCTATACATTGCCACTGCAAAAGGGAAGGGAACCGGGCCGAACGCCGCGCCGATGAAGGCCACAACCGCGCGAGGCAGGAGCTACACTCGCCCGTACACCTACATCGCAACCATGCTGCATGGGTCGCTGGCCACGCTGGACGCGGAGAAGATCGGCGCGGACCTGCCGCATTGGACACAGGTGGTGCTTGCGTCGAATCGCATGAAGGCCGCGCAAAAGAAGATTGCGTTTGCCGGCGAACGACCGAATCCAATCAGGCATGTGATTTACATCATCAAGGAGAACCGCACTTATGACCAGGTGCTTGGCGACCTGAAGAAAGACGGAAAGCGCGTGGGCAACGGCGATCCGGACCTGACGATGTACGGCGAGCGAATTACGCCGAACATCCACAGGCTGGCGCTCAAGTTCGGCGTGCTCGACAATTTTTATGATTCAGGCGAGGTCTCCGGCGATGGGCACGTGTGGTCGAATGCGGCCATCGGCACGGACTATCTGGAGAAGACCTGGCAGCAATCCTATCGCGGCGGCCAGCGGACTTACGACTATGAAGGCGTGGTGGCCGAGGGGCTTCCGCTGGAGCAGCACATCCCCGATGTGAATGAGCCGGCGAGCGGCTATTTGTGGGGCGACCTAGCCGCGCACCACAAGACCTACTACCACTTTGGCGAGTACATCTCGAGCACATTCTGCAACGAAGTGAAGACCGTGAATCCGCAGCAGGGGCCGGTGCTGCCGGGCGGCAACTGCGCGCGCAAGTCGATACTTCCCGGTGAGGAAATTCCGGCGGAGTGGGGCGGCGGCATCAATAAATTCCACTGGGCGATTCCGCTGTTGGCCTCAAACCACGCGACCAAGCCGGAGCTGGTGGGCCACTTTGCAGTGGAGGCCCCGGACTTCAATCTTGCGGTTCCAGACCAGATTCGCGTGAACATTTTTATGCGCTATTTGAAGAAGTGGATTGGCGACCAGGAGAGCGGCCGGGACACGATGCCCGATTTCGTGATGCTTCGCCTGCCGGACGACCACACGGCGGGCACGCGGCCGGGGATGCCCACGCCGCAGGCTTCAGCTGCCGACAACGATCTTGCGGTGGGCCGCGCGGTGGATGCGATTTCGCACTCGCCATTCTGGAATGACACGGCGTTTTTCATTCTGGAGGATGATGCGCAGGACGGCGCGGACCACGTGGATGCGCATCGCAGCTATGCGCTGGTCGTCAGCAAATATGCGCCGCGCGAGGCCGGCGGAGCGCCGTTTGTGGACAGCCATTTCTACTCGACGGTGAGCGTGATTCGGACCATGGAAGTGCTTCTGGGCCTGCCGCCGATGAACAACAACGACGCTTTCGCGCCGGTGATTGGCACGCTCTTCGTGGGGTTCGGCAATCAGGCACCGTACGCGGCTGACTACGCGAACGAGGACAATGGGCTGATTTACACGGCAAATACGCAGCGGGCGTACGGCGCGCGCGAAAGCATGAAGATGGATTTTCGCCATGCGGACCGTGCTCCCGCGGAGAAACTCAACATCATCCTGTGGAAGCAGGCGATGGGCAAAAGGCCCGTGCCGGCCATGCTGCGGAATCCAGTGAAGACGAAGGCCAAGGACGATGATGATTAGCGCTGACTGATATTTCTCCGTCACTGTGCGAGTCTGATGGGCAATCCACGCCGCGCTGCCGCCCTTCGCGTGTATGGTTGTATGCGGCAGAAATCTGCCGCGTGGGAGGGGCATGTGTCCGTGTGGAATCGCAGGAACTTTCTTCAAGTGGCCGGTTCGGCTTCAGCCGGAACCCTGATTGCGCCGCGGGTGCATGCGCTGGTGGCGGTGCAGGATGAACCGGACAAGCCAGTGGCGGCCAATGACCATATCCAGATTGCGCTGATTGGCGCGGGCGGCCAGGGGCAATATGACACGAGCGTGGCGTTGCAGGTGCCGGGCGTAAAAGTGGTGGCGGTGGCCGACTGCTACGACGGGCGGCTGAAGCACTGCAAGGAGATGTGGGGCGAGCATCTTTTCACCACGCGCGATTACAAGGAAATCCTCGCGCGCAAGGACATTGATGCGGTGATTATCGGCACGCCCGACCACTGGCACAAGCAGGCCGCGATGGACGCGATGAAGGCGGGCAAGGATGTTTATTGCGAGAAGCCGATGATTCATCTCTACAGCGACGGGCCGGAGATGATTGAAACCGCGCGGACGACCGGGCGCATCATCGAGATTGGCAGCCAGCGCGTCAGCTCCGTTCTCTATGCGAAGGCGAAGGAACTGCTGGCGGCGGGCGCGATTGGCAAGCTGAACATGGTGACGGCGCATTGGGACCGCAACTCGTCCATGGGCGCATGGAATTACACCATTCCGCCGGACGCATCGCCGGAGACCTGCGACTGGCCGCGCTTTGAAGGCGCCGCGCCGCACATTCCCTTCAACGCGGGACATTTTTTCCGCTGGCGCAAGTGGAAAGCGTATGGGTCGGGCGTGGCCGGCGACCTGTTTGTGCACCTTTTCAGCGGAACGCATTTTGTGACCGGCACAAACGGTCCCACGCGCGGCATGGCCACGGGCGGCTTGCGCTTCTGGCACGATGGACGCGACGTTCCTGACGTGATGCTGGCGCTGTTCGACTATCGCGAGGGCTTCAACCTGAACCTGCGCGTGAATTTTGTGGACGGCGGACAGGAGAACGAGGGGCTGCTCTTCACTGGCTCCGAGGGAACCATCCAGATTGGCGGGCACGACGTGACGCTGAGCCGCGTGCCGCGCGAGAAAGAGCCTGGCCTGACCGTGGGCACATTTCCTGATGCGATGCAGAAGGAGATTGAGGCCGCTTATGGCAAGAAGTATCCGCGCACGCATTTTGCGGGCGAGCCGCCGGCCGGCACTGAGCGCTATGTGGTTCCGGATGGGTACAGCGACAGCTACGACCACCTGAAGAATTTCTTTGCTGCGGTGCGGTCGCGCAAGCCGGTGGTGGAGGATGCGGTGTTCGGCTATCGCGCGGCGGGCGCGGCACTGCTGAGCAACCTGAGCTACGAGCGCGGCACTGTGGTGCACTGGGACCCGGACGCGATGAAGGTGCTGTAGGAATCGCGCCGCTGAGCGCGAGTTTTGCACGCTGCCAAATTGGTGCGTTGCCGGGTACACTTGTGGCATGACGAAACGCATCGGCATCCATCTGGGCACGGCGGGCGGGGCTTCGAACGCCGTGGAGCGCGCGCGCGAGATTGGCGCGAATACCTTCCAGATTTTCTCTTCCAGCCCGCGGATGTGGCGCGCGCCGAAAATTGATCCGAAGCAGGCCGAGCGGATGCGCACGCTGCGAGCAAAGTACGACGTTGGCCCGCTGGTGATTCATACCAGCTATCTGGTGAATGTGTGCAGCCAGACGGACGAGGTGCGGCAGAAGAGCATTGTGGCCTTTCGCGGCGAGATTGAGCGCGCGCTGGCGCTGGGCGCGGAGCATCTGGTGCTGCATCCCGGCAGTTGGAAGGGGCTGACGCGCGACGAAGGACTGAAGCTGGCGGCGGATTCGATCGAGCGCGCGATTGATGGACTGCCGTGGCAGGAATCCGACTTCCATATTCTGATTGAGAACACGGCGGGCGCGGAGTTTTCGCTGGGCGGCAGCTTTGAGCAGGTGGCGGAACTGGTGGCGCGGCTGAAGGCGCACGCGCCGATGGGCGTGTGCCTGGATACCTGCCACACGCACGTTGCGGGATATGACCTGGTGAGCGCGGAGGGCTACGAGGACACGATGCGACAGGCGGCGGAGACGGTGACGCTGGAGGCGGTGCGCGTGTGGCATTGCAATGATGCCAAGGCGGTGCGCGGCTCCAAGCTGGACCGGCATGAGCACATCGGCAAGGGAACGATGGGACTGGAGCCCTTCAGGCGGCTACTGAATGACCCGCGCTTTGCCCATTGCGCCTTCATCGCAGAGACGCCGGAAGACGAGCCTGAAGATGAGCGGCGCAACGTGGATACGCTGAAGAGCCTGGTTAAAGCGGTTCCAGAGTAAACGTGCCTTATTGGTGCCGGTGATAGGCGGCCTTTTCTTGGGGAAAATGCCGCGATGCATTCCGGTTTCCGAGTATAGCAACTCTGGAACCGCTGCGGCCGCGCCGACAAGCTGACCTTACCGTTCCGGTTACACTGGAAAGGTATGGCGGAAGAGAACGAACAACGCTACGACCCGGCGGCGATTGAGCCAAAATGGCAGGCGCGCTGGGCCGCGGAGCCGGCTCTTTATGCGGCAGAAGCCCCCCACCCCACGGACGAGGACCTGTCCGCGGGGGCCCCGGCCGCGGGCGACAAGCCGAAATATTACGTGCTGGAGATGCTGCCCTATCCGAGCGGGCAGCTGCACATGGGCCACGTGCGGAACTACTCGATTGGCGACGCGCTGGCGCGGCACATGTGGATGCGCGGCTACAACGTGCTGCATCCGATGGGCTGGGATGCATTCGGATTGCCGGCGGAAAATGCCGCGCTCAAAAACAATACGCCGCCGCGCGAATGGACGCTCGGGAACATTGCGCACATGAAGCGCCAGATGCAGCGGCTGGGCCTGGGCTACGACTGGGCCACGGAGGTGACCACCTGCCTGCCCGACTACTACCGATGGAACCAGTGGTTCTTTCTGCGGATGTATGAGAAGGGGCTGGTGTATCGGCGCAAGAGCAAGGTGAACTGGTGCCCGGAGTGCGCAACGGTGCTGGCCAATGAGCAGGTGATTGACGGCCACTGCTGGCGCCACGAGGACACGTTGGTGGAGAAGCGCGACCTGGAGCAGTGGTTCTTCCGCATCACGGCCTACGCCGATGAACTGCTGGCCGGGCTGGACAAGCTGGAGGGCTGGCCGGAAAAAGTGCGCACCATGCAGCGCAACTGGATTGGCCGCAGCCAGGGAACCGAGGTTGATTTTACGGTGGAAGGCAGCGGCGAAAAGATTCGCGTCTTCACCACGCGCGTGGACACAATCTTTGGCGCGACGAGTGTGCAGCTTGCACCGGAGCACGCGGTGGTTGCGGCATTTGCGGCCGCTGACGCTGCGCTAAAAGGCAAGGTGGGTGCGCTGATTGAGGAGCAGAAGAAGGCCAAAGAGGCGGGCGACCTGGGCGCGATTGAAAAGCACGGAATCGCGACGGGCCGGTTTGCCTTGAATCCTTACAACGGCGAGCGCGTGCCCATCTGGGTGGCCAATTACATTCTGGCAGACTATGGGACCGGCGCGATTATGAGCGTGCCCGGGCACGATGAGCGCGATTTCGAATTCGCGACGAAGTATGGGCTTGAGATTCGCCGCGTGATTGCGCCGGCGGACGCCGCGGCCGAAGAACCGGCATTGCCATTCACGTCAGAAGACGGCGTGCTGGTGAACTCGGGTGCGTACAGCGGGCTGAGCTGCAGGGCGGCCGAAAAGAAGCTGCAGCAGGTGGCGCGTGAGGGCGGATTCGGGCAGGCGACGGTCACGTTTCGCATCAAGGACTGGGGCGTGAGCCGGCAGCGCTACTGGGGCACGCCCATTCCGATGATTCATTGCGCGCTTGACGGCCTGGTGCAGGTGCCTGACGAGCAGCTTCCGGTACTGCTGCCCGCGCAGGTGGAAATTACGCAGCAGGGCGGCTCGCCGCTGAGCCGCGTGCCCGAGTTTGTGAACGTGACCTGCCCCAAATGTGGCGGGCCGGCGCGGCGCGAGACCGACACGATGGACACGTTTGTCGATTCGAGCTGGTATTTCTACCGCTACATGGATGCGAAGAACGCCGAAGCCCCGTTCAGTTCGGCGAAGGCGCGCTACTGGTTTCCGATTGACCAGTACATTGGCGGCGTGGAGCACGCGATTCTGCACCTGATTTATTCGCGCTTCTGGACGCGCGTGATGCGCGACCTGGGACTGATTACGAATAACGAACCCGTGAGCCGCCTGTTCACGCAGGGCATGGTCATCAAGGACGGCGCGAAGATGTCCAAGTCAAAGGGCAATGTGGTTTCGCCGGACGACATGGTTGCGCGCTATGGAGCGGATGCGACACGGATGTATGCATTGTTTGCCGCGCCGCCGGATCGCGATCTGGACTGGCAGGAGGATGGCGTTGCGGGCGTGAGCCGGTTTCTGGGGCGCGTGTGGCGGTTGGTAACCAAGTATGCGGCGCGCGCGCGGGAGGGCCGGGGAGATCAGGCCAACCGAACGACAGGGCAGCCGGCGGGGCTTTCACTGAAGCTGCTGCGCAAGCTGCACCAAACGACGGCAAAAATCACGCAGGATTTTGAGGGCCGGTGGCACTTCAACACATGCGTGGCGGCCGTTATGGAGCTGGTGAACGAAATTCAGGCTGCCGATGCGCAGCTTGAAGCGGGCGAGGTTTCGGCGGCGGTGCTGCATGAGCTGCTGCGCACGCTGGTTCTGCTGTTGGCGCCGTTTGCGCCGTTTCTGGCCGCGGAGCTGTGGGAGCAATTGGGGGAGAAGTGCTCGGTCTTGCGCGCGGAGTGGCCGAAGAGCAATGCGAAGCTGGCGCGCGAGGACGAGCTTGAGATTCCTGTGCAGGTCAATGGCAAGCTTGCCAGCGTGATTCGGTTGCCGTCTGAAGCCACTGCGAAGGAGACCGAGGCCGCGGCCTTTGCCGACGAGAAGGTGAAGGCTCGCATGGTGGGGAAGACTGTGTTGAAGGTGATTGTCGTTCTGAAGAAGACGGTTAATTTGGTAGTGAAGTGAGGGTGGAGTTGCGGAGCAGTGAGCAGGTGCGCGGCACACAGACCCTGGTGGACCAGATGGGGTGGGCCTTCAAGCGGCCGACGCTGAGCCTGCTGGAGATTGGCTGGCGATGGCTTTTCGGGATTCCGTTTCTGTGGATCTGCTGGCAGCAGTGGCAGAAAATCCTCGTCATTCTTCCGCTGGATGCGACGGGCTACAACCGTATCGACAAAATGAATCCGTGGGTTGCGGTGGTGCAACTGGGCGGCGTGTGGGACCAATATCAGCCGCACGTGTGGGCCGTGTTTGTGTGGCTCGCGCCGCTGGCTGCGATCGCCTGGTCCATCCTCTCGGGGATTGGCCGCAGCCTGGTTTGGCGCCGGATTGAGCCGGGCGCGCGCTTCAGGCCGTTCGCGCTGATCTTGCTGCAGGGCGCATGGCTCGCGTTGCTGGGGCTCACTTTCTGGGTCTGGCTGGGCTGCATCCACTGGATTGCCGCCACGCACATCCCAGCCAACGGAGAAGCCGATCTGGTGGGCTACTCGATCTGGGCCATCTTTCTTTCGCTCGGACTCTTCTCCTTGTGGGCGCTCATCAGTTGGCCGGTCACGATTGCGCCCATTCTGGTTCTGCTGGAAGGGCGCGGGCCCGTCTCCGCGTTGAGAGAGAGCTTTCGGCTGGGCCGCACATTCACCAGCAAGCTGATGGAGATCAACCTGGTGATGGGCATTGTGAAGTTGATGATCATCGTGCTGGCGATGGTCTTCGCCGCCGCGCCGCTGCCCTTCAGCGATCAGCTTGGGCCGCAGGCGTTGGAGGTGCTTTCAGCCGGGTCGGTTGTTTTTTATCTGGTCGCGAACGATTACTTCCAGGTGGTGCGGCTGAAGAGCTTCCTCGAGTTCTGGCACACCTATCGCGGTCCTGCGGCGAATTGACCGGAATTTCCCAAGGCATTTTTCCTATTCCTGTGGAGGGGCCAAAGTGTGCAAGGTTGTCGCTTCCTGATGGTCGCGACCACTCAGCCGTGTCGTTTCGCGATGCACCAATGGGAAAAATGCTTTAGCGCGCACCCGCCGCGCTCTTCTCACTGTCGAGGAATTCCGCGCTGAGCGTGCCCTTCGCGCCAGCCACCGGCAGCAGCGTGGGATAGAACTGCACGAAGGTGGTGTCCACCGCGCCATGCGCCGCGTGGCAACTGTAGCAGGGCGCGCCCGAGGGAATCAGCGTGCCGTTCGAGGCGGGCGAGTCGAACGAGAAGAAGGCCCACTTGCCGGGGAAGCGCGCTTCATCCTTCACGTGGACTTCCATGCCCATGAGCTGCACGCCCTGAAAGTGGCCGTACTTATTGATGGAGCCTTTGCTCTTCGCCTCGCGAATCTCCAGGACGAGCATTGTCTTGTCGGGCCAGGTGCCCGTGGACAGAAAGCTCCGGTATGCCTCGGGGTTGACGAAGACGTTGTCAAACATGGGCATGTCCGCAGGCTTCGCACTGTAGCTCATGTTGATGCCGGACGTTAGATAGATCCAATCGCGATAGTGGGTGGGCGGCAGCAGATCGCCGTTGACGGCGTAGTCGGGTCCAGCGATTCCTGCGGCCTTTACCGGCAGAGCAAAGTGAATCAGAAGGGGAAGAGAAACAGCGAGGGCACTTAAGGCACCGATAATTGACACATTCTTGCGCATGAAGCCTCCCTTATCTCCCTCTACGCATCGCCGGGGCAAGCGGTTCCTCTTGATTGCACGAGAACGAATCGATGCGAAGGGATGCGGCTGTGGCCTGACGGCGCCGTCCAATTGACCGGCGACTCGGCCGGCTGGACGGGCAAACCGGCGCTTAAAAGAGCTTGAGCCGGATGACGAGATACTTCTTGGGGTTGTCGCGGATGGCCTTGATCAACTGGTGAGCCTGGACCATGGTCTGGTCCGTGTGGTCATAGAGCGAGCGGTTGTGCAAAAGCTGGCCCAATGTACCCTGGCCCTGGTCCACGGCGGTGAGGATGTTGTCCAGACGCGTCACCGTGTCATCCAGTTTGCGGGCAAATGCGGGGTCCTTGGCCAGTTTGCCGAGTGAGCCCTTGCCCTGGTTAATCCCGGTCAGCAACTGGTTGGCGTTGGCCACGGCGGAGTTCAGATTGTTGTAAAGCGTGTCGTCCTTGAGCAGCTTGCCGGCCGTGCCCTGGCCCTGCTGGAGCCCTGAGGCGATGGTGTTGAGCTTGCTGATCGTGGAGTTGGCATTGTTGTAGAGCGTGGGATCGTAGACCATCTTGCCCAGCGTGCCCTGGCCCTGGCTGACGGCGTCGGTGATTTTGGACAGGTCCGTGGTGATGCGCGAGATCTTCGCATAGAGCGCGGGATCGTTAATGAGCGCGCCCAGGGTGCCGCGTTTGGAATTGAGCGTGTCGACCAGCGTCTCAAGTTTTGTCAACAGCACGGTTACGTGCTGGATGGACACCTGGCTGGTGCGGATGACGTCCTGGATGCTGGGCGAGCCGGTGGCCTTCAGCTCGGCATTGTTGGCCGGCGGCGGTCCGGTGGCCGTGGTGGAGTCGATGTCCACATAGCTGTCGCCGAGGACGCCGGCCTGGGCAATGGAGGTGGTGGAGTCAGTATGCAGATCGTGGACGAACTGCTGCCCCACCCCCATGGTCACCTCGACGGGCGCGGGGTTACGGTCCGGGACCACACGGATGTGCATGACGTTGCCGATGGTGACGCCTTCCAGCGTGACCGGCGCGCCATTCTTCAGGCCGGAGGCGTTGGCGAAGTAAGAGCGGAGGGTGAGCTTGGGGGCGAAGAGCCCGCCCGAGGTGCCGGACATGAGAAAAATGAGCAGCACCAGTACGGCCAAGGCCACCAGGACCAAAGCGCCAACCTTCAGTTGCGACCACTGAATCTCTTTGCGGCTTGGCACGGCAACTCCCTCGCTGAGTTGAGCCTTCGGCTCGCAGTTCCGACGCCTTGAGGATACCAGAAGGAGCCTGCGGAATCCGGCAAGTCATGGGCTTTGGAGCTGATGAATGCGGCCCCGTGCCGCGGCGAACGTTGGAGCCTAAAGCACTGTTTTCCGTTTGCTTAGTGCGTTTGCACGGGGGCATCACTTTCCAGCAGCACGCTGGCCATGGCCAGATTGGCAGTGTGGGTGAGCGAGAGAGCGGTGCGCGCCACGCCCATTGCGGACGCAATCCGGGCCGCACGGCCAGTGAAACGCAGGGTGGGCCTGCCGCCGGGCTCGCGGACCACCTCGATTTCAAGCCAGTGAACGCCCCGGCTGATTCCGGTGCCCAGGGCCTTTGCGCCAGCCTCTTTGGCGGCAAAGCGCGCGGCCAGGCTTTCGGCGGCAGTTTTTTGTTTGCGCAGGCAATAGGCCTGCTCGGCCGGAGTGAAAACGCGGTCAAGGAACCGCTCTCCAAAGCGCTCCATCGACTGATGGATCCGAGCGATTTCGATCAGGTCGATTCCGCTGCCCACGATCATCGTGATTCCAAGCTATACCATAACCCGCAAGTTGCAGAGCGCGCTTTGTCTTTCCGAATCTCCCAACCCGCTGGGTCAATTACCAGCGTGACCCTTCAGGCTTGCACCGGAGGCGGAAATGGCTGCCGAAATGTCTCAATCCAGGACATCGCTGGTTCGATGTGTGCACAGCACTTAGGGATTGACGGCCCCATTCCGATAAATCCCCTGTGCGAGAAGATCGGACCGCCCATCCAACCCGGCCGATAGCGTTGTTTCCCTGGGCACTAGAGATGCGCGCAGTCTCCGCCGAGGAGCCGGTGCGCCTTGTCCAAACCCTGACGGGCGCCATTCTGGGCTGCGGGGGCTGGATGCTGAGCCGCGGAGCGTCGGACACCGGCGTCGTAAGCCTGCTGTTTGAATTTGAGCGCCAGGCTTGTCTGGACATTTACAGCATCCTGGTGGGCGCGGGGCTGGAGCTGAGCCAGAACGGGCACAGCCAGCTTACCGAGCTTTACCAGTGCACCCGCCTGAGCGCGGAGGAGTGCGGCGACGAGATTGTGAGCGTCGATCTGGAGATTTATTCGCTTCAGGCCAGATGCGAAGAAGAGCTCTGCTTTTGCCCCGTGGCCTAGACTCGCCCTTCCCTCACTTGCCAGGGTGATAGGCGGGGACGGGCTGTGCGCTGTCCAGCCAGGCCGATTCAATCAGGTCGCGCAGCATGCTGGCTCCGGCGGCAAGCCGCGCGGCGGTGAAGTCTCTTGAAGCGGCCGTTCCGGCGCCCACGAATCCACCTTCCTTCTCGAGCTGATAGACGCGATCCACGTAAAGGTGCGTGTGGCGCAGATAGGCCATGTAGGCGGTGAAGATGTCGCCGTGGATGGCGTGGACAGGGGTCATCTTTGCCTCTACCTGGGCCGGATGCATATTGGCGGCGACAAACGGGCCTTCAAACTCCCAGTGAATCTGATGGGAGGTGGTGTAGCCGTGGGGGTTGGGGCCCACCCAGCCGTTGTACTCGATGGTGGTGTGCAGGGGCTGCGAGCCGTCGCCGACGTAATGGCCGAGCCAACTGGCATAAAAAATGATGGCCTGTTCGACCGGGTGTGTGTCCTTGCCTTCGGCCGAAAGCTGGCGATAGGCGCGCATGGCCGCCTTCAGCCGCTCCCATACCTCGTCTGTCTCCCAGGGCAGCAGGCCGATCATCTCCGGCCGTTCCCCCGCCGCAAAGACCTCCGCTTCGAAATCGAGACGCTTGGGGGGCAGGGGACGGAACTTGTCGGCCAGCTCCAGGTCAATGAAGTGTTCCGGTGCCTGGGCGGCGTTCAACTCGGGTTCGGCGGGAGAGCGCCAGCGGTCGGGCTCCGGTCCAAGATATTCGATTTCATCGAGCGCGGCTGGGGTGCGCAGGAAGGCGGGCACGTCCGCCGGGAGCGTTTGCGCAGCCAGGCGATTGATCATCCTATGGCCCTCACTGCCCCATGCGTGGGCGGCTGGCGCGCCGGCTTGCAGGCAAAGTGCGGCCAGCAACACCGGAAGTAGGGCGGGTCGACTCAAGCAGCTCGAAAACATGGACCCAGTATAGCGAGAAGACACCACTCCGCTCAGCGCGAGCTGCGCCGAAAACAGACGGGCGGACCGGCTGCCGGTCGAGATCAGGAGGGGAGTGACTCTCCGAACCCCTTCCAGGCGGATTTCACCCTCCACGCACATGATTTTTGAGTAACATACGCGTAAGGCTGAGCGAAGGACAGCCGGAGCACTCCCCCATTGGTTCCGGGGATTCCAGTTACTGGTGGCAGGTGGAAGCAGGAAGATAGTCAAACCACGCATCCCTTTGCAGTTGTATCCTCGTGTCAGACTCGAAGCAGATGCTGGGTGCGCGGCGATTTCCCTGCGCTTTGCCGGGCTGGACTTCGTTGAATGGACCGCGCGGATTGCGGCCGAAGCCTGCGGACCGGATTGGACTGCTGAATCGCCGGAGATGCGGGTCCCAAAGGCGGCAGGAAAGGCCGTCTTAGACGCAAGGAAGAGCAGCGGGAGGAACGGGGAAGATGAAGGAGTCGGCGCGCAACCATTCCTCCACATGGTCCGCATTGGCCGTGCTTGCGCTGGCGATGGCCTGTGGCGGAATTACCGCGCGCCTTGAGGCCGGCCCGAAGTTTGAGTGGCTCCTGCTGGTTACGGCGATGGGATTGGCGGCCGCGGTGCTGATGCGCCTGCTGGCCGACAACGCCGAAGTGAAGGAGTCCGCGAACCGCAACACTGGCGATCCGATGAAGGATCTGCTGGACTCGGCCGGCTCGGTGGTTTTTTCCATGGATCTTAATGGGCAAATCACTTACATCAACCCCTCCGGGGAGCGCCTGCTTGGCTATCGCCGCGCGGAACTGGTGAACACCGCGCGCGTGGAGGAGCTGTTGGCCTCCGGCGAGGGCAACAGACTGATCTCCGAAATGCAGACTCTGGCGCGGTCGGAAGGCATCCCCAGCGCACCGGGCGGCAAGACGGCGACGTTTGCCGAATCCGTGCGCGCGCTGCCGCCCAGCCAGGTTCCCAGCTCTGACACGCTGATGCGACGCAAGGACGGCACGGTGATTCCGGTTCGGCTTAACGTCTCCGCGTTGCGCAGCAGGAGCGGAGAACCGGTGGGATTGGTGGCCATGGCGCTGGACCTTTCCCAGGCCTCGCGGAAGGAACAGGGCGCCAAGGGCGAATCGCCCGAGCGCTATCGCGACGTCTTTGAGAATTCCAGCGAGATGGTGGCCACGCTGGACCTTGCGGGAAAATTTCTTTACGTGAATCCGGCGTGGAAGCGCAGCTTTGGACTGGAGCAGGCTGCGCCCGGAGAGCGGGAATTCTTTGAGGAGTCGTTCTCGCCCGATAGCCGGGCGGAGGCAGCCGCGCTGCTGCGCCGCGTGCTGGACGGCGAAACCATCGACCGCGCGCCGATGCGCAATGAGGCCACCGACGGCCACCTGCAGGAACTGGAACTGAGTCTGCACCAGCGCAGGCGGGCGGGAAAACCTGTGGCTGTGCAATGCCTGATTCGCGACGTGACCCAGCAGAAGCAGCGGGAGCATCGCCTGGCCCTGCAACTGCTCGTCAGCCAGATTGTGGGCGAGAATGTCTCGTCGGATACGGCCGCCATGCGCGTGCTGGAAGCGCTGTGCGTCTCGCAGGGCTGGGATGTGGCGGTGAAGTGGGAAGTGAACGCGACGGAGCAGCAACTGGAATTCAGCACTGCGTGGGGCGTTCCGGGCGAGCGCGTGGAAACGCTCATCCGGGAGAGCATGGGCATGACGCTCAAGCCCGCGGGCAGCGTGCTGGGCCAGGCGTGGAAGGAAGGCCGGCTGGTTTGGGTGGCCGATTTGACCAAGATTCCCGTCGATCCGCGATTGCAGATTGCGCGCCGCCACAAGATGGTTTCCGGCTGGGCGGTTCCCGTACAGGTGGGCAGCTCGGTGCTGGCCGTACTCGAGTTTTACAGCCACCTGAAGGTGCGCGAGGATCGCGAAACCATTGCCGCGCTGGAAACCGTTGCGGCCTCGCTGGGGCAAATGCTGGCCAGGGCGCGGGAGCGTGAGCGCGCCGAGGAGCTCAGCCGCCAGCAGAAGATTCTTCTCCACTCCGTTGCCGACGGCATCTGCGGCGTGGACCGCAACGGCCTTGTGCGCTTTGCCAATCCAGCCGCCTCGCGCCTGCTGGGCGCGCCGGCCAGCAGTCTGGTTGGCAAGGAAGTGCACGAACTGCTGCACGGCTCGGCCCCGCAGGGCAAGATGTGCGGAGAGGATTGCCCGTTGCGCGCAGCGATTGCGCAGCGCATCGCCGCCACCGGCGAGAATAATCTTTACCGGCCCAACGCAACGTCGTTCCCCGCAGAATACTTTCTAAACCCCATCCTCGACGCAGGCCGGTTTTCCGGGTCAGTGCTCAGCTTCCGCGACATCAGCCAGCGCTATGCGCTGGATCGCATGAAGGATGAGTTCGTCTCCACCGTCAGTCACGAACTGCGCACGCCGCTCACCTCCATTCGCGGAGCGCTGGGCCTGCTTTCGTCGGGCATGCTCGGCCAAATCAGCGACAAGGCCACAAACCTGCTGCGCATCGCGCTGAGCAACTCTGAGCGGCTGGTTCGCCTTATCAACGACATCCTGGATCTGGAAAAGGCACAGAGCGGACGCGAGCCGCTGGTCTTCCGCCCGGTGCAGATGGGCGACCTGGTGCGGCAGTCGATGGACGGTGTGCAACTGGTGGCCGAAGAAGCCGGCGTGCTGCTGATCAACGACAAGACGCAGGTGGAGATCACGGCCGACTCCGACCGGCTGCTGCAGGTGCTTACCAATCTGCTTTCCAACGCAGTCAAATTTTCGCCCGCGCACTCCGCCGTCTCCATCATGCTCCGGCCCGGCTCCAGCGGCGTTACACTTTCGGTCATCGACCAGGGCCGCGGCATTCCTGCCGACAAGCTGGAAGCAATCTTCGGCCGGTTCCAGCAGGTGGATGCCTCTGACTCGCGCCAGAAGGGTGGAAGCGGCCTGGGCCTGGCCATTTGCCGGGCCATCGTTCAGCAGCACAATGGGCGCATCTGGGCGGAACGCAATCCGCTGCGCGGCTCCACATTTCGCGTATTCCTGCCCTATCATCCGGCCTCGGCTACGCCGGCCACCGCCGCCGGCAAGATTCCATCCGGCCCCGGAGTAATTCTTCTCGCCAGCGCCAATGCGGCTTCGCGTCCGCTGCTGGGCCAGCAACTTGCCGAGCATGGCTATCGCATTGTGGAGACCTCCACGCCGGAGCAGACCGTGGTTGCAGCGCATGAAGGCGTGGAGGCCATCGTGCTGGACACCAGCCGGACCGGCATCAACGGCTGGGAGGTTCTTCCCCAACTCCGCCAGACAGGCCCTGAGGCGCAGACGCCGGTTCTTCTGCTCAGCCTCGATACGCGGGAAGAGGCGCCGCAGCCGTCTGCCAACGGCGACGCACGGCACGCGCAGGAGGCAGAGCTGATGAGCGAGCTAGTCCGCGTGATTGCCGGACCCGGCGAGAAGCTGCGCATCCTGGTGGTTGAAAACATGGACGAAGTGGCCTACCTGCTGGGCGAAGTCTTCTCCTGGGACAGCACGTCGGCGAAGCTGGCGCGCACGCGTCAGGAGGCCGTGGAGGCATGCCGCAGTTTCCAGCCTCACCTTGTGGTGTTGGATATTGATATGCCCAATTCCGAAGCATTCAATTTTGTGGATTGGATACGCGACTACGAGTCCATGGCGCAGGCGCCGATTGTCGTATTCTCAAGCAACGGGCTTTCAAGCTACCAGCGCAATGAGGTTCCCATGGACCTCTCCGAGTTCCTGATGCACGCGCGCGTGCAGCCGGAACAGCTTGAAACGCTGGTGCTCACGCGGCTGCGCGAGCCCGCACGGGCGGAGGAAGCCGTCGCCGAGGGTCCCGGGGTGCGAAGTGCGTAGATTTCGGCGGTGCATTCACCTGGCATTCGACGCTCACAAACATGAAAACCAGTTCAAGCCAAAGCGAGAGCGGCCCGTGAACATGAGCCAAAGCTGGCACAATGGATGGAAAGAGAAAAACGGACGGCCGGCATGGATCGGCAGTTGGAGAATTGGTCTATGCCGCATCGCATTCTGATTATTGACGACGAAGACGACATTCGCGAGATTGCAGCAATGAGCCTGGAGACTGTGGCCGGATGGGAAGTGATGGTGGCCAACTCCGGCGCGCAGGGGCTGGTGCGCGCCGGCACCTACAAGCCGGACGCAATTCTGCTGGACGTGATGATGCCGGGTATGGACGGCCCGACCACCTTTCGCGAGCTGCGCAAGAATCCTGCCACGGAGAAGATTCCCGTGCTGCTGCTCACAGCCAAGGTGCAGGCAAGCGATCAACGGCGCTTCGCGGATCTGGACGTGGCCGCGGTGCTCGTCAAACCGTTTGACCCACTCACGCTTTCGCGCCAGATTGCCGAAATTCTGGGATGGGAATAGGGAGCCCGGACGTGGAAGAGGGCAACCGCAGCGCGCTCGAGCAAGCCATTCGCCAGATGTGGGGCCAGTTTCTGCCGGACCTTCAGGAGCGCGTCGCGCTCATCGAGGCGGCGGCGCTAGCGCTCAGCGCGGGCAACTGCACGCCGCGGCAGCTCAACGAATCGTACCTGGCGGCCCACAAACTTGCCGGCGTGCTCGGCACCTTCGGCCTGATGGAAGGAACGGAGTTGGCGCGCGAAGCAGAGCTGCTGTGTGGAACCGGCGAGGAGCCCGCTCAAATGGACGCGGCACGGCTGGAATCCATCGCCGCGCAACTGAAGAAAATGATCGAAGACCGGCGGTGAGCGGCCGTTTCGGAAAAACACTGCGCGTGCGCCCGCCGCGCCCGCATCATCCACCCACGCAGTTGCAGGTACACTCGTCCATGGTGCTTGAAAAGAACAAATCGGCGGGGCAGATGGACCTCTTCCTCGAGGAGACCGGCCCATCGCGCCGCATCTGGCCGGTTCGAGAGCTGGTGGAGCAGGCGCGTCTGCTCGTCGAGCAGCGCTTCGCCGATCTCTGGGTCGAGGGGGAAATCTCGAACCTGCGCGCCGCTCCTTCCGGCCATCTATACTTCACGCTCAAAGATGCGGAAGCGCAATTGCCCGTCGTGCTCTTTCGCAGGCAGGCACTGCTGCTTCGCTTTCTTCCGGCTGACGGTCTGCACGTGCTGGTGCGTGGGCGTCTCAGCGTCTATGGGCAACGAGGCCAGTTGCAGCTTGTGGCCGAGACCATGGAACCAGTCGGCGCCGGATCGCTCCAGCTTGCGTTTGAGCAGCTCAGGGAGAAGCTGCGCGGCGAGGGGCTCTTCGATGCGGAGCGCAAGCGACCGATTCCGACCTTTCCCCGCGCGGTTGGCATTGTCACGTCGCCTGCAGGCGCGGTGATTCGCGACTTTCTGAACATTGCTGGCCGGCGGCACTCCGCGCTGCATGTGCTGCTCCGCCCGGTTTCCGTGCAGGGAGAATCCTCGCCCGCGGAGATTGAGGAGGCGATTGTGGATTTAAACGCGTCGGGCATGGTGGACCTCATCGTGATCGCGCGCGGCGGCGGATCGCTCGAGGATCTTGCGCCGTTCAACAGCGAGCGCGTGGCGCGCGCCATTGTGGCGTCGGGCGTACCCGTGGTCTCCGCCGTGGGGCATGAGACGGATTTCACGATTGCAGATTTTGTCGCCGACCTGCGCGCTCCCACGCCTTCCGCAGCGGCAGAGCTCATCACCGAAGCGCAATATCGGGTCGCGGATCGCCTGGAAGAACAGACCGCGCGGCTGCAGCGCGCGGTTCGCTACCAGGGCCTGCTTGCGCGGCGGAAGCTGGATGCTGTTCCAGCGGATCGAATGGAGGGCCGCATGACCACCGTCTTTCGGCGGCTGAGCCAGCGCCTGGACGACGCGGGATTTCGCATGCAGTCGGTAATCTCGCGCTCAGTGGAGATGCATCGCCGAAACGTCACGCACCTTGAGGGAACCGTGGTGCATCACGATCCGCGGCAGCGCCTCCAGCGCGTGCATGAGCGCCTTGGCTATGTGGGCCTGCAGTTTGAACATGCGATGGCGCAGACAATCGCCGGTTTTGCAACGTCGAGGCGCGAGCTCAATGCGCGGCTGCATGCTCTTTCACCGCTGTCTGTTCTCGATCGCGGATACGCACTGGTTCATGGTCCTGATGGAGCCCTGATTCTCTCTTCTTCACAGCTCGGCGCGGGCGATCTTGTCAACACCCGCCTGGGCCACGGCTCCTTCACCAGCCGCGTTGAGACCCACCAACCTGCTTCCGCCGTCCGGAAGACAATGCCCAAAAAGAAGTGAGTCGATGAGCCCTGCAACAGAACGCAAACTCTTTGGCACAGACGGAATCCGAGGAGTCGCGGGCACTCCGCCGCTGGACCCCACCACAATTTTCGCCGCTGGTCTTGCGATTGGTCACTCGCTGAAGCGCGCGCGCGCATCGGCCCGTGTTCTGCTGGGGCGCGACACCCGCGCGTCGAGCCCCGAGATTGCGGCGATGCTTGCGGCGGGGCTGCGCATGGCGGGCGTGGACGTGGAAAGCGCCGGAGTGGTGCCGACTCCTGCTGTCGCCTTTCTTGTTCGCGCGCAAGGATTCCAGGCCGGCGCGGTCATTTCCGCTTCGCACAATCCCTGGCGCGACAACGGCATCAAGCTCTTCGGCGCCGACGGCTTCAAGCTTCCCGATGCAATGGAGCTCGCGATTGAAGAGGAGATTCTGGGACACGCGAGCACGGTTACGCCGCCGGACAATCGTGATATTCCTCCCGTTGTCGATAGCGCGCGCATGCTCTCCGACTATGTTGAATTTCTGCTCAGGACCGTTCCCGGTCTGAGCCTGGAGGGGCTGCGCATTGTGGCCGACTGCGCGAATGGCGCGGCTGCAACCGTGGCGCCGGCACTTTTCGCAAAGTTGGGCGGAGAAGTGACGCTTCTGAACGTTGCGCCCGATGGCCGCAACATCAACGAAGGCTGCGGCGCATTGCATCCGGAGTATGTCGCGGCGGCGGTTGCCGAGCGTTCGGCGCAAGTGGGGCTGAGCTTCGATGGCGACGCGGATCGTTGCATGCTTGCCGGGTCGCACAGGAATGTGGTGAACGGCGACGCTATTCTGCTGATGGCTGCGCGCGATTTGAAAGTGCGCGGCCTGCTGACCGGCGACATGGTTGTGGCCACCACAATGTCAAACATGGGCCTTGAAGCGGCGCTCCGCCGGTCAGGCATCGCCATGCTGCGCGCGCCCGTCGGCGACCGCTACGTGCTCGAACAGATGCAGCAGAACAACGCCGCGCTGGGAGGCGAACAGTCCGGGCACATCCTCTTTCCGCACCTGGCCACTACCGGCGATGGGCTGCTGACCGCGCTGGTCGTGCTCGATCTCGTCGCGCGTTCCGGAAAATCCATCGATGAGCTGACCGCCGATCTAAAAATGTTTCCGCAGGTGATCCTGAACGTGAAGGTGCGAGAGAAGAAACCTTTGAGCTCGCTTGCCTCCGTCGCCTCGCGCATCTCGGAGGCTGAGGCAGAGCTGAAAGAATCCGGACGTGTTGTGGTGCGCTATTCCGGAACTGAGGCGTTGGCGCGCGTGATGATAGAGGCCGAGGAAGAGGAGCCGATGCGGCGTCATGCGGAGGCCATCGCCAGCGCCATTACGAACGAGATTGGCGCCTGATGCGCGTCTTCCGTTCGCGCGCATTCTCCGTGCACGTTGAAGCGGCGCCTACTCCATGTCGCGCCAATTGGCTCCGAAGGCGAGATCGACAACGAGCGGCACGCGAAGCTTGGCCACGCCCTCCATCTCCGCGCGCACCAAAGCTTCCACCTCCTCGCGCTCCGCTTCAGGAACCTCGAAGAGAAGCTCATCGTGCACCTGCAGGATCATGCGCGATTGCAACGTGCGCTCGCGCAGCTTCCTGTCCAGCGCAATCATGGCGAGCTTGATCAGGTCCGCGCCCGTTCCCTGCAGGGGTGAGTTGATCGCCGTCCGCTCCGCGAACCCCCGCTGGTTCGGGTTGCGGCTCTCAATATCCGGAATGGGGCGAACCCGGCCAAACATGGTTCTCACGCGGCCATCGCGCCGCGTGGCTTCCAGCGTTCGATCGATGAAGGCCTTCACGCCCCGATAGCGCGTGAAGTAGCGGTCAATGTACTCGCGCGCATCACTCTGGGGAATGCCGAGCTGCGTGGCGAGGCCGAAGGCGGAGATGCCATAGACGATGCCGAAGTTGACCGCTTTCGCACGATTGCGCACCTCCTTGTCCATCGTCTCGGTGGGCACGCCGAAGACCTCGCTGGCAGTCAGAGTGTGGATGTCCTCGTTGTTCTGGAAGGCGCGAATCAGCAGCGGATCCTCGCTGAAGTGAGCCAGCAGCCTCAACTCAATCTGCGAATAGTCGGCGGAGAGGAGCTGCATGCCGGGAGCGGCGACAAACGCGGCCCGGATCTCCCGGCCGAGCTCGGTGCGCACGGGAATGTTCTGTAGATTCGGGTTGATGGAAGAGAGGCGGCCGGTTGCCGTGGCGGCGGATTGAAAGGTTGTGTGCACGCGTGAATCGGCATCGGCCAACAGGGGAAGTGCGTCCACATAATTCGACTTCAGCTTGGCGACATGGCGGAACTCGAGAACCAGCTTTGGCACTTCATGCATTTCGGCCAGATGCTCCAACACATCCTGCGCGGTCGATACTGATTTCGTCTTTCCGCGGCTGGGGGGAGCGGGCAGGCCGAGATGAGTGAAAAGCACCTCGCCGAGCTGCTTGGGAGATTGAATGTTGAATGTGCGTCCGGCGAGCTCGAAGATACGGCTGCTTACCTTTTGCAATTCCGCGGCAAAGCGCGAAGATAGAGCGTTCAGTCGGGGAACATCGATGCGCACCCCGGTCTGCTCCATGCGAAACAGCACGGGCGCAAGCGGCAGATCAATCTCGCGGTAAACGCGCGCGACGCCTGCCTCCTCGGCTTCCCGGCTCAGATCCAAAGCGAGCGCGAATACCGCAGCTGCCCCCGCCGAGAGCGTGGTGGGCTGTGCCTGGCCATGCCGCGCCGCCACGTCGGCCAGCGATTGCGTCGAGTGCGTAGGGTTCAGCGCATAGGAGAGGAGCAAGGTGTCTTCCACATGCCCGCGTAGCGCAATGCCATGCCGGGAGAGCGTGTGCAGCGCCGATTTCGAGTTGTGAGTCTGCTTGGCGACCGCCTCGTCTTCGAACAGGCTGCGCAATTCCTTCCCGACCGGCAGGCGCAGCGAAACGCCGGCGGTGGTGCAGATTCCAGCTTCAAAGTTCTCCGAGCGAGCCGCTGCTTCGGCCACGTCCAGCAAAGAGATCGGTTGAGGTTCGCCCTCCTCGTCGTCGACCTTGTCTGTGTTTACTGCGTCCAGGATGAATGCGAAGCCGTCGGTGCGCGCGGTCTCAAGGACCTCTACGGCTTGCGCCTGAGTGGGCGCCTCAATGTGGGTGGGTGCCGGGGCTTCGCCGCTGGAGATTTCGTGCAGCATGGACGTGAACTCGAGCTCGGTGAACAACTCCCGGCAGGCCGCAAGATCCGGCGCCTGCGCCTCCATCCCGGTCAGGTCCAGGCAGAGCGGAACATGCGTGTCGATCGTGACCAGCTCCTTGGAGAGCAGCACCGCGTCGCGATTCTGTTCGAGGGACTCACGGTAGCTCTTTCGCTTCACTTCCGCGGCGCGGTTCAGCACTTCCTCCACACTGCCGAACTCCGTGATGAGGTCCACGCTTCCCTTGTCGCCAATGCCCGGCGCGCCCGGTATATTGTCCACTGAGTCGCCGCGAAGCGCCATGACGTCGATGACCTTATTGGGCGGCACGCCCAAAACCTCGCGCACCTTTTCGGGGTCGAGGATGAGGTTGTCCTTCTGTGGGTTCAGGATCTTCACATGCTCGGTAACGAGCTGCATCATATCCTTGTCGCCGGAGACGATGAAGACTTCGTGCCGCAGTTCCGCCGCCTGGCGCGCCAAGGTGCCGATGACGTCATCCGCCTCAAAGCCTTCGGCCTCCAGAATAGGAATCCGGAGTGCCTGGAGCGACCGGCGAATGTAGGGAATCTGCCGGCGCAAGTCTTCGGGCATGGCCTCGCGATTGGCCTTGTAGCCCTCGTAACTAACCTCATCAAAGCTCTGCGTCTTCCCGTTCCATTTGCGCAACGTGCCGATGGCGCGCGCCCGCTCGTCGCGAAAGACCTCGCCACTCACATCAAAGACCGCGGCAAAGTAGTGCGGCGCAAAATCCTGCCGCAGCTTCTTGACCATATTCACAAATACGAATGTCGCCGCAGTGGGCAGTCCAGACCGGGTGGACATGGGCCGGCTGCGTTGCATGGCGTGATAGGCGCGAAAGATGAACGCCATCGTGTCCAGCAAAAAGATGGGCGGTTTGGTTTGCTCAGGCACGTTTTCGAGTCTATCAGCGCCGCCACATTCCGGAGCGAATCACGTTCGGTTCGCGGGTCAGTCCGGCGTGCCCCGTGCATCCACGGGTAGCGCCTCATAATACCTTCATGGATACCGCAGTAACCTCCACAGTCCACATTCCTATCGATTCTGGATATACAAATCCGTTATATTCCATCTGCAAGGATAGGGAATCTGGATGCCTATACACCGGAGAATCGTTCCCAGACGGTGAGTGCTTTGGCGACGATCTGTCTCCCTTCAAGCTGCCAGGTATAAGGGGCTGTTTTGTGGTTGTCCGCTTCATGCCTCAACGTTTCGGGAAATGCATACCCTCAAGAATCGCGAATGAAACACGATTACACCAGCAACGACGAAATCAATCCCTGCCTTTCTGTCGTGATGCCCGTCTACAACGAGGCGGCGACCGTCTCAGAGGTGGTTACGGTGGTGTTGGCTCAGCGACCGGTGCAGCAGGTGGTGATTGTGGACGATTGCTCCAACGACGGAACCTGGGAGCGGCTTGAACAACTTGCACGGAGTGACGAGCGGATCGCGCTCTTCCGGCACCCTGTGAACCAGGGTAAGGGCGCGGCGCTGCGCACCGGAATTGCTCAATCCACCGCCGAAATTGTCATCATTCAGGACGCGGATCTGGAGTATGACCCCGGAGAATACCATCGTCTGCTGGGCCCGATTCTGGCCGACAAGGCGGACGTCGTTTACGGATCGCGCTTCCAGGGCAGCGCTGGAGCGCGCAGAGTATTGTATTTCTGGCACTCCGTTGGAAACAGCTTTCTGACGACGTTCTCAAACATGGTAACGGACCTGAACCTGAGCGACATGGAAACCTGTTACAAGACTTTCCGCCGAGAGGTGATCCAAGAGATTCGAATCTGTGAGAATCGATTCGGATTTGAGCCGGAGATTACCGCAAAGATTGCTCGTAAACAGCTTCGTGTATACGAGGTTGGTATCTCTTACAGCGGTAGAACTTATGCCGAAGGCAAGAAGATTGGCTGGCGGGACGGCGTTCGGGCTCTGTGGTGCATCTGTAAGTACAATTTCTGGACAGAATGAGCGACAAGCCAAACGCGACTGCAAGCACGACCGATTTCGAGTTCTCTGCGATGAGCGAAGCGCGGAACTATCGAGCCAAGCTCGTGGAGGAGTTTCAAACTCATTTGCGAGGCAATGTGGCTGAAGTCGGGGCAGGTATTGGACAGATCACGGAGGAACTTGCCAAGCTTCCCAACGTGCAAAGGTTGCTGTCCATCGAGCCTGATGAATTGTTTTGCGAAAAATTTCGAGACCGCCTTCCGCAGGCCGAATTGCTTCACGGAACAATCGAGGATCTGCAAGGCGATTCGTCATGGAACGCGATTGTAAGCATCAATGTTTTGGAGCACATCGAGCAGGATGAGAAGGAACTCGCCGCCTACTACAGGGCTCTTCGAGCAACGAAGGGAACACTGTGCCTCTTTGTCCCAGCGCGACCGGAACTCTACGCGCCAATCGAGAGAGACTTCGGCCACTTTCGGAGATATACGAAGGCCGAGCTCTGCGAGAAGCTGGAGAGGAATGGCTTCCACTCGGTAAACATCCGCTACTACAACGTCCTCGGTTACTTTGCCTGGTGGGTGAGCTTCTGTCTTCTCAAGAGGAGATCGTTCGACGTAGCCTCTGTGCGCCTCTTCGATCGAGTCTTATTCCCGGTCGTTCATCTCTTCGAGACGCGGGTGTGTTCGCCGCCGATTGGGCAGAGCCTACTGGTAATTGCGAAGGCTGGTTGATTACTCGTGCAAGTTCCGGTCAATTTCAGAACTTATTGCATAAGCGCCGATGAGAAAGAAGGAGAGCGCCAGCAGCCCCAGCGTTGCCGGGCGAGCCAGCAACACGAGTTCCATCCGATTCCAGACGCTTGTCGCCGAGAGATGCAGCCCTCTTGTCAATCTTCCCAGCATGATAAGCGGATAGCCGCCGGTGCTTAGGAGCGCGAGCGCGAGGAATGCAAGAGCCCATCTCCCCATGCGGTTCTTCCTGGTCCACAAGAACGCACATGCGGGGATCGCCAGCAAGAGAAGCGGTGCATCGTAGAGTCGATGGTAGGTGGGCAGCAGGGAGAGAGGTGCGATTGCGCCGAGAGCCAGCAGTGGCGTGGTGCCGGTCTGCCGGCTGCGCAAGGTCGCCACGATCCACACCAGCAGAAGCAACCCGCACAAAAGATAGGCGGCGAAGTTATAAAAGTGCGGAGTGTCCTGAAAGATGCTGAACACGGTTTGCAGGTGGATGGGCATATCGAGCGAAAGGTGAGTGACCGAGCTTGGCCCGGGATCATTCAACTGGCCCTTTGAGGCAGCCAGTGCCAGATTCGCGCGCAGCTCCGCCGGCCAATCCGTTGCGACGCGCCCCATCCAAAGCACAGACGGCAGGCAAAGCGCCGCCAGAACGAGCAGGGTTTGCAGCGCGCGCCTACGAAAGACTCCACCCGCGAGCAGAAAGTAGAGCCAGACGAGCCCGGCATCCTGCGGCTTGATGGCAAGCGCAAGGCCGAGGCCCAGAACGCCAAGCCACGTGAGCCGCCCGCGAAGAAAGCACCACACGGCAAGCAGCGTCAGGCTGATGACGATGCCCGCCGTGTTGCCACCGGTGAGCAGCAGGATGGAATCGGCGACGAGAATTCCGACCGCGGTTCCAGAAGCCAGCGGCGCAATCTCCGAGCAGAGATCCCAAGTGAGCCAACTGGCGAGAACGAACAGGCCGGCAGTCAGCATCATCCATAGAAGATGAGCAATCGACCAAGGCAGCAATGCCAGCGGCACGACCAGGCAGAGCGTGGTGGGCAGGTTGATGCACAGCAGGGCAACCTGCATCTGACGCGGAGAATTTGCAATTGCATTGCCGGGCTGGACCAGGGATTGAATCTGAGCGAGGATGTTGCTCGACTGATAGGGATCGGCATGGTGCATCAGCGCGCGCGAGGCAATGAAGACCGCCTGAAAATCCGCCATAGCACCCGGCCAGTGCGGCTCCCACGCGAACCCCACCGCCAGAAACACAGCGGCTCCGAAGGCGAGAATCCGCATTCCATCGAGCCGTGCGCTTTGCATTTCCTTCACTTCAATCCCAGCCTCTGTGAACGCCCACCCTGTGCCGGACTGAGGGAATGGTTGCGTGTTTCCATCTCAATCACAGCGAGCCCCGCCAAAGCCCGCGATCACTCCGGTTGAACGGCATTCGTTCTGTGCATTCGCTCGCGATACATCCATAAGAAAAGAGCCATCAGAAGAAAGAGCAGAATCGGAGCTGGACGGGCGAACGCAAACATGACCAGCTTGTCCCGGAGTGTCTGCGTGGTCAGCCGCCAATGACGAATGGAAAAGACAAGCAGCGCCATGGGAATGTCGCTGGTCATCACAATCGTCGCGAAGAGCAGCGCCGCCGCGGCCCATCCACGGCCTCCGCGGCGTTTCCACAAAGCGGCGCAGGCAGGAATGCAAAGAAGCACGAGCTTGGCGTCATACGAGCGGTGATAGGTGAACAGCATGCTGAGCGGCGCCGCCACGGCAAGCGCCAACCATGTTCTCTCCTCCGTTGTTCGCCCGCGAACGGTCGCAACGATCCAGAGGATGAGTGGGATTCCGCACAAGAGGTATGTGACTGAGTTGTAAATCGCCGCACGATCCCAAAGAATGCTCACTGCGGTTTGCAAATCGATGATCATGTCCGGACTGTCGACGCCCCGCGAATGCGGGCCCGCATCGTTAATCCCATTCGGCGCGGAGATCGTCTGCAGGTTGGCGCGCAGCTCGGCGGGCCAGTGCGGCGCCGCGTGGGAAACCCAGAGAACGGACACAAGAACCAGCGCGGCCGTGAGAGCAAGGGTCTGTAGTGCGCGTTTCCGGAAGGTTCCACCAGCAAGCAGGAAATAAAGCCAGACAAGCCCGCCGTCGTGAGGCTTCATGGCCAGGCTGACGGCAAAGCAAGCCATGCCTACAAAGACCCATCGCTCCCTGACCAGGCACCAGACGGCGATCAGGCAGAGGCTCACCACGAATCCCGCCGTGTTGCCGCCTGCGAAGATAATCTCGCTGTTCGCCAACACGATGCAGACCAGTACTGCGGAAAGCGCGGGCGCGTCGCAGGCTACGACAGACCAGATCAGGCAGCTCCCCAAAAGGAAGCACCCCACAATCAACAAGCCCCACAGGAACTGGGCCACTTTGAGCGGAAGCATGGCAAAGGGCGCGACGAAGACAAAGGTCGGAGGCAGGTTGACGTAGAGGGTGACCGACTGCCGGCGTTCAAGAGACTCCGCGGACTCGCGCGGGTTCTGCGCCTGATAGTAGGCTTGTAGCTCCTGCAAGTTATAGGGATCGCATCCGTGAACCAGGCATTTTGTGCCGTAGTAAATGCCGGGAAAGCCCATGATGCCGCCTGGTGTTCCACGATTGAGCGCAAATCCCCAGGCAACAGAGAGGCCCGCGCAAAGCAGCATCAAGTACAGGCTGGCCTGTCTGGCATTGACCATAGGTCTCGCAGTTCTCGGGGGCAATCAACAGCCAGCATAGCAGACGGCAAAGGGCAGAATACCGCCCGGGTTGGCAGTGCGGGTCGCGGAAAAAATCAGGAGAAGAAGGCACACGAGGCGAGATGACTTTGCTGTCCGGGGTTCCGGCTCAGCGTGCCAGCTTCAAGCAGAGGATCGCCGTGGCCAAACATTGGAGAGTCGGGAGGGAGGCCAGAAGCAGTCAGAAAGCAACAGACAGATTGAGAATGGATTTCGGCAGACAGGGGAAAATGGGCTGCCGGCGATCCCCATTCCCGGAGCGACAGCGCCCATTAAGGGTGTTAAGTGACTCTGAACGACTACATTGCAGTCGTAAGCGTGCTGTTGATCGCGGAGTAGAGCAGCGACATCATACCGCCCAGATTCTTCAAGCCGAGAATTGCGCCAAAGGCGACAAGAGCAACAACCAGGCCATACTCGACTAGGTCCTGACCTTCCTCGCGCTTCATCAGCGAGTAAAGCAAGTTGAGGATTGAAACCATCGGATTATTCACACAGCCCCCCAAATGTACTTAGCGATATTCTGCGCTTCGCTTCCAACGGCAAACCCAGCGTAAGACTAAAAACTCCAGCAGATCCGGAACTCAGTGCCAATGGAACCGAATCACTCCAGTGCCAAAGCGGGTCTGCAATAAACTAAGCAAGCCAGAGGATGACCCCGTCAAGAGGACGGGGTCGAGCCCTAGCAACTCCTCCAAGCACGTCGGCGTGCTGCTGTGCAGACCGCCATGCGCTTTCGAATGCTGGAACAACTCCCAGCTTGCCCAACGATTGATCCGAACTAGATCGAGTTCGCGAGCGTTTGGTTGATGTCACTGAAAAGATCGCCGAGCCCAGAGCCAAGGCTCGTCAGGGCAGCAACGGCACCGAAGGCGACCAGAGCAACGACGAGGCCGTATTCGACCAGGTCCTGGCCTTCTTCGCTGGCAAGAAGAGTCTGCATCTTGACGTAAATCTTGAGCATGAGGTTGTCCATTTGTGTTTATCTCCAGGATTTGAGTTGTTCCAGCCGCAGGCTGGTGTACCTGATTATTAGCATGTTTCGTGCCATTCCAACCAAAAATTGTCCACTTACTTGAAATCAACGAGTTACAGGTGTATTGCCGAGCAAGAGTGTATACGTGCGTTTACACAGAGCGCCATTTCGGGCCCCTATCCGTATACATGACACGAAAGTGGGATACGTGCTTAAGTGTCTTTTTCATCTTAGGTTTACATCCTCCTCGACATTGCTGCCAATACCAGCTTCGCAGGGGCCCTCAGACCGTTCTTGGTAAATGTTAATGGCTCATTTCCCAGCGGGCACATCGCCATGCACGGCCAAGGGCACGAACTCCAGTACATCGCCGGGCTGTGTCTCCGTTTGTAGCACGACGCCTGCGGGCAGCTCAATAACGGAGTGCGCAACAAGGCAAGCAGACAGCCGCCAGGGAGGCACACTGCTTTTGACCTTTCGCACTCGATTCTGTTTATCGATATAGACGAGATCGATGGCGAACTGCATCCAGAACGTGTGAACGGCTTCGCAGGGAACAATCCAGAGCGCCTCACCGGGCTCAAGGCTCTTTCTGCCCAGCAGGCCCTTGGATCGTGCAGACCCGGTGCCAGCCACTTCCATGCGAGTGGCAAGTTGCATCTTCCGGTTCAGATTGTTGACATGGTAAAGCTGGGGACCCTTCCCGGCGCCATGGGCATCTGTTGCGGCATTCGAATGGTTGCGCTCTTCCATCGGCGTCTCTTGGTTCCTGTTCCAGTGCGTTCTGCTCAGCATCCCGCATTGGGTGGTGCTTGTCGAGTGACGATTCGAAGCCCGTGAGCAAAAGGATGAGCCTCACGTGAAAGGTGAGGCTCATGGGCTTACTCCATTCCGCGGTTTGAGCGGTTTTCGTTTCTATCCGCTACTGGGGAGACGAACCGCTGGCGCCCACTCCTGCTCCACTACTACCCGAGGATGCGGGTGCGCTCAACTGCGGCTCGGGCTTCATGCTGTCAAGCAGTTGCTGCACCGGAATGGTCTCGGGCGGCGGAGGCAGTGTGTTCTCCGGCGTCTTGGCATCCGGGGAGTGCATGGGCGTGTTGGAGTTCGGTGGCAGGAACGCGTCCGGGTACTTCGGGCTCGGAATGGTTTGTCCCTCGGGCACCGGAGAGATGATCTCCGGGGTGACAATGACGATGAGCTCAGTGTTGGATTTAGTCGAGGACATCGACTTGAAGAGTTTGCCCAGGATCGGAATGTCGCCTAGGAAGGGAATCTTGTCCCAGGTTTCGGTGTCGCGGTTGTCCAGCAGGCCGCCAATGGCAAAGCTCTGTCCGTCCTGCAGTTCAACTTCAGTCTTCACGCTGCGAACCGTGAGTGCGGGTTCCACATAACCAGCCACGGTGACGGCGTTTGCGTAATCCAGTGAGCTGACCTCCGGATTAACCTGGAGCCGTATGGTTCCACGCGGCGTAATCGTGGGAAGAAATGACAGCCGTATACCATATTGACGGAACTGAATCGTGATGGGGACTGCATTTCCGGTTCCGGCGCTTTGAATGACAGGGTAAGGAAATTCGCCGCCAGCCAGAAAGCTGGCCTGCTTTCCGTTTTCTGTCAGAACATTCGGCTCGGCCAGAACCTGGAGCACGCCTTTCGTAGCCAGAGCCTGAACGGTTGCGCCGAGGTTGATGCCCGGATAGAAAGCGAAGAGGTTTAAGTCGGTAATTGAGGAGATGTCGGCACTGGTTTTCACGTTCGGCTGGCTGTACTCTCCGGTGGATGCGGCAGCAAGAGTGTTACCCAAGCCGGTACTGAACAGGTTGATGCCAAGCTGTTTCTCCTTGGTGCGGTCCACGCTGGCGAAGCGCACCTTCAGCAGGATCTGTGGCTGCGCTGCCGGAACCTTCACGTTCAGCAGATTCACCACCTTCCCGGCGATGGAGGCAATGGTGACTGCGCGGTCGGAGCTGAGAAGGTCATCTACGGTGCCGCGCAGGAAGATGATTCCGCCTTCCTCATTCACCATCACGTCCTGGCCGCGCAGCGCAATCCTCAGCTCGCGGCGAACTGCTTCGAGGTGGTCGGTTATCACATAGGTGCTGGGACGAACGGTCACATTGAAGAACTGCCGGCCGCCGCCCATATCCCACAGGATCAGCGTCGTCTCGCCCGCGGTCTTGCCGTTTACCAGCACTTGCGTGGGGCTGACGGCCGCCGCCTCTGCGTAGCCGCCGTAGCCCACCACAATGCGAATTACGGGCCGGGCCATATCCAGCACCACGGACTTGCCAACTGCCACGGAAAGGTCATTCGAAGTGTCCTGCGTGGCAATGGGCACCGAAGGCATCACGGGGACAGGGACGGGGACCTCGGTCGCCGCGGGAGCAGGGTGAGCCGAAGGGATTGCGGGCTTGGCGGTCGGCGTGGCCACTCCAGTGGTCTGCGCGGCTTCCGCAGCGTCCTGCGCCAACAGAGCGGCACTGGCACTGGAGAAAAAGGTCATTGCACTGAGGCAGACAATCGTGAAGCCGGATATCGCTTTCACTGTTTCCCCCCGGGAGAAGCAAATTTTTCTTCGGACTTTTGCGCACCGTTGATGACCTGAATCGTGAAGGCCGGCGGCTTGGCCTTTGCCCGCCGTACGAAGTGCGCTATTTTGTTGGGTTCTTTCCCGCCGGAGAAGAGGCTGGCCATTTCTGTACCGAGAACCGGCGCGACCTTGGTATCCAGCGGATTTCTCAGCACCAACTGAATGTGTTCGTCGCTGGCCAGAGTCATCACCTGTGCCTGATCCGGCGTTACCAGCAGGTTGACCACCTGGACCTGTTGTGGTTTGCCCGAGGCGTCTTGCTGGATGTCGGTTCCGGCCGAGAGCACGTCAATGTTTTGCAGAATCGTGTTGGCCTGCGTCTGCTGCTGCCCGCCTCCGGCGCCCGGCGGCACGCCGGAGATGAGCACATCCACGTGCATGCCCGGCGTCACGAATCCTGCCAGTCCCACCACCTCGTTCACCTTGATGGCGATTGCGCGCATTCCCTGCGGAATGGTTGCAGCCAATCCACCGCCGGAGCCCAAAGGCGCCAAGCGGCTGGTCAGGATTGGCTCACCGGAGTAGATCTGCGAGATGACGCCACGTCCAATCGCGTTCTTCGGATCCAGGATGGCACCCTGGGGCGCCTGGCCCACGACCTGAATCTTGGTCAAGTCCGCGGCAGCCAGAACCGTTCCGAGCGGAATGTCTTTTGCGGCCGCGACCAGACCTGTGGTCGCCGCCGGTTTTGACGCTGACATGCGTGCCCCCACCATGCGCACCACGACGAAGGTGAACACGGCGGCGACCACAAATGCGCTGAGGAGGATGATCAGCAGTCTTCGGTTCATTCAGAATCCTGTCTTCACCAGATATGCGGCCATTCGCCTTCGCCGAAACCCTGGCCCCTTTTGCAGAAAGCAGGCAGCGGCGAACGGTTTCACGCCGAGTTAAAGGTTCACTTCGCAGAGCACTGGAGCAGGTTTGACGCCGTTGAAGTATAGCACCATTACTGAGGCATCAAGTCAACAAAATATGCCCTGGAAAATGCTCTGTTCTGCAAAAAGTAACGGGTCATCTCTCTGGCAAATATCCTTGGGGAAGTTGGGGTTGAGGCGCCCTTTCGTTCGGCTTGTTTCCGGTGCGGAAGGCGTCGCCCATGGGTCAGCCTTGATTGCCTTTCGCAAATAGATCGGGAGCCGAGTGGCTGACTCTTCTTCTCCCCGCGTTTCGTAACTATGCGCGAGGGTGAAAACTCCTGTCTAGTTACCTTGGATTGGTTCCTAGCCCGAGCAGGCTGGCACGATTGCCAGCCTCTTCCTTGAAGGGCCCCTCGCATTTCTCGGACCGGAGGAATTGTGCAGGTCTGCTACCGAAGAAGATACTCACTTCCGCGCTGCCGTACAAGGGGAATCCTCTGCTCCCTGCAGGATTGTGCAGACACCTTGAGAACACATCCCCAAAGTACTGCAAGCCGGACCTCCCGGCCTTGGAAACCGCCCGGTTCCCTCTGTAGACTATGGGCAGTTTCAAGATTCGTATACGGCGTCGTCCTTTCCGAGGATTGGCCGTCGCCCGGTCTTCGGACCCACCTCTTCCCCAAGCCTGCCTTCCATTCCAGACGCTTGGAGCCCGTGCGTACTGCGAGAAGCCCGTTTGGGGCATCTGTTTCGCCAACAAGCGCGCGGCTTCAATCCATCCGCGATGCGGTTAAAGTAAGAACCAGCGAGGACGAAAAGGAAGGAATGAGCCGGAGATGAGGGCCTCCCGCCCAATTTCGCTTTTTACGGAGCGGCCGCCTGCGACCAACAGGCCGTCGGCTTTTGTTGTCTCCGTGATCGTCCACTGCGGCATGGTTTCCATGGTGGTCTTTGGTTTCCTTTACGCACCAAGAATCAACTTGGATGCCGCCGCTGAGCGCTATGTCGTCCGGCGCATCGATATCGATCCCATCGAAACTCCGCCGATGAAGAGGGTTTCAGGCAGCAGCGCGGACTATCCGACTTCGCATGCGGCGACGCATGCCGCCAGCGCACACAGCAAGCTGGCCGCGCCGTCCTCCAGTGTGCGGCGGCTCCATCTGAAGCTGGCGAATAAGACATTGGTTGAGCCGAACACGCCCGTCAAAATGGCGCTGAAACACATGCCGGTGCCCTCGCTGCTGCTGTGGTCAAAGACGCAGCCCGACGTCACTCTCATCCATCCGCCGCAGTTCAAAAAGCCGATGCTGAATGATGTGCGCGCCTCGGTGGAACCGCCCAACGCCGCCACCCACGTCGCGGATTCGCCGATCACGCCCACATCCTTCTCGTCGCCGCTGCCCATGCCGATTCCGTCCACGACAACGCCGATACTGGTGCACGCTCCCGCGCCCGCCGATTCGGTTCCAGAGACGGCCTCGATGACCACAGCCAATCCCTCCTCGATGGCGGTGATGTCGGTTTCGAACTTCAATATGACGAAGGGCGCCTTTGCCCTGCCGCCCGCCAACCAAACGGCGAACGGCACGAAAGACGGCGGCATGGCCCCCGGCCACGAAGGGCAGTCACTGCGGGCCGGCGATGCCAACGCGAAGAGCCGCGGCACCGGCGCGCACCATGGCGACGGGCTGGGCAAAGCAGAGCTTGCCGACGCCCACGGCGCGGCGCCCAAGAGCGCTCCCGGCGCCGGCCGCGGAACTGGAGCCACTCCGGGCACGCTGTCCGGCCCTGACCTCGGCGGAGTGGACGGACCGGATGTAACCGCGACGCCGCTCAAGTTGCCGGAGGATGGCAAATACGGCGTGGTTGCCGTCGCCTCCTCGATCCAGCAGCAGTATCCGGAGACGGTGGGGCTGTGGGGAGACCGGATGGTGTATTCGGTCTTCCTCCACGTGGGGCTCGCGCACAGCTGGATTCTGCAATTCACGTTGCCGGGTTCTCCTGATCCGAAAGGTGTTGTCAGCAGCGTGAAGCAGATCCAGGCACCCTGGCCCTACTTCATCCTGCGCCCCAACGTGGATGCGGATTATGTGAATTCAAATGCCATGATGATTCACGGCTACATCAATAATGAAGGCCGCTTCGAACAATTGGCCCTCGTCCTTCCACCGCGCTATGCCCATACCCAGCAACTGCTGAACGCGCTCAAGCAGTGGCAGTTCCGGCCCGCGCGGCAGCACGGCGCGCCGGCTCGAGTGGAAGTGCTCCTCATCATGCCCGAAGGAAATCTCTAGAGAGCTTTCGAATCACTCTGTTGACATTGCAGCATCGTGCGGGGCGGTTTTTTCTTGAGGAAAAAGCCGCTAGACTGCGCAATTTCTGCAATGAGCAGAATCGAAGACGCTGTAACTCCCGATCGAAGGGGACGGCGCTGACGGTTCGCTCGGCGTCTGTCTTGCGCGTTCCCGCAGGCGCGCATTGGGTCACGCCTCCGCGTACTTCCGGGTGAGCGATGGGAACTTGAAGACAGAGATTGTGTAAAGAAGGGAAGTGCGGAATTCCAGTTTTTATTGTATGAGTAGTATCTGGTGGGAAGAGAGAAGGGGGCGCTGCCTGTGCGGCAGGCTTCGACTAGCGGGGAATCAGGCGGTCTTCAGAAGGCTCGTTGAGCCGGTCAAGGAAGCGCTCCAGGGACTTGCGGTCCGCGCCGTTGTCCCTGGCGCCGTACAAGTCGGCAGGATCGGCCGAACGCGCCAGCACAAACGCAAGCCCCAGCCCGTCACTGCCCCAGCGAACCACCTTGGTCTGCACGGAGATCGCGTCATCGGTGTTTTTCCCCAGGCTGTCGGTCCGTTGCAGTGTCATCAGTACCAGCGTGCCGGGAAACCACCGCTCCTCGGTCAGCACATAAAAGCCGCTCGAGCTGATGTCGGAGATCTGATAGGCGCGCGGGGTGCTGCCTGTCCAGTAATAGGCGACCAGGCCGGGTAATGGCTGGCGCTGCGAGCGTCGTCGGTCCGAGGACAGCCAATTCTGAAGCCAGGTTTTCAATGAGTTCGGCCCGCCGGTCTTTGGCTCGAAATTCTTCATCTCATCTGTCCCCTGATGTGTGGAGTGTACGATTCTCGGGTGACCCAGCGAATGGGATAATCTGGATACCTCGGTGCCAGAGCTCTGTTCCTTCGAAGATACATCAGTTTGAATGTCATTGGATGCGTTGTCCGCACCGGATAATCCTTCCAGCCGCTGTTCCATTTCTTGAGCCAGGCAAATCACCAACTGGTCGCCGGGCCGGGTTTGCGAGGAGTAAATGGTGTGTGCCGGAAGCACCAGCGCACTTGCCGTGTCTTCTTCGGCTGGTTTCTCGGTGGAGTTGGGAAACGACTCCAACTCCTGTATCACTCGAAACTCGTCATCCAGGTAAACCAGGTCAACCGTCGAATATCTTCTGAGCGACGGAATTCCCCTGTATGGCTTGAGCCAGAGCCCGCTGTCTGTCTTGACGCCCTGCCTTTCAATCCACTCTTTCACATGGCCAGGTCCCTCATCGGCGACCGTGACCCCCAAACTCAGGAAGCTCTCGCGGGTTTGGTTGTACACACAAAACTTCTGGCCTTCCATTTCCCCTCACCCCCCCTGGAGTGCGCCAGGTTGCAGGGCGTGCCGAAGCCTTTCAAACCGCGAACCAATCAAGGCTCTCCTCTACGAACTCTTCGCGTCCTCGCTCTCCTCCGCATTCGCACCGGGTCATCCTTTGTGGATGTGCCGGATGCGCCGTGCGAGGCATCGGTTCGGACGGAAATGCGCTTCCCTCTTGTGGGCTTGAAAACCGTACATGAGATCATCTTGAACTGCGTTCACCGCGGTTCCAGTCAAATGAAGGGGCGGGCAACGGAACGCCATGCCCGCCGACATATCCGCCCTGCGCTACTTCGCTTTTGTGCGGCGGCGCTGGATCAGGATCACCAGAACGATGACAAAGAGCACCCCGGCAACGATCCGGATAATCATGGAATTTCCCATTGGTATGCTTCCTTTCCTTGATTGGTTATTGATTCGCTGCGGCGCGGAGTTCGTTTCCTCGCCAGGGGCGCCGTGGCACCGGTTCGATTACTTCGCCTTTGTGCGGCGGCGCTGGATCAGGATCACCAGCACGATGACAAAAAGCACGCCGGCGACAATCCGGATAATCATCTCATTACCCATTGTCTCTCCCCCTTCTTAGTGTTTGAACAAGTTCTTGAACGAATCCATCATGATCAGAATTGCAGGTCCAAGCGTGATGAGAAACAAGGAAGGGAAGATAAAGAAGGCCAGCGGAAAAATCAGTTTGACGGAGAGCTTTGCGGCCTTCTCTTCAATTTCCTGCACACGCTTTGTCCGTAGCGTATCGGAATGCACGCGCAGTGTCTTGGCCACACTGGTACCGAACTGCTCGGACTGAATCAACATCGACACCAGGTTGCGGATGGCGTCCACGCCGGTTCGCTCGCCCAGGTGCTTCCATGCTTCAGAGCGAGGGGCGCCCGCGCGCTGCTCGAGGGCCACCATGCCCAACTCGTCGCTCATCTCCGGCTGCGAGCTGTGCAGTTCCTCCGCTGTGCGTGCCGTGGCCTGGTCAAGGCTGAGCCCGGCCTCCACGCAGATCACCAACAGGTCCAGCACGTCGGGAAGACCTTTGCGGATCTTCTTCTGGCGCTGGGAAATCATACGGCTCAGCCAGAGATCCGGCAACAGGAATCCAACTCCACAACAAGCGATGTAGACAAACAAGGAGTGGGATATCCGGGTCACCAGGGCAATGGCGCACAAGAGGATTGGCACCAGCACCTTGGCGCTGTAATAGAACTTGACGGCGTTGTCTTCGCGGTAGCCGGCGCGGATAAGCCGCTGGTGCACCACGCCCGTTTCAGCCTCGCTGCGCGGTATCACACGCTCAAAACGCTCCACCACGGTTCCCAGAGCCGAGCGCGTGTCCAGGATGGTGGCCTTTAGAGATTTCGACTTGCTCTGCGGATTGATGACGGACGAGATTCTGGCCTGCAGCGTCTCGCGATAGAAAATTAGAAGGCCCAAGCTCGCAATCAGAGCGAAGACGGCGATAAAGGCTATAACCCCGATTCCCATAGCTCCCCTTCTAGACTTCCATGTTGACGATCTTGCGGATAATCAACCCGCCAACGACGATCATGGCGCCGGCGGCATACAGCAGGTCGATCCCGAGCGGCTTCTTCCACAGCACGCTCATCATCTTCGGATTCACGAAATAGAGCGCGCATCCCAGCGCGAGGGGCAGGCAGGTCAGCACAATGCCCGTGAGGCGCCCCTGCGCCGTGTGCGTCAGCACCTGCCGCTTCAGCCGGAAGCGCTCGCGAATCACCGTCGAAGTATTCTCCAGCACCTCGGCCAGGTTGCCGCCGCTCTCCTTTTGGATGAGGATGGCGGTAATCACAATTTTCAGGTCCTGCACAGGCACGCGAGATGCCATGTTATCGAGCGCGGTCTTCAGCTCCAGGCCGTAATTCTGCTCGTCGAAGGTGACCTTGAATTCCGATCCGATCGGGTCAGGGCACTCCCGCGTCACCAGGCCCAGCGCCGAGTTCAGACTGTGTCCCACGCGCAGCGCGCTCACAATCAGTTCCAGCGCCTCCGGCAGACCTTCCTCAAACTTCCGCATGCGCTTGTTGCGCTTGCTCATCACAAACATGATCGGCAGCGATCCGAGTGCGACTCCCACGCCCAGGCCCATCAAGAGCGAATTGGTGCGCAGATAAACCAGATAGGCTGGAATTGCGAAGGCGCCCAGAGTCATCAGCATCAAGCCGCCCACGGTCCATTTCAGATTGGCCTGGTAAAGCAGCTTGCGCAAGCGCGGGGTAACCTCCGCGCGGCGCAGCACGCGGTCGATCCAGGGAATCGAGCTCAGCAGATCATCCTTTCGGACGTCCACCAGGAGGTCGGCCACCTCCGCGTTGCCCTGGCCCGCAGTGGCCAGGGCCGAGTCCAGCCGGGCAAGCATCTGCTTGTCCTGCTTGGTGGCCCCCACGCCGGAGGCGGCAATCAGTAGGGCGATCACCACGAAGATGCCGAGAAAAACGAGGATGACGATCAGAGTCATTGCCGGTTGCTCCCCTCCGCCTAGCTCACTTCCGTCACCCGCTCGAACAGGCTGGGCGGCAGGAAGATGCCCGCCGTGCGCAACTGCTCGAGGAACCGGGGCCGGATGCCGCTCGGCTTGAATACGCCCAATACCTTGCCGTTGGGCCCTATGCCCTTCTTCTGGAACGCAAAGATTTCCTGCATGCTGATCACGTTCTCTTCCATGCCCGTGATCTCATGAATGCTTACGCATTTACGCGAGCCATCGCTCAGGCGCGTGCACTGCACCACGATCGAAAGGGCAGAGGAGACCTGCTGGCGCACGGTCTTTTCCGGAAGGCTCAGGTTGCACATGGCCACCATCGATTCCAGACGGACCAGTGCGTCGCGCGCCGTGTTGGCGTGAATCGTGGTCATCGAGCCCTCGTGGCCCGTGTTCATCGCCTGGAGCATGTCAAACGCTTCCTCGCCGCGGCACTCGCCGATGACGATGCGGTCCGGACGCATACGCAGGCAGTTGATGAGCAGTTGCCGCTGGCGGATGGCGCCCTGGCCTTCCACGTTCGGCGGCCGCGTCTCCAGGCGCACAATGTTTTCCTGCGCAAGCTGCAGTTCGGCTGCGTCCTCAATGGTGATGATGCGTTCATTTTGCGGAATGTACTGCGAAAGGATGTTGAGGAAGGTGGTCTTGCCGGCGCCGGTGCCGCCGGAGATGAGGATGCTCAATCGCGCGCGCACGGCCGAAGAGAGCAGCTCCATCATCTCGGCGGAGATGCTTTTCAACTGTACAAGCTGATTGGCGGCCAGCGGGCCGGTGCCGAAGCGGCGGATCGAAAGCGACGGGCCGTCCAGCGCCAGTGGGGGAATAATCGCGTTTACGCGCGAGCCGTCCGGCAGGCGAGCGTCCACCATCGGCGAAGACTCGTCGACGCGCCGGCCCACGCGGGAAACGATGCGGTCGATGATTTGCAGCAGGTGGCGGTCGTCGCGGAACGAGGCGTCGGCGCGCTGCAGCAGGCCACCGCGTTCGATGAAGACGTGATCCTTGTCGTTGACCAGGATGTCGGAGATCTTCTGGTCTTTGAGCAGCGGCTCAAGCGGCCCCAGTCCGAAGACTTCGTCCAGCAGATCGGTCTGAATCTTTTCCTGCTCGTCGAAGCTCAGCGGCACTCGTCGGTCGCTGATGATCTCGCTGATGATGCTGGAGACAGCCTGGCGCGCCTGATTGGAATTCACGCGCGAGAGCTTTTCAAGATCCAGCTTTGAGATCAGGGTACGGTGTACTTCCGATTTGAAGTTTTCCAGATTCAGATGTTCCACGCTGCACCGTTCCGAACGTTATGAACTCCTACACATTGCCGCGGACTCAGCCAAACAGGCTGAACCCCCTCTTTTTCTCTGGCTTGGCGGGCATTCCGCAAGCCGCCCTGGCCATGTCCTGGATCGCCCGCGCGATCATTGAATCTTCCAGGGCCAGAGGGGTCGCCTCGTTCTGCATTCGCCGCACTGCAACATAGTCACTTGGAATCTTCCACTGCACGGGCCGGGTCAACGCCTTGGCAATATGCTCTTCATCGACACCTCCAGCCTTGGGGATGAAGCGATTCAAGACGATTTCCAGGTTCGACCCGCCCGACTTGAAATACTCCGAGATCACCCTGTGAGAATTACGAAGTTCCGGGATGCCAGCCTGCATCACAAGGTACACCGTATCGGCGATATCCACCAGCTTGGTTCCGCTCAAATCAAAGCGCGAACCGGCGTCAATCACCACGTAGTCAAAGCTCTGCCGCGCAATGGTGATCATTCTTTCCAGCGCCTCATTGTTCACATCCACGTGGGGAAACTTGCCGGGCGCGGCCATCACGAAGAGTCCAGAGCTGTGTTTTGTCAACAACTTAGACAGGAAGTTTCCATCCATCCGGCTGTAGTTCTGAAGGGCATCCACGGTGGAAAACTGGGGGCTGATGCCAAGGTTCAGAGCCGCGTCGCCGAGGGGTAAATCGAGGTCGATAAGCAGGGTACTTTGGGCACATTCCTGGGCCAGCGAGACGGCGAAATTGCAGGCCACCGTCGTCACTCCCGTGCCGCCTTTGCCGCCCATGAAGACCAGTACTTTGCCGCCCTGCGACTTGCCCGACTTCAAGGCCGGCCGCCGCCCCGCCGCGCGGGTCAAAGCCTCGTTCAAAGCGTTCATCGAAAGCGGCTGTGACAGATACTCGCGGGCCCCGGCGCGCATGCAGTTCATCAGCACGTTGGGGTCGTTCTGCATCGAGTAGACCATCACCGTCACCGAGCTGTCGGCGGCGATCGTCTCCACCAGCTCCAGCGCGTATTGCTGGTCGCTGTCCAGATCGATGATCACCACGTCGTAGCCCTGTTCCAGAAGGCGGGGCACATCCGCCAGTTTCGACGGGTAGGCGGTGAACTCCCTCACTTGCGTCATGTTGGCGCCAGCCAGGGCGCTGGCTACAATGCGGCGCCGCTGATCGTGCGGCCCGATCAGCGCGATCGAAAGGCCTCCCGTTCCAAATGAATCGCTATCCTGCATCATGTTCGACATTCCCGGTCACTAACTCCTAACCAATCGCTCTTCTGGTTCTTCGTCTGCCGGAGGATTTTCTGTTCGTCTGCCGCTCACTCCGACGGCCGCAACCCAGGCCGCTCAATGCGCATGGGCAAAAAACGATAACAGCGTCCCGATGGCAATGGCCGGCGCGTAGGGCATCTTGCGCGCCTTCGGATTGGCCAGTGTCAACTTTGGTTCCTCTTCCTTGTCCCGCTTCCTCCATCCGAAAACAAGCTTGCTCGTCCCGGTAAACAACTCGCCCAGGAATCCGCCCGCGACGGCCCAGCCCACGGCCATGATGCCTCCCACGATCCCGGTAATCACCAGCGCCATCAGTATCTGCCTTGGACCCACCCATGCGCCGATGGCCGCGCACAGCTTGACGTCACCGGCCCCCATGCCACCCATCACAAAAAATATCCCGAACAAAAATCCGGCCAGAGCCATGCCTTCCAGGCCCCGGCCAAGACCAGCCCAGCCGCCCACCCAGCCCGAAACCACAAGTCCCGCGACCAGGAAGGGCAGAACCAGCCAGTTGGGTATACGCCGGCTCCGCAGGTCCGTATACGTCGCCACAGCGAGGACGGCCAGCGTCGGCGCAAGAGTTGGCCACCACGCAATCGTGTGCAAGCTTAACCCCCAACGTGCCTTAATTGTACTTTCGCGCTTCCTTGCTCTATGCAATTGTGACGCCAATTCCAGATAAGTCAAGCACGTATGAATTCAATGTGATAAAGGGGCTTACCTTTGATACGGTGTAGCCGCTTGTTTACTCAATTTTCAGATCGGTGAAGCGCCTCGGTTACACTTTCCGGTAGATTTTTCCACTCTGTTCCGGTCCGGCTACAGATCAGCCCATCTTCTCTGGTGTGATGGATTTATACATTTACTGTAACGCAATTTCCGCGTCTGACAAACATACAATCGCCATAGCTGAAGAAACGGTAACGTGCCGCGACGGCATGCCGGTAGGCCTCCAAAACCCGCTCCCGGCCGGCCAGCGCGCTAACCAGCATCAGCAGACTCGATTGCGGCAGATGGAAGTTGGTCAGGAGTCCGTCGACAGCCCGGAATGGAAATCCCGGCGCGATGAAAATCTCCGTCGTTCCTGAGTGGGCGCGCAGCGCTCCAGCGGGCGAAGTCTTCGCGCAATGCTCCAACGTGCGCACAACTGTTGTTCCTACCGCGATCACGCGCCGCCCTTCAGCACGCGCGCGATTCACGGTGTCGGCGGTCGCTTCGGGCAGGGTGTAACGTTCGCGATGCAGCCTCACCTCGTCCACCTCTTCCACGCGCAGCGGCGCAAAGGTGCCCAGGCCCACGTGCAGCGTGACCGGGACCACCTCCACGCCCTTCGCGCGCAGCGCCGAGAGTACCTGTTCAGTAAAGTGCAGACCGGCGGTCGGCGCGGCCACCGAGCCCCGCTCTCGAGCGAAGACTGTCTGGTAGCGCTCCCGATCCGGCTCCGTGTCCTGGCGACGAATGTAAGGCGGCAGCGGAACGTGGCCAATTTGCTCAAGGGCCGCGAAGAAGTCCTCCACCGGCTCGAAGCGCAGCAGGCGCTCGCCGAATTGGCCGCGCTCCAGCACTTCGGCTTCGAGTAAAAGCGCGGCGTCTGGTGCGGGAAAAATCAGCCGCTCGCCAATCGCAACCTTGCGTCCCGGCCGCACCAGCGCGTGCCACAGCATTGCGCCGTCCTCGTCGCCGGCCGGCTCGGTCAGCATTACCTCAATCCGTCCCGTTGGCTCTTCCCGCTCGCGCCCGAGTGTGCGCCGTGCAAACAATCGCGCCGGAATCACGCGGCTGTCGTTGAGCACCAGCACGTCGCCGGCTTGGAGCAGTGCAGGGAACTCGGCGAATTGTGAATCGCGCACTGCGCCTGTCCCCCGGTCCAGCACCAGCATGCGGCTTTGCCCGCGCTCGGCCGGCGGCTGTTGGGCAATCAACTCCTCGGGCAGCTCATAGTCGAAGTCCGCAACGCGCAGCCCGCTCATTCAGCGGCCTTCCCCAGGCGAGCGAGCGCCCGCATCCGCGCCCGCTCCAGCGCCGCATTCAGTTCCAGCCGCTTGCCCTCGAATTCCGCGGCGGGCAGTTCAGCGTCCACGCGCATACCCTTCGCCCAGCTCACGCAGATCCGCGTGAAAGGCCTGGGCACCAGAAAGCGATCCCACGACCGCACAGTCCAGGCGCGCTCCGGCTCCAGGTGGAAAACCTCAATGGGCGCGCCGGTCATTTGCGCGAGTTTGATGGGGCCCATTTTTGTTTGATAAATCGGCCCGCGCGGCCCGTCGGCGGTGAAGATGGCGGTTCGCCCGCTCTCGATCACCCGCTTCAACTCCAGCAGTCCTTCCAGCGCGCCACGCGAGCTTGATCCGCGCGCGGCGCCGTAGCCAAACATGGTGAGGGTGCGCGCAATCAGCTCGCCGTCAAAGCTGCGGCTGATGAGAATCACGGCGAGGGCATGCCGGAAGTACATGGCGCAGGGCAGCGCACACTGGTGCCAGAAGCAGTAAATCTCCGGTCCGGGCCGCTGGCCGAAGAGTACCGGCTCGACGCCGTCCTCGGCGATAACCTCGTAGCGCCAGGTGAGGCCCACCAGCCAAAGCAGAGCACCCACCACGCGCGGCACCACGGCCAGCACAAGGCGCTGGCCCAGCGTGAATCCTGGGCTGGCGTTACCTGGGCTTGTTTCTCTGGGGCTGGCTTCCTGGTTCACTGTCCCGATTTTAGCTGTAGCGCAGCCAGCGCAGCAGCTCCGGCACCGTGGCCCGCTTGCCGTACATCAGAATGCCGATGCGATAGAGCCGCGTGGAGAACCACAGCACCGCGACGATGCTGAGGATGAGCAGCCCGATGGAGACGGCGAATTGCCACAGCGGCGGAATCTCCGACGCCATGCGCAGGAACATGATGACCGGCGCGGTGGGCGGAAAAAGCGAGGCCGCGATGGACCAGATGGAATTCGAGTCGTTGATGACGACCAGAATCAGCGCGAAGCTGAGCCACGTGGGCGCGGCAGCCAGGGGCATGTACATTTGCAGCTCCTGCTCGGTTTCGCAGGTGGCCGCGAGTCCGGCGAAGAGCGAGCTGTAAAGCAAATAGCCCAGCAGGAAGTAGACGGGGAAGAGAATCGCCTCGGTCCACGTGAAGTGCACGGCGTACTGGCCGGTCATCATGGCCTGGGCGAAGGGCGAAAACAGAATGGCCGCGCCGGCCACCAGCCAGATGCCGATCTGCGTGAGCCCCACGGCGGCCACTCCAATCAGCTTGCCGGCCAGCAGGTCGCCGGGCTTTGAGATGGCGAGCATCACCTCGAAGATGCGCGAGGTTTTTTCCTGGATGATGGAGCGCGCGACGTTCATGCCGTAAATCATGGTCGTCATCGAAAGCAGAATGGCCATCACGTAGCCCTTCCAGAACGAGGCCTCGGCGCTGCTCTTCATCACGCTGCCGTCTTTTTTCACCTGGAAGGTCTGTAGCGAGACGCCATCCACCAGTTTGTCGGCCGCGGTCTGCTTCATGCCGCCGCCGGTCAGCCGTTCGTCCAGCAGCGCGTGATTTACCGCCGAGCTCATGCGCGCCGCGGTGATGAAGTCGCCCGTCGAGGCCGAGGAATAATCGGCCGTCGGAGCCTTGCCCGCGGGCGCATTCACCCACAGCATTCCGTCCAGTGAGCCATCCTTCACGCGCGCGCGCAGCGCGCTGAGGTCCGCCGCTGTGGCCGGCGCAACCACCTGCACATGCGCCCTGGCTTCCGTGTCGCCCACGAGCTGCCCGCGAATCTGGCCCGCCAGAGAGGGGTCGTTCGAGGCCACGGCCAGACGCCGGTTCGAGCCGAGGCCCAAGCTGGAAAGATAACCAACCCCGACAATCAGCGCGAAGACCGCCGGCAGACCGATGGTTGTCATCCGGAAGGCCCGCCCGCGCACCTGCTCCAGATACTCACGCTTGGCAATCAGCAGCATGTTACGCATCCACTTTACCTCCCACTGTGCGGATAAAAATTTCTTCGAGCGAGGGCTCCATCAGCTCAAAGCGATAGATCTTCGCCATCGCGGAAGCCTCGTGCAGCAGCTTCTGCGCATCGCCGCCGTGTTTCAGCTTGATCTCCGCATGGCCCGAGAAGTTTTTCGCTTCGGCAATCTCGCTGGACTTGAGGAACTCCGCGCTGCCCTCGAACTCCACTTCCACGTGGTTGCGCTCATAGCGCGATTTGATTTCGCGCATGCGGCCGGAGAGCACCGCCTCGCCGTTGTTCACCAGGCAGATGGAGTCGCATAGCCGCTCCACCTGATCCATGCGATGCGTGGAAAAAAGGATCGCCTTGCCCTGGTCCTTCAGCTCCAGCAAGGTTTTTTCCAGCAGCTTGGCGTTCACCGGGTCCAAACCGCTGAAGGGCTCGTCCATCACTATCAGCCCCGGGTCATGCAGCAGCGAGCCAATGAACTGAATCTTCTGCTGCATGCCCTTGGAAAGCTCCTCGGTTTTCTTCGGCAGCGCATCGTCAATCTCCAGCCGTTCGGCCCAGCGCGTCGCGCGATGTGTTGCTTCGCCGGCCGTGAGACCGTGCAGCCGCCCGAAGAAGACGAGCTGCTCAATCACCTTCATCTTCTTGTAGAGGCCGCGCTCTTCAGGCAGGTAGCCCACGCGCTCCAGGCTCTTGCGCTCGAAAGGCTGGTCAAAGAGCTTCACAGTGCCCGAGTCAGGCAGCGTGATGCCCATCATCATGCGGATGGAACTGGTCTTGCCGGCTCCGTTCGGCCCCAGGAGCCCGAACATCCGGCCTGCGTCGATGGAAAGACTCAAATCGCGTACTGCAACCTTCGCCTCGTAGGCCTTGGTCACTCCTGCGAGCTCCACTACCGGCATGAATACTCCTGCGCGCTGTTTCAGCGCCGCGCGCACAAATCCATCGGATGCGAGGACGAGCGCGGTTCCCGCCAAGAGTCTAGCAGAGTGAGTGGGCGCCTCCGCGACGCACATCGCAAGCAGGCGTGCATTGCGCAGTTTCTCAGGAGTGTTTGTTGTACCTGGGCGGGCCGCTGACCACCAGCGCGCTGTCCTTCTCGCCGTGGATGTAACGACAGCACCAGTCGGTCTGGAAGAGCTTCTTGTCCGGCACCTCGATAATGTCGCGATAGCTCACTCGCCCGAAGATGAAGATCTTGTCTTCCCACATTTCGATGCGCTCCAGTTCTTCGCGCGTCTTGCAAATCTGCTTGACCTCCGACCGGCTGAATCGCCGAATTCCAAGCGACTCGCCGGGCAGCAGAATCACCGGCTCCAGAAGCGTTCCCGGCTCCTCGTTTTCAAAAACCGGCGTCTCCGGAAGGTGTGTCTCGTCCGGCGCAACGCCCACCAGGTCCACCGTGCCCACAATCCGCGCCGGCGTTTTACCCTTGTTGGTCGCCATCACCTTGAAGGTGTTTTCCATGGTCAGGAACGGCTCAATGGAAATCAGAATCCAGGGACGTTCGGCCTCGTGGATTGCCTGGCTCTGCGCCAGCGCCGCGTCGGAGGCGTCCAGCGCGGCCTGCGCCGTCGCCGCGCTCACTTCCACGTGGCGCTCAATCCGCTTCAGCGCGCGCAGCGCCAGCATGATGCCGACGTACCCAAGCACCGCCAGCACCAGCAGCGCTCCCCACAGTACGCGATCATGCCATGTCCACGGCGCGGGAGGCGGCGTCGGGCTGGTGACCACAATCGGCTGCTGGCTGGGGCAGGGGCCACCGCCGCAATCGGTTTCCGAATTGCCGCCTGCCGGCTGCACATCCGTGCCGGGCGCAGTGGTGGTCCCTGCCGACGTGGTCTTCGCTGCCGGTGCGGCCTTGAATCCAGGTGTGATTTTCCGCTGCTGCGCTGCTGCCGGCGCGCCGGCGCCCGCGGCAACGCCGCCGGCCTGACCCATGGCCCAGGCGGGCGCAAGAGCCAGTGCAAGCCAGGCAAGCAGAATCGTGCATCTCCGGAGCATGATGAGAGAACTATACCAGTTTGAGTACGCGCTGCCCGGCACCCGGATTCATCGAACGCACATTGCGCGCAACTGCCGATTGAGTCGCATGCCGAAGAGCAGGCACATCGCGGGCACGCGGTCGCGCGTGGGCTGTGCAGGTGCGGTGGAAGGTCAGGAAGTGTTCTACGCCGAGGCTGAGTTGATGTTGTCCTGATCGAGGACCATGTCAGGGTCCGCCAGCCGAATCAGGCGGTGCAGGTAAGCCCGCGAGATGCCCAGGCTGCGTGCGGCCAGCGTCTTGTTGCCGTTGTTGTCGCGCACCGCATCCATCGCCAGCTTCACCTTGTAATCCCTGAGTTGCCGCTCGAAAGAACCCTCGGGGTTGTACTCGCTGATGTCGATGATCTTGTCGCCGTGCATGTTCAGCGGCAGTTCCTCGGTCCGGATGCTTTCGCCCGGTGCAAGGATGATGGCCCGCTGAATCGCGTTTTCAAGTTCGCGCACATTGCCCGGCCACGTATAGCACTGCAGCATCGTCATCGCATCCGGCTCAATGTTCTGCATCGGCTTCTCAAAAAGCTGCGAATAGTGGCGCAGGTAGTGCATGGCAATCTGCGGAATGTCCTCGGCGTGGTCGGCCAGCGCGGGCGAGACGATGCGCATCACGTTAATGCGGTAGAACAGGTCCTGGCGGAATTTGCCCTCGGCCACGAGCTTGGTAAGGTCCTGGTGGGTGGCGAAGATCAGCCGCGCTCGCAGCGGGATGAGGCGATTGCTGCCCAGCCGGCTGAATTCCATCTGCTGCAGGACGCGCAGCAGCTTCACCTGCGTGTAAAGGCTCAGGTCGCCAATCTCATCCAGGAAGAGTGTGCCGTCGCCGGCTTGCTCGAAGTAGCCTTCGCGCGAGCCCACCGTTCCAGTGAATGCGCCTTTTTCGTGCCCGAAGAGCTCGGCTTCAATCAGCGTCTCAGGAATTGCACCGCAGGAGACGGCCACAAACGGCCGGTCCGCGCGCGAACCCAGATTGTGAATGGCGCGGGCGATCAGCTCCTTGCCGGTTCCGCTTTCGCCCGTCACCAGCACGGAGGCGTTCAGGTTTGCCACCCGATGCACAAGCTGGTAAACCTGCCGGATATGAGGGCTCGAACCGATCATCCGGTCGCAGCTCGTCATCACGTCCACGGGAGACTCAGTGGTCTGTAATTGGCGCTTCAGCACCGAGTTCTCGCTTGCCCGGCAGAGCAGCGCCTTCAGCTCGCGAATCGAAGGCGGCCGCCGGCAGTAACCGAAGGCACCCATGCGAACCAGCTCAATCGCCACTGAACGAAGTGCGTCTTCGACCATCACTACGGCCGGAACCTGCAGCGCAAGAATCCCGCCTGCGCACTCCATCCGCTCCTTCACAGAGCGGTTGCTCGAGCTCATGTCCAGGATCACCACATCGCATCTGCCGGCCTTCAGCAGCGGGCTCACGGAGGCCTGATCGGAAACCAGCTGAACCTCAAAGTCCTTCCCCAGGGCGGAAGAAAGCAGGGGTGGCAGTGCGCAATCTTCGGTGAGCAGACCAATCTGGATCATGGTTGGCAGATCTCTTTTCCTCTTGCGCCTCCGGGTTCAGCAACGGCGCCAGTTTTATGCCCGGAATCAAACAGTAAAGACGGACGTTTGCTCTTTTGTGTCACCCGGCCGCGGGGCTCCCAAATTCCTCAAAAAACAGCCCGCTTTAGAAACGATCCCCGGGCCCTGACAAATGCCTGTTTTTTTCAAGCAATCTCGTGTTTCGCGATTCTGTATCGGCCGCTTTTCCGGGTCAATCCCACATTGGTGCAGCAACCCGGCGCGGAGGTAACAATAACATTCCATTAACCTCCAGGAATGAAGCATTTCCACGCAGTGAGGAGGTAATATCCATGGCCGCCGCGTCATGCTGCACGCCTTGGCAGACGGGACCTATGGTTCCGCTGAATCTGTCGAGCCCATCATACCGAGCCCGCGCGGCGCAGGGAAGCGCCAAATGCAAAAGCCCAAGTACGGGCGTAATCAATCCGCTACGGGGGTATCTTGTTGACTGCGTTCACTCCGTGAGCGGCTGCGCTTTGCAGCTCCCCGGTCTTTCAACACATATTTAACTTTTCGGCACGCATAGCCCGCATGCCCCACGAAAGTCACTTTCTCCTGCGGCTTCTCACGGGTACTGTAGTGACTATGCATGCCACGCCCGCCGAACCCGCCACAGCCCCCCCGGAAACCTCCTCGGCCCCCACCCGGCCCGCATGGCTGCGGACGTACAACCGCGTCTTCAACCGCCACCTGATGAGCTGCGCCATGCTGGTGCTGGTTCTGTTTCTGATGGCGGGCAACATCCGGGCACCGGGCAACATCCTGCATGACCCCGATCTCTGGTGGCACATGGCCGATGCGCGCATCCTGGCCACCACCCACCACTTCATTCGCATGGAGCCCTACTCGTTCTCGGTGGCCGGCAAACGCTGGGTCAATCCCGAATGGCTGTCCGAGGAGCCCTTCTGGCTCGGCTACACTCTTTTCGGCCTTTCCGGGATCTATCTGGCTACGCTGCTGGTCCTATGCGCCAATATCATCTTTCTTTACTGGCGCGGCGTCTGGCGAAGCGGCCATGCCGGCGCGGCCTTCTGGGCATCTGCCATCGGGATCTCGCTGATGATCGTCAACGCCGGCCCACGCACCATCGTCGTCGCCTATCTCGCCATGTCCGCGGAGCTGGCAATTCTTGAAGCCGCCAACCGCGGCCGCAGGCGCCTGCTCTGGCTGCTGCCGCCACTGTTTCTGGTCTGGATCAACCTGCATGGAACCTGGATTATCGGCCTGGCGCTCTTCGTGCTCTACATCCTCTCGGGGCTCTTCACGTTCAACAAGGGCGTTTTTGAGCAACCGGCCTTCACGCCCGCGGTTCGCAAGCAGCTTCTTCTGATTCTGGCCGCCTGCATCGCCGTGCTCATCATCAATCCTTACGGCTGGCGGCTCATCTGGAATCCCATCGACATGATGCTCAACCAGAAGCTGAACATCCAGAACGTGCAGGAGTGGCAGCCCTTGAACCTTGTCTGGTTGGTGGGCAAAGGCGCGGTTGCCGTGATCTTCCTCACCGTCATCGCCAATGCTCTCCGTGGCCGCAAATGGAGAGTCTTCGACTTGGCCGTTGTCCTCTTCGCCTGGTATGCGGCCTTTGCCCATGCGCGCTTTGCCTTCATGGCCGCCATCCTCACCGTGCCCATCCTGGCCATCGATTTCGAGAATGCCTTCTGCACCGAGTCCGACGAAAAGACGATTCCGGTGATGAACATGGTGATGGTGCTGGCCGCGCTTGGAACGGTGGCATACTTCTATCCCACACCGTCGATGATGGACAAGGAGTTTCATCGCGTCTTCCCGCTCCAAACCATCGCCTCCATCCAGCCCACATGGCATACGCTGAACAACGACGGCTTGGGCGGCATCATGGACTGGGAGCATCGCTCGCCGTTCATCGATTCGCGCGACGACACGTTTGAGCACCACGGCGTGCTGAAGGACTATCTTGGCATCATCCGCATGGAGAACACCTTTGCGCTGATGGACAAATACCACATTGACCACGCCCTGCTGCAGCGCGGCGATGCACTCTCTTATCTGCTGGAGCATGCGCCGGGCTGGACGCTGGAGCGCAGCGAAGGGCCCAGCGATGGCGGCTACCTGCTCTTCCAGCACACGCCCGGATCGCCTGCCGGCGCAAGTCTGATTCCGCAGACCGCAAAGCATTAGCGCCGCCTTGGCAGGGAATGTACGCATCGGTGTGTTCCTGCGATTCGAGATCAGTAACCCACGGGTAAGTGAGGAGAAGGGACACGATGGCTGACGATCAGGCCTCATCCGGTTCGAGCCATCAAGCCAGCGGGCGCGGGCCGCTGCTGCGCGCCTTCAATCGCATCTTCAGCCGCCACTCCACCAGCGTCGCGTTGCTGCTGATGCTGCCCATGCTGCTGGCGCCCAGCATGAACCCCGCGCTCAACCTGATGGGCGACCCCGACATCTGGTGGCACCTGGCCGACGCGCGTTTCCTCTTCGCGCATCATCACGTGATCTTCACTGACCCTTACGCTTTCACCGTGGCCGGCGTCCCTTGGATCAACTGGGAATGGCTCAGCGAGCTGCCCTACTGGTTCAGTTACCAGGCCTTCCACCTGCAGGGCATTTATCTGGTCGCGTGGCTGGTGCTGGGCCTCAATCTGGTCTTCGTTTACTGGCGTGGCTACTGGATGACCCGCCATGCCGGAGCGGCATTCTGGGCTGCCTGCATCGGCTTCACGCTCACGCTGGCCAACTCCGGTCCGCGCACCATCGCCGTGGCTTATCTCGCGCTCTCGGCCGAGCTCGCTATTCTTGAAGCTTATGAGCGCGGCCACAAACGCCTGCTCTGGCTGCTGCCGCCACTCTTCGCTCTCTGGATCAACCTCCACGGCATCTGGTTCATCGGCTTCGCGCTGCTGGTGCTCTACATCGCATGCGGCTTCCTGCGCCTCAAGTTCGGCATCTTCGAGCAGGAGCCGAGGTCCAGCGCCGATCGCAATCGCTTTTTCGCCGTTCTCGCGGTCACGCTCGCCGCGCTCTTCCTCAATCCCTACGGCTGGCGGCTGCTGTGGAACCCCGTGGACATGATGCTGAAGCAGCACCTGAGCATCTCGGTCATCTCCGAATGGCGACCGCTCAATCTTTCCTCGCCGGAGGGCTACGTCGTCACCGCCGCAATCCTGCTGATGCTGGCCGCCAACTGCATCCGCAGCCGCAAATGGACGCTCTTCGAGTCCCTGGTCGTCCTGCTGGCCTTTTACGCGGCCATTGACCACGTGCGCTTTTCGTTCCTTGCCGCCGTGCTCATCACGCCCATGCTCGCGCGCGACTTCCAGCGCGCCTTCACCACTGAGTCCGACGAGAAGACCATCCCGGCGATGAACCTGCTGATGTGCGCCGCCGCAGTCGGGCTGATGGTTCACTTTTTTCCCAGTGAGAACACGCTCCAGAAGAAGCTCGCCTACTACATGCCGCTCAAGACCATCGCCTCGATCCAGCCCGATTGGCGCACCTTCGACATTGATTACGTGGGCGGCCGCATGGACTTCGACTCCAAGCCAATCTTCATCGATTCGCGCTTCGACATCTTTGACCACCAGGGAGTTCTTCACGATTATCTGGTCATTGAAAACATCGGCGATGCGCCCCTTGAGATGCTCGACAAGTACCGCGTTGACCACGCGCTGCTGACCAGGGGTATGGGCCTGGCTTACGTCCTCTCCCATGCGCCCGGCTGGCGCATCGACTCCAGCGAGAGCTGCGGCGACAAGGTTTACCTGCTGTTTGCGCGCACCGCCGGGTCAGCGACCATGCCGCCAACGTTTACTGCGGCCCGGAAATCCTTGCCGGAGTAGCCCCGCACTCCGCCCCGCTCCGTTGCGATAGCATCCAGAATGTGCCGGCCCTCGACGACCCAGTGAAATTTGTGCGCGGCGTTGGACCGCGCGTGGCGGAACTGCTCGCTCCGAAGGGCATCGCCACGGCCGAGGACCTGCTTTACCATCTGCCCTTCCGCTACGAGGACCGGCAGAATCCGCGCAGCCTTGACGATCTGGTGCCCGGCGAAACCGCCAGCGTGATCGCGGAGGTGCGCGGCGCTGCGCTGCTGCGCACCCGCCGCATGCCCATCTATGAGCTAACCCTCGGCCGCGGTCTGCGCTCGCTCAAGTGCATCTGGTTCCACGCCACGTATCTCGAGGGCAAGTTCCAGGCCGGCCAAACCGTCGCCGTCTACGGCAAGGTGGAGCCTTCGCGCTCCACTAACAATCTGAAAATGATTCAGCCGCAGTGGGAACTGCTGCCCGACGACACCGACGACGCCGAAACCCGCCTGCTTGAGGTTGGCCGCATTACGCCCGTCTATGAATCGCTGGGCGGCAGCCGGCTGGCCTCGCGCTGGCAGCGCAAGGTTCTCGTCCGCCTTCTTGAAAACCTACGCGGCGCCATTCCTGAGTGCCTGCCGCGCGATTTGCTGACGCGCCTCAGTCTGCCTGCACGCGAGGAGGCGCTGAGGCAAGTGCACTTTCCCGCCGAGGGCACGGCCATGGCCGAGCTGCAATCGGCCTCGACGCCGGCGCATCGCCGCCTCATTTTTGAAGAACTTTTCTATCTCGAACTCGGCCTCGAGCTCAAGCGTCGCCGCATGCGCCAGCGCGCCGGCATCGCCTTTGCCACCACGGACAAAGTCCGCGAGGCCATTCGCGAAGTCTTGCCCTTCCATCCCACGGCGGCGCAAAAACGCGCCCTGGGCGAGATTGTGGACGACATGCGCCAGCCCAGCCCCATGCGCCGTTTGTTGCAAGGCGACGTTGGCTCGGGCAAAACCATCGTCGCGCTGCAGGCCATGCTCGTCGCCATGGAAAATGGCTACCAGGCCGCGCTGATGGCTCCGACTGAGATCCTTGCCACGCAACACTACCTGGCCGCGCGCAAACTGCTGGAGCGCTCCTCGCGCCACTACCGCATCGTGCTGCTCACCGGCTCGCTCGATGACGACCGCAAGCGCCTGACGCGCGGTCAAATCAATCGCGGCGAAGCCCAGCTCGTCATCGGCACGCATGCGCTGATTGAAGAAAAAGTGGAGTTCGACCGCCTCGGCCTCGTCGTCGTCGATGAGCAGCATCGCTTCGGCGTCCTGCAGCGCTTCCGCCTGATGAAAAAGCCCCACCAGGCCGAGCCCGACGTGCTGGTGATGACGGCGACGCCCATCCCGCGCACGCTGGCGCTCTCGCTTTACGGCGACCTCGACGTGAGCGTTCTGGACGAGCTGCCGCCCGGCCGCACGCCCATCGTCACACGCCGCATGCCCGGCGAACGCGCGCCCGAGGTCTGGGAGTTCGTGCGCAAGCAGGTGGCCCTCGGCCGGCAGGCGTACATTGTCTACCCCGTGATTGAAGGCTCCAAGGACGATCAGCCGGAGCTCGACTTCTCGCACGATGAGGCAACTGCGGCGCAATCGGCTTCCACTCCGGACTTCCCTCCGCGCAAACCGCCGCGCAAAGGCAAATCCGCCGACCTCTTTTCTGACGCTCAGCAGGAGGCGCTGCCTTCCACGAAATCCGGTCTCAAGTCCGCCGTGGAAATGCATCGCCAGCTTCGCTCGGGCCCACTGGAAGGTCTGCGCGTTGGCCTGCTGCACGGCCGGCTTGACGCGGAGGAGAAGGAAATCATCATGCGCCGCTTCCAGCGCGGAGAAATCGACGTGCTGGTCTCGACCACGGTGATTGAAGTCGGCGTGGACGTGCCCAATGCCGCCGTCATGGTCGTCGAGCACGCCGAGCGCTTCGGCCTGGCGCAGCTCCATCAGCTTCGCGGCCGCGTGGGTCGCGGCGCGGCCAAAAGCTACTGCATCCTGGTCACCGGTCCGCGCATTTCGCCGCTGGCAGAAGAGCGCCTGGACGCGATGGTGCGCACGCAAGACGGCTTTGAGCTTGCCGAGCTCGACCTCACAATGCGCGGCCCCGGCGAAATCTTCGGCACGCGACAGGCGGGCCTGCCGGAATTCAGAGTGGCCAATCTCGTGCGCGATCGCCAGCTTCTCGAGCTTGCAAAAATGGAGGCAGCGCGCTTCGCCAATCCCGCGCCAGGGCAGGGAAGGGAAGCCGCGGGTACGGAGGCTGAGCGGGCCCGCGTGTGGGCGCACCTGAAAGAAGCATGGCAGCGCCGCTACGGACTGGTCGAAGCCGGCTAAGCGCGCGTCCGCGCTTACGTCCGCCCGAGTTTCACCAGGCAACTTGTAAGGATTTTTGCTCGCCGAATCCGCGAAGCGGCTAGGCGTTCTCGCTTGCGCGGTTGACGGCCAGCGCCGGAACCCGCCGCAGCACCAGCGTCAGCCCCAGGGTCATCAGCGCGACCGTGGGCACGGCAATCAGCAGCCACGCCGCCATCGCCTCGCCGGCCAGCCCGCTTGAATTCCGCACAAGCTCCCATGGCGCGGCGTGCAGCAGCCCGGCGTTAAGCCCAATCTTCGGTCCCCAGCCAAACAGCCGGTCGCCCAGCCGCACCAGCGGCAGCATGAGCGCCACCTGCAGCGGCATCGCGGCGTAATTTGCCACTTGAATCGCCGGCGCATTCAGACGCAGTGTCATGGCCAGCAGCGCGCACAGAAGCGTGGGAATCCCAATCACCGGAAGGCAGCCGATGGCGAATCCCAGGGCGAGCGTCAGCGCCAGCCGCCGCGGCGAAATTCCCTGCCGCAGCCATCCGGCCACCTGCACTTTCCGGCTTTCAAACCATCTCTGCATTCTGCTTCTCACTTTATCGGTACGCATTTCGCGGCACTTTGGATTGCCAGTGAAAATTCCGTGAGCGTACCTTTTCCGGCATCGGATTTCGGCATTCGACCAAAAGTTTAAGGCGAAACGCGGAAAAGCGCTCTCCCCCATTGGACGCAATGGCCCCCAACCAAAGTGCGATGACCTTGGTCCTCAACGGCAGTAATTGCTGCAGGGTTACGGATTGGTCTTGTTCTTGAAAAGCCCTTCAGAACTGCTAGCGCCGCAGCAGTTCCCGCTCGCGCAGCGCGGAGCGCACCTGTTCCACCTTCCAGTCCAGCGCTTCGGTGCCGTCCACCACCAGGTCGGCGTTTGCCGCCGAGGGCCGCACGTACTTCTCGCACGCCGGCCGCACGGTTGCCTCGAATTGCCGCCGCACAGACTCGGCCGTGCGCCCGCGCTCTTCCATGTCCCGCTTCAGGCGCCGCGCAAAGCACACCTCATCCGGCGTCTCCACATAGATGCGCAACTGATAGAGCGGCAGCAGCGCTGGGTAGTAGAGCGCGAAGAGTCCTTCAACCAGCAGATACGCGCCGGCATGCATTCTGTGTGTCTGCGCCGGAACCCGCGAGTGCGCGGAGAAGTCGTAAACCGGCCGCTCGATGGTTTCGCCCCGCGCCAGCGCCGCCACATGCGCGGCCAGCAGGCCGCTTTCAATCATTTCGGGGTCGTCGAAGTTCTGCTTGAGCCGCTCCTGGTGGGGCAGGTGCGCCAGGTCGCGATAGTAGTTGTCCAGTGGAAAGTGGATTCCGCCCAGCATGCGCGCCAGTTCGGCAGCCAGCGTGGTTTTGCCTGAGCCGGAAGCTCCGGCGATTCCCATCACCACGGGTGGAAAGGGAAGCTTCGCCGTCGCATCGCTCCCCATGGCCGATCCGCCTAGAGCTCTGCTTCGAGCATGGTGGCAATCCACACGGCCAACCGCTCCAGAAGGCTGGCAAACCGCCGCTCCACCAGCCGGCCCGTGTCGAAGACCTCCTGGTGGCTGAGGTGCTTCTTGCCCAATCCGGCGGCAAGGTTGGTCACGCAGGAGAGCGCCATCACTTCCATGCCCATGTGCCGCGCCACAATCGTCTCCGGCACCGTTGACATGCCCACCAGCGTTGCGCCCATGGTGCGGAAAGCGAGAATCTCGGCAGGCGTCTCAAAGCTCGGGCCTGACACGCCCACATATACGCCCTCATCCATCGTGAAGCCTTCATCCACCGCGGCGCGCATCGCCATTTCGCGCAGGCGCTTGCTGTAGGCCTCGGTCATGTCGGTAAAGCGCAGTCCCGTGCCCTTGCGCAGAGAGAACTTGGGCTCGTTCGGCCCCACCAGAGGATTCCATCCCATCATGTTGATGTGGTCGGCCAGCACCACAAGCTGCCCCTGGTGATACTTCTCGCTGATGGCTCCAGCAGCATTGGTCAGGATGACCACTTTCATGCCCAGCGCGCCCAGTACGCGGATGGGAAAGGTGACCTGCTGCGGCGTGTAGCCCTCGAAGAAATGCACGCGCCCCTGCAGCAGCAGCACCGGCGCTCCGCCCAGCGTTCCAGCCACCACGCGGCCTTCGTGGCCCTCCACCGTGGACGGCGGAAAATGCGGAATCTCGCGGTAGGGCACTACAATCGCGTCCTTTGCCTTGTCCGCCGCCGTACCCAGTCCCGAGCCCAGCACCACGGCCACGCGAGGCTGGAACTTGCCCAGCTTTGCGCGCAGAAACTTCGCCGCTTCCGTCACCTGGTTGAAGTAGGTCATCCCCTGTCCCGCTCTTTGCTTCTTCCCGATTCTACAGGTTGCGCCAGCCCTGCCGCCGCCCGTGACAAAATGAACCCATGAAGCAGATTGTTGCCGTCATCTTTGGCCTGGGACTTCTATGCAATGCCCTGCTCTTCGTGCCGCAAGTCATCGCCGTCTGGCGCAAAAAAAGCGATGAGGGCATCTCCCTTATCACCTTCGGCGGATTCAGCATCCTCCAGGCAATCGGCATCATCCACGGCCTCTACCAGCGCGACCTGTCGCTGACCCTCGGGATGGCTGCAAGCCTGTTGACATGCGGCTCCGTCACCCTGTTGACCATCCTTTACAGGGGAAGACGTCTTCGCGCGGGTTCGTAGCGCTGCGATTCCCACGGAGAGCTTCACCGAATGGCGCCGGAGAAGAAAATCCCCGCAATCGAAGCGGAAATCAGGTTGGCCATGGTTCCGGCCAGCATGGCCCGCACGCCGAGCTTGGCCAGGTCGTTGCGCCGCTCCGGAACCAGCGCGCCAATGCCGCCCACCTGCATTCCAATCGAGCCCAGGTTGGCAAAGCCGCACAGCGCAAAGGTGGCGATGGTGAACGACCGCGGGTCCAGCGTGGCCTTCTGCGCGCCCAGTCCGATGTACGCAATCACCTCGTTCAGCGCCATGCGCGTGCCCAACAGGTTGCCGATGGCCATGCAGTCGTGCCAGGGAATGCCGATGAGCCACGCCACCGGCGCGAATAGCCAGCCCAGCACCTGCTCCAAGCTGCCCGGGAACCAGTGGAAGCCTGTGTGCATGTGCACCCAGCCCATCAGCCCGTCCAGCAGCGCCACCAGCGCCAGGAAACTGATCAGCATGATGGCCACGTTCAGGGCCAGCTTGCCGCCGTCGATGGTGCCTCGCGCAATCGCGCCAACCAGATTTTCGTCCTTGTGCTCCTCGTCCTGGGGTATCACCACCCTGCCTTCGGTGTCCGGCACTTCGGTCTCCGGCACCAGCATTTTTGAAAGCAGAATGGTTCCCGGCGAGGTCATGATGACCGCGGCCAGCAGATGCTTCGCCGCCACGCCCTGCGCAATATACATGGCCATGATGCCGCCGGAAACATGCGCCATGCCGCTGGTCATGATGGTCATCAGCTCGCTGCGCGTGGCCCGCGCCAGAAACGGCCGGATGGTCAGCGGCGCTTCCGTCTGTCCCATAAAGATGGACGCGGCCACGTTCATGCTTTCCGCGCCGGAGATGCGCATCGTCTTCAGCATCACCCATGCCAGACCGCGGATGAGAATCTGCATCACGCCGATGTGATAGAGCACAGCGAAGAATGCCGAGATGAAGATGATGGTCGGCAGCACCTCGAAGGCGAAGATGGAACCAAAGGATGTGTTGGGCGTGCCCAGAGCCCCGAAGAGCACTTTGGTCCCGGCCTCCGTTGAGGCCAGCATGTTGTTCACCACGTCGCCGGCCCAGCTCATCGCCTCCTGGCCGTAGTTGAAGCGCAGCACGCAAAATGCAAAGACAAACTGCAGTCCCAATCCCCACGCGACCGTGCGCCAGCGGATGTGTTTGCGATCCGTTGAGCCCAACCATGCCGCCACCAGCACGGCCAAAATCCCCAGCACCCCTGTGAATCGCCCCAAATGATTCTCCACTACTGCAGCGTCACTTTCGATTACATTAACAGCAATAAGGAGCGCGTCCGCGCAATTCTTCCTTGATCATCCCCGGAGCACCCATGGACAAGGCAGCTCTTTATGCGTTTATGAGCAGATCTCGCTATGGCGTTGTTTCCTCAGTGGCATCGGATGGAGCGCCACAGTCCGCGCTGGTGGGCGTGGCCATCACAGCGGAATGCGAGATTGTCTTTGATACGTTGAGGGCAACAAGGAAGTACGGGAATCTCAGCGCACGCCCCGTCTGTTCAGTTGTCCTGTGGTGGGGAGGTGAACAGACTGTGCAATTGGACGGTGTCGCGATTGAGCCGACCGGCTCGGCTCTCGAGCATTACCGCGAGGCATACTTTGCGGTCTGGCCCGACGGGCGCGGTCACCTTGCCTGGCCGGGTATCGTTCACTTCGTGATCCGGCCTCGCTGGATCCGAGTCAGCGACTACATGCAAACGCCGCCTTCCATCGAAGAAATGCGTCTCTCAGACTGACGCCGTAAGATACTTCTCCGCATCGGCACGCGTAAACACGCGGTTTACCAGCGGCACCGGCACCGGCGCATTTCTGCCAATCCGGATTGCCCTACGCGCCAGCTCGGCCGGCTCGTCCAGCATCGCCTTGCGCGTGGCATACAAGGTGACAAGCGGCTGCCCGCGCTTCACCCGCTCGCCGCGCTTGGCGTGAAAGACGATTCCCGCATGCGGATCGACAGGCTCGCCGGCCTTCTCGCGCCCCGCGCCGGTGCGCTGCACGGCCCAGCCCAACAGCGTGGTATCCATCTCGCCCACGATGCCGCTCTGCCACGCCTCCACGACGCGCGTCGCGCCCGGCCTGTGGAAGTTTTCCAGATCGTCAAAGACCTTTACGTTGCCGCCCTGCGCCTTCACCATCTCGAGAAAAACGCGCAGCCCGGTGCCGTCGGCCAGCGCCGCGGCTGCCGCCCAGTAGCCACTTTGCGGCGTCGTGGCTTTTCCGCCCAAATGAATCATCCATCCGGCCAGCAGCAGCGAGAGTTCGCGCAGGTCCGCCGTCCCTTCAGGCAATTCGCCGCGCAGCAGTTTCACGCACTCGGCCACCTCAATCCAGTTGCCCGCCGCGCGACCCAGTGGCTGGCTCATGTCGGTCAGCAGCGCGGCAGTCCGCGTTCCCGCGGCTTCGGCCGTGGCCACCATCAGCGCAGCAAGATTCTCGGCCTCTGCCCTGTCGCGCAAGAACGCGCCGGAGCCTGTCTTCACATCCAGCACCAGCGCGTCCAACCCGGCGGCCAGCTTCTTGCTCAAAATCGACGCGCAGATCAGCCCTGGATTTTCGACCGTTCCTGTCCGGTCGCGCAATGCGTAGAGCACGCGGTCAGCGGGAACCAGCTTCGGCGTCTGGCCCACAATCGACGCGCCGCACGAGGCCACCACCGACTCAAACTGCTTCAGCGTCAGCGCAGTTTTGTAGCGCGGAATCGATTCGAGTTTGTCCAGCGTGCCGCCGGTGTGGCCCAGCGCGCGCCCGCTGATCATGGGCACCGCCACGCCGCAGGCCGCCGCGAGCGGCGCCACCAGAAAACTGGTCTTGTCGCCCACGCCCCCGGTGGAGTGCTTGTCCACAGCGCGTTTGCCCAGCCGGCTCGCGTCAAACTTCTCGCCCGAATCGCGCATCGCCAGTGTCAGCGCCCGCGTCTCCTCGCGCGACAGCCCGCGAATCCACGCGGCCATCAGCCACGCCGCCAGTTGTTCTTCAGGAATCTTTCCTGAGGCCGCGCCCCGCGCGAGAAACTCGAGCTCCCGAGCACCCAGGGCTCCGCCGTCCCGCTTGCGCCGGATTAAATCAATCATGTGCAGCAGCGGCTCCGTCTTCGCGACCAACTTTGCCCGGCCTTTCGATGTGGTCCTGGCCATTGCGCGCCTCACTTCCGCTTTGGTCCAAAAGGAAACGGCGCCAGCGCGGAAAACGGCTCCACCTTGTTCCGCTTCTTCCACGGGAATGCCACCGGCGCGTCCGGCTCAGTGAACTCCGTCAGCACCTGCCGGCAGGCTCCGCACGGCGAACTGTCTTTGCCCTTCAGGTTGGTAATCGCAACCGCAACGACGCGAATCTTCGGTCCGTATTCGGCCACGGCGCGCACCACCGCCGAGCGCTCCGCGCAGATGGTGAGCCCGTAGCTCTTGTTCTCCACGTTGGTTCCGGTCACAATCTTGCCGTTCGAGAGCTTGAGCGCCGCGCCCACCTTGAACTTTGAGTACTTCGAGTAGGAGTTCTTCGCCACTTCGACCGCCTGCGCCATCAACTCGCTCAGGTCTTCATCCGGCGGCCTGCCTGCATCTGTCATCGTCCCGTTCCTTCCTCGGATCATTCCCGGTGTGAGCTTTGAGGCTAAAACATTTGCGCGCGATGCATCAATTGCCCGCACGCCGTGCCGGACCGCGGGGGTTCATCGCCGTGCTCGAGGGCGGAACCTGCCATTTCAGGCCCCGCCAGGCGAGATAAATTCCCGCCGTACCCGACCCTTTGCCTCTGGCGGCAGTACCCGGGAGGATCGGGTGACACAAAATGCACCGCTCATGCCGGTAACCATAACTAAAGTAATGGTAAACTCCACCAAAGTGGGATTGTCGGGCATAAAATATTTGAAAACCCGTGTCGCGTTTTTGGCGTCACATGTTTGTATACGGGCAGGCGTCCTTACCCCCCAAGGCTGCCCGTTTCAATGGTTGGGAGGTTGAAGGATAGATCCGATGATGGAATTTAACCATTGGCGAAATAACAACTCGCAGGACAGCGCCCCCATATCAATTCTTAAACGTTCCGAGCGCAGACTCACCCCGGAACTTGCCGCTTATCACTGGGTCGGCTCTGCCTTCCGTGAGGAGCGCGTGCAGAACATCAGCTCCACAGGGCTCTACCTCCAGACGGAAAATCGCTGGGATCCCGGCGAGGTTGTCTCGCTCACCTTCCAGCGCAAAGGCCCGCCGGAGAAGGATGCGCCCCGGCGCATCGCCATCCAGGCACGCACTGTCCGCCTGGGAGACGATGGCGTAGGCCTGTCCTTTGTGCTGCCCAGAGGAATGGATCTGCACTTCTGGGAGAGCCCGCTGAAGAGCGCCTCAGAGCAGACCGAGCCCGAGGACATTCTTTCCGAGTTTCGCCTTGCCCGGGCCATCTCGTTCCTCACCGGCCTATGCCCGTCGGCGGAAGAAGAGATACGCGGGCTGCTGCGCGAGGGGCTGAGCAACTACCGGGCCATGAGCGCCCTTGAAATCGCCCTCCGCGCACAGGAACTGCTGGCGCTCAGCGCCAATGTGGCGGAGATGCGCGCCTCCTCGCGTGTCCTTCTTCGTATTCTGCAGGACGGTTCCTGGGCCGATACCGATTCGATCCAGCAGCTGTGGGCCGGACTGCTGGCCACCTCTTGCAGTGAGACGGGCGGCGACGAGTCCAGCCTGAACTTCGTCGATCTGCTCAGCCAGCTCACGCCGGGCCAGATTCGCCTGATGGCTGCGGCCTGCACCCGTTCGCCCAAGAGTCTTACCGGTGCGGGCAAAATCTCCTCGCGTGCGGTGGCCTGCTCCACGCGGGAGCTCATGAGTTTCACCGGCCTGCGCGATGCGATCCGCATCGACCGCGACATCGAATTCCTCTCCGACCTCGGCCTCTTCATGCGCCGCGTCAAGACGTCATTTTTCTCGGCGGAAGACGCAAAAATCGCGCCCACTACGCTTGGCCTGCTGCTCTATGCGCGCTGCCGCGGCTTCGGCGGCAAACCGCAGGACTTCTACGGCGTGACGCTCACGGATTCGACCGCGATGGCAGCGGGAATCTGAACCTTTCGCTCGATGGCCGGGGCCGACCGCCCCGGCTCGCCCCCGAGCCTGGCCTCCTGCCCCAACCCGCGCCCCGCCTCAGGCCCCATCGTTGACCAAGACGGAACATCTTCCTGAAAATCCGCTACATGACCCACGTCCTGTGACCTTGGTGGCAGGAATGCCTGGAATTGGCCGTGCCTCCGGGGTACAATCGACGCGTCCGGAACTTGTCCGTGCGAATCGCTTCCAACCTTTCGCTTCGGACCTCTGGCAGCGTGCCGAAATCCCCCTTCGGGAGCCATGGAATGCGACTTAGCAAGTGGTTGCAAAAGCCGTCGCTGGGCGTCCAGCAGAGAGCAGAGCGCCGGTCCGTGCAGGGACTGGCCGCCTACTATCGCGCGGGGATGGAGCTGAGGAAGGCCGAAGTTCGTGACATCAGTGCCTCGGGACTCTTCGCCATCACATCCGAGCGCTGGATGCCGGGCGAAACGGTCACTCTGATCCTGCAGCGCGAGGGCCCTCCTGAGCGCGACCAGGAGCGCCGCTCCATCGTGCAGTCCAAGGCCGTCTGGTGGGGCGAGGAGGGCGTTGGGCTGGACTTCGTCATGAACGACGATATTGAATTCCATCTCTGGGATGGCCCGTTGACCAGTCTCTCCGGCGAGTATGAGCCCGAGGACATTATCCGCGAATTCCGCATCGCTGAGGCTCTCACCTTCCTGGCTCAGATATGCCCGGAAAAGACCAAGGAACTCACGCAGCTTTTCCGCAAGGAGTTCAGCAACACCCGCACGCACACCGGGGTGGAAATCGCTCTGGAGGCCTCGCGCACCCTCACCTTCCGTCCCGACGCTGCTCAGTTGCGTATCCATCCCGACCTGATTTATCGCTTGATGGAATCGGGCTCATGGGCCGAGGATGCCTTAGTGCGGCGCTTCTGGTCCGGCCTGCTGATTGCCTCCTGCAGCTCGGGCGTACCCGGAGACGAGAATCTGGTCCTGGTTGAGCCGCTCAGTCAGCTTCTCTCCAAGCATGTGCGCGTCTTCACCGCCGCCTGCACCCGCGCCAAGCTCTCGCTGGCCGCTGACGGCACCCTGAACGCAGAATCCACCACTGTTCCGATGGAAGAGATCATCCAGATCACCGGTGCGCGCGATATCGCAAAGAATGAGCGCGACATGGCGCATCTGTTTCTCATGGGCCTGCTGGACGACCGCAAACGCGCGCTCGCCCTGCTTCCCGTCGATGAGGCGAACCTTACGCCCACTCCTCTGGGACTTGAACTCTATGCGCGTTGCAAAGGACACAGCGGACCCATCAAGGATTTTTTCGGCCTGACCACTGCTGAAGCGCCCACACCCCCACTCGAAACGGGACTGTCAGCCGCCGAGTCGGACGGCGAAGAGCCCGCCAAATCCTCCGTACCCGAGGCCTGAGCGTTCCTACCGCTCAACCCTTCAGCAGCCGTCGCACCTCGGCCTCCAGCCGCTCCGCAATCGCTGTTTCCGTTTCCTCGCCGGCAAACCGCAACGGCTCGCCCACGCACACCTCAATCCGGCCAGAACGGAACCATCCACGCCCCTGCGTCTTCAGCTCGCCCAGTCCGCGAAGCGCCACCGGAAGCACCGCCGTCCGTGACTGCTTCACCAGCAGCCCGATTCCAGGTCTAAAGCGCGCCAGCTCGCCCGCCGCCGAGCGCGTTCCCTCCGGAAACACCAGCACATGGTAGCCGCGGTCCAGCGCCTCGCCCGCATGCGCGAAGCTGCGCTGGAAATCCCTGCGCCGCGGGAGCGGAAACACGTTGAACAGCGCCGTTACCACCACATAAGCCAGCGGCCCCAGCAGCATAAAGCGGCTTGTTCCCGGCGCGCGCTCAGGATTGCGGAAGTGCCGGTAATCCTCCAGCATCCCGCCGGCCATCGCCGCCGCAATGCGCCGCCGCATGCGCCCCGGCAGCGCATACTGCACCAGCGGCCCGTCATACGCCGTCACGTGATTGCACACGATCAGCATTGGCTCGGCCTCTGCCAGCCCGCGCGGCACCGCTCCCACCACCGGCGCCGCCAGAAAGCCCACCAGCGGCCGCGCAACCAGATCCTGAAACGTCAGGCGCACCCATTCCACCGGCCTCCACCACGGCCAATGCGGATAGAGGTAGTGCTCCTTCTCTTCAATCTTCGGTGCGACGGCAACCGGTGCAACTGCCTCCGCCGCACTCGCGCCCCCTGCCATTGCCGCGATCTTTCTTCCTTCAGTTTCGCGATTTGCCGGGGCCTGCGCCTGCTGAACCCACGCCGCCGTCGCTCCCAACAACCTGCGCAACTCGCCCAGCGTCTGCGCCTGATCCAGCTCGCCTTCCGACGGAGTCTCGCCCAATCGTTCTTCGAGCGCCGCCGCGAGTTGAGCGCGGCCCAGGCTGTCCAGATGTAAATCCTCGCTTAGAAGCAATTCGTCGCCGGTGCCCGGCGCGGCCTCGCCGGCAATCTCCGCAATCAGCGCCACCAGCCAGTCCCCGCTTGCCGGGGCTCCATTCCGTGCCGCCAGCGTGCCCGCAGCCCACACGGCCACGGCTTTCCGTTTCACCTTGCCCGTCGAGGTTCGCGGCAAATCCGGCTCCGGCCACACCCTCCACCGGCGCACCCGCTGGAACTCCGCCAGGCGCGCATTCGCCCGCTCCACTGCTCCCGCTGCTTCGGCCTCAGAACCGCGCAGCGCCAGCACCGCGCACGGCTCCGGCCCGTTCGCCGTCTCCACCGGCACCACCGCACACGCCGCCACCGCCGGCTCCTGCTCGAGCGCCGCCTCCACGTCCTCCGGATGCACATTCACGCCAGCCGCCGTGACAATCGTCTCGCTCTTGCGCCCCAGGAACTTCAGCTCGCCCGTCTCCTGCCGCTCAGCCAGGTCGCCGGTCGTCAGCCACTCGTCTTCACGCACCTTGAGCGCGCCGCCGCTCCACGTCCCCCGGGCAATCATCGGCCCCTTCACCAGCACTTCGCCGTCGGCCCCAAACTTCACCTCGCGCCCCGGCAGCGGCTTGCCAATCGTGCCCCGCGCCACGTGGAAAGGGTGGTTCAGCGTAATCAGCGCCGTGGCCTCCGTCATCCCGTAGCCCTGCACCACCAGGATTCCCAGTCCGTTCCAGAACTGCTCCAGCGGCCCGGCCAGCGCTCCGCCGCCTGAAATCACCGCCCAGAACTTCAGCCCAAAGGCCCGATGAACATCGCGAAATCTCCACCATCGCTGCCACGGATTCATGCTCTTCGCTGCCGCGAGCCGCGCCGCAAGCCCCGGCCGCGTGGTCTCCACGTGGGTCTTCATGAGCGCAATCACCCGCGGCACCGCCGCCAGCACGCTGATGCGCTCCCGCTTGATTGTCTCCATCAGCCGCGCAGCCACAAGCCGGCTTTCAAAGTGCACCTCCGCCGCGAAGATTGCCGGAACCCACAACCCCATCGTCTGCCCAAAGACATGGCTCAGCGGCAGCGTGTGCAGAAACCTGAGCGGATGCACCAGCTTTTCCCAGCGCATATAAGGCCGCGCGCCGGCTTCAATGGGATCCACGCTGGCCAGTACATTTCCATGCGTGTGGACGATTCCTTTGGGCTCGCCCGTCGTGCCGGAGGTGAACAGAATCTGCAGCGGGGTCTCGCGACTCAGCCCGGCAATCGGTCCCGTCTCCTCCTCGGGAAGGGAACCGGGCCAGTCTTCAAACGCCACGGCCTCCAGTGGGTACATTTCCGTGAAGGAGGGCGATCCATCGTTTCCACCGGTCCGGGCGGTCAGGGTCGGAACGACCGCTATCAACTTTCGCATGAGTGCCGCATCGCCCACCGCCAGCTTCGGCTGCACGTCCGCCGTCACCCTCGCCGCAAACTCCGCGCTCCCATAGGCGTCCAGCGGAACCGCCAGCACCCCGCGCAGCATCATCCCGTAAAATGCCGCCACCCACTCCGCGCTGTTCTCCGCCCACAGCACCACGCGGTCGCCCGGCCCCACGCCGCGCCGCTCCAGCAGCGCCGCAAACCGCCCTGCCAGCCGCGCCAGCTCGCCATAGCTCGTCGCGCGCCGCCGGTTCCCGCGGAAGTGCACCACGGCAATCCCCCGCCCATACCGCCGAAAATCCTCGAGCAGCGTTGCCAGATGTTCCCGCATCGCACCCTCATCCTAGCAGCGCCTTTGCACGCCTCCACGCTGGGGATTTTAGATGCCGGCTCACGGTTGACGGCCCAATTTGCTTTTCGCCACCGATGCAACTTTCGCTTCCTCTTCGCCGCGCCGCCGCGCTATTCTCAAAGTCAGGCATGTCCCCGCAATCGTCCAAACCGGGGATCGGCAGCGAGGATCCCTTCGCCTGCTTTCATCCCGTCACCGCCGAGTGGTTCCGCGCCGTCTTTGACGCACCCACCGCCCCGCAGCGCCTCGGCTGGCCCGTCATCGCCCGCCGCGAAAGCGCCCTGATCCTTGCCCCCACCGGCACCGGCAAGACACTCACCGCCTTCCTCTGGTGCCTTGACCGGCTCATGCTGCACGACGTTGAGGGCAACGACGCGCTCAAGGACCCTTCGCGAAAAACCCTTCCCGGCTGCCGCATCGTCTACATCTCCCCGCTCAAGGCCCTCGCCGTCGATGTGGAGCGCAACCTCCGCTCGCCCCTGGCCGGCATTGCCAACATGGCCCGCCGCCGCGGCGTACCGTTCCATGAACCGCTCATCAGCGTCCGCACCGGCGACACCCCTCAGCGGGAGCGCGCCCGCTTCCGCCGCCAGCCTTCTGACATCCTCATCACCACCCCGGAATCTCTCTATCTTCTGCTCACCTCGCAGGCCGCCGACGCCCTTCGCTCGGTCGACACCGTCATCGTCGACGAGATCCACTCCCTGGTTCCCACCAAGCGCGGCGCGCACCTCGCTCTTTCGCTCGAACGACTCCAGGCTCTGGTAAAGAAACCGATCCAGCGCATCGGACTCTCCGCCACACAGCGCCCACTGGAGGAAGTCGCCCGTTTCCTCGGCGGTGTGGAAATCCCCGTGGGAAACGCGGCAGCCTTCGCGCAAACGAAAGCCACAAACCGCGCCCCCTCACCAGCATCAGAACCGGTTCCTCAAAGGGTCAGCGAGTACCTGGCCGCCGATACTTGGTCCGCCGACGGGTACGACGCACCTACCCTCCACTTCCGTCCCGTCACCATCGTCAATGCAAGTCATCCCAAGCAGTTAAACCTAAGAATTGAAGTTCCGGTTGAAGATATGGCACGCCTCAATGCCATCGAGGAGATCCCCTCAGGCCCGGCCTCCCAAATGCCCCGCCGCGTCTCCATCTGGAACGCCATTCATCCCCGCCTGCTGGAGCTCATCCGCCAGCGCAATTCCACACTTCTCTTCGTGAACAGCCGCCAAGTGGCCGAGCGCCTGGCTGGCGCACTGAATGAGCTGGCCGGTGAGCCACTGTGCCGCGCCCACCACGGCTCCCTCGCCGCCCACCAGCGCTTGGTCATCGAGGAGCAGCTCAAGGCCGGCCAGATTCGCGCCCTCTGCGCCACCTCCACCCTCGAACTCGGCATCGACATGGGCGCCATCGACCTCGTCATCCAGATCGAGTCGCCCCCCTCGGTTGCCAGCGGGATGCAGCGCATCGGCCGCGCCGGCCACACCGTGGACGCCGTTTCGGAAGGCATCCTCTTCCCCAAATTCCGCGCCGACCTGGTCGCCTGCGCCGCGGTCACCCAGGCGATGCACCAGGGCCACATCGAATCCACCCGCTACCCGCGCAATCCCCTCGACGTCCTCTGCCAGCAGCTTGTCGCCATCATCGCGCATCCGCCCGGCACGTCACGTCTTCCTCGCAAGCTGAAGCCGCGTCCAATCCAATCCGCATTTGGGCCGGGCCAGGAATTGCCTCCCGAGCCCGTCCCGGAGGTCTCCGTCGATTTCCTGTTCGACCTTGTCTGCCGCGCCGCTCCCTTCGCCGGCCTCACCCGCTCCAGCTTCGAGGGCGTGCTGGATCTGCTCAGCGGCCGCTACCCCTCCGACGAATTCGCCGAACTGCGCCCGCGCCTCACCTGGGACCGCATCCGCAACGTCGTCTCGCCGCGCGCCGGCGCTGCCCGCCTCGCCATCCTCAACGCAGGAACCATCCCCGACCGCGGCCTCTACGGCGTCTTCCTCGCGCATATTGAAGGCAAGCCTATCCGCGTCGGCGAGCTCGATGAGGAAATGGTTTTCGAGTCGCATCCCAACGAGACCTTCATCCTCGGCGCGTCCACGTGGCGCATTCACGACATCACGCACGACCGCGTTCTGGTGACGCCCGCTCCCGGCGAGCCCGGCAAAATGCCCTTCTGGAAAGGCGACGGTCCCGGCCGCCCGCTCGAATTTGGCCGCCGCATCGGCGCGCTGGTCCGCGAGCTGCGCGCCCTGCCCAAACCCGCCGCGCTCACCCGCCTTGTCGCCGAGCATGATCTTGATCCCAACGCCGCGGAAAACCTGCTCCAGTTCCTTGCCGACCAGGCCGAGGCCACCGGTCTGGTTCCCGACGACCAGACCATCGTCATTGAGCGCGTCCGCGACGAGTTGGGCGACTGGCGCGTTTGCGTGCTCACACCCTTCGGCAGCCGCATCCACATTCCCTGGGCCATGGCCGTGGCCGCGCGCATCCGCGCCGCCGGCGGGCCGGAAGTGGAAACGCTCTGGGGCGATGACGGCTTCGTCGTGCGATTTCCTGACACCGATGAACCGCCCGACCCCGACTGGTTCCTCATTGAATCCGCCGAGGCCCTGCAGCTCGTTCTGCGCCAGCTTGGCTCCACGGCGCTCTTCGCCGGGCGATTTCGTGAGGCCGCCGGCCGCGCGCTGCTGCTTCCACGCCGCCGTGTGGACCAGCGCTCGCCGCTCTGGCAGCTCCGCAAGCGCTCGTACGATCTGCTCAGTGTCGCTTCGCGCTATCCATCGTTCCCGCTCCTGCTTGAGGCCTATCGCGAGTGCCTCCGCGACGTTTTTGACATGCCCGCGCTGGTCGAAATCCTCAAGGAGATTGAAGAGCGAAAGCTCCGCGTCCACGTTGTGGAAACCCGCAAGCCTTCGCCCTTCGCCTCATCGCTGCTCTTCAGTTACGTCGCGAATTTTCTCTACGACGGCGATGCTCCGCTTGCCGAGCGCCGCGCACAGGCCCTCACCATCGATCAGGATCAGCTTCGTGAGCTTCTCGGCGAAGCCGATCTCCGCGAGTTGCTCGACCCCAACGCCATCGCCGACGTGGAAGACGCCGCGCAGTGTCTGGCCGAAACCCATCACGCCCGCACGCCCGACGGCCTGCACGACCTTTGCCTTCGCCTCGGCGACCTGACCCGCGACGAGCTCGCCCGCCGCGTCGCCGATCCTGCACTGCTCGACCATCTTCCGCGACTCGTCCGCGCCCGCCGCCTGCTTGAGCTGCGCATCGCCGGCGAGCGCCGCTTCGTCGCCGCCGAGAACGCCGCACGCTACCGCGACGCGCTCGGCATTCCGCTGCCGCCCGGCCTTCCCGCCTCGCTGCTTGAGCCCGTTGCGCATCCGGTCATTGAACTCGTCCGCCGCTTCGCCCGCACGCACGGCCCTTTCACCCTCCGCGATGCCGCCGACCGCTTCGCCCTCGACGCTCCCGCCGTGGAAGCAACTCTCCACCAGCTCGCCGCTGAAGGGCGCATCCTTGAAGGCGGCTTTCGTCCCGGCGGCCTTCATCGCGAGTGGTGCGACGCGGAGATCCTTCGCCAGATTCGGAGCAAGTCTCTCGCCAAGCTACGCCGCCAGGTCGAGCCCGTCGAACCGCACACACTCGTTCGCTTTCTCACCCACTGGCAGGGCCTGCTCGCACCGCGCCGCACCGCCAACGCGCAGCTCGACGCGCTCCTCGACGCCGTTGAATCCCTGCAGGGCGCGCCCATCCCCGCATCGCTGCTTGAGTCATCCATCCTTCCCGCGCGCATTCCCGGTTACGCGTCCGTGCATCTTGACACGCTCATCGCCGCCGGCGAGGTGGCATGGGCCGGCGTCGAACCGCTTGGCGAGCGAGACGGCCGCATCGCCCTCTTTCTTGCCGACAAGCTCCCGCTGCTCGCGCAGACGCGCCCTCTTGTCGATCCGCTCACCGAGCGCGAGGAGAAACTTCTCGCCGTTCTCGAGTCCACCGGCGCAAGCTTCTTTGAGCCTTTGCATCAGACCGTCGGCGGCGGCTATCCCGGCGAATCCATCGACGCGCTCTGGAGCCTCGTCTGGCGCGGCCTCGTCACCAACGACTCGCTCCATCCCCTCCGCGCCTACATCGCGCGGCCCGACTCCGCGCGCGCCCCGCGCCGATTGCAAACTGGTTCAGCCTTTCGCTCCCGGCGCACCACGCCGCCCAACGCGCAGGGCCGCTGGTCGCTGCTGCCCATGCGCGCGAAGCAGGGAAGCGACGCCGAGCCCACGCGCACGGAGGCCAGCCACGCACTCGCCCTCCAGCTTCTCCGCCGTTACGGCATTCTGCTGCGCGAGTCCGTCGCCGCCGAGAATGTTCCCGGGGGCTTCAGCGCCGTCTATCCGGTCCTCAAAGCCCTGGAGGAATCCGGCCGCATTCGCCGCGGCTACTTTGTCGCAGGCCTCGGCGCAACACAGTTCGCGCTGCCCGCTGCCGTCGATCTCCTTCGCCAGCTCCGCACCGAGCCGCCCGACGAAAAACCCGAGTTTGTCCAGCTCTCCGCAGCCGATCCTGCCAATCCTTATGGCTCCGCGCTGCGCTGGCCCGAGCTTCCCGCCGAAGCGGGCGACGCGGAATCCACTCCTCGTATCCTGACCCGCGCCGCATATGCCGAGGTCATCCTGCGCAACGGCCGCCTCGTCGCCTGGCTTCGCCGCAACAATCCTAACGTGCTCGTTTTTCTTCCGCCTGACGAGCCCGAGCGCGCGCAGACCGCCGCAGGCGTCGCTCACTTCCTCTGCCAGCGCGGCCAGCAGCGCATGCGCGAAGCCGGACTTCACGGCGTGTTGATCACCACAGTCAACGGCCAGCCCGTTGCCGCACATCCTCTTGCACACTTCCTTATGGATGCCGGTTTCTACGCGGGCCCGCTCGGCATGCACCTTCGCCGCCTGCCGACTTCGCTCGCCATCGTAAACGAATCCGCACGCGACGCCGCGCACGAGGAGTTGCAGTAGCCATGCCTGAAGGCGACACGCTCTTCCGCACCGCACGCACGCTCCATCGCGCCCTCGCGGGCAAGACCATCACCGCCTTCCGCTCCACCTTTCCGCGGCTCACGCGCTTTCACGACGACACACCCCTGACCGGCCAACTCGTCGTCAGCGTGGAATCGCGCGGCAAGTGGCTGCTGATTCATTTCTCAGGCGGCGCAACCCTCGCCACGCACCTGCTCATGTCCGGCAGTTGGCATATTTACCGTCCCGGCGAGCGCTGGCAAAAGCCCGTGTCGCACATGCGCATCGTGCTCGAGAACGCCGACCATCACGCGATCGGTTTCCGCGTTCCTGTTGCGCAGATGCACACCGCGCAGTCGCTCGCCCGCGAACTCCGCATCCCGAGCGCCGCGCACGACCTGCTCAGTCCCGATTTCGACGCCGTAGCCGCCTGCGCGCGCATCGCCCTCAACGCGAGCCGCGAGATCGCCGACGTTCTCCTCGACCAGTGCGTCCTCGCCGGCGTTGGCAATGAGTTCAAATCGGAGATTTGCTTCATCTGCGCTGTCAACCCGTTCACGCGCGTCACATGGCTCTCGGCAGCGCAGATTGCAGAACTCATCGCGGCCTCGCAACGCCTTCTTCGCGCCAATGTACTTGAGGATTCCGGCGACACCGTGGTCACCTACCGCGGCCTGCATCGTCGCACCACGCGCGCCAGCAGCCCCCAGGAAAGTGTCTGGGTCTATGGCCGCGCGGGCCAGCCCTGCCGACACTGCGGAGCGCTTATCGAGCGGCGCGCACAACAGCCCGACGCGCGCGTCACTTTCTGGTGCCCGCTCTGCCAGCCATTCGTTGGGAGTTGACCGCGCTGACCTGCTCGGCCTACTGTCCCGGCTTACCCAGTCCAAATATTTTCTGGAAAAGATTCCTGTGGTCGGCCGGATGGTCACACGTATCCGTCGGCTCGGTCCCCGCGAGAAACGCCGTCTGGTAGTCGTCCGGGCAGGCCGTGTCAGCCAGCAGGTTCGTCACCTTGTCCAGCGTCACCACGTCCACGCCGTCCGGCGGCGTAAAGTCGTGAGTGTCGCTGTACTGCGGCAACTGGACCGCCGACTTCATAAAGTCCGCCCAGATGGGCGCTGCCGCGTGTGCGCCCTCCAGCTTGAGGTCGGTGTAATCGTCGTTGCCCACCCACACCACGCACAGCAGGTTGCTGGTAAATCCCGCAAACCAAGAGTCGTGCTCGGTTCCTGTCTTGCCTGCGGCCGGCGCGGTAAAGCCCAGGTTCCGCACGCCCGCGCCGGTTCCGCAGAGATCTCGGCCTCCCACCATACAGCCGTCAGGTCCGTTGCCCTGCAGGACGGCTTCCATCAGGCTCGTCGTCAAAAACGCCGTCCGCGGATCGAGCACCTGCTTTGACGCCGGCGTGAAGTCGTCAATCACATCTCCCTGCTGCGTTCGGATGCTCGCCAGCATCCACGGCGACAAGTGCAGCCCATTGTTCGCGAAGACCGTGTATGAGCCTGCCAACTCCAGTGGCGACGCATCGTAGGCCCCAATCGCCATCGCCGGTGTGCCCCGCGCGCTCAGAATGCCCGCATCGCGCGCCAGCGCCGCCACGCGATCGAAACCCACCATCGACGCCAGGCTAATCGTCGCGTTGTTATCCGAGCGCATCAGCGCCAACCGCGCCGTCAGCTCGCCGTAGTATTCGCCCTCATAGTTGCGCGGTGTATAGAGCTTTCCGTTCCCCGAGTCGTAAGTTGTCTGCTGGTCACTCAGCATCGTCGTGGGCGAGAACAGCATGGTCTGCCCCGGCAGAAGCGTTCCTTCCACCGCCGTCTGGAAGGCTGACGCATATACAAACGGTTTGAAGGTTGAGCCTATCGGGCGTTTCGCTACAACGTGGTCCAGTTGCGACTCACCGTAATTCTTTCCGCCCACCAGCGCCAGCACCTGCCCGGTGTGCGGATTCAGCGCCACCAGCGCCACCTGCGGATAGCTGTAAGGAATTCCACGTTTGCGATCGCGCGCGTGCAGCCGGTCCACTTCGGCGTCGATCATCGGCACCGTCTTGTTCACGGCTTCGGCGGCGAGCCGCTGCAGGTCCGGGTCCAGCGACGTGTAAATCCGCAACCCCTCGCGGTTGAAGTCCCGGTCGCCGAGCGTCTGCACAAGCTGGTCGCGCACCAAGTCCACAAAGTACGGCGCTTCGCTCGCGTCCACGCTCGCCGTCACCAGGTGCAGCGGTTGCTGCTTGGCCTGCTCCGCAACTTCCTTGGTAATTGCGCCGGTCTCCACCATCGAATCCAGCACCAGGTTGCGCCGCTCAATCGCGCGCCGCGGATGCCGAAAGGGGTTAAGCCGGTTCGGGCTCTGGATCATCCCCGCCAGCAGCGCGCACTCCTGCAGGTTCAGTTGCCGTACGTCCTTGCCGAAGTAGGCCTGCGCCGCCTCGCCGAATCCATCAATCGAAAAACTTCCGCGCTGCCCCAGGTTGATCTCGTTGGCATACATCGCGAAGATCTGTTGCTTGCTGAATCGGTGCTCAAGCTGGAAGGTGATTACGATCTCCTTCAGCTTGCGCTTGATCTTCCGCTGCGGGGTCAGGAAGAATCCACGTGCCAGTTGCATCGTCAGCGTCGACCCGCCTTCGGTCCACTTGTGGCCCGGCTTCAGGTCATTCACCAGCGCGCCGCCCAGCCGGATGAAGTCCACGCCTCCGTGCTCAAAAAAGCGCCGATCCTCGATGGCCACCACCGCGTTCACCAGATTCTTCGGCATCTCGTCATAGGTCACCAGTCGCCGCTTGGTACGATGCGCATCCTCGCTCAGGCCCGTAATCAGCAGCGGCTCCATCTCATAGCTCGCCAGGGCCTGGCCCTTGGCATCGGTAATCGAGTCCACCACGCCGCCATTGATGTGAATCGTCGCCGGGTCCTCTGTGTGATAGGACTGCGGTCCCGGCTGCACGGTGATGGTGTTCGCCGTCGCCGCATACGTGCCCAGCGGAGAGGCCTGCGAAGCGCCCTCCGTGGTGTATCCGGCCTGGCGCAGCTCGCTTACCAGCAGCGTCATGGCCAGCCGCTGTCCCGGCCGCACCTCGCGCGGAGCCGCATAAATCTTGGCCGTGTTCGCGAACAGCGGTTCGTCCAGGCGCGCGCTCACAATCGGCTGGTACTTCACGTAGTAGAAGCCGCAAATGCCCAGTACCGACACACACGCCACCACCATGCCAAGCAGGGCCACTTTCGCCAGCAGCGTCAGCCACGGATGCCGCCCCGTCGGTTTCATCAGCCGGATTCTCACGGTCTTCAGCTCCATCTCCGCTCCAGTCTCCCCTGGCCCCTTTTGCCTGCCCGCTTACACGCCCGCCTGAGCACCCGCATCGCTCAGCAGGGCCTCTTCCGCCACGCGCCGCTTCACTTCGGCCGCCACTTCGCGCAGCGCCACATCCACGCTCGTCCCCGTCGCGCGGGACACCACTTCAGCCTGCCCCGCCGCGGCCTTCCTGCCCACGTTCACGCGATAGGGAATTCCCACCAGATCCGCGTCTTTGAATTTGACGCCCGCGCGCTCGTCCCTGTCATCCAGCAGCACGTCCAGCCCCGCCGCTTCAAGTTCCGCGGCCAGCGTCTCGCCAATCGTGCGCAGCCCTTCGTCGGATGAGTTCGTAATCGTCACCACCACCGCAAACGGCGCAATCGACGCCGGCAGCCAGAAGCCGTTCGCATCGTTTGACTGCTCAATTGCCGCCGTCAGAATCCGCTCAATGCCAATGCCGTAGCTGCCCATGATCGGCGTCACTTCCTTGCCGTTCTCGTCCAGCACCCGCGCGCCCATGCTCTCTGAATACTTGTATCCCAGCTTGAAGATGTGCCCGACCTCCACGGCCTTGCCCACCACCAGCCGGCCCGCGCAACCCGCCGTCGGGCACGCCTCGCCTTCATTCACGCTGCGAATGTCGGCCATCACGGTCCAGGTAAAATCCCGCCCCGGCGCAACGTTGCGCAGGTGATAGTCGGCTTCATTTGCGCCCGCCACCAGATTCCTGCGCCCCTTCAGCGACTGGTCCACCACCACCGTCAGCCCTTCGCCCATCGGATGCGCCTCCGGCTTCAGCCCCACTGGCCCCAAAAAACCCGCCGGGCCGTTCATAAACTGCGTCAGCTCCTCGGCCACCATCGTGCGAAGCTCCGCCGCGCCCAGCACGCCCATCAGCTTGGTCTCGTTCACCTGGTGGTCGCCGCGCAGGAATGCCGCCACGCCGTGCCATGTGTCTTTGCTCCCCCCGGCTTTCTCGTTTCCGGTCCCGCGCTTCAGCGCCATGTACGCCACGCACTTGATGTCGCTCGCCGGCGAAATCTTGAAGAACGCCGCCACATCCGCAATTGCCGCACACCCCGGCGTATGCACGCGCTCCGGCTTGCCGTCCCCCGTGGCAACCATCTCCTCCAAAGGATCAAGCCGTGAAACGGCCTTTTCTAAATTCGCCGCATAGCCGCACGCCGGGCAGCTTGCAATCAGGTCCTCGCCCGCGTCGGTATACACCATGAACTCCTGCGACTGCGACCCGCCCATCGCGCCCGAATCCGCCTCCACGGCCACAAACTTCAGCCCGCAGCGCGTGAAGATTCGCCGATATACCGCGTCGTGCAAGTCGAAGCTCTTGTCCAGCCCCGCCGCATTCAAGTCGAACGAGTAGGAGTCCTTCATGATGAACTGCCGCACCCGCAAGAGGCCCGCCTTTGGCCGCGGCTCGTCGCGAAACTTCGTCTGAATCTGGTACCAGATCTGCGGCAACTGCTTGTAAGAACGCAATTCGCCACGTGCGATGACGGTCATGATCTCCTCATGAGTAAAGCCGAGGCAGAGATCGGCGCCCTTGCGGTCCTTGAGGCGGAACATATTCTCGCCTATAGTGCCCCAGCGCCCGCTTTGCTCCCACGGCTCGCGCGGCAAAATCCCCGGCAGAAAGAACTCCTGCCCGATCGTGTCCATCTCCTCGCGCACAATCGCCGTCACCTTGTTCAGCGCGCGCTGGCCCAGGAATAGATAGTTGTAAATCCCCGCGCCAAGCTGGCGAATGTAGCCGGCCCGCAGCAGAAACTTGTGGCTGGCCACTTCGGCGTCCGCCGGGGCCTCGCGAAGTGTGGGAACAAAGAGCTTCGACCAACGATGCATAAGAGAGGGTGTGCGTGCTTTCCCGCCCGTGTGCGCTCGGCCTTTGGGAACATCAGGCCGTCGGCTAGTGCACGGGCGCAGGGCGTTTGGATGAACCAGAACCCATTCTAAATGTTCGAGCTCTTCCGGGAGCTGTGGCGCCGCCTCCGCAGTGCCTCCCAAAGCACGCCAGGTATCCATGCACGTTGCCATCGGCTCGGGCCCTCCTCAACTGCCGTTGCCCGTGAAAAGAGCAGCCGAAGGGCCAAAATCATTGGCGCTGAAAACAAACGATGTAGGGAATTGGCCGCAGTTGGAGCCGTGTCAGTCGGCACACACGCCGTGGAAGGGTTGACACGCGTGCGGTCAGTGTCGACCCCACCTCATATGTAGGTTTTGAAAGAGCACGGCTTTAGCCGTGCCGAAACATGGGAAAAGGAAGATGGGTCTTAACCCCCGAGGTATGCCGCTCCGCGCGGAGCTTTTGGGGGATTTAGTGCTCATGCCGTCCACCATCCGCGCCATCCGCACCGGCACCCGTAGTGGTGCGTGCAGTTTGGGTGGGGTAGCTCTGGAACGGAGCCAATGTCCCATTCAGTGTTATTCACCGATGCGCAGTCGGCGCACGAATCACTCGCCGCGCTGATTCTGACGCGTTTTCTGCCAGCTTTCACAAGTTGCTCAAGGTCGTAACGGAGCTTAGCGGAAAACCACAGCATGTTCCGCGCAAATTGCCGTTCAAGGCGAAAGGTTACCCCGTCACACGGCTGCCATTTTTCTAGGCGCGGCTGGGTCGAACCAAGGCCTAGCCAACTTAGAACCACCTCATCGCGCAATTCCTCGATTACATGGTCGGGGAGCGATTCCAGAATTACCGGCCTCGCACAAGCCAAATACCGAAAGCATTGCTCGGGTAAGATTTGGTTGAAGAACGGGGATGCCGGAAAGCCTAAATCCGTATCGAATGCCTGTGCTGTACGAATTGCCCCAGAGTAGTCTCCCTGCCTGAATTTCAGAAGTGCTATTTCGCTCGCTGATTCCTCTCGGGTCGTGAATTGCTCCGCGAGCTCATCACCCATTTTTGTCCGCGAGTAGTAACACTTGGCGTTGAGAGCATCCAAAGCAGCATCGCGGTTGCCCTCCGCTAAGCGCGATGCAAGTTCTGCCTTCCGGCCCGAAAGCCTTAGACCATGACCTTGCAGTATCGATTTCAGTTCAGCCGCGCTGAATGAAAATTCCAAAAGTCGCGGTAGTGGCAGGATCATCTCCGAGCGTTGAAGGTATCCCTCTTCAATGAGCCGCAGAATAGCAATCTGGAACGGCTCACCCAGCGCGGATTCCCACCCCGCACTTTGTCGCGAGTCCCCGCCGTTCCCGAGGTTCATTGCCTTAGTCGGCTGATGAAAATGCTTGTGCAAGATGAGCGAATGTGCGAGTCGCATGCCCGGACCTTCTAGACGCTAATAGCACCACCAGTTTGCCGTGCTAACGGTGAAAAACGCGAGTAAGTAGATCAACGAGAACCGCAAAAACTAATGCAAGTACAACAGCTAAGGTGAGGGCATACGGTTCGGTCAAACGCTGCCATCCCGTCAATGGCAGCTGGGTGAACGGTTCGATTCTCCCATCCAAAAAATGGATTTGCGATTCAACGGGATGTTTCCCACAACCCATGTACGCTTCAGGCAAGCAAGAAAACCGAGGATAGGAGAGCCGCTTCCACCATTTGTCCGGAGCAAGCTCTGTATAAAGACTTGCATTCGTAGCTGCTAACGCGTTGCACCTATCACAGAACGGCAGCCGTTGCGGGATGGCAGCAGGGCTAACAAGCCGTTGTCCGTTATCGTTGATGAACGGCTTTTGGACTCGATAAGGCACATTTGATTCTATCGTGCAGCAATCACACCAAAGATTTCACAAAGCCGAAGCCGCATTTGGGCGGTCGCTCAATTTTCGGTTCTGCCCGATTGGGGCAAGCTCTGACTTCGGGGAGTTCTGTGCATCCAAGCGACGTCGCTATCCTGCATTTCATTACCTATTCCCTACTCCCTGTCTCTAAATCATCTCCATGCCCCACAGATCATGCAGGTGCACCACGCCTTCCACGCGCCCGTCCGCATCCACCACAATCAGGCTGGTAATCTTCCGCTCTTCCATGATTGCCAGCGCCTTCGCCGCCAGCTCATCCGCGCCAATCGTGCGCGGATGCAAGTGCATCGCCTCGCCTGCCGTCTTGCTCAGCGCCGCGCCGCCCTCGCGCTCCAGTAGCCGCCGCAAATCGCCATCGGAAATCACGCCACGCAACTTCCCACGCTCCTGCACCGTCGTCATGCCAAGCTTCTTTCGGGACATTTCATAAATCACGTCAGTCATCGCCGTCTCCGGCGCAACCACCGGCACGTTCTCGCCCGCGTGCATCAGGTCGCGGACCCGCGCCAGTTTCTTACCGAGCTTGCCGCCCGGATGCAGCTCGGCAAAATCCTCCGCCTTGAAGCCCTTCTTCAAACTCACCGCAATGGCCAGCGCATCGCCCAGCGCCAGCATGGTGGTTGTGCTCGCCGTCGGCGCCAGGTTCAGCCCGCAGGCCTCGCGCTCCACGCCGCAATCCAGCGCCACGTCGCTCGCGATCGCCAGCGTCGACGCCAAATTGCATGTGAAACTCACCAGCGCGTCGCCCTTGCGCTTCAGCGTGGCCAGCAGCCGCAGAATCTCCTCCGTCTCGCCGCTGGCCGAGAGCGCCACCACCACGTCGCCCGGCATCAGCACGCCCAGGTCGCCGTGCACCGCCTCTGCCGGATGCAGAAAAAGCGCGGGGCTTCCGGTCGAGCTCAGCGTGGCGGCAATCTTCTGCGCGATGACGCCGCTCTTGCCCATCCCCGTCACCACCACTCGCCCGTTGCCTTCGCCGCAGCGCACAATCAGCTCCACGGCCTGCGCAAACGGCCCGGCCATCGGCCCCTCCAGTCGGCCGGCAAGCGCCTCCAGCGCCGCTGCCTCGGTCCTCACCAGCTCCGCCGGAGTCATGCCTTCGCTCTTGACCTTCTCGCTCATCGGTTCCTGATGGTATCAGTTTCCGCCCGGCGCTCCGCGCTCTTCCTCCTGTCACCGCATCGCCCGTGCGGCTTGCGCTCCCCGCGCAGGCTCGTACAATGGCTTCAGGTGCTCATGTTTCCCGTCAAACGCAACACCATCGTCCTCTTTGTCGTTCTCATTCTTCTCGCAGTCTTCGGCTGGGCCGGCTGGGCCAACTGGATGTACCACCGCCAGGAGGCCGAGCGCCGCGCCGCCCTCGCCCTAAAAAACTCTGAGACCGCTCCCTACGCGAATTCCGCTGCTGCCGACATCGGCGACATCGCCGGCATGCCTTCGCCGCTGGTCAACAAGACCGCGCCTTCTTTCACTTTGCAGGACGTGAACGGCAAGAACGTTTCCCTTGCCGACTACAAGGGCAAGGCCGTGCTGCTCAACTTCTGGGCCACCTGGTGCGGCCCCTGCAAAATTGAAACGCCATGGATCGTGCAGCTCCGCGACAAATACGCTGCGCAGGGCTTTGAGGTCCTCGGCATCTCCACCGAAGGCGACGGCTACACCCCCGCCGACAAAACCGGGTGGGCCAAGGACCGCTCCGCCATTGAGGCCTTCGCCAAGCAGATGAAAGTTCCTTATCCCATGCTCATGGGCGGCGACAGCATCGCCACGCCCTATGGCGGCGTGGAAGCGCTACCCACTTCCTTCTTCGTCAATCGCGACGGAACCATCGTCGCCTCGTGGATTGGCGGCATGTCTGAGAGCGACATCGAATCCGGCATTCGCAAGGCTCTGGGTGAAGGGAAGTGATACGCCTGTTTGTTGCTGTTGCTGTTGCTTTGCTCGCGCTTGCGGGCGGTTCCGCCGCAGCGCGTGCGCAATCGGCAAGCCCACCTTCGCTGCCCACGTCGATTTTTGACCGCCCCAACCAATCCCTCGTGAAGCAGAACACCGCCGTCGAATATCTTTTCCCGGAGCAGATCATTGTTCCCGCCGGCAAGCCCAGCCCCATCGAGATGCACTTCCGCGTTGCGCCCGGCCTGCACATCAACTCCCACGCGCCGCGCGACCCCTATCTGATCGCCACCACGCTCGATGTGCCCTCGACTTCCGGCGTTCGGCTCGTCGGCGCAACCTTTCCTGACGGCAAGGACTTCACCCTCCCCGCCGATCGCAACACCCACTTGAGCGTTTACACCGGCGACTTCACCATCCTCGCGAGCATCCAGGCCCAGCGCGGTAATCACCTTGTCCAGGCGCGCCTCCGCTATCAGGCCTGCGACGACAACCGGTGCATGCCGCCAAAAACCATCACTGTCGCCATCGATGTCATCGGGAAGTAGAACACTGAAAAGTGAATGACATGGGGGAGCGTTGTGGTATCACGCATTTACGGCACGAGGTCGAATGCAGCCCAAGTTTGAACCGGTCAGTGACTACCGGATTGGCGGTCATACGGCGAGAGCATTCACTCGCCTCACGCTGCATTGACGGTTTCGAGAGTCAGTGCTGCACTTGTCTCTTGTTGGGGAAGACTGTCGCAGGGTCAAATTCGGCGCGGGCGGCTGGGTCGACCCGCTTGATTTCGATGGGCTTCAAATGTGCCGCTTCGCGCTGCGCCCGCTCACAGGGAACCTCTTCGATCCGGTTCTCCCATTGGGCATACACCCATAAATTCATCATTTTTGCGAAGAGCCGAACGCAGTAGTGACCGCCTTCTCTCACGTTGATCACGAGCGACTTCTTACTGGGTCCAGTGGGGCCCACGTCTGTGAAAGAGTGTTCTCCGGGATTGAGGTGGAAGATTACGAAGCGGCCGGCGCGGATACGGGCCAGACGCTGCGTGCCGTCAAAGAGCCAGCCTCCCTGCATGCCGCCAAAGGGCTTCTCGCTTTTTGGAAGGAAAGCCGTGGCCGCGTTCTTCGCCGAAAGGCCTTGAGAGTAGAAGGTGACGGTGCCTGTCTGGGCAAGGCAGCTTGTCGCGGAGAGGATTGCAATTAGAGCAAAGCGAAGGAGTGAAGTCATAGCCTGATCCGAACGTAAATGGAGGGAATTACCTAAATTCTAAGCGCACGGACGGTTCCGGTCCATTGTTCCGAGTAGATCGTTGCCTACCCGGAAGTAATTCCGCAGGCCAATACACTCCACTCTTGCACGCCGTATGTTCTACGCGCCCGCCTTCTTCTCAATCTTTGCCCACGAGTCCTTCAGCGCCAGCGTGCGATTGAAGACCAGCTTGCCTGCGGTCGAATCACGATCGACGCAAAAGTAGCCCACGCGCTCAAACTGGAAGCGGTCGCCAACCTGTGCCTCAGCCAGCGAAGGCTCAAGCTTCGCCTCCGTCACAATCTCCAGCGAGTTCGGATTGAGATTACTGAGGACATCTCCGCCCTCTTCCGTGTCGTAGGGATCGGCCTTGCTGAACAGCCTGTCATAGAGCCGAATTTCGGCGGAGACCGCGTGTGCCATCGACACCCAATGGATCGTCGACTTCACCTTGCGCCCATCCGGCGAACTGCCGCCGCGGCTCGCCGGGTCGTAGGTGCAGCGAACCTCCTTCACGTTCCCCTCGGCGTCCTTCACCACGCTCTGCGCCGTCACGAAATATGCGCCACGAAGCCGCACTTCCTTGCTCGGCGACAGGCGGTAATACTTCGGCGGCGGAACCTCGCGAAAATCATCCTGCTCAATGTAGATTTCGCGCGTGAACGGAACCTCCCGCATGCCCGCCGAGGGGTCCTCCGGATTGTTCGCCACCTCGAACTGCTCCACCTGGCCCTCGGGATAGTTCTCAATCACCAGCTTCAGTGGCCGCAGCACGGCCATCGCGCGACTGGCCTTCCGGTTCAGGTCGTCGCGCTGGAAGTGCTCCAGCATCTCGATGTCCGTGGTTCCGTTGGTGCGCGTGGCGCCAATCGCCGCACAAAAAGTCCGCAACGCTTCCGGCGTAAATCCGCGCCTGCGCAGGCCGCTCAGCGTGGGCATGCGCGGGTCATCCCAGCTGCTCACGCGCTTTTCCTGCACCAGTTGCAGCAGCTTGCGCTTGCTCAGCAGGGTATAGGTCAGGTTCAGCCGGTCGAACTCAATCTGCTGCGAGGGAAAAATTCCAAGCTGCTGAATGTACCAGCGATAAATCGGCTGATGGTCGGCAAACTCCAGCGTGCACATGGAGTGCGTCACGCGCTCAATCGAGTCCGACTGCCCGTGCGCGTAGTCGTACATCGGATAGATGCACCACTCGTCGCCCGTCCTGTGGTGCGTCGCATGCAGAATCCGGTACATCACCGGGTCGCGCAGGTTCAGGTTCGGCGAGGCCATATCAATCTTCGCGCGCAGCACGCGGCTGCCGTCCAGGAACTCGCCGGCCTTCATCCGAGTGAACAGGTCGAGATTGTCTTCGACCGCACGGCTGCGATAGGGACTGTCCCTGCCCGGCTCAGTCAGCGTTCCGCGATGCTGCCGAATCTCGTCGGCCGACAGATCGTCCACATACGCCTTGCCTGCCTCGATCAGCAATAGCGCCCACTCGTACAACTGACCGAAGTAGTCCGACGCGTAGCAAAGCCGATCCCACTCAAAGCCCAGCCAGCGCACGTCCTCCTGAATCGAATCCACATACTCCTGCTCTTCTTTTTCGGGATTCGTATCGTCGAAGCGGAGGTTTGTCCTGCCGCCGAACTCGTCCGCCAGTCCAAAGTCCAGGCAGATTGCCTTGGCATGCCCAATGTGCAGGTAGCCGTTCGGTTCAGGGGGAAAGCGCGTCTGCACCACAGCGTCGCCAAACTTCATCGCGCGCACATCCTCAGCCATCTGGTCGCGCAGAAAATTTGAAATCGTTCGTGTTTCCGTGCTGTCCATTTTAGAATCTGTCATCGTTGCGTCTCTCTCAAATCCATATCGGAGGAACACTGCTCCATCATCGCGCCAAGCTTCGCCTCGGCCTGCTCCATCCGTTTCAAACAGGTCTCTCGCCCCAGCACTTCCATCGTCTCAAACAGCGGCGGCGCATTTTTCCGCCCGCACACAGCCACGCGAATCGGCTGGAACATTGGCCCCGTCTTCACACCCAGCGTCGTCGCCGCTTCGCGCAGTGTCCGCTCCAGCGCGGCCGCATCAAACGCGCAATCGGCCAGCATCTGCCGTGCGTGCGCCAGAATCCGCCTGGCCAGCGCCGCGTCGCCCTTCTGCGGAATCAGGTCTGCCGCTTCGTAAGGCGGCAACTCGTCCACAAAAAAGAAATCGGCTACGGTCACCGCCTCGCGCAGCGTGTGCATACGCTCGCGAATCAACGGCGTAACGGCCAGAAGTTTTTCAGGCGCGGCCGCCAACCCCACCTCCGCGAAATACGGCGCGATCCGCCTGCTCAGATCTCGCAACGGCAGCGCGCGCAGATACTCGCCGTTCAGCCACGCCAGCTTGTCGTTGTCGAAGACCGCGTTCGACTTTGAAATTCCATCGAGAGAGAACAATTCAATCAATTCAGCCGACGAAAACATCTCGCGGTCCTTGCCGTTCGAATCCTTCACCGCGTCCGGCGTCCAGCCCAGCAGCGCCAGGAAATTCCGGAAGGCCTCCGGCAAGAATCCCATGTCCTTATACGCCGTCACGCTCGTCGCGCCGTGCCGCTTGCTCAGTCGCGTTTTGTCCGGACCCAGAATGAGCGGCACATGCGCGAACACCGGCATCTCCGCGCCGAGCGCGCGATACTGCATCACCTGCTTCGGCGTATTTGAAATGTGATCGGCTCCGCGAATCACGTGCGTCAGCTCCATGTCGAGGTCGTCGGCCACCACGCTCAGGTGATAGGTCGGCACACCGTCAGACCGCAGCAGCACAAAGTCCTCAATCTCCGCGTTGGCAAATTCCACAGTTCCAAAAACCGCATCCTCAAAGCTGGTCGAGCCCTCTTCCGGCACCGCAAACCGAATTGCCGCGGCTTCGCCGGCTGCCGCACGCGCCTCAGCCTCTTCGCGCGCAATTCCGCGGCAGCGCCGGTCATACATCGGCGGTCTTCCCGCCTGCGCCGCCAGCTTGCGCCGCTCGTCCAACTCGTTTCTTGTGCAAAAGCACCGGTACGCGTGCCCGCCGGCCAGCAGTTTCGCAGCCGTCGCGCGATAAAGCTCCATGCGCTGCGACTGGAAGAACGGTCCCGCATCCCAGTCCAGGCCCATAAAGCGCATTCCCTCAAGAATGCCCTCGACCATCGCCTGGGACGAGCGCTCGAAGTCTGTGTCCTCAATGCGCAGGATGAATGTGCCGCCCGTGTGCCGCGCAAACAGCCAGTTGAAGAGGGCTGTCCGCGCACCGCCAACGTGCAGGTAGCCGGTGGGCGAAGGCGCAAAGCGCACGCGGGGTTTCCTGGTCTGGGAGAGTGTCTCTGCCGTCATCGTAGAGCGAGCGTTTCCTCTAACGATGCTATCAGTTGCGCCCTCAGAAACGCGGCGAGTCCGGCGGCGGCGGCGGCATCGGAGGCCAGCCCGGCAGCGGCAGCGGCACCACCTTCCACTCCGCGAAGGCCAGCACGTAAATCAGCACCAGGTTGCCCAGCGGAACAATGTTCAACAGTGAAAGCCAGGGCGAGAATCCCGCCTTCTTGCAGATGAACCAGAACGGGACAATCACGATCGCCAGGGCCACGAGCGCAAACAGCGCGATGAGCGGTGCCGCCACCATCATGAAACGCTGAATCGCTTCCGGATTCGGCTGGCTTTGCAGCAGGTAGAGCGCGTAGTGCATGGGTGTGCTCCGTGCAGGAATGGAATACTGCGGCAACGGTACGGCCAAACCATCAAAACTGCAATGGAAAAATACGTTCCGTGCCCCCCGCGCGACCGCGACAGGTCTTCGGCGTCCTAAGTAATGTCTTCCGTGTCGTAGACCGGAGAAGCCGTCCGCTTCTTCGGCACGCCGTGTACGCTGCTCAACAGGTCTTCCACCACGTCTTCCAACTGCTTCTGGCTCTCGATCACGGCGCTCATCTTCTTCAGGTCTTCCGCATCGGCTGCCCGCTCCAGCAGCGCCACCGCATGGCATTGCGCCACGTGGTCCAGCCCCAGTCCCTCCGGCGTCTTGGCTTTGATGCTCACCTGATCAATCCCCACGCATAACAGATCCGCCACGCGCGCCCGCATCTCCCCGGCCACCGGCCCAATCTTCGGCGCGGCCAGCACCAGCGTTGCGTCAATGTTCACTATCGCGTAGCCCGCATGCTGCAGCTCTTCCATGGCCAGGTTCAAAAAAATTGCCGAATCCGCATCCTTCCATCGCGGATCGCCGGGCGGGAAAAAGCTTCCAATATCTCCCGCCGCCACAGCGCCCAGCAGAGCATCGGTAATGGCATGCAGCAGCACGTCGCCGTCCGAGTGTCCCGCCAGCCCTTCCGGATGGTTGAGCGTCAGCCCGCCAATGCGCAGCGGCACTCCCGGCTTGAAGGCGTGCGAGTCCCAGCCAAATCCGATTCTTCTGTCGATGCTCACCGTCGCTTGCCTCTTCCTGTCGCGGCACTCCCCGGTGCGGTTCCGATTAAGGCGCGGTTCCAGTCACCGGGCTCGCTGGCGCAGATAGAACTCGGCCAGCTCCAGGTCGCCCGGCTGGGTAATCTTCAGATTAACCTGAGAACCCGGCACCACGGCCACCGGAAGTCCGGCGCGCTCCAACACGCTGGCCTCATCCGTGCCCACAAATCCGTCCGCCGTCGCCTCGGCCAGCGCCTTCTTCAGCAGCCCGAAGCGGAATCCCTGCGGCGTCTGCGCCAGCACCACAAACTCTCGCGGAATCGTTGCCGTAATCAGCGCTCCGTGCGCCGTCCTCTCCACCTGTTTGATGGTGTCCACAGCGGGCATGCCCACAATCGCCGCGCCGCTTTGCTCCACGGCCTCAATGGTCCGCTCAATGGTCGCCGCGTCAATCAGCGGGCGCACTGCGTCGTGCACCAGCACAATGTCGTCCTCGCCCGCCGGCAGCGCCGCCAGCGCATTGGCCACGGACTCCTGCCGCGTGTCGCCGCCTTCCACCACGCGCACGCGGTCTGTAAATCCGTACTCGGCCGCCTGCGCCTGCGCGCGTTCCACCTCAGTCTTGCGCACGGCCACATAGATCCCCGCCACGCGCTCCACCGCCGCAAACGCGCGCAGCGAATGGATAAGGATTGGAACGCCGTCCAATTCCAGGAACTGCTTCGGCGGGGTCCCCAACGACGGGTCCTTGTCGTTGGGGTGATTGGGCTGCGGCCCGGACATGCGCGTGCCCAGGCCCGCCGCGGGAAGAATCACATAGACCTGCATAACTCGCCGAGTATACAACGCCGCCTGCCCACTTTCGCCTTCGCCGCCCTCGCCCAAACGCCGTATCATCCTCTCGTGCGTCCTCTGCTCACGCTCGACACCACACACCTCCGCCCCGGCCTGCGCCTTGCCGTCGGTCTCTCCGGCGGTGCGGACTCCGTCGCGCTCCTTCTTGCGCTGCATCGGCAGGCAAGGGAACTCGGCCTTGTGCTCCACGCCGCGCATCTCCACCACGGCCTGCGCGGTGCGGAGGCCGACGCCGACCTCGCTTTCTGCCGCGACCTGGCCGTCGAACTCAAAATCCCCTTTCACGAATCCCGCGTGGAAACCGCCGTGGAAGCCCGTCCCGATCCCGCGCGCTCCAAGCCTGCCGAATCCCTCGAAGAAGCGGCGCGCCGTCTGCGTTATTCCTGGTTCCGACAACTCCTGTCCAACACTCCGCCCCGCGCAGGGTCGCTCGACGCAATCGCCACCGCACACACACGCGACGACCAGGCTGAAACCGTCCTCGCCAAGTTCCTGCGCGGCGCATGGACCGAAGGATTGTCCGGCATCTATCCAAAACTTGAGAGCCTGGAGGGCGGCCGAATTTTGCGCCCACTGCTCGCCGTCACGCGCGTGCAAGTCGAAGAATTCCTCCGCGACCTCAACCAGCCCTGGCGCACGGATTCCTCGAACGCTGACCCCGTCTTCACCCGCAACCGCATCCGCCACGACTTGCTGCCCGCGCTCGAGTCCTTCAATCCGCGCCTCCGCGAGCACCTGGCGCAAATGGCTACCCTCGCGCGCGATGAAGAGGCCTTCTGGCAATCCGAAGTGGAGCTCATCGCCGCGCAGCTTTTTCTGCCTGGCCGTCCGGCTCGCGGCGGAGGACGCGCCGCCTCGCCCGGCCTCGATGCCTTGCTTGCCCTCGACATCACGCGCCTCGCCGCACTCGCGCCCGCCCTCCAGCGCCGCCTGCTGCGCCACGCCGCCGCGCGTTTCAACCTTTCGCTCGGCTTTCCTTCCACCGAATCCCTGCGCGCCCTCGCCCTCATGGGGCGCGCCGGCCAAAAACTCCCGCTCGCTGGCGGGCTGCTTGCAGAGCGCACTCATCGCGAGCTGCGCCTCTCTCTTGCAGCCGACCGGCCAGAAAACGACCACAAAGCGCAGGTTACCAGCTACGCAGTCCCCATTCCCGGCGAGGTGCTTGCGCCTGCTTTTCAGCTCGCCCTCCGCATCGATCTCGACTTTTCCCAGGCACCCATGGGACCCGCTCTTTTGCGCCCCTGGAAACCCGGCGATCGGGTCCGTCTGCGCCACTCCTCGGGCCCGCGAAAGGTGAAAGAAGTGCTGGAACGTCTGCGGGTTACAGGCAACGACCGCGCGCTCTGGCCGGTCCTTGAGCTGGATGGCCGCGTGCTTTGGATGCGCGGCGTCGAACTCGAGCCGGAAGCCGGCCTCCACATCACCACGCGCGCCAACGGCCCGGCTGCCTGAACCTCCACACGACCACCCCCTGTAACTCTCTCGAAACTCCCCCCTTCGTGCGCGCCTTTCCTGGGGGTTTTGCCCGGCTTCGGAGTAGAATCCAAAAAGACCATTCAACCGGTCGAAGAGCGTGCGCGCCTTCGCCGAGGATGGCCCTACTTTCTGTGACTTCCCACAGGGTTCGGGCGTCTAATCAGTTGGATGGAGGCGGTAAAGAAGCGCTGGACCCTGGCTTCTCCCCCGCCGGGAAAGAGGAATCCTGGTGAATTCGACCGTCAAGACGATCATGTTCTGGGTGATCATCCTTGTCAGCCTCATGCTGCTTTGGAGCCTGGTGCAAAAGAGCAACAGCGGCAGCAAGAATCAGGAGGTCACCTACTCCGATTTCTTCAACAAGGTCCAGGCTGGGCAGGTGCTTGACGCCGTCGTTCAGGGCACCGAGCTCCATGGCCATCTCAAGTCCAGCCCCAAGCAGGAATTCCACACCACGATTCCCACCAACTTTGAGGACCTGGACAAGGCGATGCTCGCCGCCAAGGTCAACCTCACCATCAAGGATCCGGAGAACAACATGTTCTGGCCGATCCTGATTAACGCAGGGCCGATCCTGTTGATCGTCGCGTTCTGGTTCTTCATGATGCGCCAGATGCAATCGGGCGGCAACAAGGCGCTCTCCTTCGGCAAGAGCCGCGCCAGGCTGCTTTCCATGCAGCAAAAGAAGGTCACATTCAAGGATGTCGCCGGTGTCAATGAAGCCAAGGAAGAGCTCCAGGAGATCATCGAGTATCTGCGCGAGCCGCAAAGGTTCCAGAAGCTCGGCGGCCGCATCCCGAAGGGCGTTCTGCTTGTCGGACCTCCCGGAACGGGCAAGACTCTTCTGGCCCGCGCCGTGGCCGGCGAGGCCAACGTGCCCTTCTTCTCCATCTCCGGTTCGGACTTTGTGGAGATGTTCGTCGGCGTCGGCGCAAGCCGCGTCCGCGACCTCTTCGAGCAGGGCAAGAAGAACGCTCCCTGCATCATCTTCATCGACGAAATCGACGCCGTCGGCCGCCATCGCGGCGCAGGCCTGGGCGGCGGACACGATGAGCGCGAACAAACGCTTAATCAGCTGCTCGTTGAAATGGACGGCTTCGAATCGAACGACGGAGTGATCCTTGTCGCCGCCACCAACCGGCCCGATGTACTGGACCCCGCGCTGCTGCGCCCCGGCCGCTTTGACCGCCGCGTGGTCGTCGGTTTGCCGGACATTCGCGGCCGCGAGGAAATCCTCCGCGTCCACATCAAGAAAGTGCCCATTGCCGACGACGTCAACCTCAACGTCCTGGCTCGCGGCACACCCGGATTCTCCGGCGCCGATCTCGCCAACCTCGTCAATGAGGCCGCGCTCAACGCCGCCCGCGTCAACCGCAAGCAGGTCACCATGTACGACTGTGAGCTGGCCAAGGACAAGGTCCTGATGGGCGCTGAGCGCAAATCCATGCTCCTGACCGACGAGGAGAAAAGGGTCACCGCCTATCACGAGTCCGGCCACGCGCTCGTCTCCTTCCTGCGCGAAAACTCCGATCCCATTCACAAGGTCAGCATCATCCCGCGCGGCATGGCCCTGGGCGTCACCGTCTATTTGCCCGACGACCGCCACAATTACACGCGCGAGTACCTTGAAACCCGCCTGGCCACGGCTTACGGCGGCCGCGTCGCCGAGGAGATCTTCCTCAGCCAGATGTCCACCGGCGCGGGCAGCGACATTGAAACCGCAACCGACCTCGCCCGCCGCATGGTCTGCGAGTATGGCATGAGCCGCCTTGGCCCGCTCACCTTCGGCAAGAAGGAAGAGCAGATCTTCCTCGGCCGCGAAATCGCGCAACACCGCGACTTCTCCGAGGAGACAGCCCGCCAGATTGACCAGGAAGTCCGCCGTCTCATCGACGACGCCTACCAGTCAGCCCACGCGCTGGTTGACACCCACCGCGACGCCATGCACCGCCTGGCCGCGGCGCTGCTGGAACGCGAAACCATCGACGCCGAGGAAGTCCGCCTGCTCATCGAAGGCAAGACTCTGCCTCCCATCCGCTCCGCGCTGGCCTCGCCCAGTGACAGCGGCAGCAGCGGCGGCCAGCAGGTCCTGAAGCCGGAAAGCCGCGGCACCTCCGGCACCATGCCCGAAGGCTCGCCCTCGCCGGCATAACCCCCTGCGGTGGGGCAGACCGCGGCTTGCGCCGCGGCCCAGCATCACTTAGCCAAGAGGCCGCTCCTACCGGGGCGGCCTTTCTGCATTGCTCGAATTCATCGCGTGCCACTCGCCGGGCAGCTGGTTATCCACTTCCGCGTCCACAATTGTTCCCTGGTGATAGGAAATCCGCCATTCCTTTCCATCTCGTTGCCAGATCGTCGCCCGCCGCGTGATGCGCCCGCACTGGTCGAGAGAGTACGTCAGCAAATACGCCTCGCCGCCCAGCCGCCGCACGGCAAAATCCTTCACCGTCCAGCCTGCCTCCGCCGCATCCACCGGCGGATTCGCCTCCAGCATGTCCAGAATCCATGCGCGGCTGTAGCGCCGCCCCGAGGCGCCCACTTCCCAGAACTCCAGCATCGTCGCGGCTTCCCACTCCGCGCGGGTGCGTCCAAAGGCAGTTGTATGAAAGATCGGCTCGCGCGCCCGCAACTCGTCAAGCACGCTCAGCAACTCGGCGTCCGTTCGTGCAAAATTCGCGTCCGTCATGTCGACATTGTAGGAGGGTAGGGGCCGCGCGCCGAACGACTTTGTTCGGTCTCTCGCATCCCTGGCCGGCTTCGTGCCTTAGAAAATCCGGTAGCTCAGGCCCACGCTCACGCCATACGGATGCAATTGCGAGTTCTGCAGTTGATACCAGCTCGGCAGTTGCTGATATTCGAAGTCAATCGCGCGCAGCGTCCATCGATTGTCCAGCTTCACGTCCGCACCGCCGCCGTAGGCAAACGTCTGGCACCGGCAGCTTGTCTCGTTGAACTCGAAGTTCAGGTTGGTGAAGCCGAACAGCACCTTGCCATACGGCGTTACCCGCCCGAAAAACGTGTGGATGGGCACACGCGGCCCAATCAGGTAGTTGTCCTGGTGGATGTTGATGTACTGGTGGAAGCGCTGCCAGCGCGCTTCGGCCTCCAGTTGCACCCAGCGCCGAAAGCGCAGATCCACATACGTTCCCACGCCGAAGAGCCGGTAGGGGCTGGCCTGCGCAATTCCGCCGCCCGCATAATCCGGCTGGTACATGGAGCCCATCGCGCCCACATTCACGCTGAATGTGCCGCGCGTCGCCGCGGATTGCACCTGCGCCCGTGCCGTCGCCGTCCCGGCGCAAATCATCACGCTCAGCATCATCCAGGCCCAACGTCTCATGCCAATCGCATCCCTTCAGTGCAAGTTTTTCGGCCATCTCCCGGCCCACTTCCCTGCGCGAACCCAATCCCAAACGGCCGGAACCGCGAGGACCGTTAAGGGCGATCCGGACCGCATGGCCCGGAGCGCGCGGGTTCGAGTGCGGGTATTGCCGGACCGTCAGGTTGTTGCTTACTGCGGTTGTGCTGCCGCCGCCGGCGCATCCGCCGCGCCCGTCGCCGGTTGCGCGGCCGGAGCCGCACCGGGTGCTGCCGGTTGGGCATTCGCGTCCTCATAGCGCTGCAGCCGGAAGTAGATCGGCGTCACCTCGAAGGGCATCTTGTCCCGCGCATTCATCGGCGCGTAGCGCTTGGCGTCCAGCATGTGCACATGGTCGTTCCAGGAGTCCACCTTCAACCAGCTTCCCAGCGGCAGCGCGGGAATCTGTGCAAGGTCGTCCCAATCGATCTTAGGCGCGTCATGCGCCAGCGCCAGCATCCACGGCGTTCCGTCGGGGCGCAGCATGCTGTCACCCAGCAGTGGCGTATTCAGCGCCTTCAGCGCCTGCCCGCGCGCCGCAAGCTGCTCCCAGTAGAGTCCCGCGCTGGCCATCTTGTCCTTGTACATCGAGGCTCCCAGATACTTCATCGCCTCTTTCACAGCCGACTCATCGTCGGCCTGTGTGTGCGCCATGTCGATCCGCTGGAAGGTCGCCTCATCGGGGAAGAGCAGCCGATCATTGAAGGCATACTTTGTGTCGATGTGGTGCCCCAGCGCCACGTGCGCCAGCTCCAGCGCCACCACGGACGCAATCGATTCCTCGTTCGGCAGCGTGTCCAGCAGCCCCTTGCTGATCAGGATCGTGTTGCCCACCGTAGTCGCTTCAACCGTATCGGTCAGCAGCACGCGGCAATGCACCGGCGTCTCAAACGCCAGGTTGTTCGGCACCGCCAGGTTCACCACAATCTGGTCCAGCACCTTCTGCTCGTAGCCGTCCGTCGTCACCGGCGCCAGCAGGCCCGCCTCTTCCAGCCGGTCCAGCACATTGTCCTGCGCCTGCTGCACCCATTTGCGTTCGGCCTGCAGCGGGCTCACGTCCTGCGACTGGTCGCTTTTGTCCACGGCGTTCTCCACAGTGATGTTCACGTTCTCGCTCTCCCGCGTGGGCAGCCGCAGGCTGTAGCCCCAAAAGCGCGTCTGCGCCTTCAGCCCCATCGGCTTGTTGCTGGAGCCGATGTTGCTCTCCTCGACGTAGATCTCCGCCGGAAGCCACAATCCAGGCTGCAGGTTCATCCGCCAACTGTCGAAGTGGAAGTAGTGTCTCGGGTCGTATTCGGAGTTCCCAGACGTATAGGTGCCGTTGAACCGCACCACGTTGCCGCCCTGGTCCTCGATCCATATCCGCCCGTAAAACCGGCCGTCGCCGCTCACTTTCGGATGCACGTCAAAAACCCACGTCCGCACCGAGCCCAGGAACTCCTTGCGCACATAGCTGAAGACGTAATGCTGCTGGTCAAAGCCCGTGGGGTCAAGGAACATCATGTCCATAAAGCCTGTCGGCTTATAGGTGTATTTTTTGCTGTCCAGGCCCAGCAGTTGGGTCAGGTTCCGGATGGCCGACAGCGACCCCTTGAAAAACCCGCTCTTCCCTTCCTCGCGCGGCGTGTATTCCTTGTCGAAGAATGCCTTGCCGAAATCAACCCGGCTCAGCACGTACTGGTCCTTCACCGGCACTTCCAAAAGCTTCACGTCCGGCTGCGACTGCTGGATGTAGGTCTCCACCAGTGGCGTCCGCTCCCGGATGTTGCGGATAACCAGCTTCTCCTGCGCAATTGCCTTCTCGACCAGCGCTTGCTGGTCCGGGGTCAACGGGTGCGCCTGCTGGAACTTTGGTGTCTTCTTCGCGTACGCGCAGCTCACACTCAAAGTCAGAATAAGGAATACAAGGGAAATCTTCCGAAAGTTCATGGGTTGCTCCTGGCTCAATTTCTACCCTTCGTTCTCCGCCCGTCGCCGCCGCGCTTAAAGAGTTGCACGGAAGACTCCGGGAGGGGTTGTTGCATTCCGGCCCCTGGCCCTCAAGCCAGTTGAAAACTGATGGTGATATTCGTCGTCAGATCCACGGCGTGTCCGTCCCGCGTGGCCGGCTTGAAGCGGATCTTCTCCGCCTCTTTTCGCGCCTCTTCGTCCAGCCCGTGTCCCAGCCCGTGCACCACGCTCTGCACAATCACGTGCCCTGTCGCCGTGAAGGTCACCCGCAGAACCACGTCGCCCTCCACTTTCAACTCGCGCGCCTCGGCCGTGTAGCGTACCGGCGGCTTGGAGAGCACCTCAAGACTCGTCCTCGACGGCTTCTGCTCCGTCATGGCAGGCCTCGCCGCCGCCGCCATCCCCGGAATCCCCGTGGCCCCTACGCGGCCTCCGTAGCCGTGCTGCGCGGTGCCCGTTCCGCCCGGCAATCCCGTCTGCGCCACCCGGCCCGCCGTGCCCGCATTCGATCCCCTGCGCGTGCCGTTGCCAATTCCCGTGGAGCCCACCACGCCCCGAGGAACCGCCGCCGGGCCGTTCATTCCGCCATAAGGATTGCCCAGCGCTGACACCGTTGCCGGCCGTGAGGCATTCGGGTTCGGGATCACTCCGTGCATGTCGCCCAGGTGCACCGGAGCCGTGGAGGGATGCGCCTGCTTCTCAGTCGCCGGCGCAGCCGCAGTCAGCGCCGCGTGCGGCTGCGGAGCCAGCACAATCGCGGGTCGCACCGCGCGCATCTGCGGCATTGTCAGCTTCGCCTCCATCTCGACCGGCTTCAGCGCGGGCTTCGGCTGGTTAAAGTGCATCTTCGGCGCTTCCATCCTCACTTCGGCCGGCTTTGGTAAATCCGGAATCTTGGGCGGCGGCGGCGGCTTCACGCGTACTTTCGGCTGCGGCGGCTGAGCGGTGGGCAGGATCAAGTTCGTCTGCTCGTAGTGGTGCTGAACCACATGCCCGGCCATCAAGCCCACCCAGATTGAAACGCCCAGAATGATCAGGTTGATCGCCGCGCTGGTCAAAAACGACGCGCGCCTTCCTTCTCCCTCAGGCAGCATGGCAAGCCGGAGATTCACGGGGTACCGATCCACCTTGGGGACCATCACAGGGTATTGATTCGCCGACATCGTGTGGATTCCTTCGCTATGGCCATGAAAACGGCGGGGTTTCGTCTTCCTGGGCCGGGAAACCCCCCGCAGGTTGGATGCGGCCGCGGGCTTTGCCGTTCGACCTGGTTCCAAATCCCGTCAGGTTCCGGGCGCTGCTGGTTCCTTCTCCAAAGTCTCGGGACTGCCAGTCTCGCATCCGGCCCTTCCCAGGCCTTCTGTTTCGTCCGGCCGTTCCGCCGCTTGCATCCGGCAAGGACAGAGTTTCCCCAGCCCACTTGCGACAGGCACTTTCTCGGTTGACCGACCCGTATCACGATGTGGGGAAAAGAAATAGCAGAATTTTTCGCGGCCGGCTCACGCTCCACTCCCCCAGTGTGAGCACCCCTCGGTACAACGGCCATTCCAGCCGCACCTCGCGTGTTTGACTTCCCGACAACCCCGGACATATCGTTGCTCCCCGACTCGTCCAAGGCAGAAGGAAACAATCTCACTCTCCGCTGCACGCTGGAGGGGAATTCACTCGGCATCCCGTCTGTTGGTCCGCCTGCGGGAACCCGGAATAAGCCCAGCGAAGACAGGCCACTGGATACGCCTGATCGGCATGTCGCCTTTCCGGCGATCTCAAAGAACCCCCGGCTCTTGCCGACAATTCCCGCCTGCTGTATAGACTAACGTTAAACCAATCTGTTCGGGAAGGGACAGGATTTTTGTGAATCTCTTAGTTACCGGAGGTGCAGGGTATATCGGCGGTACTGTCGCAACTCTTTTGGCAGCGCAGGGTCACGCCGTCACGGTCCTGGACGACCTTGGCCACAGCCGCCGCGAGGCCGTTCCTGCCGGAGTTCGCTTCGTCCAGGGAGATATTGCGGACCGGGCTCTGCTTGAAAACCTTTTCAGCTCCGCCGCCCAACGGAACAATCCCTTCCACGCCGTCCTCCACTTCGCCGCACTCATTGAGGCTGGCGAGTCCATGCGCCATCCCGAGCGCTTCTTCCGCAACAACTCCGCCTCCACCCTCACCCTGCTTGAGGCCATGCTCGCCGCCGGACCGCGCACCCTCGTCTTCTCCTCCACCGCCGCCGTCTACGGTGAGCCCGACGTCGTCCCCATCCCTGAAACGGCCCGCCTGCAACCCACCAACGCCTACGGCGAATCCAAACTCCTCGTCGAGCAGATGCTCTGCTGGTTCCACCGCATCCACGGCTTTCGCTACGCCTCGCTCCGCTACTTCAACGTCGCCGGCGCGCCCGAGGGTCCCCTGGGAATCACCCGCGGCGAGGCCCACGACCCGGAAACCCATCTCATTCCCCTCATCCTTGATGTCGCCCTCGGCCATCGCGAGTCCATCCGCATCTATGGCGACGACTATCCCACCCCCGACGGCACCTGCGTCCGCGACTACGTCCATGTCTCCGATCTTGCCGACGCCCACATCCTTGCCCTCAAAGCCCTCCAGTCAGGTTCCAGCCAATCCGGCTCGGAACTCGACGGCCGTCTCCTCTTCAACCTCGGCGACGGCCAGGGCTTCAGCGTCCTCGAGGTCATCGAATCGGCCCGCCGCGTCACCGGCCATCCCATCCCCGCTGAAGTCCAGCCCCGCCGTCCGGGCGACCCCGCCGTCCTCGTCGCATCCTCACAAAAAGCCATCCGCGAGCTGGGCTGGAAGCCCCGCTACACCGACCTCGATGAAATCCTCCGCACCGCCTGGGTCTGGCACCAGCAGCGTTATCGCGCATGACTCCCCGCGCCGCATCTGCCCCGTTCCCAATTCCCCCAGCCTGTGAGACAATCCATCCAAGTTATTTCCTCCCCTGCATTCCTGTAGCGGTTACGCGGGAATTGCGAGAAATGGACACACCGCCCGCCGGCTCTCCAAGCGGCCCACGGAAGTCGCCTCGCTTTTTCCGACCCTTGCATTTAGGAGAGGTCACATGTCGCCCGACGCCTTCCACACCCCGCTCACCATCGATGTTGAAAAGAACGGCGACACCGCCAACGTCCGCTGTCATGGCCGCTTGGTCGCCGGCGTCGGCGATTGGTTTTACCCCGAGATGCGCGCTCTCATCCCCGGCCGCAAGAGCATCACGCTCGACCTCACGGATCTCACTTACATGGACAGCATGGGCATCGGCACCGTCGTCCGGCTTTATGTCACCGCCCGCTCCAACGCCTGCACGCTGCGGCTCGTCAACATCGGCCCGCACGTCCGCGAGCTGCTCGGCATCACCCACCTGCTCGGCATCCTCACCGACATGTGCGAGCAGGGCATTTCGCTGCGCTTCTGAGCCGATCCTCGCATCCCTCTTGCCGGCCTGCCGCCAACGGACTCAGCGCGTCAGCCAGCCTCGTGCCCGCACCGTCACCAGCGCCCACGGAAAAATCCAGAACATTCCGAAGAACGCGTAGTACTCGAAGACCACTCCGTAGAGAATATTGAACGACCGCTCGCTGCGCAGGTAATAGAGCGAATAAATAAACGAGATCAGCCCCAGCGAAACTAGCACCCGCGGCAGCACCAGCGGATCGAAGAACACCGCCGTCGCCAGCAGCCCCACCGTGAGGCCCATCACCGGGAAGCGCAGATTCGTCACCACCTGGTCAAACACCGCAATCGTCCGCGCCACCGGCGGCCTCCGCCACACAATCGCCGCAAAGCGCAGCTCCTCGCGAATATAGCTACGGTCCCAGCGCAGAAACATCCGGCACAGCTTGCCGTAGCTGGTCGGCACAATCGTGTAGACCGTCGCGTCCCGCTGGTACACGCTGTCAAAGCCCAGCCGCATCACGTCATTCGTCAGCGCGCGGTCTTCGCCCGTCGTCACTTCCACGCCCAGGAACCGCTGATGCAGCCAACCCTCCAGCACCTGCCGCACCGCGCTCCCGCGATACGCTGAAAGCGCGCCAGGACTGCAATAGACCGTCCCGTAGGTCGACTGATACGCTCGCAGAAAATCAAAGCTCAGCGTGAATCGCACGTGCAGCATCCGCGGAATCAAACCTTCGCGCTGGTTATAGACCTGCACCTTGCCCGCCACCACGCCCACGCGCTGGTTCGCAAACGGCCCGGCCAGCGCCAGCAGCGCGCCCCGCGCCACCACGCTGTCGGAGTCCACCGTCACAAAAATCTCGCCCGTCCCAGTCTTGAAGCCCTCGGCCAGCGCCGCCCGCTTGCCGCTGTTCTGCTTCAGCCGCACCGTCTTCACGCGTCCCCCGTGCCGCGCCGCCGCCGTCTCAATGTGCGTCCAGGTGTCGTCCGTGCTGCCGTCGTCCACCACGATAATTTCCAACTGCTCCGGGTCGTAGTCGGCCTCGGCCACTGAGTCGATCGACTTGGCCACCATCGGCCCCTCGTTGTATGCCGGAATAATCACCGTCATCCGAGGCGCGCTCTCCCGTTTCGCCGCCGGATGCGGCCGGTAAGTGAACCACAGCAGCGTGCGGCACACCACCAGCGCAAAACCCAGCGAAAACCACAGCACGCTCGGCCGGTAAAGCATCGTGCTCAGCCCGTGCGCCTCCGCTACCTTGTACACTGGCGCAAACACACGATCGTGCACGCTGAAGATCACAACCGCAGTCAGACCCAGCACAATGCACAGCTTCAGGGCAAGGTCCCACACATCTCCACCCGCACTGGCGGGCTCCGCGGCCAGGGTGCCCTCGTCGTTCCTCACCGCCATAACCGTCCTTGCCTTCCGCGCTTTCCCGCTTGCATCCCTGCTTGTTTCTAAATTCACGCTGGTCTCTAATCAGACGCTCCAGCCCGCTAAAAGATTGCCTGTTTCCAGCTTCTGCGTCCAGCGCCGACTGAGCCCCCCACTCCCCCATGCACTTGCCCGTCCTGCCTCGCCGCCGTTAAAGTATCTCCGACGCGCTTTCGCCGAGCCGCAACGCATTCAAACGCCGGCTCTGGCGCTGCTTTGCGCCGATTTTCCCGCCACTGAGAGGGGTTCGCTCATGTCTTCGGTCAACATTTCCATCGGTTCCAGCGGCGTTCCCTCGCCCAACCAGGACCTCGACTCCACCCTGCGCGAAAATCGCGTCTTCCCGCCGCCGCCTGAGTTCAGCCGGCAAGCCCACATCAAGAGCCTGGAGGAGTACGAAGCCCTCTATAAAAAATCCATCGAGGACCCTGAAGCCTTCTGGGCCAGCGCGGCCAAGGAGCTGCACTGGTTCCAGCACTGGACCAAAGTCCTCGAGTGGGACCACCCGTGGGCCAAATGGTTCGTCGGCGGTCGCATGAATCTCAGCTACAACTGCCTTGATCGCCATCTCGACTCGCCCCGCCGCGACAAGGTCGCCATCCTCTGGGAGAGCGAGCCCGGCGAAGTCCGCCGCATCACCTACGCCGAACTCCACGCGCAAGTCGCGCAGTTCGCAGCCGCGCTCAAGTCTCTCGGCATCCGCAAGGGCGACCGCGTCGCCATTTACATGGGCATGGTGCCCGAGCTCGCCATCGCTCTGCTCGCCTGCGCTCGCATCGGCGCGGTTCACTCCGTCATCTTCGGCGGTTTCTCCGCCAACGCCATCGCCGACCGTGTGAATGATTCTTCCTGCGTCGCCATCCTCACCCAGGACGGCGCATTCCGCCGTGGCAACGAAATACATCTCAAGCGCACCGTCGATGAAGCCCTTGCCCACTGTCCCACGGTGCAGAACGTCGTTGTCTATCGCCGCACCGGCTCACCCATCAACATGGTCAAAGGCCGCGACCACTGGTGGCACGAGCTCATCGCCAGCGCGCCCGCCGACTGCCCCGCCGAGCAAATGGACTCCGAGGACCCGCTCTACATCCTTTACACCTCCGGCACCACCGGCAAGCCCAAGGGCCTGGTCCACACCACCGGCGGCTATGCCGTGCAGACCTACATCACCACCAAATACATCTTCGATCTCCACGAAGACGACATCTACTGGTGCACCGCCGACATCGGCTGGGTCACCGGCCACTCGTATATCGTCTACGGCCCCCTGCAAAACGGCACAACCGTCCTGATGTATGAGGGCGCGCCCAACCACCCTGACTTCTCCCGCTTCTGGAAGATCATCGACGACCATCGCGTCACTGTCTTTTACACCGCGCCCACGGCTATCCGTGCCTTCATCAAGTGGGGCAATCAGCACGTTGAGAAATACAAGCTCGACTCGCTCCGCCTTCTCGGCACCGTCGGCGAGCCCATCAACCCCGAGTCCTGGATGTGGTACCGCGAGAAAATCGGCCACAACCGTTGCCCCATCGTCGATACCTGGTGGCAAACCGAAACCGGCGCCATCATGATTGCGCCCGTTCCCGGCGCCGTGCCCACCAAGCCCGGCTCCGCCACGCGTCCCTTCTTCGGCATCCAGCCGGAAGTCGTCACGCGCGAGGGCCGTCCCGTCCCGGCGGGAAGCGGCGGACTGCTCGTCATCCGCAAGCCCTGGCCCGCCATGGCGCGCACCGTCTACGGCGACCCTGAGCGCTACAAGAAAACCTATTGGTCTGACGTTCCCGGCTGCTACTTCACCGGCGACGGCGCGCGCATGGACGCCGACGGCTACTTCTGGCTCATGGGTCGCGTTGATGACGTCATCAACGTCAGCGGCCACCGCCTCGGCACCATGGAGGTCGAGTCCGCCCTCGTCGCCCACCCCAAAGTTGCTGAAGCCGCAGTCGTCGGCCGCCCCGACGATCTCAAAGGCCAGGCCATCGCCGCCTTCGTCACACTGGAAAGCGGACACCGGCCTTCGGATGCGCTCAAGGACGAGCTGCGCCAGTGGGTCGCCAAAGAAATCGGCTCGCTCGCCCGGCCTGACGACATCCGCTTCACTGACTCGCTGCCCAAAACCCGCTCCGGCAAAATCATGCGCCGCCTCCTGCGCGAGCTCGCCACCCACGGCGAAATCAAAGGCGACACCACCACCCTCGAGGACTTCACCGTCATCGCCAAACTCCGCGAAGGCGAAGAAGGGTAGTGGCCTGTCGCAGAGGAAAATTTGCTGAGCAAAGAGTGACGAGTTGGCGGAGGTGCGCAGAATCTGCGGTGACGCAGTGACTGTGAAGGCTTAAGCTTACGCAATGCGACCCCTTCGGTATTCCATCAACGTCACATTGGACGGGTGCTGCGATCATCGTGCAATGTTCGCGGACGAAGACTTGCATCGTCACGCGGTTGAGAACCTGAACCAGGCCGATGCCCTCCTTTTTGGCAGGGTGACCTACCAGATGATGGAGGCAGCGTGGCGGCCGCCGGCGCGGGCGGGAGCGCGGCCGGATTGGATGGAACCCTTCGCCCGGATGATCGATGCGGCAAAGAAGTATGTCGTGTCAAGCACGCTGGACCGTGTCGATTGGAACGCGGAGCTCGTGCGCGGGGAGCTGGGAGAGGCCGTTCAACAGCTGAAGCAGGAGTCGGGTAAGGGGATTTTCGTGGGGGGTGTAAAGCTCCCGCTGGCGTTGGCGGAGCTGGGATTGATCGATGAGTACGAGTTCGTGGTGCAGCCCAGGCTGGCAGGCCATGGGCCCACGTTGTTCGCGGGGCTATCGAAGCGCCTCGACTTGAAGCTCATCAGCCGGCTGGAGTTCGGCTCGGGGGCAGTGGCAATGCGGTATGAGCCGACAAGATAGCCGGGTGCCCCATCCTTGGCGGGCGCGAAGCGTGCGACATGGGTGGAGAAGGATGGGACGGCTGCGGACCGGGAATCTATACAACCGCGGGCCCGAGTGCTAGACTATGCGTCACGAGGGCCGGTCATGCGGCGGACGATCCTGCTCAGCCTCTTCGCGCTCCTTGCTGTGGGTGTGGCCCACAACGCTTGTGCCCAGCACCGCGGCCATGAGGGGCATGGCTTTGCCCGGGCCGGCTACCATTTCAGCCGCGCCCGCGCCGCATCGCCTTACCGTTTCAATCGTGCGCGTTACAGCCGTGCCCGGGCCATTTCGCCTTATGGTTACGGCTACGCGTACTCTCTCTACGAATCGGACAACGCCTATCCGGCATACGACTCCGACGCCGCGAGCCCTTATGAGCCCCAGCCTGTCGTGATTATTCAGCAGCCCCCCGCGGTTGTTCAGGCGCCGGCGCCGCCCGCTGCCAAACGGCCGGAGCCTACCATGATTGAGGAATACAAATGGCCGACTGCAAGCTTGGTTTCCTCTCACGCTGCAACTTCGACGATCCCCAATTCTGAGTCGCAGGACTTTTCCATTGTCCTCAAGGACGGTTCCTCCCTCTCCGCCGAAATCGTCTTCGCCTCTGCCGACGGCCTGCACTACATCGACCCCGATGGGAGGCACCTGCGCATTGCCATCAGCGAGATTGACCGCTCGGCAACCCTCCGGCTGAACCGTGCGAGAAACCTGAATCTGTATCTTCCCGCCGCGGAGTGAGCGGCGCCTGCGCTGCGGCCCGCCGACCAGGCCCTTCGCGATCCGCACTCCGCACTCGTGCCGTGCAAATTCACAGCAAGCGCAAAAAAGGCGGAAGCCCTTCGGCCTCCGCCTTTTTTGCAATGCTGATGAATCGTGCGCGCTTAAAACCTGTATGCCACGCCGAACGACGCACGCGCATTCCAGCGTTTGTGCGGCGAGTCGCCCGGTGAATAAGGGACAAGCGTGAACGACGATTCAATGTCGTCGCCGCTCAGCCGAATCGCAAACCGCTTGTTCAAGTTGTAGTCCATGCCCATGCCCAGCCCGCCCGCGAACGACAGATTGGGCTGGATGCTCACGTTGCCCGTGTGCGCCCCGCCCAGCAGCCCGCGCGCGAAAATATCCACCGGACCCCACAGCGGCGCGCGCACCTCAGGACCCACAAGAAAAAGATCCATCGAAGGATTGCCCACCAGCGCGTTCGACTGCGTCACCGACCAAGCATAATGTCCGCCGACCGCTGTGACGCCGTAGAACCGGCCAAAGTTGCGCGTCAACGAAAAGCTCGCACCCTGCAACCCGCTGCGCGACTGGTTCACCTGGTTGATGCTCGTATAGCCCCAGCCCGCGAACGCCACATATTTGTAGTTCGGCCCGGTCACCGGGGCTTTTGGCTTTTCCTCGGCAAGCTGGCCCTGCGCCCATCTCGGCATCATCGCCGACCCAACCACGGTCAACAGCAAAATCACTAACGTTCTCTTCAAAGTGAGACTCTCCTCAATCACCTTGCCGGGCCGCTCAAAAGGGCTTCCGGATCTGTCCCTGAAGGCAGCGTGCAATCGCACGCAAAACCGGCACTCCAATAGACTAACCGCTTGCCCCCACTTCCAAGAAGTGCGGGTTGGACCTTCCTGCAGGATTGCCTGGGGCGTGTGCGTGCACGATGTAACTCCTGTGACGTTCGCCAGCGCGGGAAGAGAGCAGGCCATGCGCCTCCACGGCCCGAGTTCCCGCCGCGCCGGCGGTTGATCGGGCATCGTGTCTCTTCTTCGCACACCGCAAACCTCGCCCTTTCTGTCTCGTCGAAACAATCGGCTTCCCGCGTTTCGGCGGGTTGCTATACTGAATCGACGCGACGGAGCGCCGCCCGCTGAGCCATGCCCACTGAGGCAGACCTCGCGCGTTGTTCTTGGCGCGTTCCGCCGTCGCGGAGGCCCTTTGTGTCGGCGGGTCTCCTGGATTCCCGGCTTTTTCCCGGGGGAAGGATGTGCATGGGAACAATGCTGGATTCCATCCATTCGCCTGCTGACATCAAGCGCCTGAATGAGACGCAGCTGGTCGAGATCGCCGAGGAAATCCGCGCATTCCTCATCCAGACTCTTTCCAAAACCGGCGGACATCTGGGCCCAAATCTTGGAGTCGTCGAGCTCACGCTCGCCCTGCACACCGTCTTTGACACGCCCGCTGACCGCATCCTGTTTGACGTCAGCCACCAGGCCTATGTCCACAAGCTGCTGACCGGCCGCCGCGACCGCTTTGAGACCATCCGCCAGCCAGGCGGCCTCAATGGCTTCATGCTCCGCACGGAAAGCGAGCACGACTGCTATGGCGCGGGCCACGCAGGCACCGCGCTTTCCGCTGCTCTCGGAATGGCCGTCGCGCGCGATTTGGCCGGCGGCAATGAGCATGTAGTCGCCGTCGCCGGGGACGCCGCCTTCACCAACGGCATTTCCTTTGAAGCGCTCAACAACATCGCCGAGCAGACCAAGCGCCTCATCGTCGTGCTCAATGACAATGAGTGGTCCATCGATCGCAACGTCGGCGCGATCGCCCGCTACTTCCACCGCATCGTGACCAATGAGCACTACCGCAGCTTCCATGAGTCCGCCGCGCGCCTCGTCGAGCGCTTCGGCGGCAAGCTGGCCATCACCGCCGTCCGGCGCGCCGAGGAGGCCGCCAAAAGCATGCTCTGGCCCTCCGTTCTTTTTGAGGAGTTCGGCCTGCAATACTTCGGCCCCATCGACGGCCACAACATTCCTCTGCTCATTGAGACCTTCAACTTTCTCAAGGCTGAAAACCGCCCCGTGCTGCTCCACGTGCTCACGCAAAAGGGCCGCGGTTACAAGCCCGCACTCGACGGCCAGAAAAAATTTCACGGCCTCGGGCCTTACGATCCGCAGACCGGAAAAACCGCGCCCTCCGGCCAGCTCACGTATTCCGAGGTTTTCGCCAACACCCTCGTCGGCCTCGCGTCGGAAGATGAAAAGGTCGTCGCCATCACCGCCGCCATGCCCAACGGCACCGGCCTTGATCTCTTCCGCCCGCACCATCCGCGCCGCTACTTTGACGTGGGCATCGCCGAGGAGCACGCTGTCATCTTCGCCGGCGGCATGGCCACGCGCGGCTACCGTCCCTTCTGCGCCATTTACTCCACTTTCCTGCAGCGCGCCTTTGATCCCATCGTGCACGACATCTGTCTGCAAAAGCTCCCCGTTGTTTTCTGCATGGACCGCGCCGGGCTCTCCGGCGACGATGGACCCACGCATCATGGCCTCTTTGACATTGCTTACCTTCGCGGCATTCCCGAAATCGTGTTGATGGCGCCCAAGGACGAGGACGAGCTAGCCGACATGATGAAGACCACGCTCACCCTCCCCGGTCCAAGCGCCATTCGCTATCCGCGCGGAGCAGTGGCCGGCGTCACGCGCAAGGCGAAGCCCGAGCTGCTTGAGGTGGGCAAAGCCGAACTGATCTCCGATGGCAACGATGTCGCCATCTTCGGCCTCGGACCCATGCTTGCGCTCGCGCGCGAGCTCGGCCAGCGCCTGGAGCAGGCCGGATTCTCCGCCGCGGTGATCAATCCACGCTTCGTCAAGCCGCTCGACCACGCGATGCTTGAAGCTTACGCACGCCGCGTCGCCGCAATCGTCACCTTTGAGGATCACGTCAAAATGGGCGGCTTCGGTTCGGCTGTGATAGAAGCCCTCGACGAGTTGGGAATTGCCGTCCCCGTCGTCCGCATCGGCTGGCCTGACCAGTTCATTGAACACGGCAAAATCGACAGTCTCCGCGCGAAGCACGGGCTCACCGTGGATGCGGCTCTGGCGCAGGTGATGCCGTTGCTTGCGCATCGCCAGCGCCGCACGCTGGTGGCCAGCTAGCTCGCGAATGGCCCACGCATCCCTCCGCGCAACCCAATCGCTTTCGCGCCTTGCCCCTGTCTGCGGGAGCCGCCGCTCATCGGGAGATGGCCGGGGAAAAAATGGGTTGACTACTTCTCGCGATTCCGTGTGCGACAATTCTCCAAAGACCCGATTCCGTATGCGATTTATTCCTTCTCTCCCGGTGTTTGCTGCCGCATGGGTGCTGGCCGCGGCACAGTTGGGAGCGCAGCAGACACCACCGCCCGCAACCGGCGCTGCTGAAACGCCTCCCCTTGTGCTGACCGGCGGTACGGTTATTGACGTCACTGACTGGGGGCGCTCCGCCAGGGACTTGCGCAACGCCACTGTCATCGTCAGCGACGGACGCATCGTGAACGTTGGCCCGGCAGAGACCGTCCCGATTCCCAAAAACGCGCGCGTCATTGACTGCACCGGAAAATACATCATCCCCGGTCTGGTGGACGGCTTCGCCGGCATCAACAGCCAGGGGCAGGCCGACGCCGATCTTTATATGGGCGTCACCACCGTGGTTGCGGTCTCCGGTGCAAAGCAGGGCCCCATCGACTTCACCGCAAATCCCCGCCCCAAACTCTATCTTTCTGACTCTGTCGGCACGACCGACGACTGGAGCCTGCTTTACAACCAGCCGCAGTGGACTTCCACGCTTAGAGAGGGGCAGCATCCCGCCGAGCTCAGCCCGGAAGACACCGCACGGCAGTTGACGGCCACGGCCCGGATGGGCACACGCGTCGCTCGTCTCGGCGCGGCCATCACCGCCGCCAATGCGCAATGGATTCTCGCCCGGGCCCACCAGTTGGGGCTGGCCACCTACGGCGACTTCGTGGCTACGCCGTACACGGTTGGCATCGATTCCGGCGTGGATGTGCTGCTGCACATGGGCCGCTACGAACTGGGCGTCATTCCCGATGAACTGCAGCAGCCCCTGGTGCAGGACCCCTTCGGCCCGGCAGCCAACACCGCATTCGATTACGCGCAGCACCTGCCGCCCACTGACCCACATCTTCGCGCCTATGCGCGCCTCATCGCCACGCACCACGCCGCGCTGATGCCCACCTTCAGCACTTACTTCCTGCGTCTGCCGGGCCACCGCAATCTGTGGCACGATCCGGCCGCCTCGCTGCTCAATCCTGCCAATCTGTCCAACCCTCCAGACCGCGCGACCGGCGAGCTCGACTACCCGCTGGCCGGATGGGCCCGCCGCCTGCCCGGCATGACCCAGCGGTGGATGGAGGACAACCAGCGCAAGAAGGCTGACCAGGCCGCGATGCGCCTGTGGAAGATTAACCAGGCCATCTTCAGCGCAGGTCCGCATTATCTGGCCGCCTCAGGAGCGCCCGTCTCCGGCTCCATGCCCGGCATCTCCATGCACACGGAGCTTGAGCTGCTGGTCCGGCTGGGCCTCACCGCGCGCGAAGCTCTGGCCGCCGCCACCAACAACTACGCCATCGAGTTCGGCTGGACCGAGCTGGGCCAGATTGCTCCCGGCCGCAGGGCTGATATTCTCGTGGTCGACGCCGACCCGACCGCGAACATCTGGAACGCCCGCCGCATCTCCACGCTCATCCTCGACGGCAAAGTACTGGACCGCGAGGCGCTTCTGCGCGAAGGCCGCTGACGACCCAGCCTCACAGCGCATCTCCACTCCGCGGTACTCAATCGCCACTCCTCCGTCACTTGGGCCAGGCTCTGGCCATCGGTTAACGTATACCTAGACGCGCCTGTTCTACGCTTCGCCTTCAGAGGACACCATCACGATCCCAGCAAAACGCAAGTTCGGGCATGTGCCTCATAACAAGTGGCTGCTTCTCATCGCCCTCTACAAGCTGGTGCAGGCAACCATCATTGCGGCCATCGGTGTGGGAGCCCTTCGCCTGCTCCACAAGGACATCGGCGATGTGATGCAGCAGGTGGCCTCTGCCCTGCGTTTCAATCCCGAGTCGCGCCTGGTCAACTTCATCCTCGACAAATCGGCCTTGATTGACGATCCAATCCTGCGCCGCATCGGCCTGGTGGCCTTCAGCTACGCGGGCCTCAGTCTGGCCGAGGGGATTGGGCTCTATCTTGAACGGGCCTGGGGAGAATTCCTCACGCTGTTCATCACCGCATCCTTCCTGCCCTGGGAGGTCTTTGAGGTCTTCAGACGCCTCACTTGGGTTCGGATTGCGCTACTGATCGTCAACATTCTCGTCTTTCTCTATCTGCTGAAGGTTGTGGCGGAGCATAAAACGCGACCAGACGGCTAAACGGCGGTGCGGCGCCGGCGGGAATTGGCCGCCCGCCCCCAGTTTCCTGTCAGGATTCCATCGAAGCGGCTGTGGGAATCATTCCAATAAACACTAGATGTTGTGTAATTTGGGTGTGGGAGTCCTATTAGGAGGGATTCCCGCCGACCCACCCCACCAACACGGCCCGCTGCCCGCCCGGATTGGGCCCCAATTCATTTCCCACCTTGCATTTCCTGTTGGAAACCTGAACGAAGTGTTCTATTATCCCGACTGAAGTGGAGCAAAAGGGAGTGAAAGGGAGTAGCTGGCTTGATCCCAAGCCAAGTCTACCTCACTTTTGCTCCGAGAGCGCTACCAGAAGGCCAGCGAGGTTCCAGAGATGTACAGGGGCAACCATCCCGCGAAGGTGGACGAGAAGGGGCGCTTGAAGCTGCCCTCTGCCTTCAAGCAGTTGATGGATGCCGAAAATGTGACTCAGTTTTATGTGACCAGCCCCGACGGCAAGAGCGCGGAAATCTGGCCTTTGCCGGAGTGGGAGAAGCGGGAAGAGCAGTTGGCTGACTCCAGCACGATGGACGACGCCGTGAAGAAGTATCTGAACCTGACCAGCTACTTCGGCCAGCAGGTGGAGATGGACAGCCAGGCGCGGCTTTTGTTGCCGCAGATTTTGCGCCAGTCTGCCCGGCTGGATGCGGAAGTTACGGTTTTCGGGATGCGGACCTACCTCGAAGTGCACAACAGGGAAGTCTTCGAGAGCAATCTGCCTGCCAACGAATTGACGGCGGACGATCGCAAGGCAATGGCGGCGATCCTCAGCCGGCGGAGTTAGAACCAACAGCCCCCAAGGGGGAACACATGACGAATCCGGGCGAGCGCCATGTGCCAGTTCTTTGCAAAGAGGCGATTGAATTCCTGAACCTGCGCGAGGGCGCAACGGTTGTGGACTGCACTCTGGGCATGGGCGGCCATTCGGCGGAGATTGTCCGCCGGCTGGGTCCGCAGGGCAGGCTAATCGGATTCGACAGGGATCCGGAAGCACTTGCACTGGCCAAAGTCCGGCTGGCTCGCGTGAACAATGAGCTGGGCAGCCGGGCGCCGGCAATCCGGCTCGTCGGAGAGGCCTTCAGCTCGGCGGCCGGGCACGTTGAGCCCGCATCGGTGGACGGTTTGCTGGCCGACTTTGGCGTAAGCAGCCTGCAACTGGACGAGGCGCGCAGGGGATTCAGTTTCATGGCGGATGGCCCGCTGGATATGCGCATGGATACGCGTTCCGGGCCCACCGCCGAACAAGTGGTGAATGAGGCGAGCGAGCGAGAACTTGCAGACCTTATTTACGAATACGGAGAGGAAAGGAGGTCGCGGAGAATCGCCAGAGCCATTGTTCGCGGGCGGCCGATCGCAACCACGGGTCAACTGGCCCGGCTGGTTGCGCAAGCCGCCCCGGCAATGAAGCAGGACAGGATTCATCCGGCAACGCGGACCTTCCAGGCGCTCCGGATTCACGTGAATCACGAACTGGACGAAATTCGGGCGTTGTTGGAGGCCGCGCCAAGATTGCTTAAGTCCTCCGGCCGGATGGTGGTCATCAGTTTTCATTCTCTGGAAGATCGCCTTGTGAAGGACAGTCTGCGCGAGGGCGCGCGGCAGGGAACATGGGAAGTGCTGACGAAGAAGCCGGCGACGGCCGGCGAGGAAGAGATGGATCGCAACCCGCGCTCACGCAGCGCGAAGCTGAGAGCGGCGGAACGAACGGCAGGGAAGGTTTAGAGCTCGACTTGCAGGAGAATTACGATGGCGGCATGCACCACAACCTACGCTGACACAAGACGGGGATGGACCGCGCGGATTGCCGAGCGCAACGCGGCCATGTTCACACAGCAGCCGATGCGTCGCCGCGGCGTGCGCACGCCTGAAGTGCATTTTGTAAAACAGTTTGACAACTCACGGCTGGTGAAGGCGCCTGACCCGGTGCGCGCCCGCCAGATGCGCACCTTCACCGCGGCCATCACGGTCCTTTTCTCGCTGGTGATGTTTTACGGGCTGCAGCACTTCAGCGCCATCGAGGGCTCTTATCGCGTGGAGGCGGAAAAGCAGCAGGTGAGCCACATGCGCGAAGAAAATCGCCAACTGCGTTTGAGCGAGGCCGAGCTGGCCCGGCCCGGACGCATTGACGGACTCGCCCGCCAGATGGGATTCGCGGCACCGGAGCCGGGGCAGATTGTCCAGGCGCCGTCCCACACCGACTCAAGCGCGCCGGCGCTGGCCCAGGCCGTTCCGCCGCCCCGATTCACGCCTTAACGCGGTACGCGACAGAACTCCCGCGAGCGATTCGCCATGCAGGCAACTCTTCGAGCCGTCCGCCCACGCACCACCCTGCCGCGCGCCATTCCCATGAACCGGGCCCGGTTCTGGCTGATCTGTCTCTTCTTTGCGTTCTGGGCCTGCGCCATCGCGGCACGGCTCTTCTGGCTGCAGGTGCTGGACCACAAGGAATATGTGGAACGCGCGGAGAGGCAGCAGGAGCGAACCTTCGAGGTGGCGCCGCGCCGCGGGATTCTCTTTGACCGCAACATGCGCGAGCTGGCCATGACGGTGCAGGTGGATTCGATCTACGCCGTGCCCACTGAAATTGATGACAAGGCCGCCGCCGCGCGGACTCTTTCGGCAATCGTTCACGTCGACCCTGCGGACACGCGCACCACGGTAAAGGCGATCCAGGAGCGGCTGGAGCACGGGCGCAGCTTTGCCTGGGTGGCGCGCCGCGTGAAGGCCCCGGTGGCCGCGCGGGTGCGCGCCCTGGGCATGAAAGGGATTTACTTCCAAAAAGAGTTCCAGCGTTTTTATCCGGACAATCAGCTTGCTGCACAGATGCTGGGCTATGTCGGCCTGGATGACAACGGCCTTGGCGGCCTGGAGCAGAAGTTTAACTCCCGCCTTCACGGCAAACCCGGCATCATGTTCACGGCGGTGGACGCGCGCCGCCAGGTGCTGGGTTCCACGGAGCATGATCCTGAGCCTGGCCAGAATCTGCAGTTGACCGTCGACGAGAATATCCAATTCATGGCCGAGCAGGCGCTGGACCATGCGATGGCGAAGACCCATGCCATGAATGGAACGGTGGTGATCCAGGATGTGCACACGGGGCAGATTCTCGCGCTCGCGGTGCGACCCACTTTCGATCCGAACGATTTTCGCCACACGAGCCCCGAACTGCTGCGGAATCGCGCGGTGAACGATGTCTATGAGCCGGGATCGACATTCAAATTGGTTACGTATGCAGCTGCGCTGCAGGAACACCTGATCACGCCGGATACGATGATCAACTGTTTGGGTGGTCAGATCAATCTGTTCGGGCGCATCATCCACGACGATAAGAGCGATCGCGGCATTGGCACGGTGACGGCGGCGATGGCTCTGGCGCGATCAAGCGACGTGGGCGTGATCAAGGTGGCAATGATGCTGGGGCCCGACCGTCTCTACAAATACATTCGCGCCTTCGGATTTGGTCAGAGGACGGGAATCGAACTACCCGGTGAAACGCGCGGACTGCTGCGGCCGGTGAAATACTGGCAGCCGGCCTCCATCGGCTATGTCGCCATGGGCCAGGAGGAAGCGGTGACGCCGGTGCAACTGGTGACGATGGTTTCCACCATTGCCAATGGCGGAGTTTATATGCCCCCGCACATTCTCATGTCCGGCCAACTGGATGCCAAGCCGGGCGTGGATCCTCCATCGCTGAGAGCCGCGCACTTCCAGCCCGACGAAGATCTTCCCGACCCACTTCCGGCCGGGGCGCACCGCGTCATTTCCACGCTGGCCGCGGCACAGATGCGCCAGATGATGGAGGGCGTTGTCCTCTACGGCACCGGCAGAACCAGCCAGTTGGATGGCTACTCCTCTGCGGGAAAAACCGGAACCGCGCAAAAAATCGATCCCCAGACCCACCGATACAACAAGGATCTGCACATCGCTTCGTTTGTGGGCTTCGCTCCGGTGAACAATCCGGCAATCGCAGTCGCGGTGGTGATTGATTCGCCCAAAGGCCAGTATTACGGCACGACGGTCGCCGCGCCGGTGTTCGCCGAGGTGGCCCAGGAGGTGCTGGAATACCTCGGCGTTCCCCACGACATTGCGGTGAAGCCAACCAAGGCTCCAAAGGACGAAGCCGTCCTCTCTGAGGACGATACCGAGTCTGACCAGCAAAACGTGGACGCGCTGTTTGCTGCTGCCAACGACCTTCCGCCGGATGATCCGCTGCGGTCTGCTGAGGCCGCGCCGAGCCCGGGCGCGAGAGCATCGTCCAATGCCCAGCCGGAAGGGAATGCGCAGCCGGGAGAAACCGAGCGCCCAATGAACACCACTCCACCCGAGGCCAAGGCTGCCGCGCAAGCTCCAGCAGCGGTGGCGCGCAGTGCGCAGGATTCCTCGCAGGTCAGCATCAACAGTGCGGTGAAAATCACGGTTCCATCGTTCATCGGCCTCTCTCTACGGCGGGTGATTGAAAAGGCCGCTGCGGCACGGCTCGACGTTAAGGTTATCGGCGACGGAATCGCGCGCGAGCAGGCGCCGGCGGCCGGAATCACGGTTTCCGTCGGCACCAAAATAGTGGTGAAGTGCACGCGATGACCAAGGCCCGCGACGCTGCGTTGTGCAGGTGAACCGCTACAATCGAGCTCGAAATGATTTGGAAAGAACTGGCGGAGCAAGTGTCGGCCATCGAGACGGCAGGGGATTCCCAAAAACCCTTGCGCGGCGTCGAGTACGACTCGCGCCAGGTGCGTCCCGGGGCGGTTTTTGTGGCCATGGAGGGCGACTCCACCGACGGAAACCGCTACATTGAGCAGGCAATCGCGGCCGGAGCAGCAGGAGTCATTACGGATTCAAGGGACGCGATGCAGGGGCTCCGAGTCGCGCGTCCTGGCTTTCCAGTTCTGCTGATTGACCACGGCCGCCGCGCGCTCGCTGAGGCCTCCGCGGCGTTCTTCGCGCACCCTGAGCGCACGCTGGCTGCAACGGGCGTGACGGGAACCAACGGCAAGACGACGACCACCTATCTTGCGTCGAGCCTGCTGAATACCGCGGGAAGAAAGACGGTTCTGGTGGGAACCATCGAGTACCGCATCGCAAGCGAAGTGCGGCCGTCCATCCACACCACCCCGGAATCGCGCGACCTCTTCGCGCTGATGGCGGAGGGCGCCCGCCGCGGCGCGACCGAATTCGTCGCCGAGGTTTCCAGCCACGCGCTCGACCAGGGGCGCGTTCTGGGCATTCCCTTCGACGTGGCGGTCTTCACCAATCTCACGCGCGATCATCTGGATTATCACGGCACCATGGAGAGCTATTTCGCGGCGAAGCGGCTGCTCTTCGACGGAACGCGGTATCCCGCGCCTCGCGTGGCCGTGCTGAATGCAAACGATCCGTACGGCACGGAACTTGCCGGCATCGCGCGTCGCGAGAGTTCTGAAGTTCTAAGCTACGGAATCGGTGCGGGCGGCTGGTGTGCAAAAAACATTGTGCTTTCTCCCGGCGGCGCTGCCTTCGAGCTGCACACGCCGCAGGGCTCAGCGCAGATTTCTTCTCGATTGGCAGGCGAGGTGAACATCCTCAATCTGCTGGCAGCGTGTTGCGCCGTCCACGCGCGTGGCGTTGCGTTCGCGGATATTCTCACCGCAATTCCACATCTGAACGCCGTGCCGGGGCGCTTCCAGCCGGTCGACGCTGGGCAACTCTTCGCTGTGATCGTGGATTATGCGCATACAGATGACGCCCTGCGCAACCTGACCGCGCTGGCGCACGGAATGGTGGAGGACGCTCGCGTCGGAGGGCGCGTGATTACCGTCTTCGGCTGCGGCGGAGACCGCGACCGCACCAAGCGTAAGAAGATGGGCGAAGCGGCCGGCAGGGGAAGCGATTTCGTGGTGGCCACCAGCGACAATCCGCGCTCGGAAGATCCGCTGGCGATTCTGGCTGACATCGAGCCGGGGTTGAAGAGCACCGGAGTCCGTTACACAGTTGAGCCGGATCGCGCCGCGGCAATCCATGTGGCGCTGCATGAGGCGCGGCCCCACGATATTGTCCTGATTGCCGGAAAGGGGCACGAGAAGGAACAAATTCTCGCGGACCGGAAAATCCCGTTTGACGACGCGGAGATTGCGCTTTCCACGCTGCGCGAACTGGGATACGGTGGAGTGCAATGAAGCTGACGTTGGCAGAGGCGGCGGTGGGCGCGGGCGCGATGCTTGAGGCGCCCTCCAGCATCTCCTGCGCGGGCGCGCTGCTGGCGGATGGCTACTCCATTGACTCGCGCACGATTCGGCCCGGCGACCTGTTCTTCGCGGTGCGCGGCGAACGGCTGGACGGCCACGATTTCATTGCGAACGCGGCCGGGCGCGGCGCCGTCGCCGCGGTGGTCTCCCGTCAGAAAGTCGCTTCGCTGCCTGACGCGGCGCTGAGTGTGCCGCTGCTGATTGCCGAGGATTCGCTGATTGCTCTGCAGGCGCTTGCCGCGCATGTACGGCGCCAGTGGGGCAGACGTGTCGTTGCGGTGACGGGCTCGGCTGGAAAGACAACAACGAAGGAAGCAATCGCCGCGGCCCTGGGCGAGAAGTTCCGCGTGCTCAAGTCTGCTGGCAACCTGAACAACGGGTTCGGAATGCCGCTGGAGCTGCTCAGGATTGAGCCGGAGCACGAATTTGCGGTGCTGGAAATGGGCATGAATCACCCAGGAGAGATTGCAGCTCTTGCCCGCATTGCCGCGCCGGACTGGGGCGTGGTGACCAACGTGGGAACGGCTCATATTGAAAACTTTGCCGAGGGCCAGGCGGGCATCGCGCGCGCCAAGTTCGAGCTTGTGGCGGCGCTGCCTTCGAGCGGCACAGCCTTCCTGAATTGCTGCGATCCTTATGTCTCCCAGTTCGGGCGCGACTTTCAGGGCAAGGTGATCTATTTCGGGGAGGGACCGTGCGCCGACCCGCAGATTGCAGGCGTGGGCGAATCCGAACGCGGCCTCGATGTGCATTATCGGGCGGGCGAAGTACAGGGCGATTTCAAACTCGACATGATCGGAGCGCACAACGCAACCAACGCGATTGCCGGTCTGGCCGTGGCTTTGGAGGCTGGCGTCGAGCTCGGCGACGCGATTCACGCGCTCGAGAGAATGGCCGCAGGCAACAAACGCGGCGAAGTGATTGAAACCGGCGGAGCCACGATTCTGAACGACAGCTACAACTCCAATCCCGAGGCGCTTCGCTCCATGATTCGCACGCTTGCCGCGCGTCCCGCGCAACGGCGCATTCTGGTTGCCGGCGAGATGCTCGAGCTGGGCACACATGCTCCGCGCCTGCACGCCGAATGCGGAAAGGCCGCGGCCGATGCAGGGATCGACGTGGTTGTGGGTGTTCAAGGCGATGCGAAGTTTCTTTCCGAGGCGGCGCAGGAGGCCGGGATTACTTCGAGCTTCCTGCCGGACGCGGAGGCCGCGGGAGAATGGCTGAAGCAGAACCTGCGCGCCGGGGACCTGGTGCTGGTGAAGGGCTCGCGCGGCGTACACATGGAACGCGCGATTGAGAAGGTGCTCGGCAGCTCACGAAAGGCGACAACGTCCTGATGTCCAAGCCCACTTTCCGCGGTCTTTTTTTTGCCCTGTGCGCGAGCCTTGCTCTCCCTCTCGCGGCGCAGGTTGAGCCCTCCTGGACCCAGCCATTTCCTGCATTCCACATCGCCGGGAGCCTTTATTACGTGGGAAGCGCGGACCTTGCGTCCTACCTGATTGTGACGCCCAGGGGCGATATCCTCATCAACAGCGATCTCAAAACGTCGGTGCCTCTCATCCGGAAGAGCGTGGAATCGCTCGGCTTTCGATTTCGCGACATCAAGGTTCTGCTCATCAGCCACGGACACTACGACCACTGCGCCGGAAGCGCGGAGGTGAAACGGCTGACGGGCGCCAAGTATGAGGTGATGGCCGGCGACGTGAGCGTGGTGGAATCCGGCGGGCGAACAGATTTCCATTACGCGCACGACCGCACCATGTGGTTTCCGCCGGCGCACGTGGATCGCGTGTTGCACGACGGCGACACGGTGCGGCTCGGCGGCATGGTCCTGACCGCGCACCTGACCGCAGGGCATACTCGAGGCACCACCACGTGGACCTTCGACGAAGCCGAGGCGGGGAAGGTGCTTCATGTGGTCATCGTGGGCAGCCCCAATGTCAATCCCGGTTACAAGCTGGTTGGCAACAAGGCTTATCCGCGGATTGCCTCGGACTATCAGCACGGATTCGACGTGATGAAGCGGCTGCCCTGCGATATTTTCCTCGGGGCCCATGGCGTGTACTTCGGATTGCAGGCCAAGTATGCGCGCTGGAAGGCCGGGGACCGCGCGGCTTTTATTGACCCGACGGGCTATCGCCGCTACATTGCCGAGCGCGAACAGGCATTTCAGACCGAACTGCGGCGGCAGCAGAAAGAGTCGCACTGAACAGGGATTGCAAGGCCTCAAGAGACTTCGGGCCTTGTAAAATCGAGATGATACCCACTTAGACCCGGCTTTGGAGACCCTTTGCTTTACTGGCTGCTTTACCAAAAGCTGTATCCGTTCTTCCACCCCTTCCGCATCTTCCGCTACCTTACTTTCCGGACTGCATTCGCCACCGGCACGGCACTTCTGATCGCACTGCTCATCGGTCCCTACGTGATCCAGAAACTGCGCGAATTTCAGATCGGTCAATATATCCGTGAAGAGGGTCCGCAATCACACCAGAAGAAGTCGGGCACGCCCACGATGGGCGGCGTGCTGATCGTCATTGCGATTCTGTTGCCGACGGTGCTCTGGTCCATGCCTGACAATCCATTTGTCTGGATCACAGTTTTCTCCACGGTCGCATTCGGAGCTATCGGCTTCGCAGACGATTACATCAAGGTGGTGAAGCGGCGGAGCCTCGGCCTGACCGCACGCGCCAAGCTCTTCTGGCAGGCTCTTGCCGCGGCGCTGGTGGCCCTGGCGCTCATCGTGCTTGCACAGTTCAAGATGTTCTCCACGCAGTTGACGGTTCCGTTCATCAAAAGCTGGCACCCGGATCTTTTGTGGCACTGGTGGCCGGCCACACTACCGCACCTGGCGCTTTTGGCCTTCGTCCCCTTCGTTGCCTTCGTGGTGTTCGTTCTAATGGGTTCCACCAACGCGGTAAATCTGACCGACGGACTGGACGGGCTGGCCATTGGGTGCACCATCATTGCGGCGGGGGCGCTCACCGTGCTGACTTATGTCAGCGGCCATGTGGTCTTTGCCGATTACCTGGAACTGCAGCGCATGCCCATGGTCGGCGAACTGAGTGTTTTCTGCGGCTCAATTGTCGGCGCTTCCATCGGCTTCCTTTGGTACAACGCGCATCCGGCCGAGATTTTCATGGGCGACGTGGGCTCACTGGCGCTTGGCGGCGCCATCGGCACGGTGGCGGTCATCATCCGGCAGGAGCTTCTTCTCCCGTTCATCGGCGGCATCTTTATTGTGGAAGCACTGTCGGTGATGTTGCAGGTGGGCAGCTACAAGCTGCGCAACAAAAAGCGAATCTTCAAGATGGCTCCGCTGCACCATCATTTTGAACAGATTGGGTGGGACGAGTCGAAGGTGATTGTGCGTTTCTGGATCGGAGCGCTGGTGTTTGCATTGTTTGCACTTACCACGCTGAAACTGCGCTGAACATGGAGCCGACGCCCACCGCGGGATGCAAAATTGAGATACCGCCGGGCCAGGTTTGAGGTGCGAAGTGATGATGGAGTTGAAAGGGAAGAAGGTTTTGGTGGTGGGGCTGGGCAAATCCGGCCTCGCGGCCGCGCTCTTTCTGCGCCGGCGGGGCGCGCAGGTCACGGTTTCTGACGTACGCAGTGCCGAGGCCCTGGCCAAGGACATTCCTGCGCTGCTTGAGGCAGGCATCATGGTGGAGTCCGGCGGGCACGGCCTGCTGACCTTTCGCCGCCAGGATCTCATCGTCGTCAGTCCGGGCGTACCGCTGGACACGCCGGAGCTGGCGCAGGTAAAGAGCTTCGGCCTGCCCGTCATCGGCGAACTGGAGCTTGCGGCGCGATTCCTGAAGGGCAAAACGGTGGCCATCACGGGGTCCAACGGCAAGACCACCACGACCAGCCTTCTGGGCTCCATCCTCGAAGAAGCGGGCTTTCCAACGCTGGTGGGCGGAAACATCGGCGTGCCGGTGATTGCCCTCATCGACGAGAGCACGGATGAAACCTGGTCAGTTCTGGAAGTTTCGAGCTTTCAGTTGGAGAGCACCGAGGAGTTCCATCCGAAAATCGCCGTCATTCTGAACATTACTCCGGACCACCTGGACCGCCATGGAACCTTTGAGAACTATGTACGGGCGAAGGAGCGGATTTTTGCGGCGCAAAACGACCAGGACTTCACCGTGCTGAACGCCGACAACGCGCGCGCGGCGTCAGCGGCTGCCCGCTCCACGGCGCAGATTTACTGGTTCTCGCTCGAGCGGCAAGTGAATCAGGGAGTCTGGGTGGAGGAGGGACACATTCACTTCCGCCGCGACGAGGCCGCGCCGCCGGAAAAGGTAATGCCACTGAGCGGCATTTCGCTCAAGGGGCAACACAATGTGGAAAACGTGCTGGCGGCTGTGTGCGCGGCGCGTCTGGCCGGAACGGAAGCTGGCGCGATTCGCAGCGCGGTGGAGAAGTTCAAAGCAGTTGAACATCGCCTGGAGTATGTGGCGACGCTGAACGGCGTTGAGTTCTACAACGATTCAAAGGCCACCAACGTGGACGCCACCGCGAAGGCCATCTCCGCCTTCTCAAGCGGGATTCATCTCATCCTCGGCGGCAAGGACAAGAACTCCGATTACACGCAGCTTGAGGAATTGCTCCGCTCGCGGGTGAGGGCTGTTTACACCATCGGTTCCGCGGCTGCAAAGATCGAGTCGCAGCTTCGCGGGGTTGTCTCTCTCCACTCGTGCGAGACTCTCGACAAGGCGGTCAACGCGGCGGCTTCCGCGGCAAAGCCGGGCGAGGTGGTCTTGTTGGCTCCCGCCTGCTCCAGCTTTGACCAGTTTGAGAGCTACGAGCACCGCGGGCGTGTATTCAAGCAACTCGTCAATGAGTGCCGAAACTGGAAGGTATGGCAAAGCGTGTAGGCGTTGACAAATGGATCTTCTTCACCACGCTCATTCTGGTTGTGGTGGGATTGGCCATGGTGTTTTCCGCATCGGCGGTGGTCGCCCAGGAGCGCTTCCACTCGCCCTATGCGTTCGTGGGCCGGCAGGCGGGCTGGGCGCTGGGCGGCGTCGTGTGCATGGTTCTGCTGATGAAGATCGATTACTCGCGCTATAACTCTCCGCGCTTCATCTACCCGGCTCTCTCCATCACCACACTGCTTCTGGTGCTGGTATTCTTCTTCCGCGACTCGCACAACACCCACCGGTGGATTCGCTTCGGCGGCCTTTTCACTTTTCAGCCTTCTGAGATTGCCAAGCCGGTTCTTGTCCTTTTTCTCGCATGGTTTTTGCACTCGCGTCTTGAGTGCATGAAGGACTGGCGGAGAACCTTGCTGCCGGCAGCCATCATGCCGCTGGTTTTTATGCTTCTGATCGTGAAGCAGCCTGACCTGGGCACCGCCATGGTGATTGGCGGCGTGTCCGCGCTCATGCTCCTTCTGGCCGGGATGGAATGGAAATACCTCGCCGCTGCTTTTGCCGTGGCTCTGCCTCCGTTGGCCGCGCTGCTCTTTCTGGTGCCCTGGAGGCGGGCGCGCATGCTCGCGTTTCTTCATCCCAACGCGGATCCGATGGGCGCGGGCTTCCACATCAACCAATCCCTGATTGCCGTTGGAACCGGTGGCCTGGCCGGCAAGGGCTATATGGAAGGTATTCAAAAGCTGTTTTATCTTCCTGAAGCGTCCACGGATTTTATCTTCGCCAACATCGCCGAGGAACTCGGCTTTATCGGCGCCATCTGCATTGTCACGCTCTTCGTTGTCCTGGGCGTTCGCGGGCTTCGCGCGGCCTTCCGGTCCCAGGACCCGTTCGCGCGGCTCGTTGCCTTCGGCATCATCAGCTCCATCCTGTTGCAGGCCTTCTTCAACATCAGCGTCGTGCTTTCGCTGGTGCCCACCAAGGGCATTCCGCTGCCGTTCATCTCGTCGGGCGGAACCTCGCTCTTCGTCTCCCTGGCCAGCATCGGCATACTTCTCAACATCTCCAGGAAGGTGGATTAGCTGGTGCGCGACGGAACTCATTTTTCCTGTAGCGCCCGTACGGTGGACGCATGACATCTCCACGCGTCCTCATCGCCGGAGGAGGAACCGGCGGACACATTATTCCGGCGCTGACCGTAGCGCGCGAGCTGGTTGCGCGCCATCAGGCGGAGATTCTGTTTGTGGGGACAGCGCGGGGCTTGGAATCCCGTCTGGTTCCGGCCGCGGGGTTTTCGTTGAAACTGGTCGAAGTGGGTCCGTTGAAGAACGTCTCCTGGGTCAGGCGGGCCGGCACGCTGCTCAATCTGCCGCGCAGCGTCCTCTCCTGCCGCCGGCTTATTCGCGAGTTCGCGCCCACGGCCGTTTTTGGAGTGGGCGGATATGCCTCGGGTCCGGGAATGGCTGCCGCTCTGCTGGCCCGCGTGCCCGCAATGGCCTTTGAGCCGAATGCCATGCCCGGCCTGGCCAATCGCCTTGTGGGCAAGCGCGTGAACGCCGCAGCGGTCAACTTTCCCAGCGCGGCAAAGTGGTTCAGGAATGCGGAAGTGACCGGCATTCCCGTACGTCCCGAATTTTTCGAGCTGCATGCGCCTTCCGCGCACGGGCCTGAACTGCTGATCTTTGGCGGTTCGCAAGGCGCGCGTCTCTTCAATCTCACGTGCCCGCAGATTGCGCCTGCCTTGCTTGATGCGGTTCCGGGGCTGACAATCGTTCACCAGAGCGGCGCTCTCCACGCTGACAGCACACGCGCCGCCTACGAACAAAGCGGTGCGGGCGCGGATCGCTGGCAGGTTCAGCCATTTATTGAGGACATGCCGGCGCGCTTCGTCGCCGCGACGCTTGTGATGGCGCGCAGTGGCGCTTCCACCGTTGCCGAGCTTGCCGCCGCGGGCAAGCCTTCGCTCCTGGTGCCGTTTGCCGCCGCGGCAGACGACCACCAGACGCGCAATGCCGAGGAGATGGTGAAAGCAGGAGCCGCCGCGATGCTGAGCGAGCCGGAATTGGGCGAACCGGAGCGATTGCTGCGCGTGCTGGCCGAATTGTTGACGTCTCCCGAGCGGCTGGCGGCAATGGCCGCTGCCGCACGCCCGCTGGCTCATCCGGATGCTGCGGCCCGCATCGCCGATCGATTGGCTAGGCTTTCGGGCGGCGCCTAAAGACAGCCGTCGCCGCACCTCTTTTGAAACGCAAACTCTTGCAGCAACGAAAAGCCCGCCTGCCGGAGCAGACAGGCCCGATTCAAACTGCGTTTGGATTAGCGATGTCCGCCGTGGCCTCCGCCACCGTGGAATCCGCCTCCACCGCCGTGGGAACCACCACCACCGTGGAATCCGCCACCGCCTCCGCCGTGGAAGCCGCCGGAGCTATGAGCGTTGCCGCCACGGTATCCGCCATTGCCGCGGAATCCGTATCCGGTTCCGCCACGCGGTGCCGCGTAGCCGCCGTGTCCGCCGTAGGCATAGCCTCCGCGTCCAGCGTAGCCCGGCCTGCCGCCTCGATAGGGCGCGCGCCCGACATATCCGCCGCGATAGCCGCCACGATTAGCGTAACCGCCGCGATACCCGTATCCGCCCCGGTAGCCGTATCCGCCGCGGTATCCATAACCCCCGCGGCCATACCAGCCCCGGTGGTACCAGGGGCCCGCACCGATGAAGATGCCTCCCGAGAACCAGCTCGGCCCGTAGTAGCCATAGGGAGCGCAGGCGTAGGGGTAGTAAGAGTAGTAGCCCCATTGGCAGACCGGCGGGCCGTAGGCTTCATAGTCATAGCCATTGTCGTAACCATTGTCATAGCCGTAACCGCCGTAGTAGGGGCCGACGGCTGGGCCGACGCCGACACCGACGGACACTTGCGCAGGTGCCGCAGCGCTCAACGGCAGGGCCGCCAGCATTGCGATCAGTGCCAGGCGAAGAATCTTCATTGCTTCCTCCTTGTGCTGCGAGTCCCCATCCCCTTGCGGAACATCGGTTTGCTTTGCATTCCGTCGCAGCGGCCGGAGTGGGAAGTCTACCCAACCGGCCTACATTCGTTCAAACCGCGTCTTCCACTTTTAGTTGCGGTCCGGTGAAAACTTTCTCGTTTCGCGGGTTTGCCGGCGTGCGGCACCCTGTCGGCCGGGCGTCTTCCGCATCGCCGGAACCATGGCCGGAAACGGGGAAGAGAGTGCTTGGCGAGCCGCTCCAAATGGCCGCAAATTCGCTGCGTTGCAGGTGTTAGAGTAGAGTTTCGATCACACATGTTTGCCAAGTCCCAGCACGCGCACTTCATCGGGATCGGCGGAATCGGCATGAGCGGGATTGCCGAGATCCTGCTCGGGCTGGGGATGCGGGTCTCCGGCTCAGACTTGCGCCGCAGCCCCGTGACGGAGCGGCTTGCCCAACTGGGCGCAGCCATTTATGAGGGGCACTCCGGCGCGCACGTCGCCGGTTCCACGGTGGTTGTGGCAAGCTCCGCCGTTAGCAAGTCCAATCCGGAGATTCTGGAGGCGAGGAAGCAGAAAATCCCCGTCATCCAGCGCGCGGAGATGCTTGCCGAGCTCATGCGGCTCAAGTTCGGCGTCGCCATTGCGGGCATGCACGGCAAAACCACCACGACCTCCATGGTTGCGGCGGTGCTGACCGCCGGGGGGCTCGATCCGACCGTGGTTGTGGGCGGACGCGTGGATGCCATGGGCTCCAACGCGCGGCTCGGGTCCACGCAATTCATGGTGGCCGAAGCGGACGAAAGCGACCGGTCCTTCCTGAAGCTCCCTCCCATTCTCGCCGTCGTGACCAATCTCGACCGCGAGCACATGGATTGTTATCGCGACATGGCGGACATCGAGCAGGCGTTCCTGGCGTTCATGGACCGCGTTCCTTTCTACGGGGCAGTCACAGCCTGCATCGATAATGATCTGCTGGCGGCGATTCTGCCGCGCACGAAGAGACGCGTGCTCACGTATGGCGCGGCATTGAGCGCCGACTACCGGCTGCAGTTGCTTCAGTCGCCAGCAGCGGGCACTTCGCGCTTCCTGGTCGAGGGGCCACAGGGATCGCTGGGCCCCTTCGAATTGCATGTGCCGGGCCGACACAATGTGTTGAACGCCACGGCGGCGGTGGCGATTGCCCACCAGTTGGACGTTCCGGCAGAAAAGATTGCCCTGGGACTCAGCCATTTTCGCGGGGTTGACCGGCGATTCCACAGGCGCGGAGAAGCGCGCGGCATTGCCGTGGTGGACGATTATGGCCATCATCCCACGGAGATTCGAGCCACTCTGGCCGCGGCCCGCGAGTGCGGCTATGCGCGCATTCACGTCGTCTTCCAGCCCCACCGCTACACAAGGACGCGCGATCTGCTGGATGACTTCAGATCGGCGTTTGCGGGCGCGGACACGCTCACCCTTCTTCCCATCTATGCCGCCAGCGAAGAGCCGATTCCCGGCGTCTCCGCCCAGCTTCTTGCCGAACAAATCCACGAACCGCAGGCCCGATTCGTCCCGGATTTCACCGCTGCAATCCGCGAGGTCTGCGGGCAGGCGCGGGAAGGCGACATGATCCTGACGCTCGGCGCAGGAAGCGTGAGCCAGCTTGCACCGCAGATTCTTGACGCCCTTCAGGCAGGCCAGTAAAGTCCCCCGCCTGTCCGCCAAGCCTCAAGGCCCGTTTACGCACCAGATTCCTCCCCTCGCTGCCGGACTGGAGGTCTTTCAGCTCCAGTCTATAGTTGAAGCTGGCGACGCTCATCATCGCTACACAATCGTGGCGACAAAGAATGAAAAACGATCTCGGCTTCCCGCCTGGGAAGATGAAGTGGCCGCAGAGCCTCGCTTTCGGCGCGCACAGCCGGGCTTGCCTTTCCGGGGCAGCGGATTGCCCGGAATGCCCCTCGATTTGGACGACGAGACCGATGAACGCGGCGCCGGAAATCGCCGCAAGCGCTTTGATGAATCGGGCCGGCAGTGGTGGAAAGCCACGAGCAAGCTGGGCCGCGCCGTGTGGATTGCCGCCGCCTGCCTCATCCTCGGCGGATTCGCCTGGGCAGTTCACTCAGGCAAGTCCTTCCTCGAACACGATGCGCGGTTCCGCATCGCGGGGTCGAACGATATTCACGCGAGCGGCCTCTCCGTGATGACGCAGGCGGATTGGATGCCAGTCTTCGGCGAGGATATTGGGAGGAATGTCTTTTATGTTCCGCTTTCCGTCCGCCGCCGGCAGCTTGAGCAGCTCCCCTGGGTGCAGCAGGCAACGGTGATGCGTATTCTGCCCAACCGGATTCGGGTTGCCGTGGTGGAGCGCCAGCCCGTGGCGTTTGCGCGTCAGGGCCAGCAGTTCGGACTGGTGGACGCCAGCGGAGTTCTGCTGAACATGCCTGTGGCGATGATGACGGAGCGGCACTATTCCTTTCCTGTGCTGACCGGAATCGACGGCCGTGATTCGCCGGAAGCCCGAAAAGAGCGGATGGATGTGTATCTCCGCATGAAGCAGGAGCTGACGGCCAACGGCGCGCACGATCTGGACAGAATTTCGGAGATTGACCTGACCGACCCTGAAAACGCGCGTGTGCTGATGCAGGAGCAGGGGAGCGACATTCTTGCCGATTTCGGCAAGGATCATTTTCTGGAAAGACTTCAACGGTACGAGGCAGGCATCAAGGATTGGCGTCAGCAGTATCCGAACCTCGGAGAAGCGGACCTTCGCTATGACCATCAGGTGGTGCTGGAGATGAAGCACGGCGCTGCCTCCGGTTCCCCGACCGCCGCCGGCGTCGCGGGCAGGCCCAAGGGTGATTCCGTGCCGGGCGGTCCAGCAAAGACGAAATCCGGCAGCCACGCCGCGGTCACTCGGATTGCAATGGAACGGTCATCAAGCCGGCGATCGGGAGACCATGCACGATCATCAAGAGCGCACCATGCGCAAGCAACGCATGTGCGCCACCGCGCCAAAGCAGGGCGCAAAACACCCAGCAAAACATCCAGAAAAACATCCAGAAAAATAACCGGGCGGACCCGGCGGCCGGCAAATGATGCCCGCGCTTCGCGCTTGAAAACCGAGCAGGGACAGTGAGAATCCAGTGATGAATCAGAAGCCTGACAATCTGATCGTCGTGCTCGACCTGGGAAGCGCATGGACGCGGGTTCTTGCCGCGGACTTGAACGAGGGCGCATTGCGCTATCGGGGCCATGGCATCATGGAGTCTGCCGGAATGCGCAAGGGCCTGATCTCAGACCTGGGTCCGGCGGCAAAGGTGGTGAAGGCCGCGATCGAACGCGCGGAGTGGTCAGCCCGCGCCAACATCGACGAATGCGCCGTGGGCGTTGGCGGGCCGCATATTCGCGGCCTGAATACGAGCGGCGGGTTTGACCTGGGCAACCGCATGCGGGAGATCTCCCGCGAGGATGTGCGCACCGCGGTCGAGCGCGCGCGCGCGGTGGAGCGGCCGCCGGACCGCGAGATTCTTCATCTTCTTCCGCGCCAGTTCATCCTGGACGATCAGCCGGGGATCTTCGATCCCATTGGCATGGTGGGAGCGCGGCTGGAAGTGGATTTGCACATCGCCACATGCTCAGGAAGCGCGCTGCAGAGCACCGTGACGTGCGCCAATCGTGCGGGCGTGGAGGTGACCGAGGCGGTTCTCGAGTCAATTGCTGCGGCGGAGGCGACCCTCTCTGCCGATGAACGCGAGCTGGGAGTCTGCCTTATCGGTGTCGGCGCGCATTCGAGCGAGATTGTGGTGTTCTTTGAGGGCGCGGTGGCGCACACGGGGTGCATTCCTCTGGGTGGTTTGCATTTCACCAACGATCTTGCGGTCGGTCTGGAATTGCCGGCGACGCAGGCCGAAGAGGTGAAATGTCGTTTCGGAAACTGCGTGGTCACGGCGGTGCCGCAGGACGCGGAGATCGAATTGGACGGTCCGCAGCCTGTGCGGGTCTCGTTGCGCACGGTGGCGGAGATCCTGGAGCCGCGGGCGCGCGAGTTCATGTACTTTGCCAAGGAAAGTTTGCGGCAGGGAGGCGTGCTGGACGCGCTCGGCGCGGGGTGCGTCTTTACCGGAGGCGGAGCGTCGCTGCCCGGCCTTCTGGATGTTGCGGAAAGCCAGTTGCGCGTTCCCGCCCGCACCGGCCTTCCCGTCCGGCTGTCGCACATGCCGGGCGAACTGGTGAACCCATCGTTCGCAACCGCGGTGGGAATGCTTTTGTATGTGCACCGCACCCGCGTAAGCCGGGCCGCGGAGAACAACTCGCTTCGCTCGAAGTTGCGGGCGCTGTTCGCGTCAAGTTATTAGCGTGGGAGGAGGACGTATGGATCAGAAGAGAAACGACGCCGGAGAAATGCGCATTCAGTTTCATGAAGAAGGCATGCGGGGCGCCCGCATCAAGGTGATCGGCGTGGGCGGAGGTGGCGGCAATGCCGTCAACCGCATGATCCAGGCCGGACTCGAAGGGGTCGAGTTCATCGCGGCCAACACGGACGTGCAGGCGCTCAAGCTTTCCCATGCTCCGGTCAAGTTGCAGCTCGGCGTGCGGCTCACCTCCGGCCTTGGAGCAGGCGCGAATCCCGATGTGGGCCGGCGTGCGGCCCTTGAGGACTCGGACAAGATTATTGAAGCGCTGGAAGGCGCGGATATGGTCTTCGTCACGGCCGGCCTGGGCGGCGGCACGGGCACGGGCGCTGCGCCGGTCATCGCTTCGCTCGCCAGCGAGATGGGAATACTGACCGTGGCCGTCATCACGCGGCCTTTCGCGTTTGAGGGCAAGCGGCGGCTGCAACAGGCCGAGCGCGGGCTGATGGAGCTGCTCGAAAGCGTGGACACAATGATCGTGATTCCCAATGAAAAGCTGCTGGCCGTCGCCAAGGACGCAGGCTTCTTTGAGAGTTTTCGCATCGCCGACGACGTTCTGCGCCAGGGCGTGCAGGGCATCAGCGACATCATCACCATCTCGGGCATCATCAATCGCGATTTCGCGGACGTGAAGACCACGATGGCCGGAATGGGCCACGCGGTGATGGGCACCGCGGTTCGCTCCGGGGCCAATCGCGCCATTGAGGCTGCGCAGGCCGCCATGGCCTCTCCGCTTCTTGAGGCCGGAGCCATTGACGGAGCGCGCGGAATTCTCATCAACATCACGGGCTCCAGCTCGCTGAAATTGTCTGAGGTGAATGAGGCCTCTTCTCTCATCCAATCGTCGGCGCATGAGGATGCCAACATCATCTTCGGCGCAGTTCAGGACGAGCGGATGGGCGAGGAAGTGAAAATTACCGTTATCGCCACCGGCTTCCGCGACCAGATGCCGGAGCGGCGCGCCCGCATGCTGAATGTGGCCGAAGAGCCGATCCTTTCCGTTCCGTTGATGGCGCCCGATACCTGGATGCAAGACGCGGAAACCGTCGCCGTGGCGGCTCCGCCGCGCGCGCGCTTCCTCAGCGAAGAGGAGGATGTGCGGGAAGGAAGAGCCGAGCGATTTGAGTCCGGAGCGCACTCCGCGGCAAGCATAAAAGATTTCGAGAGCGAGCCTGCCTTGCAGCATCTGGAGGCGAAAGAAGGGATGCAACAAGAGTCCGGATTTCGCGCAGTGCCGGCTGAGTTGAGTGCGGATTACGAGCCGCGCCGCGCCGCCGCGCCCAGGGAAGGGGACAGGAAAGCCGAGCAGCCGTCTGCGGCATCGGAAGAGGCCGCTGAGGACGGTCGGGATCTGGACGTTCCAGCCTTCATGCGCCGCCACCAGTTCTAAGGCCGAAGGTTCTGAGGCATTTAACCAACTCGGTTCCTGAGGCAAACTTTCGGAACCCACGGATCTCCGATTTCTTTGTCTGCGCGCGGCGCGGGCCTTATAGTGAAACAACCCCCGCGCCGTTGGCCGAAGGAATGACCCTTGATGGCTGCCATTTGGCTCTGGGGCAAAGGAATCGGTTATTGTGAAAGTATGAAACCTGCCGAGCTGACTCTTTGGCATAAGAGGAATGGGGCTCAGCTTGAGGAGTGCTGAATCTCGCAGGCGATTCGGTTGGCGGTCTGCGCACGGAAGGCCACGAAAGGATTGTTTTTAGGGATGCGGAGAGGAACTTATTCACCACGGATGTGTCACGGATTTCAGCGCGAAGGGACGCGTACCGCATGAGACTGTCCTCGATGCTTTCGATCGGCTTGGCCTGTGCCGCGCTCGCACTGGCAAGTCCGGCAACTCGCGCGCTGGATACAACCACCGCACCGCATCCCTCCAAGGCCACCCAGGCGCATCTTTCCACTGCCCATCACGCGCGCCGGCATGTGCGCAGAACCCATCATCGGGCCGTTGCGGCCAGGGCGGTTTCTTCCCGGCGCGTCACGCACGCGGCGTCTATCCGACACCCCGCGCGCGCATACGCACATCGGCGCGCAACCCTGCGAAGAGCCCATTATCGGTACCGGCGTCATCGCTATTACGAGCGGTTTACCGCCAGTTCCTTTGCGCAGGGAGACATCTTTGCCGGGGACGTGACCGCGGGCGAGGACCCGGTGGTGCGTCAGGCGGCAATGGACGCCATGGGCGACATGAACGGGACCGCGGTGGTGATCAACGCTGCAAACGGCCGCATCCTGGCCATGGTGAATCAGAAGCTGGCGCTTTCGCCCGGCGCGGAACCCTGTTCCACCATCAAACTCTCGGTCGCCCTGGCGGCGCTGTCAGAGGGGCTGGTAACCCGCGACACAATGGTCCGGCTGCCAGGCTTCCGCATGAACATGACCGAGGCGATTGCGCACAGCAACAATCTTTACTTTGAGGAACTGGGCCGCGAGCTTGGCTTTGAGCGAGTGCATCATTATGCGACCGAATTCGGTCTGGGAGAGCTGGCCGGATGGCATCTTCCGGGCGAGCATCTGGGCGAATATCCCGACGAGCCCATCCCGCAGTCGGATGGCGGCGTGGGCCGCATGTGCAGCTTCGGGCAAGGCGTATCCATGACGCCGCTGCAGTTGGGCGCGCTGGTTGCAGCCATCGCCAACGGAGGCACGCTCTACTACCTGCAGCATCCCACCACGCCGGAGGAAATTGCCGACTTCCAGCCTCGCATCAAGCGGGTTCTGAGCATCGGCAAGTACATTCCGGAGTTGCAGGACGGCATGGCCGGCGCGGTGGAGTACGGAACCGCGCGCAGACTTCGCACCAATTTCCGGGAGTTGCCCGTCTTCGGCAAGACCGGAACCTGTTCCGACAAGGGAACCCGTTTCGGGTGGTTTGCCTCCTATTCCGACACGCCGCAGGGCCCCATCGTGACCGTCTTTCTTCTGGAAGGCGGAAGACCGACCTTCGGCCCCCGAGCGGCCGAGCTGACGGGCGAATTCTACCGCAACCTGTGGGATCGCAATTACTTTGACGAGAAGACCCCGCAGACCGCGCACGCGGACTCGCGCGGCACCATCCTCCTCGGCGGCCGCTGAACCCCACGCGCGGCCCCTCTGCAGCCTCTGCACGGCGCAGTGCCGGAACAATCAAAGTCAGACCAATCGAAAATTGAGTATTCTTTCCGCAAGGCAATTTGGGGCGCGATGCGCGCAGGGAGGAGCATGAATCCTCCTGCCCGCTCGCACATCCGATAAGCTGGGCAGATGCGGGGGAAGGTTCGACTGGCACAGCGGGGAGAGGCTTGATGGCATTGCCGACGCACGATTTGCTTATCTACGGCTACCTGTTGCTCTTCGCGTGGGTTCTGGTGGAGCAACTGGGCATCCCGCTGCCCGCCACGCCGGTCCTGCTGGCCGCCGGAGCCCTGGCCGCGCAACACCAGCTCAGCATTTTGGGCGCCTTGGTGGTGGCTGTCCTGGCCACGCTGATTGCCGATACCACATGGTTTCTTGTGGGCAGGCGCTATGGCCACCTTGTTCTTCGTATCCTGTGCAGGCTCTCGCTGGAGCCCACGATCTGCGTGCGCCGGACCCAGGATTCCTTCGGCCGGCGGCGCGCGGTGACCCTGCTTTTCGCCAAGTTCGTGCCCGGCCTTGCCACGCTTGCGCCGCCGGTGGCAGGCGGAAACGGGATGGCTTTCGGCACTTTTCTGCTCTTCGACGGGACAGGCGCAATTCTATGGGTGGGAACCCTGCTGACCGTGGGCCGGCTTTTCGGCGATGCTCTGGAGCGGGACCAGAACCTTCTGAACTGGGTGGGCCGGTTCTCCGGTGCGCTTCTCCTGGCGGGCGTCCTAGGGTTCTTCCTGGCGCGCTTGGTTCGCCAACGCCATTTTTTGCGCAGGCTTGCCGAAGCGCGCATGGAGCCAATGGAGCTGAAGAGGCAGCTCGATGCCGGCGAGCAGGTGTTTATCGTGGACCTGCGCCATCCGCTTGAGCTGCTTCCCGACCCGTTCACGCTGCCCGGTGCATTGCATTTTTCTCCTGAGGCGCTGGCGGCCCGCATCGGAGAGATTCCGCGCGATCGCGATGTGGTGCTCTACTGCACCTGCCCCAGCGAGGCCACTGCGGCTCGCACCGCGCTGACCCTTCACAAACTGGGCGTTGAGCGCGTGCGGCCACTTCGCGGCGGATATGACGAGTGGAAGCGGCTGGGATTCCCGATGGATGCAATTCAGCCCGTGATGCCGCTTGTCCAGGTTGCGCCCCTCGCGGAATGACATCCTTGCGCGCTCGCGGCGCTTCCCTGAGTACCTTGTTCGGCGGGTATCCCCAATTTGCGGGCTTCAAAGGCCTTAGAATGTGTGCAGGCTGCGGTCCTCCAGGGGAGATTGACTATTTTGGCTTACGACGACCTGCGCGACTGGATCAAAACGCTCGAAAAGCACGGCGAGTTGAAGCGCGTGCACGAGGAAGTGTCGCCAATTCTTGAGATCACGGAGATTACCGACCGTGCCTCCAAGATGGGAAGCGGCAACTCTGGATCGGAGCGCAAAGCGCAGTCCCGCACAGCGTACCCTCCGGGCGGGCCGGCACTGCTCTTTGAGAATGTAAAAGGTCACCCCGGCCACCAGGTACTCATCAACCAGTTCGGTAGCGAGCGCCGCATGGCGCTGGCTCTTGGCGTGGAGCGCGTGGAGGAGATTGCGGAGCGCATTCAGGGGCTGATGAATCTGAAAGCGCCCGAGGGGCTGCTGGACAAGCTGAAGATGCTGCCGCAGCTCGGGGCTCTCACCGCGGCCTTTCCAAAGACGGTGAGTGCGAAAGATGCTCCCTGCAAGGAGGTCATTCTTCGCGAAAATTTTGACCTGAACGCCTTTCCCATCCTGCAGTGCTGGCCGCTCGATGGGGGAAGATTCATCACGCTGCCGTGCGTGCACACGCGCGACCCGCGAACCGGCAAGCGCAACATCGGCATGTACCGGATGCAGATCTACGACGGGCAGACCACCGGGATGCATTGGCAGCGGCAAAAGGTTGCCGCCGAGCACTACCGGGAGGCGCTGCGCCAGGCGGCTGAATCCGCGGCGAGTGCCAATCCCAGAACGGCCCGCGTGGCGGCCATGGCGGAGTCCGGCGGCGGCGCGGTGTCAGTTCCCGAGGACCCCGTTGGCGGGCTTCCGCAGGTGGCCTTCGGCAATCTGAAGGGTTCGCGGCTGGAGGTCGCCGTCGCGATTGGAACGGACCCCGCAACCACGTTTTCGGCCATCGTTCCCGCCCCGCCCGAAGTGGAAGAGCTGCTGATTGCGGGCTTCCTGCGCGGCAAGCCGGTGGAGATTGTGAAATGCGAAACGGTGGACCTGGAGGTTCCCGCGCACTCGGAAATCATTCTTGAAGGCTATGTCGAGCTCGGCGAGCTGCGAGCAGAAGGGCCCTTCGGCGACCACACCGGCTTCTACACCTTGACGGACCAGTATCCCATCTTCCACCTGACCTGCATCACCCATCGCAATCACCCCATTTACGCCACGACCATTGTGGGCAAGCCGCCGATGGAGGACGCATGGATGGGCAAGGCCGTCGAACGCATTTTTCTGCCGGCCATGAAGATGCAGATTCCGGAGCTGGTGGACATCAATCTTCCCGTCGAGGCGGTCTTTCATAATCTGATGATTGTCTCCATCCGCAAGAGCTATCCGGGCCAGGCGCGCAAGGTGATGCATGCCATCTGGTCGCTGGGGCAGGCAATGTTCACCAAGTGCATCATCGTGGTGGATGAAGACTGCGACGTGCAGAACACGGCCGAGGTGGTGCTGCGGGTTGCCAACAACATCGACCCTGAGCGGGACATTCAATTCACTCTTGGACCGATCGATTCGCTTGATCATGCCTCTCGGCTGCCCAATTACGGCTCAAAGATGGGCATCGATGCGACGCGCAAGTGGCGCACGGAAGGTTTCGAGCGCCCCTGGCCGGCGATGATCGAGATGGACAGCGCGACCAGGGCTCGGATTGATGCAATCTGGGCGAAACTCGGCATTTGAGCGGCGCCGGCCGGCTCGTCTGATATATCTGAATCCATGCGCGGTCTCCTCCGTCGGCTGGCTTTCCCGCTTTGCGCGCTCATCGCCACGTGCTCCTCGCCGCTGTTTGCACAGCAGGCTCCGGCAGACTTTCACTGGGTGGATTTTCATTCGCAAGAGGATCAGAGCGTCCTCGTCTGGGTCAGGCAGGCGCTCCTGTCGAAACAGTGGACAGCGATTCGTGAAATTGGCGTGCAATACGATGCCGCTCTGGTCTTCACCACGCTTCGAGACTCGCCGCAGGCTGCCCCGAACGCCGACCGTTTCGCGGTGTGGAATGTGTCGCTGACAAGCCACCTGGTTACACCGCTGCTGATGGGCGTGAATCTACGCTGGGTGGACTGGCTGCACTACCTTCCCAACCGCACGGAGCCGGCGATTCTCTATGACAACTGCTATGACTGCCCTGCGGACACTTACCTGACTTCCTTCTACTACGATGCCGGCCATCACGCGTGGACCGCTCGATGGATGCATGAAGGGCAGGGGATTCATCTGTGGAGCGCGAGCCCGCCTCCCGGCGTGAACTGGACGCAAGTGTATGCAGTGATGGCCCGGGACAACGGCAGCGAGTCCGTGGCGACATGGAGCCACTTTGATTATGGAAGCCAGAGGCCGCCTGCGGACTATGTCTATGAGTACGGTCTGGACCCGAATACGGGCATGGAGCAGATTCAGCAATTGAGCGGCGTCGCGGCGCAAGAGATGGAACATCGTCTCTGCACGGGGCGAAATGCGGTTCGAGGACTAGCTCGAGGCCAGGATTCCGCCTTTTGTCAGGAATTCGATGCCGCGGGCGCCGCGCACAAGCCAGCAATCTCCAAACACAGATAGCAATGTGAAACTGACCTGCCGCGCATCGTGCTGATCGGACCCCGATTCGGCGACAACAGACTTCGGGCATTGAGCGGACGCTGATTCAGCGCGGCGCGGAAGAGTCGTATACTTCAAATATGTCGATTGTGCGCAATCTCGCCGGAATCGCCAAGGGCATGAGCATCACGTTTCGCGAGATGCTGGAGCCCACGCAGGTGGAGAACTACCCGGACGGCAAGGGGCCCTTGCGCGGCGCGGTCTTTGAGTCCCGGTTTCGCGGGGCCCATGTGCTGCAGCGCGACGAAAACGGCCTGGAGAAGTGCGTGGCCTGCTTCCTATGTGCCGCGGCCTGCCCCGCAAACTGCATTTACATTGAGGCCGCCGACAATACCGAAGAGACGCGTATCTCCTCTTCCGAGCGCTACGCGAAGGTCTACAACATTGACTACAACCGGTGCATCTTCTGCGGCTACTGTGTGGAGGCCTGCCCCACGGATGCAATCACTCACGGGCATGGATTCGAGCTGGCCACGCTGAACGCAACCAATCTGGTGATGCGCAAGGAAGACATGCTGGTTCCCGTTGCCGCCCTTACCGCGCAGAAGTAAAAGAAGGACGGCACTCTCCGGCGCCCCATTCTCAGGCGCCTCCCACTCCCAAAAAGCGAACTTGACGGTCAAGACTGGCTCCTTCGCCATGATGCGCCGTCATTTATTCTTGTTGTATCGGCATTTTCCAGTGTTACTGGGGTTTACGGGGTAAGGAGCAACCTTGACGGAATTTCTCGAAGAACTCTCGCGGCGCGTGCTGGTTTACGACGGCGCGATGGGCACAAGCGTGCAGCGGCATGATCTTTCTGCCGAAGATTTCTGGGGCAAAGAAGGATGCAACGAGTTGCTTGTGCTCTCGCGTCCGGACGTGATCCGTTCGGTTCATGCGTCGTTCCTCGAGGCGGGCTGCGACGTGATTGAAACTGACAGTTTCGGCTCCACGAGCATCGTCCTCGCCGAATACGATTTGCAGGATCGCACGCGGGAGTTGAACCTTGCCGCGGCACGCCTGGCCCGCGCCGTGGCCGACGAATTTTCCACGCCCTTACAGCCGCGCTTCGTTGCCGGCTCCCTGGGACCCACCACCAAGCTGCCCTCGCTTGGCCACATCGGCTACGACGAAATGGCAGCGGCTTACCGCGAACAGGCCGAAGCGCTCATCGAGGGCGGGGTGGATGTGCTGCTCATTGAGACCAGCCAGGATTTGTTGCAGGCCAAGATTGCTCTCGCCGCCTGCCGGGATGCGATTGCAGCCGCGCGCGAGGGCCGCATCCCCTCCACTGGCCGCAATATTGCCTTGCAGGTGCAAGTCACGCTGGAAGCCACGGGGACCATGCTGTTGGGATCTGAAATTGGCGCGGCGCTGGCTGTTCTTGAGAGCTTCCAGCCCGACGTCATCGGCCTGAACTGCGCCACAGGCCCGGCGGAGATGAACGATGCGGTGCGGTTCCTTTGCCAGAACGCGACGGTGCCCATCAGCGTGCTGCCCAACGCCGGTCTTCCGCTCAACGAAGGTGGGCACGCGGTCTACAAGCTCACTCCGGAAGAACTTGCCTCCTTCCATCGCCGCTTCGTCGCGGAGTATGGCGTGCAGGTTGTGGGAGGATGCTGCGGAACCACTCCGGAACATCTGAAAGCCGTGGTGGAGGCCGTGCGCGGTATCGCGCCCGCGCCGCGCTCCCTGAAGCCCCAATCGGTGGCCGCAAGTGCGTTCAGCGCCGTTCCTCTTGAGGTGGATGGGCAGCCCATCGTCATCGCAGAGGAGATGAATACCACCACGCGCCTCGAACGTTTTCGCAACATGGTCCGCGCGGAGGATTACGACGGCATTCTGGCGATGGCGAAGCAACTGGTCGCGGAGGGCTCGCAGATGCTGGACCTTTGTTGCGCGATTGTGGGCGAGGACGAGCAGGCTTACATGAATGCCGTCCTTGAAAAGATTGCAACGCGCATTCCCGCGCCCATTCTTGTGGATTCGACTGAAGCCAACGTGGTCGAGGAGGCGCTCAAGCGCATTCCGGGCAAGCCCATCATCAACTCCATCAACCTGGAAGATGGCGAAAAGAGAACCAGCCTGGTGCTTCCCATGGCGCGCAGATATGGCGCAGCGGTGATTGCGCTCACCATCGACGAGCAGGGCATGGCGCTCACGGCGGATCGCAAAGTCGCCATCGCGCATCGCATTCATGACCTCGCAGTGGAAAGATACGGTTTGCGTCCGGAGGATCTCATCTTTGATCCGCTCACCCTGCCCATCTCCACCGGGCAGGAGGACTATCGAACTGCCGCGATGGAAACGCTTGAAGCGGTTCGCCGCATCAAGCAGGAGCTGCCGCGCTGCAAAACCGTGTTGGGCGTCTCCAACATCTCATTCGGACTCAACGCCTATGCCAGGCGCGTCCTGAACAGCGTCTTCCTGAAAGAGGCGGTGGATCGCGGTCTGGATGCAGCGATTGTGAACTACGCGAAAATCTATCCGCTCTACAAGATTCCCGAGGCTGAAGTGCAGTTGGCGCGCAAGCTGATCTTCCAGGATAGGGAAGCGGGCGATCCGCTCCAGATCTATCTTGCGCACTTTACCGGGCTCAGCAAGGGCGCGAACGATGAAGATGAGGTTGAGGTGGAAAGCCTCACCATTGAAGAGAAATTGAAGCAGTTAATTATCCGTGGAGAGCGCACCATCGGCAAAGGCGAATCGAAGCAATCGCTCGAGGAGGCGCTGGAGTTCGCGCTTGCCGCGTACAGCCCGCTCGACCTCATCAACACCGTGCTGCTGGACGGCATGAAGACCGTTGGCGAGCTTTTCGGCGCGAGGAAGATGCAGCTCCCGTCTGTGCTGGACTCGGCCGGAGTAATGAAGGCAGCGGTGGCCTATCTTGAACCGAAGATGGAAAAGAAGGACGGCGCGGGCAAGGGGATCATGGTGCTTGCGACCGTCAAAGGCGATGTGCACGACATCGGAAAGAATCTCGTCGACATCATTCTCTCCAACAACGGCTATCGTGTGGTGAATCTGGGAATCAAGCAACCATCTGACGCCATCATCTCCGCGGCGCGCGAGGCTGGTGCGGATGCGATTGGACTGAGCGGGCTGCTGGTCAAGTCCACTCTTGAGATGAAGTATGTGCTGCAGGATTTGCAGCGCCTCGATCTTTCCATTCCCGTGGTTTGCGGCGGAGCGGCGCTCACCAGGAAGTACGTGGAGCAGGATCTTCGCAAGGAGTACTCTGGACCGGTCTTTTATGCGGAAGATGCCTTCGCTGGTCTGCACGTCATGTCGGACCTGACTTCGGAAAGCGCCGCCACGCGTGAGCAGCGCGCTCAGGAGGGACGGTCTGTAAAGATCTTCGCCAAGGCTCCTGTATCCGCGGTGGAGCTCACATCGGTGGAGCTTACATCCGATGGCCGTTCACCTGTGGTCACGCGCATATCCTCGATTCCACGGCCCGCATTTTGGGGTCCGCGCGTGATCAAGGACTACCGGCTTTCCGAGATTTTCCCCTACCTGAACGAGACTGCGCTCTTCAAGAATCAGTGGCAGCTCAAGACCGCCGCGCAGGCCGATTATCTGCGCCTGGTGGAGGAGAAGTATCGCCCCATCTTGCTCGAACTGGAGCGTGAGGTGGAAGCCAAAGGGTGGTTTGAGCCCAAGAGCGTGATTGGCTTTTATCCCTGCGCTGCCGAGAGAGACGACCTGGTAATATTTGATCCGGATGAGCCAGGCCGCGAGTTGGAACGGATCACCTTTCCGCGCCAGCCGCACGGCCGCCGGCTCTCCATCGCGGATTATTTTGAGCCGGCGAACGCAAGCGCGCGGGATGTGGTGGGGTTCTCGATTGTGACCGTGGGAAGCCGGGCAAGCGAGGTGACTCAGAAGCTCTTCGATGCTGGAGAATTTACAAAATATCTCTACCTGCACGGGCTCTCCGTCGAAACGGCGGAGGCGCTCGCAGAGTTCGCGCATAAGCAGGCACGCGAGTTTCTTTCCATCGACGGCGAGGATTCGCCGCGCATCACTGACCTGTTTCATCAGAAGTATCGCGGCTCGCGCTACTCCTTTGGCTACCCCGCCTGCCCAAATCTGGAAGACCAGACGAAGATATTTCGACTCCTGCGCCCCGAAGAGAACATCGGGGTCCGACTGACCGAAGGTTTCCACCTGGAGCCGGAGCAGAGCACCAATGCCATCCTCGTTCATCATCCGCAGGCCAAGTACTTCGTTGTCTAAGCGACGCGCCGGTCCCTGCTCCATCGGCCGCACAATGAATACACCATCCGGGCACGCGGGGTGGTGTGGACACTTGCCGAGATGCGCAACTGGAACTTGACGGCCGGAATTGCGGGATGTTCAGATGGAGTGCGTCATTCAGATTCGGCTCGCACGTCGAGCGCCACAAGAGAGCAACTCCATGCGGACGGATAAAACTTTGTTCAGCTTGACCCTATTCATCGGCGTTCTGGCCTGCGGGTGCGGAGGCGGCGGTAGCACAACGACCACGCCTCCTCCCACTCCAACGGTGGCTGCACCGCAAATCAGCACCGCTGTCGCGCAAAACGGAGCGCAGGTGGTGAGCCTCAGCGATACAACCTCGGGGGCGGTGATCTACTACTCGCTCGACGGCTCTACGCCGACCAGTTCCTCCCAGGTTTATCAAGCGCCCATGCTCGTGGACTCGAACCTGACCGTGAAGGCGATCGCCGTCAGCGCAGGAACGCTGAGCGCCGTCACATCGCAGAGCTTCTCGATGAATATCCCATCGGGAACGCTCGTCTGGTCCGATGAATTCACCAGCACCACCGGGGCGAATGCGCAGCCCAATCCGAACGTGTGGACCTACGACACGGGAAACAACGGCTTTGGGAACAGTGAGCTTGAAAATTACTGCGCGTGGGGTTCCACCACCGCGCCCTGCTCAACGGCCAGCCCGAACGCCTACGTGGGAACCGACGGTCTGCTGCATATCGTGGCGGAAGAGCCGTCCACCGGCGTCTACACGTCGGCGCGGATGAGAAGCCAAGGGTTGTTCAGCTTCCAGTACGGTCGCCTGGAAGCCAGAATCAAGCTGCCCGAAGAGCAGGGAATGTGGCCAGCCTTCTGGTTGCTCGGCAACAACATTGCCACCATCAACTGGCCGGCCTGCGGCGAGCTGGATGTAATGGAGCACATCGATGGCAGCAATCCGCCGCCCTATGTCGGCGGGACTCCACCGGGTTTCGACTGGATTGCAGGGTCCATTCATGGCGGAACCGCCGCTGCCGAGGCGAACGGAAGCATGCAGTACCATCCCACCGGGTTTTCCGCGGCGGATTGGCACACCTATGGCATGATCTGGTCCCATGGCGAGATCCAGTTTTACGTGGACGACCCCGCCAATGTGTATGCGACCTATACGCCGACCAACGGGACCTACAGTGGCACATGGCCCTTCGACGACGGACCGGAATTCATCATTCTGAATCTCGCCGTGGGCGGTTCCTGGCCTGGAGCACCCGACTCGACCACCACATTCCCGGCGGAGATGCAAGTGGACTACGTGCGGCTCTACACAAATTAGCACGTCAGGGTTGGTCCGCCGACTGATGCGAGAGAAGCGGGACGTGCCGACAGGGGTCCGCAGGCGGGGCTGTGGAATTTATGAAGCCTTAGGTGGAGGAGCTGTCGAGTCGCGCACGACAAGCGTAGTTGACACCAGAAACTCCCGCTGGAGTTTGCCGATGGAGGGCCCTTCCGCCTGTTGCCGCAACGCCTCCACCGCCGCGTGCGCAAGGTCGGCGCGAGATAAGCGAATGGTGGTGAGCGGCGGGAGCGTGTACTCGGCAAAGTCGATGTCGTCGAGCCCGATGACGGAGAGATCCTCGGGGACGCGCAGCTTCTGAATGTAGGCCGCGCGCAACACGCCGATTGCCGTCATGTCATTCGAACACATGATGGCCGTGGGTCGTGCCGGCAGCGCCTGCAGGCGCTCAAACCCCGCTACGCCGCCCTTCAAGGTGTGGTCGCATTCGATGATCCACTTCTTCTGAACAGGAAGATCCACCTCCTCCATCGCGGCGCGAAAGGCATCTTCGCGAGTCATCGCGGAGTGAATCTTGTGCGGTCCGGCAAGAAATGCGATTTTGCGGTGTCCGAGCGCCACGAGATGATCGACGGCCGCGCGGATTCCCGTCTTATAGTCGAGCAGGATCGTGCTCGACTTGGGATCGTTGAGCTTGAACTCGGCCAGCACGATGGGAATGTCATGAAACGAAAGCTGATCCATCACCGGCTCTTCCTCGCCGAAGGTGAGCATGGCGACGCCCTCAACTTTGCGTTCAATCATCCGCCGCACGCATGTGGTCAGGATTGCAGGATCGCTGTTGGAGGAGCTGACAAGGATTTCGTAACCGTGGGCTACTGCGATCTCTTCAAAGTTCTGGATCAGCTCAGGAAAGAACGGGTTGGTGATGTTTTCGACGATGATGCCGAAGATTCGGCTCCGCCCGGAAACCAGGCTCCGTGCGTGTGTGTTGGGGAAGTAATTTAACTGCTCGATCGCCTGCCACACACGCTTGGAAAGACGCTCGCTCACCACGGGCGATGCGTTAATGGTTCGCGAAACTGTGGCGATGGAGACCTTGGCGAGCGCGGCCACGGCGCGAATGTCAGGTATCTTGTCGATGGACTTGCGCGTTCCTTTTCGAGCCACTGGGTAGTCCTGGAGCGATAGGCGAGGCGAATGAAACCAACTGTACACCATTCCGCCGGACGCCATGCTGAAAACCGGGGTGACACGGCGCAGCGAAAGTTCAATCCGCTACGGCACGCTCTCCTCTTTCTCTGAGATCAGCAGCCGAAGATCGCGCAGGTTCTGGCCTGTCGGGCCGGTCACAATCGAATCTCCGAGCGCCATGAAGAGAGGACAAGCGTCGAAGCTTCGCAGCGACTCTTCCGGGTCGAAGCCGAATGCGCGAGCGCGCTCGAATGTGGTCGGGTCGGCGATGGCGCCAGCACTCGAGGTGTTTCCGTCAATCCCGTCCGAACCGGCGCTGAGCACCGTCAATCGTTCTTCCGGATAGCGGGCGAGATTGCGGGCGCATTCCAGCGCGAATTGTTGGTTTCTTCCGCCCGAACCGGGCTTGCGGGTCAAGGCGACCGTCAGTTCGCCTACCGATAGGAGGCAGAAGCGACCATGATTCTTGCGCAGGGCATGGAACCTTTCGAGTAAGTAGCGCGCCGCATCTGCATAATTCCAGTCATCGCAGGAGTTATCCACGGCCACCACATATCCGGCCTTTTGTGCAGCGGCCCGCGCGTTTTCAAGTAAGTCGTGGCTGGAAAGCAGCGTTTCAAAGATCGAATGAGGAAGAGTCAGGTTCGCATCCTTTCCGCCCTGGACCGCGGGAGCCGGGGGCGGTTTGGTCAAACCAAGGCGCGGTGGCATCCAGCCGAGTGGAGACCTTTGCGCCGGCGTTTCTGTAACATCCGATGGTCCCTGCCGCAGGAGCAGCCGAGTCACCGCATCGGGAAGCTTCGATTGAAGGTCGTATTTCAGCAGGATTGCGCGCACATCCTCGGGTGTGGAGCGATCAAGAGAAGTAGGTCCCGAGGAAAGGGAATCCAGAGTGCGAAGCGGCACGTCCGGCAGCAAAAGAGAAATCTTCAGCGACTCCGGAGCGGCCATCGCCAGCTTGCCACCCTTCACCGCGGAAAAATGTTTGCGCAGCACATTGATGTCGCTGATGGGCGCGCCCGACGCAAGAAGAGCGCTGTGAAAGTCGATGGTGTCCTGCAGGTTGATGGACTCATCGTCGGGCAAATCGAACATGGCCGAGCCGCCGCCGGAGATCAGAAAGAAGACCAGAGTGTCCTTCCTGGCCTTCCTCAGCATCGTCAGTGCGGCGCGCGCGGCGGCAAAGGACTCCTCGTTGGGCAACGGATGTCCGCTCTCAAAGTAACGGAATCGCCAATTGCGCTTTGACGGAAGATACTTTGTGCAGCAAAGTCCTCGCAGGCCCTTGCGGCGCGGCATTCGGTCCAGCAGCACGTCAAGCATGGGCCCTGCTGCCTTGCCCATGGCGATGACAAAGATCCTTCTGAAGCCGGAGAGTGGAATTGCTTCGGGCTCACCGTCGTCTTGCGACAGCCGTTCAAGAGTGTCGCCACGGAACTGGAGTCGGCGGTCAAACGCGGTTGGGATATTGCATGCCTCGATCGATGCATGAAAAATCGAGCTGGCGCTTGCGTGCAGGGAATCGAGAATGGAATGGCTGACCGGTGTCACAGACGTTGCTCCTGATGGGAACTGGCCGCATTGCAAGAGGCCACGCCGATTTTGTTCGCCATAGAGTGATGAAAAGCGCTGGAGCGCAAGGGCCAAGCCGTGGTAATTGTGAAATCCGTTGGAATGTACGCCAAATCGGGCTTTGTAGCGGGTGTGTGAAGCTCTTCGATCTCGGTCATTCCATTCCTTCAACTCTCGTGCCGCGTCCAACTCCGCCTGCATGAAGCACGGTGCATCGGAGAAGTAAAGATTTCTGCCCTCATTTTAACTGTCCCGGCCGCAATGGAAGCCCTGATCTTTCCACCAGAGTCAAACGTTTCACCGGTGGCCGGCTTTCGCGCGCGTCCATGCGACGAAATCCCGCCTTAACCCGGTCAGCGTCAGGGCTTAAGGTATTCTGGCTGCACCATGCACGAATCGGGGCACGAATCGGAGCCGCTTGATCCACTCGCGTTCACCCGAGACCTCGTGAAGATTGAGTCCGCCACGTACCACGAGGGCGAGGTGGGCGACTTCCTCGCGGACTTTCTGGCCGGACGCGGCTGGGAGGTGGAGAAGACACCCGTTCCTCAGCCTGCAGACGGTGCAGGCGGGGAACGCTGGAACGTGTATGCAGCAGTGAAGGGGCAAGCGCCAGACCTGGTGTTTTCCACCCACATGGACACCGTGCCTCCTTACGTGCCCCTGCGCGAGGATGAAGAATTCCTCTACGGCCGGGGAGTGTGCGACGCCAAGGGAATTCTGGCCGCGCAGGTTGCCGCCGCGGAGATGCTGCGCGCGGAGGGGCTGCGCGTGGGGATGCTCTTCGTCTCGGGTGAAGAGAGAGACTCGGCGGGCGCGAAGATCGCCAATCTGAGTCCCAGGGGAAGCCGCTTTCTCATCAACGGAGAGCCCACTGACAATCGTCTTGCCATCGCCTCAAAGGGCGCTCTGCGCACAGTGCTTCGCGCACATGGAAAGATGGCGCACTCGGCGTATCCTGAGCTGGGAGAAAGCGCGGTGCACAAGCTTGTCGAGGCGCTCGCGCGATTGCTCAAGCTGGACTTGCCCGTCAACGAGGAGGTCGGTCCGACCACGCTCAATATCGGTCAGGTTCACGGCGGTTACGCTCCAAATGTGATTGCCGACCGGGCAGAAGCGCAGGTGCTGGTTCGCCTTGTGGGTGATTCGGCGCCGGTGCGCGCTGCCATTCTGGCCGCCTCAAGAGGATTGGCGGATGCGGATTTCACCCTTGAGATTCCGTTTGCCCGGCTTCGCGCGGTGGAGGGAATCCCCACAATGATTGCGAAATTTACGACGGACATTCCACAATTGAGCCAATGGGGGGAGCCGCTGCTTATCGGCCCTGGCTCCATTCATGTGGCGCACACGCCTGATGAGCGGATTCGAAAGGCAGAGCTGCTGGAGGCGGTTGAACTTTACGCACGGATTGCGCGGCAATTGCTCGATTGAAGAATTTTTGCCCCATCTCCCGGCGCGCGGGAGCATCCTAATTTGTGAAGGAGAAGACTCGATGACTGGTTCAATCTATGACATCCCCGTCCAGAAGATTACTGGTCAAAGTGCTTCACTCGGGGAGTTTAAAGGCCAAGTGATTCTGATTGTGAATGTGGCCTCAAAGTGCGGATTGACGCCGCAATATGAAGGCCTGGAGTCGCTCTACGAGAAGTATCGCGGCCAGGGCTTTGTGATTGCCGGGTTTCCCGCGAACGATTTCAGAAGCCAGGAGCCGGGGAGCGACAGAGAGATTCTCACCTTCTGCACCGAGAGCTACGGGGTTCGTTTCCCCATGTACAGCAAGATCAGCGTCGTCGGATCCCATAAGCATCCGCTCTATGCCACGTTGATCCACGCGCAGCCCAAGGCCACCACGTTTACCAAAGAGCCGTTTCGCAAACAACTGAAGAGTTTCGGCATTGATACGCTCCCCGAGCCGGAGTTGCTTTGGAACTTTGAGAAGTTCCTGGTCAGCCGCGATGGGCAGGTAGTGAAGCGTTTTTCGCCGGAGACGCCCGCCGAGGCGCCGGCGTTGATTGTCGCGGTGGAGGCCGAACTGGCCCGGTAGTGAGCGCATTCTCCCACTGCGCCAAAGGTCGGGTCTTCGTTCGGCGTGAGTGGTTGGCAATCCAATGCGCCACGCGTGTATCCTCACCCCATGCATGGGGACGAACAGCCGATTGACGGTGCCAACAGGCTTGAACAGGCAGCCTCTTCCTATCTGCGGTCGGCGCGCCACCAGCCGGTGCGCTGGCATCCTTGGGGCGCTGAGGCTTTTGAGCGCGCGAAGGCCGAGGAAAAGCCCATCCTTCTCGATATTGGCGCGGTCTGGTGCCACTGGTGTCACGTCATGGACCGCGAGTCCTATGAGGACCCGGAGATGGCGCGGCTCATCAATGACCGTTTCGTGGCCATCAAGGTGGATCGGGATGAGCGCCCCGATGTGGATGCCCGCTATCAGGCCGCGGTGTCGGCCATCAGCGGACAGGGCGGCTGGCCGCTGACCGCGTTTCTCACGCCGGATGGCCGTCCGTACTTCGGCGGAACCTACTTCCCGCGCGATGATCGTTTCGGTCGTCCCGGATTTGGCAGAGTTCTGCTTACCATGGCCAACGTTTGGCACGACCGTCGGGAAGAAGCACTTGAGTCGGCTGCCAGCGTGATGGCGGTGATTGAGCAGAATGAAAATTTTTCTGCGCATAGCGGCGACTTAACTCGGGCCATCGTCGAGAAGATTGCTGCATCCGCTCTTTCCCAATTCGACCCGCGCAATGGAGGCTTCGGTTCGCAGCCGAAGTTTCCCCACCCCGGTGCGCTCGATCTCCTGCTTCATCTGGCTACGACTCACGGCAATGAAGGCGCTCGCGAGGCCTTCGCGTTCACTCTGGAAAAGATGGCCCAGGGCGGCGTCTATGACCAGTTGGCGGGAGGGTTTCACCGCTACAGCGTGGATGAAAAGTGGGTAGTTCCCCATTTTGAAAAGATGCTCTACGACAATACGGAATTGCTGCGCAACTACGTGCATGGGTTTCAAAGCCTCCGGCGCAAGGACTTCCGCCAGACCGCGCTTGAAATCGTCGCGTGGCTCAGCGGCGAGATGACCAACCACGAGCGCGGCGGCTTCTTCGCCTCGCAGGACGCCGATGTGAGCCTGGATGACGACGGCGATTACTTCACCTGGACGCTGGACGAAGCGCGCGCTGTGCTGGAGCCCGCGGAGCTTGAGCTGGCTGTGCTTTATTGGGACATTGGCGAGCTGGGCGACATGCACCACGATCCGGCGAAGAACGTGCTGCATCGAAAGTATTCCTCCAGCGTGCTTGCCGAGGATGCAGGCAGAAAGGAAGAGGAGGTCAGGCAGGCTCTTGAGGTTGCCCGGCAGAAACTTCTGGCGGCGCGCAATCAGCGCAAGGCGCCCTTCATCGATCGCACGCTCTATACAAGCTGGAATGCGATGGGGGTTACGGCGTTTCTTGAGGCAGCGCGGGTCTTCGATCTGGACGAACCGCGCGAAATTGCCCTTCGCACTCTCACGCGCCTGCTGGCCGAAGCATGGGACGGGAGCGAGTTGGTCTTTCACGTAATCTCCTATGGCGATGAGAGCAGCGGCGATGGCGATGTGCGGGAAAAGGTTCCGGGAACGCTGGATGATTACGCGTTCACGATTCACGCCTGTGTGGATGGATGGATTGCGGAGGGCGAAATGAGCTTTTATCGCGCCGCAGTCAAGATTGCCGTTGCGATGCTGGCCCGCTTCTACGATCGAACTTCGGGCGCGTTCTTTGACACTGCAGTCGGCACCGATGGCGCTGCTCCGCTGGGCGCGCTGAACGCGCGCCGCAAGCCCCTCCAGGACTCGCCCACACCGGCCGGCAATCCAACCGCTGCATCGGCGCTGTTGCGGTTGGCGGCGTTCAGCGGGCGTGAGGAATTTCGCGAAGCCGCCGAGGATACTCTTGCTTCCTTTGCCGGAATGGCCGCGCAATTGGGGCTCTATGCGGGAAGTTACGGTTTGGCCCTCGAACGTTTCCTGCTCGATCCCAAGCAGATTCTGATTCTCGGCTCTGGACCGGAGGCAGACGCGATGGAGCGCGTTGCGATGGAAGGGTTCGCAATCAACAAGACCGTGATCCGCTGCAATCCGGAGAGCGTGCTCGAGAAGGATCTGCCGGAAGAGCTCGCCGGAACTCTGGGCCAGATTACCCTTCCCGCAGACGCGACCGCGTGGGCTTTGATCTGCACAGGGCGCACCTGCCTGCCTCCCGTCACGTCAGCCGAGTTGTTGCGCGCCGCTCTGCGCGGCTGAGCGGAAACTGAGTGGAACAGAAACCAATCCGCGTGTCTTAGCTGGCTTGGAACGGGCTGCTGTCCGGCGCTCCTTCGGCGGTCGGGTCAGTCGCGACAGAGCCCTGGACGCCGCTCCCTGGAATCGTATGCGGGTGGCCGGACTCGAAATGGAAGACCCGGTAAGGGTCGCCGGGCAGAAGCCGCCCATCCTCCAAAGCGATGCGCACGCGTCTGCGGAACTCCCTCATCGGTGCGTATTGTTTGGTCGCGCGCGTCTTGAATTGCACGGGGATCAAAATCTCGGATCCCTTCACGGCATCCACTCCCAGAATTTGCGGATCGGCAAGAAAGACCCCCTTGAACTCGTCGCTGTTGCGCACGCCCATCGCAATCTCACCGAGCAGCTGAATCGCCGCGTTGGGGTCGGTTGAGTAGTCCATGCTGACCGTCACGGTTCCCACCGAGTAATCGATGCTTTGGTTGGCCACGATGGTGATTTGTGAATTCGGAATCACGGAGAGTGTGCCGTCCGCTTCGCGAATGGAGGTCTTGCGTAGCGTCATGGCCTCCACCTTTCCCGTCACGCCGGCCACGCGCACCGTGTCTCCCACGTTGAACTGGTCTTCAATCAGAATGAAGATGCCGTTCAGCATGTCGCGCACAATGTTCTGCGCGGCCAGGCCGATGGCCACGCCGGCCACTCCGGCAGAGGCCAGCAGCGGGGCAAGGTTAATCCCCACCGCAGCCAGAAATTGCAAGCCGACGATGGCCGCGATGATGGCGAGTCCCGTGGTCCGAATCACGCCAGCCAGGGTCCTTACCTGCGAAATGCGGCTAAGCTCGGCTGCGTGCGACTCGGCCACGCGGATCATATGAGTGGTGATGGCGCGCAGGAGTCTGTTTAGAATCAGCGCGATAAGCGCAACCACCAACAGGTGCGGCAGCTTGCTGCGAATAAATTCCTGCGTGTCGCCGCCCCACTCGTCCAACAGCTTGCCGAAGAACCCGCCTTGGGCAAGAACACTCGTGGTTGCCTCAATCGCAAACCGATACATAGCGACTCTCCTTCCATCTATCTATACTGAGCGGAGAAAGCGTTCGCAGGCTGCCTCGGCCTCAGGTAGAGGCTGTTCGAGCCCGCCGGACGCCAATTCGACGCCGCGGGGGTGGAGCATGCGGCTCAGGAAAGCCTACCATCTCGGGACGCAAACCGTGCGTCGAGCAAGGACGCTCGGCTTGCTCATCCTTCTGCTGCTCACCGCGGCTGCCTTTACCTTCTCGCCGGCCTCGGGGAATGGATGGCTCGGCGAGCCTGACGGGAACGTACCTGCAGCGCAAGCGGCTGCCGCGCGTCCGAGTGCGGCGCAGAATCATCCGGCCAAGGCGCCCACAGCGCGAGGCAGCGAAACTGACCCCTCGCTGGCCGGGAACAAGCCGGCCATCCGCACACAGATGGCAGAGCTGCTGCAGCTTGCAAATCAGCTCCAAGCCGATGTGGACAAAACGAACAAGGACATGCTTTCTCTCTCTGTGGTGCGAAAGGCAGATGAGATTGAGAAGCTGGCCCGTTCCATGAAGGCAGAGAAGCCAGTCCGCAGTTCACGGAATCAATGAGGAGTGTGCGATGTGGAAGATGAGAGAAAGGTGAGCGGAATAGCGACGAGGACGGAGAGGCCGGCGCATCGGTTCGACCAGCGATGGACGAGCCTGACGATCCGGGCGCGTGGTGGACGCGGAGGTCGCTGGCTGCTCATGCTTCTCGCGTCCGTTGCCCTCGCCGGTCTCGTGGCTTCGCCGCCGGTCGCGGGCCTGCAGCACCCGGGCGAAGGGTTGCAGCCACCACCAGTAAATCCTTTTCCTGATTTGGATGAGATGGATCCGGAAATGGCCCACCGGCAACTACGCGCCATGAACGCAGAGCGTCAAAAGGAGCTTGTGAAGGATACGGCCAGGCTGTTGAAGCTGGCCCAGGCCCTCCGGGCGCAAACTCAGGCGGAAAACGCCGAAACCTTGACCGAGGCGCAGTGGAAGGAGATTGACCGCATTGAGAAACTCGCTCACAGCGTCAAACAGAAGATGGCCGAGAGCTACATCGGCGTTCCGGTATTCCGGCCGCCCACGGTGCCGATGATTCGCTGACCGGATCGCAGGGGTCGCCGGCCGGGTTTCCCGGCTTCACGACCCAGCGGCAGGTTGCTACAATCGGTGTGGCAGAACGGTGAGCCGGATACGGGGAGGGACGAAGATGGGACCTGCAATCTCCAATGAACAAGCGCCGGCATCGTCCACGTCCTCGGGTGGACTTGCCGCGCGGCAGCTTGTCGAAATGTACCGGCTGATGCTCCTTTCGCGCCGCATTGACGATCGGGAAATTCTTCTCAAGCGCCAGCAGAAGATCTATTTCCAGATCTCCGGCGCCGGCCATGAAGCGCTGCAAGTGGGCGCGGCGCTGGCGCTCAAGCCCGGCGTGGACTGGTTTTTTCCCTACTACCGGGATCGCGCCCTCTGCCTGGCCCTGGGCGTGACTCCTGAAGAGATGTTTCTGCAGTCCGTTGGCGCCGCCACTGATCCGGCGAGCGGGGGACGCCAGATGCCGACGCACTGGAGCAGCCGCCCGCTACACATTGTCAGCACCTCCTCTTCGACGACCACGCAGGTTCTGCATGCGGTTGGATGCGCCGAGGCCGGGCGCTACCTGAACCGGCACCCCAAAGCCGCGGAAAAGGGAAGCGGCGACTATCGGTCGCTTCGTCCCGTCGAGTTCCACAAAGATGAGGTCGTCCTGACCACGCTCGGGGATGGGTCCACCTCTCAGGGCGAGTTCTGGGAGGCCATGAACACCGCTTCCAACAGCCGGCTTCCGGTCATCTTTTGCGTGGAAGACAACGGTTACGCAATCAGCGTTCCTGTGGAAGTGAATACGTCCGGCGGCAGCATCTCGCGCCTGGTGGCGAACTTTCCCAACTTCCACTTTGCCGAGGTGGACGGCACAGATCCCGTCGCCAGCTTTCAGGCATTCCAGGCCGCCGCGGCGCACTGCCGCGCGGGCATGGGGCCGGCATTCGTGCATGGCCACGTGATCCGGCCGTACTCGCACTCGCTTTCCGACGATGACAAGCTCTACCGTTCGGCGGCAGAGCGCACTGCCGACGCCTTGCGCGACCCCATTGCCAAGACGCGGGAACGCCTGCTGCGCGAGGGCGCGATAAACGCGGAGGAGCTCGCGGAGCTTGAGCGCACGGTGGAACAGCGCGTGAAGGATGCGGCCGAACTCGCGCTGCACGCGCCGCTGCCGGAAGTCGCCTCGATTCCCAGACACGTTTACTCAGAAGACCTCGATCCAACCGGCGCAGCCTTCGCCACGGTGGCGCAGCCGGGCCGCGACGCGGGTCTGAACGGGCTTGCGAAGGGGGCCGATAGCGGCGCGCCGAAGACCATGGCAGACCTGCTCAACGCCTGCCTGCACGACGAGATGCGGCGCGATCCGCGCATCGTTGTCTACGGAGAGGACGTGGCCGATGCCAGCCGCGAGGAGGCCCTCCGCGACGTGAAAGGCAAGGGCGGAGTCTTCAAGCTCACTTCCGGCCTGCAGACCGAATTCGGGTCCGAGCGCGTCTTCAACTCGCCGCTGGCCGAAGCGAATATTGTCGGCCGGGCCGTCGGTTACGCCATTCGAGGCATGAAGCCGGTCGTTGAGATCCAGTTCTTTGACTACATCTGGCCCGCCACTCATCAGATTCGCAATGAGCTCTCCCTCATGCGTTGGCGCTCCAACGGCACGTGGGCCGCGCCTGTGGTGATTCGCGTTCCCATCGGGGGCTATCTGACGGGCGGCAGCATCTATCACTCCCAGTCCGGCGAAAGCATGTTCACCCATATCCCCGGGCTGCGTGTTGTTTTTCCGTCAAATGCCCTCGACGCGAACGGGCTGCTGCGCACCGCGATTCGCTGCGATGATCCGGTGCTGTTTCTTGAGCACAAACGCCTCTACCGCGAGGCGTACGGCCGCGCGCCCTATCCGGGTCCGGAATTCGCCATTCCTTTCGGCAAAGCAAAGATCGTGCGCCCCGGCAGGCACATCACGCTTGTCACCTATGGCGCTCTGGTGCCCCGTGCCTTGCAAGCAGCCGAACGGGCCAGCCGGAATCATGGCATTGACGTTGAGGTGTTGGATCTGCGCACCCTGAGCCCGTATGACTGGGAGGCGATTGCCGCGTCCGTGCGCAAGACCAGCCGCGTTATCGTGGCCCATGAGGACATGCTGAGCTGGGGATACGGCGCGGAGATTGCCGCGCGCATTGCCGAAGAGCTCTTTGATGACCTCGACGCGCCCATCAAACGCATCGGATCCATGGATACATTCGTCGCGTATCAGCCCATTCTGGAAGATGCGATCCTGCCCCAGCCAGATGGCATTTTGAAGGCGATTCGCGAGCTCCGGGCGTTTTAGCCACCATCCAGAAGAAAGTCCACCGCGTTGCTGAGCGTAGAGAAGTTGGCGTCGGCCAGTTGCCCGGCTTTTCGCGCCGCCTCACCGTGCATCTCTGTGTTGGTGTGCAGCAGGAGGGTAAGCATCCCAAGAGCGCTCCCAAACTGCATGTCGGAAAGCGAGTCGCCGATCATGGTGCTCGTCTTTGCGTCAACCTGGGGGAATTGTTTCCTTGCTTGAACGAACATGCCGGTGAGCGGTTTGCGGCAGTCGCACTCGCCGCGGTCATGCGGACAATGGAAAATGCCATCGATACGCGCGCCGCTGCTGCTGAGACCCTCCTGCAACGCAGCATGAATCCGTTCGAGGCCCTCAGGAGAGAGACTGCCCCGCGCAATCCCACGCTGATTGGTGACCACAAGGACCAGAAAACCCGCGCGGTTCAGCCTTGCCACCGCGTCTGGCGCCCCTTTAAGAAAGTGGAGTTCGTCCGGGGAAGTGACCCACGCCCCTTCCGGCATTTTCCTGTTAAGAACGCCGTCGCGGTCAAGAAAGACGGTACGAAGGTTGCGAATTCGCGCACGGATTTGGTCGTCTGGCACAGAGCTATGATATCAACGTGTTGTAAGAGATGCTGTGGAGGCGGTGCGTGTTTTGCAGGCTACATCAATTCCTGAGTCGCTGTATCCCGAAGCCGATGTACTGAAGTCGACGCGACCAACCATCAGGGAGCGGCGACCTTGCACAGGTCCCAATCGGTCATAGCAACTCAGGAACTGCCGTAAAGGGGGAAGCGTTGATTCGACAGCTCCATCAGGTCATTGAGAGTATCGAGATTCGATGGGCCCGCACGCGGCTGCTGGTGGTCGGCGACGTGATGCTCGACAAATACATCTGGGGCGAAGTGGGACGCATTTCCCCTGAGGCGCCCGTTCCCGTGGTTCGAGGCATTCACCAGGACGAGAAGCCCGGAGGGGCCGCAAACGTGGCCATGAACCTGGCGCGGCTTGGAGCTCAGACTCTGGTTGCCGGCCTGACGGGCGGCGACGAAAACGGGAGCGCCCTGGCCGCCAGCCTGATTGCCAACGGAATTCAGCCGCATTTTGTGGCCTCGCCCGACTTCCCCACGGTAACCAAGACGCGAATCCTGGGCGGCAAGCAGCAGATGCTCCGCCTGGACTTCGAGCGGCAGGGGCTTCATGCGCCGTCTGCCTATGACGAGCTGATTGCCACGTCACTGAAGCTGCTGCCCGATTGCCAGGCGTTGGTGCTCTCGGATTATGGAAAAGGCGCTCTGACCCCCCAGGTGTGCCAAGCGCTGATTGCGGCGGCCCGCCCGCTTGGGATTCCCATTCTTGTCGATCCCAAGAGTGCCGACTATGCGCACTATCGCGGCGCGACGACCATCTGCCCGAATCTTGCCGAGCTTGCCCGCGCCGCACAAACCGATGTGAAGGATATCGATGGGCTGCTCGCGAAGGCGCAGGCGATGATTCCGAATCTCGAAATCGATTTCATGACCGCGACCATGAGCGAGAAGGGCATTGCGCTGGTTCTCCCCAACAGGAGATTCGTTGCGCCGGCGGTGGCGCGCCAGGTCTTCGATGTTTCTGGCGCCGGAGACACCGTGATTGCCGTGCTGGCTCTCTCGCTCGCCTGCGGTCTTGAGCCGGAGTCCGCGGTGCAATTGGCGAATCTTGCCGCGGGCATCGTGGTGGGCAAAGTGGGCACGGTTCCGGTGGAAAAGCACGAGCTGCTTGCCGCGCTCTCGCCGGAGCTGGCGCTGAACACCGAGTCGCAGGTGCTCGGCGGGGACGATCTCATCAAACGCATCGCGCTGTGGAAGGCCAACGGCGACCGAGTGGTCTTTACCAACGGATGCTTCGACCTTCTCCATATCGGCCACATCACCCTGCTGGAGGAGGCGCGGCGGTGCGGCGACCGGCTGATTGTGGCCATCAACAGCGATGCCTCGGTCCGGGCCCTCAAGGGTTCCAGCCGCCCCATTGTGGGCCAGCAGGAGCGCGCGCGGGTTCTCGCTGCCCTCTCGGCCGTGGACGCAGTGGTGATCTTCGAAGAAGCGACCCCGCTGGAGTTGATCTTGGCCACGCGGCCCGATGTGCTTGTGAAAGGCGGGGACTACCTCGCCGAAGCCGTCGTCGGAGCAAAAGAGATGCAATCCTGGGGTGGCGAAGTGAAGATTGTCCCCCTCGTGGAGGGATTCTCGACGACGCGGCTCATCGAAAAGGGTGCGGGCGGCTGACGCTGCCGCCTTTTCCGACGGGCCTCGCGGCCTTTCCCAGCTAAAATACAGGGATGGAGCCGCACCGTTGTGCTTGACGTGCGCTCCAGAGTTTCTTTAGACGCGAGGCACGCATTCCGGCATGAATGGTTCACTCCGCCTCGTTCGATATGGGCTGCCCTATTCACTGCAGTGGCTGGCGGGCGTGGTGCTGCTTGCAGTGATGGGCGTGCTGGATACCTTTCGGGTTCTTCTGTTGCAGCCAATCTTTGACAAGGTGCTCAATCCCAGTGCTCCCGAAGGCCCAATCATCTTGGGCAACGCGAGTACTCGCTGGCATTTTGATTTGCGGACCCTCATTCCGCACTTTCTGCATATGCACAACGCCTGGACGGTGGTCGCCTTCACGTTGGTGATGTCCACACTGGCCAAGGGCCTCTGTGACTATGCCGGCACCTATCTCGTGAGTTATGCGGGCTTCGGCAGCATCACCGATTTGCGCAACCATCTTTACGAAGTTACGCTTCGCCGCTCTTCAAGTTTCTTCCACAAGCACACAACCGGAACGATCCTATCCACGCTGATCAACGATGTGGAGCGCGTGCAATTGGCCTTCAGTTCCGTTATCGGCCAGTTTCTTCAGCAGTTCTTCACCTTTGTCGTCGGACTGACGCTGGTGATCTATCTCGGCGGCAGACTTAGCTGGGCGCTGCTGCTCTTTATTCCCATTGTTGTCACCTCGGCGCGCAAGATCGGCGGAGAGGTCCGTACCCGCACCCGAACCGGACAGGACAAGCTCGCGGAGATGCAGAACATTCTGCATGAGACAGTTACCGGAAACCGCATCGTCAAAGCCTTCAACACGGAAATTTGGGAGATTCTGCGGTTCCAGAAGGCGGCCAGAAGGCTCTTCCGCGCCAACCTGCGCAGCGTGCGCGTGCAGTCGATCAGCTCGCCGTTGATGGACACCATCGGCTCCATAGCAATTGCTCTCATGCTGTTGGTTGGTCGCAATGAGATTCAGCACGGCCGGATGACCATGGGCCTGTTCGGTGCATTTATCTTTCTCCTCTTCAAGCTCTACGATCCGGTGCGGAGATTTGCCTTCTTCTACAATAGCTTTCAGCAGGCCATGGGCGCCTCCACGTCCATCTTTGGATTTTTTGACGCGGAGGACGACGTAAAGGAGCGGCCTCGAGCCATAATCTTAAAGTCTTTTTCGCAATCCATTCGTTTCGACGACGTAGGATTCTCCTACTCCACCGAAGAAGGCGAGCAGCAGATTCTGCACAATGTAGACCTCGAGGTCAAGGCCGGAGAAGTGGTCGCGCTGGTCGGCCCCAGCGGCGCGGGCAAGTCGACGATGGTGAACCTCATTCCGCGATTCTTCGACGTAACCTCCGGGCGCATCCTGATTGACGGGCACGATCTGCGCGAGCTGACACTGAATTCCCTGCGCCGCCAGGTAGCCCAGGTGACGCAGGAAACGATTCTTTTCAATGACACGGTGCGCAACAACATCGCCTACGGCCAGCCCGATATCAAGCTCGATCATGTGGAAGAGGCGGCGCGCAATGCGCTCGCGCATGAATTCATTCTGCGTATGCCGCAGGGCTATGAAACGCCGATTGGCGAGAAGGGATTTCGCCTCTCCGGCGGGGAACGGCAGCGGATTGCCATTGCGCGCGCGATTCTAAAGAACGCGCCCATTCTCATCCTGGACGAAGCCACATCAGCGCTGGATTCGGAAAGCGAATCGCTTGTGCAAACGGCATTGGCAAACTTGATTCAGGGCCGGACCGTGATGGTCATCGCACACCGACTCGGCACCGTGCGCCGCGCCAATCGCATCGCCGTGCTCGAGGGCGGCCGCATCACGGCCATCGGGCCGCACGAAGAGCTGCTCACCACATCCCCCACCTATCAACGTCTGTATCAACTTCAGTTCATGGACATTCCGGAGACCATCGGCCTTGAGCCCGCGGTTCTCGGGGGCGTCACCGAGTAGCCACCATGCCGATCCATTCCATGACGGGTTTCGCGCGCGTCCAGGGACGCGTGGAGGATCTGTTTGTCTACACGCTCGGCCTCAAGAGCGTGAATCATCGCTTTCTCGACCTCCAACTGCGCATCCCTTACGGCCAGGACGCTCTCGAGATGGAATTACGGCGCGTACTGAAGGAAAATCTTATTCGCGGCCATGTGGAACTTTCGCTTTCGGTCGAGCGCCTCTCCCAACAAAAGGCCGGATACGATCACGACGTGGTTGCCAACTATGTCACCGCCTTCCGCAGCGCGCGCGCCGAATTCAATCTTCCCGGAGAACCAGATCTGAACGCAGTGCTGCGCATGCCGGCTGCCCTCCAGGGAGAAAGCCGCGGCTTCAGCGAGGATGAGCTGGGCACCCTTTCCAAGAGCGTACTGGAGAAAATTGGACCGCTGCTGACCGAGCTGAAGGCGATGCGCGCGCGCGAAGGAGACTCACTCGAGGCCATCCTCTCGGCGTCGCTCGATCGCCTTGCCGAGGCCACGGATGGAGTGGCCGAACTGCGTTCGGAAGTTGAACACCGCTACCAGGATCGTCTTACGCAAAGGCTCACCGCGGCTGTTGGAAACGAATTCAACCGCCAGCGACTCCTTGAGGAGGTCGCGCTGCTGGTCGACAGGAGCGACATCTCCGAGGAGCTGGCCAGAATGACCACGCACATTGGTCATTTCCGCGAGCTGCTGGCCGTTGGCGGCGAGGTGGGCAAGAAGCTCGACTTTCTGCTCCAGGAAATGAACCGCGAGGCCAATACGATGCTGTCCAAGACCGGCGGAGTGGGCGGGAAGGGAACTCGTATTACTGAATTGGGACTGGCCATGAAGGCAGAGATTGAAAAGGCCCGCGAGCAGATTCAAAACGTGGAATAGATGCGGAAGCAACATCAAGAACGTGAAAGGAAACCGGAGCAAGTGGCAGGAATTCTCTTTATCATTTCGGCGCCATCGGGATCAGGAAAAAGCACGCTGGTGAGCGAGTTGCGCAAGCAGGTAACAAGCGTGGATTTCTCCATTTCCTGGACCACGCGCGCCCCGCGCGGCTCAGAGGAGAACGGACGCGAGTACCACTTTACGAGCCGGGAGGAGTTCGAGAGCATGCGCGACAAGGGCATGTTTCTTGAGCACGCGGAGGTCTTCGGCAACTATTACGGAACCGCCCGTCAGTCGCTGGACGATGCACGCCGCCAGGGGCACGACCTTCTGCTCGATATCGACGTGCAGGGTGCGGCGCAGGTGCGAGCCGCTATGCCGGAAGCGGTGAGCATTTTTGTTCTCCCTCCCACGCCAAAGGTGCTGCGAACCCGTTTGAGGAACCGCAGCCGCGCCGAAGGCGGGGTAAACGAAGCCGAGCTCTACCGCCGCCTGAGCGAGGCCAGCAAGGAAATTGAGAAATATCGCGATTACGGCTATATTTTGGTCAACGACCTTCTTGACAGGGCGGTTGCGCAATTGGAGGCCATTGTGCTCACCGAGCGGTTTTATCGCAATGGAGAGCCAATTGCATTTCGCTCTGCCAGAGTGTTGGAGGTGGCTGCGGCCTGCCTGCTCACCAATTCGCGAGAGCGGCTCAAGCCGGTTCTCGAAGTATTCGGAATCGATGGCGCAAACGGCCAGCAGCAACTTCCCTTCGGAGAGGATTCAGATGACGATTGAAACCCGCTTTGATTCGGACTACCGCAAAGTCCTGGTTGCGGCCCGCCGCGCCCGTCAGTTGCAGAACGGCTCCGCAGCGCTTGTCGCGAGCCATTCCACCAAGCCGTGCCGCATCGCTCAGGATGAGGTGGAAGCTGGCGTCGTCGCCTACGTCAAGAAGGATGTTCCGGTCCAAAAGCAGGCCGTCGAGGACCGCGGGACTCCGCTCCTTTCCTAAGCTGCGCGCTCTTTTGCCGCCCTCTGGCTTCGCACAGACCCGCGGCATCTTGCGCTCTTGAGGGATGCGAGCGCTTTTGATTCCTATGCGCTCGGTTTTGCGGCCGGTACGGACTACAATCTCCTTATGCGAGTGACCGTTGGTGTCTCCGGCGGAATTGCTGCGTACAAGGCGGCGGAGCTTGTGCGCGCTCTTCAAAAGCTGGGCATTGAGGTGCGTGCGGTGATGACTGAGTCCGCAACGCACTTCGTGCAGCCGCTCACCTTTGCAGCGCTCACCGGACACAAGGTCATCACGAGCCTATGGGACGGCGATGCTGCCGATTCGACCTGCTCCGAGGATTCCGGCGCGGCGAGCAGCATCGAGCACATCAGCGAGGCGGAATGGGCCGAAGCGCTGGTGGTGGCTCCGGCCACGGCCAACATCCTTGCGAAATTCGCGCACGGCATCGCCGACGATTTTCTCACCACGATGTACCTTGCCACGCAGGCTCCGGTGCTGGTTGCGCCTGCCATGAATGTACACATGTGGGAGCATCCGGCCACGCAGTCGAACTTGGACATTCTGCGCGAGCGGGGTGTGCGGGTTATTCAGCCCGGAACCGGCGACTTGGCCTGCGGAATGATGGGGCCGGGGCGCATGGCCGAACCCGAGGTTATTGCAGAGGAGGTGCGGCGCTTGCTGGGCCGGCGGCAAGACCTCGCCGGTGAAATCGCGCTCGTCACCGCCGGGGGGACGCGTGAGGCACTGGATCCCGTGCGCTTTCTGGGAAACCGCTCCAGCGGAAAGATGGGCTATGCATTGGCGGAAGCTGCGCGAGCGCGCGGGGCGCGGGTGATTCTCGTCAGCGGTCCCACCGCGCTTCACGCTCCGGCGCGATGCGAATTGGTGCGCGTGACCACCGCGGCGGAGATGCGAACCGAGGTGCTCGAGCGTATGCAGGAGGCAACGCTGATCATCAAGGCCGCTGCCGTGGCTGATTATCGCCCTGTCACTGTCTCCGATCACAAGCTTAAGCGCACTGCGCCGCTCACCATCGAGCTCGCGCCCACGGAGGACATTCTTGCGGAGGTGGCGCGCCGCCGCCGCCCTGGCCAGCTCATCATCGGTTTCGCGGCGGAAACCGAGAACCGCATGGAAAACGGCCGCGCCAAGCTGTTGCGCAAGGGAGCAGACGCTATTGTGGTGAACGACGTTTCCGGGGATGGCGTTGGTATCGACGCCGACAACAATGCGGCAACGTTTCTTACCAGTTCAACGGCGATTGAGATGCATGAAATGCCCAAGCGCAAGCTCGCCGACCGCATCCTGGACGAAGTGCTTCTGCTCCGCAGGCCGCGGTCGCTTCTTGTCGAGCTCGACCAGGACATCGCGCCGAAGGCCGATCGGAACGCGACGCTACAACCCGCCGACGAACCCTCCCCGGCTCGCTCCCGGCTGATTGTGGAACGTTGATCGTGCCCCCGCTCGACCTTTCCAGTAGACAGGCGATCGCGGCTCGGCTGCGTTTCTATCGCGAGCTTGGCCTGACGGACCTCTATCGCCGGCCCGTCGATGCGATTGCAGTCGCAGCCGTATCTGCGGACGAGGAGATTCTGCCATCGGCGGGGCAGGCCGCCACGCGCGCGGAGGAACAAGCCATTTCATTTTCCAAACCTGCTCCAGCCACTCCGCAAACTCCAGTGAGTGTTGCCGCATCCGGCCACGCTGAGGCTCTGCGGCTGATACGGGAAGAGATGGGAGACTGTACGCGCTGTGCTCTGCACAAGGGGCGAAACAAGCTGGTCTTTGGGGATGGCGATCCGCATGCGCGACTGATGTTTGTCGGGGAGGGCCCCGGCGCCGACGAGGACGCGCAGGGGCTGCCTTTCGTGGGCCGTGCGGGTCAGTTGCTGAACAACATGATTGCCGCGATGGGCCTGAAGCGCGAGGAACTCTACATCGCCAACGTGGTGAAGTGCCGCCCGCCGGGCAACCGCACGCCGGAGCCGGAAGAAGCCCACACCTGCGGACAGTTTCTCCTGCGCCAGATTGACGCGGTCCATCCGGAAATTCTGGTGGCTCTGGGCGCGACGGCCGCCACCTACCTGCTGGGGCAACGACAGCCGTTGGCCGGGCTGCGCGGCAAGATTCATTCCGTCAGGAGTTGCCGGCTGATTGTGACCTACCATCCGGCTTATTTGCTGCGCGATCCACGGCAGAAGAAAGAGGCCTGGTTAGACCTGCAGATCGCCATGAAAGAGCTTGGACTTAAATGATGTGTAATCAAAAGACGCGGGAAGCCATGCGATTCGCAGTCAAGGCATTTTTCCTAATTCTGTGGAGTTAGCGAAGCCGTGCAAGGTTGTCGCTCCCTGAGGTTCGCGCCAACTCAGCCGCGTCCTTCGGCGATGCACCATTAGGAAAAATGCTTTAGCGGCGTGAGCAGTTTCGCTGGCGCGCCGGGGCAACAGGCCGCACGGCAGCCATCAGGATTGTGGTCGCAAGCAGGAAGAGCATAAGCATGGGAACCTGTCTCCAGTAAGCCGCATTCGGCCGACGCTGAGAAGTATCGCGCAAAGCAAGCCCTGCCCACGATACCACTTTCGCCCGCGCCCAATCCCGTTTAAGTTGCAGGACCGTCACCCAAGACAGTGAACTCTGAAGGCTCGATCAGGACCATTTCCTCCACAACGCCACGCCGCCCAGCAGCCCGGCTTCATTCGAAACAATCTCCACGTTCTTGGGCAGCTCAAACTTGATCTTCTTAGTGTTGCCGCCGCCCAGGTAAAGATGATCCCAGTTGAACAGCTTATCGGTCTGCTCAATAGCTTCGAGCAGCAGCTTGTTCCAGCGCTTCTTGCCGTACTTGTCCAGGCCGCGGCGGCCGAGATAGTCCTCGTAGGTTTTGCCTTTGCGCCACGGATGGTGGCCCAGTTCCAGTCCGGGGCACAAATGCCCGTTTGTGAACAGTCCCGCGCCCAGGCCGGTGCCCAGAGTCAGGGTCAGCTCCACGCCGTCGCCGCGGATGGCGCCGTAGCCCTGCAGGTCCGCATCGTTGGCGGTGCGCACGGGCTTCTTCCAACGTGCTTCCAGCTCCGCCTGCAGCGGGAAGTTCAGCCAGGCGGGGTGAAGGTTCACCGCCGTGAAAGTGGTGCCGTGCTTGATGACGCCGGGAAAGCCCACAGAGACGCGGTCAAAGTCGGCCAGCATGTTGCGCAACTCGTCCAGGCCTGCCAGCACGTACTCGGGAATGGGCTCGGCCGGGGTGGGCACGCGCTCCCGCTCGCTCACAGCCTTGCCATTTGCGTCGAGAAGCATCGCCTTCAAGCCGGAACCGCCGATATCGATGCACAACGTGATGGGCCGCTTTTTGGCTGTGGATTTGGACGCAGGCTTGGCCGCGGATTTGGGCGCGGAATGTTTGGTGGATTTTGCAGACTTGGTAGTCATCAGCAGGAATTGTAATCCGCGCGGACCGGAACCGATGCGTCTGTGCAAATCGGGGCAGCAAAACGGGGATTGAGAGCGGCACCATCTCCTACACTGGGAAGGATCGCTCATGCAAAGCTACTGCGAAGTTGCGCTTCCAGTTCCCGTGGACCGAACATTTACCTATGCGATTCCGGAGGGAGCCAAGCCGGTTCGCGGAGGGCGGGTGATTGCGCCCTTTCGCGGCCAGAAGCTCATCGGAGTGGTGACGCAGATCTCCTCTGTGCCACCGGCGGATTTTGAAACAAAGGCGATCGAAACCGTTCTCGACGAAGAGCCGCTGCTGAGCGATGAGCTTATGCAGCTTGCCGAGTGGATTGGGCAGTACTACCTTGCGCCGCTGGGCGAGGTGCTTCGTGGAATGACCCCCCTGATGGCCGAGGTGCGGCGGACGGTCTACTACCGCATTACGGATCTTGGCCGCGACGTGCTGGCCAATTCGCTTGAGGAAGGCGTCTCTCGCCTGGCAACGCACGCGGGCAAGCGCCGCCCCAAAGTTGCCAGGGAAGAGGAGCACCTTCCGTTTCGGGTGCTGAAGCGGCTGGCCTCAGGCGATCGCGTCAGCGTCTCGCGCCTTCGCACCTCCACGGCCGCCACGCTTTCGGTTCTGGTCACCATGATGCGCAAGCGGTGGATAGCACGGGAAGAATCGGCCGTGGAGCGCGAAGTGGGAAGGATGCAGCGCTTCGTGGTGCTGGTTCCGGAGATTCGGCTTCCCGCGCTCACGCCGAAGCAGCAGGAGCTTCTGGCGGAGCTGGCGGCGCGGGGCGGAGAGATGGCGTTGAGCGAGGTCCGGCGCAAGGACCTTTCGTCCTCATCCGTGCAAACGCTTGTGCGCAGGGGGATGGCGCGGATTGACGAGCGCCCGGAGAGTTTTCGCATGGGCGGCCTGGAGCCGCCCGCGCAGCCCGCTGGCCTGAACGAGCAGCAAGTGGGAGCTCTCACGGCCATCACCGGCGCGCTGGGCCGCTTTGAGCCCTTTCTGTTGCACGGGGTTACGGGCTCAGGGAAGACGGCCGTCTATCTGGCGGCGATGCGACAGGCGCTGGAGCGCAACCAGGGCTCGATTCTGCTGGTCCCCGAGATTGGTCTCACGCCGCAGATGACCGGCCTGTTGGAGGCGACCTTCGGAACGCGTTTCGCGCTTTTGCACTCGTCTCTCACGCCCGATGAACGGGCCGAACAATGGCGCCGGATTCACCGCGGAGAAGTGTCCATCGTCGTCGGAACGCGTTCGGCCGTCTTTGCGCCGATTCGCAATCTGGGGCTCATCCTGGTGGACGAGGAGCACGACCAGAGCTACAAGCAGGAGGAAACTCCGCGCTATCACGCGCGCGATGTGGCCGTGATGCGGGCCAAGCTCTCGGGCACCGTCGTCGTGTTGGGCTCGGCCACGCCGTCGCTGGAAAGCTGGAACAATGCCGCGAACCACAAGTACACGCTGCTGCGGCTCAAGGAGCGCATCGCGAACCGGGCGCTGCCAAAAGTGGAACTGGTGGACATGCGCAGCGAATTCCGCGAGACCGGCGAGGAACAAATCTTTTCGCGCATGCTGATTGCCGAAGCGCAGGCCACAATGGGACGCGGCGAGCAGGTGCTGATTCTGCTCAATCGCCGCGGATTCTCGTTTGTGGTCATCTGCCGCGCCTGCGGCGAGAAGCTGGAGTGCCAGAACTGCGCCATTGCGCTCACCCACCACAAGTCAGACGCGGAGCGAGACGGCGTTGCCCGGGCGGGCCAACGCCTGGAATGCCATTACTGCGGCTTTCGCAGAGCGGTCCCCGAGCACTGCCCCAAATGTGAAAGCGAGCACCTCTACTATCTCGGCGTCGGTTCGCAACAGGCGGAAGAGCGCCTGACGGAGATCTTTCCCGGAGCGCGCATTGGCCGCATGGATCGCGATGCGGTCCGCGGACGTCTCGAACTCGAAGGCCTTCTCGGCCGCCTGCACTCGGGCGAAATCAATCTGCTGGTCGGGACGCAAATGATTGCCAAGGGTCATGACATCCACGGCGTCACCCTGGTGGGCGTTGTGGGCTGCGACCATTCCCTTTCCATGCCAGACTTTCGCGCCGCGGAGCGGGTCTTTCAGTTGATTACGCAGGTTTCAGGCCGGGCCGGACGCGGAGAGCTGCCGGGGCGCGTGATTGTGCAGACCTACTATCCGGACCACTACGCGATTGTTGCCGCCTCCAACCACGATTTTGAAGCCTTCGCCGGGCGCGAGCTCAAGTTTCGCCAATGGATGCATTATCCGCCGCTTGGAGTTCTGGCGAATGTGCTGGTGCACTCCGCACGGCGCGAGGAGGCGCTGGCCTGGTCAGAAGCGCTGGGCAAGCGGTTGGAAGGCGATGCGGCCCGCGGCGTGCGGGTGCTGGGGCCCTGCGCCGCGCCCATTGCCCGCATCAAGAACGTCTACCGCTTTCACATGGTGCTGAAAGCCGGGTCCAGAAAGGTGCTGAATGGGGCTCTGCGCGGCCTGCTGGCGCACGCCGAAGCGCTGGGGATTCCACGCAAAAGTCTGGTTGTGGATGTGGATGCCCAGAGGCTGATGTAGCGGCATGCACTGGGACGGAGGGCGGAAAATCAGCCCGGAAGGTTACTCTTTGGGTTCTGGCTTGTCGCCGAGCTGGTGCAGCTCTTTGCCGGGCTTGAAGCGCACCGCCTTGCCGGGCGTAATGCTCACCTCAGTGCCTGTCCGCGGATTGCGGCCAATGCCGGTCTTGCGGGCGCGCACGCTGAAAACGCCAAAGCCGCGTAGTTCAATGCGCTGACCAGCCGCCAAAGCCTCTTTCAGGCCTTCGAAAACGGTGTCCACCGCTGCTTCGGCCTTGGTGCGCGGCAGACCTGTGCGCTCGATCACATTGTGGACGATGTCCTGTTTAATCAAAGCGGTTTACCTCGCTGGCGCGACTGGAAACGACTGTACCACGCCCTACGGACTTGATGGTACAGATTTTGGGCCGATTCGCAAACTCCCGTTTTTGGCAGATTCCGTTCCGCGCTGTGCAAATCCCGTTTGGGGCGCGGGGTCGTTTGGCTCGCTGCCGCTTCCAAATTGCCGAGTTCAGCCGCGCTTTCCAACAGTCCTCCGGTTGTCATCGGCTGGGCTGTTTCGTAAGATGAAGCTTTCAAGACCCCCCTGAAGACCCGGGTGAATGCCACTTGGGAGTCCCGCGCGAGGTGGGGGCAAAACAGGAGAGGCATGTCAATCCAGAGCGACAGGTGGATTCGCGAGCAAGCGATTAACCGCCATATGATTGAACCTTTTAGCGAGAAGCAGGTTCGCCAGGGTGTCATCTCGTATGGGCTTTCCTCTTACGGGTATGACCTCAGGGTCTCCGACGAGTTCAAGATCTTCACCAACGTCAACAGCGCCGTCATCGATCCCAAGGCCTTCGATGAGCGGTCGTTCGTCTCCGTGCAGGCTGAGTCGGTCATTGTTCCTCCCAACTCCTTTGCGCTGGCGCGATCGGTTGAGTACTTTCGTATCCCCCGCGACATCCTCACCATCTGCGTGGGCAAGTCCACTTACGCGCGCTGCGGCATCATCGTGAACGTGACGCCCTTTGAGCCGGAATGGGAGGGCTTTGTGACCCTCGAGATTTCAAACACCACTCCGCTGCCGGCCAAGATCTATGCCAACGAGGGGCTTTGCCAGATTCTTTTCTTCCACGGCAATGAGCCCTGCGAGACGAGCTACGCGGATCGCAACGGAAAATATCAAAAGCAGCAGGGGATTGTGCTTCCCAAGCTCTGAAGCGAACGCGGGCAAACTTTCGCGTACAAAATGCGAGGACCGGCCGAAGCGAATCGAGGTCTTCCGGTGCAAAATCGAAATGTGGGATTGAAGAACTCCGTGAAAGAGCGGCTGCGGGCGCAGCCGGGGGTGCATGCCGTTGAGCCAGAATCCAAAACCGAAGCGCGTGGGGTTGATGGCCGGCGAACCGATTCGACTGGAAGGCCTGACCAGCGTCTTTGAGCACCCGCCCGCGCCGGGACATACCCCTCTGATTCCTGTCAGTGGAACGCTCGATCAGCTTCTCGCAAACCCCGAAATGGAATTCCTGGTGGTGGATTTGAACTCCTCCATCGGCCTGGAAACGCTGGAGAAGATCCGCAGCGCGAGACCAGAGCTGCGGCCAATCGTGATTGGACCGGAGGGCAACGACGCTCTCGTGATGGATTCGATTGTGGCGGGCGCAAGAGCCTACCTGGACGGCTCGGCGGGGACGCGAACCGTGCGCGAAGCGATTGAAATTGTGGTTGGAGGGTCCATCTGGGCCCCGCGGCGGTTGCTCTCCCGCCTGATTGACCGGCTGCTGGGCTCCCCGGAGGGCATGGCATCCAGCGGCCTGCCTCACCTGACCGCGCGAGAGCGGCAGGTGCTGGATTTGATACTCCAGGCGAAGTCCAATCGCGAGATTGCGCGGGAGCTGAGAATCGAAGAGCGGACGGTGAAGGCCCACGTGAGCCGCTTAATGAAAAAGACGGGCGCGGAAAACCGGATTGACCTCTCCATGCGGGCCCTGAACGGCGCACTCAAATTGCGCCGGGAAGCGAATCAAGGGAGAAACGATTGAAACGGGGGCAGTTAGGAGGATGTCTGCCCTGGTTACTAAATGCCACCATCCTTCCGTGCTCTTGTGGCAAAGAGTGACATCGCGAAGAATCCAGAATAGAAACAACGCAGATCTGGGGAAAGGGGTTCCCAGGCCGCATGTTTGGCATGAAGCCTGGGAACTCCTCTTTTTTCTTGCGCCGGCAAAACCTCTGCGTCCCTCCCAGTGTCATCCGGCAGCCCACCCCAAGCGAATCCTCTGCATCAAACCCCGAGTAGTGTGAAGTCAGGCCTTATTCGCTCGACTTGCAGACGTGGCGTGCATTGATTGCTGCCTCCCGGGCCCCGATTCCGCAAAGGATTCACCGGGCCGGAATGGTTTAGCCTGTCAAGAGCCTGCGAACAGGCCTGAGTGCGCAGGAGAGCGCAACGTGGCGTCGCGGAGATGCTTCTTGCGATTTGGCATTGCTCACCGTACGCCGTCTTCGGCTCCAAGGACAAACAACCCGCATCCCCGGATTTGCGGACTGAAAGGACGAAACCATGAAGAAGACAATTGTTTCGATTTGCTGCTTTTTTTTGATGGGAAGCACTGCTTTTGCGGCTTCCTCCCGGGCCTCGCTCCAGGCACGCATTGACGCTGCCAAGACTGTGATGGACGAGATCATGGCCGCCCGGGACAACAGCATCCCACTGAACATTCTTGAGGATGCCACCTGCGTGGCCGTGGTGCCCGGACTGAAGAAGGGCGCGTTTGTCTTTGGCGGCCAGTACGGACAGGGCGTGGTGACCTGCCGCACCGGGCACGGATGGAGCGCGCCGGTGTTTATCCGCATGGCCGGCGGTTCGTTCGGCTTCCAGATTGGCGGACAGTCCACGGACCTGGTTCTTGTGGCCGTGAATGACAAAGGCTTACAGGACCTGCTGAAGAACAAGTTCAAAATTGGCGGCGACGCCTCGGCGGCGGCGGGACCGGTGGGCCGTTCCGGACAGGCCGCGACCGACTGGAAGATGAATGCCGAACTGCTGAGCTACTCCCGCAACAAGGGCCTGTTTGCGGGCATTGATCTGGATGGCACCAGCGTGAGCCAGAACATGGACGACACGACGCTCTACTACGGCGCACCGCACAGTTTCGAATCGATCCTGAAGGGCGAAGTTGGTGTGCCGCAGGGCGCGGTCCCGTTCGTCCGCACCGTGGCGCATTCCTTCATCCGCGCCAAGGCCACCAAGTAGCAGGAGCGGTGAATTCGCGTGCAGAGAAAGGCGGCTTGAAGGAGCCGCCTTTGCTGTTTTGCGGGCGTGGAGGTCCGGGCATTTGTTTGCGCGAATGGCTACCGACGCCGCGGTGATGCCCTACACTTGTCTCTTGGCCTAGCGATGCGGGAGACGATCGAATACTGGCTGGTTCTCGGCGTGGTGCGCTGCCTGGGCTGGATGCCGAGAGCGCTGGCCCGGCTTGCCGCCGATTGCATCGCCCTGCTGACGTATGGGGCGCTGGGCAGACTGCGCCGCGTGGGCATGCGCAACCTTGCCCTGGCACTGCCGGAGCTTTCTGTCGAGGAACGGAAGAAGATTCTGCGGCGCGTTTATCGCCATCTGGGCTGGCAGTTGGTCGAGTTCTGCCGCATGGCCCGCTACACCCGCGAGAACACCCGCTCGTGGATTCGCACCGAGGGTCTGGAGCACTACCTGGCGGCGCGGGAGCGCGGAAAGGGCGTGCTGATTCTGACCGGCCACCTGGGCGCATGGGAGCTCTCGAGCTTTTACCACTCGCTCATGGGCTTTCCCATGGGCATGGTAATTCGCCGGCTCGACAACCGCCGCTTGGATGCGTTTGTGAACGGCGTGCGTTCGATGCACGGCAATCGCGTGCTCCACAAGGACGACTTTGCCCGCGGCCTGCTGAAGGCGATGCACGAAGGCCAAACGGTGGGCATCCTGATGGACACCAACATGACCCCGCCGCAGGGGATTTTCGCGGAGTTCTTCGGGCTTGAGGCCTGCACGGCATCGGGACTGGCCCGCGTAGCGCTGAAGACCTGCGCGGCGGTGCTTCCGGGCTTTCTGGTGTGGGAGCCAGCCGAGCACCGCTATGTGCTGCATTTCGGGCCGGAGCTGAATTTATCCCGCTCGGACGACATCGAGGAAGACGTGCGCGCCGCGACTGGGCTGTGCAATCAAACCATTGAATCGTGGGTGAGGCGTTATCCTGACCAGTGGCTCTGGATCCACCGGCGCTGGAAGACGCGACCGGCGGGAGAACCTGGTTTCTATTGACTCGAGGAGGCGGACGATGATTCTGGGGGAATTGATCAGCATGCTGGGTGGAACGTTGGCTCACGGCGACCCGGAGTGGTCCGTCGACGCCGTGAGCTCGCTTGAAAACGCAGGCCCCTTTGATCTGGCCTTTGCCGATTCCGTTCCGGCGGCCGCCCGTGCCCTGGCGGGAAGCGCCGGTGTGGTGGTGCTGAAAGCCGGCCTTTCCGACTCATATCCGGAGGGAAGGCATGTTGTGGAATGCGATCAGCCGCGATTGTGGTTTGCCCGGGCTGCCAAACTGCTGCAATTGGGGCTCCACATCGCTGCGATTCATTCCGCCGCGATTGTTGCTCCGGACGCCAAGCTCAGCTTTGGCGTGTCAGTGGGAGCCTGTGCGGTGATCGAGCCGGGCGCGCAGATAGGCCTGGGCACGCGTGTGGATGCAGGCGCCGTGATTGGCCTGAATGTGCATGTTGGAAAGCATTGCCACATCCACTCCGGCGCCGTGCTGCAACCCGGCACGACCCTTGGCGACGGTGTGATTGTGCATGCCGGAGCGGTGCTTGGCACCGACGGCTTTGGCTATGTGCGCGACGAGACGACCGGCGCCTACACGCAGTTTCCGCAGCAGGGCACGCTGGCCATCGAGGACGATGTGGAGATTGGCGCGAATTCCACCATTGACCGCGGGGCGCTGAGCGAGACCCGAATCCGCCGCGGCACGAAGATCGACAATTTGGTCCACATTGGCCACAACTGCGAGATCGGCGAAGACGTGATTCTTGTGGCGCTCACAGGAATCTCCGGATCGAGCAGCGTGGGCAAGGGCGCGGTGATTGCCGGGCAGGTGGGCATCGGCGATCATGCGCACGTGGGCGAGGGCGTGATTCTGGGCGGCCAGGCCGGCGTGCTGAGCGGCAAAACGGTGACCAATGAAGGGCTGGAGCCGGGAACGGTTCTGTGGGGCACGCCGGCGCGTCCGCTGCGCCAGGTGCTGCGCGAGCAGGCCACGCTGGCTCGTCTTGCCCGGCGAGCGACCCAGTCGAACGGCCAATCGACCGGAGCGGGAACGGAGCGCACGGAGAAGGGAATAGGGGCTGGATGAAGAAACATGCCGTGGGGGTTTCCGGAATCATCATCGCGACGGGGTTGGCCGTGTGGCTGCTGTTTTTAAGTGCGACAACACCGGCCGGAAAGACGACCCAGCTTGACCTGGCGCTGGTTGTGGTGATGCTGGGCATGGTTGCCGCCATTCGTGGTTCGCTTTTCTGGTTTCTGCTGAGCGCGGCCGGCCTGATTGAAGTGCTCTTCGTCATCTTTTAAGGCATTTTTCCTTTTTCTGTGGAGCAGCCGAAGTGGTGCAAGGTTGTCGCTTCCTGATGGTCGCTCCAACTCAGCCGTGTCGTTTCGCTCTACACCACTAGGAGAAATGCCATAGCAGTCGGCGCATGGGAGACGCGGCGTGAGCATCGTGGTGGTGGGCGGGGCCTCAAAAGGAGCGGGAAAGACCACGCTGATCTGCGGAATCCTTGCCTGCCTGCCGGAGCGGGAGTGGACCGCAATCAAGATCACCTCGCACGCCCATCACGGAGTTCCCGTGACAGAGGAGAGGGCGCGCAACGCCGCAACCGATACGGGGCGGTATTTGCTGGCCGGCGCCAGGCGAGCTCTTCTGGTGGAGGCGCTGGGAGACGAGCCGCTGCCGGCGCTCCTGCGGGAAGTCTTCGAGCAGGACGGGAACGTCCTCGTCGAGTCCAATCGGATTGCGTCCTACCAAACGCCAGACTTTATGACGACTGATCTATGTCTGGGAGTGCTCGGGGCCGGCGCACAGCCCGAGAAGCCGTCGTTTGACGCGTTTCTAGCCCGTGCCGATGCGCTTGTGGCGCGGACGTGCGTTCTTCTGCCGGAGGTTTCCCGCAAGCCCGGTGTTCCGCTGTTTCGGATGGAGGATTTCGGCCGTATTTCGCCGGACTTCGAGGAGTGGATGCGCGCCCGGCTCAACGCAATTCCTGAGTGACTGTATCCCGAAGCCAGTGCATTCAAGTCGACGCGACCAGCAGGGAGCGGCGACCACGCAGAGAGCCCGGTGGGTCACATCAATTCAGGAATTGCCGGAGTTCTCGGTTTCCTTCGGAAACGGTTCGGTCTTGAAGGAGCCGTCGCGCTGCTTGAGGAGCGTCTGAACCTTGCCTTCCGCGCTTTCAAGCTGCTTTTTGCAGGTCTCGGAGAGCTTGACGCCCTCCTCAAACAGCTTGAGTGACTCTTCGAGAGGCAGGTCGCCCTTCTCCAGCCGCTCGACCACGGATTCCAGTTTTTTCAGCGATTCTTCGAAGGATGGCATTGCGTTCACTCCGGTTGCGGCACGGCTTTGGGCAGGACGCCGGCGATGACTTCCGCGGCGGCGGTGTATCGGCCAAAGGGCGCGCTGACCTGCACGCCCTGCACGTGGGGGCGCGCAACCTCCATCATTTCGCGCGCGATGGCGATTCCTTCCTGCCGGGCGGTTTCCGGCTCGGCGGCCTGGGCCATGCGAAGCATAATCTCCTCCGGCATGGAAACGCGCAAATCATTTTTCATGAATTCGGCGTTGCGCAGGCTGGTGAGCGGCCAGATGCCGGCGATGACCGGGATGCGGAAGGATTCAATGCGGCGCAGAAAGCTCTCGAGAAGCCGCACGTCGAAGACGGGTTGAGTGATGGCGTATTCCGCGCCGGCCTCCACCTTGTAGGCGAAGCGGCGCAGCTCGTGCTCCATATCCGGCGCACCGGGGTTGGCGGCTGCGCCGATGGTGAAGTTGGTGGAGGCGCCGATGGAGTTCGAGCCGATGTCGAGGCCGTGGTTGAGCCGGCGGACCAGGTTCACCAGTCCGATGGCGTCCACGTCGAAGACGGCTGTAGCGTCAGGATAATCGCCCAGCTTGGGCGGATCGCCGGTGAGGCAAAGGATGTTGCGCAGGCCGATGGACGCGGCGCCGAGCAAATCCGACTGGATGCTGAGGACGTTGCGGTCGCGGCAGGTGTAATGCAGCACCGTGTCGATTCCTGTGTGCTGCTGAATCTGGATGCAGAGGCTCTGCGCGCTCATGCGGGCCGAGGCGCGGGGCGAGTCCGGAACGTTGATGGCATGCACGCCAAGCTGCGCCAGCACGCGTGCTCCTTCAATTTCGCTGGAGCAGTCAATGCCCCTGGGCGGAACGATTTCGACGAGGGTGACGAACGTGCCCTGCGAGAGAAGCGAGCCGATGTGCGAGCGCTGGCCGAGCGGCGCGGGTGGGTGTTCGGCGGGCACGGTGACGGCGGCGCCGCCTTCGCTCACGCGGGTTTGCGCGTCAATGGCGCGCATGGCCGAGCGCATGGCGCGAATGTGGTGCGGGGTGGTGCCGCAGCATCCGCCCACAAACTGCGCGCCGGAGGCGATGGCCTTGCGGGCGAAGCTGGCCATGTATTCGGGTGAGCAGAGATAGATGTTGCGGCCTTCGATGGCGCGCGGCATGCCGGCATTGGGCATGGCAGCCAGGGGCAAGTTGGTGGCGGCGCGCATGGCCTCAATGGCGGTGAGCACTGAAGATGGTCCAGTGGAGCAATTCACGCCAATGGCATCCGCGCCCCACTCGGTGAGCAGCGCGGCGGCCTGCTCCGCGGAAGAGCCGTCGAGGCAGTTGCTTTCGTCGTCCACCGTGACCATGACGAGGATGGGCAGGTCAGGCGCGGCTTCCTGGGCCGCCAGCAGCACTTCGCGCGCCTCATTCAGCGCGGGCATGGTCTCGGCGATGAGGAGATCCACGCCGGCGTCGGCGAGAGCGCGAATCTGCTCGGCAAAGGCCGCGCGGGCTTCGTCGAGGCCGGTCTTTCCCAGGGGCTCGAGGCGCACGCCAAGCGGTCCGATGGCGCCGGCCACCCAGGCATCGCCGGCCTGCTTTTCCTTCAGGTGCTCGGCCGCCTGCCGCGCGATGCGCACGCCCGCCGCGTTGATTTCGGCCACGCGGGAGGCGAGACCGTGCCGGGCCAGACGGAAGCGGTTGGCGCCGAAGGTGTTGGTTTCCAGCACCTCCGCGCCGGCCTGAAGGTATTCCTCGTGGACGGCGAGAATCAGGTTGGGGTCAGAGAGGTTCAGCTCGTCGTAGCAGCGGTGGATGTAGATTCCCCGTGCGTAGAGGACGGTTCCCATGGCGCCGTCGGCCAGGATGGGACGATCCGCAAAGATGTGGTTAAACCGGGGCATTCTGATGACATGCTAATGCATTTGCGCGGCATGTGGAATTCAGCAGGCGGCGGCGGCTGCCGGGTTTCCGGGCGGAATTGCGCCCGGTTCGGCAGGGCAGGTTGCTTTGTTATACTTCGAGAGTCAAATAGCCTTAAGAAGCCGGTTCAGGGCGTACATGAGAATCGCCGGCCCGTTCGATTAAGTTTTGCTGTTTTTTGTTCATGCCAGGGTTGCGGCACGCCCCGCGCTCGCCATCGAGGTAGATGATTTTGAAGAAGAGAAGTCTTTGGTTGAGTGCCGCTGGAGCCCTGGCGGTCGCGGTTACGCTTGCCGGGTGCGGTTCCACAAGCTATTTCGCAGGACGCAACCTTCCGCCCAGCGGGCTGGTGAACCGCGTCATGATTGCGATCCAGAATCCGAGTCCGCTTTCGAAAGGCGGTTTGGAGATCGTTGACGCTTTCTACGACACTCGCTTTGCCTATAACAACGTCAACAAGGTGTTCTCGGTGGGCGGGTTTTCCGGCGCGCTGCCAATTTCCATCCAGAACATGCCCGAGGAGCAGGCGGGCGCGGTGTACGGTTCCGGGGATGGCTCTCTGTCGTTGGTCAACTACGGGAAGGAGAGCTCGACGCCCAACAATTCCGGCCTGAACGGACCTTCATCGGGCATTTTCATCACGCGCGATCAGGCCTACATCTTCGCGGCCAGCCAGCAGGAGCATGTTCTTACCATAGTGGACAAGGTGGTGGGCAGCTCCTATGGGTTGAATCTTCCGGGTGTGTATCGCGTGAGCGTGAATCCGGGCGGCACGGTGGCGATGGCCTTTGTGCAGAATTCGAATTACGCGTATTACCCGCGCAAGCTCACCGGGGCGGAGACGCTGACGTATTCCGGTGGCCCTTCCAACTGGCCCATGAATGCCGAGGATTGCGAGCCGCAGAACGCTCCGGCGTGGTGCCTGTTTCAGGCAGCGGACGCCAGCGGCACGCCGCTGACCTTCGACCGGCCCATCAAAGCTATCTTTTCAGCCGACGGCGGGACGGCCTTCGTGCTGAACTGCGGGCAGGAATGCGGAGGCTCCCAGTCTTCGGTCACGCTGCTGCCCACGGGTCCGATGATCTTCCGGGTGAGCCAGGCCTCGGGCACGCTGCCCAGCCAGAGTTCGTTGACCAACATACCCATTCCCGGCGGAGCAAGCAACGCGCTGGTGGCATCGACAACGATGTACGTGGTGGGCCAACAGAAGCAGCCGGACAATCTTTTCACCGGCTACCTGACGGTGGTGAACCTCCAGAGCAATACTGCTTCCGCGCCCATCGGCATCAGCGACGGAGAGCCGGGCGCGCCTAGCCGGATGACTTTGGCCGACGACAACACGCTGTGGATTGCCATGACCAAGTGCAACAACGGCGAGCGCTACGCGAAGGGACAGCCCTACGGCTGCCTGACGATGTACAACACCTCCACCAACACGGTTACGCTGCTGGAACCCTACCAGGGCGACGCGACGGGGGTTGCCGACGTGGAAGGGCTGCACAAGGTTTATGTGGTGGAGGGCGGACAGGTGTACATTTTTTCCACCAAGGACGGCACCGCCATGGACAACCAATATGTGACGGTGACGGGCACGGCCTCCGACGTGGCGTATATCGACGCGCATTCTGACTCGAACAACACCGTCTACTGATTGACCATGACAGCAGCAGAAGAAGCGCTTCCGGCCGATGTGCTGGCCATCGCCGCGCATCGCGACGACGTGGAGCAGACCTGCGGAGGCACACTGCTGCGGATGGCGGCGCGGGGGCTGCGCACGGCGATTCTGGACCTGACCCAGGGGGAAGCTGGCACGCGCGGCAGCCGGGAAGAGCGCGCACAGGAAGCGGCCGAAGCGGCACGGCTGCTGGGCGTAAGCTGGCGGCATGCGCTGGACCTGCCCGATGGCGCGGTGGAGAATACACTCGAAAATCGCAAAAAGATTGCGCGGGTTCTGCGCGAAGCGAGGCCGCGGGTGGTGATTCTGCCTTACTGGCAGGCTCGCCACCCGGACCACGCGAAGACGGCGACGCTAGGGTACGAGGCCTGTTTTCTGGCGGGCCTGGCCAAGGTGGAAACGGGAGCGGAAGCGGATGCGGCGCCGCACCGGCCGTTCAAGATTCTGTACGCGAGCCTCTACGCGGATGTGCGGCCCAGTTTTGTGGTGGACATCACGCCGTTCATTGAGCAGCGGCACGCGGCGCTGATGGCCTATCGCTCGCAATATGCGGCGCAGGCCGCGGGCAGCGGGCTGTTTGTGCCGGAAGAGGAGATTCGCGAGCGGACTTTTGCCGAGGCGAGGCATTACGGGCTGCTGGCCGGCGTGCGCTACGGCGAGCCCTTTGTGCAAAAGGAAGTGGGTCTGGTGGACGACCTGACGCTTGTGCCGGTGCAGTCGATTTAACGCGTGCCCGCGGGGCTTTGCGCGGGGCTCGGCATTCGATCCTCTTATGCAACCTGAATGAAGTTTGATTGCTTCTCTGGGCCCGCGCCGCCATCGAATCAAATGACAGAACAATCGAATTGCGGGAGGCGTGGATGACGCAGACCTGGGATGCGAAGGCCTACGGCGAGCATGGAGCGTTTGTGCACGGGCTGGCCGGCGGCGTGCTGGAGTGGCTTGGGGTGTGCGCGGGCGAGAAGGTTCTGGACCTGGGCTGCGGCGATGGCCAACTGACGCTTCGGCTGGTTGAGGCCGGTGCGCGCGTCCAGGGCGTGGATGCCTCGACGGCGATGGCGGCTGCGGCGCGGGCGCGAGGACTCGCGGTGGAAGAAGCGAAGGCCGAAGCACTTCCTTTTGCGGATTCTAGCTTTGACGCCGTGTTTTCGAACGCGGCTCTGCACTGGGTGCAGGGCCAGGACGCGATGATGTGCGAGGTGCGCCGGGTGCTGCGGCCGGGCGGGCGGTTTGTGGCGGAGATGGGCGGGCAGGGCAACATCGCGGCAATTCGCGTGGCTCTGATGGCGGTGCTGGAGCGGCACGGTGCGGGGAATCTTGAAGAAGGGGTCAACTACTATCCGACTCCCGAGGCCTACACCCGAAGGCTGCAAGGGCATGGGTTTCGCGTGGACCGGATGGCTCTGATTCCGCGGCCCACACCGCTGGGCAGGGGCGGAATGGACGCGTGGCTCAGAACCTTTCGCCGGGGCGTGTTGGAGGCCTCGCCGGCAGCGCTGCGCGACACGATTGTGAAGGAGACGGTAGCCCTGCTGAGGCCTGCGTTGTGCGACGAAGAGGGGAACTGGGCGGCCGATTATGTGCGGCTGCGCTTTGCGGCGACAGCGATTTGAGGGCATTGGCGTGCGCGGCCTTCGGGCAGCGCAAATTCACAGTCTGTTTGCAAATTATTCGTCTGATTGCATTAGTCTGTTCGTAGTTCCGCGCGGCCTGCGCAATTTGACACAGATCGGCCGCCGGCGAGGGCTGACCGGTTGAGCCAAACCGTATTCGTACTGGAAGACGACGCAGACATTGCAAGGCTGGTGCAGCATCACCTGGAAGCGGCAGGCTTCAATGCCCGGCTTTACACCACTCCCACCAACCTGATTCCCGACGCGGAGCGGCAACCGCCGGTCCTGTTTCTGCTGGACATTATGGTGCCGGGCGGTGACGGACTGGATGTGTGCCGGCGGCTGCGCGGCCATTCGGGACTGTCCACGGTTCCGATTATTTTTTTGACGGCGCGGGCAGGGGAAAACGACCGCGTGCTGGGCCTGGAACTGGGCGCGGACGATTACATTACCAAGCCGTTTGCGACGCGCGAGCTGGTGGCACGGGTGAAGGCGGTGCTGCGGCGCTTCGAGCGGCCGACGACGCCCTCGGTGATTCGCTTCGAGGATGTGATCATCGACGCGAACGCCATGCAGCTAAAGGTGCGCGGCGAGCTGACGACGACAACCGCGACTGAGTTCCGGCTGCTGGATTATCTGGCGCGGCATCCGGGGCGGGTCTTCAGCCGCGACCATCTGTTGGACGCGGTGTGGGGCGATGCGCGGTTTGTGACGCCGCGATCCGTGGACGTGTATGTACGCCGCATCCGTGAGAAAATCGAGGTCGATCCGGAAATCCCGCGTTATTTGAAGACAGTCCGCGGAGCCGGCTATCGCTTTGAGATTCCGAAAGAGGGCTAGCGCGTAAATGCCGCCGCCCGGGACGGATGGGAGCGACCCCGATTGACCCGCAAGGTATTCCTCAAGCTGCTGGGACTTTTTCTGCTGCTGCTGGTCTTTGAGACCGTGGCGATGGAAGTGATTCTTCGCCGTTTTATGGAGCATCTTGCTCCGGAGGTTTTGCGGCGGCTGGTGGGCGAGGCGATGTGGTCAGGGCTGCTTGCGCTGCTGGTGGCGCTGCCGCTGGCGGCATGGGTGGCGCTGGGCATTACGGGGCGCCTGCAGCGTGTGGTGGAGTTTGCGCGGCGCATTGCGCAGGGCGATCTGGGCGCGCGGCTGAATCTGGAGGGCGGCGACGAGCTCTCCGCGATGGAGGCGGCGCTGAACCAGACGGCCGAACGGCTGGGCCAGAATTTTGCCGAGATTGAAAGCCGCCGCCACGAGCTGGCCACGATGCTGGATTCGATGCAGGAAGCGGTGGTGGCCATTTCCAACGACGGGCTGGTGCTGTGGTCCAATGCCGTGATGCAGCGGATTACGGGCATGCAGATTCGCGTGGGCCGCGCGCTGGTGCAATCGGTGCGCGATCCGGAGCTGCTGGGCTGCGTGAATGCGGCGCTTGAATCGGGCGAGGCACGCATTGGGCGGTCCAGCTCGCTTGCGCCGGGGCGGGTCTTTGAGATCAACGCGGCTCCGCTGCCTTCCGGTGGCGCGCTGGCCGTGCTGCACGATGTTTCACGCATTGAGGCAGCAGAGAAGTCACGGCGGGACTTTATTGCCAATGTGAGCCATGAGCTGCGCACGCCGCTGACCTCGATTCAGGGGTATGTGGAGACGCTGCTGGAGGAGCCGCGGCCCAATGCGGAGACCACGCAGGAATTTTTGGGAGTCATCCTGAAGAATGCGACGCGCATGAACCGGCTGACCGAGGATTTGCTGGCGCTGGCAAGTGTGGAGAGCCCTGACTACAAGCTGGCGGCGCAACCGATGCGCGCAGCGGCGCTGGTGCAGGATGCGATCGAGTCGCTGGGCGGAATTGTGGTGGATTCTGGAATTGCGCTGGCCAGCGCGGGCGCTCCCGATACGATGGTGCTGGCGGACCCGGACGCGATGAACCAGGTCTTTGGCAACCTGATTGAAAACGCGCTGAAGTACGGCAAGAGCGGCAAGCGGATTCTGGTGGGCGCGCGGGAGAGCGGCGCGGAGGTGGAGTTCTTCGTGCGCGACTTCGGGCCGGGGATTTCGTCGGAGCACCTGCAACGGATCTTCGAGCGGTTTTACCGTGTGGATAAGGCGCGGTCTCGCGAGTCGGGCGGGACGGGACTTGGGTTGGCGATTGTGAAGCATATTGTGCTGGCGCACGGCGGGCGCGTTTGGGCAGAGAGCGAGCTGGGAGCCGGAACCACCTTCCATTTCACGCTGCCGATGGCCGCGGGTTCGCAGGCCGCCGAGACGACGCCGGCGCCGGCCAGGGCCGCGGAGCGCGTTTAGCGCCAGCGGGCTCATGTAAACCTTTCGTGAATTCAAATGCCCGTAACATTGCGCGTAGAGAATCAGACGCGTCAATAAATCCGCAAGGGAGATTCCTGTGAAAAAGTTACTGATTGCGATGGGGCTGTTCGCGATGGCCGGCAGCATGTTGAGCGCGCAAAAGCTGACGGCGGCAGGGTCAACGTTCGATTACCCCATCTTCTCCAAATGGTTCGCTGAGTACGGTGCTGCGCATCCCGGTGTGGAGATTAACTACGCGTCCATCGGTTCAGGCGGCGGCATCAAGCAGTTCTGTTCCGGCCTGGTGGACTTTGGCGCCTCGGATATGCCGTTGACGGACGGGATGATCAACAGTTGCAAGGTCAAGCTGGTGCACCTTCCGGTTGTGCTCGGCTCTGTCGCACCCATCTTCAACGTCTCTGGCGTCACTAATCTGAGATTCAGCGGCGAGACCCTGGCCGACATCTACCTAGGCAAGATCACGAATTGGAATGATCCGCAGATTGCCAGGGACAACCCAGGCGTGAAGCTGCCTGACCAGAAGGTCATCGTGGTGCACCGCTCGGACGGCTCGGGCACGAGCTTCATCTGGACCGACTATCTGAGCAAGATAAGTCCGGCATGGAAGAACGGCCCCGGATCGGGCACTTCGCCGAGCTGGCCGGTGGGCGTGGGCGGCAAGGGCAGCGAAGGCGTTTCGGGCCTGGTTCGCCAGTTGCCGGGGTCCATCGGGTATGTCGAGTTGATCTTTGCTTTGGAGAACCGCATCACGCTGGGCGCGGTGAAGAACGCCGCCGGAAACTGGATTACGGCCACCATCGCCAGCACCACTGCTGCCGCCGCGAGCGCCAAGGATATGCCCGCGGATCTCCGCGTCTCCATCACCAATGCGCCGGGAGCCGATGCCTATCCGATCAGCAGCTTCTCCTGGATCATCGCGCCGGTCCAGGATCCGAACAGCGCCAATGGTAAGGTGCTGAAGGATCTGCTGAGCTGGTGCGTCAAGTCCGGCCAGAGCTACTCCACCGCGCTTCACTACGCTCCGTTGCCTGCAAACGTGGCAGACAAGGACCTCTCGGTCATCTATTCGCTCAAGTAGCTCCCCCTCCTTCCGCAAGCAGGCTGGGCGACCCCCGGCCTGCTTATTTGTTTTGTACGGCGCGGAGCGCGCTATGCGGCCGCATTCAGGCTTGGCGCGCCGATGCAGGTCGCAATCCGGTGGCGTAAAATTCCTGCCGGGAAGACTTTCCTCTCAGGGATGCTCTGGATGCGTATTCGGCCCTCGTTCTGCGTTGTACTGTCTGCCATTTTTGCTCTTTCCACCTCCATTGCCGGCGCGCAATCGGTTCCTTCGCCGTACAACTCGGTGCAGCCGATCATCGGGACCGACGGAGGCGGCAACACGTTTCCGGGAGCGACGCTGCCCTTCGGGATGATGCAGTGGAGCCCGGACACAAACACGGACGCATGGTACTACCACAATCAGGAGCGTACTTACGGCTTCAGCCTGACGCACTTGAGCGGCGCGGGCTGCCCGCTCTACGGGGATTTTGCGATTCTGCCGACGGCCGATGCGCTAACGACAAGCCCCGGCGCGAACGGCGGCGCGGGCTTTGCGCCGTACACCGAAACGATTGACCACATGCACGAGGATGCGCATCCGGGCTACTACACGGTGACGCTGGGCAACGGGATTCGCACGGAGATTGCAGTGGCCGAGCACGCAGGAATTGCGCGGTTTGTGTTTCCGGCGGGCACCGATGCGCGGGTGATGATCAACGCGGGAAGCAGCGCGAATACGATTGCGAAACCGGGGCATCACCAGCGCGGCAGCGAGAGCTACGGCAATCAGATTCAGGTGCGTGCGGATGGATCGTTTTCAGGCTGGGTGAGCGCGGGCGGCTTTTGCAGTTCTGACTCGCATTACAAGCTTTACGTCTTCGGGCGCTTTGAGACGCCGCAGCGGAGCGCGCGGCTGTGGCAGGACGATGCGATTCTTTCCGGCGGCGATGGGGCCGAGGGCTGGCACACCGGCGCGTGGCTGGACTTTGGCGATGCGCATGAGGTGATGCTGCGCGTGGGCATCTCCTATGTGAGCGTGGAGGGTGCGCGAGCGAATCTGGAGCAGGAAATTCCCAACTGGGACTTTGGCAAGGTGTGGGCGCAGGCGCGCGGCAGGTGGTCCAAACTGCTGGACCGCGTGACCGTGGAGGGCGGAACGCCGGAGGAGCGCACGATTTTCTATACGGCCATGTATCACTCGCTGCTGGCGCCGAATGTCTTCAGCGATGAGGACGGGAAGTACATTGGATTCGATGGCAAGGTGCATGCGGTCGCGGGCAGCCAGAAGGCGCAGTACGCGAACTATTCCGACTGGGACATTTACCGGAACACGGTGCAGTTTCAGGCGCTGCTGAATCCGGAGCGCGAGAGCGACATGGCGCAGTCGCTGGTGAACGACGCGGAGCAGTGCGGATGGTATCCGCGGTGGCCGGCAGCAAACGATGTGACCTATGTGATGGGCGGCGACTCGCCGGTAATTGTAATTGCGTCGACGTATGCGTTTGGCGCGCACGACTTCGACACGGCTGCGGCGTTGAAGTACATGGTGAAGGCCGGCACCGAACCGGGTAACGGGCCGCATCATGGGCAGGAGCGGCCGTTCCTGGCGGATTATCTGAAGCTGGGCTACGTGCCGGCCGAGAAGGATTCGATTGATGCGTCGCGGACGCTGGAGTACACGAACGATGACTTTGCGATTGCGCAGTTCGCGAAGGCGACGGGGAACGCGCAGGTCTACGGCGAGTTTTTAAAGCGGTCAGAGAACTGGAAGAATCTTCTGGACCCGGAGACGCATTGGATTCGGCCCCGGAACAGCGATGGGACCTGGCTGAAGGGCTTTAACGCGGAGACATCCATGCCGAAGCGGCCGGACGAGCCGGGGACGACCGACCAGGAAGGCTTTGAGGAAGGGAACACGTATCAGTACAGCTTTATGCTGCCGTATGCGTATCCTGAGCTGTTCAGCGCAATGGGCGGCGCAAAGGCCGTGGAGCCGCGGCTGGACAGTTTTTTCTCCAAGCTCATCTGCTGGGGCGAGCCGTGCTTCAACATGGCGAACGAGCCGGACTTTGTGACGCCGTATGCGTATGTGTTTCTGGGCATGCCGTGGAAGACCGACGACGTGGTGACGCGAATTGCGCAGCAGACGTTCAGCGACGGGCCGGCGGGGATTCCGGGCAATGATGATTTGGGCGCGACCTCGGGCGTGTATGTGTGGAACGCGCTGGGATTCTATCCGGCGGTGCCGGGCGTGGGCGGGCTGGTGCTGGGTACGCCGATGTTCGACCGCGAGACGCTCAAGTTTGCGGGCGGACGGACGCTCAATGTGTCGCGGAAGGGCAGCGGAATTTATGTGCAGAGCGCGACGCTCGACGGCGTGCCTTACACGAGCACGTGGCTGCCGCTGACCGCGCTGCACGCTGGCGTGAACCGGATGGAGTTCACCATGGGCGCAGAGCCGAACAAGGAGTACGGCGCGGCGGCGGCGGACAGACCGCCGGGGTTTGAATGAACTGCGGGACGAATCGCAGGGCGGTTAGCAGGCGATGTTCTGGTCGATGAGGCGGTCGACGAGGGGCTCGAGGGCTTCGCCGGTGCGGGGCAGCACGAAGACGGAGGCCGCCGCATCCCAGTCGAGTTTGAAGCTGGTGGAGAGAGCCGAGATCCAGATCTGGCGAACGGGCGTGTTGGGCGTGATGACAAACTTGGTTGCGGGCTCATCGAAGAGGACGCTGAGGACGCCGTTCTGCTCCTCGACCTCAAAACCGGCCTCGTTCTCCTCTTCGCGGGCAATGAGATGGCGCTTGAGGGCGTCGAGAGCAGCTTCGGCGACGCGGCGAAATTCCAGCTCGTCCTGCATGGCTTCAGTGTACCAAGCAAGTCAGCAAGTCAGCGGGTCAGCGTGCCAGCCGGACAACGGACCGTTGCCGATTGCGCGGTGGGGGATGTGGTTTCCCAGGTCTCAGAAGCGAAATATCTGTCACCCGGCAGAGGTGGAGGGATGACAGAAACGCAGTCCGAGGGCCGGATTCGGATTATCATGTGGGTGCGGGAGGGATGATGCGTTCAAGAACTCAATGGCTCATTGTTGCCGTTGCGTCTGTGCTGCTTTCGACGATGACTAACACGGCGGTGATGGCGAAGTCCGCTGCTTCGCAAGCTGCGCAGAAGGACGAGCCTCAGCCAAGCGCCTATGGGCCTGTCTATCAGATTGGGAAGCATGTCAGCGCTCCAGCGCTTGCCTACGCGCCGGAGGCCAAATTCCCGAAGACCAGCAAAAAGGAGAAGAAGATCCAGGGTGTTGTTCTCATTCGGCTCATTGTGGACAAGGATGGGATGCCGCAGGACGTTCACGTGATTCGGTCGTTCCGCGACGACTTTGATGCGGAGGCATTGAATGCGGTGAAGGAATATCGATTCAAGCCGGCCATGCGATTCAAGAAGCCTGTCGCCGTGTTCATCATGGTGGAAGTGAACTTTGCGAGGAATTGAGGCGGTTCGTTGTGTGGGCCGAACGGGATTCAGCGGGCTGTTAGGTCCGCTGCCGATGAAGAAACGGCGCTCCCGGCAGAGTGCGGGAAAGCAACCGCGGATCTTTCGACTCGTCTGCTGCGCAGACTCGCTCAAGATGACAGTGGGTTGGAGGAGAGTGCGGACAGTGCGCGCTCCCACTCATGCGCAAAAGACGCGCATGAATGGAGCACCCGGCTTCGGTCAAACTTTCGCGCGCCGGTCAATCTTTGGTGCGGGCGAGTTGGACGGAGGCGACATCGGGCGGGACTTCGCCGCGCAGGAAGGCATCGCGGTGGTCGGGGTCGCCGAGGTCCATTTTGAAGTGGTGCCAGGTTTCGTCCTGGAGAACGGCCATGTTCCACGCGCCGGAGACAGTGTCCGCAAATTGCCAGACGATGTGGTAGCCGTCTTCGTTGGTGAAGCCCTCGTGGTCGGCCTGGATGATGGCGTTGCCGCCCTCCCAGAGGAAGGTGCGCAGGGCGTGGAGGGCGGCGGAGCCTTCTTCAGAGTCCGCGCCGATGAGGTGCTGGAAAGCGTAGACGGTTTGGACTTCAGCGAGGAAGTTGCGGAGCCAGGCGACGCCGGTTTCAGGCTTGCAGTCGTGGAGATCTTCGAGGAGATCGGCGATTTGATCCTGGCCGAGGGAGCCATCGAAGACGGAGTTGCGCTCGATGAGCGCGATTTCGACTTCGTCGTCGGTGGAGAGCAGGAGGGATTCCCATTCCTCTTCGGCGCCTTCTTCAATGGAGAGCTTGCAGTGGGGATGGTCGGCGCGCAGAAACTGTGCCAGCTCATCAAGGGCGGGGAAGTCGTCCTGTTTGGTGAGGACTCGAGTGTAGTAGGACATGGCGAGGTTCCTGTGGGTAGGATAAGCGCCGGGGGAAGGCTGGCAGCCTGAAGGCCGCCATTGCCGAGGCGGATTGAAGTGTGTACTTTCCCAGGTAGCAAAAGCGGGCCCCTTCGGCTCCGCTCAGGGCAGGCTCTGGAGCACCGGGTCGATACCGGTTGAGCACCTGGGTGTACATGGTCCCTATTGCCCGGAGATTGACACCGCGAGAGCAAAGAGTGTAAGGATGGATGGGTGACAGGCCTCAAGTTGCGAGGCGGATTCGGGAACGGTGGCAATATCCTTTCGGCAGCTGCTGTTGCTGCGGTGTTTTTCACAGCCACATGCGGCGTCCCACGCAAACCACAGAAACGGAGACACCCTAAGGGGGTTAAACATGCGCGGACTCAAGACTCTACTTTCAACTGCGGCCTTGGTCGCGGGGTTGGCAATGGCGCCAGCGCCGTCGGCTCAGGCGCAAGTCTACATTAACATCGGTGCCCCACCTGTCTGTGCGTACGGGTATTACGGATATGCGCCGTATGCCTGCGCGCCCATGGGGTACTACGGGCCGGGCTACTTCTACAACGGGATTTTCGTGGGCATGGGCCCATGGTCCGGCTGGGGCTACAACCACGGCTGGGGCCACCATCGCTTTGTAAATGATGGCGGGGGAAGATATCACGGTGGAGTTGTCCACTCCGAATATCGTGGACGTCCGGGCGGTGTACGCGGTGGGAACAACTATCACGGCCGGCCCGCTGCACGTAGTTCGCATTCCGCTTCGCGTTCTTCTCATTCCGGTGCGCGTTCTTCCCACTCCGGCGGAGCACGGAAGAGCACGGCCCAGCCCAAAGCGCGCGGCAACAGTGGACACCCGAAGGGTGGCAATGATCACAAGTAACTCGTGAGCTTTACAGCGACATGCGGCGGAGCCCAACGGCTCCGCCGCTTTGCGTTTGGCCGTGCGGGCCAGAGTTTCCCTCAGGGGCTGAAGCCGCTTTTGATGGGACTGAACTCATGTACGGGCTGAAGCCCGTACCCTTCAAACAGCCGGAAACCTCCAAATAGCCGGTACCCTTTAAGGCGCGGTGCAGTGGGAGAGTTTCAACTGTAGGTGGCCGGGGGTGGGGTTGTGCCCTCGCGCTCACGACGCCCGCGATTGCGCAGGCCATGGACGGGGCACGCGGGCTTTGGGATAACCCATCCTTTCCGCGAAGAGCGTGGAAGGGGCGGTGCATAGGCGTGCGCGGATTTAGGTTTTTGCCTTCCCACTTCTCCAACCGCAGGAGATGTGGGGCACCCAAAAATTCGTGCGGTTCGACTCGAAACTGACAACTGACGACTGCGCTACTTGTTGGTGAGGGCTTCGACGCCGGGGAGTTTTTTACCTTCGAGGAATTCGAGGCTTGCGCCGCCGCCGGTGGAGATGTGGGTGATTTGGTCGGCGACGCCGGCCTGGTTGATGGCGGAGACCGAGTCGCCGCCGCCGATGATGGAGATGGCAGCGCGATTGGCGGCGACGGCGTGGGCGATGGCGTTGGTGCCGACGGCGAAGCGGGGAAACTCGAAGACGCCGGCGGGGCCGTTCCAGACGATGGTGCGGGCGGTGGAGACGATGTCCTCAATCTCCGCGACGCATTTGGGGCCGATGTCGAGGCCCTGCCAGTCGGCGGGGAAGTCCTTGCGGGTGTCCCAGGGCTGGGTTTTGGCGTCGGGGGCGAAGTTGTCGGCGAGGATGTTGTCGACGGGAAGAATGAGGCGAACGCCTTTGGCTTTGGCCTTGGCGAGGGCTTCCCTGGCGACGTCGATCCTGTCTTCTTCGACGAGAGATTTTCCGGTGGCGACACCGAGGGCGCGCTGGAAGGTGTAAGCCATGCCGCCGACGATGACGAGCGTGTCCACCTTGTCGAGGAGGTTGTTAATCACATCGATTTTGCCGGAGATTTTGGAGCCGCCGATGATGGCGACGAAGGGTTCCTCGGGCGACTCGAGTGCCTTGCCGAGGTAGGTGATTTCGTTTTCCATCAGGAGGCCGGCGACGGCGGGCTTGAGGTAATGGGTGATGCCCTCGGTGGACGCGTGGGCGCGATGGGCAGAGCCGAAGGCGTCATTCACATAGATTTCCGCGAGCGAGGCGAGGGCGCGCGCGAAGGCCGGATCATTGGCTTCCTCTTCGGCGTGGAAACGGAGATTCTCGAGCAGCAGGACCTGGCCGGACTCAAGCTGGCGGGCCATCTCTTCGGCGATTTCACCGACGCAATCGGGCGCGAAGGCAACATTGACGCTTTCGCCCAGATGCTTGTCGAGCAGGGAGCGAAGGCGGTCAACGACAGGACGGAGCGAGTATTTGGGGTTGGGCTTGCCCTTGGGACGGCCGAGGTGCGAGGCGAGGATGACCTTGGCGTGATGGCGGATGGCGTACTCGAGCGTGGGCAGTGTGGCGACGATGCGGGTGTCGTCGGTGATGGTGGAGCCATCGTCAGAGAGCGGGACGTTGAAGTCGACGCGGATGAAGACGTGCTTGTTGGCCAGTTCGACGTCGCGGATGGAGAGCTTGGACATGGGGTGAAGACCTTTCTGAGGGACTGAGGGGCTGAGGGACTACGGACTGGGGGCTGGTGGGTCAGGAACGACGGCGTCAAATTCAATTTCGACGCACCACGCTGGATTGAGCAACTGCGCGACGACGACCATGGTGGCGGCGGGGCGAATGTCTGCGAAGAACTTGCCGTGGACGCGACCGACAGCCTCCCAGTCTTCGACGTGCGTGAGAAACATGCGGGTGCGGACGACGTCGGCGAACGAAGCTCCGGCTTCGGCGAGCGCCTTTTCGGCGATGGCGAAGATGCGGCGGGTTTGGCCAGCGGCGTCTTCGCTTTCAGCGCCGACGGGGCCTGTGCCGGCAAGGAACACGGAGTGCCCGACGCGCACGGCGCGGGAGAAGCCGATGATGGGCTCGTAGGGAGAACCGCCGCTGATGTTCTGGCGCATGGTGAGCACGATGGGCAGGTGGTTTCCCACCCATTCCGCGAAGAGGCTGCGGAATGGATGGGGCACCCGAGGAAGGTGGCGGCTTATAGGCCCTTGGAGGCGAGGAAGCCGATGAGGTCGACGACGCGGTTGGAGTAGCCCCATTCGTTGTCGTACCAACTGATGACCTTGGCAGAGTTTCCGACGACCTTGGTGAGGAGCGAGTCGAAGATGGAGCTGCGCTTGTCGCCCTTGAAGTCGCTGGAGACCAGTTCGTTGGTCTCGTAGCCGAGGATGCCCATGAGCGCGCCTTCAGAGGCGGCCTTCATGGCGGCGTTGATGGCGTCGACGGTGACGGGCTTTTCGGGGACGAAGGTGAGGTCAACGACCGAGACGTTGGGTGTGGGAACGCGGATGGCGAAGCCGTCAAGCTTGCCGGCGACCTGAGGAATGACGAGCTTGAGGGCCTTGGCTGCGCCCGTGGAGCTGGGAATCATGTTGATGGCGGCGGCGCGGGCGCGGCGGAGATCCTTGTGGGGGAAGTCGAGGATGACCTGGTCATTGGTGTAGCTGTGGATGGTGGTCATGATGCCGCTGACGATCCCGAAGTTCTCAATGAGCACCTTGACGACGGGTGCGAGGCAGTTGGTGGTGCAACTGGCGTTGGAGATGATGTTGTGCTTGGCCGGATCGTACTTGTCCTGATTGACGCCGAGGACGATGGTGAGGTCCTCATTGGAAGCGGGAGCGGAGATGATGACTTTCTTGACGGTGGCGCCGAGGTGGGCCTTGGACTTGGTGGCGTCAGTAAAGTGGCCGGTGGATTCGACGACGATTTGCGCGCCGACTTCAGCCCAGGGAAGCTTGGCGGGGTCGCGCTCGGCCCAGACCTTGATCTTCTTTCCGTCAACGGAGACGAAGTCGTCGCCGGCGGCAATCTGGTTTTTCAGGTTGCCCAGGATTGAGTCGTACTTGAGCAGGTGGGCGAGGGTTGCGGGACTGGTCAAGTCGTTCACGGCAACAAAATCAATCTCTGGATTGCCAAGCGCGGCACGCAGGACGTTGCGGCCGATTCGGCCGAAGCCGTTGATGCCAACCTTAACTGCCATTTGAGTGTTCTCCTTGGTGAGTGAGTGAAGCCTGCTGAGTAAGTGCAACGTGAGTTGGAATTCCGGTTTGACGGGATTGAAGCCGGGCGGTTGTGGAGCACGCGCGGAGGCGCATCCACCAAACTCTTCATCGTACCATCCCTGGCATGGGCGGAGAATGCGGGAATGGGGCAGCGGGGAGTGAAAGAAAATGCGGGATTTGCAGCGTGCGGATGGAGTGTGGTATCCCGTAAAGAAATGCAGCAGTGGGTCAGCGCGCCAAGGAGAGTTCCCTCAGGAGCTGAAGCTCCGGACCAAATTTGGAATTCATGTATCGGCTGAAGCCCGTACCCTTCAACCGCCAGGAAATGGACGCACTACCGGAAATGCAGGTTTGGAAAGCAGCATGAGACGACGTTCGAGACGAGGACCGAATACCTCGGAATCCACGGGCAAAATTGGACAGGAGATTCCGGCGAATCAACCGCGGCCGCTGATGCCGTCGTATCTGGACGAGCAGGATCCGCAAGAACAGGCGCACGAAGGCCGGGCGCGCGAAGGTCAAGCGCAGGAGACGCGGACAGGCATCGCGCGCGAACCGCAGACGCACGGTAATGAAGCGCCTGGGCGCGAAGACCGGGCGCATGAGGGTCGGGTGCACGCGGCGCGGACTCATGACGCAAAGCCGGTCCGGCAGCAGGCCAGCAGACGGGACTGGAGCGAGCCGAAGAACGCGGGCCGGCTGGAGATGGAGACACAGCCGGAGAGCCCGGGCGTTGCGCCGCCGGAAGCGCAGCCGGGCCAGCAGCAGGCTCCGAAGGGGTATGTGGTGCTGGCGATCGGGATGCCTGGGTCTGGCAAGACGACGTGGTTCCGGCGGCGGGGCGTGATGCCGCTCTCAAGCGACATGCTGCGCGGTATTCTCTTCGACGATGTGGAGGAGCAGCGGTTCCAGGGGCTGGTGTTTTCCACGCTGCGGTCGCTGCTGAGGGCACGGCTGATTGCGAAGATGCCGTGGAACTATGTGGACGCGACAAATCTGTCGACCCACGAGCGGCGGCAGTGGATCAAGATGGCGAAGAGTTTTGGCTACGAGGCGCAGGCGGTGTTTTTCGATGTGCCGCTGGAGGTGTGCCTGGAGCGGAACCGCTCGCGCGACCGGATGGTGAGCGAGGACGTGATGCGGAAGATGGCCGAGAAGCTGAAGCCGCCAGTGTTTGAAGAGGGGTTTGAAAAGATCACGGTGGTGAGGGTGAAGAGCGCGAACGGCTGACATCATGCGGCCCGGCGGGTAAGCGCGACCAGGGAGAGATTCGAGATGGGCAGTTTGCCGACGCAAGCGCCGAATGTGGAGCCGTGGCTGCGCGGGACGCATGAGGAGGTTCCGGCGGTGGGGCGGGCGGTGCTGCATGCGCTTGAGCTGGCGCGGGAAGACTTGGCGAAGTGGACCGCGGGGCTGACGGATGCGGAAGCACACGCTGCGCCGATGGGATTGACGCCGGTCGCGTTTCATCTGCGGCACATTCCGCGTTCGGTGGACAGGATTTTGACCTATGCCGAAGGCGGACAGTTGACGGCGGAGCAACTGGCGGCGCTGAAGGCTGAGCAGGGCAGGTCCGATTCCGAAAAGCTTGACACGCTGGCCGAACTGATGGCCGAAGTAGAAGCGAGCTTTGCGAAGGCGGCGCAGCGAGTGCGGGCGCTGGCAGTGGCCGAGTTCGAGACCTTTCGCGGGGTGGGGCGGAAACAGTTGCCGACGTCGATTGGCGGGGCGCTGATTCATGTGGCGGACCACACGCAGCGGCATGTGGGGCAGGTGGTGACGACGGCGAAGGTGCTGAAGGCGCTGCGGGGTTAAGGGAGGGTGTCGATTTCGCCGGCGCTTTCGAGGATGTGTCCCATTTTTTCCTGCTTGGTGCGGAGGTAGCGCTCGAAACTCTCCTGCGGCGCGACCTCGGCGGAGACACGCTCAGAGACGGCGATGCCGGCGGACTCAAGCGCGGCGACTTTCTGGGGATTATTGGTGATGAGGCGGACCTGGGAAACGCCGAGGAGCTTGAGGACCTGGGCGGGGAGCTCATAGGCGCGGCAGTCGGCGGCGAAACCGAGTTCGACATTAGCTTCGACGGTGTCGAGGCCCTGGTCCTGGAGCTGGTAGGCGCGGAGCTTGGCCATGAGGCCGATGCCGCGACCCTCCTGCTGCTCGTAGAGAAGAATGCCGGCGCCCTCGGAGGCGATGCGGGAGAGGGCGAGTTCGAGCTGGAGGCGGCAGTCGCAGCGGAGGGAGCCGAAGACGTCGCCGGTGAGGCACTGGGAGTGGATGCGGACCAGCGGCGTCGCAGAGTGGATGTCGCCCATGACGAGGGCGACCAGGCCCTCAGGCTGTGTGGGTGCGGCGGGGCCCTCCGGCTTTGCCGGCGCGGCAAGCTCAGGCGCGCAGCCGGGGAGCGGCGCGGCGGGCGTGCCCTCAAAGCCGAGGATGCGGAAATGGCCCCAGCGGGTGGGGAAGTCGGCCTCGGCGATCTGGGTGACGGTGGCGAATGCCATGGACTCATTGTACGAGGGATGGGGCGAGTAGGAGCGGGCAAGCGGGTCGGCGAGTCAGCATGAGAAGCAAATGCAGGTCATTCGCTTCGCTTACCCCGTCATGCTTACGCATGGCGGGGCCCCAAGCGTGCTCCGCTCAGGATGACAAGTTGAAAGAGAGGCGGGAATGAGGATTAGGGGCTTTTGGCGGGGCGCGATAGAGTGAAGGCGTGAGCGACAAGCTAATCCTGATTACGCTGCTGGTGAAGCTGGGCGTGGTGGCCAGCGTGGCCAGCGTGCTGGCGCGGGCCAGTACATTTCGGCGGCTGTTTTTTGCCGAGCGGCGGACGGCGGGGCAGACGCTGGCGGTGCTGGCGTTTCTGCTGGTTCCGCTGACGCTGGGCGTGTGGATCAGGACACTGGTGCCGAATTTTCTGGCGGCGGACATCAGCTTTGATGCGGTGATTCTGCTGGGGCTGCTGCTGGGGCCGGGATGGGCGATGCTGGGCGGGGCGGTGCTGTCGGGTCCGGCGATGCTGCACCACGAGTATCTGGCGCTGCCGTTCAACGTGGCGGTGGGTCTGGGAGCCGGGATACTGGGGCGATTTGTGGAGCCGGAGGAGATCTGGTCGTTTACGCCGTTTGTGGATTTGAGTCTTTACCGCTGGGTGCGGCGGAACCTGCGCAGGCCAGGGATCGACCGGCAGTTCCTGATGCTGGGGCTGATTGTGGCGGCGGAGGCGTGCCGGGGGTGGGTGGCGCGGCTTTTTCCGCACCGTCTGTTTGCGCTGTTGACGCCGACCGTGTGGCTGCAGGCGCTGGTGTGGCTGAGCGCGCCGATTGTGGTGGGCATTGCGCTGAAGGTGTGGAACGCGCTGCGGATGGAGAGGAAGCTGGAGGAGCAGAAGCGGCTGCTGCTGGAGGCGCGGCTGGATGCGCTGCAGCGGCAGATCAATCCGCATTTTCTGTTCAACACGCTGAACTCGATTGCGTCTCTGGTGCGGGTGCAGCCGGAGATGGCGCGGGAGATGACGGTGAAGCTGGCGAACATTCTTCGCGCGCTGCTGAAGGACCACGATACCTATGTGCCGCTGAGAGAAGAGTTGAACTTTACGGACGATTATCTGGATATTGAGGTGGTGCGGTTTGGGCCGGAGAAGCTGCGCGTGGAAAAGGAGATTGATCCGCGGACGCTGGGGGTGCTGGTGCCAAGCATCCTGTTGCAGCCGCTGATTGAAAACAGCATCAAGCACGGGCTGGAGCCCAGGATTCATGGGGGGACGGTGACGGTGCGAAGCCGGCTGGAGGGTGACCGCGTGTGGATTGAGGTGGCCGACGACGGCGTGGGGATGGTGGAGCGGCCAGCGGGCGAGCTGAAGCGAACGGGCGAGGGAATCGGGATGAAGAATGTGCAGGAGCGGCTTGAAGTGCTCTACGGCAACCAGGCGCGGTTTGAGGTGGAGAGCCGGCCGGGACGGGGCACGCTGGTGAGAATTGAGCTGCCGGCGAACGGGAACGGAATCACGTAACGACGCGAGCGGCGGAGCGGGCGGGTTCAGATCGGGCGATCAAGAGGATCGAGCGGGCCGGAGAATTGAAAACAAATCCATGCAGGAAAGGGGCGAGTTTAGACCGAAGGCCCTTTGGTCTGGCGATGGACGCGCGCGGTGAGCCAGAGGCGGAATTCGTCCTCGACAGAAAAGCCTTGTTTGCGGAAGGGGCGCTCCTTCTGGCGGAGGTAGACCTTGAAGGCCTCTGTGTCCTCGTGGGTGGGCTGGTAATCGTCGGGCAGTGGAGGCAGGTCGGCTGTTACGTCGGGCTTGACAATTACGATGCCTGAGCCGGCGAAGAGGAAGTGGGACTCAACGGGCGCGAAGGCGGACGCGAAGAAGCTGATGAAGCCAAAGATAGGCAGATGGTTGCTGTGGAGGTAGGCAATGCCGACGAGAACTCCGACAACGGCCACGTGCATGAGGACGGCGAGGGGAATGGAAAGGGAAAGGCCCTTTTCGCGGTCGGCCATGTAAATGAGAAAGCCGAGGAAGAGGTGGTAGGCGACGAGGATGGAGACGTAGGCTCCAGCGGCGCCTGGAAGCAGATAAGCGCCGATGAAAAGGCCGATGATGCTGGAAACAGCGAAACCAAGGATTTTCATCTCTACCGATTCCTTTGCGCGAACTGGGGGATCAGTGAAGCAGTGTGTGGCGGACGAAGGCCAAGGCATGAGTCAACTGGAAGGATACAGTCCAAGGGTCCGGGCGCGCTCCTGCATTCCATCTAACAGGGTATAGGGCATTTTGGGCAATGCCTCTATCGTGTGAATCGAAATTGGTGCAATTTTTCCTTTTCTGGGAGGTTCGTCCCGGCGGCGGTTCGCGCTATGCTCAAGAGCATGGTTCGGTTCACGGTGCTGGCGTCGGGGTCAAAGGGGAATAGCGCGGTTGTGACCGGCGGCAAGACGCGGATTCTGGTGGATGCGGGGCTGAGTTGCCGGGAGCTTTTCCGGCGGATGAAACTGGCGGGCGAGGACCCGGCAACGCTGGACGCGATTGTGATTACGCACGAGCATCAGGACCACGTGAACGGGCTGGCGGTGACGGCGCGGAAGCTGGGGATTCCGGTGTACTTTACGGCAGGAACGCACCGGGCGTGGATGCGCTGGCTGATGCCGCGGCGACAGATGAGCTACAAGCAGTGGCTGGAGCAGTGCCGGAAGCAGGAAGAGGCGCGGCAGGCCGAGGCGAATGCGGCGGCAGGCGAAGGTGAGCCGGACGAGACGGACCAGGGCGGAGAAGTTGGAGTTGGCGAAGACGGAACCGTGATTGCGGCGCTGGAAGCCGGGGCAAAGACGGCGAAGGCGGACACAGCGGGAACGGGGACGGCGGAAACGGAAAATGATCCGACGAGGCTGCCGAAGGTGGAGTACTTTGAGGCGGGGCAGCCGTTCCGGATTGGAGAGATTGCGGTGAGCCCGTTCACGATTCCGCACGATGCGGTGGACCCGGTGGGATTTGTTCTGGAGGCTGAAGGGGTGCGGATGGCAGTGGCGACTGATCTGGGGTATATGCCGCCGAATGTGAAGGCGCAGTTGCGGGGGCTGGATCTTCTGCTGCTCGAATCAAACCACGACCTGGAGATGCTGAAGGATGGACCCTATCCGTGGAGCGTGAAGCAGCGGGTGTTGTCGAGGGTGGGTCATTTGTCGAACGAGGCTGCGGGGGAGTTTCTGGAGCAGGAGTACGATGGGCAGGCAGCGTATGTGATTCTGGGGCATTTGTCAGAAAGCAATAATCTTCCAGAGCTGGCGCGGGTGACGGCTGAGCGGGCGCTGAGCGCGAGGGCGAGCCTGCTGGCGAATCGGCTGATGCTGGCCGCGCAGCATGAACCGCTGACACCAGTTGCCTTCTGATGCACGCATTTTGAGGCAGTTTGGCGGAAGTCGGTTACAATCGTAAGATAGGTATCACTCTGTACGAGGGAAGCGGCTGCAAAAGGGCTCGCGCAAAGGTCGCTGGCAAAAGCGAAACCAAGGAGGCCGGAAGGCATCCAATGTTCAGGGTTGCCGTTTCCATGACAGCCACGCTGCGAATCGGCGCATGAGCACGTACGAAGTCAAAGTGAGTCTAACCTGATATGGCAAGAACCGCATGTACAGACCGGGTTGTAGGCGGGATTCTGGCAAGCTGGCGCTATGACATTTCGGGGATTTATCCCGAGATGCGGCGGGATTACGAGCATCATCTGGCCGAGTGCGCGCGGTGCCGCGGACGACAGAAGTTCCATCGCACGCTGGATGCCTCTCTGGCGGTGCTGACGTTTCTGGCGGTGCTGTTCTTCCTGTTCGCACTGGCGGTGGTGCACCATATTCGCCCACTGGAGCACGTGGCGTTTAATGTGCTTGGTCTGGATATTTCGGACATGTATCACATGCTGATGTCGGCCGGCGTGGCGGGACTTGTGTTCTCGCTTGTGGCATTGGTGCTGGTGATGACGGCTACGCCTGCGCCGAAGTATCTGAGCGGGATTGCAGCCGAGCGGGCCAAGTTGATCGAGGAGCGGCTGCCGGCGGCGATCAAGACGTTTAAGTCGCGCTAAAGAAAATCCAGCAGGAATGAAGGCCTTCCCTGAGCGGAAGGCCTTTTTTGCGTGCGCGTACGTCGAGAAGCGAGCGGGGCTGGTTGTGCTCGGGTCAGGAAGCGATGGGCACGCGGAGGTCGCCGCCGGTCATTTCTGTCGGCAGGCCGAGATGAAGGAGGTTGAGGAGGGTGGGCGAGATGTCGCGCAGCGCGCCGTCGGTGCGCAGACGGAAGAGAGCGGCATCCTCGGCAACGTAGATGAGCGGGACGGGGTTGGTGGTGTGGGCGGTGTGCGGGCCACCGGAGACGGGGTCCACCATGAGCTCGGCGTTGCCGTGGTCGGCGGTGATGAGCCAGCTTCCGTTGCGCTGCTTGATGGCTTTGTAGATGCGGTCGAGCTGGGCATCGATGGCCTCGACGGCCTTGATGGTGGGCTGGAGCTTGCCGGAGTGGCCGACCATGTCGGCATTGGCGAAGTTGGCGACGACGAGGTCGAAGGCGGTGTCTTCGACGGCCTTGACGATGGTGTCGCCGATGGCCTCGGCACGCATTTCCGGCGCCAGATCGTAGGTGGCGACCTTGAGCGAGGGAACGAGCACGCGGTCTTCGCCGGGAAAGGGCGTTTCGATTCCGCCGTTGAAGAAGTAAGTGACGTGGGCGAATTTTTCAGTTTCAGCCACGCGCAGGTTGCGGAGCTGATGCTGCGTGAGGATGTTGGCGAGGATGTTGTCCATGGATTCGGGCAGGATGATGAGCGTCAGCGCGAATTTCTTGTCGTACTGCGTCATGCATAGGTAGTGGAGGTTTTTTGGAATTTCGTTGCGCGGTATCGTCTCATCCAGCGATTCCCAGCCATCGAGGTCGCGGCCGCCGTCTTTGTTCAGGCCGGATTCGCGGGCGAGAACGCGGGTAATCTGGCGGGCACGGTCGGCGCGGAAGTTGAAATTGATGCAAACATCCTCGTCGCGGATGAGGCCGACGGGGTGGTCGTTTGCATCGACGACGACGAAGGGGATGAGGAACTCGTCGGTGGTGCCGGAGTTGTAGCTCTCCTTGATGCGCGCGACGGCGTTCTGGTGCGCGCCGCCTTCGGCTTTGCCGTGGACCATGGCGTCGAATGCCTTGCGCTCGCGTTCCCAGCGCTTGTCGCGGTCCATTGCGTAATAGCGGCCGCTGACGGAGGCGAGCTTGCCCACGCCGTATTCGCGCATCTTTTGCTCGAGAGCGGCAACGTAACCTGCGCCGGAGGTGGGCAGGGTGTCGCGGCCGTCCAGGAAGGCGTGGACGAAGACGCGCTCGAGGCCGTACTCGTGCGCGGCGCGGAGCAGGGCGAAGAGATGCTGCTGATGAGAGTGGACGCCGCCGTCCGAGACGAGTCCGAAGAGATGGAGCTGGCGGCCGGCCTCGCGCGCACGCTGCATGGCCTGGGCGATGGCAGGCACTTTGTTGAATTCGCCGATGGCAATGAGCGCGTCGATGCGGGTGATGTCCATTTGCACAATGCGGCCCGCGCCGATGTTGAGGTGGCCGACTTCGCTGTTGCCCATCTGGCCGTCGGGTAGGCCGACGAAGTGCTCGGATGCGCGGATGAGGGTGTTGGGGAATTCGCGGAGGAGCTTATCGTATGCGGGCTTGCGGGCGAGGGCGATGGCGTTGTTGGCGGTTTCAGCGCGATAGCCCCATCCGTCAAGGATGGTGAGGACGAGTGGACGCTTGGTTGGCACGATGCGATTCCTTGAAGGGTTGAAATGGATGTAAGAGCGGCTGCAGATCCTTCGACTCTGCGGGGCGCAACGAGTGCGCCCCGCGTTGCTCAGGATGAAAGGCCGAAGTGGCCAACCAGCTAGTCGTTGAAGTTGAGGGCTTCAAGGCCGAGGAAGACGGCGCCGGCGCCGAGCTCTTCTTCAATGCGGAGAAGCTGGTTGTACTTGGCGATGCGATCGGTTCGGCTGACCGAGCCGGTCTTGATTTGTCCGACGCCGGTGGCGACGGCGAGGTCGGCGATGAAGGTGTCCTCGGACTCGCCGGAGCGGTGCGACATGACCGAGGTGTAGCCGTAGCGGCGGCCGAGCTCAATGCAGTCGAGAGTCTCGGTGATGGTGCCGATCTGGTTGACCTTGATGAGAACGGAATTGCCGACGCCTTCCTCAATGCCGCGCTGCAGGCGCTTGACGTTGGTGACGAAGAGGTCGTCGCCGACAAGCTGGATGCGGCCGCCGAGCTTGTCAGTGAGGATGCGCCAGCCTTCCCAGTCGTCCTCGGCGAGACCATCTTCAAGCGAGACGATGGGGTACTGGCGGACCCAGTTGTCATAGAAGGCGACCATCTCCTCGCTGGAGAGCTCGCGCTTGTCGCTCTTCTTGAAGATGTATTTTTTCTTGTCCTTGTCGTAGAACTCGCTGGAGGCGGGGTCGAGCGCGATGGCAATCTGCTCGCCGGGCTTGTAGCCGGCCTGCTCAATGGCTTCGAGGATGAGTTCGATGGCCTCGCTGTTGGATTTGAGCGAAGGAGCAAAGCCGCCCTCATCGCCGACGGCGGTGTTGTAGCCCTTTTTCTTGAGCACGCTCTTGAGGGTGTGGAATGTTTCAGCGGCCCAGCGCAGCGCGTCAGAAAATCGCTCGGCGCCGACGGGCATGATCATGAACTCCTGGAAATCCACGTTGCTGTCAGCATGCGCGCCGCCGTTGAGCACGTTGAGCATGGGGGTGGGCAGGATGCTGGAGTTGATGCCGCCGAGATAGCGGTAGAGGGGAATTTCGAGGGTCTGCGCGACGGCGCGGCTGGCGGCCATGGAGACGGCGAGGATGGCGTTGGCGCCGAGTCTGCTTTTGTTGGCGGTGCCGTCAAGGGCGATCATGGTCTGGTCGATGAGGCGCTGGTTGCCGGCGTCCATGCCTTCGAGCTCGGGTGCGATGACGGTTTCAACATTGGCGACGGCCTGCAGCACGCCCTTGCCCTGGTAGTGGGATTTGTCGCCGTCGCGGAGTTCGACGGCCTCATGTTCGCCGGTGGAAGCGCCGGAGGGGACAATGGCGCGGCCGAGCGCGCCGCTTTCAAGGATTACGTCGGCTTCCACGGTGGGATTGCCGCGCGAATCAAGCACTTCACGGGCGCGGATGGCAACAATTTCAGTCATATCAGTCCTCACAATGCGATGAAGCAGCCGGTCATTCAGTTTGGGACGGCGGTCAACGGCGAGGGCTTCTCCGGCAGCACTGCGGATGGTTTCCAGAAGCCCGTGCGGGTGATGCATTCAGTCTCCGTCCAGCACGCAAAAAACGTGTGGTTCCAAAGGGATTCTAACAAACCGGGCGAGGCGGGAAGATGTATGCGCGGTCACACGGGGAGGCAGGTGAATGGAAGGCAGAGGGATGCGCTGGAGTGGGGTGCGAAGGTTGATTCTTGGCGGGGAAGGCACAGGCAACACGGGCGGGCGCGCGGGCGTCAAACAAAGTAGATAGCATGAAATGATGGCGTGTGCCGGCGCGGGAGATGGCGCGGGCGTGAACTGGAACCTTTCGCCGCGAGCGCGGTCTAAATGAATGCAAGGGAATTCGGAAGAGAGAAACTGGGCCCGCGAGAAGGAGAGTTGCGATGAACCGGAGTTTGTTTCTTACGGCAGTTTTGGCCGCGGCCGCGTGCGCGGCAGGCGCGCAGCAGACGGGCCAGTCGAATGCGTACCAGGGCGTGTCTACACCGCCACCGGACAGCACGATTGTGGTGACGATGGATCAGCCTGCGGCGAAGCCGCCGGCGGGGCACCCGATGCAGCCGAAGACGGCAACGATGTCGGAGCGGACGGCATCGCAGGCGAATCTGCCTCCGGTGAATTCGTCCGCGGCGACGGAGCGGGCGAGCGGGACGCAGTGGCAGGGTGGCGACGGGACGGACGCGGGGATGGTGGAGCCGGCGCAGCAGCCGGGGACCCTGCAGAGCGAGCCTCAGAAAGAGCCGGGGCTGGCGCAGCGGGATGATGAGAGCGGTCCGGATGATGACATTGTGCAGGTGGCCTCGGCGGGGCCGGGCGTGCTGATTGCGGGCACGGCGATTCGGGTGCAGTTGCTGAATAATCTTTCGAGCTCGCTGAGCCAGGCGGGTGAGCCGTTCCGCAGCCGCGTGGCGACGGATGTGGTTGCGGATGGTCAGGTTTTGATTCCGGCGGGATCGGAAATTGACGGGCGAGTGGCCGAGGCGACGACGGGCGGTTTTGCGGGCCATGGAACGCTGGTGCTGCGGCCTGAAAAAGTGGTGCTGCCAAACGGGAGCACGTATGCGCTGCACGCGATGGTGGTGGACGCGCCGGACTCCAACACGACGGTGGGCGCGGAGGGTGAGATTCGTCCGGGTTCGCGGCTGAAGCGCGACGGGATTGAATATGGCGGCGCGGTGGGCGCGGGTGTGGTGGCCGGAGC
>JBAUEO010000063.1:0-25019 GCA_049678625.1 Occallatibacter sp. | reverse complement strand
GGGCTTGAGAGAAGCGTCTCTTTGCTCGGAGTCCGGCCAGTGTTTTGCGTAGGCCCATTCGCGCAGAGCGGTCTGGATAAAGCGTTCGGCCTTTCCGTTGGTTCGTGGGGTGTAAGGCCGGGTGCGGGCGGGTGGCCCACGTCTGGGGTGCATATTCATCCACGAACACTGGGTGCCCCACATCTCGATTTTGAGATGTGGGAAAGCAAGAAACTCTCGACCGCCGGGTTGGCCCAACCTTTCAGGGTTGGCGGGTGGCCCGGGTGCCGGGAGTGCAATGTGAGTTCTCCCACCACAAATGGGTGCCCCAGAGCCTGCCCTGAGCCTGTCGAAGGGTCCAGCTTTCGAGCGCAGCGAGAAATGGGGACCTGGGAAACCATAAATCTCATCCCGCCGCAGACCGGGCAGGTGCCCCGGCGAATCGTCATGAACGCGCACCTCGCGCCGATGCTAGACTCGAAACGCTCCCATGATTCTGAAACAGTACTATCTCGGCTGTCTGGCGCACGCCTCTTATCTGCTGGCCGATGAGGAGAGCGGAACCGCCGTCATCGTGGACCCGCAGCGCGACATTCAGCGCTACCTGGCCGACGCCGACGCGCTGGGCGTCCATATCCGGCACGTCTTTCTCAGCCATTTTCACGCGGATTTTCTGGCCGGCCACCTGGAGCTGCGCGACCATTGCGGCGCCATCATCCATCTGGGCTCGCGCGCCAGGGCCGAGTACGCATTCGTCCCCATGAAGGATGGCGATACGCTGGATTTTCCGGGAATGCGCCTCCAGGTGCTGGAAACTCCGGGCCACACCATCGAGTCGATTTCCATCCTTGTCTTTGACCTGCACAAGGACGCGCGAAGCCCCCACGCCGTACTCACCGGCGACACGCTCTTCATCGGCGATGTGGGCCGGCCTGACCTGCGCGCCTCGCTGGGTTGGAGCGCCGACGACCTGGGTGGCTATCTCTACGATTCCCTCCACACCAAGCTGCTGCCCCTGCCGGACGAGGTGCTGGTCTATCCGGCGCACGGCGCGGGCTCGCTCTGCGGCAAAAAGCTCTCCTCCGACACGGTTTCCACCCTCGGCGACCAGCGCCGCCTGAACTACGCGCTGAAGCCCATGACGCGCCAGGAATTCGTCACGCTGGTCACGGCCGACCAGCCGGACGCGCCGGCCTACTTTACCTATGACGCCATTCTGAACACGCGCGAGCGCGGCACCCTGGACAAGAATCTTGAGCTGGCAATGAAGCCCGTGGAGCTGAACGAGGTGCTCGAACAGGGTGATCGCGGCGCGCAGATTCTGGATGTGCGCGATGCCGCGGAATATGCCAAGGGCCATCTGGCCGGCAGCATCAACATTGGATTGGAGGGCCAGTACGCCACGTGGGCCGGCACGCTGCTGGACCGCGAAAAGCCCATCGTCATCATTGCCGAGCCGGGCCGCGAACAGGAGGCTGCCCTGCGCCTCGGACGCATCGGCTTTGACCATGTGCGCGGCTTTCTTGCCGGGGGCATGGCCGCGCTGGCCAACCGGCCTGACCTAGTGTGGCCCACCGAGCGCGAGAGCGTGCTGCTGATTGCCGAAGAGCTGGCCGCTGCCGGTCCGCCCTTCATTCTCGACGTGCGCAATCCAAAGGAGTGGGCCGGGAAGCGCCTCAAGGAGAGCGTGAATCTGCCGCTCAACCGCCTGCAGGAGCGCATTGGCGAAGTGCCGCGCGACCGGCGGATTCTGGTGCACTGCGCCGGCGGCTATCGCTCCTCAATCGCGGCCGGCATTCTGCACCAGTACGGCATTACGAACCTCGTCGAGATGGCCGGCGGCCTTGCAGCCTGGGAAGCGGCGCATCTGCCGATGATCACCGACCCGTCCGCAGGCTGAGCCACTTCACGCTGCGCGCGGGTGGCACACATCTAGGATGCTCATTCAACCACGAACTCGGGTGCCCCACATCTCCCGCTGTCCCGCCTTTGGAGATGTGGGAGACCGATCCATTCCGCTCGGGGGAATGATACCGGAAACTGGTTGTAGGCGCCGCAGGAGCCCGTCTCGACCATGCGGCCCAGCGCGTCGTAGGTTGCCGTGGTGCTGTTGACTGAGGCGAATCCGCCCCCTCCCCTGATGTATCCTGCCCTCGATGCCGAAGACCCTTTCCGTCGCCATGATCGCCATGAACGAGGAGGCGAACCTGCCTCGCACTCTGGAGAGCGTTCGCTGGGCGGATGAAATCATCGTCGTCGATTCGGGTTCGACTGACCGCACGCTCGAGATCGCGCAGTCCTTTGGCGCAAAAACCACCCACCACGCCTTCGGCGGCCACGGCGAGCAGAAGAATGTGGCGCTGGACCTGTGCACCTGCGACTGGATTCTGCTGCTGGACGCCGACGAAGTACTTTCCCCTGAATTGCAGGCCGAGATTCAACAAGTCTTGAGCGGCGAGCCGGCCTTCGGCGCCTACTGGATTCCGCGCCTGAACCTCTACTTTGGCCGCTGGATGCGCCACGGCGGGTTTTATCCCGACCGCAAGCTGCGGCTCTTCCGGCGCGGCGCGGCCCGGCTCAGCGAGGGCGTTGGCCCGCACTCCACGCCGCAATTTGACGGGCCGAGCGGCAGGCTGAAACACGATATGCTCCACTACGCCTATCCGACGTTGGCGATCTATCTGGAGCACATGAATCGCTACAGCAGCGAGATTGCGCAACTGCTCCACCAGCGCGGGCGCGACAGCCGGTCGTGGCTGGCCTTCAAGGGTAACGCGCTGCTGAACCCCGCGGCGACCTTCGTCTACAACTACATTTTTCGCCTGGGTTTCCTGGATGGGCGCGAGGGGCTGATTCTGCACATCAACCACTCGGTCTACATCCACTGGAAATACATCAAGGCGTGGCGGCTGGGGCAGGGCAAGGAGTAGCTGGCGACGCGACGCTTCGACGCTTACAGCGGTTCCAGAGTAGCTGTACCCGGAAAGCAAGCTGTCCAGTGGCGCTTTCCTCAAGAAAACGCCACCTTTCACCGCCGTGAGAAATGGCACATGAACTCTGGAACCGCTCTAAATGTGGCAGCTCGAAAGGCCGCGCTTTTCCAGATAGCGCTGGTGATACTCCTCGGCCCGCCAGAAGGTCTGCGCCGGTACCACTTCGGTGACAATCCGCTTGGACTTGAAGCGCCCTTGGGCGGTGAGGGCCTCAATTTTGGCGCGTGCAGCCGCCTCCTGCTCGGGCGAGTGGAAAAAGATCGCCGAGCGGTATTGCGCGCCCCAGTCCGGCCCCTGCCGGTTCAGCGTGGTGGGGTCGTGCAGTTCGAAAAATGCGTCGAGAATCTGCTCGTATGGAATCCTCGCGGGGTCGAACTCGATCTCGACCACTTCGGCGTGGCCGGTCTGGTCGGTGCACACGTCCTTGTAAGTGGGCCGTTCCAGCGCGCCGCCCTCGTAGCCGACGGCCGTCGAAACCACGCCGGGAAGCGCCGCGAAGGCCGCCTCCACGCCCCAGAAACAACCCGCTCCGAATGTCGCCTTTTCCATCGTCCCGTCCGTGCTCCTGTCCGTGCTCATGCTGTATAAGATGCTCTTTGACGGGCTTTTGATACAAGCCGGAATGCAGCAGTTCGGCTATCTGCCGCCGCGCTTGCCGCCGGGCCGGAAGGGTCCTTTGCCGCTGCCGCGCCCGCCGCCGGGCTTGCCGTGTGCACCGCCACCTGAGCCACCACGTGAGCCGGATGCGGGCTTGCTGCCGCCCTTCCATGAGCCGGGCCCGGGCCTTGCCGAAGAGCTTTTGCGAGCGCCGGAGCCGGGCTTGCCACCCGCACTCTTGCGCGGACCTGAGCCGGGCTTCCCGCCGCCGCTTTTCCACGTGCCAGGCCGAGGCGTTGAACTCTTGCGCGCGCCGGAGTCGGGTGTGCCAAAGGCGTCCTTCCTGGGACCCGAACCGGAACCGGGGCGCGGCCTGAATGGTTGGCCGGTCCTTTCGCCAGCCCTTTCGCCAACCCTTTCGCCGGACCCTTTGCCGGAAGGTTCCTTGGCTCTTTCGCCGGTCCGTTCACGAAAACCGGGCTTGCCAAAGGTCTTGGCCTTGCCGAAAGGCTTGGCCTTGAAGGTCCGCGTCGGCCGGTCTTCCGGCTTGCCTGTGAACGGCCTCGCCGGCCTGCCCGTCTCCCTGCCGGCCGGTTCGCTTTTGAAGGGTCGCGCCGGTCCGCCGAACGGCCTGTCTGTCGGCTTGCCGGACGGCTTTCCTCTGAAGGGCTGCGCTTGCCTGCCCGCCGGCCTTCCTGTGGGCTTGCCGGTCGGACCGCCTTTTGAGGGCCAGGCCGGTTTTGCTCCGCCGAAGGGCCGGTCTGAACCGGATCGTGCCGAACCGGATCGTGCGGGGCCGGATTTCAAGAAGCCCGATGAGGACCCGAACCTGGACTGAGCACCGAAGGGAGGTCTGGACTCAGATCTGTACCGGGGTCTGGATTCGGGCGCGGACTCGGGCGCGGACTCAGCTCCGGGCTGGAATTTAGGCTTGAATCCAGGCTTGAATCCGGACTCAGATCTGGGTTTGAATCCGCCCTTGAACCTGGACTCAACGTTTGGCTTGAACCCCCGTCCGGCCTGCCTGCCGCCGCGCTTCAGCCTCACAGTCTTTGCCTCGCGCTGCTCGGCGTGGAGGCCGGCGTCCTTCGGCAGCAAGCGCGTGGACTTGATGCGTTTCGGTTTCAGTTTGCCGGCGGCGGTCAGGCGCAGGGCCTCCACTTCCATTGGCTCGAGCTCGCGCATCTTGCCCGGCTCCTGGTCCAGCACCAGAGGCCCATACCCCACGCGGCGAATCTTCTCCACGTGGTGGCCAATCTCCTCGAACATCTTGCGCAGCTCGCGATTGCGCCCTTCGATAAGCACCACCTCAAACCACGGATTATCGCCGGGGCGCACCTGCCGGATGCGCGCAGGCGCGGTTTGCACCTTGCCCTCGTCGCCGCGGCGCTTGCCCTCGTCGCGGCGGCCGCGATCGATGGAGACTCCGGCGCGAAGCTGCTCCAGCAGTTCCTCGCCGGGCTGGCCCGCAACCTTCACCAGATAAGTCTTCTCCACGCCGGAGGCGGCGCGGGTCAGCGCGTTGGCCAGCGGACCGTCGTTGGTGATCAGCAGCAACCCTTCGCTCATGTAGTCCAGCCGTCCGACGGGATAAAGCCGCTCGCCGGTCTTCGCGAAAAATTCCATCACGGTGGGCCGGCCTTCCGGGTCCTTCACAGTGGTCACGTAGCCGCGGGGCTTGTTCAGCACAAAGTAGCGCAGGCGCTCTGCGCCGTGGAGCAGCTTGCCGTCCACCCGGATGTGGTCGCGCGCGGCGTCGGCCTTGGTGCCCAGTTCGGTGACAATCTGGCCGTTCACCTGCACGCGGCCCTCGCGGATCAGCTCCTCGGCGGCGCGGCGGCTGGCGATGCCGGCCTGGGCAAGAATCTTCTGCAAGCGCTCAAGCTGGGCCGGTGGGTGCGGCGCAAAACTCTCTTCTGCAGGTTCCCTCGCCGCATCGTCAGTCTCAGCGGATTCGACGCTTTCCTGCTCCGGGTCCGTTTCCGGCCCGTCGAGTTCGGGACTTTGCTCGTCGGTCATGAGAGTTTGCCTTCCGACCTGGTTTCCAGTGTGGCTTCCGTTGCAGCTTCCGGTTCCTCGGGCGCGTCTTCGTCCAGATCGGGTCCCGTTGCAGGGCCCACATCCTCGGCATTTTCAGGCTCAACTTCGGATTCAAGCTCCGGCTCGTTGAGTTCGAGGGCCGCAATCTTTTCGAACTCCTCCATTGACGGCAGCTCGCCGAGGTCCTTCAGGCCGAAACGGAGTAGAAATTCCTTTGTGGTCTTGTACAAAATGGGCCGGCCAATCACCTGCTTGCGTCCGGCGGTGGCAATGAGCTTGCGGCTGAGCAGCGAACCCAGAACGCCGGCCGATTCCACGCCGCGAATCTCGTTCACTTCCGGCGCGGTCACCGGCTGCTTGTACGCAATGACGGCCAGCGTCTCAAGCGCGGGCAGCGAGAGTTTCATGGGCGGCTTCTGGCTCTTGATGAAGAGCCGCACGGCGTCGTGGCACTCGGGCTTGGTGGCCATGCGATAGCCGCCGGCAATCTCGCGCATCTCCACGCCGTGGTCATCGTTTGCATAACCGGCAATCAGCTCGTCGAGAATCTGGCGGAGCACCGCCTTCACTTCGCGCTCGCGCTGGCGGGCGGCGCGGCGGGCTTCGGCTTCAGGGGCCGGCGCATCTTCGGGAGCGGCCTCGGCGGATGATTCTGTCGCCGCTTCATCGGAAAGTGTGGACGCGGGCTCACTCTCTGTCGAGTGATCTTCTTCGAGCGGCAGGTCGAGAGTCTCGGCCGGCTCTTCCGTTGAGTCGGCGGCCGCAGCTTCCTCGGCGGCCTTTGCGATCTGCTCCGCCTTCCACTCCAGAGCTTCGGTCGAAAACAACGCGGCCAGCTGGGCCAGCGTCACCGGCTCTTCCGCGGCGTAAATCACAGCTTCCAGTTTGGATTTCAGGCTCATTCAGTTTTCCGTACTTTGTGTAGGTTAGCGGATGCGGGTGAATTCGCGCTGTGCATCCGGGTTCAGCGCCAGTCGTCGCGGGCGTTGGCCATCCCCTCGTTCATCACGGCTTCAAAACCAATGTTCTTTTTCAGAAAGATCTCAGAGAAGGCGCGGTCCTGGCGCAAGAGAATCGCCTGGAGCCGCACCAGCTCAAGCAGCGCCAGAAACATGGCCACCAGCGCACGTTCTGAGCGGGTGTGGCTGAGCATGCGGCGCAGCGAAACGGGTTTGTCCTCCATGGCTAGGCGGCGGCCCAGGAACTGGATCATCTGGCCGACGGTCACGGCGTCGTCTTCAACATCAAAGATGGGGCGATTGCGGGCGCGCTCCAGAATCTCGTGGAAGACGCGCACCAGGTCCACGGTGTCGGCGGCGATCTCCGGCTCGGCCTCGGCATCGTCCTTGAACTCGCGCAGGCCGGGGTTGGTCCAGGAGTTGGCTTCGAGCATTTGCTTCTGCTGCAGCATCTGGGCGGCGTTCCTGAAGCGCTCATGCTCGAGCAGCCGCTCCACCAGCTCTCGGCGAGGGTCTTCGGCGGCATCGTCGGAGCTGGTCTTCTCGCGCGGCAGCAGCATTTTGCTCTTGATGTGGATCAGCAGCGAGGCCGTGTAAATAAACTCGCCGGCCACGTCCACATCAGTTGCCTTGAGCTGGTTTACATAGGCCAGGAACTGCGCGGTGATTTTGGCAATGGGAATGTCGTAGATGTCGATGTCCTGCTTGCGGATGAGATCCAGCAGCAGGTCGAACGGCCCGTCATAGACCAGGCCGACGGTGACCGAGAAGGGCGATTCCTCCGGCTGGTTCCGGGAAGCTTCCTCGGGCTTTTTTGCTTTTCCCGCAGCCTTGGACAGCTTGTCTACCGGCGTGGGCGGCGGGACCAGCACCAGCGGCGGCCCAGAGTCGTGAGCGTGCTCCTGGGTCTGTTCCGGCGCGCCGGGCAGATTGCTGTTTGCCGGGTTGGGATTCTGGTCGGTCACTCAAGTTTCCTGTCGCCCTGTTTCCTGTAGCTTTGCTTCCTGCTCCAACGATTCAGCTTCGCGGCCGCGGTTGCTAGCTCGCAGGCTCGATCTGCGCCAACTGCATGGCACTGTAAACCTGCTGCATGGTTTCTTGAGCGCGGGCGCAGGCACGATCAGACCCTGCGCGAAGAATCTCCTTCACCGCAGGCTCGGTCAGCTTTGCGCGCCGCTCCTGAATCGGGTTCAGTATCTTGACCAGCGCATCGGCGGCCCAGCCTTTGCACTCAATGCAGCCGATGCCCGCCGAACGGCACCCATCATAGACGTTCGCGAGCGTCTCCGGCATGGAAAACACCTTGTGCAAATCGCCGACGGGGCATTTATCCGGGTCGCCGGGGTCTGTCCGGCGGACGCGCGCCGGGTCGGTGACCATGGTCTTCAGCTTCTGCCGGACCACGGATTCGGGATCGGACAAGAGAATGGTGTTGCCGTAGCTCTTCGACATCTTGCGGCCATCGGTTCCGGGCAGCTTGGGCGAGGGCGTCAGCAGGACTCTGGGTTCAGGCAGCACCTCGCGGTCGCCGAGCTTGTAAAACTGGTTGAACCGCCGGGCGATTTCGCGCGTGAGCTCCACGTGGGCCTGCTGATCCTGCCCGACAGGCACAAACTGCGGCTGGTAGAGCAGAATGTCCGACGCCATCAGAACCGGGTAGCCGAGAAATCCGTAGGTGGTCAGGTCCTTGCTGGAGAGGTTTTCCTGCATCTCCTTGTAGCTGGGCACGCGCTCCAGCCAGCCGAGCGGCGTAATCATGCCGAGCAGCAGAGGCAGCTCGTAATGCTGCTTCACGTGGCTCTGAATGAAGATGGTCGAGCGCGCGGGGTCGAGCCCGGCGGCGAGAAAGTCGAGCGCGACCTCAAGGGTGTTGGCCGCAATCTGCGACGTGTCCGCGTAGTCGGTGGTCAGGGCGTGCAGGTCGGCGATGAAGAAGTAGCACTCGTAGTCAGCCTGCAGCTTGACCCAGTTGGCCAGCGCGCCCATGTAATTGCCCAGGTGGAGCTTGCCGGTGGGGCGCATGCCGCTCAGGACGCGCGGACGGGACGAGATTGAAGAGGATTCGGGCATGATGTATGTCGGCTCCGGCCTGCCGCACAGCGCGGCTCCTTGCCGAGAATCAGACGATTGGTTCAGGCTCTTTTCATTGTAACGGGAGCGAAGCCGCAGCCGAATCCGGGAGCGAATCCCGAACCGGGTCTGCGCTCGAGTCTGGAAGTTCGGCGCAGGCTCTAAAGATGCTGCAGGGCGGCAAAAACCATCGCCAGCGTGGGTCCCATGAAGAGGCTGAGGATGAAGCCGCCGACCAGGAACATGAGAACCCAACTCAGCCAGCCGCCGCCGATGCGGTCGTAGACCTGCACCGCGCCGTAAGGCAGCATGTTGCGCACGATGTGGCTGCCGTCCAGCGGCGGAATAGGCAGCAGATTGAAGAAGAAGAGCGAGAGGTTGATGAGAATAGCCAGCGAGCAGAGCAACGCGACGGGCTGCGGGACCGTGTGCGTGTTCATGCCGAGGCTGTCAAGAAACGCGTTCATCACCACATGCTGCCCGTTGGGCAGGAAGATGGTCAGGCCGGCGAGAATGGCAAAGGCGATGCCGACCAGCAGCAGATTCGACGCGGGTCCGGCCAGCGTGACCAGGTTTTCATCGCGGATGATCTTGCGAAAGTTGCGCGTGATGACGGGCGTGGGCTTGGCCCAGCCGATAAGAAATCCGCTGAAGAGCGTGAAGCCGAAGAGCGGACCGAAGATGATGACGGCGGGAACGAGAAGCGTTCCTACGGGATCGATGTGATAAGTGGGATTGAGCGTGATGCGGCCCTCCAGGCGCGCGGTGTTGTCGCCCAGCAGCGAAGCGGTCCAGGCGTGGGCGCTTTCATGAACGCAGAGGGAGAAGAGCAGCAGGACAAACTCAAAGATGTCCTTGATCAAAGCGGTCTGGGACACGCGCAAACTCCAATGAAAGTGGCAGGTTTCAGGGTAGCATGTGGGGAGTGCTCGGCCTTGCGAGGTGGGCGGGCTTGAGAGCGCGCGGCTTAACTGCGCTCGACGGGGAAACTGCCGATGGCCTGGCCGGCCGCAACGTCCTGCCCGGCAAGAACAATGGTGTGGCTGGCAACGCGCGCGCCGGTACCGATGCGCGTGGGCTTGAGGGTGACCAGTTCGAAGTTGTCCGGCGAGTAAGCGTGCGAAAAAATGCGCGCGAAGGATCCGATGACCGCGCCCTTGCCGATGGTGATGCCGCCGCGATCGCTCAGCAGCGCGCCCTGGCGGATGACCGCGCCGTCGCCCACCGAGAGGTTGTAGCCATAGGTGAGCTCGACGCCGTGGTAGATGCGCACGCCGGAGCCCATGTGGTCAAAGATGTGCCGGGCCAGCATGCAGCGGAAGCGGATGCCGAGCCAGAGATTGAGCCCGATGGGCGAGCGGTCAAACATCTGCCAGAACCAGAGCAGCGGCTTGCGTACGGCAAAGCGCTCGGGGTCCACGTCAGGAAAGTATTCGGCGTCGAGGGTCACGTTTTCCGGATCGAGCGACAAGCTCAGCACGTTGCCGGGCAGCTCGCTCGAAAGCGTTAGGTTGCGCTTTCCCTGATAGGGGCGGCCGAGATAGAGCTGGTAGAGTTGCTCGCGGACAATTTCGGCTCGGCGTTCCGGCGAGCGGTGGCGCAGGAACTCCTCGTCGAGAAAGCGAATCCAGCGCCGATAGACGTCTTCGGCTTCGGGAGTCGGGTGGGGAACGCTGCCGGAGTTGTTCTCCATAGCATTGGACGATAAACCACTGGGGCTGCCGGCTGCGAGTGGCGGCGCGCCGGAGAGGTTGCCGGGCACGACGGCGAAGACGGAGACAGACGAGGTCGCGATCACGGGCGCGGACGAGCCGGCCCGCGCTATCCTAGAGGTTCTGGAGTGCCAGAAGACCATGCCCGACGAAGCCGCAGCTGCACCTGAATCGAAGCCCGAACCCGAAACCCGATCCGAACCCAAGCCGGAATCCCCTGTCGCCACGATTGCCACGCTTGGCAGCCACGAAGGCCAGTCCGTGACGCTGCGCGGCTGGCTCTACAACCTGCGCGAGAGCGGCAAGCTGCTGTTTCCCATTTTTCGCGACGGCACGGGCACGGTGCAGGGCGTGGCGCACGTGAAGGGCGTGCGGCCGGAGGTGTTTGAGGCGCTGAAGGGCCTCACGCAGGAGTCGTCCGTGATTGTCACGGGCAAGGTGCGGGCCGACAAGCGCGCGCCGGGTGGATTCGAGCTGGATGTGGAAGACATCCAGGTGATTCAGCGCGTGCCGGAGAGCGACCCGTATCCGATTTCGCTGAAAGAGCACGGCGTGGATTTCCTGATGGAGCACCGGCACCTGTGGGTGCGTTCGCCGCGGCAGTCGGCCATTCTGCGCATCCGCGCGGAGATTATGCGCGCCGCGCAGGAATACTTCGACTCGAATGGATTCATCCGCACCGACCCGCCGATTTTGACGCCTGCCGCCTGCGAGGGCACTTCCACGCTGTTTCCGGTGGACTACTTTGGCGACCCGGCGTTCCTCACGCAGAGCGGGCAGCTTTACATCGAGTCCACCGCGCTGGCGCTGGGCAAGGTGTACAGCTTTGGGCCCACCTTTCGCGCGGAGAAGTCAAAGACGCGCCGTCACCTGACGGAGTTCTGGATGATTGAGCCCGAGGTGGCCTACATGGACCTGGACGGGCTGCTGGAGCTGGCTGAAAATTTCCTCTCGCACATTGTGCAGAGCGTGCTGAAGAATCGCGCGGGCGAGCTGGAAGTGATTGGGCGCGACGCGGAGAAGTTGAAGAGAATCACACCGCCGTTCCCGCGAGTGCGCTACGACGAAGCGGTGGAGATGTTGAACGCGGCACACACGAAAGGCGAACTTGAGCAGCCCTTCGAGTATGGGAACGATTTCGGCTCGCCGGACGAGACCTGGCTGAGCGCGCAATTTGACCGGCCGGTGATGGTGCATCGCTATCCGGCGGATGTGAAGGCTTTCTATATGGAGCCGGATCCGAAGGACGCGCGTTACGCGCTGTGCGTGGACGTTCTGGCGCCGGAGGGCTACGGCGAGATAATTGGCGGATCGCAGCGCGTCTCGAGCTATGAGCTGCTGAAGAGCCGCATTGAGAAGCACCATCTGCCGATGGAGGCCTTCCAGTGGTATCTGGATTTGCGCCGCTATGGATCCGTGCCGCATGCGGGCTTCGGGATGGGCATTGAGCGCGTGGTGGCGTGGGTGTGCGCGCTGGACCACGTGCGCGAGACGATTCCCTTTGCGCGCACGCTGCACCGGATTTATCCCTGAAGAGCTCCAGGTAAGGACGCCCCGAACGCGCGCACCGTGCGGGCACAGTGCGGGCAAAAAGAGAAGGGCGATGGCCGATGGCCACCGCCCTTCTCTTTTTGCGCCTGAGCACAATGCTAGAACGTCAGCCGCAGCGCCAACTGGACCTGGCGCACGTTGGAGGCGAAGTTGCTGTTGTCGGTGCTCGTCACCGAGCCGAAGGGCACGCTGGTGTAGGGCACAAAGTGGTTGAGGTGGTTGGTGGTGTCCTCTGAGACGGTATAGGCCGAAGCGCCCACGCCGGTCACGTTCTGGTGGTTGGTCAGATTGAAGGCCTCGGCCAGAAACTCGAGCTTGTACTTCTCGCGCACCACCACCTTCTTGGAGGCGCGCATATCCATCTGCCAGATTTTGGGAGACTGATAGTTGTTGCGGTCCACGCCGGGAATGCGGTCGGAGCCTCCAGAGCCGTTGAAGGAGCTGGTGCTGATGATGGATTGCTGCGTGATGGTGCCGTCGGCGTAGAGCTTGGACGAGGAGCCGCTGATGCCCGTCGAGTAAGGCAGACCGCTCTGCGTCGAGAAGGCTGGCGCAAGCTCAAAGTCGTTCGCGAGGTAGCCCGCCGGCCCATGGACATGCCACGGCGACTGCACCAGCAGGAAGGCGGTGAGCTTGTTGGGAACGTTCTGGTTGGAGTTTCCGTAGTCGAGCTTGATGTCTCCGGGGTACAGCAAGGCGTTGGCGCTGGCGCCGGTCGTGTTGTTCTCGCCGTAGTCCAGCGCGTGGGACCAGGTGTAATTCATTGTGAACGAGACAGAGTGAGAGAGGCGGTGATTGAACTGCGCCACCAGCGCCTCATAGTTGGAGGTGACGCCGCTGAAGATATCGGTGATGGTGCTGAAGTTCGGATTGGGACGATGGTTGGAGTTGCCCGTCACGTAAAAGAAGGCGTTGGTTGAGATGGAGGCTCCGTTGGCCAGCGGGCCCAGGCCGTTGGGGTCATTCACCGTGAAGGTAACCGGCGTGGGCGTAGGCAGGTTGGTGTCCACAAAGTCCGGCAGACGGCGTCCCCAGGAGCCAAGCCAGGAGACGCTGAAGACATCCTTCTGGCCCAGTTGCTGCTCGAGCGTCAGGTCCGCCTGGTGAATCTCCGGCACCTTGAAGTTGGAGTCCAGGTAGTAGGCGGTGGCGTTGCCGCTCGAGCCGCCCAGGCAGCTTGCGTAGTTGCTGGCATCAACAATCTGCGGGAAGACCGGAGCGCAGGTCGAACCGGGGTTCAAGCTGGGATTGGTTTGCCCGCCCGCCGAGCCGGAGCTGATGAGCGCCTGGTAGAGCGTGGAGTTGATGGCGCGGGCGAAGAACATGCCGTAGCCGCCGCGCAGAATGGTGGTGCCGTGGCCGGAGATGTCATAGGCAAAGCCGATGCGCGGCCCGATGTTGGCCTTGTAGTCCGGCAGCGTGAGGGTTTGCGGAATGGCCGCGTTGGGAAGCTGCTGGTCAGGATATTTCTCGTACTCCCAGCGCAAGCCCATCGTCAGGCTCAGCCGCGGGCTCACCTTCCACTCGTCCTGGGCAAAGAGCGCGTAGTCCATGGTGGTCATGTCCAGACCAGCCGGTCCCGCACCCTGGTTGAAGTAGGTGTAGTGCTGCGCGATGTAGCCCTCGGTGGGGTTCTGCGACAGGTACAAGTCGGAGATCATGTCGGCCAGCGCGACGGAGGTTCCTGAAACCGACAGGCTGTAGGTGTATCCGCCGTACTGGTTGTAGAGGTTGGAGATGAAATCGTCGGTGTGGAGCACGTCCTCGCCGAACTTGAAGGTGTGGTTGCCGTGGACCCAGGCCACGGTGTCGGCAAGCTGCCAGCGGCGCTCGTCGGGCAGCGCCGCGCGGTTCAGGAACTGCGGCGTGCCGAACTGGAAGAAGCCGCTGAGGTAAACGTTCGGCGGCAGCCCCAGCGGATTCACATAGTCGCTGGGCGTGTTCACCAGGTTGCTCTCCTCGTAGGAAGTCGGCACCTGGTTGAATTCAAACTCGAAGTCGCGGCCGTACATGTAGCGCACTTCATTGCTCAGGGCCGGGGTGAAGAAGGTGTCAAGCTTGCCCACAATCCAGTTGTCGCGCACGTAGTCGTTGCCGAAGCTCTCCTTGCCGTAGGCCACCGCCGGGCTGGTTTGGATGCCGGCGGGCGAGGTCCAGCGCATCTGGTTCGCTTCCACGGCAAGGTGATTCTTCTGGTTGATCTGCCAGTCGAGCTTCGGGAAGTAGATGGCCTGATCTCCGGTGCGCGGCGCAACCCCCAGCATGGAGGTGAGGCCGGCGATTCCACTGGCGTAGGTCGTGGCGGCGTCGGTCGAGCTCAAGCCCGTATCGGAAACGATGCGGCTGATCTGCGTGTTGTAAAAGCTGCCGCTGGTGGCGTAGTAGTTGGCATTGGCGCTGGTGCCGGTGATGGTGGCCGCGGCGGGAAAGTCATGGTAGAAGCGGTCCGCGGCGAGGAAGAAGAAGAGTTTGTCCTTCAGGATGGGTCCGCCCACGGTGAATCCCATCTGGCGGCGAAGATCGGTGGGCTTGAAGCTGACCGAGGTGTAGCCGCCCGAGCCGTTGGGAACCGGATGCTGTACGTAGTAGTTCTGCGCGCTCCAGGCGCTGTCGCGATCGAAGTAGTAGGCGTCGCCATGCAGATGATTGGTGCCGCTCTTGGTGACCGAGTTCACAATGCCGCCGGCCGAGCGTCCGTATTCCACCGAATAGTTGGAGGTGTTGACCTGGAACTCCTGCACCGCATCCTTGATGGTGGAGTAGCCGGCGCGGGTGCGGCCGCGTTCCTCTGAGAAGTAGGCCTGGTTGTCGTCCGTGCCGTCGATGGTGACGTTGTTCAGCAGCGTGCTCTGCCCGCGGAAGCTCAGCAGGCCGAAGCCGTTCGAGTCGTTCACCACGCCCGGGCTCAGGAGCGCAAAAGCCGACCAGCGGTAGTTGTTCTCCGGAATGGTGCGAATGGTTTCCTCATCGATGACGCCTGCAAAGTCAGGCGATGTGGTGTTCACCAGCGGCGCTTCGCCGGTCACTTCGACCGTCTGCGCCGTTGCGCCCACCGTCAGCCGCGCATCCACGCTGGTCAGCACGCCCACCTGCACCGTGAGGTTGGTGGAGCGGTAGCTGGAAAAGCCCTTGGCGGCGATGGTCACGTTATAAGCGCCGGGCTGGAGATGCAGGACACGAAAGTAGCCCGAGCCGTCTGAGACGGTGGTCTGTGCCGCGTTGGTGCCCTCATTGCGCACGGAAACCGTGGCATTGGGCACAACCGCGCCGGAACTGTCGAGAACGGTTCCTCCAATGGCTCCGTCCACGGCGGTCTGTGCAAAGGCGCCGGGGATGAGAAGCAGAAGAAGCGCGAAAACGGCGGGAATCAGGCGGTAGCTCAGGGTACGTGGGTGAGACATGTTGGCTCTCCTGGAAAGGCAGTTGATCGAATGCATTCATCTGTGGCCGCGAGGTAAGGTAGGCCCTCTCGCTGGCATTCTTTCGGGACCCCGAATATGCAACGCTTTTCCGGAGCACAGGCAATCTCTGACACAGGCGTGTTCAGGTCGCACTTCTCCGCTAAAAATGAGAAGCAGGGGCGTGAGAACAGCATCGCATGATCCGTATGAAACAACGGTGGAATTCGGAAGAATTTTTTGCGTATCCGGCCGCGTATCCGGCCGCGTATCCGGCGGGGCCACGAAAGCATCGGCCGCCACCTGGGCTCGGCTCTTTGAGTCGGTTTTTTTTAGCCAGCGCCGGACAATGCCGGGAAGAGCCCACTCTTCGCCCGGAAAGAGCCGCATCCTTGACCGCCCGAACGCAATCCAAAGAACCAGCAGCCAGATTCTTCCAGGAGTTTCGATCCAATGACCCTTACACAGCAGGAAGCCCATCAGATCAAGATTGCGCCCGAGGTCGAGGGCCTTTTACCTGCAATTCGCGAGCGCTGGAGCCCGCGGTCGTTCACGGAGCGCGAGGTGAGCGGGGCGGATCTGACGGCTATTTTTGAGGCTGCCCGCTGGGCGCCCTCGTCCAGCAATGAGCAGCCCTGGCGCTATGTGGTGGGCCATCGCAACTCCATCACCTACAACAAGATAGCTGGAACCTTGGCAGGCTTCAACCAGGACTGGGCGCCGAAGGCTCCCTTGTTGATTCTGGGCGCGGCGCGCACCGTGGGCGGCCGGCGGAATGCGCCAAACGGGTATGCGATGTATGACTTGGGCCAGGCCACGGCGCTGCTGGTGGTGCAGGCCGTCGCGCTGGGTCTGGCGGCACACCAGATGGGCGGCTTTGACCACGATGCGGTGCGGGCGGCGCTGGGGATTCCGGAGGAGTTTGCCATCGGGTCAGTGATTGCGCTGGGCTACCGGGGTGAGCCGGCGGAGCTGCCGAACGAGACGCTGATTGCACGCGAGACGGAGCCCAGGAGCCGGAAGCCGCTGGGCGAGATTGTGTTCTCAGCCTGGGGCCAAGCGGCGGAGCTGGGCTGAGCCCAGGCAGACAACAGCAGCGAGCCAGAACGGGCTGATTTGCGCGTATAGAGTGAAGGCTGGAGGGCAATCTTCTGGCCGGCACGCGCACAAACCCACGCACAAACAAGCGGACGGGCGGACGACAGACGCCGTCGCGGCGCGGCCACGCGCGCGCGGCGGTCAGGCGGAAGCGGCTGGGCTGGCGCGGACGGATTGTGCTGGCCGGCGGCGTGGCTGTGTTGGCGATTCTGGGATGGGCTTGGGTGGCCAGGGCGCTGGCGCCGCGCGGGAATACAGACCTGAGACGCTTTGACGCAATCATCGTGTTGGGCTCGCCGGCCGACAGCGACGGCAACCCCACGCCGGAGGAGTTGGCCCGCGTGACCGAGGGCGTGCGCGAGTACGAACAGGACGTTGCTCCGCGGATGATTTTTACCGGAGGCCCAACCTACAAGGGATTCGTGGAGGCCCAGGTGATGGCGCGGGCGGCCGAGGCTGAGGGCATTCCCGCGTCAGCGATCTTGATGGAGCCCAGGGCGATGGACACGATCCACAATGCTTGCTACTCCGTGCGGCTGATGCAGGCCCGCGGATGGCACTCGGCCGAGGTGGTTTCCAGCGGCTACCATCTGGCGCGCGCGGGCATGATTCTGAGCCGGCTGCCGATTGACTGGCGGACCCACGCCGCGCCTCCGCTGGAACCGAGGAGCGGGTTGGACCGGGCGTTGAATACCGCGATGGAGACCCTGAAAACAGCCCGGTACCTGGTCTATGCCCGATGGACAGAGGCGTGCGCGTCGTGAAAGGCCGCGGCGGCGGCGTTGTCCGCTGTCGGCGTGCTCCTGTAAGCTGAGTGGGATGCTTTCCAGAGTGCGTTTTACCGCCCTTCCTGCCGCTGCAGCCGCCCTTGCCTTGTTCCTGCTTCCCGCAGTGCAGGGCCAGAGTTCCAGCCAGAGCTCCAGCCAAAGCTCAAGCCAGAGCGCGATTCAGCAACCCAGCCCGGAGGCCAGCCCCACGCCGTACATCGTGGTGAATCCGCTGGCGAAAGTAAACTACGACAACCGGTACGATCTTTCGCTGGGCTTGGCCTATGACCACATGAAGGCCGGGCCCACGCTGCTGCAGGGCTCGAACCTCGGCGGACTGGACCTTTCCGGCTCCTATTGGCTGACCCGGCGCCTGGGCATTGAGGGCAGCGGGCGCGGCTACCTGGGCACCAGCGGCGCGGGGCCGAACCCTGACAACATCAATGGACCGTTTGTAAGCCAGTATTTCTTCGTGGGTGGGCCGGAGTGGCTGGGTCCGCACAACAAGCACGGCGACCTGATTGCCCATGCCCTCTTCGGCGGCGTGCACGGCAACTTTGAGCAGGACCTGCGCGGAAATCCGCCCTCGTCGGTGGCCTTTTACAACAACCAGAACGCCTTCGCCATGATTATCGGCGGACACATTGACCTGAACCGCTCGGAGCACTGGGTCTTGCGCATCACGCCGGACTCGATGTGGACCCACTACGGCATCAACTATGCGCCCTACACCAAGCAGTGGGACGTGAACTTCGCCATTTCAGTGGGCCTGGAATACAAGTTCAAGAAGAAACGGTAGCCTGACCCCACGCATCCGCAAAAGACGCCGGGTGCCTGGTGCACCATTCATCGCGCTGGTATCGCGATGAGTGGGAGCGGTGCAAAAGACGGCGGGTACCCCAGGTCCAGATTTCATCTCATCCTAACCCCGAAACATAGGTGCCCCAGGTCCGGATGTTCGGACCTGGGAGACTACGAACCTCGTTCGTACTTCTCCGTGAATCTCAAGGCTTCTGGTAGATGACAGAGTTTTTGGTTGAACGAAAAACCCCGGGGCCTCAAGCGGCTCCGGGGTTTTGTGTTTGGGATTGAGTGCGTGTGGCGCCACGCGCGGGGTTATTTGCCCAGGCTGTCGTGGAGGTGGTAGTTCGGGTAGGGCGGAATCGTGATGGGCGCGATGGGGTGCTCCTTGAGCTCCTGGAGAACGAGTTTGACGCCCTCTTCAAGCTGGGGATCGTGGCCGGCGGCGACTTCCTTGGGTAGCATTTCGACGGCGACATCGGGCGCGATGCCGTGGTTTTCCACCTCCCAGTGGCCGTGGAGTCCGTAGATGGCGTAGCGGGGAGCCATGACATAGCCGCCATCGATGAGCGGCGGGTAACCACCGATGCCGACCAGGCCTCCCCAGGTGCGGGTGCCCACGAGCTCGCCCACGCCGGCCTTGCGGAAGTACCAGGGCATGGCGTCGCCGCCGGAGCCGGAGTTCTGGTTGATGAGCATCACCTTGGGCCCGAAGATGGCGCCCACGGGGTCATGCACGGGCTTGCCGTCGCGCTCCTTTGCGCCGGAGAGCGGGAAGCGCTTGAGGACATCGACAATGTAGTCGGCAATGTCTCCGCCCTCGTTCCAGCGTTCGTCGAGGACCAGGGCCTGCTTGTTGAGCTGCGAGTAAAAGTAGCGGTTGAAGCTGTTGTAGCCCGCTCCCGCGGTGTTGGGCATGTAGACATAGGCAACCTTGCCGTCGGAGAGCTTGTCCACCAGGCGGCGGTTGGCCTCGACCCAGTCAATGTTGCGCAGGCTGTCCTCGCTGGCGACGGGGACGACCGTGACGTCGCGCGCGCCTTTGCCGTCAGCCGTGGGGCCCACGCGGAGGACCGTCTGCTGGCCGGCGGTGCCCTGGAAGGCCTGGTAAAGATTGTCCGTCGAGTGGAGCTCGCGGCCGTTCACGGCGAGCAGGTATTCGCCTTCCTTCACATACACGCCGGGGAGGGTGAGCGGGGATTCGAGGCCGGGGGTCCAGTTCTGGCCGCCGAGGATTTTCGAAATCCGATAGCGGCCGTTCTCGACCGTGTAGTCGGCGCCGAGCAGGCCGGTTTTGGGATCGGTGTCATGGGGGCGCGGGCCGCCCACGAACATGTGGCCCACGTTGATTTCGCCCAGCATTTCCGTGCAGAGGTAGGTGAACTCATTGCGCGAGCCAAGGCCGGCCAGGTAGGGGCTGTAGCGCGCTTCAACCTTCGGCAGCGAGAGGCCGTGGAGGTTGGGATCGTAAAAGAAATCGCGCTCAATGCGCCAGGTTTCGTTGAAGATCTGACGCCACTCGGCGCGGGGGTCGATGGTGGTCTCCATGCCGGAGAGGTTGAGGGGTTTGCCCGGAGCTTCGTTGCCGGGCTTCAGCTCGCCAGTCTTGGCGATGGCCCACATGCCGTGGCGTGAATAGAGAATCTTGGAGCCGTCGGCGGAGACCTGGAAAGCGTCAAGGTGGTTGAGGACCGGCTCGGGCTCGCGCTTTTCAAGAGTGAAGCACCAGATGGCCTGGATTTCGGGACCGCTCTCACTGGAGGGACGGCCGACAGCCGGGCCTTCCGCCAGATAGAGGACGCCGGCTTTGCCGGTAGCGAGGGCCAGGTAATTGCGCGGAGGCACGGGCAGCGAAAGGATGCGGTTGGCGATGCCGTCCAGATCGATGGTGACTTTGACGGCCTCCTTTTTCTCCTTGTCCTTATCGTTGTCCTTATCCTTGCCGCCGGCCTTGGTGTCCTTGTCTTCCTTTGCGGGTTTGTCGTTTTTCGCGGAGTCCTTGTCCTTGGCGGATTTGGAATCGGCGGAGTCGTCGGCGGATTTGTCGTCGGGCTTCTTTTCGTCCTTCACCTTCTCGTCGTCGCTCTGCGGCGGGACGGGCGATGCGCCGTCCTTGGCGAGGACAACGACGTAGGGCGAGCTGGTCTCGGCGCGGTCAAGCGAGGAGAGATCGATGCCGGCGCGGGAGGGACCGTCGTCCGTGGAGGAGAGGAAGTAAAGGTATTTGCCGTCGGGGTCGAAAGCGGGGCTGGAAGCATCGCTCATGCCATCGGTGACCTGTGTGGATTTGGCCGTCTGAGCGTTGTAAAGAAAGATGGCTTCGAGGCCGTTGTCAAGGTCGCGCTGGTAGGCAAGCCACTTGGAGTCCGGCGACCAGACCTCATTGAATGTGGAGCCGAAGCTGCCGTAGATGCGCGAGTCGACAAGGACCGGCTTGCCGGAAGGAGCGTCTACCTCCCAGAGATGGAGGTGCTTGTCCGTGTAGGCGATGTGTTTGGAGTCCGGCGACCAGGTGGGGCCGTAGTAGTAGCTCGGGTCAGCGCCGAGGCTGATGACTTTTGGCGCGGCAAAGCCGGTCTGGTCGCGAAGGAAGAGCTGGTATTCGCCGGAGGCGTCAGAGAAATAGGCGATGGTTTTGCCGTCGGGCGACCAGGAGGGTTCGCGCTCGGCCGCGCCGGGCGTCTGGGTAAGGTTGCGAATGTCGCCCTTATCGGCGGGGACGGTGAAGATTTCTCCATGTGCCTCAAAGACAGCGCGCGCGCCGGTGGGCGAGAGGTTGGCGTTGCGGATTTCGTCAGGCCGGACGCGGGCCAGATGGGGCGCAAGGCGCGGCAGCTCGCCGTGAAGCTGGATGGAGACGGGGTGGTCGGTGCCCGTGGCGGTGTCCACCAGATGGATCGACCCGAACTGCTCATAAACGAGTCCACCGGGACCGGCCTGGAAGGTTTTCAGATCAAAAGACTGGTTGGGCTCGACCTGGGTCGCCTGTTTGGAATCGACGTCATAGCGGAAGAGCGAGATGGGGCCGTTGCGGTCCGAGAGGAAATAGACATCGTGGCCGACCCAGACGGGATTCGAGTCATTGGAATTGTCGCGGGGAACCTTCACCAGGTCGAGGGTCTTGAGGTTCACGATCCAGATGGGGGTGGTCTGGCCGCCGTGGTATTGCTTCCAGGCCTGCTCCCACTTGGTGATGGGCTGGTAGGCGATGAACCTGCCGTCGGGCGAGAAGGAGCCTTGCACGCCGCTGGGAAGCGGAAGCGGCTCGGGCATTCCGGAGCCGTCTGCATGGACCAGGAAGAGCTTGCCAAAGTGACGATAGCTGGTTCGCATGGAGGCGATGAGCACGCTTTTGCCGTCTGCCGACCAGCCTTCCACTTCGCTGCCGGCCGGATGCCACGTGATGCGGCGGGGAATGCCGCCGTCAGAGGGAACGACATAAACGTCGGTGTTGCCCTGGAGATGGGCGCTGTAGGCAATCTGGGAGCCGTCGGGCGAGAAGAAGGGGCCTGCAACGACCGCGCCATCGGAAGTAAGGCGCTGGGCCTGGCCTCCCTGCCGGCTGACTGTCCAGATGTCGTCCGCGTAGACAAAGGCGATGGAGGACTGGGAGAGCGAAGGATTGCGCAGCAACAGGGGCGGATCGGAAGCGGAAGACTGGGCCAGTCCAAGGCTGGGAAGCAGGAAAGCGATTGCGAAAAGGGCGAACGCAAGGCGGAAGGGCGTGCGCTTCATGGAGCCTCCAAAAAAGTGGGTGCAAAAAAAGTGGGTGACCGATCTGGGGGATTCGGGCGCGCCCAAAGGTGCGTCTGAGGATGATACGGCCCGGGGGGTGGTTTTGTTTCCGGAAAATGGGGTGGGATTCAGGCGGAACCGGCGAAGCGGCCGGCGCGTATGGAAAGGAGAGTGGGCCGCAGTGCGGGCTTTGTGCGGCCTGAAAGGCGGCAAAACCGTCCCTGGTGAACACCGGGCAAACCGGGAAGGGCCGGAAAGCCTGAGCGCTGCCGAGCGCGCAGACTTGAGGTTGCGTACACTTGGAAGAACGGGTGGCCGGGGCCTCGGGGAGGACTCCGGCAGGAAGAAACTCCGGCGGCGGAATCGCAGCCCGCCTGAGGCGACGGAAAGACGCCGGGCTGAAAAATGCCGGGCCGATAGACGTTGAATGGGGGAAGACAGACCGATGAAGCTGGTGGAGGCTTTCAAACTCGCGCTGCAGTCGCTGTGGGGCAACAAGCTGCGCTCCATCCTGACGCTGATCGGGGTGGTGATGGGCGTGGCGGCGGTCATCATGGTCATCACGCTGGTGAACGGCGCGAACCGCTACGTGGTCACGAAGCTCTCCGGATATGGGGCGGACGTGTTCACGGTGACGCGCATGCCAAGCGTGATTTTTTCCGGCGAGGAATACCTGAAGTATCAGAAGCGGAAGATTCTGCGCATGAGCGACTACGACGCAGTCACAGAGGACTGCGCGGATTGCGACGAGGTGGGCGCGCTGCTTTCGAAGACGACGACCGTGGTGGCCAATGGGCACTCCAGCAACAACACGGGCGTGCGCGGCTACTCGTCGAACATGCTTTCGCTGAACAACATTAATATTGACCTGGGGCGGGGATTTACGCCCGCGGACATCAATCACGCGACCAAAGACGTGATTGTGGGCTACGACATTGTGGACAACCTGATGGGACCGGGCGACCCGATTGGAAAGGAGATTCGGGTGGACGGCGTGCCCTACACGGTTGTGGGCGTGGCGGAGCGGCAGGGCAAGACGCTGGGCCAGTCGCAGGACAACTGGGCGGCGATTCCGATCAGCACTTACCAGCAGATTTACGGAAGCAACGACTCGGTGGACATTTACGCGCGGGCCAGGGGGAACGCCGCTGCGATGGAGGAGGCCGAGGACCAGGTGCGCAGCCTCATGCGCGTGCGGCGGCATGACCGGCCGGGCGAGGCGGACGACTTTGACGTCGAGACGAACGACACCTTCCTGGACATCTGGAAGCAGATCAGTTCGCTCTTCGCGTGGGTGGTGCTGGGGCTGGCGTCCATCGCCCTGGTGGTGGGCGGCGTGGTCATCATGAACATCATGCTGGTCAGCGTGACGGAGCGGACGCGGGAGATTGGCGTGCGCAAGGCGCTGGGGGCCAAGCAGCGGGACGTGCTGATGCAGTTCCTGATTGAGAGTGCAAGCCTGTCGCTGCTGGGCGGCATCTTTGGCGTGTTGGGCGGAATCCTGGTGGGCAAGCTGATTACCATCTTCGTGGGCTTTCCCACGTCGGTCCCGCTGTGGGCGATTGCGCTGGGGCTTTTCCTGGCCAGCGCGGTGGGAATTTTCTTCGGCGTATATCCGGCCAGCAAGGCGGCACGGCTTGACCCGGTGGTGGCGCTGCGAGCCGAGCTGTGAAGGCCGCGGACAGGTCAGAGCGGACAGTTGTCAGCCGGCAGTCGTCAGTTTTCAGTTGCGGGGTGGGCCGTGGGACAGGGATTTCGGGACTTGAAGGTTTGGCAAAGGGCAATGCAGTTGACGATTGCCGTGTACGGGTTGACCGGGCAATTCCCGAAGGAAGAGATTTACGCGCTTCTTCAGTCCTTGTAGGCACACTGACGACTGACGACTGAGAACTTACAACTGAGAACGATTGCGGAGCAATTATGGCGCAAGGACAGGCACGGGAATCGGTAAGGATGGCGCTGGATACGCTGCGGGCGAACAAGCTGCGCTCGGGGCTGACCATTCTGGGCATCGTGATTGGAGTGACAACGGTGATCACCATCTCGTCGGTGATCAACGGGGTGAACAACCGTGTGTCGGATTTCGTTTCGCAGCTTGGAACCAACGTGATCTGGGTCTTCCAGATGCCTGTGATCGGGGTGCGGCCCACAGCGGAGATGCTGGCCAGGAAAAAACTGACATTGGACGACGTGATGGCGATGCGCAAGCTGCCGCATGTGGTGGCGGTGGACGGCGCGCATCAGCATGTGGGGCAGTTCCGCCTCGGCCAGGTGAGCGTGCGCTACGAGCAGAAGAAGGTGGCCGGCACCATGCTGCAGGGCGACACGGCCGAAGTGAGCGAGGTGAACGACATGAGCTTGATCGAGGGGCGGATGTTCACCGAGGATGAGGACCTGCGTGCGGCACATGTGTGCGTGCTGGGATACGACACATGGCAGAAGCTGTTTGAAGGGCGGGACGCGGTGGGCAAGGAAGTGCAGGTGGAGTCGGGCGTCTACACCGTGATTGGGGTGATCGACAAGCTGAAGACGCCCTTCGGCGGCGGAACCAATCCGAACGACAACAAGGTGTATTTCCCGATGGGAACCTACCACAACCTGCACCCTGAGGACCTGGACCTCTGGGTGGCCTTGAAGTATGACAATCAGGTGAACAAGCCGCTGGTGCAGGAGGAGGTTCGCGAGCTGTTGCGCATCCGGCGCAAGGTGCGGGTGGACAAGCCCGACGATTTTGAGATCTTCGGGCCGGACTCGCTGACCAAGCTGTGGGGACAATTGACAGGCGGGCTGGTGCTGTTCATGATCGCCGTCAGCAGCGTGGGCCTGATGGTGGGCGGCGTGGGCGTGATGAACATCATGCTGGTGAGCGTGACAGAGCGGACGCGGGAGATTGGCGTGCGCAAGGCGCTGGGCGCCACCAAGCGAACCGTGCTGACGCAATTCACCACTGAGGCAGTGATTCTGTGCGCGATTGGGGGCGTGATCGGGATTTTGCTGGGCGCGGTGCTCACGTGGTTCGTGTATCTGCTGCCCATCAACCTGCCGGCGTCGCTGTCCGCGACGTGGGTGTTTACGGGATTCACGGTGTCATGCGTAATTGGGCTGGTGTTTGGGATTTATCCGGCATGGAAGGCGTCCAACCTGGATCCGATTGAGGCGCTGCGCTACGAGTGAAGCCGTGCGATGCCCTGAGCCGATGCAACGACAAAGGGCAGCCGGGCTAACGCATTTTTCCTGGTGGTGTATCGCGAAACGACACGGCTGAGTGGGCGCGACCGTCAGGAAGCGACCACCTTGCACCACTTTGGCGACTCCACAG
>JBAUEO010000062.1:0-6344 GCA_049678625.1 Occallatibacter sp. | reverse complement strand
TGGTTCCCGCGGTGTACATGGTGGGCGCCGCCACAATCCTGGTGGTCCTGTTTCTCTTCCAGCCCACCACAACCTGGCCCGGCCTGGCGATTGTTGCCCTGGGTGTGCCCGTGTATTTTCTGATTCGTCTCAGCCGAAGGAAGACGGCTTAGGCGAGCGACCCCTCAAAGGATGAAATGCGTTCGCAATGTGGTCGGGACTTTTCTTGATGGAAAAAGCTTTTGGACTTACTGCGCGGTTTCGGCAAGTGCTGCCCATTTCTTCCATAGCAGCGGCTCGCTCAGCATCTTGATGTAGACGCCGCCCACCACCGACCGCGCCTGAAAGCCCATCTGGCGCGCAGTAATCGTGTCATGCCAGTCGGTCATCGGCACGCGATCCGGAGTGTGATTCAGAAACTCGTACACCGGGTGCACAAGCGCGTCAAAGTCGCGCGCGTTGCCGGCCAGCGTCGCCGACCAGATGGTCCAGTCCAGCTTGGTATACGTCGCGCGATTGTCCAGCGGCAATCCGTAGCGGTTCAGATGCGCCCTGTAGAACGCCACTTCGCGCTCGGCCACGCTTGCCGGAAACAGATGCAGCCCCAGAATGCGGTCCCATACCAGGTTGTACTTCTGGCTCCATGTGCCCGGCTTGTCAAAGGCCAGCCGGAAATGGTCGGCCTCGTTCGCCTTCTTTACCCACTGCGCCGCCATGGCCTTTGCCGCAGTCGCATAGCGCGCGGCCGCGTCGGCATGCCCGAGTTCCGCGGCAAGCTGCGCGTAGGCGGCCAGAGCCTCAATCGCCTTGATGGAGAGATTCGCGTTGTGCGCCAGGTGGCCGGCGAAATCGTCCGTGCAGAGCTGGTTCTCCGGATCGAATCCCTTCGACATCAGATACTCGGCCCACTTGGTCACCAGCGGCCAGTAGCGCGCGGCATAGGCCGCATTGTGTTCGGCGTGCGCCACGGCATCCAGCATCAGAATCATGTTGCCGGTCTCCTCCACCGGCATCTGATCCTTCTCGCTCGCCTCGCCGCCGCCGTAAAGCTGTCCGTTTGCCAGCGGGTATTTGCCCAGATCATGCGGCGCGAACGGAAACTTCCACCGCGGCGACTCGGCATAGCGCAACACCGGCTCAAGCTGCGCCTCCACCAGCTTCGGATTCAGAAACAGGAACATCGGCGAAGACGGATAGATCACATCCACCGTTGAAATCGACCCGTTGCTGAAGTTCTCCTTCGGCATGAAGAACGGAACACCCTCGGCATCCTCCACCAGCTTGTGGGCGGCAATGGCCTGGCGAAACGCCAGCACCGCAATCGCCGCAAATTCGCTGCCGCCGGCCTGCGCCAGGTCATGCTCGAGGTCCGCGTCGTAGCTCTGCGCGCGCACACTCAGGGGAACATAGTCGCGATTCGCGGCCTCCAGCATCGCCGCAAAGCTGGGGAATTTTTTTCGCCAGTAGGGCAGCAGCTTCTGCTGCATATACTCGACCGAATAACGGTCGTCGTAGGCCAGCATCACATGCCGCTCGATGGGCGTCGCACTAACCCTGCCGAGCGAAAATGCCAGATTCACGAGCGGCGGACTCGGGTATTCGCTCTGCGGCATGCGCGGTTGATGCAGATCGTCTTCGTCCGGCAGCGCGCCGGTTTTCAGAAATGCTTCGCGGTCTTCCTCATTGCCCGCGGCCATCGACACCGCGCCCTGCCCTTCCGGCACCGCAAGATAGAAATAGCCCCAGTCGATGCGCACACTGTCGCCCCACTTCTGCAACATCGGCTGCTTCTGTGTGCCAACTCGGAGCAGGTTCATTCCCTTGATGCGCGCGCGCGACCACACCACCGGCTCTTCGCGCGTGTTGGTCGCAATCGCGCCGTCCACGTCCAGATAGATTGCAACATCGTGCGCCGCGCCATCGCGCGACTTCACTGTCCACGTCAGATAGGTCACCGGCCGCGCCATCACGGCCATGTCATCGGGAAACGCGGGCGTGAAGAAGCAGAGCTTCAATTCAATCTGATCGTTTTCGAGCGCCACCATCGTACGCGTCGGAGTAACGGTGCGACCTACTTCGCGCATTGCCGGCACTTCGTTGTCCGCGTCGCCCAGATAGCGAAAGTTCTTCCCGTCCACGCGCACAAATCCGCTGATGGGCTGCGGCACGCCGGTCCAATGCCGCGTAGGCCCATCGGTCAGCCGGTCGCCCATCGACCAGATGCTGAAGTAGGGGTCATGCGTCACCAGCGGCGTGGCCGGCGCGCGCATCGGCGCAACCGCCGATTGAGCCAAAGCCGCCTGGAGCGCGAACCCTCCAATCATCCCGCAAACAAGAGCAGTCCGCTGAAGCATGTGAGGCTTCTTCATTTCTCGGTCCACCCCCATTGACCGAACCATCCAGCGCACGACACAGTCGTCGCGCCAACGCCCGCTTCCCGGGCAACTTCGCTCAAAGTGGGTGGTCGATTTCGCCTGGTCATTCGGGGCGTTGCGGCGCTGGAACTCCTTCCGCGTGAAAAGTCTATGTCACTGGAAGAGCAGGGCACAACACACCAAACTGGATTTACGGATATTCCACCTTCCAGGCCCTCCGGCAGGCCCGGGCCCGCATTGACCTTCCCCGCCAAAGCAGGTAAACTACCCTAGTTTGGCGATTCCTGCCTGCTGTCGCGGAGCCAGACGCTCGTACCCGGCGAATGCCCGGGCGCTGGAGCGTACCGCGCCACGGAAGTTTCGGCCCGAGCAAGTTTTTAGGATTGAAGGAAGCGCACCCGCCAAGGGCGGTCCCGCGCTGGAGGATGTATGTACGCGGTCATTCGTACCGGTGGAAAGCAGTACCGAGTCGCTCCCGGCGACGTTCTGAAGATTGAAAGCATTGGCTCCGGCACTGGCTCTGCGGACCAGACAGTCGAGTTCAGCGACGTGCTGGCCGTCTCCGGCGAGCCCGGCACCGTGGCCAAGCCGGCCACGGCCAAGGTCACGGCCGAAATTCTGGGCCAGGGCCGCGGCGACAAGATCCTGGTCTTCCACCTGAAGCGCAAGAAGCAGTACAAGAAGATGCAGGGGCACAGGCAGAACTTTACCCAGGTGCGCATCAAGGCCATTGAGGCCGATGGCGTTACCTACACCGCCGCCGGCTAGGCCGCGGATAAGATCTCAGAAGGGAATTCGGCAATGGCACACAAGAAAGGTGGAGGCAGCTCCACAAACGGACGCGATTCCAACGCACAGCGCCTCGGCGTAAAAGCCTTCGCAGGCGAAACGGTCACGGGCGGCTCCATCATCGTCCGCCAGCGCGGCACGCGCATCAAGCCCGGCGCCAATGTGGGCCGCGGCTCCGACGATACGCTCTTCGCCAAGGTCTCCGGCCGGGTCAAGTTTTCTGACCACGGCAACCGCGGGCGCTTCGCCTCCGTTGAGCCCCTCGCGGCCGAGTAAATCGGCCGCACTTGACACCGGAAAAGGCCACGGCATTGCCGGGGCCTTTCTGCTTCCCCGCTCTTCTTTGAGCCCCAATAGCGCAGGCCGGACACTCTCGCGTCCGGCCCGCTCCCACCCCCGATAAAACTTTCCCTTAGAGCTTGGACTCCCCGCTCTGCAGATTGCTGCGCGTCAGCACCTTGTCCACCACCTTCTCCACGTCGGTCAGGAAGAAGCTGTTGGCGGGCTGCTGCACGGCCACCTGCGTTCCGTGGCCCAGGGCGGCGGCAATCTCGTTCCAGCGGTAGATCGTCGAGTTCGCCGGCATCACCACCGGCTTTGTTGCCGGCTCCGGCAGCGCAACGTAGGCGACCCATACGCACAGTACCATCAAAACCACGCCTTCATAGAAGAACTGCAGCGGCGAAGTCAGAGATTGATTGCCGGAAAGCAAGGCTCCTCCGATGAAATCGCTCGAGGACATGATGCCAAATCCCAGCGCCAAGCCGAAGGTAAGGTCGCGCGGCGAAAGCTTGAGCGCGTTCATGCAGAGACAGAGAAACGCCAGCAGGCAAAGTTCAAGGATGCTCACCGAGCGCATCAGGCCAAAGGCCACACCCTGAACCAACATCACGCCCTTGTGCATATAAAGCACGGGCAGCAGGCTCACGATTGTCGAGACCAGTGCGATCCAGCGAAACACAATGGTTCCCAGCCGCGTGAGTCCCTTGAATGGCGCCAGAACCGCATGAAAGATTTCCACGCAGACGAAGTAGAGTGCGACCGCACTGGCGATGTAAACCGCAAAATATGTCCCGAAGTACATCAGGAAGCAGTAGTCGTTGAACCAGTGCATCGATTGTCCATAAAGAAGGACAAGCAGAACGGGCATGGACCCTACGCGAAGCGCCAGGTAGGTGCTCATCGCGGGAAAGCGCCGGTGCAGACCCTTCGACCAGAAGAAATAGCCGAGCGTGGCCCACAGCAGAAACTCCGCACCGCTCATCACCGACATCGCAGTATCCAGTGGCATAGAAGGCCTCACCATCCTGAGGTTTTCCCAGAATAGCCCCCTATACCACTCAAATTCAAAAGGAAACTGCACCGTGCGCATAGCACTTTCGTGCTATGGCATCGGTAATCTCCTTCTTGCTTTTTCCCGCCTCAGTGCTACCTGCCCGTGTCTTGCCGGCAGGGAAGCCTCGGTCCGCAGCAGGGCATGGGCAGAGCCGAACTCGCCGCTTGATGGCTCGCAATCATCTGCTTTGGAGCGGACGTGACGGATGCGGCAGCGACACCGGCGAAAACGATGGACAGGGCGAAGATTCGAACTGCGAGTTTCATAATTGGTAACCCCTTTTGGACATCGATGGTGAGGGAGGGTACTCCCCTAACACTTTCAGGGTATCCCGAGTTTACGATTAAGTCCATCCTTTTCAGAGAGTTTAATTAGTAGCCCCTGTGGAAATTACTAACGTCATGTAACACCCAAGTAATCTGCCCCGCGGTAACCATTTCCAGTCTGCCTTTGCACCCTGCGTTCAGGCCGTCCGGCATGCTAAAATCGTATCAGGCAGTTTCGCACAAAGCCCTCGTCTTTCAAGCGGTTATCCCCATCGGCGCGCCCGGGCTCCCGCCCTCTGCAAACCGCTTCCAGGCCTGGCAACCCGCGAAATCCCCGCGATCGGATTTTTATGGCAACTTTGGCGACAAAAGATGACCTCCTTCCGGACAGCAACGGCGACAGCGGCAGCTACACAGGCGAAAATATCAAAATTCTCGAGGGCCTTGAGGCTGTCCGCCTGCGCCCGGCAATGTACATCGGCTCCACTGGCGAGATGGGCCTGCATCACCTCGTCTATGAGGTCGTTGACAATTCCGTGGACGAGGCCCTGGCCGGCTACGCGAAAAAAATTGAAGTCGTCATTCACGTCGACAACTCCATCACCGTCACCGACGATGGCCGCGGCATTCCCGTGGACATGATGGACACACCTGACGGCAAGCAGATGCCCGCCGTGCAGGTCGTGCTCACCAAGCTCCACGCCGGCGGCAAATTCGACGCATCCACCTACAAAGTTTCCGGCGGCCTTCACGGCGTCGGCGTCAGTTGCGTCAACGCGCTCAGCGAAGAGTTCGAGGTCGAAATCTGGCGCCCGGAAAAGCCCGGTGAGCCGAGCCACACCTACGAACAGAGCTACTCCAAGGGCATTCCAACTTCCACTCTGCAAAAGACAGGAACCTCGAAGCGCCGTGGCACCAAGGTGCATTTCCTGCCCGACAGGTCCATCTTCAAGGTCACCGAGTACAGCTACGACATCCTGGCCCAACGGCTGCGCGAAATGGCCTTCCTCAACAAGGGCCTTGAAATCACGCTCACCGATGAGCGCACCGTCGATCCCAAGACCGGCGATTCCAAGCGTGCCGAGTTCCGCTACGCCGGCGGCATCGCCGAGTTCGTCAAGCATCTCAACCGCGGCAAATCCGTGCTGCATGAAAAGCCAATCGTGATGGAGGCCCCGCGCGACGGCGTCGAAATCGAGATTGCCCTGCAGTACAACGACAGCTACTCGGAGACGGTCTTCAGCTTCGCGAACAACATCAACACTGTCGATGGCGGCACGCATCTCTCCGGCTTTCGCACTGCACTCACCCGCACCATCAACGCCATCGGCCAGCAGCTCGGCCTCTTCAAGGACATGAAGGAGAATCTCTCCGGCGACGATGTGCGCGAGGGGCTTGTCGCGGTCGTCAGCGTCAAGCTGTCGCAGCCGCAGTTTGAAGGCCAGACCAAGGGCAAGCTCAACTCTGACATTGCCGGCACCGTGCAGGCCTTTGTGAATGAGCGCCTGGGCATGTTCCTGGAGCAGAATCCGCCGATCGCCAAGCGCATCATCAACAAGGCCATTGAGGCCGCCCGCGCCCGCGAGGCCGCCCGCAAGG
>JBAUEO010000061.1:0-509083 GCA_049678625.1 Occallatibacter sp. | reverse complement strand
CCCGACTTTTGTCCGCGACGATGGAGATCCTCAAAAAAACCGAAAGCCGGGAAGAAGGAACCTTCCCGGCTTTCTGCTGCGGCTGAGACTGCGATTAATCTGTGTTGTTGGGGATGAGCCGAGCGGTGGACAGGTTCCCGGAGATGGCCGCGAAGATGTCGTTGATGGATGTGTCAGAACCGGAGGCGCCAGTGCAGGAGGGGTCGTTGCTGCCGCCGTTGCCGCCCGCGACAAAGTCTGAGTAAAAGGTTTCGGCGGAACTGGCCATCTGCTGCATTACCTGACAGGGCTCGAGGCCCGACGGGTTCGCGTTTGTGTAGGTAGTGGCTCCGCTCGTTATCTTGTAGCCGGACTGATCGGTGTCGCAGCCGGATGACTGCGTGCCGTAGGCGACCGTGTAGACGGTGGTGCCGGCAGCCGTGGCGGACTCGGCAGCGGTGACAGCCTGTTGACATTCATCAAAGAACGAGGGGTAAGTGCCATTCGTGTTGTAGATGTTGATGGACTCATTGGTCGTCGACATGTCGGAAGTGGCGTTGTTCTCGCCCGCGGTTGCATCGCCGTCGCTGAGGATGACCATGACGTTCTGGGTCTGGGTAGGGAGCCGGGCCGCTTGCTGGGCCGCCAGATCGTACTGGGCCTGATAGATGATGGCAGCGAAATAGGTTCCCGCGCCGCCCTTCGACTGGATTCCGGAGCAGGTTGAGCCGCCGGTTGCCTGAACCAGAATGGAGCTGGTCTGCAGGTTACTCGAAGAGGCGCCATTGGAGCTGTTATTCGAGCTGGGGTCGGCGCTGGCGTAGTCGCTGTCAAAGCCGGTGAGCTGGTAATAGGGAGCCGAGGCGTCGCCCGTGGTATCGGTGGTGCTGTTCACAACATATTTGGAAGTGTTGACCGTGCCGGAGCTGCCGCCGCCGATAGGGCAGGTGGTGTCATTGGTGACGGAGGCCGTGTCTGCCAGTCCGGGGAAGGCGTAAATTGAGACCTCATCCAAGGGATGGGCGACGTTTCCATTGGTGGAAGTGCCGCAGGGCCCCGCGCAGGGCGAGAGGTCGCCGAGCATGGTGAGCGTACCCTCCAGAGCGCAACTGATTCGCGTGCCGTAGCAGTTGCTGGTCTTTCCGTCCGAGCCGCCCATCGAGCCTGTAGTGTCGATGACGATGGCCACGTTGTAGGGATTCCGTGGCGAGCCTCTCATGGCCGCGGTGGAGGTGGCTGAGATGTTGATTGTTGGGAAGCCGATCAACCCGGCGAAAATGGTGGGAAGAGCGATGGTCTCTTGTATCTGGACGGCATTTGCGTTGAGTGCCGAAGTGCAGTTCACGCCCCAGGCGGCAACCGTGGAGAGGCACACATACTTGGGATAGCCGGAAGCAATCCGGGCATTGGGCAGCATGGACGGATTCGCGTTCTTGTTCCCAGGGACGGCGCTATAGTCGGTTGCGACGGTGGTCACCGCCGCCGCGGTTGTTGCGGTCGGCATGGTCTGCGCAGCCGCCAAAACCGCCGAGTCCGTTGCGGACTGGAGCATGTGATAAGCGACGATTCCGCGGCCGATGTCCACAACGAGCGCGGAGAGTCCGAAAAAGATGAAGGTCAAAAGCAGCGCCATCCAGGGAAGAATCTGCCCATTTTGCTCAGCGTGCAGGCGGCACGTCAGGTTTTTCAGGCGACCAGTCAGGTTCAGCCTTGCGGTTTGGTCAGAACGACAGGGTTCCGGAGAGGTCATTGAATCACCTCCGACGTGGAAGCTGTGATGTTGACCGTGGTTGGTTTCCAACCGTAGAACAAGAGCTGAAATGGGTAGGTTACCGTGACCCTGGCTTCGCTTCCGGCCACCATGTCGGCTTCACCGGCGGTGCAACTGGTCGACGGGCTCGCGAAGGATCCGCTGCCGATGGTGAACGAATAAGTGAGACTGGACGGTGTCAGGTTGGGGGCAGAACTCTGAATGGCCGCCACAGCGTCGGCACAAGGATCGGTGGTGGCTCCGCGGCTCAATGCCAGGTTTCTGGCACCCACGTCCGTGGCATGGGAAAGGACCAGATAGGTATTCAGCATCAAACTGAAAGCGACCATTCCTGTGATGAGAACCAAAATGAGGGGAAGAACGACGGCGAATTCGACCAAAGAGCCACCCTGCTCTCCTTTGCACAGGCGGGGCCTCAGACGACCAAAGAGCGTGAATCTCGCTCGCCGAGAATCATCAGGCTCCATCGAGCGACTGGGGGTGCGAGCCAAGACCAGCTGGTTCCGGCGAGTTTTCCCTGGCAATCTCATTCTGGCCCCCTTGCTATCGAGCTGTTGAAATGACGAAAGATGTTGCAACGGCCCTGGATCTCATTCTGCGACAGGATATTGCCGGCCCAGGCTGGTCCCTGCCGGAGTCAGCAATATGCTTGATTCCAACCAACGAATCCACGAATCGGCCAATGCCTGCATGGACTGGAAGAATCCGCATTCTTGAAAGGTGATACAACCCTTGGGAGCACCGCAATCACTCCTTTGCCGTGAAGAGACCCAAAAGGACCATACGGGTCCATTTCGGTACAGGGATGCCTTTCGATGACCATTTCAGCCTCTTTGGAAGCCGATTGGGTCTGCCGGACGTTTTGTGGGAAACCCGTTGCTTTTCAGCGAATGGAGGCACCGAGCAGGGTGCGCGATGCGCCCGATATGACTTGGCAAGTGCTTGTAAATAAATAATGTGGCCTCTGTGAGTACGGTTCGTTGTCCTCCACCCTGGCAGGCTCTGGGAGAGGCACTCCGACGACGGGTGCAAGGCCCGCGGCGAAGCAGCGGAGGGAGACGGCGGCGCGGCGCGGTGTAAGAAGCGCGAGGCCTGGTTGCGCGAGAGCCGTAACGGGCCGGGCAAGAGCCGGATGAAAAAATCCACAAAGACAAATGAAGTTTAGCGATTGGGCGAATCGGGGCTCTGCTGGTCTTGTTGCGGCTCCTGCTGCGGGGCCTGCTGTTGTTGCCGGAACTGCATCCGGCGCTGGCGCTGCATCTCTTCCATGATTTGCTGGGGGGTGCGGACGGGCGGGCTGGACTGGTAGCCAGGTGCGTTGGGTTCAATGGGAGGTAGCGGCGGGGCGTCCGCAGGATAGCCGTTATAGTAGTCGCTTTCCTGCGTGGACTGGGGAGCGGGCGGTGCGGGGCCGGTGGGGCGCGGGCTGAGGACGATGCGGGAGGGCGGAGCGGAGCCGGTACCACCGAGGATGAGAAGGTTGTAGCCAGAGCCGGAGAGGAGTTGGGAGAGAACTTCGCGGGCAGGGCCGGGGCCATAGTCGCCGAAGACGCGCTGGTCAGCGGAGAAGCCTTCGACGTGGATGCCGGTGGCGATGGAGATTTGCTGAAGAATGCCGGCGAGGCTGGAGTTGGAGGCGGCGACGGAGAGGCCGCGGCTGTCCCAGGTGACGGCGGCGGGCTTTGGCTGGCTGTTGACAGGCCAGACAGGCGCAGGCGGTGCGGCTGGCAGGATGGGCGCGGCGGGTTTCTTTTCGGCTACGCGACGGGCGCGGTGAGCGGGATGGTGGGGCTTGTGGGATTGGGTGGTGGCGGCCGGGGCGGGCGCGGCGGCGAAGAGGGCGAGAAGCAGAATGAAGAAGTGGAACGTCCAACGGAGATGCGCAGGGAACGGGCGGCGAAGGAACGGAAAGGCGATCGGACGCCGATTGGGATTGCGCATGGGAGTCGGCTCCCCGGGCCGATGGAAGGCGGCCAGAAGCCGCCGTTCCACTGTACTAGACTAACAGTGGTCCGCAAGCGCTCATACGAAGGTTTGATGGGCTGAGGGAGAATTTCGACGAGATGCGCGCTGGCTGGATGAGAGGTGCGATGGCGCTGCTGCTGCTGAGCGGTTCTGCAGCGGGCATGGCGGCAAGCTGTACAACGCAGGCGGAGATGTCCCAGCAGGACCGGGATTTGCTGGCGGGGGTGGGGCAACGGCTGACCGACGCGATTGTGCAGCAGAACTACGGCGCGCTGAAGGCGAGCCTGCTGCCGCAGGTGGAGCAGCAATGGAGCGGGATGCAGGCGGCGGTGGAGAACGGGGCCGCGTTTGTGAAAGGCGGCAAGGCGCAGATTGAGGAGATGTATCTGCTGGACGCGACGGGCGGGACGACGCCGGCGGACCAGCAGTTTTTCTGCTCGAATGCGAGCGGCTCGCTGACGGTGACGCTGACGATGCGTGCGCTGCCACCGGCCAGGTATGCGCTGGTTCTGGCGGATGCGGCGGGGGCGAAGCTGAAGGGAAAGATGGGTCTGGTGCTGGTGTGGGACGCGACGGGCAGCGTGCCGGCGTGGAAGCTGGGCGGGCTGACGGTGCGGCAGGGAGCGATCGGCGGGCACGACGGCGTGTGGTATTGGACCGAGGCGCGTTCGCTGGCGGCGTCGGGGTCGGGGTGGTCGGCCTATTACACCTATGAACTGGCGCGAGGGCTGCTGCTGCCGGTGGATTTTCTGTCTTCGCCTAACCTGGAGAAGCTGAACCATGAGCAGAGCGATCTGACGAGCGGGCCGGCGCACGCGTTTCCGCTGACGGTGGGCGAGGGCTCGCGGACGTGGAAGATTGAGGGGATTGAGGCAGACACGTCGCTGCGCGATGCGGACCTGAGAGTGACGTATGACTCGCTGGGAATGACGGACCCGGCGGCGGCGCGGACGGAGGCGACGGCGGTGCTGAGCGCGCTGTTGAAGGCACATCCGGATTTGCGGGCAAATTTTCATGGCCTGTGGGCGTACGCGATGCGCGACGGCAAGGCGACGCCGGTGATGGAGCTGAGGATGGCGCAGATTCCATAAATGCAGGGAACAGGGACGTAGGGAATAGGGAGTAGGGAGTAGGGATTCGCGACGTGACAGAGTTGATTGATTTGCGATCGGATACGGTGACGCGGCCGACGGCGGAGATGCGGGCGGCGATGGCGGCGGCTGAGGTGGGCGACGACGTCTACGGCGAGGACCCGACGGTGAACCTGCTGGAGAAGCGGGCGGCGGAGATTTTCGGGCGCGAGGCCGCGCTGTTTGTGCCGACGGGGACGATGGGCAATCAGATTGCGATTCGGCTGCACACCGAGCCGGGGCAGGAAGTGATTTGCGAGTCGCGGGCGCACATTCTGGACTGGGAGATGGCGACGACGGCGGTCTTCTCGGGCTGCGTACTGCGGACGGTTGCGGCGGAGACGGGCACGCTGAGGTGGAGCGAGATTGAGCCGGCGATTTACGGCCGGGGATATTTTCGCGCGGCGACGGGGCTGATTGAGCTGGAGAACACGGCGAACATGGCGGGCGGGCGGGTTTACGGCGTTGACCCCACGAATGAGATTTGCGAGCGGGCGAAGGAGCGTGGACTGCCAGTGCACCTGGACGGGGCGCGGATTTTCAACGCGGCGACGGCTCTGGGCGTGGATGTGAAGACACTGACGCGAGGGTTCGACACGGTGATGTTCTGTTTGTCGAAGGGGCTGTGCGCGCCGGTGGGTTCAATGCTGGTGGGCACGGCGGAGCAGATGGACCAGGCGCGGATCTATCGCAAGGCGTTGGGCGGCGGGATGCGGCAGGCAGGCGTGCTGGCGGCCGCGGGACTGATTGCGCTGGAGCAGATGCCGCTGCGCCTGCATGAAGACCATGCGAACGCGAAGTTGCTGGCGGAGGCGCTGGTGGCGATGGAAGGCGTGGAGATGGACCCCCAGAGCGTGGAGACGAATATTGCGATCTTCCGGTTGACGGGCGAGAAGTCGGCGGCGGAAGTGGTGGCGGGCCTGAAGGCGCGCGGGGTGCTGGCGAGCGCGGTGGGGCCGAGGGCGGTTCGGCTGGTGACGCACCACGACGTGAGCCGCGAGGCGTGCGTGAAGGCGGCCGAGGCGCTGGCAGAGGTGATGAGCGCAACGAAGGTGGCCTGATTTTCGCGACTGAGGGAGAGTCAATGCGTGGCGAGATGCTCCCTCAGAGGCTAAAGCCCGGATATTTCCTATACGCAAATGTACGGGCTAAAGCCCGTACCCTTCACCCCAAGCGAGTTTTTGAACAGGTTCTGAGGGAAAGCTAGGCCGCGGCGCTGGGCGAGGACGCGGACTGGAGGGTAAGGTCCGCGAAGACGAAGGCCTCGCGATGGACGATTTCTCCGGACAAGACAGGAATGGGCTGCGCGAAGCAGGGGCCGGCGTAGACGCAGGTGTGAAACTCGCCGCGTTCGCCGCAGGGGTCGACGTGCGGTGGCAGTTCGGCGAGGAGCGACAAGTCAAATTCGCGGCCGCAGAAAGACTCGGGAAGCTGGTGTGGATCGACGCAGACGAGTTTGGCGCGGAGACCGGCGTCGATCATCCGGCGCGCCAGATCGGCGGTGGGGATGCCCCAGACAGGAAAGAGTGGTTCGATGCCTGTGGAGGCGAGCAGGTTGATGCGATAGGCGCGAATGTCGGCGAGGAAGAGGTCTCCGAAGGCGATGGCATCGACGCGCTCGGCCTCGGCGCGATCAATGGCCTCGGCCATGCGCTGCTCATAGACGGCGTTGGGGCAGGGCCAGGGAAGCGGAACAATCCAGAGAGGAAGATTGGCGGCGGCGGCCTGGGCCTCAAGGACTGTGCGGTGCGTGCCGTGAATGGCGACGCGGTCGAATTGCGTGTTCAGCGTGGAGAGCAGGCCGACGACCTCGACCTCCGGCTGAAGGCGAAGAAGATGAAGGACCCAGGCACTGTCCTTGCCGCTGCTCCAGGAGAGGAGAACACGCTTCATGCAGCGATGATAACCGGGAAGTGCAAAGAGAAAGAGAAGAACGCAACTATTTTCCCGGGGTGCTGTTGAAGGAAGCAACGGCAGGAGGCAGCGCTGCTCCGCCGAAGCAGTCAAGAAGAAACCGATAAGGAGAACAAGGCGATGAAGAAGTTTCTGATGGCAGCATTGGTGGCGGGTATGCTGATTCCCGCGACGGGATTTGCAGAGGTTGGAGTGGTGGTGCGGGTGCATCCGCCGGCACCGGTGGTGGAGCGGCACGGGCCGGCTCCGCGGCGCGGAGTGGTGTGGATTGGCGGGTATCAGCGCTGGGACGGCGCGCGGTATGCGTGGGAACCAGGGCGCTGGGTGCGTCCGCCAAGGCCGCATGCAGTGTGGGTGGAGGGACACTGGCGCCAGCGGCGCGGCGGCTGGGTGTTTGTGGAAGGGCGTTGGCGGTAAGCGGAGTGCCGAAGCCGAAGTTGTGGCAAGGAAAAGCGGGGCGCGTTGGCCCCGCTTTCTTGTTTCGTGGAGTGTGGGCTAGCTGATTTCGAGGACGTCGGGCGAAGCGGCCGCGGCGGCTTCGGCGCGCTCCATGAGCTTTTGCGCGACCGAGTAGAACTCGGCGGCCTGGGGGCTCTTGGGTCCGGCGAGCGCAACGGGCAGGCCGCGGTCGCCGCCTTCGCGGATGGCAGGGATGAGCTCAATGGAGCCGAGGAAGGGCAGGTTGAACTGCTGCGCGGTGCGCTCTGCGCCGCCCTTGGAGAAGATGTCAATTTCCTGATGACAGTGGGGACAGGTGAAGTGGCTCATGTTCTCGACGATGCCGAGGACTTCGACGTGAACCTGGGCGAACATTTCGAGAGCCTTGCGGGCGTCCTGCAGGCTGACGTCGGACGGCGTGGAGACGACGACCGCGCCGGTGAGCGGAACGGTCTGGACGAGAGAGAGAACGACGTCGCCGGTGCCGGGAGGGAGATCGATGATGAGGTAATCGAGCTGGCCCCAGTCCACCTGCTGGAGGAACTGGCGAATGATCTGGTGGAGCATGGGACCGCGCATGACCATTGGCTTGTCGCCGGGCGAGATGTAACCGATGGAGATGGTCTTGATGCCGTGCGTGTCATTGGGCTGAATCAGATTTTCCGGCGAGATGCGCGGCGACTGCGAGGAGCCCATCATGAGGGGGACGTTGGGGCCGTAGATGTCGGCGTCGATGAGTCCGACGCGCTGGCCGAGGCGCGAGAGGGCGATGGCGAGGTTGACAGCGACCGTGGTTTTGCCGACGCCGCCTTTGCCGGAGCCGACGGCGACGATTTTAGAGACGCCGGGAATGGCGACCGGGGAAGGGGTGGCGGGTGAATGGGCCATGGTGCGAGTTGCTCCTTTAGGTGATGCGGTGAGGCTGAACCGGGTTGACGTGCCTAAGAGTTGCTGGTTGTCGCAGCTTTGCGGGACTGTTCGCGTCGCTCCTGCTTGCGGCGGGCGGCTTCAGCCTCGCGATGCTTGCGGCGGCGCAGCGCGTCGTTGAAGCGGCGGATTTCGTCTGGTGTTTCGGGTTGGAGCTGGGGAATTCTTTGCGGATGGCCTTCCTTGTCGATGGCGACGAAGACGAGATAGGCGCTAGCGACGTGGAGCAGGGTGCCGTTCTGCGGATGCTCAACCCAGACTTTGACGCCGACCTCAAGCGAAGAGGTGAAGGCGCGATTGACGCTGGACTTGAGGATGAGCAGATCGCCGACGTGGACGGGCTGGATGAAGTCGATGTGATCCATGGCGGCGGTGACGATGTGGCAGCGGGTGTGGCGATAGGCGGCCATGGCGCCGGTGAGATCAATGAAGTGCATGAGGCGGCCGCCGAGAAGATTGCCAAGAGTGTTGGCGTCATTGGGCAGAATGATTTCAGTCATCGCGGACTGTGTGCTGGCAACGTTGCGCGCGGCGGGATGATCATCCGTCGGAATTGGTTGAGCGGCGATCTTTTTACGAGTGCTCATCAGGTGCTTGCTCCGTGAATGAATGCGTGCGGGAATTGTGCGGTCGCCGCTACAATGCAAAGAGGCGGCGGAAGGGCGCGGACTCTTCATTCAGTTTCAGCAATCCGATGGAATAAGGCAAATGGCGTGTGGGATGCGTAGCGCGGGGACAAAGACGATGGACAAGATTGCGGGTTTGAGAGAGATTCTGGCGCTGGACGGGAAGAACAGCTTTGCGCGGTATGGGATTGCGATGGAACTGGCCAAGCAGGGTGCGACGGACGAGGCTCTGAAGGAGTTCGATACGCTGCTTGCGAACAATCCGGAATATACAGCGGGGTATTTTATGGCGGCGCAGACGCTGGAAAGGGCGGGCAGACGGGCGGAAGCGGCGGAACGGCTGAAGTTGGGGATTGCGAGCGCGGTGAAGACGGGCAACCGTCACGCCGAGAGCGAGATGCAGGAGATGCTGGATGAGCTGGAGCGGTAAGCGGCGCTTTATGACAGGGAATGAGCAAAGTTAGACAAATGGGAGACAGAAGTTTTGCGCCGATTTTATCAAAAGCACGTCTATAATCTTGTCATGGCGAAGTATTCGATTGTGGTTCCTTTTCACAACGAAGAGGAGAACGTAACGGTTCTTTACGCGCGCCTGAAGCAGGTGATGGAGCAGGTGGGCGACAGCTTTGAGCTGGTGCTGGTGGACGACGGCTCGAACGACCGGACGTATAAGCTGCTGGAAGAGATTGCGGCGGTGGACAGCCGCGTGCTGGTGGTGAAACTGCGGCGGAACTTTGGGCAGACAAGCGCGCTGGCGGCGGGATTCGACCATGCGTCGGGCGATTTTATTTTTGCGATGGACGGCGACCTGCAGCACGACCCGAACGAGATTCCGAATTTTATCGAGAAGCTGGAAGAGGGCTACGACGTGGTGTCGGGCTGGCGGAAGGAGCGCATCGATAACTTTGTGATGCGGAGGATTCCTTCGCGGTGCGCGAACTGGCTGATGGCGAAGCTGTCAGGCGTGGACATTCACGATTTCGGCACGACGTTCAAGGCTTACCGGCGCGAAGTGATCACGAACATTCCGCTCTACGGCGAGATGCACCGGTTTATTCCGGCGCTGGCGAGCTGGTATGGCGCGTCGATTTGCGAGATTCCGATCAGGAATGTGCATCGCGAGCGCGGCAAGAGCCACTACGGGATCGGGCGCACATTTCGCGTGTTCTTTGATCTGCTGACGATTCGATTTCTGCTGAAGTACATGAGCCGGCCGCTGCATTTTTTCGGCAGCTTTGGCGCGCTGAGCATCCTGGCGGGCGGCGTGATGAGCGCGGCGCTGCTGGGGCTGAAGGTGATGTATCCGCACCAGAGCGTAATGGACCAGCACGGGCCGATGTTTGTGATTGCGGGCGTGATGATTGTGGCGGGGATTCAACTGCTGGCGATTGGTCTGCTGGGCGAGCTGCAGGTGCGCCACTACTATACCGCGCAGCAGCGGACGCCCTATGCGATTGACCGGCTGGTGCGGCTGCGGTCGCCGGAAGAGCCGAGCTTGCTGCAAGGTGGCAAGGACGAATACTGAAGAACAGGGAATAGGGAGTAGAAAAACAACCCCGCCGGGAGGAATCTCGGTGGGGGTTTTTGCGTTTGGAGCGCGCGCAATGGCGAGGGAATCCACACAATGCGCGGTTTGAGTGCTTGCGGGGTCGCGGCCGGAAGGTGCATGCTTGGCGGAGATGAAAGCGATAGAGATTGAGCAGACGGGTGGGCCGGAGATGCTGCGGCTGGTGGAGAAGGAGATTCCGCGGCCGGGGCCGGGACAAGTTCTGATGCGTGTGGAAGCGGTGGGGGTGAACTTCGTCGAGATCTATTTCCGCAAGGGGACCTACAAGGCGACGCTGCCGATGACGCCGGGAAGCGAAGCGGCGGGCACGGTGGAAGAGCTGGGGCCTGGGGTGAAGGGATTCAAGCCGGGGGATGCGGTGGCGTCAGTGGGCGTGCTGGGCAGCTATGCGGAATATGCGCTGGTGCCGGCGACGCAACTGGTGAAGGTGCCGGAGGAGCTGACGCCGGAACAGGCCGCGGCGGCGATGTTGCAAGGAATGACGGCGCATTATCTGGTGACTTCGACGCATCCTCTGAAGGCGGGCGAAACGGCGCTGGTTCATGCGGGCGCAGGCGGAGTGGGGCTGCTGCTGACGCAGATGGCAAAGCGGATTGGCGCGCGGGTGATTACGACTGTCTCAACGAAGGAGAAGGCGGAGGTTTCGCGCGAGGCGGGCGCGGACGAGGTGATCTTCTACACCGAGCAGGATTTTGAGGCAGAGGTGAAGCGGCTGACGGGCGGCAAGGGCGTGGACGTGGTGTACGACTCGGTGGGGAAGACGACGTTTGAGCAGAGCCTGAACTGCCTGCGGCCGCGGGGAATGCTGGCGCTGTTTGGGGGGGCGAGCGGCCCTGTGCCGCCGTTTGATTTGATTCAACTGAGCCAGAAGGGCTCACTGTTTGTGACGCGGCCGACGCTGTGGCACCACGTGGCGACGCGGCAGGAGCTGGAGTGGCGCGCGGGCGAAGTGCTGGGGTGGGTGGCGAAGGGCGAGCTGAAGTTGCGCATGGAGCATGTGTTTGCACTGGACCAGGCGGGCGAGGCGCAGACGGCGATGGAGGAGCGTAAGACAACCGGGAAGATTCTGCTGGAGCCGTAAGACAGTTGTCAGTAGTCAGTCTTCAGTTGTCAGCCAGAAGCGGGTTCGCAAGTGGGATGAGTGCGTGGAGCATGGGAGTCATGGGGGGCGTGCAAGAGGCGCGAACACTCATGGCTCGTTTTTATTGGAGAAGAGGATGGACAGGGTTGTGCTATTGCCGGGGTACAGAGTGTTTGTGCTGACGGGTGCGGGTGTGAGCGCGGAGAGCGGGCTGCCGACGTTTCGCGCGGAGGATGGCCTGTGGGCGGGATACAGGCTATCGGAAGTGTGCACGCCGGAGGCTTGGCAGCGGAACCCGGGAGAGGTGTGGAAGTTTTATGCGGCGCGGCGGGAGGCTTGCACGAGGGCGGAACCGAATGCGGCGCACTTTGCGCTGGCGGAGCTGGAGAAGAAACTGAACGGGCGATATTTATTATGTACGCAGAATGTGGATGACCTGCACGAGCGGGCGGGATCGCGGCGGATGGTGCACATGCACGGAGAGCTGGGGAAGTCGCGATGCGGAAACGAGTGCGGAAGGGAACCGGTGGAGGATTGGCGCGTGTACGCGAGCCTGGATGAGGTGGGGCGATGCGCATGCGGGGCGCGGCTGCGGCCGCACATTGTGTTCTTTGGCGAGGCGCCGCTGGAGATGGACACAATTCTGGAGGAGATTGGGCGAGCGACGCTGATGGTGGTGGTGGGAACGTCAGGGTCCGTGTATCCGGCGGCGGGATTTGTGAGCCGTGCGCGGCGGAAGGGCGCGCGGACGGCGTACGTGGGGCCGGAAGCGCCGCTGAATGCGCACGCGTTTACGCAGATGGTGCTGGGCAAGGCGGGCGAGGTGCTGCCGGAGCTGTTTGAGGTGCAGTGAGGCGGCGGGCTACTTTGCCTTGATGAATTCTGCGCGGCGAAAGCGGAGCGCGGACCAGTCGCCGTCAATGGCGACGGCGCGAACGGTGTCAAAGCCGAGGGCGCGGAGCGCGTCCCATCCAGTGTCACGGTTGAAGTCGCATGAGTATTTTTTCGACGTGCCCTTGGGATATGCAAACCAGAGGACGGGGTCGCCGGGGGCACGTTTGGCGAGCTGCGGCGCGAGCTTTTCGGCTTCAGCTTTGCGGGTGACGAAGGCGAGGAAGAAGTCGATTTGCGGGGCGGCGGCGAGGGCGCGATGGAGGGTGCGGCCCTTGAGGTGCGCGAGCTCGGGCTCGAAGCTCGAGGGCGCGTTGAGGATGACGAGGTGCAGCTGGGCTTTCAGGTTGAGCTTGCCAAAGATTGTAGACATGGGGACGGTGGGCATGGGGTGAGGATACGACCAGACGTGGGACAAGGGAATAGGGAATCGGGGGTAGGGAGTGGGGCAGAGTGAGAGCTTGAGGCGTTATTGTTCCGCGTCCTTCACGCAGCGGAAGCCGACGGCGCCGGAGCGGTCATAGCTGGGAGCCATGAGCAGCAGCTTGCCATGCTGGTTGTTCTGGTAGGCCTGCGGGAAATACCAGATGGAACCGAGGGGCTGGTAGTGGCTGCCGCCGCGGAGGATGGCCGCGCGTGTATGCTCGTCGACGTATTCGTCGGTCCACTGCCAGACGTTGCCAGCCATGTCCATGACGCCGAAGGGGCTGGCGCCGCGAGGGTGCGCAGCGACATCGCTGGCCGCGTCCATCACCCGTCCGTGATCGGCCAGTGGCGCCGGATAGTCTTTGGAGCCGGGTCCCCAATTGCACGGAATGGTCGCGGATTCCGGAGTCGAAGGCAGGTTGCTGGACGGATACGGTTCGGCAGGCGCGGGCTGATTTGTCGCACCGGCCATGGTTGTGTTTGACTGCGTGCCCGATTGCTGCCAGCCGCAATTCCCCCAGGGAAAAAGACGGCCGTCCGTTCCTTGCGCCGCGTATTGCCACTCCCACTCGTGCGGAAGCCGCTTGCCGGCCCATCTAGCGTAGGCGCGCGCATCCCGAAGCGAGACCCATGTGACGGGTTTGTTGGCGGCGCCTTCGGGATAGGCGCCGTTCTTCCAGTTCTTGAGGAAGTTGAGATCGTCCGCGGGATGATAGTGTGAGGCGTCGAGGAATTTTTTGTACTGGGCGTTGGTGACGGGGTACTTGTCGATGTAAAAGTCCTTGATGACCATGGGATGCTCATGGAATCGGCGGGGAGTGTCTTCCCATGGGTATTGCACGTCGACGCCGATGTCATCGGAACCTTCGATTTCGATTCCTTCGACCTTGAAATCGAAGGGACCGCCTTGAATGCGGACCATGCCGAGCGGCGCGGAGGCGGCGGGCTTTGTGGGCGCGATTTCGACCAGCTCTTGCGGGAGGGGTTTCCACTGATGCGAGTAACTGGACAAGGGCGCGGCCGTCCTCTTCGCCATGGTCGCCATCAGCTCCTTGATGTGAGGGCTGGGTTCTCCGGAGGTGGCGAGGATGGCTCCGTAGCCGTGAGCTTCGGTCGAGAATTCCAGAACGGAATCGTTTCCTTCCTGCACAGGCTTGAGCTCAACGCCGTGATAGAGGTCGAAGTACCGGAGGCCCGGCGTGCGAAGGACGGTCATCTGCGGCCCGCTGACGTCGTACTCGTTGCGATTGACGATGGTCCACACGGTTTGATTGCCCAGCGGCCAGCGGCTTGCATAGACGCCGAAGCGGCGCATGGGATAGAAGGGCTGCCAATCCTGGCTGACGAGGAAAGGCGCAATGGCGCGCTCAAGGGTGGCAATTCGGCGCGTGGCTTCGGCGTCGCGCGGCGTGATGCCATTCCAGATGCCCCATACATTCTCCCAGCTCTCCCAGCCTTCACCGTTGAAGAAGGCGAATTGCAAGTCGTCGGTTTTGTCGCGCAGCCATCGGCCCTGGATGTTGACCTGATGCCGCGGCTCCAGCCAGCGGTAGCGGTCCACGGTGGGTACGAACTGGAATTTGTACTGACCCCAGGTAAGGACGTCCCAGGCGACTTCCTCGTCGGGCGGACTCCCTTCGGGCTCAAAGGCGAGGGGATGGCCGATCTTCTCCGCGGCAAGCGAGAATGCCAGGGGCACGCCGTCCTGGGTGTCGCCGTTGATGCCGTCGGCGTTGATTTCCTTCATCAGTGCGGCGATTGCGTCAGGCCATGGCACGCCGGGATCGCGGGTTCCCTGGTCCCACATCATCATGGGGAAGAGCACGCGCACGCCGCGGCGATGGAAGTCGGCGACCATCTGACGGACGCCCTGGATGCCGCCCGGCATGGAGCGCACCATGTCGAGCTGATTGCGATCATCAATCCCCATGTTGGGATAGGTGGCCCAGATCAAGACGGCGTCGATGCGGCTGTAGCGGCGCGTGAGGTCGTCGAGGTAGCGGTCGACGGTGTATTTGTGGGCGACGGGATCGTAGAAGTAGCGGTCGTGGACCATCATCTGCGGCTGGATGAAGGCGGACTGGGCCCACTTGAGCGCGGGCATCTGGTAGAACGCGGGGTTGTAGCCGATGCGGATGCGGCGCTCCATGCGCCAGTGGGTGATGTTGGCGAGCCAGTTTGCAAGGAGCCGCGGCGTGCATGGCGCGGACGGGCCTTGCCACGCAGGGCGTGGTGTGTAGCAGGCGGGAGGGGGAATCTGCTGATCCATTGGAGCGTAGGGGACCTGCGCGGCTGCGGAGGCGGCGACGATGGCGGCGAGCAGCGCGAGGGGTGCTATCCATTGAGTGACGCCGCGGCATGAGGGGTTTTCTACGCGCATGATGATTTCTCTACTCCAGAATTCGAGACGTGGAGGATGTGCGCCTGCCACACGGGGCCATGATACACAGGGGAGAGTTTTGGCGTGGCGGGTGATTCGACTTTCACCCGCTCCGCGAAGGAAGAGGAAAGGGATGGGCAACCGCAATCCCCGGTCTCCAACGTCAGGAGACCGGGGGCATCTCAAATGCAGGCCCTTCGACTCCCTTCGCTCGCGCTTCGGTCGCTCAGGATGACAATTCAAAAATAAGTTGGGGTACCCGCAACCGCAATCCCCGGTCTCCAACGTCAGGAGACCGGGGGCATCTCAAATGCAGGTCCTTCGACTCCCTTCGCTCGCGCTTCGGTCGCTCAGGATGACAATTCAGAGGAGGAATGCAGGTCCTTCGACTCCCTTCGCTCGCGCTTCGGTCGCTCAGGATGACAATTCGGAAATAAGGTTGGAGCAAATGTTTTCCGAGGTTGATGAAGATTCGTGGTCTCCCAGGTCTCAGAAGCGAGACCTGGGGCACCCGATGAGTGTGCGGTGATGTGCGGTTAGAAGTGGAAGCGGTAGCGGAGGGTGGCGGAGACCATGCGGGGGTCGTTGAAGTGGAAGCCGCCGATGGTGATGGAGTTGTCGAGCAGGACGCGGTGGTTGGCGACGTTGAGGATGGAGGCGGAGGCGGACCAGTTTTCGCCGAAGGAGCGGCCGGCGGAGATGTCGAAGGTTGTATGGACGGGGAGATAGTTGCCCTGATAGGGGCCTTCGCCGGAGCCGGCGAGGCCGTTGGTGAAGCCGGAGCCGTAATAGACATTGGTGGCGAACCAGGAGTGGAAGGGCAGGTTGGCGGTGAAGCCGGTGTTGAGTGTGTTGCGCTGGTCGTGGTCGACGGGAGTGTAGTCGGGGCCGAGGTTGCAGGCGGGGTCGCTGGGCTCAGAGCAGGCGAAGCCTCCGATGACGTTGCCGCGCTGCTCGGCAATCTGGTTGGAGTAAGCGAGGTGGAAGTGGCCGAGGTGGGCCAGTTGCGGCGAGCGGATGGTCATTTCCCAGGCGCGTACGAGCGCGCCATCGACGGCGATGGGGAAGTAGATGTTGGACTCGCCGACGTTGGAGTGGTCAAGGAAGTTGTTGACACGGTTTTTGAAGGTGTCGATGTCGAGCATCCAGCCTTTGTAAGGGATCTGCACGCCGAACTGGTGCTCCTCATCGCGCTCAGAGGGAAGCGGAACGAAGGCGTTCTCGCCTTGTTGGCTGATGACGTAATTGAGGAAGGCGCTGGAGACGGTTTCAACCGGCGCGGGCTGGAAGAAGTGGCCGTAAAAGCCGCGAAAGACCCAGTTGAAGCGCGGGACGCGGAAGGTGGCGCCGATGCGGGGATAGGAGGCGGTTTCATTGTAGCCGCCGTGGTAATCAGAGATGCGCATGCCGCCGAGGAGAGAGAAGTAGCGGCCGAGCTGGAGATGGTCAGAGAAGTGAACCTCGAAGAGTCCAGCTCCGGAGGATGAGGATGTGTTGGGGACGGAGTTCGAAGAGAAGCTCTGGTCATTGACGACGAGTCCGAAGAGGTCATTTTCCTGCTGGTGGAAGGTGTAAAGGCCGGCGGAGAAGCTGTCCGGGCCGAGGTCGGCGCGGAGGTCGGCCTGGGCCCCGGCGTAGTTGGAGGTCTGGTGCCAGGTGGTGGCGACGGGGTTGTCTGTTGAGGGTGAATCGTAATTGGCCTGGTTGAAGTGGTAGAAGGGCGCAACCTCAAAGAGCGTTGTGGGCGAGAGGGTGTGGACCCAGTTGGCGATCACGAAGGAATCGCGTTCGGTCTGGGTGTCGCGGAGGCCGTAGGAGCAGTAGTAGTCCGAGGAGCACTCGTAGTCGTTGGGGTTGGGGTCATAGGGAATCTGGAAGAAGTCCTGGCGATATTGAGCGTCGAGGCGGAGCTGATCGGCGGCGGTCTGGTTACGAATGACGGAGAGGAAAGCGCTCTGCGAGTTGGTGGCGTCGTGATGGAGGTCGGAGGTGGGCGTGGCGAGGCCATAGTTGGCGCGGGAGCCGGTGGCCGAGACGTACCAAGCGGTGCGTTCGGAGTGATTGCCGAGAGAGAACTGGGCTTCGCCGGTGTAGAGATTGCCGGCGGTGACCAGGAGATCGGCCTGGTGGTCGCGCTCGAATCCGTTGCGGGGCAGGACGTTGAAGACGCCGTCGGTGCGGTCGCCGACGTCGGCGGAGTAAGAGCCGCGCTGGGTTTCGAGGGAGTCAATGTCCTTGGGATCGATTTGCGGGCCAACGTTGGAGGCGATTTTGGTGTTGGGGATGGCGACGCCGTCAATGAGCCAACTGGTCTGGTGACCGCCGCGCATGTGGAGCATGTCGTGGGTCATGTAGGCGCCGGGAACGTAGTCGGTGATCATTTCCATGCCGATGGTGCGGGAAGCGCCGGGTGTGCGGGCGATCTGCTGGCGGGTGATGAGGGTGGTGGGGGTGACGGAGCCGGCCTCAATGTCAGAGTTGATGGAGCCGTGGACAACGACGGACTCAGTGGCGCGGGCAAGGGGCAGGGGGATGTGGAGGACGGGGCTGGTGCCGGAGTCAAGCGCGATGGGTTGGGTGACTGTGGCGAAACCGGTAGCGGAGACGGTGAGACGATAGACGCCGAGAGGCGTGTTAAGAAGATCGAAGACACCGCTGGAGTTGGTGACGGCGCGGAGGGTGAAGGCGGAGCCCGCGGCGTGGAGAGTGACGCGCGCTCCGGCGATGGGTCGGTGCTGGGGATCGTGGACGACGCCGTGGAGCGAGGTGAAGACGGTGGCGCGCGCGGGGATGGGAAGGAGGAAGACGAGTGCGAGCAAGGAAGGAATAAGACGGCGCATGAGAAACCTCCTGAAAAACGAGACAGCAGCATGTGGGCGTGCTGCCACGGCGCGCGAAGAAGGGCGCGGTGGGACGGCACGGAAGAAGGGATGAGCGTTGAGACGCGGCAAGAGGGCGTGCGGGCAGGCAAGGTGCGCGGACGCCAAGCCGTGTCAGCCACAGCTGGGCTGAAGCAGGCGCTTTCGCAGAGCGAGGAATCGGGCTCGCGAAAAACGGGCTCTCAACGGGTTTCTAGCAGGATTGGAGTGCGGGAGGGCTGAGGCCGGAGTGGGAACGCAGGCGCGCGGCGAGCGCGACGGCACGATTAGGGAATGGAGCGTGGGCCTGGGCGCGGGGCGCGGGAAGCGGCGAGCCGGAGGGTGCGAGCTCAAAGGCGGGGCCGAGGGTGTTGATTGCGTTGTGGGGATAGAGCGGGCAGTGGGCAGGCGCGGTGAGGTTGGGCTTGCCTTGAGAGAGCTGTACCATGCGCGCGATCATGGCGTCAGACTTGGCGCAGTGGTGCGCGCCGTTGCGGCGGCAACAGGGCGGCAGGCGAAAATCGTCTGCCTGGAGCCCGGCCGCGAGCGGGCCGAGCGAGAAGAAAAGGACGAGGATGAGGGAAAGCGTGCGCCGCATCTACGAAGCGATGATACACGAGGGGCGAATGCGGGGGTTCGATGGAACGCGGGCAAGGGTCAGGTATCATCTGGATATCGCACGGAATGAGACCGAGAGACGAGGGCTTTTGCGTTGTCTGAGACGAAGCAGGCTGGAGTGCGGGAAGAGTTTGCGGCCGAGATGGCGGAGAAGCCGGCGTTGAGCCGTCCTCTGCGGATTGCGCTATTCGGGTTTGGCACAGTGGGCAGCTCGGTGGCGCGGATTCTGGTGGAGTCAAAACCGGAAGGGCTGGCGCTGACGCACATTTTCAATCGCGGCGTGGCGCGAAAGAGGGCGGAGTGGGTTCCGTCGAGCGTGGTGTGGAGCGAGGACGCCGAGACGGTGCTTGCGAGCGATGCGGACGTGGTGGTGGAGCTGGTGGGCGGGCTGGACCCGGCGGGCGCGTGGGTGCGCAAGGCGCTGGGGGCCGGCAAAAGCGTGGTGACGGCGAACAAGAAGCTGATTGCGCAAGAGGGCGTGGAACTGGAACGGCTGGCGGCGGTGAAGGGTGGGCATTTGAAGTACGGCGCGGCGGTGGCCGGCGGGATTCCGGTGATTCCGGGGCTTGAACAGGGGCTGGCGGGCGACCGGATTACGCGGATGGAAGGGATTCTGAATGGAACGTGCAATTTTATTTTGAGCCGGATGGATGAGGGGGCCGAGTTTGCGGAAGTGCTGGCGGAGGCGCAGGCAAAGGGCTATGCGGAGGCGGACCCGACGGAGGATGTGGGCGGATTTGACGCGCGGGCGAAGCTGGCGATTCTGATGCGGCTGGCGCTGCGGGTGGTGGTGGAGCCGGAGGAGATTGTTCCGAAGTCGATTACGGCGGTGAAGGCTGTGGACTTCAGCTACGCGCGGGACCTGGGCTGCACCATCCGGCAGGTGGCGCGGGCCGAGGAGACAAGCGGCGGAGTGGCGGCGACGGTGGGGCCGATGCTGGTGGATCTGCGGTCGCCGCTGGCGTGGTCGCGCGGGACCGAGAACATGGTGGTGCTGACGGGGCGCTATGGCGGGGACGTGGTCTTCAGCGGGCACGGCGCGGGCGGGCATCCGACGGCCGTGGCAGTGGTGAGCGATTTGCTGGCGCTGGCGCATGGATCGCGGAGGGTGGCGATTCCGTCGGTTCCGGCGAAGATTGGCGCGGAGTTCGAGGTGCCGCATTACATCCGATTCCTGGTGCGGGACCGGCCGGGGATAGTGCATGAGATTACGGGGGCGTTGGCGCGGGAGGCGATCAACATTCGCGCGATCATGCAGAAGGCGGGGTATCCGACGGATGCGCTGCCGTTTGTGGTGACGGTGGAACCGTGCAAATCGTCGGCGCTGAAACGGGCGATGGAGAACATTCGCGGAATGGAGTGCATGCTGGAGCAGCCGCTGGAGCTGCAGATGCTTGAATGACCAGGGACCAGGGACCAGGGAGTAGGGATTAGGGACGAAGAGGACTGACGATGATTGGAACAATTTACAAGTGCGAGATATGCGGCGAAGAGAGCGACCGGCCGGTGCGGTGGATTGTGATCCATTGCAGCGACGCGCAACTGACGGTGTTGAAGTGGACCAAGGAAGCGGCCGATGCGCCGCATGCGCGCCACTACTGCGGCGAGGCGCACGCGCAGGTGTACATCAGCCGGTGGTTCGAGTCGTTCTGCGGATGAGTGGGCTCGACTAGCCGGCGGCGGGGCCGGTGGATTCGCGGACGACGAATTCGGGCTTCATGACAATTTCAGCAGGGAATTGCTTGTCGCGATTGGCGATGCGCTCGAGGAGGATTTGCGCGCCGCGCTGGCCCATTTCCGTGAGCGGCTGGCGGACGGTGGTGAGCGAAGGGGAGTAATAGGCGGCGGAGAGGATGTCGTCAAAGCCCACGACGGAAATGTCCTGAGGGACGGAGAGGCCTACTTCAGTGAGGGCGCGGATGGCGCCGATGGCCGCAATGTCATTGAAGCAGAAGATGGCGGTGAAGTCGCGGGACTTCTCGAGCAGTGCCTGCATGGGCTTGTATCCGATTTCAGGAGCCATGGGATGGGAACCGGTTTTGCTGGACCATCCTGTGGTGGTGTCAATCCGGATGGCAAGGTTGGGATCGATGCGGAGGCCGATTTCGCGGGCGACCTGGAGGATGGACTGCCAGCGGAATTCGGAGTCGGGGATGGCGCGCGGGCCGCGCATGAAGGCGATGCGGCGATGGCCGAGTTGATGGAGATGGTGGAGAGCCTGCTCGACGGCGCTGTGGTGGTCGAGAACGATGTTGGTGACGCCGGGCATGGGGCAATGCGCGGAGATGGCCACGACAGGCACGGGGACAGCGATGTTGTCGGCAGGCGAGTTGAGAAGCAGAAAGCCGTCGACGGCGCGCTCGACGAGCATGCGCGGATATTGCTCGATGAGCTCGCGCTTCCAGTCATGGCAGGCGGTGAAGTAGAAGTAGTGGGCTCGGGTGAGCTCCTGGACGACGCCGCTCATGACGCGGGTGAAGTAGCCCTCAGAGAGGTCGGGCGCGAGGACGCCGACGCTCATGGAGCGGCTTTGGCGCAGGGAGCGGGCAAAGTAATTGGGGCGGTAATTGAGGCGGGTTGCGGCCTCAAGGACGCGGGTGCGGGTGTCCTTGGGGATGGATTTCCCGGATGGGGAATTATTGAGGACCAGCGAGACGGTGGTTTGCGAGAGTCCCAGGTGGTCCGCGAGCATGCGCAGGTTGACGTGGCCTGTGGGTTCAGGGCCTTTTGCCTTTGCCATGTTGGAGTTGTAACACGTTTTCATTGGGGTAGGAAACCGATTTACCGGGATGGAAAGCGGATGTTCCGGCTGTTGGAAGTCTTCAAGTGGAAACGATACCCGCGAAATCAGCGGGTGGTGATGGAAGGCGCGGCGAGGATGCGATTGAGGCCGGGATGAAGCGGCCGGGAGCGACCGCGATAGAGAAATGTGCCGGAGAGGCCCGCGGGGAGGGTGATGGAAGCGCGCAGTCCGGCGGGCGTGCGGAGGTATTCGACGCGGATTTCGCCTTTGGGAAGAGGGAAAGTGGCGGAGAGCGAGGGGAGCGAACCGAGGTGTGGCGCGATGCGGACGGTGCGGAAGCCGGGGCTGGCCGGTTCGATGCCGGCAACGAGGGTGAGCAGATCGTAAATGGGATGGGCAGACCAGGCGTGGGAGTCCGAGCGGGTGTTGCCGGGGGTTTCAGGCCAGGTGGAGAAGTGAAGCGGGAGAAGCTGGCGCCAGGGGTCGAGGGATTGAAGGTAGAGGTCGGCGAGGCCGGCATGGTCAAGGGCGCGGGCGAGGTAGAAGCGGAAATAGTACGACGCGGAAAGGACGCCGTTGGGGGTGGTTCCGGGCTCAATCCTGAGCATGCGGCGCAGGACGGTTTTTTGCTGGTCGGCGGGGATGACGTCATAGAGGACGCCCAGGATGTTGGCCTGCTGAGAGAAGACGCTCTTGTCGGGAGTGTCGGCGAGGAGGCCACGCGAGGGGCTCCAGCAGCGGCGAGCGATTTCGGTGCGCAGGCTTTGGGCCATGCCGCGGTCGCGATGGCCGAGGATCGGGTCACCGAGGGCATTTTCGAGGTCGGCGGCCTGGTCGAGCGCACCCAGATATTCGAGCGAGGTGACGCAGGATTCGCCGCTGGCGCTGTAGGTGGGGATTTCGCCGGAGGAGACCCAGTCAATGAAGGACCACCAGGGCAGTTTGTTGAGCAGGCCGTCAGGCCGCCGGTGCTGCGCGAACCAGCCGAGGACGCCGCGGACGCCGGGGAGGGATTCGCGGACGGGCGCGGGATTGGGGCGGTACATCCAGTAGTCGTGGAGCATGCCGACCCAGAGGAGCGAAAAGGTGGGAATGGTCTGCGGGAGCGAGCTGGGATAGCGCGAGCGGGTGAGGCCGTTGGGCATGCGGGAGTCATTGAAGGCGCGGAGGGCCTGGAGGGCGAGGCGGTCGTCGCCGGCGACGGCGTAAGAGATGAGGGCCTGGATGCGGGTGTCGCCGATGTACTGAAGCTGTTCCCAGTAGGGCGTGTCCATGTAGGTTTCATGGGCGTCGAGGCGGGCGGTGCGCCAACTAATCTGCCAGATTTTGGCGAGGTCTGAATCTGGACTGGTGAATGTGGCGCGCTCGACGAATGGATACGTAGTGAAGTGGGCGGTGAGCGAGTCGAGGATGAGGGGTTCAGAGCCGGTGGTGATGTCGAGCGAGAGATAGCGCCAGGTGCGCCACCAGAGGGGCTGGAAGGTGCGGTGAGAGCCGCCGTCGGGGAGGAATTCGTCGCGCAGGCCGAGGGCGCGACGGGGATGCTGAATGCCCTTCGCGTCGGTGTAGGTGAGGGCGTCGCGGTCACCTTTGTGGAGGTGGTTGTCGTAGAGAGCTTCGGAGTAGGTGAGCCAGATGGTAGCGCCTTTGCCGCCAGAGACGGTGAGCGCGGGGTAGGCGGTGGTGAGGGCTCTGCGGTCGAGGAGGATGTGGACGCGAGAGTTGGGTGGCAGGCCGACGGCAGCACCTGGAAACCCGAGGAGGAAATGGCGGTCGACAAGCACGGCCACTCCCGCTGAGGTAAGTGTGTATTGCTGATGCGGGAGTGTGTCAGGAACGAGGCCCCAGGGATTGTCGCCGGTGACGTCGGCGGAGTGGGCGCGGTTGGTGCCGGGGTAGGCGCTGTCGCGCATGGGGTCGCCGGGCTTGACCCATGCGCCAGTGCTGGAAGCGGAGTCCCAATTCCAGTCGGTGCGTGCCGCATCGACCTGTTCGCCGGGACCTGAGGCGTAATAGCTGATGAAGGTGAGGGTGGAGCGGGGTAGCGGTGTGCGACCGGAGTCTTCTTCGACGAGCCAGCCGTTGGGCGTGCTGATGGATTCGGAGCCGGTGGTTTCGCTTTCAAGAAGGAAGGCGGTGCGGTCGCTCAACTGGGCGATAGGGGCATAGACGCCGAAGTTCCAGACAGTGGCGGCGAAGAGGTTCTGGCCGGCGTGGAGGAAGGGCGCGAGGTCGTAACGCTCATAGCGCCAATGGGCAAGGTCGCCGCGGGCGGGGCCGTCCCCGACGCGCCGGCCGTTGACGAAGAGGATAAAACGGTTGTCGGCACTGACGCGAACGATATACGTGGATGGAACGGCGGCAAGGGTGAGGGTGCGGCGGAAGTGGAGGATGAGGGGTTCGCGCAGGGGCGCGGTGGGATGGGTGATCCAGGAGGCTTGCCAGGTGCGGTTGGGCGGGTCCGGTGGGGTCTGCGACTGGGGGCTGGGCGCGGGCTGGGCGGCGAGCGAGGGGACGGCGAGGATGAGGAAAAGGGCGGCGAAGAGGGTGCGCATGGGCGGCCTTTGGGAATTCCAGCTATCAAGGGTACAGGAGGATGGGGGATGAGGAATTATGTGCTGCTATGCGTTTGATTTCGCAACACTGTAACCTTCTATTCATCTTTGGCCGGTAGCCTACGCTAGGTGACAGCGAACGTGCCTGAGATACCTATCTCCCAGCCGCAAACGCAGCCGGATTCCGCCGCGGCGACGTTGAGAACGGCGGAGACGATGCCAGTCGAAGCTTCGGCGGTGCGCAAATACCTGCTTTCGCGAGGCAGCTCGGCGATGGCGGACCGCAGTTTTTACTGGCTGATGGTGCTTTGCGGGCTGAGCATCTTCGTCGTTGTTGGGCTGATTCTCTGGCAGTTGATGATGCGTTCCGAGATATCGTGGCACAGTTTCGGATTCCACTTCTTCCTCCAATCCTTTAAGAGCGATTTTTCCAGCGAGCCGTTGTACTGGGATCCGGTGAATAACCGCTTCAGCGCGCTGCCATTCATTTACGGGACACTGGTTTCGTCGTTTCTTGCGCTTCTGATGGCGGTGCCGCTGGCGGTGGGACTGGCGATTTTTCTGACCGAGATGTGTCCGCAGTTTCTGCGCGGACCGCTGGCTTTTCTGACCGAATTGCTGGCGGCGATTCCGAGCATTGTTTACGGCGTGTGGGCGATGTACATACTGGTGCCGCTGCTGAGAGAGCACGTGAATCCGCCGCTGATTCGCTGGCTGGGGTGGACGGGATTGTTCAACGATCAAAATCCGACGGGCCTGGGCTATCTTGCGGCCGGGGTGATTCTGGCCATTATGATTCTGCCGATTATTTCGTCTCTGACGCGCGAGGTGATGACGGCGGTGCCGCACTCGCAGCGTGAGGCGGTGCTGGCGCTGGGCGCGACGCGCTGGGAGATGATCCGGGTGGGCGTTCTGCGTAATGCGCGGATTGGCATTGTGGGCGCAATCATTCTGGGGCTGGGGCGCGCACTGGGCGAGACGATGGCGGCCACGATGGTGATTGGCAATACGCCGGAGATTCACAAGTCGCTGCTTTCAAACGGCGGAACGATGGCTGCGGTGATCGCGAATGAATTCACCGAGGCGGTGAGCGATGTGCATCGCAGCGCGCTGATCGAAATCGGATTGGCGCTGTTTATTGTGACCATTCTTGTGAATGCATTGGCCCGGTTGTTGATGTGGGCAGTTACGCGAGGAACGCCGTCGCAGGCGCGTTGAGGAGATTCAGTTGAGCGTGGAGACGTTCAAAATCCGGACCTGGATGCGGGCAGCAACGGACAACGCGGTGACGACGTTGTCCATCCTGGCGACGATTGTGGTGGTGACGCCGCTGGTGGCGATCTTTGCGTATCTGGTGTACAAGGGCGCCAGCTCCCTGAACGTTGCCTTCTTTCTCGAGAATCCCAAGCCGGTGGGCGAGGTTGGCGGAGGCATGGCCAACTCGATTGTGGGTTCCGGAGTATTGCTGGCCATTGCGAGCATGATCGGGGTTCCACTGGGCATTGGGGGCGGCATTTTTCTGGCGGAGTTTGGCCGCGGCACCAAGCTGGCGAACTCGGTGCGTTTCACCGCGGATGTGCTGAATGGAGTTCCTTCGATTGTGATGGGGCTTGCAGCGTATTCACTGGTGGTGGTTCCGCAGAAGCATTTTTCAGCATTGTCGGGCGGCGTGGCGCTGGGCATCATGATGATTCCGACGGTGTGCCGCACGACCGAAGAGATGCTTCTGATGGTGCCGCATGCAGTGCGCGAGGCGGCGCTGGGGCTGGGCATTCCGAACTGGCGGTCGGTGCTGTCCATCACGGTGAAAACGGCCTCGCCGGGAATTATTACGGGCTGCATGCTGGCCTTTGCGCGCGTGGCGGGCGAGACGGCGCCGCTGATTTTTACCGCGCTGGGCAATCCGTTCATGAGCACCAAAATCAACCAGCCGATCGAGGCGCTGCCGCTACAGATTTACATCTATGCGCTCTCACCGTATGACGACTGGCACCGGCTGGCATGGGCGGGATCGCTGGTGCTGATTGTGCTCATCGTGCTGGCGGTGGCGCTGGTGCGATTCGTGACGAGCCGGGGCGTGCTGAAAGGGGTTAGCTAAGTGGGCGTTGGCATTGAAGTGACCAACCTGAATGCGTGGTACGGAACAAATCACACGCTGCAGGACATCAACCTGAACATCCCGGCGAATCATGCGACGGCGCTGATTGGCCCCTCAGGCTGCGGCAAGAGCACGTTTGTGCGCTGCCTGAACCGGATGCATGAGACCAACCCGGTGGCAAGGGTGACGGGAAGCGTTCGGATTGGCGACCTGGACATTTACACTGAGGCCAAACCGGTGCAAATCCGGCGGCGGGTGGGGATGGTTTTCCAGCGGCCGAATCCGTTTCCCACGATGTCGATTTACGACAACGTGGCCTCCGGACTGAAGCTGAACGGCTACAGGAACCGGCGCGCGCTGGACGAGATTGTGGAGCGGTCGCTGAGGAACTCGGCCTTGTGGGACGAGGTGAAGGACGACTTGAAGAAGAAGTCGGGCGCGAGCCTGAGCGGCGGGCAGCAGCAGCGGTTGTGCATTGCGCGGGCGCTGGCGGTGGACCCGGAAGTGCTGCTGATGGACGAGCCGGCGTCGGCGCTGGACCCGGTGTCAACATCGAAGATTGAAGACCTGATTTTCCAACTGAAATCGCAGTACACTATTGTGATTGTGACGCACAATATGCAGCAGGCGGCGCGCGTGGCGGAGAAGACGGGATTCTTTTTGAACGGGCGGATGGTGGAGTTCGACTCGACGCACAAGATATTTACCAATCCGAGCGACAAGCGGACTGAGGATTACATTACGGGCAGGTTCGGATGACACGGATTCGCTTTCAACAAAGTCTGGACGAGCTGAAGGAAAACCTGCTGGTGATGGCCGGGTTGGCCGAGCAGGCGATTCAGCGTGCGATTGAGGCGTATCGCGTACGGGACTTGTCCATTTGCGATCTGGTGAGCCGCAGCGAAAACGCGATCAACCGGATGGAACAGGATATTGACCAGGCGGCGCTGGACCTGCTGGCGATGGAACAGCCGATGGCTGTGGACCTGCGGTTCATCCTGAGCGTGATCAAAATCAACGCCGACTTGGAGCGCGTGGGCGACGCGGCAAAGAGCATCAGCGAACGGGTGCGCAGCATGGAACAGATGGCCGTGGCCGAACTGCCGGTGGATATTCCGAAGATGGCGACGCTGGCGACGGAGATGGTGCGCAAGAGCCTGCAGGCGTTTATCGACGGCGACGCGGAAATTGCGCGCGCGGTGCTGACGATGGACGATGCGGTGGATGCGATGAACCGGGCGGCCTACAAGGCGCTGACGAAGGTGATGGAAGAGCAGAGCCACGTGGCTCCGCAGGCGCTGAATGCGCTGATGGTCTGCCGCGCGCTGGAACGGGTGGCCGACCATGCGACGAACATCGCCGAGGATGTGATTTTCTGGGTGCAGGGCGCGGACGTGCGGCACTCGAAGAGCGTGGCCAAGGCGCAGAAAGACGGCAAGAACAAGGACGGCAAGGCCGACCACTGAGCCGTCAGGAGATTTCCCACCAATCAAGTTTGAGAAGGCGCGGGTAGTAAAGCGCGGCGCGGAGCTGTGCGGCCTCGCCGTGGAGCAGGCGCAGTACGGCGGCGTAGGCCTGCAACTGCGGCGCGAATTGGGCGCGGAGCTCAGGGAGGGTCTGCGCGGGGTTGAGCGCATCGGCGTGCGCGGTTTTGTAATCGACAATCCACCAGAAATCATCGCCTGAAGCGAGCGGTTCAGGGCCTGCGCGGAAGAGGCGATCGACGCGAACGGTGCGGAGCGAGCCGGCGACGAGGCCAGTCCATGCGGCTTCTGCTGCTGCGCCGGGATGCGGCGCGAGAACCCACTGAGCGATGGGATCGGCAGCGGCCTGTGCGGCCAGTTGGAAGGCCAGGGCGGTGGAAGAGTTTGCCTGTGCGAGCGTGAGGCCGGTTGCGCGGGCTTGTGCGATGAGGCGCGGCCGTAGCGTTTGGATCGATTCGAGCGCCGCAGACAGGTCGAGCGTGGCGCGGAAGTGGGCGAGCTGCTGAAAGAGCGCGTGGACGGCGAGGCCAAGGGTGCGGGTGGGCAAGCCGCCCTCGTGGCGGTCAAAGAGCGGTGCGTCGGCGAGCGGTGCGTCGGCGGCGAAGGGCGTTAAGTCTGTCGCGGTGGCACCCGAAGCGGCAAGCGGCGGGAGTTCGAAATCCGCAGGGAGACGGCGGAGCAGCGCGGGGCGCGGGGCGGAGGAGCAATCGGCGGATGCGGACTGTGAGGCGGAGACGGCGGCGAGGGTGTGCGTGACGTCGAGATCCGGAATCGCCAGAGAGGATTGGGCCTCGGCGAATTGCACGCGAGTTTCTTCTTCCAGCGCGGGCCAGGCGGTGGCGAGGAGCGTTTTGGAAGGCGTGGCGAGCTGCGGCTCTGCTGCCTTGAACGTGTACTCGGGGCGGGCAAAGAGGTGGAGCTCCTCGCGGGCGCGGGTGGCGGCCACATAGAGGAGGCGGCGGGACTCCTGGTCTTCGCGCTTGCGGGATACGCGTTCGACGAAGGCGCGGGCAGAGCCGCTTTGTGTGCCCTTGGCGTGGAGCGGCGCGACGAGAAACTCGGTGATTTCTCCTTCGGGCGTGGGAGTGGCGAGGCCGCGCTCCAGCCAGGACAGGAGCTTCCTTGAGACCTTGCCGCCGGTGCCAGCCTGAAGCTCGGGGATGAGCACGACTTCGAATTCGAGGCCTTTGGATTTATGGATGGTCATGAGCTGTACGCCGGAGTCGGACGAGGCGGCCTCGTCAGGCAGCGCGGTGAGGCTCTTTAGCGCGGCGTCGAGTGCGGGGCCGAGGAGGTCGGATTCGCCGGCGGGGAGCGCGTCGAGGCAGGACCAGAGGAGATGGAGATTGGCGAGTGCGGTTGCATTGACGCAGGCAGCGCCGCCGAGGCGCAGCCAAAGCTGCTGTAGGCGTGTGCCGAGGGTGGCGAGAGGTTGAGCGTTGCGGAGAGCAGGTTCGGAATCGAGTGCGCGTGTGAGTCGGCGGACGGCAGTCTGGCCCGGCGGGGTGAGGAGGGCCTGGCGCTCGGAAAGCAGATCAGGAATGGAGCGATTGGCGGATTCTGGATCGCCCGCAAGAGTGTGGAGGTCGGCGAGGGAAAGGCCGCACCAGGGCGCGCGCAACAGGCCAAGCCAGGCGACGCGGTCCTGCGGGTTGAGCAGGGCGCGGGCAAGCGCGAGCGCGTCCAGAATCTCCGGCCGTGCGGTGAGATCTTCAAGCTCGACGGCGCGGAAGGGGATTCCAGCCTTACGTAGTACGAGGGCGAGTGGAGCGAGATGTTTTTTGGCGCGGGCGAGGACAGCGATGCGCCATTTTGCGCCGCCGGCGAGGGCTTCATCGACGAGGGGTATGTGGCCGCGGATGACGTCGAGCATGGATTCGATTTGTGATTGTTGCGCGACGGCGCGGCGCTGCGCGGTTGGTTCCTTGCCAAGTGTGGAGTTGCCGCTTTGGGAGTTGGGCATGAAGGCGCAGTGGAGATGGCAGCGGGGAAGCGGCAGCGGGCCGGATTCGCGGACGGGCAGGGCTTCCTCAAAGGTGATGCCGGAGCCGTCGTTCTCCGCAAAGACCTGGGTGAAGAAGCTGTTGAGGTTGGTGACGAGTGAGGGGTCCGTGCGGAAGTTGGCGCTGAGGCGGACGGGGTCGAGAGGGAGTTCGTCGGCGTTGGGCAGGTTGAGGCCGCGGTCGCGGACCTGGGGGAAGAGCTCGGCGTCGGCCTCGCGGAAGGAATAAATGGATTGCATGGGATCGCCGACGACGAAGAGGGTGCGGCCGGCTTGGTCGGGCCAGGCGGCGACGAGAGAGCCGAGGAGGCGATGCTGGCTGCGGCTGGTGTCCTGGAATTCGTCGACGAGGAGGTGATGGATGTTGTCAGCGAGCGCGATTGCGACTTCAGTGGGTTGACGGTTCTCGTCGAGAAGGACTTGGCGTGCGATTTGCGCGACCTGGGTGTAATCGACGTGGCCAGTTTCGGCGAAGACAGTGAGGAGTTCGGCGGCGGCGCTGCGCAGAAGCGTGAAGGAGGCGCGGACGACGCTCCATTCTTCGTCGGAGTAGCGGGCGGAGGGCAGTTCGCGGAGATCGGCGAGGGCGGATTGGAGGCCGGGGACGGCGGCGAGGCTTTTGATGAGGCTCAGGAGACGCGCCTTTTCATTTTTGCGGTCGGCGGGAAAGCCGAGCGATTTGTCAATCCTTTGGCGAAAGCCGTCGTTGTTGGTGAGCAGAAGCTTTGCGGCAGTGAGCCATGCCTGGCGAGCTTCTTCGAGATCTTCCGGAACGGAAAAGGGAGAAGCGGGGAATTCCGCGAGTTCGGCAAGAGGCTGGAAGGGTTCGCCGCCTTCATTCCTGCAGGCAAAACGGGCGAGTGACAGAATCTCATCTTGTGCGTGAGGGATTTGCTGAAAGAGGCTGTCCAAATGAAAGATAGCTGAGTGAATTGCGTTCGAGAAAGGCTGTTCGAGAGAGGCACGCAGGGCGTCCCAGTCCGGATCGGTACGGAAGACGAACTCGTGCATCCAGCGGTCGCGGTCGCTGAGCATTTTGACGAGGAGGTCTTCGAGTTCGGCGAAGTTGTTGTCGTGCCAGAGGAGCAGGAGGCGAATGGCGTCGGCGAGGTCTTTGCCTGAAGAGTCGAGCTCAAAGAGGGTGCGTCGTGCGGCGCGGCGGTAGAGCTCGTGGGGTTGCGGACTGTGTTCGAGGCGTCCGCCGAGTCCAGAGAGGAGCGGCTGTTGGAGGGCAATTTCGCGGCAGAAGGCGTCAATGGTGTCGATGCGAAGCTGGGAGGGCAGGTCGAGGAGCTTCCAGTTGAGCCGGCGCGAACGTGCGAGAGCGCGGCGGGCGAGAACGCGCATGGAGAGCGAGTCTTCCGGCGGTTCAGCGTGAGTTTCGTCGGCGGAGCTGGTAGCGGATTCTTCGGAGGCGGCGTCGAGCTCATAGAGGACGCGGTGGCGCATTTCGGCTGTTGCGGCGCGGGTGAAGGTGATGGCGACGATGTGTGAGGGGTCATCGACTTCTGCGAGGAGACGAAGAAAACGGCGAGTGAGCAGGTCGGTTTTGCCGGAGCCGGCGGGAGCCTGGACGAGGATGGAGCGCGCGGGGTCGAGCGCAGCGACGCGCTGGGGCTGATCGGGCGGGGAGGGACGCGGGCTAGGCATCGTCGTCCTCCCCGGCGTCGTCATTGTCCTCGTCGCGGTCCTGAAAATCTTCGCGCTCGGCAATGCGGCAGAGGGTGTGGAGTCCACAGCGCTGGCAGGTTTTCACGGTGTCGAGGGGATCGACTTCGGCGCGGCCGGCGAGGAAGTCGCGGGCGAGCTCTACGATTGTCTTGTGCCAATCGTCGATTTGCTGATTCGTGAGGGGATTTTTGACGAGCGATGAGGCGCGGTTGAGAGAGGCATCGAGAGTTGAGCGAGCATCGCGGAGCCGGCCGGCGAATTTGACTTCGCCAGTGCGGAGTTGCGCGAAGACGAGGCCGCCAAGGGTTTCACTTTCGCCGAGGGTTTCATTTGTGGGGAGCGCGAAGACGGCATAGAGAGGCAGTTGTGGATCTTCGGGACGACGAGTGGTCCACTCTGAGGCGTTGTGCTCGCCGGTTTTGTAATCGATGACGAAGAGCGAGCCATCCTGAAGGCGGTCAAGGCGGTCGAGGCGGACCTTGAGTTGAAGGCCGGCAGGAGCGACGGTTTGCGAATCTTCCGTTTGCTCGACGGTGAAGGGAAGACGGCGGGATTCGAGGGCGAGCCACTCGGAGATGAGGCGTAAAAGCCGCGTGGCTTCGACGTCGAGATAAGTTTGTGGCATGCGCTTTCGTACGGAGACGGGCAGGGAATCACGGAGCGCCACGTGGACGTGGGGCGCAACGAATGCGGGGAGATCAGCGGAGACGGCGAGGAGATCCTGCAAGGAGCGGATGCCGCGGGGAGGCGGCTCGCGCCAAATGGAGTGGAGAACGTGATGGAGCAACATGCCGCGCTGCGAGGGGGTGAGGCCGGCTTCAGCGGGCTCCCAATCTTGCGCGTTGAGGCGATGTTTGGCGAAGGCCTGGAAGGCGCATGCGGACTGCGCAGTGAGGAGCGCTGATCCGCCGTGGAAAGGAGGTTGGCCGGGGGCCAGCGCGATGCAGGATTCGTCAGAGAAAGGAACGGCGAGAGGCGCGTTAGAAGCGGACACGAGGAGATGGTCGGGCAACGATTGCGGATCGCCGGCGTGCTCGCGGATGAGGCGCGAGGGATGAGCCTCAGAGTCCTGATGCAGGCGCGCGAAGCTGAACCGGACGACGGGCGCGGAGGCGAGAATGCGCGTGGTGACCGCCTGAGCGAGCTCGAGGTCAAGGAGCGCGGTGGCGTGGGGCATGGAGGCTTCGCGCTGGACGGGGAGGGGAAGCAGCGGATGGGTGGAGGAGCGCGCTGGCCAGGAGTCCTGATCAACGCCGAGAACCCAGAGAGCGGATGCGGTGAGGCCGGCGGACTCCGCGGGGCCGGCGATGAGGATGGGCGCGTGGGTGGATTGCGGCGCGAAGAGCGTGCTGCCGAGGATGCGCTCGAGTGAAGAGAGAAATTCGTGCCAGGAGACGGGCGGACCGAGGAAGGCGAGCGAGGCGCATGTGTCGAGCGCCTGCTGCCAGCGGCGAAGGGCCTGGAATTCGGGGCTGGCGAGGCGGCGCTCGTGGGGCAGGCCGAAGTCGGCGAGAAGTTGAGGAACGAGGGAGGCCCATGCGAGCGAGGATTGAGAGGCGCGTTGATGAGCGGCAAGGCGCTGCTGAGCGGTGTTGGCGCGGGCGAGCCAGGAATCCGGCGGCGCAGAGGAGACTTCGCGGAGATTGAGGAAGTGGATGAGGGCCCACTGCGGGCTTTGCAGGCCTTTGTTGCGGATGGTGCGCATGCGGGCCTGGAGGGCGGCGGATTCCTGCGGGTCCGCGATGAAGCCGGCGGAAAAAAGCCCGTCGATTTCGTGCTCCTGAAGCGAACCGGCGAGCCAGCGGAGGAGCAGAAGCGCGGCGCGGGCGATGGGAACAGCCGAGAGCGGAATGCCGAGAGAAAATTCGAAGGGAGGAAGCGCGGAAGGCGGCGCGGCGCGCAGGAAGGCGCGCTCAATCTGGCCGCGGTGCGTGGGGATTTGCTGCGAGAGGACGAGGATTTGCGCGGCGGGATCGGCGGCGAGACGTTGCATGCAAGTTCGGGCGCAGGCCTCGAGCTCGGAGGCTGGATCGGGCGCGGAGAAATATTTGCGGTCGGAGGCCGGCTCGTCGAGCGAAAGCTGTTGCGAGCGGCCCCAAGCGCGGAAGAGGTCGCGCTGGGTGGGAAGAATGCGGTCAAATCCGACGAGAAGCAGCGGCGGGCGCGCGGCGGAGTCGGACTGGAGAAGCTTGATGAGTTCAAGCGGAAGGCGGCTGGGGCTGAGGAGATGCTCGCGGTTGCAGAGACGGTCAAATTCGGCCAGCCAGTCGCTGAAGGCCGCGGCGTTCTGATCCCATCCAGAACGGGCGGAGGCGCGGAGAAGACGCGGCGCATGAGAACAGATCAGATTGTGCGCTTCGGCGGCGAGAGCGGCCACGTGATGGAGCGGCTGCTCGAGCGATGTGAGGAGGGCCGGCTCGGCGGAGGCGATGCGGGCCCAAAGAGACTGCTCCTGCGCGGGATTGAGAAGCAGACGGTCGTCAAGGGTTCGGTGGAGCCAGGCATTCTGCACGAAGGCGGAGAAGGGATGGATTTCGGGTTCGGGCCAGGCGGAAACGCCTTCATGGCGGCGCCGCTGATGGAAGGCGTCGCGGAGGAAATGTGCGGCGCGATCGCTGGCGGCGAGAACGAGGCCGCCCGAGTGGAGCCACTGATCAATTTCGGCGGTGGAGCGAGTCCCCATGGCAGCGTTATACCTTGTTGCGGCGGTGTGATGCCACGGGGTCTGCGAGAAGCGAGCAAGGGCGCGGTTGTACACTTGACAACGTGATGCGCAGGCTTCTTACGACTTCATTGCTCCTTGTGATTGCGCTGGCCGGCTGCCAAAAAAGCCAGCAAACCGAAACGCAAGCGTCGCCCCAGACCGAGTACACGGTGCATCACCTGCGCGGGAAGATTGTGGCAACCGATGCCGCGACGGGCGAAGTGACGGTGAACAGCGACGCGATTCCCGGCTTTATGGATGCGATGCTGATGCCCTATAAGTTAAAGGACCCGAGCATTCTGAGCGATCTGCATCCGGGGGACGTGATGACGGCGAACGTGCTGGTGCCGAAGGTGGAGGGCCAGGGCGACGTGCTGCTGGACCAGATTGTGATTGTGGGGCAGGCGCGGCCGGACTATGCGCCGAAGGTGGTTTATCACGTGCCGGCTCCGGGAGACGAGGCGCCGGACTTTGCGCTGCGGAATGAGGATGGGCGCATGATTCACCTGCGGCAGTTCCGTGGGAAGCAATTGCTGATCACGTTCATCTATACACGGTGCCCGCTGCCGAATTTCTGCCCGCTGGTGACACACAACTTTGCGGTCATCAACCAGGAATTGCAAAAGGATTCGGCGCTCTACAGGAAGTCGCATCTGCTGAGCGTGAGCTTTGATCCGGAGCACGATACGCCGGCGCGGTTGAAGTCCTACGGCGAGGAGTACATCGGCGGCGATGCGAAGAATGCCTTTGCGCATTGGGATTTTGCGGTAGGGGCCAAGCCGGTGGTGATGAAGATGGCGCAGTACTTTGACGTGGGGTTGACGTACGGCGCGAACGACTCGATTACGCACACGCTTTCAACGACGCTGATTGGCGCCAACGGCAAGGTGGTGCAGTTTTATCCGGGCAATGACTGGACGCCGCAGCAGGTGGTGGCCGACATGAAGAAGGCTGCGACTGGAGCTTGAAGGCAAAGCGTAAAAAACAACTCGGCCGGTTGATGGGCAGGGGCGCGCGAGATTGTGCATCGGCGCGCACAAGGAATCCATCCAACCGATAACCGGCCACGACCGCAGTACAGGAGAGGTTTGCAATGGCGAAGGTGACAGTAGTGTTTGCGGTACTGTTGATTGCCCTGGGGCTGACGGGCTATGTGGGAACGGGAAGCCAGCATCCGACGGCGTTGATTCCGGCGTGGTTCGGGCTGGCGCTGGGAGTGTCCGGGCTGCTGGCGATGAGCTCGAGCGAGAAACGGCGGAAGCTGTTCATGCACATCAACGTGACGATTGGATTGCTGGGCTTTCTGGGCGGGGGGTTCGCGGCGATACAAGGCACCATGCATTCGCATTCAATTGGAGCCGCGCCGGACATGACGGCGCTGGCCTCAAAGTTGACGATGGCCGGACTGCTGCTGGTGTATGTGATTCTGTGCGTGCGGTCGTTCATCATGGCGCGGCGCAAGGGCGCGGCTTAACGGGATGGGCGGATTTCGCGGCGGCGGAATGGGGATGGGCATGCGCGCGGAGCGCACGCCGCGCGGAAGCAGTGCGCGCGCCGCGCAGGTGGAGCCGCCTAAAAAGAAGCCGGACCTGAAGAAGATTGGTCCGCAGGTGTGGGCGCTGGTGGCGCCGCGCAAGGGACTGATCGCGGCGGGCTTTGTGCTGATGGCGGTGAACCGGCTTGCGGGACTGGTGCTGCCGCTGGAGTCAAAGTCGCTGCTGGATTCGGCGCTGTCCCGTGTGAATCCGCACCCCGAACTGCTGATGCGCATCATCTGGCTGGTGCTGGGCGCGACAGTGGTGCAGGCGGTGAGCTCGTATTCGCTGACGCAACTGCTCTCAATTGCGGGGCAGCGGCTGATTGCCGAGATGCGGCGCGAGGTGCAACGGCATGTGGGACTGCTGCCGGTGGCCTATTATGACGCGAATCGCGCGGGGGCTCTGGTGGCGCGGATCATGACGGACGTGGAAGGCGTGCGCAACCTGGTGGGGACAGGCCTGGTGCAGTTTGTGGGCGGCATGCTGACCGCCGTACTGGTGTTCTTCATTCTGCTTTATCGCAGTGCGACGGTGACGCTGGCAGTGTTCTTCATGGTGGGCGTGTTTGTGTTCATGCTGCAGTACGTATTCCGTACAATTCGGCCGATTTTTCGCGAGCGGGGAAAGATCAACGCCGAAGTGACGGGAAGGCTGACGGAGACCCTGGGCGGCGTGCGCGTGGTGAAGGGGTATCACGCCGAGGCGCGCGAACATAAGGTGTTTTCAGAGGGCGTGGACCGGCTGCTGGCAAACGTGATGAAGTCGCTGACGATGCAAAGCGCACTGGGTTCGGCATCGACGACCGTGCTGGGGATTGTTTCGGCGCTGGTGATGTGGCTGGGCGGCCACCTGGTGCTGCACGGCGCGTGGACGGTGGGCACATACTTCCAATACAACATTTTTCTTGCGCTGATGGTGGCGCCGGTGCTGCAGATTGTGAGCGTGGGCACGCAGTTGACTGAGGCCTTTGCGGGGCTGGACCGCACGAGCGAGATTCTGGCGGAGCTCGAAGAGAATCAAGAGCCGGGACGCACGGCAAAAATGCCGCCGATTGAAGGACGCGTGGCGTTTGAGGATGTGGAGTTCGCCTACGAGGCAGACAAGCCGGTGCTGCACGGGGTGAGCTTTCTGGCCGAGCAGGGAACGGTGACGGCGCTGGTAGGCTCGTCCGGGTCGGGCAAGTCGACGATTATCAATTTACTGTGCGCGTTCCACACGCCGGACGAGGGACGCGCGACGGTGGACGGCATGGATTTGGCGGCCGTTGATCTGAATACCTATCGGTCGCAACTGGGCGTGGTGTTGCAGGACTCGTTTTTATTTGATGGGTCGATTCGGGAGAACGTGATGTTCTCGCGGCCCGATGCAAGCGAGGAGCAATTCCTGTTCGCGTGCAGGACGGCGCGCGTGGATGAGTTTGCGGAGAAGTTTCCTGACGGGTATGAGACGGTGGTGGGCGAGCGAGGCGTGAAGCTGTCGGGCGGGCAGCGGCAGAGGCTTTCCATTGCGCGGGCGCTGCTGGCGGAGCCACGGATTCTGATTCTGGACGAGGCGACAAGCTCGCTGGATTCCGAGTCCGAGGCGATGATTCAGGTGGGGCTGAACGAGCTGATGCGCGGGCGGACGACGTTCGTGATTGCGCACCGGCTGTCGACCATCCGGCGGGCGGACCAGATTCTGGTGGTGGAGCAGGGGCGGATTGTGGAGCGTGGCAACCACGCGAAGCTGTATGCGCTGGGCGGCCGCTATTACGATCTCTACACGCGGCAGCATGGCCTGGAAAGCAACCTTTTCCTGGCACCGGGCGAGGGGAATTCGGTTCCGGCGTAAGCGCGAGAGGGCGGCGCGAGACAGCCGGCCCAAAGCAAGCTGAAAAGCGAGGAAGTTAGCGGAGGGCGCGGGTGCGGTGGGTGCCCGAACGTTCCACGAGTTGACATGAATCTCATATCCTGAGAAACTCGAAATGGATTCATTTCATGGCACGGAGGTTCAATATGCGAGACGGAGCTCCGCAAGGCACTTATAAGGTACAGGCTCTTGACAGAGCGTTCGCAGTTCTGGAGTTGCTGGGAGAAAGCGAGACGGCGCTGGGATTGGCGCAGGTTGCATCCTCCCTGCAACTGCATAAGAGCACGGCGCATCGCTTTCTGATGGTTCTGGAGCGTCATCACGTGGTGGAACGCACGAGCAACGGAAAGTTTCGTCTGGGACTGCGGCTTTTTGACCTGGGCAATCGGGCCATTGAACAGTACGACCTTCGCGACCGGGCGCAACCACATTTGCGGCGGCTGGTGGCGGAGACTGAGGAAACTGCGCACCTGTGCATTCTGGAGCAGTCGCGCGTGATCTATATCGACAAGATCGAGCCGACGCGCTCCGTGCGCATGATTACGCGGATTGGGTCGAGCAATCCTGTTCACTGCACGTCCGTGGGGAAGGCCATTCTGGCGTTTCTGCCGGAGGAGCGGATTAACGAAATCATCCGGAAGACGCGCTTCGAGCGGTTCACGAACAGGACCATTGCCACAGCCGATGCGCTGCGCGCGGAGATAGAAAAGACGCGGCGGCGCGGCTACGCGGTGGACGACGAGGAGCTGGAAGAAGGGCTGCGGTGCATTGCAGTGCCGTTGCTGGATGCGCAGAGGCAGCCGGTGGCGGCGGTGAGCGTGTCAGGGCCTTCGTTCCGCGTGACGGCGCAGAAACTGCCATCGATTGCGAATCATCTGCTGCATTGCGTACGGGGAATTGCGCAGGACATGGGCTTTGTTTCGGCAAGCAGGACCAGCCGGGCCTGGAGCGCCTGAAGGCGGGCTGGGCCGCTGCCCCTTGATGTCTTTTCGTCCAACAGCCGCAATGTATATCGACGAATGGCTTTGAGCTTGACGAGTAAGCAGACGCCAATTGGGGGGCATATCGTCTGCGTGGATGACGCTAAATCCAGGCGGCCAATCGCATTCACTCCAAGCGCATATCATGATTCCATGCGAGACAGGCGCCGTCTCATACTCATTCCGCTGGCCGCGTTGCTCGCTGTGCTTCCCTTGATGGTGCAAGGCGCTTCGTGCGGCCACGACTTTGGATTCCACGTGCGCAACTGGCTGGAGGTTGGTTCACAGTGGAAGCAAGCTGTCCTGATGCCGCACTGGGATTTCACGGCCGCGTGGGATTCCGGTGGACCTCGTTTTGTGTTCTACCCGCCGCTCTCATGGACAATTGGCGCAGCGCTTGGGCTGTTCCTGCCGTGGAATGCCGTTCCCACGGTCTTTATCTGGATTGCCTTGGCAGCCTGCGGCCTGACCATGCACCGGCTTGCCTGCGAATGGACCACGGCAAACAACGCGCTGATCGCGGCGTGCTTCTACATGGTTCATCCTTACATGCTGTTCACCTTTTACGAGCGCGCCGCTTATGCGGAGTTGCTGGCCGCTGCATGGATTCCTCTACTTTTTCTTGGAATCCTGCGTTCCCGCGTCACCGCCTCCGCAATCGCCTTGCCCATCTGCCTGCTGTGGCTGACGAATGATCCTGCAGCGGTCATAGGCTGCTACAGCTTTGCACTGCTCGGCCTGATGCGTGTGGGCTTCATGGTTCGTCGCGAGCGCGGTGTGCGTGCCAGGATTCGGGAGGCTGCGACGATTGCGGCCGGCGTGGTTCTGGGGATCGGACTTGCAGGTTTCTATATCGTTCCCGCAACGGTTGAACAGCATTGGGTCCAGATCAACATGCCGTTCATGCGGGGAGTGCGTTACCAGGACAACTTCGCCTTCAGATCCATTGGCGATGTGTCGCACGACGCAATTCTCCGCACCGCCTCGCTCTGCGGGGTCGCCCTGATCGCGGCGAGCGCAATCTTTTTTGCGATTGGCTTTTACATGTGCAGGCCGAATGCGATGCGGACATCGTCAGAAGCCGAGGTACGTCCTCGCACAACGCTCGCTGCTCTTGCCGTGCTCACGTGCGTTGTCGCCTTCCTGCTGACTTCTCCCAGCGCCTTGCTGTGGCGACAGGTGCCGGAACTCAAGTACCTGCAGTTTCCGTGGAGATTCTGCGCGATCCTGGGTGCGACGGCCGCGGCATTGCTGGCGCTGGCGATGCGCAAGCTCCGGCTGCATGTGTTTGCCGCTGCGGCAATCGCGATGGCGCTGACGCTGGCCTCCACGCTGGTGGGTGACCACACCTTCCGGCAGCCCTGCTACACGGCCTTCGCATTGCCCGCCATTGTCCGCGACTTCCAACACGGAGGCCACTACGACCCAACCGACGAGTACACGCCGGCAGGCGCTGACGCGTTGGCTGTCCGGCACACAAACCCGATCTACTGGCTTGCGGTGCATCCGACGGACCCGGCTCCAGCCACGGCAGACAATTACTCAATCAATCTCCAGCGCAGATTGCACTTTACCGTAAGGAGCCGGGCTGCCGGCTTTGTGGTGTTAAGCCTTCGCGATTACCCCGCCTGGAGAATCACCGTCAACGGAGCAAACTTGGTCAACCCTCCGCGGCGCACGGACGGATTGATCGCCTTGCCGATTGCCCGTGGCGTTTCGAGAATTGATGTTGCCTATGCCTTGACACCAGACCAGGCGGCGGGCTGGGTGGTGACGGCAATCTCAGCGGCTCTGTTGCTCCTGGTGTGGTGGCGGCGGAAACGAGCAGTGTGAAGCTAAGTAAGCTCGCGCCGTATTCCGCATACGGCGACGGCGAGATGAGATTCCAAAGCCACGCGACTTATTCATGCCATCCGTTAAAATGCCGTGAATGACTTGCGGAATCCCACTCGGCAGGCCTATGAATGGTGCGCCGATCTGCGAAGGCCACTCGGCCGTTGATGCCGCTCGACCTTCGATGAGATGCGAACCTCTTTCGCTGTGCCGTCATAATCTACGCTGCGCGAGGGCTTGCTGACTGCTTCTCCACGGCCATGGTAGGGGTTCACAAGCACGATCGAAAACCTGCGATGCGCCACCATCCCTGGAAAATGGCCCTGCCGCGCGCCAAGGGTGAGCGTTCTTGCCGCATCGTCCCACTTGAGGGAGATTGTGGCAGACAATCCCTTCTCATAGTCGTAGGAGACACCATCATCTTCGTAGATTTCAAAGAAAGCATCATGTCCGGGATAAATGCGCAGCGTCACAGGTTCATCCGGATGCTGATTGGTGTACTCCGACTCCGGCCCCATGGGAAGGATGGAACCGGCCCGGACGTAGAGCGGCATGATGCTGAGCGGAGTGACGCGGGTAACCTCGCGCCCGCCAATCGTCTTCTCGCCGGTCCAGAAGTCATACCAGTCCGCGCCCGCGGGCAGGTAGACTCTGTGCGACTCTGCGCCGGCCTGAGTGACGGGTGCGACGAGAATCGAGGGCCCAAACATGAATTCATCCTTGATGTCGATGGCTTTTGGATCGCTGAGAAAGTCGAAGGCCAGCGCGCGCATCGGCGTATAGCCCTGGGTCGTGGTCCTGTCCGCGAGGGCATAGATGTATGGCATCAGCCTGTAGCGGAGCCGGTCGTAAAGCGTAAGAATCGTCTGCGCTCTCCCGCCGTATGACCAGAGTTCGTTCTGACGATTGCCGCGGACGCCGTGTACGCGGAAGATGGGGCAAAACGAGCCGTACTGGAACCAGCGAACGAAGGCTTCCTGATAGGCAGGGTCGCTTGTGTCTCCCCCGGAAAAGCCCCCGATATCGGTGGTCCAGTAAGGAAGTCCGGTCATGGAGTAGTTGAGACCTGCGGGAATTTCCCTCCTGAGTGTCTGGAAGTTGGTGGCAATATCGCCGGACCATGCGGCCGCGGCATGATGCTGCATTCCCATGAAGGCGGAGCGGGTGAGAATGAAAACGCGCTTGCGGTCAGTTGTGTTGCGCTGCCCTTCGTAGATTGCTTCGGTGGTCATGAAGGGGAAGAGATTCAGATACCGAGAACCGTTGCCAAGGGCCGTGTGCGCGCCCGCGAGCATGGATCCTTGTTCTTCGCCATAGTTATCAGAAGGCTCGGTCGAATCGAGCCAGAAAGCATCCACACCAATATCGAACAGCGCGTCCTTCGCCTGCTGCCAGTAGGCTTCGCGGCCTTGTTTGCTGAAAGCATCGTAAAGGCGCGTTCCCGGAACCCAAGGCCTGTTGTGGTTGATTCCTGCGCCGATAAAGAGGCCGCTTTTCAGCAGAGCGTCGTAGTTTGTGCTGCCCGGCTGATACACAGGCCAGATGGAAGCCATGATGTGAACATGTTCTTCATGGAGCGTTTGTACCATGGCGCGCGGGTCAGGAAACTGATGGTTAAAGATGTGAGAGCCGAGCACTGTCTCCCATCCTTCGTCCAGAACAATGTTATCGAGGGGGATATGAAGGCTGCGATACTTTGCCGCAACTCCAAGCAGCTCCTTCTGGCTGCTGTATGCCAGCCTCGACTGCCAGTAACCATAAGCCCAGAGTGGAAAAAGAGGAACATCGCCCGTGAGCATGCGGTAGTCCGCGATGATGTTGTCAAAGCGCGGGCCATTGATGAAAAAGTAATCGACGGCGCCGGCTACGTTTGAGCTGATATTCAACACTGGCTGGAATCGATTGTTCCAGCGCGTTGCAGACGCGTTGTTCCACAGGACTCCGTATCCTTTGGAAGAAAGAAAGAAAGAAATGGAGATGTTGGTGTTGTCCTGCGACAACTCGAATTCAAGATTGCGCTGGTTCAACAGCCCATTCTGGTGCTGCCCAAGGCCGTAGAAGCTCTCTTCCGAAGCAAGGGAGAACCATACCGATGCGATATTGGTGGATTCGCCATCCGTAACTGCTGGAGTCAGTTTTCGTGGCTGGGGGAAATCGGCTTCGCGAAGCAGTTCCTTGCCATCGGCTGAGTCAAACTGGACTGCGCTGCTGATGCGGTTCACCAGAACGGTGAGGTCCGGCATCTGGATAATGACGGATTTCGCATCATCCCGAAGCGTGAACGCGGTCTCTTTGCAATTCGCCGTGGACAGGAATGGATTCGCAAGATTCGGAATCTTCTGCGTTGGAGAGTACGTGATGCGCGCAAGGTTCTTCCGGCAAGGCTGGACGCGGAGAATTCCCTGAGTCAAACGGATGTCAACGCCCGAAGCATCCCTGGTGACGCCGAGAACAGTCGGCATGGAGTTTCGCGCCTGTTGGGCAAATACACCGGGAGCAAGCCCGAGCACCAGAAGCAGTTGCAGAGTCGCTGGCCGCCGAAGGGGAGCGATCCGGCGCAGGCAGATTGCGTAAAGCTTCATCATGTTTCTCCCTGCGTTCCCTTGAATGTGTTCGAGAACGATCGCTCACTTTCGTGAAATGGATGGACCGCAGGACGCACCCTCTGGATGTCGACGCCTGCCTCCCAGTGATAAGGTTCGCTCGCCGAGACGGGAATCCGAAGGGGCACAGACCTTTTTGAATCTTGAAAGATAACAGTTGTCCACAAAGGGTCCACCGCGCAATGGACAGCGCCCACGGATTGATGCATAGTTTTGTTGCCAACCAAGGTGGAATCACTGCCGCGCATTGTCAAACGCCTTGAGCCGTGCGGTTCTCAGCCCAAAGACCAACACAAAAATCGGGCTTTCGCATGTGAGATGGAATTGGGCCGGCGGTCGCGACGCCCTCCGTTGTTTCAGCCGCTACCTGTTGGAACGCCGCGGCACCTTCCGTCGGTAGTGGGGCATCCCAGGATGTAGGTCAGCGTTCTGGCGCCGATTATTGTGGCGGGCCAGAGGCCCTTCAGCCAGATTTATTTGGTAGAATTTCTTTAGCGGAGCGGTGACAACTCCGCGGTTTCTGTTGGTTTGACAAGGGGCAGGTGGTTTGGCACCAGCTTACTGTCAATTTCTGCCGAAATTCGGTTGAGTCGGTGTAGGCAAGCGAAAGATTGATCAACAGGAAGTGCCAGTAAATTCTGCGATTTGCGCTAAGCGATTGAGATTGCAGAGGGGACGTAGCTCAGTTGGTCAGAGCGCTGCCCTGTCACGGCAGAGGTCGCGGGTTCGAGCCCCGTCGTCCCCGCCATTCATTCCAAATAGTTTAAGTGGAAATGGCGAAATGCAAAGAGGGTGCAAAAGGGACACAGAAATGTGTCCCTTTTGTGTCCCAAACTGCGACCACCGACCCACCCAAGGGCGGTCAATCAACGGCTTTCCGCCGTTGGGCCTTGCACCTTTCAATCCTTAGCATTCGATCCGACGGAAAAGACCAGTGACATTACAGCAGCCTGAGCGGCATGCTTCGCCGGCGTGATCGCTTGTGTATAGACATCAAGTGTCGAACGTAACGAGGAATGACGCAGCAGTTCTTGCATGACCTTGAATTCCGTTCCAACGCTGCGGAGAAGGGTCGAATACGTGTGGCGGAAAGTGTGCCAGCCGATCTTCTTGTGAATGCCTGCCTTCTTTGCCGCCGGCTTGATGTAGCGCTTCAAGAGGTTGTCCGGCCAGTAAGGCTGCGTGCCTTTCATAGTCGAACTGGCGAAGGCCCAATCACTGTCGAGCGGATACCCTACCTTTTCTGGGTGCATTGCCGCAGTATCGGCCGGAAAACCTTCTTGTTCGGCCCTTTGACACCTACGGGGAAGCGATGGTGATTCCGGTGGACGAGCTCTGATAGAAAAAATCGTTGCAAGAGAATCGGCGTTGAGTGTGCAGGCAAGAGCGTGATATACGCACATCATGAGAGCAACCTTGCCCTGGAAGTCCATACCTGAAGGCCAATCGTTCAGAAATTATCACCGAGGTGATAGCGGCGGAGTCCAGAGATTTGTAATCCGATGTGCCAGAGGAATGCGGGGTTGTTGCGCAAGTAGCGCTTCCATAGGCGGCCGGGGTCCTGCATCATGCGGTCCGCCCATTGCAGGCCGGCGCGTTTGACCCATCGGGAGCAGTCGCGGATGCGGCCGGTGTGGTAGTCGAAGGCCGCGCCGACGCCGACGAGAAGCGGCATCTGAAGGCGGTCGAGATACTGGGCCATGAAAAGCTCCTGTCTGGGAGTGCTGAGTCCCACCCATAGAATGTGCGGCTTTGCTTCCCGGATGCGGGCAATGATTTCGCACTCCTGCCGGGGCGTGAGGCTGCCGAAGGGAGGCGTGTACGTCCCGCAGATGTGGAGGCCCGGATATTTTGCCACGAGGTTATCGCGCAGGAGTTCCGCGACTCCGGGGCGGCCGCCATACAGGAAATTGCGGTATCCGCGCTCGACGGAGAGGCGGCACATGGCCGCCATGAAGTCGGGGCCGAAGACGCGATCCATGCGGCGGAATCCTTGGAGCCGGCCCACCCAGGTCATGGGCATGCCGTCGGGAGCGTTGATGGCGGCGCGATTGAGGATGAGGCGGACAGCGGGATCGGCCCTGGCTTCCATGACTCCGTGCACGCCGGTGAGACAGACATAGCCGGGGTTGCCGGCTTCGATGCGGCGGGAAGCGAGATCGACCGCGGAATCCAGATCAATTGCGGAGACAGCGACTCCGAGGACGTTGCAGTGTGGATGCACGTTGGTCATATTCCCCGGCGCATGGTGAAGAGCACAGTTTGAACAAGGATGGCGACGTCCATCAGGAAGGTGCGGTTGTGAATGTAATAGAGGTCATAGTGGATGTTCTGGTGGATAGGAAGGCCACGAAAGGGGCTGAGCTGCCACAGTCCGGTTATGCCCGGAGTTACGCAGAGCCGTTGCCGCTGCTGCTCGTTATAGCGCTGTACGATGAAGGGCATTTCCGGCCGCGGGCCGACGAGAGACATGTTCCCCAGCAGCACATTCAGCAATTGCGGCAACTCATCCAGGCTGGTTCGGCGGAGCAGGCGCCCGATGGGAGTGATTCGTTGGTCACGCGAGGTGGCGGGGGAGAGTTCGTATCTTGCGGAGCCGGCGTACATGGAACGGAACTTATAGATGTTGAAGAGCTCGCCATTGCGACCAACTCGTTTCTGAATGAACAGCGCCGGGCCGGGCGAATCCAGGCGGACGAGGACTGCGATGAGAGCGAAGAGCGGAGCAAGAAGGACGAGGAGAAGCGCGGAGAGCAGAAGATCAACAGCGCGCTTGCAGAAGACATAATAGCGGCGAGCAGTTCCAGGGACGGAATGCGTTTCGGCGTAAAGGGGTGGCGCCAGCGGCTCAGATGCGGCCATAGTTGGTTCCTCTGCGATGAGAAAGTCAGCCGCGTTCATAGCTGCCTCCCGGGTGCGGCGACGGTGATGTGTTTCCGCAGCTTGATTTTTGGAGTGTGAGCGGCGGCGGCGATGAGGCTGCGATAGAGGCTGACATACTGCCGCGCAAGAACCGGCGCGGAGAACTGCGGAAGCGAAAGGGGCCGGGGCTTCGGCATCTGAATGACGGCGGCAATGGCGTCAGCAAAGGCCTCTTCCGCATGGTTGTCCAGCGGCACGAAGCGGCAGTGTCCGGCACCCACTTCACGGTGAGCTGGAATGTCCGAGCAGACGACGGGGCAACCGGCGAGAAGCGCCTCGGCAACCGGAAGGCCGAAGCCCTCTGTGAGAGAAGGCGCGACCAACGCCTCGGAATTGAGGTAGCACCACTGCAACTCCGGCTCGGAAATTCCTTCGAGAAAGCGAACCTTGCCGCTGAGGCCGAAGCGGGAGACGAGTTGATGCAAGCGGCGGGTTTCCGGGCCGGGAATGCCGACGATGATGAGCCGTGTCTTCGGACTGACGCGACCGCTGCGAAGCAGGCGGTTGTAGACGCGGATGAGCAGCGGCAGGTTCTTGTTGAGGCGGTGCTGGGCGATGGAGAGCAAGAAGGGATCGTCCTGCCATCCGGGATCGGGAACACGGGCGGCGCAGCGAAGTTCCGCTTCCACCGAGTTGTAGATGCGTGCGGCTTTTTGCCAAACAGAGGGTGGAGTGTACTGCCGTAGCCGGGCCCTGGTGGTTGCGGAAACGCAGGCTATAGCAGTGGCGTTATTGAGGCACTGGCGGAGGATGAGGCGGTTGAAGAGGTACTTGGGGAATCCGAAATTCATGGGGATTTCGTAGGGGTAAAGGTCATGCAGGGTCAGCACGGTAGGGCAGTGGAATGCGCGGGCATTGACGGGAGCCGGAAAAGTGAAGTGGACCAGATCGGCGTGGAGACGCAAGGCGAGTTTTGGAAGTTCGTAGTAGTACCAGGCGTTGCGGCTCAGCGTGCCGCGCTCCAGTTCCGCAACGTGAATGGCGAGACGCGATCCACTACTACCCACAGCCCGCATAAAGCTTTGCTGCCAGGGAGCGATGATGAAGTGCAGTTCGGTAACTTCCGGTTGCAACATCAGGCATCGCGCAAGATTGAGCGCGTGGCGCTGGAGGCCGGAGATGTTGGGCGCGAAGGAAGCGGCGGCAACAAGGACTTTCATAGCTGCTCCTCGCGACGATTGTGGCGAAGCGGCGCTCGCTTCCAGCGAAGAATGGAGCGGGAGCGACGGCGCAGGACGGGGAGCACTTCTGCAGCGAGCAGTTTGCGAGGATCGTCCGGATGGATTGCCGACCAGTGATTGCGCGCGAGGATGAGCGCCGATGCGGTTATGAATGAGAGGAACGTGAGAAGCAGCGCAAGCAACAGACGGGGCGGAAAGGCCTTCTTTTCCGGAATGCCCGGAGCATCGATGACGCTGACGGTGGGGATGTCCTTGGCTTCCTCGATGCGCGCCATTTCGTACTGCTGGTTGAGGAACTCGAACATGGCTTCCTCAACGCGCACACGCCGGTAGAGATCAGCGTACGGGACGGCGAGTCTGGGAATCTGACGCAGCGGCGGGTAGAGCGAATCTCTCGTTTCGGACGATCGGCCGATATCGGGGCTGTCTGCCGGATCATCAGGGCGAACAGAGGAGCCAGCCAACCCGGCAAGCTGTTTTTTAAGGCTTGCAATGCGGGCTTCCGACTGGCGCACGCGGACGTTGCCATCGCCGTAGATCTGGCGTAGGGATTCCAGGCCAGACTGCTCGATGAGAAGCTGCGCCTGGAGCCGCGCGCCGGCATCGACCAGGGCGCGGGTCTGCTCTTTAATATCGACGGCGCTGCTCGTGCTTGAGAATCGGCTCAGGTCCAATTCCGCCTTCTCAAGGCCGGCCCGAACTGAGTTCAGGCGCTGCTCAAGGAAAACGCGTTCGCGGTGAGCGGCGGAGGTGTTGGTCCGCGCAACCAATTTGTCCAACTCATCGAGGTAGGCCTGGGTAAGATCGCGGGCGCGGACGCGGTCCGTGTCCTCCACCGCGATGGTGATTACGCCGCTCTTTTTGTCTTCGGTGATTTTTGTGAGGTGCGCCAAATGTTTGGCCGCATCCACGCGGTAGCGCTTGTGGTAGACGTGCTGAAGATTGAAGCGCGTGATGAGGTGATCACTCACAGTTCCGCTACGCAGAAGGTCTTCGAAAAGGGCGGTGGAGGAATGGTCGCCTACGAGACTGCCTGCGAGACCTCCAAGCGCTCCCAGGCTCCCGGCGTGGGAGGCGAGCGCAGCCAGCATCATTGCCCTGGAGCCCTGTTCGTCCGGCGGCATGATGCTCGCGATGGACTTGTATTGCTTCGGGATGAGAAAGGCAATGGCGAGGCTGACCGCCAGCGATATTGCAGTGACTCGAGCGAGAAACCGGCGATGGTTCCACAGCAGCATGGCGCGCGAGGCCCAGTGCGGGTGCTGCTCGATCCGGCTAAGCGGAGTGGGAGGAGATGCGGTAATCATTGGCCTGCCCTCATAACGCCGCCACCGCCACGCCGGCAGTGATGGCCATGGACGCTGCAATCTGGCCGGTGGTCAGGAGGGTCTTCCACAAAACGGAAGAGCCGATGATTTTCTGAGGGACGACAACAACATCGCCGGGGTTGAGTCTGGTGGAAAGAACCCCACCGCCGAACCAGGTTCCCGAGTGGCGGCCAACGACGGAGCCATTGGCGCGGATGATGAAAATATCCTTTCGATTAGCGCTGGTGTTGGTTCCACCGGCGCGGGTGAGATACCAGCTCGCGGATTTTCCAGGTGAGAAAGTGAGGGCGGTCGCGTTGTATACCTGTCCGGTGACGAGGACGAAGCCGGGCTGCTTGGGGATGGTCAGGACGTCGCCCCGGCGGAGCTCAATGTCATACGGGGTATTCGCCCAACTGTCGATGTCGGCGGAGATGTGGATGACCATGCGACCGGTCGGGGGATGGCTTTTGAGCTCGGTCAGCACCTCCTCTTTCTGCGCGGCGATAAGCTGCAGAGTTGCGCCGGCATTGGCGGCGACTCCGGGGGAAAGGCGCGCTGCCGCTGAGTTGGCTTCGATCTGGCGGATGAGTTCGTCGCGGCTCTGCTGCTGGAGATCACGGACCTGATCGCGGACGAGGGCGGCCCCGATGGGATAGGCGGTGGGGAGGAGCCCGCCCGCGCGGCGCAGGACGGAGCTTAGGCGCTCGCCTTCGTGAAAGCCATAGCTACCGGGGAAGCGGACTTCGCCCTTGATTGTCACAGATTCGCCGATGTCGTCCCAATTTGTGATCTGGTGGATGGAGAGGATATCTCCGGGCTTGAGCGGGACATCGGCGCTCGCGTCTGACCCGGAAACTGCCGCTGCGATGCGCACGGACGTTAAGTCCTCGGTGATTCGGTTCCCGGCTTTCACGTTGTAGCTGGTGAGGTCTGCGCTTTCGAGCAGGGCATCGCGCTTGAATCCTCCGGCCATACGAACCAACTGCGCGGCCGTCATGCCTTCTGACATGGGATACTCGCCGGGGCGCAACACTTCACCTCGAATCGTCACGGTGGGGGCGTCGGCCTGGTAGCGCCCGAAGATGCGGATGGTATCGAAGGGTTGGAGCTTGAAGTTGGCGTTTCCGATGAGGACGTCAGGGACGTTGAACGCGATGGTTTGCGGATGAAGGTCGGGCGGAATGAGGCGGATGATTTCTCCCCGATCTGCAGGCTCGGGGAGAAGGTCCTGATAGCTGTGGAGCACATCGCTGAGGCGCATTCCATCGGTGTAGGGAACGCGTCCGGGGCGGACGACATGTCCGGCGAGATAGACCACGCGGCTGCTGTAGGGAAGAATGGGCTCGATGCGGATTCGGTCTCCATCCTTTACATGAAAGGATGCCAGCGGACCGAGGCTCGCCGGAGAGTCCGGGCTGTGTTCGGCGGGTAGGGTTACGGTTTCGCGCTGATGATTGCTTCCGATGTGCTCGATGGTGATGTGGTGAAGCGAAGCAGCGGCGGTAAGTCCGCCGGCATCAGTCACCACGGCGGCGAGCGTCGTTTCACCGGGAAGGAGTTCGTAAATGGCGGGGCGCTTGACCGCTCCTGAAATGGCGACCTGCGGGCCAGTGGGGGGGACGAGAAGCGTGTCGCCACTTTCAAAGGACGCGCTGCCGCTGCGAATGCCGTGGAGAAGGAAATCGTAAAGGTCAACTTTTTCAACAAGCTGTTTGCCGCGATAGTGGAGCAGAGTACGCAGCGAACCTACGGAAGTTGGGCCGCCCGCGGCGTAGAGCGCGCTCAAGGGAGTTGCGAGAGAACTTAGTTCGTATCCGCCGGGCCGCTGCACGTCGCCGACAACATACACGCGCACGGACCTGAGGTTGGAAATAGTGACGGCGACCTGCGCATTGCGGTACTGCTGCTTGAGCGCGCTTTCAATGAGGCCTTGCGCTTTTCCGAGAGGGAGGCCGGCGAGCTGGAGCGATCCGGCATCGGGAAGAAAAATGCGACCATCACGGCCTATGGTTCGGGTGATGGTCCTGGTGAGGCCGCCCCAGAGATTGATGGTGAGGGTGTCGCCCGCGCCGACAATGTAGTCCGGCCCCAGCGGCACGTCGAGCGGAGTGGAGCGGCTGATGGCCTCACGCGCGACCGCGGGATTTCGGTTTACAAAAACGTCCGAGCCAAAGCGCGTGAGAGGGGTGGGGGAGTCGGGAATTTGCGTGTAAAGATCGCGGAGGGATTGCAGGTCATAAGGGGGACGTTGGTGAAGCGCCCTGGGCAGATCGGTCGATGCGTTCGCCTGCTCCGCTTCGCGAGGATGACGCCGGGAGTGAGAAATGTGGCTCGAGCCATGAGGCGTGCGCGCGGGAGACGTTGAGTTCCCGCTATCTCCGGAATCCTCAGTGGAAAAAGGAACGCTGAGCGCGCCATGCTCAGATGAGTCCTGTTCGGTTGAATTGAGATCGGCAAGGGGGAGATATCCTTGCACCTGCAGGAAACGGACGACATTATTGCGGAAGAGAGCGTTGGAGGCGATCCGAGCGTAGAGCATCTGGTCGGAGATATCGTCGGGCTCAACCGGTCCGCCCTGCGATTGCAGTTGATCTGAAAGCTGCATCTTCAGCTCTTCTGTGAGGGGAGGATTCTGCTCGAGGATGCTGATGACCTGGTCTGAGGTAAGCGCAGGAACACCGATGGGCGATGCGCTTTCCCTGGGCTGGTCCTGTGAAGAAGCCGTCGACGGACTGTCGCTGTCAGCCTGCGGAGATATTGGCCAGGCTGAGGGAGCGGATGGCTCCTGCGCACGAAGCGGGGCGACGGCAAGAGAGGAAACAAGGATCAATGCGCCGGTAAAGAGTGCGCGGCCAATGCGGTATCGAAGTACGCTTGTTTGGCCGGGGGTAGTCGCAGACAGCAGCATAAAGTCGTTACTCTTCGCCTTACGGTAAAGAGCCGAAAGTAGAGCCGTGTCATGGGACAGTCAGCGAAATGTCATTCCTTTGTTTGGAACAAAAAGCGGAGGAACGGCGAACAAAATGACAAAGTAGATACATTTGCCTGACGACTCGATGAAGGCAGGAATGATAGTTGTGACTCTATGGCGAGAAGCTGTGACGAGGCGGACGCTCTACCGAAGAGCCTTGGCGGCGGCGCTTCGCGTAAGTACGCGAGAGCGCAGGATTCGCTGCTATCCGATATGGAGCTGCCGCTTCAGCGCTGGTTCTATCCGCTCGGTTATGCAGTTGAGGTTGCGACCAACGACGCGGAGGTGCTTGAAATCGCGGGTGAGTGCTTCTGTCATGCTCGTATGCTTCGCTCCGGCCCCAGGTTGCGAGTGTGCATTGGTGTAACTGGAGGCGGAGGCAGCGAGTGCCCGCGTGAACCTACGCGGCGTGAGTACAACCATCTTTTCTCATTGGTTGCCGATGCCGATAACCAGGCGTTGCTTGACCTTAATACCTGCACTGGCTTTGCCTGGATGACTCAGGCCGCTGTCAGGAACAGGCTCTATTTTCGATATAACTTCATGGAAAAGATGGTGTACCTGCTACTTGGGTCTTCCGTAGTTACAGACTTACATGCGGCCTGTGTGGGACGCGGCGGAAGAGGGATATTGCTTTGCGGAGATTCCGGCGCGGGGAAATCCACGCTGGCATACGGGTGCGCGCGAGAGGGGTGGACTTATACGTCGGACGATACGAGTTACCTCATCAACGACTCGGCTGTACCGCGAGTGATTGGGCACGCGCACCGAATACGGTTTCGACCAGAGGCGAGGGAGTTGTTTCCCGAGTTGAGGCGTTACAAAGTGACTCCGCGAATGGAAGGGAAGCTGTCAATTGAAGTGCCTGCTTCCGAGCTTCCGGTCATAAGCGCCTTCAGTGAGGTTGAGATAGATTCGATTGTTTATCTGAAGCGCTATCCTTCGGCAGTCGGGAAACTTGTTCGGTTGCCGGAGGGCGCGGCGACGCAGAGAATGCGGGGTGAGCTTTACTCCGCGGGAGAAGTTCGAGCGAGGCATGAAAAGGTTCTGGAGCGATTTGTCGCTATCCCCACTTATGAGTTGCATTACTCCGAATTAGGTGATGCGATTCGTCAGCTTGAGACGCTTGCATAACTCGCTGAGTGTGCGAGGTTCGACTTCGGATACGACAGGCCTTCATGCTTTGCGAGCGCCGCTTCAATAAGGTCTGCCGCGTGTCCTGCTCCGCGAAGCGAGCGCATTTGCGCTCCGATTTGTTGGGCGGAGTCACGGTAGCGCGAGTCGCTGAGCAGGGTAACCAGCGCGGCGCGAATCGTTTCCGCGGAACGGGCTCGCGGCGGAATGACCTGAGCGAGATTGAGCCGGGCGAGCCGCGCGGCGATTGCGGGCTGATCGTGAGCGATGGGAATAGCAAGGATCGGAACACTCTCCATGAGGGTTTCCAAGACAGTGTTGGAGCCGGCATGAGTAATGACAATGGCAGCCAGCTTGAGGAGATCAAGTTGCGGGGCATGGGGTACGAGCAGAGGATCGCCGGGAAGTGCGCCGAATTGTTCGGGGCTGAAGCGGCCGCCAAGTGAGATGATCAACTGCGCGTCGAGGCCGCGGCAAGCCTCGGCAATCATGTTGAAGATTAGCGGCTGAACATTGCGGGTGGTTCCCAGAGATGCGTAGATCAGAGGGCGTCCGTCGAGGCGATGCCAGGAAAAGTCAACCAGGGGCCTTGAAGATGTGCTGACAAAGGGCCCGGCGTAGTGGAAGTTTGCCGGGATGGAGGTTCGGGGCAGGTCCAGGCATTTTGGGATTTGGGTGATGTGCGCGAGGCAAGGGTAGAGCTTTTCCAGATACTTTACCGGATAGAGACCAATGTTTTGCCTATAGCGATCAATGACTCGTCGAATCGGACCTCTGATTTGGAATACGGATAGCTCGAGCAGCGTCTTTTGCAACTGATGAATCCAAGAGCCGGAGTAGTCTCGCGGTGAAAGCCACGGAGATGGATTCCAGCCGAAGCTATGTGGCACCGAAGTCGAGATGATGAAATAGGGCAGGCGCAATAGCTCCGCGATAGTCGGGCCGGTAAGCGCGACTTCATTGATGATGAGCGCGTCGACCCCTGAGCGACGGAGCGCGGGAGGGGCGGTCCGGAGAAACTGTTCAATGTCTGCGGTGACGCGCTTCAGGTTAAAGCCCAAGGTTGCAATGTCGGACCATATTGCTGGAGTGGCGGCTGGTGGGGAAGTTGGCTTGGAGGAGTTATCGCCGCTAAGCGGAACGAAATTGAGCCCGGCGTGGCGCACACGGTCGGCTATCTTCGGCTTTTCGAAAAAGGTTACCTTGTGACCTCGGGCCGTTAGTTCCTGAGAGAGCGCAATGAGCGGGTTCACGTGTCCTGTTCCGGTAAAGGGCAGGACGCCGAAGTGCCAGGCGCGGTGTTCAGCGGTCATGAGCGACCGCCATTTGCTGAGGAATGACGACGGACGCGCCGCTCAGTCGTACGTTGCCGCGGCCAAGAACTCGTTCGGCTTGCGCCAGCAATTTACTCACCGGCGCGCGCAGCCAACGGGTGGTTCCGTTGATTGAAAGAGGCTCCAGACCGCTCCTGGCCGAAGCGGGGAGACGATGGAGCATTATATTGGAGGCAAGCTGCACGCGACCTGCAATCATTACCAGCTCCACGCCGGCTGTTGATAGCCTTTGCAAGGTGCGCGCGGGGCTGTAGCCCGTGTCACGAACGGCAATCAAGTCCGCCGTGCCGGATTCGCTGATCGAACCTTCGGCATTGTTGAGGCGGAGAACCGCCGACGGAAATGTAGTGACCATACGATAGGCCGCACGTGGCGAAATGGCGCAGACCTGAGTTGCAAAACGTACCTCGTCGAGAAGATCGCCGATGGCGGTGAGCGGCGAGTCGTTTCCAATGGCGAGATTCTCGATGCCGGACAGGAGTGGAATCGGGGGAGTTTTGCCGAAGAGAAATTGGTTGGAAGACGGGCAGAGGATGACTGAGGCCTTGCGCTTACGCAGCAGAGCAGCGCCTTCAGGATCAAGCGCGAGTGCGTGGACGAGGATGGTGTCGGCGTCCAGCAGCCCTAATCGGTCAAGTTGCCAGATGTCGCATCGCACGGTGTCATCGAGGCCTTCGCAGGCATGCACGATGAATGGCCGGCCTTTGGGATTGGCGGCACGGCCAGCGTGGAGGTTTCCGCCGAGCGCGAGCGAATGCGCCCAGCCATATTGCTGGAGTACCTGGACGGGGAAATTGGATTGTCGCAGTTCGGGCCACAATGGATCATGGTGACAGACGGTTGTGACGCCGCAGAGGAGGTTTCGTATGCCGCCCCACCACAGCCGGACGCTTCTGGGTACAGATTTATGCAGCGCGATTTCTTCGGGAAATGCCGCATGTATGTCTTTTCCCCACTGAATGTAATTCTGATATGGCGGATTGGCGAGGCGGGGGAAGAGGGAGAATTGCAGATGATCGTGCGCATTGATGAGACCGGGCAAGAGCAGGAATCCGCTGAGGTCGATTCGATCGCAAGATACGTGCGAACTGGCGGGGGACGATTTGTGCGCTATGCGGGTGATGCGGCCTGCGGCAATTTCAACGGACGCGGCGATGACTTCTTCGGGTCCGAGGGCACATCGTGCTTCCTCAATGACGATGTTCATGATGATTTCCGCGCGGCATAGATGCGGAACCGTGAAGGCTCACGACGGTTATGAAGCCGCGCTACCAGCGGGCGCATCGTCCATTTGAAGCCGTAACGGGGCGAATGGACGGTCCATTGGATTCCGAGGCGGTTCTCGAGAAAGCGCAGCCGGTCGCCGGTGAGGTATTCCATGCTTTGGATGGAGTCGGACGCGATGCCATAGCGCTGGAGAAATGCGGCGCGGCGCTCGAAGACCATTCGCCTGCCGCTTTCTTCGCGGGAATACCAGGGAGTGTCGCAGACCACGACGATGCCGCCGCTTCGAATACAGCGCGGCGCCTCGCTCAAGGCGGCTTCTTCGTTTTCAGCGTAATGGAAAGAGGCGTTGAAGATGGTGGCGTCGAACTGGCCGTTCTGAAACGGCAGCGTTGAGAGCTCCGCCTGGATTCGTGGAAAAAGCGATGGGAGCTGCTTGCGATAATGCTCCGCTGCGCCGAGGCCGTCATTGGGATTCGAAAGCAGATCGACGGCGAAGGGGCAATATCCGGCAAGCGCAAGGCGATAGCTCATCCAGCAGTTTCCGGCGCCGAGGTCGAGAACCCATCCGCCGTTTACCCGGGAGTTTTCCTGGAGTAGCTCGTGCAGAAGATAGTCGAAACTGCGGGCGCGGATACGCCATTGGCCGTGGTTGCGTCCCGTGGAGTCGGAGTACGGAAGGCCAAGATAGAAGGCTTCGTCTTCGCTGCCGCGGCCCTCGGCGGCCCGTATCGATTCGTAATCGTGAATAAAGCGCGCGTAATGCGCTGCGCGGTCCGAAGGCAAGGCGTGAATGATGCCGTTGTTTATGCGCATCCGGAACGCGCAGGAGGGGCAATGCAGTGTGTTCATCGCCGCCTCGCACCGAGGGCATTGCAGGCGCACTCCGAGCGGACCGATGTGACCACTACCCTTTCCTGCGACGCGGGGTTCACGTGGTTTCTCCCGCATGAAGCAACTGCTCGACGGTTACGATGGCGGGCGGCGTGGGAGGAAATGCTTCCTCGCCAAAAACAAAGGCGTCGGAAGCGCGGCTTAGCGGCTCCAGGTGCTCAACCTTTCGCCAGAGCGCGGCGACCTCGCTTGCAGAGGGAGATGGATGATGCCAGGAGTCAACCTCGGCGTGCAGAGCGTCGCGTACGCGCCGATAGAATTCCGTTGTATATGCGGCTTTGAACATGATGCAGAGATCGTCGCTATCAGTCCAATTGCGTTTTGCTCCGAGCTGCGCGCGCACGCGCTCGTAAAAAGGCGTACCGGGCAGCGGGTACGAAAACGAGACGCCAATGTCATCGGGGCGCGTGTGGCGCACAAGGTCGATGGTTTGCCGCAGCTCCGTCCAGGTTTCTCCGGGGTAGCCGAATTGGAGAAAATAGCAGGCGCGGATGCCCTCTTCTTTAAGGCGGCGGCGGGCAGCCAGTATGGATTGAAGGTCCAATCCTTTATCCATTGCGTTGAGGACCGCCTGCGATCCCGACTCGACTCCCATCCACACCTCGGCGCATCCGGCGGTTTTGAGGTGACGAACGGTTTCTTCGGTCATTAAGTTGGCGCGGGACTGAATTTTGAATGGAACCGAAGCGTCTGTGGCTACTATCTCTTCAGCGAATTGACGAACCCAGTGGTGGTTCAATGCGAAGACATCGTCGCCGAACCAGACGTGCTGAACACCGGCGCAGGTTTTCAGATATTTCATTTCCTGTGCGACGGCGGCGGGAGGGCGCAGATGAAATTTATTGGCGGAGATGGGTTTTGCGCACCAGTTGCAATGGTAGGGACATCCCCGGCTGGCGACCATGTTGGTTGAGAAGTAGCCGTGAGCATTGGCCCATGCGGTGCGATATGGCTCAAGGTCAACCAGATCGCGCGCGGGGGAGGGCAACTCAGGCCATGCTGGATTTTTTGCCAGCCTCTGGCCGGTTCGCACGATCCGGCATTCCTGCTCGCGCGTCACCAGGCCGTCGATGACCGGGAGCCGCTCGCCGTGAAGAATGGAGGTGCAGAGTTGGCTGAGAGTTTCCTCAGCTTCTCCGCAAAGCACATAGTCAAAGCCGTTTTCCAGAAAGAGGGCGGGATTGTCGGTAGAGTCGGAGCCGTGTGCGATGGTGACGGCGCCGATTGCGCGGGCAGCGTTCGCGATCCCCCAGGCTACTTCTCTCATGCGCGTGAGGCACATCTTGGAAAGAAAGTTGAAGTCGTCCTCATAGACCGCTACGATTTGCGGGCGATGTTCTGCGAGTAGCGCAGGAATTGTTTCGGCGGGATCCTCCAGCATGGGGTCAAAGGCCGCGACGGAGATTCCGCTTTGGCGCAGCGCAGAAGCGGCATACAACATTCCGAGCGGCAGATAGGGCTGCATTTTCCGCAACTGCTTGGGATCGTATGCAAGATGATAGGAATGAGTGATGAGAACTTCGGCCACGATCCACCTCGTGCAGAGCGCGGTTGACGGCGCACTCCGGCTCTGTTGAAGGCAGGTTATGACCGCGCGAAGGGACAGTTGTCGCGTAATTGTCAACTCAATGTAATAGGTTTCGCGCAAAGTTTGCGCCGATTTAAATTGCCGCCATATTCAAAAAATGGCCCATCTTTTCGCGCTTGGTGGCAAGATAGCGGGTGGTATGCGGGTCACAGGGAACGTCGGCATTGAGGCGCTCCACGATTTCGATTCCCGACGAGAGTACGGCGTGGACTTTTTCCGGATTGTTGGTCATGAGCCTGAGAGAGCGGACGTTGAGAAAGCTCAGGATAGCGGTGGCCAGGGCGTAATCGCGCGCATCGACAACGTGTCCCAGGCGAAGGTTGGCTTCAATGGTGTCAAGGCCGCGGTCTTGAAGTTCGTAGGCACGGAGCTTCTCCATGAGGCCGATTCCGCGGCCTTCCTGGTGCTCATAGAGCAGTATCCCGGCGCCTTGCTCCGCGATGACGCGCATGGCCAGATGCAGTTGGTCATGACAATCGCAGCGCAGGGACTGGAAAATTTCGCCGGTTGTGCATTGAGAATGAATGCGGACCACGGGAGGGGAACTGTGGATGTCGCCCAGGACCAGCGCGAGGGCGGACTCAAGACGTTTTGTGCCCAAACGTGCATTGAAGTGGAGCGCCTCGAATCCGAGCAGACGGAAGCTGGCCCAACGGGTGGGGAGGGTTACTTCGGCGATTTGCCTGAGGCTGGTCAAGAGCGATGAGGCCTCCTTTCCCCAGTGGTTTCGGGGCGGAATCACGTTGGCTCCGTAGAGAAGATAGCGCGCTGCTGCCGGCCGGAGTGTCGCCAGAATGTCTCGGCGCGGTCATTCTATTGTTGAAGGCGCTGTGTTGCGGCGGAAATGATAGAGTACGTGATCTCCTAGTGGCGCGAAAGGGCGGGCAAGATTAAGGTCGAGATTTTCCATCACACTGAGGAGCCGAGGGTGCGCGGAAATCCACGGCTCGGCGGCGCTGGGCGGAACGGCTATTCCGATTCCGATGCGTTCTTTAAGCACAAACCACGGCTCAAAAGCCCACTGCAAAACCGCGTGCCGGTGATAGATGATGTTGAATTCGCGGCCAGCCAAACGCGCTGCGACTGCGCCGCGCTTGCGTCGCCGCAGCGCCTGGCGTGGACGCCCGTTCAGCAACTCGGTGACGATTTCTCCAGGACAAAATGTGCCAAAGAGAACCAGAAGAGCTGAAGCGCCGGGTTTGAGCAGCCGCGCGAGCCCGCGCGCTACCGGTTCCAGATCCACCACGCAATTGAGCGGCGCAAAATTGGAGAAGACGCCGTCGAATTGTTCTCCGCCTGCTGAAAAATAACGCGCGGCGAAGCTTTCCATTTCTTCCGCGGCGGCGACCTCCGCGTGTCCGCAGAACGGCGCGAGCTTAGATTGGGCCAGAGCAACCATTGCCGGCGAGGGATCGGTGAGAAGAATGTCGTAACCGCGCGCGGCGAGGAAGGCCGCATCCTCGCCGGTGCCGCCGCCCAATTCCAGGATGCGGCCGGCGGGCGGCAGCGTTTTCAGCAAGACTCTGCGTACGGCGCGGCGCTGGGCGGCCACGCTGAGCCATTGACCGAAGCGCAGATCAAAATCCGCCGCGATTGCGTCGAAGGCAGTGGCAGCGGTGTTCGATGGCTGCATCATGGCGCATCCTGTTTCATCATTCGACGCCACCGGCGTGTTTCCCATGCGATTCGTAAACCCTCTACTGCGTAAAACCGCAGACGGCCTGGGATAAGGTCGGGTTGCATACGATATCGCATGAGTCGAACAAACCGGATGAGTCGAATAGGAATAGTTTGCGCAGGAAGGTCCAGCATTACAGGAGCCGGCGGGCTGGAGAGCGTGGGTGATCGCCGAATTGCGGGCTCCTCCAGAGAGCCTCCAGCCTCAAGCTCCCTTTTGAGCAGCCGATAGAGCTTGCTGCCGGGAAAACTTCCCAGCACAATTTGGCGGCCATACGTTGCCACCCAAAAGCGCGCCGGCCGCGGCAATCGATCGACCGTCCAATGCGTCAACGCCTCAGAGGCAAACTCGCCCATGACTTGCGTGATCAGGAGTGTTACCACTCCGAGTCCCAGAGATGCCTGAGGATTCCCATGCGCTTCTCGATGCAGCGCTTTCCAAAAGGCATCGTCGCCGCGGCGGAAACGCACGTGCCGGTAAAACTCAATTAGAAGTGCGAGGCGGAAGAATTGGGAGCAAACGTCTTTGTATGCGTGAAGTCCTTGTCGCAGGAAAACATGGACGGGAGAAAGTACCGGCATCGCGAAACCGCACAGTTCGCGCCACTCCAGGTTCTGCAGCGGGGAAACCCGCCCGGAGCCACCCGACACATCATGCAACTCAACAGCCCAGGACCCGGTGTCCCTGTACACGTCTTTGAGAGTCAGTCCGGACCGTTCGTTTCGTACGAACTTCCAGCACCTTTCGCTTGAGGCGGAGGGGCAATACCCACTGCGCACCAGAATGTCTCGCGCCTCTCGCAGGTGTTCATCGCTTACAAGGTAATCCAGGTCAAACTGCAGTCTAAGCTCTGGGCTTGGGACCGAATTCGGCCATAAGGACAAACCTTTCAGAACCGCATAGCGGAGACCCGCTTTTTGGAACTCGCGCTGGATTGCAATCGATTCCGCGGTCATGCTTTGCGTTCGCCGCGTGTTCTGGACCAGTCGCTGCTCAAGGCTTTCGAGTACCGGGGCGGCAACTAAGTCAGTCAGCCGCAGTTCGACAATTCGATTGAAAAAGCAGAGAGCCAAACCGCTGAGATCGAGCCAGCGCAATATTTTCCGCCACTCTCTTTCGGACAGGTGCCGCAATCGCGAGCATTGCTCCGGCAAAGGGTCGCGGAAGCTCAACAGCACAGCTTCCCTCGCCAACTGCGCGCCCTGAAGCGGCTTGGCAAAACCAGGTTGCAACGCCTTTAAGGAGTGCTCTCTATCGGACCTGAATGCCGAAGGCGAGGGGCAACGGCAGACCTCTGATTGATTTGGAAACTGGCCAGTGGACAGAAACGCCAAAGCAGCATCACCTCATCGTGCGGCGCGCTCCCAAACCGGGGAGGACAAACCGTAAAGAGAGGGTAACGGGCCCGCGAGTTGGCAGGTGTCATGAGGATGTAAGGCGATTGTCACGGCTTTGTTGAAATGCGCAATGACATTCATTTGACAAAGAGAAGACCACGTCGAGACACGCCGCATTTGGAGGGCCATTAGTGTAAAGCCCACAGCGCTCCGGTTTGGTTTAACGGGGTGGAGGTGATGCAATGAAAGACTTTCGCGAACTTCAGGCATGCGATGCTACTCCCAAGCTTTTGCGGCAGGAGGTTGAGGAAAGAGGCTATATATTGATTCGGAACTTACTGCCTCAGGATGATTTGGTCCGAGTACTGGCAGATGCTTCCCAGGTACTCGAAAGGGCCGGATGGCTGCTGCCCGGCTTTGATCCGCTTGAGCGCATAGCGAAAATCAGCGCGGCCTGCGGAGATCCGGATCCAGCTTTCAAACAGGCTTACCAGCAGGTCTTCAACCTGGAATCATTCCACTCGCTCCCGCACCATCCCGCGTTGCGCCGAGTGATGAAGATGGTTGTTGGGGACCGTCTTCTGGTACACCCAAAGCCGATTGGGCGATTGATTTTTCCTAATTGCGAGCGGCTTACCGTGCACGCGCATCAAGACTATCGCTTCATGGGCGGGGACACCGAGTGCTTTACGGTTTGGATTCCGCTCCACGGCTGCCCGCCTTCAGTTGGGCCGCTGCGCATACTGGAAGGCTCGCATCGGTTTGGGTATCTGCCGCACGAGGAGACGAACCTTCACGTGCCTGAAATCCGGGGCGGCGCGGCGGCCGAAGAGAACTGGGTTGGCGGCCAGATCAACGCCGGCGACGTGCTTCTGTTCCACAGCCTCACGATCCATGCAGCGTCGCCAAATTTATCAAACCAACTGCGCATATCGCTGGATTGCAGGTTCCAGGACTATGTTCGAATCTTTAATCCTGCCAATCTTGCCTTCGCCGGCGAATCAGGCAAATCGTGGGAAAAGACCTATGCCGGCTGGCGCTCCGAAACCCTGAAGTATTACTGGAAATCGCTGCCGCTTGAGTTCAAGCCGTCCAGGGTTGAGATTGAGCAACTCTCGCGGGAAGCGGAGAGTTCGTCCTTACGCGGGCGGTATGCGAAAATCCTGAGCCAAATGGATTGAGCTTCGGCCCTCCCCCAGATGCATTCTCAAGGCCGACTCCGTTCCCGGGCGCCGGCCTTGAAGCGCCGACGCCCGGTTGCGAATAGGAAACGGAGCAATGCTGACCATATCCAGTTCCCGGTGGTGAGTTGTCATTGGACGGTCACGCAATTGTCAACCTTTTTGAGCAATACAAAGTGACAATCAATTGACAAATAGCAGACGATGCGGAGACACGCTGCGGATGAGGCCCGGCTATTGTGGCTTCTATGCGACGACTCACATTATTCCCACTTCGAATCCGAGCGGCCAGGATGACAACGGTTGCGACCATGGCTTTGTCCGCTTTTTGCTTAACGCAAGCCTGCCGGGCGCAAGACACGCCACTGCTTTCCGGCGGGGTCGGATTCTTTACAAATACAAATGGCGGAAACACGAATTACCAGCCGGTGATTGAGCCGCTGATCGCCGCGTCTCTTGGAAAGCATTTCCTGGTCGAGTCGCGTGCCACGCTGGCGGAGACGTATTTTCCCAAGGGCAATGGCTACGATCATGCGCATTTCGTCGCGCTCACATATCTGCAGGGCGACTTGTTTGTGGGGCCGCACTTGACGATTGTCGGCGGCAGCTTCCTGCTTCCTTTCAACACCTACAATGAGCGGCTGACGCCGATCTGGATCAGCAACTTTCAGGATTACCCGCTCATCTACAGCCTGGGCAACATGTCGACTGGCGTGGGCGTCGGTGGAATGCTGCGCGGCTCCGCCGTCTCCACTCCTGGCTATTCAATTGATTATGCGGGCTGGTTCTCCGCCCGTAGCGCCAACGAACAGTTCCCTTCCCAGCGGTCCGCCGGCGGGCGCGCCAGCGTCTACTTTCACCGCAGCCGCGTGGAAGCCGGTCTCTCCTATGACCGTCGTTTTCAGATAACGGGAGAGAATTATGAGAATTTCTATGGCGCGCACCTCTGGTGGGAGCCCGCAAATACGGCCTTTCGCCTGCGTTCCGAATTCGCGCGCGGCCATCACGCGCAAGGCTACTGGTTCGAAGCCGATTACCGCACACAGGCCTTCGGCGGCCTTGATAGCTGGGTCGGACGGTTCGAGCCCGCATTCCGCATGCAGCAGACTTTCCGCCGCGACACTATCGAGAGCGACGGCCTTCCGCTGGCGAACACACAGCGCGCCGACTTCGCCTTGGACTATAACCTGCCGCACAACACTCGTATCCTTACCAGCTATGCGCGGCAATTCTCTTCCGCAGGGAATGAGAATGTGTGGGAAACAGGGATCGTCTATCGCTTCCTTTTCCCAACCTGGAAGGGTAATTAGCCCTCGGTTTGCTGTTATTTCGCCGAAGCCACAGCGACGGCTGCAAGCGGGTCCGTCGCTGGCGGGCTGGGCGGTTCTTCGATGAGGCGGCCGGCCTGAAGATGAAAGACGCGATGAGCGAACGTCTGGGTGTAAATGCGATGAGTGACCAGCATGATAGCCAGGCCGGAGGCGCTGAGATTCTGAAGCACCCTGCGCTCATTGTCTTCATCGAGAGCGGAAGTTGCTTCGTCGAGAAGCAACAGTCTGCCGCCGCGCAGGATGGCCCGCGCCAGGCCCATACGCTGGCGCTGGCCTCCGGATACTGCCGCTCCGTTATCTCCTACGCGGGCGTCGAGACCAAGCGGCTGGGCGACAACAAAATCGTCGAGCATAGCGGTTGCGAGCGCAGCCATTAACTTAGAGTCACTCATTCCGGGCAATCCGAACAACAAATTATTGCGGATTGAATCGTCGAGCAAAGGCACTTCCTGGGGGACGTAGGCGATGTTTGCGCGGTCGATTCGAATTGTTCCGGAGGAAGGCTGCGAGATTCCCGCGATGAGGTTGAGCAGGGTGCTCTTCCCTATGCCGGAGGCGCCGTGCAGCACCGCAACCTGACCTTCGCGCAAGCAAAAGAACACGTCCCGCAGGAGCGGCGCACTCCCCGGAAACGAAAAGCTCACGTTGTTCAGCTCAATTACGAAACCCGGAGAGGGCAGTGGCGCTAGTTGGGCGGGGACATGCCAGTGCGCGCATTTACTTACTTCATCGTCAAGAATTCTTACGCTCTCGAAGGAACTTTCCATCTGGCCGGCGTTGAAGGATATCTGGCTAATAAGGGGAAGCAGACGACGTGAGATGACGAAATAGAAAACGAGGAGCGAGAGCAGTCGCCGTGCGTCTCCCTGCCGCAATTCGACGGCGATGAGGATGAAAAGGAAGAGAAGCACCGCGCCCTGGTCCGCAATGATCCGCGCTATCTGGGGAAGAAGCGCCAGACGCCAGGAACTGGCGGCGAGCCGCTTGGCATCTAGTCCAATTCTTCCGAGAAAGAAGGACTGGTTGCCGTATGCGCGAATCTCCTTTCCGGCGGAAAGCATATCCGCGAGGTTCCGCTGGAGGGCGCGCAGCGAATGTTCACGGCTGGATGCGGCGGTTTGCAGATGGTTGCGGATGAGGAGACGGTGCACGCCGTAAAACAGCGCGAGCGCGCCACCCAGCAGAGACGCGGCGAGCAAACTTTGATAGATGAGAGCGGCAACCATTATGGCCACAATTGTGGCGGCCGCTGCGATCTCAACACAGGATTGATAAAATTCGGCCGCCTCACGCGCGGTATACAGCGAGCGGCTTAAAAGCTCGCTGCGATTGCGCTCGACAAAGCGAGTCCACTGCATCTGGTTATAGCCCTTGGTCAGGCGCAGGAGAAAGCTGGTATAGAGGTGCTGGACGTGGCGGAAGAGAGAGCCCGCTGACAGGAGGTCCGCCATAGCGCGCAAGGCCACGAGAGCCGCCGTGAGCAGCGCGGCCGAGAGCGTGGTTTTCGGGAGCCATGAGAATGAGTGCGCGGGCGAGCGGCCCTGCAGCAGCATGAAAAGCAGGTACATCGCGGCGGCCATCAGCAGATCGCAGCAGCCGACAGCAATTCTTTCCAACGCGAGAAACAAAAGGGTGACGCGCTGCCGGTTATCGAGAAGGCCGATGGCTGTGGCGAACCTTTTGCTTGTGCCCGAAGATGGTTCGACTTCCGAAGTATGAGGATCGCTCGCCCTGGCCCGAGTCACCATGGCTCGAAGCTATCAATAGATGCGCGTTGGGATTGTCAGGAGGGGGTCGTTGAAATGTAAGCGCAATGTCACAGGGCGAGCGGGCGAACCTCGTCATCGCCGGTTGCGCGCGCATTCCTGCGGAGACAATCGAATGACAAACTTCAGACGCCTTCGTGACACGTCTCCACGGAGTGGCGGCTAGGTTCGAACTATGAGAATTACTCAGTCGGCGCGGCGTCGCGCGAAGGAGAAGCGATGAAGTATCCGAAAAGAATAATGTCCGGGGTTCTGCTGATCGCCGCGGTTCCACTGGTCGCGCAAACCAATCGACCGAAGCCGAAGGACCAGCACGCGCCGACGCCGAGAGCGACAAGGTCGGCTGGCGCTGACCGGGGACAGAAGGTATTCGAGCAGAACTGCTCTCGCTGCCACAATGCGCCGGAAGGATTGTCGTCGAGTATATCGGGCACGATCGCGATGCACATGCGCACGCGCGCCAACTTAAGCGAGGCCGATTACAAGGCGCTGCGGCGGTTCTTTAACCCTTAAGTCCAGCTAGTCCACTCACAACCGCATTGCACAGCACATTCGAAGGAGAGCTTATGAAGAAGAAACGGATTGTGTCGGCGCTGTTTGCCGGGATCCTAGTGGCGCTGGCGTTTTCCTCTCCCGCGGCCTGGGCGCAGGCTGCGCCGCAAAAGATTGAAATCACCGCCAGGCGCTTTACCTATACACCTGACGATATCACGGTAAAGAAAGGTCAGCCCGTGGTGCTGGTGCTGAAGAGCGAAGACGTGGCACACGGCATGCGTATTCGCGAGTTGAACATAAATTTGAAAGTTAAGGCGGGCGGCACTGCGGAGGTGCAGTTTACACCGGAAAAGACGGGTGACTTCGTTGGACACTGTTCGGTATTCTGCGGCGCGCATCATGGTTCCATGACGATCCGCCTGCACGTGGTGGACTAGAGAATGCGCCGCGTGCTCATTTTCACCGCGGCTTTTTTCTTTGCTGGGGTGACGGGGTGCAAGGCCACTCCGCCGGGAAAATTTGAGACCAAAACCATGACCTTTATCAAACATCACGTCACAATCGGCAACAAGAAGGAGAAGAACCCGCTGCCCGACAATGCGGAGACGCTGGCCGATGGTAAAGAGGCCTTCGGGCACTATTGTGTCGCCTGCCACGGAATGGACGGGCAGAACACGGGTGTTCCTTTTGTGGGGCACATGTCGCCCCCACCTCCCTCGCTCGCGTCGCCACGGGTGCAGAGCTATACAGATGGCCAACTGAAGCGGATCCTTAATTACGGAATCAGCCCGTCGGGGATGCCGGGGTCGAAGGGGACCCTGAGCGATGATGAGCTTTGGTCGATTGTGGTGTACCTGCGACATTTGCCGCCCAAGGGGAGCCAGGGGGTTCCGGAGATGTATACGCACTGATGGCGAATCACCGGAATGCCGGGCCGGATGGAAATATGGGGATGAGTTTTGAAAACGTAAGGCATAACCAGTTGGAGGTTGTGCCTTTCCTGGTCGGGTACTACTTAGCGTTCCGATTAATCATGGTTCTGATTTCAGTTCGCCTCTTTGGCGCTGATCCGCAAACCGGAACGGCGCTTAGCCTCGCGTTCGATTTCCTCCTTCTGCTTGTGGCTGCATTCTGCTCCGTCGGAGTCGGTTATCCGCTCAGGGAAATGTCAAGGTTGCCGGGCGTCCGCTGGACGCTGCTTTTTCTCGGGTTTTCGTGCTGTAGTCTTTTCTGGAGCAGGACGGCTTCGCTTCCCGATTCTGTGGCGTACTGGTGCGGAATGGCGGCGGATTTCGCGATGGTGGCGTTGCTGCTTCGCGCCGGCGAACTCGAAGCCACCTCTGCATCGCTGATGAAGGGCTTTGTATGGGGAGCATGCGCAGTGGCGGCGATCGCATGGATCATGCCCGCGCAGTCGGACCTGCGGCTGGGCGACGAGGAGCTTCTGGGGCCTAACCAGATCGGGTATGTCTGCGCCTTCGCATTCTTCTTCGCGCAATACCTGATTCGGGAGAAAAAAGCGAAGTTGGGTGCATCGGCACTTTTGCTGGCCATTACGGTTCTCCGCTCACTCAGCAAAACCACGATTGTTGCATTTCTTGCCGGCGAAGGCTTCCTGCTGTTGAGGGACAGATCCATGAGCCGCAGAACGAAAATCCTGATGGCCGTTGGAGCTATCGCGGCGGTGGCGCTGTTTTGGGGCTTGCTGACTTCCTATTATGGCGTCTACACCAATGAGGGAAATCAATCCGAAACTTTGAGCGGGAGACTTGGAATCTGGGCTTATTTTCTGACGGAAGCTGTGCAGCGGCCGTGGATTGGGCATGGGTTCGACTCGGTCTGGAAAGTGATTCCTCCATTTGGCCGCGATCAATTCGAGGCAGCGCACGCACACAACGAACTTCTTCAGCAGTTCTATGCGTATGGGCTGGTTGGATTGACTCTGTTCCTCGGAATTTACTTCAGCATCTTCAGACACATCCGGCGACTTTGCGCAGGCGCAACGCGGTCATTTTTTCTTGCGTTTCTGATCTTTGTGCTTGTACGTGGACTGGCAGACACGGAGAGGTTCGATCTTTCGCTGCCGTTATGGGCAATTCTGCTGGTGAGTCTTTTGGTGGAGCAGGCACGGGCCAGGTCAGGGGCAGCGTTTGAGATTGTGTCTCCGGCGCTGGAGCCGCTGGGCAGGCAAACCATAGAAGCGGCGGGGCCTGAAAATGTCATCCGATTGTAATTTCTCGATCATCTGCAGACGGCGATAGAATGTTTCGACCAGAATAGAAGCGTGAGGTCCTCGAACCATGGTCCAGGAAATCGAAATTCCCAAAGAAGAGCAGAGCGGTCCGCTGCCGGCCTTGAGCCTTGGCATTATTCTGATTATTGAAGACGACCCTCGAATGCAGAAGGTGCTTCGCAGGTTATTTACTGAAGAGCGCTATGCGGCGGTGGTCGCGGGGGATGGCCAGGCTGGGCTGGATTTGTTCCGGCGTGAGAAACCGCTGGCTGTCGTACTTGATTTGATCCTTCCCAACATATCGGGACGCGAGTTGTGCCAGACGTTCAAGAGCATTTCTGCTGAAACGCCAATTGTGGTGCTTAGCGCGATATCGGAAGTTGCGGACAAGGTGCTGTTGCTGGAGCTTGGCGCGGATGATTATGTGACAAAGCCATTCAGCCCGCGGGAACTTACGGCGCGGGTGCAGGCTGCGATTCGAAGGCAGCGCAAGCCGGCGGCGCAGACGACCTATTGCTTTGCCGACTGCGAGGTGGACTTCAGGAAAATGATCATCCTGCGCGGCGGAAATCCGGTTATTCTGACCGCGCATGAATTCAAGCTGCTGAAGTTTTTCACGGAAAACGAGGAGCGGGTGCTGACCCGCGACGTGTTGCTCAACGAGGTTTGGGGTTACAACTTCTATCCGACGACCCGGACGGTTGATAACCAGATTCTGAAACTAAGACAGAAGCTGGAGCCTGACCCGGCGAATCCCAGGCACCTGCTGACGATCTACGGCGCAGGCTACAAATTTGTCCCGTGATCGGAGGCCGTAGCAGACGCCGAGAGATCACTTCACCAGGAGCAGGCACAATGCAAGAGAAGCAAGGGGTCCGGACGCACGTGCTTCTCGTCTTTACGATGGCTCTGGTGATTGCGGTAGTCACGGGGCTGAGCCTGCTGCTGATTCGTCATCACCTGCGAAACCAAGTGACGGATGATCTCTCCCGCGACCTGGAGCATTCCGTCGTTACGTTCCAGAACCTTCAGGCTGAGAACCTGAAATCCCTGGAACGCGAGAACGCATTGCTCGCCGAACTGCCCACTTTAAAGGCGCTGATGACGAGCGGGGACGACCTGACGATTCAGGACGGAGCGTCGGAATTTTGGCAACTCAGCGGAACGGACCTGTTCGTTCTTGCTGATCCGACCGGGCGGATTGTGGCGGCGTATGCCAGTCGCGGATCAGCGGACAAGACGCTTCGTGAAGGGCTGAAGACGCTGCTCGCTTCTCCGGGAAAGCACTATCTCATCAATCACGGATCACTTTACGCATGTGCGCTGCGTCCACTGTATTTCGGGAGCGATGAAGATGGCACATTGCTCGGTTATGTCGTGAGCGGGATTTCAATCGAGCGCACGGTGCGGCAGATCAGTGACCCGACGGGTGTTGAGGCGACTTTTCTTAGCGGAGGCCGAGCCGTAGCGAGCACGCTTGACCCGGCCGTGCTTGCTGTTCTGGAAAAGGACCCATCCTTCACAACCTCAGCGCCGCAGAGCCCCGCAACAGTGAGCCTTGGAGACGCGCAGTTTCTTTCCTCCACGGAAGATCTTTCGGCGAGCGCAACCTCTCCGCTGCGACTGGTTGTCCTGAAATCATTTGGGCCGGCGGAGCGCTCGATCAGCCGTATCGATCGCATGATTCTGGTTGTGGGTTTACTGGCCCTTCTTTCCGGGACGCTGCTGATGATCTTTGTCTCGCGACTTTTAACGCGTCCGCTGGAAGAGCTCTCGAATAGTGTACGCGCGTTTGGTTTCGGCGATATCAGACATCGCGTGCCGGGTCATGGAACGCAGGAGGTGCGACAGCTCAGCACTGCATTTACCAGCATGAGGAACGAGATTCAGAAGGCCAACCAGGCTGTGCTTGAGTCAGAGAGGCTGGCGACGATCGGCAGGATGGCCAGTTCGGTGTCCCATGATCTTCGCCACTATCTTGCGGCGATTTATGCGAACTCGGAATTTTTGTATTCGGACCGTTTTTCCGCGAATGAGAGAGCTGAGATTTTTTCCGATATTCGCGCGGCGGTGAACGGCACAACCGATATGATCGAGTCTCTGTTGATCTTCAGCCGTACCGGCACGGCGATGAGGAGGTCCCCGGAACTGATGGCAACGCTGCTGGAGCGGGCTGTGGCGGTGGTCCGCGCCCATCCCGATGCGGAGGGCGTGACGCTCGAGACGCATTACGGAGACCCCGCTGAAACAGACGTGAATGTGGACGGCAAGCAGATCGAGAGGGCCATTTCCAACCTGCTCGTGAATGCCTGCCAGGCTGTCCGCTGCCAGGGACCGGCAGGCAAGGTGACCGTTATTGTGGAGATGCGGGAGGACTTTGCTGTGGTCAACGTGACCGACAACGGACCCGGGGTTCCGGAGAAAATTCGAGAGAGCCTGTTCGAGTCGTTTGTGAGCGAGGGAAAGCAGAAGGGGACCGGGCTCGGACTAACTCTTGCGCAGCACATTGCTGCCGATCATGGCGGCGATGTGATTCTCCTTAGCAGCCGCGCTGGGGAAACTGTTTTTCAAATGAAGGTGGCGCGTGGACTCGCCGCGGCGGACGAGGGCGAGATCGAGCGCCATGACCAGGTGATTCCAGATGAGAACGTTCGGACATAGCCGGAATCGATCTTTCAATCGAGACTGGAGAGCCTTGCCACTCACGGCGCTGCTTCTTGGCCTTGCGGCGAGTTGTGCCGGAGCGCAGGCTACGAGCCAGGGAGACCTGACGCAGCAGGTCCAGACATTGACGGAAGCCATGGCGCGCACGCAGGCGCAGCTTCAGGAGTCGCAGCGCCAGCTTGAGCAAATGCGCAAGCAGTTGGATGAATTGAAGCAGCAAATGGCGCAGAACGCATCGATTGAAACCCAGGCATCGTCGAAGACTGCTAAGGATGTTTATCCTGCTCCCGACTCAACAAAGGCGGCGATTGAGGAAGTTCGCGAGCGTCAGGCGATGCAGGAGGCGCAGATCGCGGTCCACGACCAGACGAAAGTGGAGAGCGAGTCCCGGTATCCGGTGAAGGTTACGGGACTGGTGCTGCTGAATGGATTTGTGAATACTGGCGCGGTGGACCAACCGGCGACGCCCACGCTGGCTGTGCCGGGGGCGGGCAGCACGGGAGCCAGCGTTCGGCAGATTATCCTTGGAATTGATGCGCAAGGCCCGCACCTGTTCGGCGCGAAGAGCTACGCCAATGTTCGTGTGGACTTCAGCGGCAGGCCGGGCGCGGCAAGTTCCGCGGCGGGCTACTCCGGCTATTACGGAGCAGATTCGATGCTGCTGCGGCTTCGAACCGCTCGCGTCGCGCTGCAATGGAGCCGCACGGAAGCCTTCTTCTCGCTGGACCGTCCGATTTTCAGTCCCGATGTGCCGGACTCACTGACGGCGGTTGCCGAGCCTCCGCTTGCCTGGTCCGGGGACCTTTGGACCTGGAACCCCCAATTGGGCGTCACGCAAGATTTCGCGGCGGCGGGATCACGCGGATTTCGGCTGCAGGCTGCTTTGATGGATGCGGGTGACGCGCCTCTCTCGCCGATTTTGAATTTGCCATCCGGGACTGTTCCCGCCAGCGGCGCGGAGCAAAGCCGCTGGCCCGGAGTGGAGGCGCGGGTGGCGCTGTTGGGGCGGGAGCGCGACTTTGAGCGCAACCATTTTGGAGCGGGAGGGTATTTCGCTCCTCATCAAAGCTCGCTGGGACACGGCTTTGATTCCTGGGCCGGGACATTGGACGCGAAGTTCCTGTTGCCCGCTCGCCTGCAATTTGCGGCAAGTTTTTATCGCGGGCTCGCCCTGGGCGGCCTGGGGGGCGGAGCCTACAAGGATTTTGCATATCGCTACGACGAGGACACCGGCAGCTACTATTTCCGTCCGCTGGATGACGTGGGAGGGTGGGCGCAGTTGAAGGAAAAACCGAATGAGCGGCTGGAGTTCAACGCGGCATTCGGGGTGGACAATGTGTTTGCCTCCGAGTTGCGGCCCTATTTTGCTCCGAGCGCCTCAATGGCGCAGAACCTTGCCAGAAATCGCACGTACACGGGGAATGTAATCTTCAGTCCCAGCGCATACCTGCTCTTTTCGTTGGAATACCGGCATCTGGAAAGCTCTCCCGTGATCGGTCCTTCGGCTGAGAGCAACATTGTGGGGCTGGCGGCGGGATACAAGTTTTGATGATGCGAGCCAAGCACGGTGTCTCCCTGTTTTGCCTTTTTGCGTTGTTGGCGTCAGGAATGGCTGAAGGGCAAGCTCACCAGAATTCCGGAGCGGAGCTTCGCCTGCGGATTGTATCTTCCCTGCCGGGAGTGCATCGTTCTGTACCCGCAGTTGCCTGGCTGGAGACGCTTCCGGGTACGCCCTCGCTTCCGTTCGTTCCCAACGGGCCATACACACTCTTGCAAAAAAACCGCACCTTTACTCCGCATTTGCAGGTAATTCCGGTGGGAAGCGTGGTGCGGTTTCCCAACGCGGATCCGTTCTTTCACAATGTGTTTTCCCTTTTTGACGGCAAGCGGTTCGATCTGGGGCTTTATGAAGCCGGGTCGAGCAAATCGGTGACGTTTTCGCGCGAGGGGGTCTCGTATATTTTTTGCAACATCCATCCGGAGATGAGCGCCGTCGTCGTGGCCCTCTCCACTCCTTTGTATGCCATCGCTGATGCAAAGGACTCAATCGTGCTGAGCCACATTCCCCCCGGGGATTACAAACTGCACTTGTGGATTGAAGGTGTTCCTCCGTCAGTTCTGGACGGGTTGGACCGGACGGTTCATTTTCCGCCAGGCCTGGTGGATATTGGCGTGGTGCGCGCACCGATTGCGCGGCCGAGATTGACGAACCACGCCAACAAGTTTGGAAAGCCCTATGGCGTGGATACGAAAAGGCCTTACTGAGCGGCCAGGTTATGACAATGCGGTGACAGCCCGCTGACAACTCCACATTCGCCCGCCGCTAGATTGCAGACAGTGGTTGGAAAAGGGCGAGGCTCGGAGTTGCAATGAAAATCCAGACACCACGAGCAGTGGTTTGCGGAGCGGGCGGCTTCATCGGCGGGCATCTCGTTAAGGGTCTCCTGAAGCGAGGTGTTGCGGTCATCCGGGCGGTGGACATTCGACCGATGGATGATTGGCATCAGGTCACAGAAGAGGTTGAAAACGTCTCGCTCGATTTGAAGGACAGGCAAAACTGCCTTGCCGCGGTGAGCGGGGCCGACCACGTGTACCAATTGGCCGCGGACATGGGCGGCATGGGATTTATCCAGACCAACAAAGCTCTTTGCATGCTCAACGTCCTGGTCAGCACCAATACGCTGCTGGCCGCGCGGGACAAGGGAGCCACGCGGTTCTTCTATGCGTCTTCGGCTTGCGTTTACAACGCGGAAAAGCAAGCCACACCCGAGGTGGCTCCTCTCAAGGAGTCGGATGCGTATCCGGCACTCCCCGAGGATGGCTACGGATGGGAAAAGTTGTTCAGCGAGCGCATGTGCCGGCACTTCGCGGAAGACTTCGGGCTGAATTGCCGAGTGGCCCGCTTTCACAATGTCTATGGCCCGCACGGCTCGTGGACAGGTGGACGGGAAAAGGCCCCAGCTGCGATCTGTCGGAAGGTTATCGAAGCCAGATTGAAGGGCGCGCACGAAATCAATATCTGGGGAGACGGCCGGCAGACGCGCAGCTTTATGTACATCGATGATTGCGTTGAAGGCACGTACCGAATCATGAACAGCGATATCGAGGAGCCCGTAAACCTTGGCTCCAGTGAGTTGGTCACCATCAACCAGCTCGTTGATATTGCCGAGGAGATCGCGGGCATTCGCCTCCGGCGCACATACGACCTGAGCGCGCCGCGCGGCGTAAGCGGACGCAACAGCGACAACTCAATGATTTTGGAGCTGCTCGGATGGGAGCCTTCCATCCGGCTGCGCCAGGGACTTGCAGAGACGTATCGGTGGATCGAGCAGCAAATGATTGAGGAGGCCGGCGCACAACGACGTGAGCGAATCGACGCTGTTGTGGTCTGAGTGGGGCCGGGAATGAGGTCAAAATGGCGAAAAATTTTCTTTTTGCTGATATTGAAGACGCGATCGAGGAAATCCGGGAGGGCCGGATGGTGGTTGTGGTGGACGATGAGGACCGCGAGAACGAGGGTGACCTTACGATCGCGGCGGAGAAGATCACTCGGGAGGGGGTAAATTTTATGGCCAGGTATGGTCGCGGCTTGATTTGCCTTGCCATGACTGCCGAGCGCCTGGACGCCCTCGACCTGCCACCAATGACCGCACATAACACCGCGTCCTTTGGCACGGCGTTTACCACCTCGATTGATGCCGTGGGACGTGGCGTGACCACCGGAATCTCCGCCTATGACCGGGCGGAGACGATCCGGTGCGCCATCGACCCCTCAACGGTGCCGTCTGACCTGGCGCGTCCCGGGCATGTATTTCCGCTTCGAGCGCGGAGAGGCGGAGTGCTCGTGCGGGCGGGTCAGACGGAAGCAGCCGTGGACCTGGCGAGGATGGCGGGGTTGTCGCCTGCCGGGGTGATCTGCGAAATCATGAAGGACGACGGTACTATGGCGCGGGTTCCGGACCTGGCATGTTTTTGCGACGAACACGGGCTGAAGATGATCACTGTGGCCGAGTTGATTCGGTTTCGGATTTCCAATGGATTGCAAAGTGACGAGGCTGTGGCCGATTCCGAACCGGCATGGCTGCCGGATTTGCTCAGTCTGCGGTAGTCGATGCAGCGGTTCCTATGGTCTTCCTGATGCAACCATGCAGGTTTTTGAGCAGATGCCAATTATTCTCGAACTCGCACTTTGCTATGGGTAAACGTAAGCTCGGGGAATGAGAGTTCCTGCTTTTGCCGCCATTATTCTCGGCCTCTTCGCCCCGAGTATCTTGTTGGGGCAAGGCGCTTCATCGGCCTCGTTGCTGGTGCTGTCCAAACAAGATCAGACATTGAGTGTTGTCGATCCAACGAACTTGCGCGTGATTGCCAAAGTGCCGGTGGGGAATGATCCTCACGAAGTGATTGCATCGGCTGACGGGAAGACGGCCTACGTATCGAATTATGGTTTTGGAAAATACCACACACTTGCGGTCGTGGACCTGGTGAAGGATAAGGCGGAGCCTTCGATTGACGTATCGCCGCTGGGAGGCCCGCACGGGCTGGCGTTCGCCGATGGGAAAGTTTGGTTCACGTCGGAGGTGGCCAAAGCGATCGGGCGCTATGATCCGGCTTTGGGCAAGGTGGATTAAGTGCTGGGGAATGGGTAAAACCGGATTCACATGCTTTATGTCTCCCCAGACGTGAAGTTGATTGTAGCGACGAACGTCGTCTCTGGAACGGTCAGCGTAATCGATAAGGAATTAATGCGCATGCCGGGCCCTCGGGGGCATGTCAATACGCCGTGGATGCGGCTGGACTGGAATGTGACGAATATTAAGGTGGGGAACGGGTCCGAGGGATTCGATGTGTCGCCGGATCGTCGGGAGATATGGGTGGCGAACTGCTTTGTGACCGGCGACTACGTTGGAATGCCCGGCAGATTTTGTACCAGTAGATAAGAGAGAGACTGGACAAAAGGGGCCGAGGAAAATGGCGAGGAAGATATATAAGCCGGAAGAGATCGTGAACCTGCTGCGGCAGGTGGAAGTGGCGATAGCAAATGGAAAGACAACGCCGCAGGCATGCAAGGAAGTCGGGATCGTGGAGCAGACCTACTATCGCTGGCGCAGGGAATACGGTGGCTTGAAAATCGATCAAGCCAAACGGCTGAAGGAACTGGAGCAGGAAAATGGCAAGCTGAAACAACTGGTGGCCGACTTGAGCCTGAACAAGCAAGTGCTGGAGGACCTGGCAAGGGGAAACTTCTAAGCCCGGAGCGACGGCGCTTTGCGGTGGTTCATGCGCAACGGGAGCATGGGCAGAGTGAGCGGAATGGGTGCCGGCTGGCGAACCAGCCGCACGGCACGCAACGTCAAACGAGTACTCGTAGCAAACGATCGGCCCGCCATCAGATCAATGGTCGCAGAACAAGGGCCCTACCGGTTTGGGCAGAGGTTTACAGGGCAGAGGTCGTGGGTTCGATAAGGGTGCAATAAGAGTTGCCAACCTTTCCTCAGGGCGCTGAAAGGAGCCATCCGTTCCCCCTGGTTCCAATAAGTTACGGCCTTCCAGTTTCTGTCACGGCAGAGGTCGCGGGTTCGAGCCCCGTCGTCCCCGCCATCATTCCAAATGACTTATTTGGAATCTGCGGAAACCAGAGAGGGTGCAAAAGGGCACAAATTCGTGCCCATTTTGTGCCCTTTTAATCAAGATTCCGCCTCACGCCCGCATCAATCAATGCATGTGCGAATGATCCACTTCCACGCCAGTCGCGGCCAGCACGATCGACACTACGGCATCCTGAGCCGCCCGCTTCGACGGCGTGATCGCTTGCGTGTAAACGTCCAGAGTCGACCGCAAAGAGAGTGGCGAAGCAATTCCTGCATGACTTTAGATTCTGTCCCGACACTCCTGAGAAGTGTCGAGTACGTATGTCGGAATGTATGCTATCTGAAGCGTTTGTCGATTCCGAGCCCTTGAGCCTTGGGACGAATCAACTTTCGAAGGATCGATGTTCGACAACTCAGCAATAGTGCCAATTACGCGCTTACGGTAAACACGCTCGCCGTGGGGTCTCTTCTCCGACCAACCCAATTCCCAAGCGTCCGGTCCCTGAAGACGGCTCTTTTGTGTGAGACTTCCTTGTTGCATGAACTTCGTCCCCCACTACGGCAGCGGTGCCGAGAGAATATTCTCCGATTCGAGACCGACTGCGCATGAAGAAATTTTGTAACTTCGCAGTCAGACGTGGAAACGGGCTGCACAAGAGTGAAGAGAACTACCGTGCAACGGCAGTGGTCTAGCGGTGCTCCAGAGGCTCGACCCGAACCTTCGCACCTTTTTTGCAGAGCCAAGCTGATCTTCCCAGTTGTAATCTGGTCCCACAAGTCCGAGATGGCGACTTTACGTCCAGGTAGATCGCCGATCCACCGTCCTGTTCTTCGGCGTGATCTCAGCGATTGACGCTGTCCTCTGCCGTGGCAGCCGATTGGAAACGGGCAAATAATTGAAATCACGGGGAACGGATCACAGCTTTCGGAACCCTGAATCACTGAGAGGAACCCTTATCGGCCCTTATTGGACTCACGACATCTGCCCTGCAACCACCTCTGCCAGGCCGGCACTCGAGTGCTTGGGCCGAGAAAATGACGATAGCCATCTTGACGAGACGGATCGTTGAAATTCGGGGCCAACGTTTCTCGGCGCCTTCAATGAATGGCAGCGTGCAGAAAGAATTCAAGCACAACTTTTTGATTTATGAGTAATGCAAGCAAAGTATTTCAGTTCGTACCCGGCGGTGCGGCTACTTCTTCTTCGACTCATCCTTACCCGGAATCCATATCGCGCGATCCGTGGTTTGCAGTGCGAGCGAATTGTGCGCTCTCAAATCGAAGACGATAAGAGAATTTATCCCCTGCTTCAACCAACTTCCCGGTATAAACAGGGTCGCCTGCGGACCAACGTCCCATGCCCGGCCAAGAGGGGTTCCGTTGACCCAGACAAATCCTTTCTCGATAGAAGCCGTATCGAGGAAAGTGTCTTCCGGTGCCAATGGCGCAATGAGAGACGCCAAAAAGAAGCACGGGCCGGTGCAGGGCGCGTTCCGGAAATGAATCTTCGCAGGGTGATTCATGGGAAGAGAAAAGATTGACCATCCGGTAAGCTTCTTGCCTGCCAGTTGGACGCCGTTGAGTATCCCCTTGCTCTCATTGCGCAACGCGAAGCCGTAATTGATTCGACCTGAATTTTCGACCAGGATGGCAAGCTGGCGACCTTTCGATGCCGCGGGAACATCGAGGGATGTCTGGTTAAGCCTTCGGTCTACAACACCAATCAGCTTGTGATCGACGTAGACGCTGGCATAGTCGTGGAGACCATCGAAGAACAGCTTACCGGACTGCTTGGCATCGAGATGCGTGGTGTAAAGGATGTAGCCGTATGCCTGGCCAATCTCTTCCATGGTCTTGAGTTGCAACGAATAGGCCGGTTTCGGCAAGTTATTCCAAAGGGATGCCGATTCCTCCGCGGCATCGATGGGATAGGTGGTGTCGAGCGGGGTGGGTGGCACGGGCGGAGGCTCGACACCCGTTACACTCTTTATGGCTGCGCGGAACTTGAAGTACTTCTCGCGAGGCATTCCGCTTTCACTGATGGGCGCGTCATAGTCGTAGCTCGTTACGTCGGGTTCGTAGTCCCTGCCATTGCTGTTTGCGCCATTCATCCAGCCGAAGCTGGTGCCGCCCCACAGCGTATACAAGTTAATGGAGTTCCCATGCTTAAGCAGTAATTCATACTCTGCCACCTGCTTGCCGGTATTGGTCGTAACATGATCGTGCCCCCAGTGATCGAACCAACCGTCCCAGTACTCGCCAACCCAGCGGGGACCGTTGGGGCGAAAGGCGCGAAGACGCGCGGTCTCTGCTGCGCCATCGCCAGGGCCGAAGTTGACAGCAGCCGGCAGGCCTAGGATGGATCCATCTGGCAGTTGCACCCCGCCATCAGCAGTGTAGAGCAGCGTGGGATGTTTCGCTGTCCCGCCCATCCCACTATCCATCACGAGTTGACGAATGGCCTGCATGTATGCGTGATCCTTCCCGAAGGAACCGTATTCGTTCTCAACCTGAACTGCAAAAATGGGCCCGCCGTTGACCAGCAAGAACGGCTTCACAACGGTTCCCAGGTGTTGGAACCAATCCGCAGCAGGCTTGATGAATCTGCGATCGAGTGATCGAACGACCGTAGTGCGATCTTTGAGAAGCCACGAAGGAAAACCGCCGAACTCCCACTCCGCACAAACATAGGGTCCAGGGCGGAGAATGACGTAGAGGCCCTCGTCGTGCGCAATTCTCAGGAAGGCGGCAAGGTCGTTCTGTCCCGTAAAGTCGAAGTGGCCCGGCTCCGGCTCATGGAGGTTCCAAAAGACATACGTGGTCACTGTATTAAGCCCCATGGCGCGCGCCATCCTCATCGCATACCGCCAGCGGGTGCGCGGGATGCGGGAATAGTCCACCTCTCCTGCAAGAATCTGAAATGGATGATGATCCAGATAGAATTTGCCGTTCCGCAGCTCAAATGTGTGCTGCGGCGTTGCAGCCGCCGCCGACAAGACTAAACAAAGGATGACTGAGATGAGTAACCAGAACTTCTTCATGAGACTCCGAGAGGTTGACCTGCGTTTTATGAATGAAGTGGAAATCATTTGCGTTCGAATCCGGCAGACAAAGGCTTCACAGCACCCTTATGAAGTGACGTGCCATAACTTCCGGCAATCTGCATCTCTGTCGCAGTTGACAATCCGGGCATCCCTGCCGGCTCCGCGGCCCCGAAGGACAATCATAGCTAGAGTTTTTGCAGCAGGATATCTCCGCTTGCGGCGCCCTCCACCTGCCCTGATACTTGAACGGTTTCGGCCACACCAGTAATATCGAGCATCAACTCATTCGCCTTGCCCCTGACGGGCTTGATGAAGTTCGGTTCCACAACCCCGTGTAGTTTGAGCACAACATTCTTAATGCCATCCACAGCGCCTGTACGTGGAACAAATCGGAGACGGTATTGCTTTGCCGCGTCGATTTTTGCGGTCAGGTCGATTGAGAACGTGTGATCGCGCCAACGGCCAACTCTGTTGGCCGCCCAGATTTGCGGAGCCGCGTTCCAGTCCTTCGGCGGAAGTGCAGAAACGTTGAACACAGCAATGCGGTGGAAGACCGGTGTCCCCACGCTGCGCATCGTCACAACTCGAAGTGCATCCACGTCGGTTGGTTGCACGGGCTGAATGCGCTGGTGGCCGATCGAAATGCCCTCGCCGAGTATATGCCAAGTGCCCTTAGAACGCCCTTCGATTCGGTATTGCCGCACGCGTTCACCCTTGGCAATCTCTTCCTGCAGAATAACGGTATCGATTCTTTGCGGGGCGTCGAGCTTCAAGGTCACCTCCGCTCCGTGTCCTGCAGTCTCAGCCAACGATTTCCCGAAACGCCTTCGAATCTCCCGACCGAACGCCTTGGCTGAAGCGACGTCGGGATCTGGAAGCAGGCCCTCTCGATTCGCAGGGATATTGAGCAGGAGCTGAGCACCGCGTCCAATCGAACGATAGTAAATAGAGAGCAATTGATCGAGAGTGAGCACTAAATGCGCATTCGTTGTGCTCCAGAACCAGTCTGGGCGCCGGATGGAGACGTCAACCTCAATGGGCATCCACACATCTCCGTCTGGGTCGCTATTCAGCGAGGTGGCCGTTCCGGTCCTGGCATCGGCTCTCTCAATGCCGTTCCAGCACGGATACGGTGCAAAGCCATCCTCATTGCCAACCCAGCGAATCGTCGCGTCTGGGCCCTGGAAAACCATGGCATGGGGTTGATACCTGGTGAGAATATCCTTCACGGGAGTAACAGTCGATCCGTCAAACCACACCTCAACGAGATTTCCGTAGCGAGAGAACACCTCCGTCAACTGCCGCCGATACATTACGTTGTAGCGCGCCTGCAGCTCCGGAGTCTTGCAGACTCCGCCGGTCTTCGCGCCGAAATGATCGTCGCGCGGGCAGACATAGACTCCCAGCTTCAGCCCATGTTTACGGCAGGACGCGGAGATGTCCGCGAGTACATCGCCGCGGCCGCCGCGCCACGGGGTGTTGCGAATACTATAGTCCGTGGTTTCGGTCTGCCACATGCAGAAGCCGCCCTGATGCTTTGCCACAAAGACGATATACTTCGCGCCTAACTCCAGAGCCGTACGGGCCCACTGGTCGGTATTCAGATTACTCGGATTGATCTCGGAGAGCGGGGTGGTCAAATTGTCGGATTCCGTGTTTTGCCAGGTGTTAGGTGCGAAGTGCACAAACATGCCTAGCTCGAGATTCTGCCAAGCGATCTGATAGGCGGTGGGCAGGGCGCGCGGCGAAGACGGAGCCAGCTCGGCCGCTGCCGCGCCCACGATGCCAGCAAAGGCTGTGGGTAGCGTCCAGCGAGCGGCCACTGCCAATCCAACCTGCGCGGATCCTAAGAGCATGTGTCGTCGTTTCATCCCTCAAACCCCGTATTTTAATCCCGATCGGCTCTGTGAGGGCTACGGCACTTTCCCTATTTCTGGAGAGCCGCCGGAGCCGCACAAGGTTGTCGCACCCCGGAGGTCGCGCTAACTTAGCCGCGTCGCTTCGCGATACACATATCGGAAAAATGCTTTAGCTCAACTGCCGCGCCATGATGCGACAGAGCGTAGACGGCGTACTCTTGCCTATGTTTCGCACGTCACGCCGCTCTCACGGCGTGACGTGGTCCATTCTCGGCGAGACGTTTGACGTTCGGCGAGGGCTGTTAGAAGCTTAGACGGCCGGCGACCTGAATGACACGCGCATCGGGCAGTAACCCGCTGAACCTCGTCGAACTGATCTGACCGGCGCTTCCTCCGGTAATGCTGTTATTCGGGTCGCCAAAGGACGGAGTATTCATGACATTGATTGCGTCAGCGCGCAGTTCAAACTCGGACTCGCGGAATGGTAGCCTGAAGCTCTTGAACAGAGACATATCAAGGCGGTTGAAGCCTGGCCCCGCCACTGTGAGACGACCCCGCTGGCCATAAGGCAGCGTTCCAGCCTGGCTGAGCAGGACACCGTTCGTATTCGGAGGGACCGAATCCAAATAGGCAGTCGGCGCCTGCGAGAAAGCGCAGGGGTTGAACCAGTGAGCTACCGTCTTGACCGCCGTTGCACACTGCTCGTTGACTTGCGTAATCGGATCGGGTGTGCCGCCTGGACCGAACGGGTCGCCGACGCGGAACCGCTGCGGAAAGGCGATCGGGGTGCCGGTCTGGACCTGGAAGATGGCCGTGGCCTTCCAGCCCCCTACCACTTCGTCCATCAAACGGCCATGGTTTAGGAACTGCTTCCCTTCGCCAAACGGCAGTGCGTACTGCGGCGAGAAGGTAAACCGGTTACGCACGTCAGTGTTGCTGGCGCCGTACTCATACATGAATCCCAAAAACGCGGGATTGCCGGCCTGGCCTCCGTCGGTCCCTTGGATGGGCTGCACGGCGTCGTCGAGACTATGCGTCCAGCTATAGCCCGCCAGGAACGACAGGCCATGCGAAAGCGTCTTCTGAATCTTTGTCTGGAGAGAATTGTAATTGCCTATGCCTTCATTGCTGACCCTGATGATATTCCCGAAGTCATAGAACGGCTGATAGAGCTGAGAATTCGCGCCGGATGGAGTGACGCCCGGATATTGGTTGGCGGCATAGCTGACCCGCAGGTGACGGCTCACGTTGCCTTGATAGCCGAGGCTGAACGAGATGGTGGGAGTGAGAACCTGCTGCACCGTCAGGTTGTACGCTTCAGTGTAAGTACTCTTCGCATCCTGGTCCTGATCAAAGAGCGTTGGCAACTGGGCGTTTGCTTCCAACGCGGCGTTGGAGGTGGCAGCCGCGCCGAAACCGGTTTCGAGCGTCTGATCGTTCGTGGGACATACGACGCCGGTGGCAGCGGTGTTGTAACACTGGTTCGGAACAGGGTTATAGCTGCTGGTCAGGAAGAAGGGCGGGTTGTTGTACAGGTTTAAGCCCAATCCGATATTCTCCTGGCCGCCGTAGAAGAAACCAAAGCCTCCCCGAATTACGAGCGTGGCCCTGGGTTGATAGGCAAACCCGATGCGCGGCGCAAACTCATGGTGGTCCGGGTTCACCAGGGACCGGTTGGAGGTATACATGATCGCGATGTTGTCGTTGGCAAAGTCAGTTGCAAGGAAGGTGGGAATCGGATAGCTCTTCTGCGACTCGGGAATGAGGAATGTTCCGCTCCCCTGGTTCATTCCGGCAAAGTCGCCCACGAAGTTTGCCTGGTAGTCATGCAGCGCGTCGAACGGCTGGGTGTATTCCCAGCGCACCCCTAGATTGAGCGTAAGATTCGGCCGAATCTTCCAGTCGTCCTGGAAATAGGCCGCGTTGTACCAGCGGAGGTTGGTAACTGGCGTGGTGCTGTTCAACTGGGCATAATTTTCCAAGTCCAGCTCAAAATCGGCGAGGCCCGCCCCGGTTACCGCGCCGGTGGTGTCTCCAGGGTCGCTGGTATACGTTCCGCTGAACCCCTGATACCCGGTCGAGTCGGGAGACTGCAACCCGTAAAACCGCGTGTGCTGGACGTTGACGCCAAACGTCAAGCTGTGCTGGCCCCACTCCTTGGTGACGTTGTCGATGAACTCGATGACGTCCTGCTTTTCGTCGGAGGGCTCGTAACTTGGGATGCCGATTCCGAAGTTGGAACCGCCACCGTTGAAGTAGAGAGTGGGGAAGCCGCCCAGGCCGGGGCCGAATGGGATGCCTCCCAAGCCATACTTCAGAGCAACGTTGACCTGCGCATCCGCCGGCAGATAGGACGCATGCAGATAGTTATAACCGACGCGGAACTCGTTGGACAGAGTGGGAGAGAAGAAATGAGTCTCGCTGAACACGCCGCTCTTGGCGTAGTTGGTATCGGCGCCGTCGGAACCGAAGTTGCCACCATCCAGTACGCCCAGCGGCGGGGTAAACACCGACGGGTTGTTGGAATAGCTGTAACGCCCGAATGCCTGGTCCTTGGAACTGAAGTTGTAGTCTACCCGGGCGTCATACTGGGTGGTGTTGTTCTGTGACGCGGTGGCCGGAGCGGTATAGTTCTGCACCACCTGGCCGGTAACTCCCTGGTTGGGAAGCGGAAACAGATTGAGGACTGTTGTTGCGACTGAATCGACGCTGCCGGGGCAGATGACATTTTGCCCCGCCACCGTAGTCACATTCGAATAGACAGGAGTAACAGACGGGCAGGTAAGATAGAGGCTCGGGTCCTTCGCGGGCTCTGCGCCGCCTATGGTCGGCGTCACATTGCCACCCGGTTTGTACAAGGTGATCGCACCGTTGCCGTTGGTGAGCGCCGGGTTGAGCATCTGCGAGAAATCTCCAGTACGCTCCGCGGCCGTTGGTACGGTAAGGTTGGTCTGCTGCGGCTGGTAGACGTCGACGCGCGTCCCCTGGGCGTCGGCAAAGAAGAAGAGTTTGTCTTTGAGAATCGGACCACCCAGTGTGGCACCGAAGATATTCTCATGGTAGGAAGTTTTCGGCTCCGGTGTGGGAGCGTTGAAGTTGTAGTTGTTGGCTTCGAGGCGGTCGTTGCGGAGGTATTCCCACAGAGAACCGTGGAAGGTGTTGGTTCCTTCCTTGATCGACGCGTTCACCGCCGCTCCGGTCCCCCGGCCAAGTTCCGCGCTGTAGCTGCTGCTCACCAACTTGAACTCCGCAAGCGCGTCGGGAGGCGGACGGACCGCGTACGTCGCGCCATTCAGGAAGTCCTGCATGTTGGAGTTGTTGTCCACTCCGTCGAGGATAAAGTTGTTCTGCGAGACGCGGCTGCCATTCGATGCAAATGAGCCCGATCCGGATGTCTGCGTATTTTGCTGGTTCGGCGCGTTGACGCCCGTTGCAAGCTGGGCAAGAAAGAGATAGTTGCGGTCCAAGAGCGGGAGGTCGTTGAGCTGAGACTTGGTGAAGACTTGTCCGGTGGAGGCATCTTGTGTCTGGATCTCAGAGGACGACGTAACCGTGATCGATTGGGTCACTGCACCTGGTTTGAGCGAAAGATTCAGGCCCACTATCTGGCCTACGTCTACGCGAATGTTCTCCTGCTTCTGCGTTGCAAAGCCTTGCCCTGTAACCGTCAAGCGATAGAGCCCAATCTTGATGGGTGAAAACCTGTAGGAGCCGTCGTGGTTCGTCTTGCGCTGGAATGAGAGACCTGTCTCCTGGCTGACCAGCGTGACGGAGGCGCCTTGTATCACGCGGCCACTCGAGTCGGTGATGGCGCCGACGATCGCGCCCTGGTCGACTTGCGCCATTGCTGCCTGAAGCGCTCCCAAGCTAAACAATCCGATGAGCGCAGTCAATGTAAAGGTTTTCAATCGACCGATTCTACAGACGACAGAGTCCATAACGTCACGTCCTCTCCAAGTTAGGTTTATCGTGCTGTGGTCTGTCCGCGTTCGCTCAGGGGAAACGTGTTCTTGGGGGAACTCAGCGGATCCAGATGCGTAACTTTACCACCATTTTGATCTCATGACAACAGTAGAGCCGGGCTCGTTTGCTAACTTTGGCTTGCAAGCCATTCTCTGCCAAGCAAATCCAGTTGAGTTTTGAGTGTCCACGATTTGAATTCCTTCGGTCCAGTTTGCGATGCTTTTGGGTTTGATCGATCCGGAGGCCGGCAAGCCTGTTGGCAAGACGCTGTTTGCGCAAGTGATGGAGCTCGTGTCGTGGAAAACTTTCGGACGCATGATCGAGCGGTGTAAGGGCGACGCGGACATTCACCCACTCAACTGCGCCGGGTTGTTTCAGATCCTGGCATTCCCGTAACTTGCCGCATCATTTTCACCAACACATGTGCGCCAGCTCGACTTGCGATTCCTGCAGTCCTTGCTGCGCCTGCCTTTTGAGGTGAATGATCTGACCTTGAACTGGTCCGGTTGCCGAGATTCAAGCTGGCGAGGTCGAGTCCACTGACATTGAGGTCATTGGTTGGTTGATTGTGAGCCGGGTTAGTCGCGGAAAGAGCGACAGGTTTGCAGGCCATGCTTGACAGTCAGGGTTTACCGCTCCTATATTTGTCGTGCTCTCACATCGGGCGCGTAAAAATAGCGTCTTCTAGTGCGACTGCGATCAAAGAAAATCTAGATTCCCCGTAATTCGCTCAGATTTTCTCATTAGCTCCGCGGATCCCTCGTGAATGATTCTTTTCGCATAAGCCTGAGCCGTCGCGAGTTTTTGCGCGCCACCGTAGGCGCCGCTGCAAGCTCGGTGATAAGTGTGCGCAGTTACGGCGCGCGGCGTTCGCCCGTCAATCCGAAGCAGAAAGTGATCGTGGTTACCTTTGGCGGCGGGGCGCGCGACGACGAGACATTTTCAATTGATGGCCAGCAATACATTCCTCATTTGCTCAACACGCTCGCCCCGCAATGCTGCTTTTTTACCCAGGTGATCAACCGCGGAATCCTTGGCCACTATGTGGCAACGGCCAGCATTGCTACTGGCGCTTACGAAACCTTCGATAATTTTGTCGCGCAGCCGCCGGTTCACCCGACTATCTTTGAATACTTTCGCCGGGACCTTCGCCGACCGCTCGACGATGCGTGGGTAATCGCACCGGGCAACCTGTTTGCTCAGATGGGATCGAGCCGCAGCCGGCGCTACGGACTGGATGATGGCGCCGAGGTCATTATTCCCAAGCGGCTGCTCGCAACCGTGCTCGGCGGCACAAGCGGAATGCAGCTCGATTCCTATCCTTACCTCCTTCGCGACAGCTACGAGGCTCCCGCAGCTTCCGATCTTCCCGTGACGAATGGCGAGCGGGAGAGGATGGAAAAAATGCTGGTGCGGATGAAGCTTGACCGGGCGCAGTTACGAAGCGAGGCAGCCAAGTTTGAGAGCCCGGATGCGCTTTCGCTCTACATGACGAAGCACGTGATGCGCACCTTCGCGCCCTCTTTGCTGTTTCTTACTTTGCATGACATGGACATTGCACATTCCGGCGCGTATTCGCTTTACCTCGAGGGCATTCGCCGCACGGACCGGCTCTGCGCTGAACTGTTGAACGAGGTGCAACAGAATCCAGAATATAAAGACAGAACTACGGTGCTTATCCTGCCGGATTTCGGACGCGACGGCGACAACGATCCGGGAGGCAATGGCTTTCAGCACCATCGTACCGGAAGCCCAGCGGCGCGCACTACGTGGATGATGGCGCTGGGTTTCGGGGTTCGCGAGAAGACGATCGTGCATCGGCCGATTGAGTCAATCGATGTGGCGCCGACCGTCGCCAGCCTCTTCGGGCTAGATGCGGGTCTTGCCCAAGGCAAACTGATTCCGGAGCTGCGATAATGCCAACCTGGCTCAACAGCGACGATTTTTCCTCTTATCCGCCGGAGGGCAGAAAACTGGCAATTTCGCACCTTGCCGCGCTGCGAGAGATGCCGGTAGCGCTGCTCCCCGTTTTTCTTGTAGAACTGAAGGAATACGATTGGAAATTCCCGGTTGAACAGCGGGAGATCGTTGCGCGGCTCGAATTCGTTGAAGCCCATCCTTCCTCGCTTGGCGCCTTTCTCAGCATCCATGTCCCGCCTGTGCTCGACCGTTCGGAGAACGCCAGAGATCCGCAGCGATTTCTCGCCGAGATGACGGCGAGTTTGTGGTCCTCGTTGCAAATGGACGCCTATCGCAAGGCCGCTGATCAGTTTGTCGGGCTGTACGAGGCCTATGTGAAGCCGCCAGTGCCTGCCCGCCCGCGGCTGGTGATGGTCTGCATCGGACGCGAAGCCCACACTCCCGCCTATCCGCTGTTTCAAAAGCTTAGCGGTTCAGGGCAGGTATGGACGAACGTCAGAACCGACCGCGCGCCTGGCGCGCTTATGGACCTGCTTCAACGGCGCTCTGCGAACGACACCACCCCTTACGCACACTGGTACCTAGACGGTGGCAGTCCTTTGCCCGGCTCGCCGGACGCGGAGATCACGCAACTGCTCTATCTGGACCTGGCGCCGGTAAATAAAGAAATCCTCGCTATCATAACGTCCTGCATTCAGGCAGGGAGCGGGCCCGAGGTACTGCATGTCAAACTGGCTGAACTGACCAGGCAAATTCCGTCGGCAGGAAAGATCACGAGCGATGCCCGTCTTCAGCAGTTCTTGGTCTCGTTGCTGACACAAGGCTCGGGAACGCAAATTTTCAGCACCAGTTTTGTGCAGTGGGCGACGCGTGAAATCCTCCGCAGGGCGCAGCCATTAACAATTCTTGCGCGCTATGCTCCGCGCCAAAGTCAGAAGCCTTTCAATGCCATGGTAGTGGACGCATTAAGCACCAACGATCTGGATCCAAACGGCTCGCTCGTCGATGCCGATATGGGAGCATACTATGCCTATCTTGAATTGAAGCGATTGCCCGGAGCAGAACGCGACCGCTTTCTGGTGTGGTTTGAAGCTCATCCGCAGGTTTTTATTGCAGCGCCCAGCGTAGCGGTAGGAACGATAGAGGAAACTCCGATTGCGATGGTCGATCTGCTTTCAAAAGCGAAGATGGACGCATAGTATTGCCGGTTTTTCCAGGAGCTTCCGACTACCAGACGTAAGCAGCAACAATCTGTGCTGGGTCGGTAACTGCGTCGGTAACCACAGTTGTCACCAATTGTGTGCGTCGTTCGGAATAGGCTCGAAGCGATGGTCCAAGGCAGAGGTTTCTGCTTTGCGGCGGTAGCAGTCTAGCGGTACTCCAGAGGCGCGGACTGAAACTTCGCACCATTCGTTTTGTACAAACATCCAGTCCCATAAGTCCGACATGGCGCTCTCTCTCCACGCATCGATGGTCGTGATGCGATGGTACGCACCCATCATCCTATGTTTGCTGGAAACGCTTTTTCCTCATCAGCAAAATCCTCCGCCCTCTTCAGGCTCGATTCGTGACCAAGACTAACATTCATACCGGTTTAGAAATGGCGGAGACGATCACGCCGTCCCGTCGCACAATAGATAGGTATAGGGAAAGTTCTCGCTCGTCATCCGCGCCCGCCCGCCACCTTGGTCGAGCTAGGGGTTTGGGCTCTCCGCCGGCCTGTCGGCTGTTGACCGTCGCTCTTCTCCGGCCTCTTCAACCATCAGCCATCGCCGCAGTTGCAGAATGTCATTGGCGCGCACAATTCCCACCGGCCGAAGGTCGCCCGGCTTAACCACCACTACGTTCTCGACGTTGTTCAGCATCATCTTGCGCTGCACCCGATCTGCCGTCTCGCCTGGAAACGCCAGCACGTAATCCTGATGCGCTACCTCCTTCATCGTCAGGTGGTGATCGGGCGGATCGATGCGCAGCAAATCGTGCGCCTCCACAATCCCCATCAGCTTCCCATCGCGCTCGACGATCGGTATGAAACCCAGTTGGTTCGCCGGAAGGTTCGCAATCACCGCGCGGAGCTCCTCGTCGCCTTTGAGTACCGGAAACTCACTGCGCATCACCTGGTCAATGCGCGCCCGCATCATCACCGGAACCGAGTAGTCTTGAAGCACAATCAGCCCGCGCTTCACGAGTTTGACGGTCATGATCGACTCCCGGCTGAACAACCGGGTCACCGCGTCCGCGATCATCACGCACACGATTAGCGGCAACAACGAATTCGGATTGTGGCTTAGTTCCAACAGGAACACAATGCTGGTAAACGGTGCGCGCGCGATGCACCCGAATACGCCGGCCATCGCCACTAGAGAATAGAACGCCGGATCACTGACCAGGTGCGGAAAAATGTGTCTGCATCCGATTGCAAAAGCCGCTCCCAGGCCGCCTCCCACCACCAGCGAAGGAGCAAAGACACCGCCTGTCGTCCCCGAGCCCAGGGAAATCACCAGTGCCCAGAACTTGGCAAATCCGATTCCCAAGAGACTGCCTACTGAAAGTCGGTCGTTCAGCATGGCACGTATTGTGTCGTAACTGGTGCCGAAGACTTGCGGGTAGAAGTAGCCTATCCCGCCCAGAATAAACGCTCCAATCACCGGCGACCAGATCGCCGCATGTTTGATAGGAAGTTTGTCAAAGAAGTCTTCAAGCCAGGAGAGTACTCGGATCATGATGATCCCCACCACGCCCATCAGAACGCCGAGTACCGCAAAGAGCCATAACTCGCTCGTGCCTGTGATCTTGAATTCGGGAGTGGGAAACAGCGGCGCCCAGCCGACAAAATAGACACGCACGCCAGTGGCCACGGCGGAGGCTAGCGCGACGGGAATAAAGGATCGTGCCCGCAGTTCGAAAAGCAGAAGCTCCACCGCCACAAGAATTCCGGCCAGTGGCGCGGTGAAAGTTGCCGCCATGCCCGCAGCGGCGCCTGAGGCCAGAAGCACGCGCCGATAATACGGGCTCAACCCCAGGGCCTGCCCCAGCAAAGAGCCGCACGCTCCGCCGGTCTGAATGATTGGTCCTTCCGCGCCGAACGGACCACCGGTACCAATGGCCAGCGCCGTCGCCAACGGCTTCAGAATCGCCACGCGAAGGCGCATGCGGCTTTGGCCGAACAGCACCGCTTCCATGGCTTCGGGAATGCCGTGGCCCTTCAGCGTGGGCTCAAAAAAATAAATCAGCAGGCCCACCACGAGCCCGCCCAGCGGCGGAATCAGCAATACCCACAGGTGCAGTTGAGTATGTGCGGGATAGCTGATGGAAAACGAGAAGCGACCGTAAAAGAAGAGATTCGTGAAGAAGTAGATCAGCTCTAGCAAGGCCTGGGCCACCAGGCCGCCGATCAAACCCACCAGCATGGCGTAAGCGCAGATCTTGATGACTTGAGGCTCCAGAGCGACACCGAACTGCCCTTCGCCTTCGGTCATCGGCTCTGGTTCACGATTGATCTCGCGATTGAAAAAGCCGGACATGGGGACCCTCCTTGCCTTAGTCTTCAAATTGCCTCACGCCGGATTTGGCGCCGCCGAGTCCTCGTCGTAGGCAGGCTTTTCTATCTGGGGAAGCACCAGCGACTGCAGAATGTCGCCCTTCGTCAAAATGCCTACGACCTTGTGGTTATCTTCCACCACCAGTAGTGTGGGCTCGCTGTCTTCACTCAACATCAGGCGCAGCGCTTCAGGCAAATCAGTCTGCGGAGAGATTGGGGCCGCCAGCGGCCGCGTAATATCTCGCACCTTCCTCGTTTCCCACTCCCCAGGAGGAACGTGGCTCAATGACCAAACGCTGCACGTGCCGATTAGTTTCACGCCATCGTAGACAGGAAATACCTCGTGCCGCGTATGCGGTGTGAGCGTGGCCGCAAACTCCCGCAGGCTCAGCATAGCCGGCGCGGCCATCACGTCGCTCTGCATCACATCGCCTACCGTGACGCTCTGCAGCGCGTGCACCTTCACGGCCTCATGCAGCCGCTGATCGCCCGACGCCGAGGCATCGCCCGAGACCGCATAGGCAACCGCCGCCCCAATCAGGCTCGGAATGATAAATGCATGCCCGCCGGTCGCTTCGGCCACAAAAACCACCGCCGCCAGCGGCGTCTTATATCCCGCGGAAATAAATGAAGCCATTCCAACCGCCGCATACAACGCCACTTCCGGACTGTGCGCCACCGACTGCGCAAACGCCACGCCAAAAGAACCACCCGTCAGAAACAGCGGCACAAACATCGCGCTTACCCCGCCGGCCCCCAGCGTAAAGATTGTCGCCGCCATCTTCAACGCTCCGAACAGCACCAATTCGGCCGAGCTGTGTGAATGCTGCAGGATCAATCCGACCGCTTCGTAATTCGGTCCCAAAGGCATCAGCGGCCCGTTAAAGAAATGCACGAAGGTCATCCCGCACACCGCCGTCAGCGCGCCTCCGATCGAGAGCTTCACCCAGTGCGGCGCCCGCCAGTCAACACAAAATCTGCGCGCGCGCCGGAAGGTCGTAACGAACACCATCCCCACCAGGCCGATTCCCAAGCCCAGCAGCGCGCACCACAGCAAGTCGCGTCGCGTGAACGATGGCTCGGCGGCAAAGTCGAAAAGCGGTTTGCTGCCCAGAAACCCGCTCAGCGTCATGAACGACACCACCGACGCAATCAGCGACGGCAACAGCGCCTCGTGCGCCAGGTCATCCTTGTAAGGCATCTCCAGCGAAAACACGATACCCGTCAACGGTGCGCGGAATACCGCCGACATACCCGCCGCCGCGCCGCAAATCAGCATAATGCGGCGGTCGCGCGCATCTAAACTGAACTTTCGAGCGCTCCGCAGTTGCTTCCACAACCAGGAGCCGATCGCACCTCCACCATAGATGCTCGGCCCCTCCAGAGCTGCGCTGCCGCCTAGCCCTACAGTCGCAATGGCCGCCAGCAGCTTGGGCAGGAATGGTTTCGTGTTCACGTCGCCCTGATGCTCGTGGTAACTGCGGATGATCTCTTCGGTCGAGTGTTCATCGGGATCGGGGGTGAAGTATTGCATGATCAGCCCCGCCACCGCGCATCCCAGCACCAGCCCCGGCAGCATCGCCCAGTGGTGGTGCAGATAGTACGCCAGAATGGGTGGCCACATCCGGTTCAGGATGATCACCACAAGTGCCGTAATAATCAGCCCCGTGATGATGCCAATGATTGGGGCAATGACCAACCACTTGCGCAGATCGCGCGCATAAATCGCAGTCAGGTCCTTATGCACAAACGGCACATACCTCCGCAGTAGCGGATGGCGGATTAACCAGTCCCCAATCCCCGCTCTTGCGTTCTCTGTCTTCACCCGTCTCTTCGTCCCATTAGCTGGCGGAATGCTGGACACTGCGACTTTGCTCCCTTCCTCGGCTGCTCGTCCGTTTTGCGTGAGGTTCAACCCGTGCGCTCAAGAAGTCCCGACGAAGTCGCTTCACTTCCTCGTGATGGAGCAACGACAATCTCTTGAGAATCGCTTCGCCCCGCTCTGTCAGCGACACCACCACCACGCGCCGGTCCTCTGCGGACTCCGCTCTCTGCATCAGTCCGCCCTGCACCGCGCGATCCACCAAACCCACCACGGAATTGTGTTTCTCCTGCAAGAACTCGGCAATCTCCGAGATATTGGCCTTGCCGGTGCCCGTAAATCCGGCGATTCCCAGCATCAACTGGTGCTGTTGCGGAGTAATGCCGCAGGCTCGCGTAGCATCCTCGCTGAAGCGCAAAAACTTGCGCAGTTTATGGCGGAAGAGTGCCAGCTCCTCAAACATCTCTCTGGATTTCTTATCTCTCATCACGGTTCACCGCCAGCGCAACTGCCGCACGGTCACATCTGCTGTTTCTCATTATATCTTAATACGAGATAATCGTTGTACGATATAGCGCTTTTCCGCTTCAGATGCAGGTTGGAGGGTCCACAATCTGAGCCAACTGATCGAGAAAAACCCAGAGAAGTCTTCTCAGCGGGCCAAGGAACTCCGCGGGCGGTTACATTAGCGAACACGCCACATCACAAATGGCACTACTTCGGTGTTTTTTCCGCCGTACTCTTGCTCGGCGAGGCGTTCCAGAAAGGGTAGGGTACCCCAGCCAGTCTATTGATCAGTAGAGCTTGGGCTGCCAGCAGGAATACGGCTATTTCGATGATGATCAGCTCACGAGGTTTAGAGATGATTCCCAGAGAAACAATCAATGTTGTGGCGCCTGCAGGCGGATGGTTGACGCGAGAAAGAACCATAACTGCGCCGGTTGCGGAGAGCGAGAGGGCAGCCGCAAGAATGCGTGGCCAGAAAATGCCCGGATGAATGCCGAACGGCACAGTTCCGGCACCTGTGAACACGAAGGCGAGATAGCCGCAGACCAATCCAATCGCGTGCCCAAAGACGGTGTTTCGAGGGCTCGACGCTTCAGCAAGAGGTGAGAAGAAGAGCAGGTATGCAGTAGGCCCAAGGGAGGGGAATACAAACGGATTGCCGGTGATGAGTGCCAGCAATGCAAGCAGCCCGATCGTCACGAAGCCGTTTATAGAAACGTAGATGGCCCGCACGAGCCGCGGCGGGAAATGGTGCAACAGCCAGTCCAGGCGGAGTTTCCCAACAAGCGTCAAAACATGCTCAAAGCCATGCTCCTTATCATTTAAGGGTTGCCGCAACGAACGAAATCCTCGCATTAGATGTTCGGCAGAAGATCAAAATATTCATCATCTTCATTCATTCCGCCCTCTCCCTTGCCGAGCAGTTTCTCCGACTCAACGAACTCGATCTTCTCGATCCACTTCACCATTTTGTAGCCGAGCTGGTTCTCGACCCGTAGCCGGAGTGGTGCGCCGTAAAGCTGTTCAAGCCGTTTCCCGTTCATTTGCCAGGCTAGCAGGCACTGATCCTTGAGCACGTTTTCGAGGCTCTGCGTGTCATAATAGGGTCCGCCGTAGAGCGCTTCGCCGAAAGAATAGAACGCCACGGTGCGAGCCTCCGGTTGCGGGCGCACCAGCTCTACAAGCCTCTTCATCGGGATCCCGCCCCATTTGGCAATGCCGCTCCAGCCCTGGATGCAGTGATGCATCGTGATGTGTTCCATCGCTCCAAGCTCTTCCAGTTCGGTGAGCGACAGTTCGACCGGATGCTCAACCAAGCCGCCAACCTTAAGCCGGAAATCGCGGAAGCCGTTCTCTGCGATGCGCTTCCAATCCTCGCAAACGGGCATCTTGCCATTGGGCCAGAAATAAGGCGAGATGTCCTTCTCGTCGTATTTTTGCTGCGGAACAAGTCGGTTCAACGTAAGCAACTGCATCGGGTAGGTCACGACTTTAAGCGCGTGCTGCAAACGTCGCGGGTAGTTCCAGGAAAGCCAGTGCGCGAGAACCCAGGATAGAACCACAACGGCAATGCCGCAGAACCCCAGCCATATTCCGAGGTGACCTAGCGTATCCGTACCCAGTACGATGTGATTCATATTGCGCGCGAACCCGGTCATGACGACCAAAGTCACATGTACCACAAGGAAGGCGAGGAAACTGAGCATGGTGAGGAAGTGGATAGAGCGGGCCGACTGCCTGCCGCCGAATAGCTTCGCATACCACGGGAACCGATTCACGACGGCGGGCGACATGGCGATGCCAGTGAGAATGGCCGTAGGGCCGAAAACAAAGACCACAGCAAAGTACGCGATTTGCTGAAGAGCGTTGTATCCGTAAAAGCCGTTTGGCTCTGGGGGCATGTGAAACGTGGCGTAGTGCACCCAGGTATTCCAGGCCTGCGTGACAACAAGAGGTGAGGTGGGGACAATACGTTTCCATTGTTCTGTACTGAAGAGCATGGAGATGAAAAATATTCCGGTGATGATGAAGCCATGCACATTGATGAAGTGCCAAACACGGGCGACGCCGATCGTATGCCGATATCCGGGTGTGCCGACGACGGGTGTGAGATAGCGGGCGTCGTCCTTCGCCGTCCAGATTCGGTCGCGCGGGACTTTGACTGGTGTTGTACGCAGCCACTCGGTTCCAGGTGTGCAGTCATCATTGAAGTACAGCCGCGGGTGATCAAACAGAATGGATAGTCCACTTCGAATGAGCAGGGTGACGAACAGGAAGTTGAAAAAGTGGCTCACGCGTACCCACAACGGAAAGCCATGCGGTCCAGCGAAATTGTTGGGGTAAATCTGGGGTACTGGCGGAATCCTAGGCAGGCCGAAGAACAGGAACTGAATCCAGGCTGCGATCACCACAGAAAAAACGATTGCGCCGGTACCGGCCAGAATGGACGGCCGCACCCAGACTCGAAAGCGACGATCACCCGGATCGTGCACGGCCTTATGCGCTGCGTCAAAAGCAATCATGGAGCACCTCGCCTGTAAAATTTGTAAGCCTGCTTCGGTGCCGCAGTTACTGAATCACGTCCGCTCCATGCGGCCACATGATGCCACGTCGTTCTGCCATCTCTCTGCCCACGGCATTTCGCTCTGCGGCTGAAAGGATGCGGCGTGCTGCTGGAAACACCTCCTGTTCCTCTATCTTTATGTGATGTGCATAAAAGCGCGATAGAGAATGGACGAGGGTACGCAGTCGAGCGTGATCGCTGGGATGAAGAACGCCGGCAGAGAGCCAGCGGCTTCCAATCGCGTTTATCTCAAAATGCTGAGACTCGGCCCACCGGTGGTCGGCTGCCAGCGAAGCAAGCTGCTCGAAGATATGTTCGTTCTCTGCATCGGGATGGCTTCGCAGTTGTGGAAACAGGGACTCCTCCTCATCTGCATTGTGCCGAGGGCCAGCATTTTCAAAGTAGAACAGCGACCGCTCCAGTGCATTACGGTCATCAGCGTTCAGCGATCCGTCTCCGGCCGAATCCGCGAGCGTCACCAGCGTTTGCATGAAGTAGAGAATGCGCTTGTGACAATCTTCAAGCAACCCGATAGGTTCGCTGAAATCGTGCTCTGGCTTTTGTCCAATCTGCATCAGCATGGCATCAGTCCTTTGGGGGTGGTGCTTTCACATAATACTCGGCGTTAATATTTGTATATTGTGTCCACCGCTCGGGCAAATCGGGCTCAGCGAAAATTGCTGAAACCGGACAGACTGGCACGCACGCGCCACAGTCGATGCACTCCACCGGATTGATGTAGAGCTGAGGAGCATCTTCGAAGTCAGCCTCATCCTCGCGCGGATGAATGCAGTCCACCGGGCATGCATTCACGCATGCTGTGTCTTTCACTCCGATGCACGGTTCGGCAATCACATAGGCCATGGCTTTGATCCTTTTCCTGACAATGAATGCGCGGCCTCCGCTGTCCGTTCTACGGTTGAATCCCCAGCAGCGTTTCAGACTGTGCCGGCGCGGGAATTGCCGGATCGCTCAACGGGACGATACGACGGATGCGAATGCGAAATATCTCCGGTCCGCGAACAACGCAGGTCCACTCCGCCTGCCCGGGGCGCATCGCGTCTAACTGCCTGTTCAGCGGAACAGGATCGTGGTTATTGATCAGTTCAAACGACTCGCCGATGCTGAGAGCATCGAATCTGGCAAACACGAGCGGATGCCGTTGCGGACGCGGAACTTCACGCAGGTCCAACTCTGGATTCACCCCCGGAGCGGAGGGCCCGGCGGCCACCACCAGCAGCGTGGAGTCTTCATGCGCGTCCAGCGAATGCGGTATCCCGCCTTCGATAAACAGCACCTGACCAGACCGCAGCTCGAATGGAGACCCGGCTTCATGGAACGTGATGTGGCCGGTGATGGCATACACCGTGACCATCTCTTTGGTGGCATGTTCCGGAACGATTTGCCCGCGGCGCAGGTTCAGCAGTACCAGTCGGTATCCGGGACGGTTCATCAGAACCTTTGGGAAGAACTTTTCGTTGTCAAACTCTACCAGCTCATATAGGTTGTGAAGTTGCATAAATGCCTTCCAATCATTGTGTAGAAGTCAGCCCTCATTACGAGGGTACAAAGTGGCTGGCGGTAGCCGCCGTGACATAAGTCACAAGGCGCAGATTAAGAAGGAGGAACACGCGGTGATTCAACTCAAACGAGTGTATGAACGGGCAGAGCCGTCAAAAGATGGGCTTCGTTTTCTGGTTGAGCGGCTCTGGCCGCGCGGCATCCGCAAGGAAGCCCTGCATTTTGACGCCTGGGTGAAAGACGCCGCGCCCAGCACAGAGCTGCGACAGTGGTTTAGCCACGATCCGGCGAAATGGAAGGCGTTCCAGCGCCGCTATTTTGCAGAACTGGATATGAAACCCGAGGCTCTGGAGCCGATTCGCAGCGCTGCGCGCAAGGGTGTGGCTACCCTGCTGTTCAGCTCCCACGATACGGAGCACAATAACGCCGTTGCGCTGAAGACCTATCTTGGCGCTCGCCGCGCACGATCGTGAGCATTCTGTGCAGGAGGCTTCTCCAGTTCGGCGCGCTTCCGCAGCCTGGCTGCATCAAGCACCGTAATGCGGCGCCCGCGCGCACCGATGACTCCATCATCGATAAGCTTGTGCAGTTGTCGGGTAATGACCTCGCGGACCGAGCCCAACTGCGCGGCGATGCTCTGGTGCGGCAGGGGCAGGGAAAACGAGACGCCGTCCTTCAACTCTCCGGTCTGCCGCACCGCTTCCTCCCACAGCATGGCGGCTAACCTCTGGGCCACATCCTTCAACGCAAGCTGCTCAGCCAATGCTGACACGCTCCTCAGCCGTCGCGCGAGAAGCGCCAGCGCCGCAAGTGCCGCGTCAGGGTTCTCTGTTAGAAAGCGGCGCATGGCCTGCTGCGGAACGAACAGTACAACCGAATCCTCTTCAGCCTGCACGGTCGAGGGATACGGCCCGCCATCGAATACGGGAACCTCCGCCAGCGTTGCGCCTGCTCTTTCCCTATGTATCGTCTGCTCGCGCCCATCGCGCGTCTGGCGGTAAGCGCGCAAAGTTCCGGACACAATCACAAAAAGCCCGTCTGCCTTGTCTCCGCCAGAGAAGAGAACCTCTCCGCTCACCAAACGCCTCTCCCGCGTCATCGTCGCAAGCTCGCGCAGCGCAGCTTCGGCTACAGCGCCAAACAGGTCAGTCCCGGACAGTGCGTTAAGTTTTTCCTGAAGTGTCATGTATTTCTAATCTTCGTTGCTCCCGCACGGTTTTCGCAATCTCGGCAGTGACATTTATCACTGTAAGCTTATGGTCGCAAATGCGATTCTAAAGCGTTGAATAAGAGTATGAGCGCCGCAATTCACTCCGCCGCCGATGCATCTGAGGCCGCCCGTATTACCGGCGAGCGCCGGAGCCAGCAACTGGTCACCACCTTCGTCCTCAGCGGATTGCTCTTTATGCTTCTGCCCGGCACGTTCCTCGGTGTGTGGAATCTTCTTGACATTTCGCAAGTTCACCGGCCGGAGTCGATTCCCCAGGCCTGGCTTCAAGCGCATAGGCAGGCACAGATCTTCGGTTGGATCGGGTCGTTTATCCTTGGCATCGGGTTCTACTCGCTCACGAAAATGGCTGGCACAAAGGACTTTCCGGTTCGCGCCGGCTGGGCATGTTGGGCCCTCTGGACCGCAGGTGTTCTAATGCGTTGGATCGGCGGGGTGACTGGAGATGCATGGCGCATTTTCCTACCACTCTCTGCGGTCTTCGAGTTGACAGGCTTCCTTTTCTTCTATGTTTCGGTGCGGAGGCACCGCCCGGCGAGCACCAGTACAAAAGACAAAGCATGGGTGCGTCTGGTTGCGTGCGCCACGATCGCTTTTCTTGCTGCTCTCGCTGTAAACGGTTGGATGCTGTTCGAACAGGCAACGCATGGTAGCTCTCCCGCGCTGCCGCACGTTGCGGACCAGCAGTTTGTCGTGCTCGCCGTCTGGGGCGTGCTCGTGCCTACTATATGGGGATTCAATGCGCGCTGGCTTCCCGTGTTTGTGGGGCTTCAGACACCGAATCAGGCGGCTCTGTACACCGCTTACGCTTTGAGCGTTGTGGGCGTCATTTCCACATTTATTCAATTCTTTCCTGTAGCCGAGGCCGCATTCCTGTTCGCTGCCCTTCTGGCAATCGACGGATTGCATGTCTGGAAACGATGCGTCAATCCGCCAAAGGTGCTGAATGTGCATCGCACCTTCCCGTACTTCGTGCGATTGGCGTATGGATGGCTGCTGGTATCGTGCGTCCTTGCAATGATTGCCGCTCGCTGGGACTTTTCAGGCGGTGTATGGGGCGCCAGCCGTCATGCGCTTACGGTCGGGTTCGTCGCCGTCATGGTATTCGCCATCGGGCAGCGGGTTCTGCCAGCTTTTTGTGGAATGCGTGTACTCTGGAGCACGGACCTCATGGCCTGGTCGCTCTACCTGCTTTTTGTGGGATGCCTGTTGCGCGTGGTTGCAGAGCCGCTGGCATATGAAAATCTCTGGGCTCCAGCATGGAGCATTCTTCCCATCTCAGCAGTGGTTGAACTCGCTGCCGTAAGCCTGTTCGCGCTCAATATCGGTGTGACTGTCTTTCGTCCTCCAGCTTCACGCTCGTAAATGCTGTTCGGGCATACTCGGGGATCCGCGTCATAGAACGGGAGAGCAAATCCGAACCGCGCCACGCTGGCCGTTGCCAAGAAGATGGTCTGTTACATGCGCGCGGTGAAGCGCAGGAAACAGGACTTCGTGCATGCCGAGGGGTTTAGCTGAACGGCACAGTGGGTGCCCGGCGAATTTTGTACCACTTGGAGTCAGCAAAGAAGCTTGTATGAGAGAGGCCTGGAATGGCACGAGGGGAGAAGCATTCGGCGGAGCAGATCGTGAGTTTGCTGCGCCAGGTTTCGAAGAGCAAGCGTCGACCGCGCATCCTGGAACGCTGCCCCGTTTGCCGATACCAACCCGGTCGGTTTTGACCAAATTGCGCTGGATGAGTGCATTGGCCTGTTGGCGGCAATCGTCCTTTCGCGCCATTCAAATGACAGAGCAAGGTGTTGATCATTGGCAACTGCGGCGGTTCTTGAGCCGGTATGGCCTTTCGTATTTTCCGCAGTGCGTCACACTCTGACGGACGCGTCGATTTGCGTGCCTTTGGTTTCCGTTTGAGTTACCCGGGACCCGCGCCGACCAAAGCGCCTCTGCAAGGCAAGGGGTTTCCACCATCCTCGATAAGGACACTAGACTGTAAGGATCTTGACCTGTGCATCTGTGAAGGCCCTTGCCGCCTCTTCTGAAATTCCGTGATCGGTAATCAGCAGATCAATCTTGGCGGTGGGACAGACGACGGCGGGACTCACGCGTCCCGTCTTGCTCGAATCAGCGACTACGATAATTTGTCGCGCCTGGCGCACCATAGCGCGAAACACCGCCGCCTCGTCCTGCTCAATCAACGTCACTCCATGCTGCGCATCCACTCCCGTTGCGCTCAGGAACAGGCTGTCCATTACGACGACTGAAAGAGCGTCAATTGCAAGTGACCCAACCAGCGAAAAAGCCCCCGCCCAGCGAAGAGTGCCGCCGGTCAGCGTTGTGTGCAGGCGCGTGCTGGAACTGAGCTCCATGCCGATATTCACTGCGTTCGTGACGACGTGCAGGTTTTTGCGATGCAGCAAATGCCGAGCTACCATCGTCGTCGTGGTTCCTGCTGCCAGTCCAATCGTCTGATGCTCCTGCACCAGTGCAGCCGCGGCACGCGCGATGCGCTGCTTTTCCGCGGCAAACCTGACTTCGCGCACCTGGAAGGAGGCATCAAACCGGAAGGGCTCATAAACGGTGTTACCCCTTCCAGTCAGCATTGCTCCACCGTGAGTGCGAGTAACTAGTCCGTGACTTTCAAGCCGGATCAGGTCACGGCGGATACTGGCCGGCGATGTTCCTATCGCCGAAGTCAATTCGTCCACGGTTGCTCTTCCTTCATTGAGCAGCAGACGCAGGATTTCTTTTGCGCGGTTCTCTGTTTTGGATGTCATGGGTCGATCTTTGTGTCAGCGATGAATTTGATGAAATTGAATCCTAGTGCAAAAGCCTGCTCGAATCAACGCCTGCAAGAAGAGAATCGAGCACAGATTTCAATGCCCTCACATCTTGCTCCATCACGCGGAAACCCCCGTGTGACTCCTTGCTCATGCCGACTTCTCCTCCCCCATCGGACGGCATGCCTTCCGCCTCTTTGCTCAACGACGTATGAATCTCGGAAACGCCGGTTTCTTGCGCAATGGCGCGGGCGTTCGATGCGCGAATTCGGCCGCCAGCCATAATCGATATCCGGCTGCGGGCCAACTTTTGCAAACGTGCAATCCTTGCGGCGCCGTGCAACGCGTCAGTCTTTCCGCCCGCGGTGAGAATGCGGTCGGCACCGCAGGCGATCACATCTTCGAGAGCACGATCAAGGTCCTCGCACTCGTCGAATGCGCGGTGGAATGTTGTCTGCAGCGGCTTGGCCATCTCAATCAGCCTGCGCGTGTTCTTTTGATCGACGAGTCCCTCTTCGGTCAGGAGGCCGATTACCACCCCGTCAGCCTTGTGTGCCTTCGCGTCCGCGATGTCACTTGCCATGACTGCGAGTTCGTGCTCCGAATAGACAAAACCTCCACCGCGCGGGCGAATGATGACAAACAGATCAATGTCCACTGCCGTCCTGACAGCGTGAATGAGTTCGGCGCTGGGCGTAATTCCACCCTCGCTCAGTGCGCTGCACAACTCGATGCGCCCTGCCCCACCCCTTGCCGCGGCAACTGCCGATTCAACTGAATCGACACAGATTTCCAGTTTCATCATGAATGCCTGTTGTTCCGCGACAGTATCAGACTTGTGGGGTTGCTGCTGTTCGCGGGTTGGAAGAACAAATGGTTACGCAATAAGAAGGTTGCCGCAGTTTGAGCCTGCGGCAACCACAGACCTAGAATGTGTACTTGAGTGAAAACTGCAGGTGACGTTCGACGGAGCGAACTCCCTGGAATGAAACGTTGCCAAAGTTCGAGTCGGTGATGCCTGTATCCGGATTGCCGAAACTGACCATGTTGAACGCGTTGAAGGCGTCGAACCGGAATCCTACTGTCTGCTCGCGCCAGGTCTGGAAATCCTTGAATAGGGAGAGATCCACGTTGCGATAGCCGGGTCCGCGGACTGCGCCGTTGTGCTCTGTACCAAAGGCATTCGGGGCCGGTACGCCGAAAGCGCAGGTTCCGTTGTCGACTCCGGCGGTGGTGCAGGGCACTGCGGAAGGATCGGTGCCGAACCAGTTTTCGTTGCTGCGTCCCGCAATCTTCAGCTTACGGTACTGGTTCACGCGAGATACGCCATAGCTGTTGGAGTTGTTGCCCGGGCCGGTAATCGTCTCAGGAAATCCTGAGTAGACAACGATGCCCGTGGAGATCTTCCATCCGCCGAGCGACTCGTCCAGCACCCGGTTGGCATTTGGCAGGAACTCCTGTCCTTGTCCAACCGGAAGAGCATAGACAGCCGTCATCGAAAAGTTATGGCGGACGTCGTAACCCGCTGGACCATAGTCGGCGTGGCTGTCGTAATAGTTCTGAAATGCGCCGCTGAATCCATTCACATTGAGGGCATAGTTGCCCAGGCTATTGGTCAAGGCCTGGCCATAGGTGTAGTTCGCCGAAAACTCGAGTCCATGGCTCAGATGCTGGCGCAGGACCGCCTGCATGGCGTTGTACCGCATCATCGCGCGCGACTCAGTGATCAGCAGGCCGCCGCTGCCGCCCACACCCAGTTCAGGGTCTGTCCCGTTCACGCCCAGATACTGATTGTTATAAAAGGGAGCCGAGGTCTGGTCATTGTTCACCGTCCACTGGTTTACATTTCCGTAGTCTTCAATGTGTTGTCCAAATTCGCCGATGTAGCCCATCTGAAGAGTCGCGGTGTGCGTCAGGGCATACTCCGCAGTCAGATTCCATTCCTGCACGTACGCCGGCTGGATGTTCTGCGGGTAAACCGTATACCCATTGTTCGAAGCGCTATATTGGATTGAGGTATCCGGGTTGGTGAAGCCCTCCTCAGCCGTGTTCGGTGTCGGCACTGAGGTGGTTGTTGGCGAGCTCACGGTGAATCCGGCCGCCTGCAGAAAGGGTGTGATCGCAGTGAGTCGCTGGTTGAACGAGTTGCCCTCGAAGAAGCTGTTGGTGCCGTAGCCGCCGCGAATCACGAGTCGATCGTTGTATTGATATGCAAAACCGAGGTGTGGCATCCACTGCCGGTGATTCGGCTGGTAGCAGGCCTCGTTCTTGCAAATCCCGGATCCGGGGGGAGCGCCGGGGGGCAGATGTCCCGCATAGATGATCTGTCCTGTCGCGAGATCCACGTTGCCGGTTCTGTCATGCTCTTCAACCCATGGCTCGTCGAACTCGTAACGAAGGCCGGCGATCAGGGTCAGGTTGGGCCGCAACTTGAAGTTGTCTTGTGCAAAGCCCGCCGTCCGCCACTGGCGCTGCCCTACGTTGACGCTGCCCAGCGTTACGCCGCCGGATTGCACGCGGTCCAGCACAAAGTCCGCACCACCCCATCCCCCTGAGCCATTGCCGTTCGAAGTGAATGCACCGGAATAGTTCAGCGAGCCCAAGTAGCCGTCGTTGTTTCCGGTGGGGTAGTTGTTCTGGTACCGTTTGGCTTCGATGCCCGCGCTGATGGTGTGCAAGCCATGCTGCCAAGTCACATTATCGAGATAGGTGTACGTGTTGTCGATCACGCCGCCGTTGTACGCGGGTGTACCCAGACTGCTGAGACCACCGCCAATGCTTTGGTTGGTAAATCCGTTGTACTTCTGGTTCGGGAAAGAAATTCCGACCTTGGCGTCACCTGAGGTTCCAAATGCGCCGGTTGGATCCTGCGGGAAGCCCTGATTCCAGATGGTCCGCGTAAAACCGGCACGCGCTGAATTGACCAGCGACGGCGAGAAGGTGTGCACCCAGTTGGAACCCACAATCCAGGTGGGGTAAAGATTGATGCCCGGAAAGCTGATCGCCAACACCGGAGTCGAACCGTCATACGCGTGGGAAACCGAGTAGAACCCCGTGATTTTGTCTGCATCGCGAGGATCGTATTCAATCTTGATGTCGCCCTGGTCGTTCGCCTTGTAGCCCCGGGATGACGCCTGGTAGTTGTTCTGCACAATGCCGTCTGCTGGCGCCGCATTGGGCAGCGGATAGTATTGCGGATGTGCAAAGAGAAATTGCGCAACCGGATTTTGAATCTGCACACCCTGGTCGTTCGAATAAGATGCAAAGCCGTTCAACGGATCGTAGAGCTGGATTGGATTGGCGCCGGAAAGAAGTACCGAGAAGTCTCCGGTGCGCATCGCCTGTGTCATCACGCTCGCCTGACCAGTTCCACCACGATGCCAGCGCGATCCCAAATAATCTCCAAAGAAGAACAGCCTGTTATGCAGGATCGGTCCGCCTATCGTTCCTCCAAACTGCGCAAAGGAGAAGGGATTGATGGGGACAACAGGCGTCGATTGCCCGTTGCCGTAGGAGTTGGCATCGAACCGGTAGTCCTGCACATAGCCGTATGCCGAGCCATGAAAACTGTTGGTTCCGCTCTTCAGAATGCTCACCACTGCCCCGCCATTTACGTTGCCGTAATTGGTGGATGAGTCCGCCGTAATCACCTGCACTTGCTGTAATGCCTCGGGAGCCGGACTGTACGAGATCAGGTTGTTGTAGGTCTCGTTCATGTCAATGCCTTCCAGCGTGTAATTGTTCGCTTGGGCGCGGTTGCCGTTCATGTTGGGCGTGTCGGTGAAATAAGTGCTGCGCTCGAACATGGTCGGCCCCGATGTTCCCGCCGTATCCACTGAGCCGGGTAGGTACAGCGTCAAGGCAGAGAAATCCAGCCCATTCAGTGGAAAGCTAGAGATTGTGTTCGCGGTAAATGTGCTGCCTACGCTCAGGCTTTCCGTTTGCAGAATCGGTGCCGCGGCTGAAACGGTTACAGAAGAGTTCGTACCGCCCACTTGCAGCTTCACATTGAAGTTCGCCGTCTGTTGAACCTCAAGCGCAAACTCCGGCACTGTGGCCATTGCGAAGCCTGTGGCCTGCACGGTTACCGTGTAGTGGCCAATCGACAAAAAATCTATGCGGTACTGACCCGCCGAATTGGTCGTCGTTGACGTATCCACGCCCGTCGAAACCGCATGGGCGGTGACCTTCGCTCCGGGAATGACCGCCCCGATTGGGTCTGTGATTTCACCGGTAATGGCACCGGTGACCGTTTGGGCATGCGCTGATGGCAGAAGCACAGGCAGCGCAAAGAGACATCCCGCAATGATCTGGATAAGACCTTTCCTCATTTGTGACCTCACACATGAAATTGCTGCAATTGGTTTTCTGTTTCTTGGTGCCGCGTTGGATCGGTTGGGCGTGGAATGGCCTCGATTAGCGGAAGTCCATTCGGGCCCCTCGGTCTGGATCGGCGAGACCTCTCGATATCCCGGCCGTCCATAACCCATTGTGCAGCAAATTTACAATAATGTGACAACTTTGTCCACAATTGTGAAGAAAATGACCATTTTTGAGGTGTCTTTGAGCATTTTGGGTGCCATATTGAGCGGCATCTTACTAGCTCGCAGAGGTAGCCAAATCTTATGAAAATAACCTGTCTCTGTTCGATTGGCAGGACCGCTCCGGTCACCGCATTCCTTGCCACGGCCTATGCGGCTAGTGTTCCCGGACAGGTGGTGGTCGTTCCAACCACGCCACAGATTGGCTCTTCCAACCCCATCACCGCCGCGCCCTTGGTGCGACGTCCCAACACAAAACCATGCGTAGTTCAGTTGTTCAACAACGTCGCCTTCGCTGACTTCAATCCCAAATCCTTCAGCTACACACCCCCCGCAGCCTGCCCCGGACCATGGGCCAAGGTTGTCTTCACGGCCGATTTCACGGTGACCGCCGACCGCCAGCAAGACCGCACTTCCGCCTTTTACCCTGGGGCATGCCAACATCTCTTACGGCACCACCGCGGAGCCTCGCTCCGCACTCAGCCCATCCTGGCATGTGGAACACGACGTGACTGACCTCACCTCGCTCTTTCTGTCGCCGCAGACAGGCGAAGCCATTATCGGCAACTCTGTCGGCGTCCATGGCGGAGTCAGCTACAACGGCACCATTTACGCCAACGCAGCGCTCGAGTTCTATCCTGTCTCCTGGCAGAATCCGGCTCCGCTTACAGCGGACATTGTTGTCCCGATCAACGGTGGCGGCGGGGATGCCGGCACTCTGAACACCACGTCGAACACCATCTCCCAGACTCTCAATCTGCCGACGAATGTGGAACGCGTCTACCTCGATGGGATTGCGCAGAGCCAAAGCAACGACGAATTCTGGTACTACTGCGTTCCCAATGACCAGACCTCGACTCTTGAGAGCTGTGGCAACACCGCCTTCCGTGAAACCGAAATCTGGCTTGACGGCAAACCGGCCGGCATCGCTCCAGGAATCGATTCACTTGAGATATCGAATGGCGTTGTTAGGCCCCGCTGTCTCTTGAGGCTCCGCCAAAGAGCGCATCATCGCCGAGTTACTCATCGACCTCCGGTGGTAGCGAGTCGTTTGTATTAACCGAGAGCATCGATAACGGTTATCCGCAGGTGTGGACACAATTGCGCCCGCGGGCACATTTCGACCCGGACCAGGATTTTTGAGTGGAAGCCTCTGCCGTTACGGGGCAGAGGAATAAGCCGAAATAGGCGGCCAATGCCGCAGGACGGCCTAGGTTTCAGGTCGATTTCGAGTCAAAATCGAGGGCACGAAACGGCCACAATAACGCTTCCGCAGTGTGCCTGTTAGCGCCAAATGGAGCCATCCATTACACTGCGTTTCTATAAGTTACGGGTTCCTCGCTCACTGTCACGGCAGAGGTCGCGGGTTCGAGCCCCGTCGTCCCCGCCATAATCCTGGGGTGCGGAAGGGTTGTAGCCAGTGGCAAAGATGAAAGGCATCTGTATGGATGCCGTATAAGACGCCGATTGTTGGCGTCTTCTTTATTGCGGTGGATTGTGCATCGAGCGGGGTCTTTCAGCGCGTGCGGGAAGCGGCGAGGGAAGGCCATAAGCAAGCGGGCAGCCGGAGCAGCGGGCAATGCGGCCGCAATGGGCTTTTCCGACGGCGACTGTAAGAGCGTGGAACTCGTTGTAGAGCGAGACACGATTTGTCTCCGGATCGGAAGCGAAGGCTGCGCGCGTGAGCTGGACGAGGGTGTCGTAGCCGGTGCGATTGCGGGCGGGCGCGGGAACGAGGAGCATGTGGCGTTCGGCGATGCGGCGGAGGTATTCGTCGGCGACGGGAACGGCGTGGCCGAGGGAGTAGAGGAGAATGGCGTCGGCGGTTTCAGGGCCCACGCCGGGAAGCGCGAGCAAACGATGGCGCAGAACGGGCGTAGGCGTGGCCGCGAGGCGGCTGAACGAGCCGGAAAACTCCTGATCGAGCATGGCGACAAAGGCTTTGAGCGCTGGAGCTTTGCGGGTGTGAAAGCCGGAGGGGCGAATGAGCTGCTGCAAGCGCTCGAGGGATAAGACGCGAAAGCCAGCGAGCGAGAAAGCGCCGGCGGCGCGTAGGTTGGCGAGGGAGAGCTCGACAGATTTCCATGCGGTGTTTTGCGTGAGGTAAGCGCCGAGGACGACCTGAAAGCGTGTGCGCGCCGGCCACCAGTGCTGCGAACCGTAAACAGCGAAGAGCCTGTCGTGCATGCAGCGAAGGCGCTGCGCTGGAGTGAGCTGAGGCGGGGGCATCACGGTTGCAGGTCCTGAGATGGCGGAGATTGAAGCTGAACTTTCCACTCAAGGATGCGCGCGCGCCCGGCAGCGGCCTCGGCTTCGGGAATGTGTCCGGCGGCTTGCAGAGAAATGGAAAGCGCGGTGTGGGCGAGCGGGTCCGCGGGCGTAAGGACGGTGAGGGCGAGCGCGGCCTCGATGGATTCCTGGAGCTGGCCGGAGTCGCGCAGGGCCCGAACGAGGCCGTGATGGGCTTCGAAGCATGCGGGATCGGCGGCGATGGCCAGGCGGAAGGCTTGCGCGGCCCGCCCGGGAGATTCCTGAGCGAGCAGATCGAGGCCGCGCTCAGAGAGCGCCGGCGCACTGGAGAGGTCGTTTTCGGTCACGGCTGTGAGTAGGATAAAGCCAGCAACGCCGGGCCGCGAAATGCGCCGCCTGCAGCAAAAGGAGAGGCATGAAGAGCCATACGGAGTATTTGGTGTTCGAGACGAAGAAGCGGCGCGAGATGGTGCACATTACGGACGAGGTGGAAGCGATTGTGGGGCGCAGCGGCGTGCAGGACGGGCTGTGCTTTGTTTCTCCGATGCACATTACGGCGGCGGTGTATGTGAACGACCTGGAGAACGGGCTGATTGAGGACATTGGGAAGTGGCTGGAGGAGCTTGCTCCGGCGCGGCCCGAGTACAAGCATCACCGGACGGGCGAGGACAATGGCGACGCGCATTTGAAGGCGCTGCTGCTGCACCATGAGACGACGCTTCCGGTGACACGCGGGCGGCTGGACCTTGGGACGTGGCAGCGGGTGTTCTATGCCGAGTTTGACGGGCAGCGGCGCAAGCGCGTGATTGTGAAGGTGCTGGGATTGGAGTAGCGCAGGCCTACCCCGGGGTGCGCGGGCGGGAAGCCGGCGCAGGCGCTGAGCGAGTTCTATGCGTACCGCTTGGCGCAGATTCTTCAGGCCTCGCAGTCGGCGTCCAAGCCGAGATTCGAGCACGCGATTGCGTGCGTGCGGAATGTGCGCGACGCCTGGAAGCAAGTTGCCCGTGAGGCCGAGGCGGGAGCGGGGAGCTGAACGGCCTGAAAAGTCAGCCGGCGACGGTGAGCTCCTCTTCGAGCTGTTGTTTCTGGTAGAGGCTGGCGTAGTAGCCGTCGAGCGCGAGCAGTTCCTCGTGGCGGCCGATCTCCGCGATGCGGCCGTGGTCGAGTACGGCGATGCAATCGGCGTGGCGCACGGTGGAGACGCGGTGCGAGATGAGAATGGTGGTGGCCGTGGCGGTGTAATTGCGCAGGCCGCTCAAGATGCGCTCCTCGGTGTAGGTGTCCACGCTGGCCAGAGCGTCATCGAGAATCAAAATGGGCGGGCGGCGCAGAAGCGCCCGCGCGATGGCGGCGCGCTGCTTCTGACCGCCGGAAAGCGTGAGGCCGCGCTCCCCGACCATGGTTTCAAATCCCTGGGGAAATTCTTCAAACTCGCAGCGGATATGCGCGGCATCCGCGGCCTCCAGCATCTCGGCGGCGCTGGCCTGCTGCGCGCCGAAGAGCAGGTTTTCGCGGATGGTTTCGCTGAAAAGGAAGGTCTCCTGCGGGACCATGCCGATGTTGCGGCGCAGCACGGCGAGGGGATAGTCGCGGATGGGGCGGCCATCGATGAGGAGCGAACCGTCGGAGACGTCGTAAAGCCGCGCGATGAGATCGACGAGCGTGGTTTTTCCGCTTCCGGTGGGGCCCACGATGGCGAGGCTGGAGCCGGCGGGAATGCACAGGTTGATATCGCGCAGGACCGGGGTTTCGCCGTAAGAGAAGTTGAGATGGCGGAATTCGATTTCGCCATCGAGAACGGTGTCGGGCGCGATGGAAGGGTCGGCGGCGCGGTCGTCGATGGCGGGCTCGGCCATGAGCAGCTCATGAATGCGCTTCACAGATGCTGTTCCGCGCTGGAAGAGATTGACGACCCAGCCCACGGCGATGATGGGCCAGATGAGCTGGATCATGTAGATGTTGAATGCAATGAAATCGCCCGGTGAGATGCGATGCGCCAGAACCTCATGGCCGCCGACCAGAAGTGTGATGACCATGGAGATGCCGAGGATGAATTCGAGCGTGGGCCAGAGCATGCCCATGAGCTGCACGAGGCGGAGTGCGCGGGAAATGTATTTGGTATTCGCCTGCTCAAAGATGTGCATCTGCGAGTCTTCGCGGGCGAAGGCGCGGACCAGGCGGGCGCCGGAGTAGTTTTCCTGGGCCTGGGCGGAGATTTCAGAGAAGCTTTCCTGAATGCGCTCAAAGCGATCATGGATTTTGCGGCCGAGGTACTGAACGAGGATGGAGGCCAGCGGCATGGGCGCAAGCGCAACGAGGGTGAGCCAGGGGCTGTAGCGGAGCAGGTAAAAGACCGCGCCGACGGAAAAGAAGACGGTGTTGGCACTGTACATGAGCGCGGGGCCGAGGAGCATGCGCACGGCGCTGAGGTCGTTGGTGGTCCGGGCCATGATGTCGCCGGTGCGGTAGCGCTGGTAGAAGTCGGCGTCCTGCAGTTCGAGCTTGCAGAAGAGATCGTTGCGGATGTCGAACTCAATTTTGCGCGAGATGCCGATGAGCACCCAGCGCTGCGCGTAAAGGAAGACGCCCTTGCCGAGGGCGATGGCAACAAGCAGGCCGGCGAAGAAGAGAACCTGGCCGTGGGTGACGTTCTTGTCGAGCTTGTCAATGGCCACGCCCACCACGCGCGGGAACTGAACAGAGAAGGCGTTGGTCGCGATGCAGGCGAGCAGGCCCCAGAGGTATCCCCAGCGGTAGCGGCGCATGTAGCTGAAGAGCGGCCCGAGGTCGCGAAGCATGAATCCATTTTACGGGTTTTCGCCCGTGAACGGGGCGGGGAGGATGCGGCGGCGGATCAAGTGGGTGTGCGCAGGAGGAGATAGCCGCCGGCGAGGCCGAAGAGAATGTCGGGCGTCCAGGCGGCGAGCGCGGCGGGCAGGTAATTGACGCTGCCCATGGCGCCGAACCAGCCATCGACGAACCAGTAGGCGAGGGCGATTACGATGGCGACGGCGATACCGGAGAGCGAGCCTCGGCGACCCATGGAGAGCGCGAAAGGAATGGCAAGGATGGCCATGACGACGGCGACGAGCGGATAGGCCAGCTTGTGCCAGAGGGCGACGCGCAGGCGCATGGTGTCAAAGCCGCTCTGGCGCAGGTCGCCGATGTAGCGCTCGAGCTGGCCGAAGTTCATCTCCTGCGATTGCAGGCTCTCCTTATTGAAGTAAGTGGGCTGTTCATGAATCTCAGGGAACGTGCTGCCGCGGAATTCGCGGAAGTCGAGCTGCGTGGCGCCCTGAAAATCGCGTACCCAACCGTTCTGAAAGACCCAACTTCCGGAGTCGGAATCCCAATAGACGCGCGAGGCAAAGATGCGGCGGGTGAGAGAGAAGGTGGCCGGGTTGAACTCGAAGATGGAGAGATTGGCGAACTCGTTTCGACCAGGATCGAAGAACTGGTAATAGAAGATGCGGCCGGGTTCGCCGTGGTCGGGATGGCCGAAGATCCATTTCTGCTCAGGGTGGAGGAAGGTTTGCGGCGGGCGGCCCTTGATGACGTTGCGCAGCGCTTCCTGGCGGCGATTGGCCTGGGGTAGATAGAACTCATCGAAAAGGAAGAGGCTGACGGCGAGAATGGCGGCGATGGAAAAGACGGGAACGACGAGGCGGTAAAGGCTGATGCCGGTGGCCTTCATGGCTACGATTTCGCTGTTGCGGTTGAGCACGCCGAAGGTGACCAGGACGGCGATGAGCACGGCGAGCGGGGCAATCTGGTAAATCATGCTGGGGGTGAGATTGATGAGGTATTCGCCGACGGTCAGCATGGCGATGTGATTGCGGAGGATGTCGCCGACGAGCTCAAAGAAGGTGAAGATGAGCATGAGCAGGACGAAGCCGGTGAGAACGAGCAGGAAGGTGGCGAGGAATTCGCGGACAACGTACTCGTCGAGGATGCGAGGGAAAGCGCCGCGGGCTGAAGTTCGAGTTGCGCGCGGCTGCAGGCGGCCGAAAAGATGATTTTTATGTATGCCGTTGGATTGAGGAGCGCTTTGGAAACGGGGCAAACGCGCGAACCAGAGGGAAAGCGCACTGACCACGCGGCCTCCGGCGGCCATTTGCCAGAGGAGGAAGAGCCCGGCGGCGGTGAAGACGAGATTGGCGAGCCAGACGGCGAGGAATGGGGGAAGTTTGCCCTGTCGGCCGAGGGCAACGCCGACGTAAGAGAGGACATAGTAAAGGATGACGAGGAGCAGAGTGAAGACGAAGCCGGAGCCTTTGCCGCCGCGCCTTGACAGGACGCCGAGCGGGACGCCGACGAGCATGAGGACAAGGCACGCCACGGGATAAGAGAAGCGGGATTGCAGCTCGAGGAGGTAGCGGCGCGGGTCGGGGCCGCGGGTGCGCTGGAGGAGCTGGCTGAGCGGGAGTGCGTAGAGGGCCGTGTCCAGGCGACCCAGGTGGATGTCACTCTGGGGCCCGAGGGTGAGCGGGAGATCCGTGCTGCGGAAGGTTGAGATGGTGTACTGCTGCGGATTGGTCGCGGAGGTTTCGTGGCGAGAACCGTTTCGCAGGCGCATGAGCAGTGCCTGCGAAGAATCGGCGGCGACGACAGCAGATGCGGCGGTGGTAATTCTGGGATCGGCAGGATTGCTGACGTCGGCCATGAAGACGCGGTCCCAGTTGGAAGCGCCGCTGCCGCCGCGGACGTTCTGCACGTAGAGAACGAAGTTGCGGAAGTCCTCATAGAAGACGCGGGGTTGGATTTCGTAGGAGGCCTGGGAGGTTTCGAGATAGTGCTGCATGTTGAGGATGGCCTGGTTGGCGCGCGGTGCGACATACAGCGAGTTGATGAGGCCGAGGAGCGTGCCGCCGACGGCGACGATGGAGCCGACACGCACGAAGTAACCGATGCCGAGGCCGGAGGCGCGCATGGCGACGATTTCGCTGTCGGCGGCAAGGCGGCTGAGCCCGAGCAGCAGGCCGACGAGCACGGCCATGGGAATGGTGACCTTGAAGGTGTTGGGCAGCATGAAGAGGAAGATTTCGCCCACGCTGGTCCAGGTGGAACTGTTGCGGACCACCATTTCAAGGATGTGCGGGAGGTCGCGCATGAAGAGCACGAAGGTGAAGATGACGCATCCGATGAGCGTGTGTGAGAGGATTTCGCCGAGGATGTAGCGGGTGAGGATGCGCACGGAATGCCCTGCGGGTAGTGTATCGCGGGGCCGGTCTATGTCGCGCGGCGGCGGGTGGCGGGATGCCAGTGGCGCAGGCGAAGACTGTTGGCGAGCACGCTGACGGAGCTGAGCGCCATTGCGGCGGCAGCGACCCAGGGGCTGAGCAGGATGTGGAAGGTGGGGTAAAGCATGCCCGCGGCGATGGGAATGCCGAGGAGGTTGTATCCGGCGGCCCAGGTCAGGTTTTGCTGCATGACGCGCAAAGTGGCGCGGGCAAGGTCAAGCGCGGCGGGAATGGAGGAGGGTTGCGCGCGGAGCAGGAGGACATCGCCGGCCTCCTGGGCGAGGTCAGCGCCGGTGCCCATGGCGAGGCCTACATCGGCCTGGGCGAGGGCGCCGGCGTCATTGATTCCGTCGCCGACCATGGCAACGCGGAGGCCTTCCTGCTGAAGGGCGCGGATGCGGTCGAGCTTGGCGGCGGGATCGAGCCCGGCCTCGACCTCGTGAATGCCGGCCTGGTTGGCGATGGGCGCCGCAGCGGCCTGCGAGTCACCGGTGAGCATGAGGACGCGGAGGCCGGCGCGGCGGAGAGCAAGAACGGCATCGGGCGCGTCGGGTCGGAGGGCGTCACGGGCGTCGAAAGCGCCGATGCATTGATTGTCGAGGGCGATCCAAAGGCGCGTGAATCCGGGCTTGACCGGGGGTACGCGGTCGGAGATCTGGCCAAAGTGCTCGCGGAAGAGCGCGTCATTGCCGAGGACGAGACTGTAATCCTCGACGCGCGCGGTGAGGCCGCGGCCGGGCAGGATGCGAACATCCTCCGCCGGCTGCCAGCTAATTTTGCGCTCGCGAGCCTCGTCGACAATGGCGTGTGCGAGAGGGTGATTGGAGCGCTCTTCGGCGGCCGCGGCGAAGCGGAGAAGATCGTCCTGCTCAAATCCGGAGAGTGCATGGATGGAAGCGAGAACGGGGTGGCCGACGGTGAGAGTGCCGGTCTTGTCGAGGACGACGACGTCGAGACGGACGAGGCGCTCGAGGGCCTCGCCGCCCTTGAAGAGGACGCCGAGCTGCGCGCCTCTGCCGACGGCGACGGTGAGCGCGGCGGGAACCGCGAGACCCATTGCGCAGGGGCAGGCGATGACCAGGACCGAAACTGTGGCGGCCAGAGACATCTGAAATGAATGCGTGAGGAGCATCCAGAAGAGGAAGGTTACGGCTGCGGCGGCCATGACGCAGGGGACGAAGATTGCGCTGGTGCGGTCAGCGAGCCGCTCCATGGGTGCACGGGAGCGTTGCGCCTGCTGCACCATGCGCGTGATTTGCGAGAGCACGGTGGCCTCGCCGAGCGAGGTGGCGCCGCAGACAACGGCGCCATCGTAATTGAGCGAGCCGGCGAGCACGCGCCCGCCGACGGCGCGAGGCAACGGCGCGGATTCGCCGGTGATCATGGATTCGTCGACGGTGGTCTGGCCTTCGACGATGTCGGCGTCGACCGGGAAGCGCTCGCCGGGAAGGACGAGGACATGGTCGCCGGGATGAATCTGTTCGAGCGGAACAATTTTCTGCTCGCCGTTCAGGATGAGGCGCGCGGTGGCGGGGCGAAGACGGGTGAGGGAGTCGATTGCGGCCAGCGCGCGGCGCTTGGCGCGCGTCTCAAGAGCCTTGCCGAGGAGGAGAAAGCCGAGGATGAGCAGTACCGCGTCGAAGTAGACCTGGCGGCCGGGGGCCGGGTTGAGCGTGGCATAGACGGAGTAAAGATAGGCCATGCCGGTGCCGAGGGTGACGAGAGTGTTCATGTTGGTGACGGCGTGAAAAATTCCGCGGATGGCGCTGAAGTATATTCCGCGGGCGGCCCAGATGAGGAGGATGGTGGTGACGATTAGCATGGACCAGCGAAGGATGTAGGCCGGGACAGCGTAAAGCGCGGGAAGGGCGCGCATGAGGAAGGGATCAACCGGACCGGCGTGCGCACCGAGCGGCATGGCCGCGAGCATGGCGAGCGCGCCGGCGAGAATGGTGACAGTGGCCTTGGTTGCGACATCTCCGCCGGAAGGGCTGGGTTCGGCTTCGGAATCAGGCTTGTCCAGGCGAGGAAGCACGGCGTCGTAGCCGGCGGAACGAATGGCTTCGATGAGCTTTTGGGGCGGCACAACGGCGGGATCAAAGACGACGCTGGCTCGATGGGCCATGAGATCGACGCGTGCGGACTCGACGCCGCTGGTGGCACGCAAAGCGGCTTCGACGTGATGCTGACACGCCGCGCAGCTCATGCCAATGACAGGCAGAGTGAGCGATTCCTTGGTCGATTGAGCCATGAGGTCAGTTTATTGAGCCAGGTGCGCCGAGTAGCCGGCCTTGGCAAGCGCTGCGATGGCCGAGTCAACAGATGCGGGATCATCGGGTGCATTGAGCCGTGCCGCGCCCAGGCGCACTTCCTCCACCTGGAGGCCCTGGGTGGCGCTGAGGGCCTGAGTGACCCGATTGATGCAGGAGCCGCAGTGCATGCCGTCAATTTGCAGCGTGAATTCCGCCATGCTGTTCTCCTCCTTTCCTTTGATGATACTGCCAACCACAGCGGTTCAAAGTGCTTATACCCCATCGGTAATCTATGGGGTTCAAACTATTTGACGGGGGAGTGTCCAATCAATTGAATTTAGTTGGGGCGGTAGGAACATGAAAAGGGAGTATCCAGAGGCGCCACGAGTGGGTGTGGGTGCAGTGGTGGTGAAGGGCGGTCGCATTTTGTTGGTGCGGCGCGGGCAGGAGCCGCTGAAGGGCCGGTGGTCCATTCCCGGCGGTCTGCTGGAGCTGGGCGAGGCTCTGGAGGACGGCGTGGTGCGCGAAGTGCGCGAAGAGACCGGGCTGGACGTGCAGCCGATGGAGCTGATTGAGCTGTTGGACCGGATTCATCGAGAAAAGACGCCGGAGGGCGAGCGTATCCGCTACCACTACGTGATTGCGGACTACCTTTGCCGGGTGATGGGAGGCCAGTTGCGTGCGGCGTCCGACGCAGAAGAGGTGCGGTGGGTGGAGCGCGCGGAATGGAACAGTCACGGTGCATTGGCGCTGGAGCCGATTACGGTGCGGGTGATGGAAGCGGCGTGGCGGCGGGCGAGGGAGCTGGACGAGAAGGAGGGCCGATGATGCGCGCGGTGAAATGGGTGGCGGCTGTGCTGGTGGCGGGGTTGCTGGCAGCGGGCGTGGTTTTCTGGGAGCGGCCGGTGGAGGTGTATCAAAAATTGGCCGAGGCGCGGATGCTTCTGAAAGGCGCGCAGAGCCGGACGGCGACTGTGGAAGGAATTCGAGTGCATTACTGCGTGGCTGGCCGGGTGAAGGGACCGGTGGTGGTATTGGTGCATGGGCTGGGCGGCCGCGCGGAAGACTGGGCGAACCTTGCGCCCTACCTAACCCACGCTGGCTTTCGCGTGTACATGCCGGATTTGCCGGGATATGGACAGAGCGCGAAGCCTGCGAGCTTTTCGTATTCAGTGCCTGACGAGGCCGGCGCGGTGGTGGGCTTTCTGGATGCGATGGGATTGAAGCGTGTGGATCTGGGCGGATGGTCAATGGGCGGCTGGGTGACGCAGCTGGTGGCAGTGGAGCATCCGGAACGCGTGAAGAGGCTGATGCTCTTTGACAGTGCGGGGCTTTACGTGAAGCCGAAGTGGGACACGAGTGTGTTTGCGCCAAAGGATGAGGCCGAAGTGAACGAGCTGAACGCGCTGCTGACGCCGAATGCGCCGAAGGTGCCGGAGTTTGTGGCCAAGGACATCTTGCGAAGTACGCGGCAGGATGGTTGGGTGATTCAGCGGGCAATGGCGGCGATGCTCACAGGCAAGGACACGACGGACGCAATGCTGCCCAAGCTGACGATGCCGGTTCTTCTGATCTGGGGCCAGAAGGACGAGATTATGCCGGTGGAGCAGGGCGAGACGATTCATCGGCTGATTCCGCAGTCGGAGCTGGATGTGATTTCCGGTTGCGGACACCTTGCGCCGCGACAATGCACGAATCGGATTGGGCCGGACGTGGTGGGGTTTCTGAAGCAGTGAGGCACGAAAAAGTGAAGAGGCCGCCCGAAGGCGACCTCTGGTTTTGATCTGAATGAGGGCTATACGCCGATGACCGCGCAGAGCTCCTTGACGGCGGCGGCGCTTTTCTTAAGCGCGGCATCCTCCTCTGGCGTGAGCTTGATTTCGACAATCTGCTCAAGGCCGGCGGAGCCCAGCTTGCAGGGAACGCCGATGTAGTAGCCCTCGATGCCGTACTCGCCCTGAAGGTAGGCGGCGCAGGGCAGGATTTTCTTTTTATCCTTCAAAATGGCCTCGACCATCTCCGTAGCCGCGGCCGAGGGGGCATAAAAGGCGCTGCCGGTTTTCAGGTGCTTGACGATTTCGGCGCCGCCGTCGCGCGTGCGCTGGATCAACTGTTCAAGGCGGTCGGGTGCGATCAATTCGGTGATGGGAATGCCGGCGACTGTGGAGTAGCGCGCGAGGGGCACCATGGTGTCTCCGTGGCCGCCGAGGACGAAGGCGGTGACATTTTCGACACTGACTTTGAGCTCCTCGGCCATGAAAGTGCGGAAGCGGGCCGAATCGAGCACGCCGGCCATGCCGATGACGCGCTCGCGATTGAAGCCGGCCTGGCGGAAGGCGGTCTGGGCCATGGCGTCCAGCGGGTTGGAGACGATGATAAGGATGCACTCGGGCGATTGCGCGACGACTTTCTGCACCACGTCTGACATGATTTTGAAGTTGGTGTGGAGCAGGTCGTCGCGGCTCATGCCGGGCTTGCGCGGAATGCCGGCGGTGATGACGACGATGTCTGAGTTGGCCGTGGCGGCGTAGTCATTGGAGCCTTCAATGTGTACGTCGCGTTTCTCGACGGGCATGGCCTCAAGCAGGTCCAGCGCCTTGCCCTGGGGGATGCCTTCGACAACGTCAATCAGGGCCACATCGGCCAATTCCTTCGATGCAATCCAGTGCGCTGTGGTGGCGCCCACGTTGCCTGCGCCGACGATGCTTACTTTTTTACGCATTCTTTTCTCCTCATAAAATACTGCTCATCAAATCCAACTCAATCCGATTCAAGTGTTATTGGGCCGGGCGGATAAAGATCAAGAAAAAGTGGGACTGTCAACCGTGCAAGCCTCGCAAGGAGAGCGGGGTCAAGAGTGAAGCCACCTTGCCCATTTGCGGAAGAAAAGCCGCAGAAGAAATCGACGTCGAATTCCTTTGCAAGTTTGCTGACTACATCCGATTTTGGTTCGAGCACGTCGAGAAGCCAATTCAGGTGATCTTCGAGCGGCTGTTCCGTGTTCAACGGACTTGCGAGCCTCCAGATCGACGTACGAAGAGGTTTCTTGAGCCGTGAGGAGCTCAAAATCTCTCCTTTGAGTCCTGACGATGTGGCTTGGATTCCAAGTGAACTGGTCACTTCCTCAAGGCCAAGGGAGTCGCCGAAAATGCGAAAGGTCGCCCTGCTCCACTTCATGTCGTCTTCAAATTCTTCTTCCATGCTAGTCACATATTGCCGATGATGTGGGCCGCGAAGTCGCTGGTGCCGACCTTGGTTGCGCCGGTGAGTTGGCGCTCGAAATCATAGGTGACGAATTTCTGCTGGATGGTTTTCTCCATCGCGTTTTCGATGAGCGAGGCGGCTTCCTTCCAGCCGAGGAACTCGAACATCATGACGCCGGAGAGGATGACCGAGCCGGGATTGATGACGTCCTTATCGGCATACTTGGGCGCGGTGCCGTGCGTGGCCTCGAAGACCGCGTAGCCGTCGCCGATGTTGGCGCCGGGCGCGATGCCGAGGCCGCCGACCTGCGCGGCTGCTGCGTCAGAGATGTAGTCGCCATTGAGGTTGGAGGTGGCGAGGATGCTGTAATCCGACGGACGGATAATGATCTGCTGGAAGATGGAGTCGGCGATGCGGTCATTGACGAGGATCTTCGATTTCCATGCGCCGTTCCCGTGAGATTTTCCGATGGAATCGATGACGGATTTGACCTCGGCGTAGAGATCATCACGAAAACTTGGAGAGCCGAACTCAAGGCCGGGCTCGATCAGCGCGGCATTCTGTTCAACGGTGAGGTTGGGATTGGCTTCGAGATTGCCGAGAATCCAGCTTTCGCGCTCAGTGATGGTGTGCTCGCGGAACTCTTGCGTCGCGACTTCATAGCCCCACTCGCGGAATGCGCCCTCAGTGAACTTTTGGATGTTGCCCTTGTGGACGAGGGTGACGGTTTTGCGGCCAGATTCAAGCGCGTGGCGGATGGCGTAGCGCACCAGACGCTTGGTGCCGAAGATGGAGATGGGCTTGATGCCGACGCCGGAGTCAGTGCGGACTCTTTTCTTGGTTTTGGACAAGAGGTCGTCGTTCAAGAAGGAAATAAGGCGCGCGGCGTCGGGCGAGCCCTGCTTGAATTCGATGCCGGCGTACACATCCTCAGTGTTTTCGCGGAAGATGACGATATTGACTTTTTCAGGATGCTTCACGGGGCTGGGCACGCCCTGGTAGTACTTGACCGGACGGATGCAGGCATAGAGGTCGAGGAGTTGACGCAGGGCCACGTTGAGCGAGCGGATGCCGCCGCCGACGGGCGTGGTGAGCGGCCCTTTGATCGAGACGCGGAGGTCGCGCGCCGCTGCGACGGAGTCGTCCGGCAGCCAGGTGCTGAACTGGCGGAAGGCTTTTTCGCCGGCGAAGATTTCATACCACTGAATGGCGCGCTTGCCGCCGTAGGCTTTTTCAATGGCGGCGTTGAAGACGCGCAGCGAAGCCTTCCAGATGTCGCGACCGGTGCCGTCGCCCTCAATGAAAGGAATGATTGGGTTGTCAGGAATTTGATATTGGCCGTTTACGTACTGGATGGGCTGGCCGCTTTTGGGTAACTCCAGCCCGTTGTAAGAGGTCTGCATGGATTTTCTGGCGCCTTTCGCTCAAAAAACAATCGCAGAGAAAGGGTACCAGTTGGCGATTCGGCGAGGCAATTGAGCCGGGGGGAGAGGCCGGCGAAAGTGCGGTGCCGCAGAGCGGCATTTGCGGGGGGAACTGCGGCGCAAAGGAGCGGGAATCAGCGGCTGTGAAAGTGGGATGAATTCGCAGTGTGCTCTGTCTCCGCCGGGCGGAATGCGATACACTCATGCGGGCACGTTCCAAAACCTCAAAGAGCGTCAACTGCACGGAGGACACATAGAAATTGGGAAAAAGCATGGTCCCGAAGAAGCTTTTCTTTACCAAGGGCGTAGGCAAACACAAGGAGCGTTTGACCTCCTTTGAGCTGGCCCTTCGGGATGCGGGAATCGCGTCACAGAATCTGGTCCGCGTTTCGTCCATCTTTCCACCGCAATGCAAGGTGATTACCCGCAAAGAAGGACTGAAGTATCTGAACCACGGCGAGGTGGTGTTTTCCGTGATTGCGGAGAACTCCACGCGTGAGCCGCACCGGCTGATCGTTTCCAGCATTGGCGTGGCGATTCCGGCCGACCGCAACACCTACGGGTACCTGAGTGAGCATCACAGCTTTGGCGAGACCGAGGACCAGGCGGGCGAGTATGCCGAGGAACTGGCCGCGGAGATGCTGGCGACGACGCTGGACGTGGATTTTGATCCGGACAAGAGCTGGGATGAGAAGAAGGAGATTTACAGAATCTCGAACAAAATCGTTCGCACGAGCAACGTGACGCAATCTGCCGTGGGCGACCGGCACGGAAGGTGGACGACGACAATTGCCGCGGCGGTTCTGATTCTGGAAGAGTAGGCATTGCATGCAGCGGATTATTGGACGAGAGCTGAGTCGGTGAACGGTCCATAGGCCGAAGAAGGAATCAAGGGAACGGAGGCCAATCCCGCCCAAGCGGGGTTGGCCTTGCTGCATTGCCAGAGGGATTGACCAAGAGAAAGGATGGACGCGGTTGACCGAGAGGCGCAAATACAAGGTGGGGCTGGTGCAGATGCGCATGGGGCCCGATCCGGAGGCGAACCTGGCGGCCGCGGCGCGGCACGTGCGCGAGGCGGCGCGACTGGGCGCGCAGATTGTGTGCCTGCCGGAGCTGTTTCAGGCGCAGTACTTCTGCCAGCGCGAGGATATTGGACTGTTCGACCTGGCAGAGCCGATTCCCGGCCCCTCGACAGCAGCTCTGGGCGGGGTGGCGCGCGAGGCGCGGGTGGTGATTATCGCGTCGTTGTTTGAGCGGCGGGCGGCGGGGCTTTATCACAACACGGCGGTGACGCTGAATTTGGATGGATCGATTGCGAGCGTCTACCGGAAGATGCATATCCCCGACGATCCGCTCTACTACGAGAAGTTCTACTTCACGCCGGGCGACCTGGGATTCAAGGCGGTGGAGACGGAATTTGGGAAGGTGGGGACGCTGGTGTGCTGGGACCAGTGGTATCCGGAGGGCGCGCGGCTGACGGCGCTGAAGGGTGCGGAAGTGCTGTTTTATCCCACGGCGATTGGCTGGCACCCGGCAGAGAAGGACGAGTTTGGCACGGCGCAGTATGAGGCGTGGCAGACGATCCAGCGCGGGCACGCGATTGCCAACGGGGTGTACGTGGCAGGAGTGAATCGCGTGGGACACGAGCAGGGCGATGTGATGGGCAATCGCGCGGAGGGACCGGGACTGGTGTTCTGGGGAGGAAGTTTTCTGGCGGATCCGTTTGGCAGGATAGTGGCCCAGGCTTCGCACGACGCCGAGGAGATTCTGATGGGCGAGATTGACACGGCGCTGATTGAGGAGACGCGGCGGAACTGGCCGTTCCTGCGCGACCGGCGCATTGATGCCTACGGGCCGATTACGCAGCGCTACTTGGAGACAGACGGGGAAACGAACGGGCAATGAGCGCAACGGGACCTGAGCACACGCCGCGCGCGCTTGGCTATCGCATGCCGGCCGAGTGGGAACCGCACGAGGCTACGTGGCTGGCCTGGCCGCACAATCGCGAGGACTGGCCGGGGAAGTTCGGGCCGATTCCGTGGGTTTTCGCGGAGATTGTGCGCATTTTGGCCGCGCATGAGCGGGTGCATGTTCTGGTGCAGGATGAGAAGGCAGGGAAGCGCGCGGAAGGAGTTCTGCGGCGCGCCGGTGTCGATTTGGGCCATGTGGAGTTTCATGCGTGGTCGACGGATCGCGTGTGGACACGGGACTCCGGGCCGATTTTTGTGCGCAATGATGCGGGGCAGGTTGCAGTCACCAACTGGCATTTCAACGCGTGGGCCAAATATGAGGACTGGCGGCACGATGACCTGATTCCGGGCCGTGTGGCGGAATTGCTGGAAGTGCCGGAGTGGACACCTGCGGTGCGGCTGGCGACAGGGGAGTTGCGTCGCCTGGTATTGGAAGGCGGGTCCATCGACTGCAATGGTCGCGGTGCGATGCTGACCACCGAGGAATGCCTGTTGAGCGAAGTGCAGCAGCGGAATCCGGGCGTGAGCCGTGCGCAACTGGAGCAGGCGTTCCACGATTATCTCGGCGTGGAGCAGGTGATCTGGCTGAATCGTGGTGTGGCTGGCGACGACACGCATGGGCATGTGGACGACATCAGCCGGTTTGCGGGGCCGGAGACAATTGTGACGGCGGTGGAGCCGAATGCGCGGGATGAAAATCATGCGCCGCTCAAGGAGAATCTGAATCGGCTGAAGGCTGCGCGGACAGCGGCCGGAAAGCCGTTCAACATTGTTGAGCTTCCGCTGCCGCGGCCTGTGGTGTTTCGCGGGCAACGGCTGCCGGCGAGCTATGCGAATTTCTATGTGGCCAACGGCGTCGTACTGGTGCCGACCCTTCACGATCCGAATGACCGCGTGGCGCTGAAGACGCTGGCAGAGGTGTTTCCGGATCGCGAGGTGATCGGGATTCACTCGGTGGATCTGATCTGGGGACTGGGCGCGCTGCACTGCATGACGCAGCAGCAGCCAATCAGCAGTACCATCAAGGCAGAATGACAGACCAGGAAGCGATGGTGACGGCGCTTGAACAGGCGCGGCAGGCGGCCGAAGCCGGCGAGGTGCCGATTGGCGCGGTGGTGCTGCGCGCGGAGGCGCTTGTGGCGCGCGGGCAGAATCGGGTGCTGCGCGACAACGATCCCACGGCGCATGCGGAGATGGTGGCGTTGCGCGCGGCGGCTGCGGCCTTCAGCAACTATCGGCTGAACGGATGCACGCTTTATGTCACGCTGGAGCCGTGTGCGATGTGTGCTGGAGCCATGATTCATGCGCGGCTGGAGCGACTGGTGTATGCGGCGGCGGACCCCAAGGCGGGCGCGTGCGGGTCGGTGCTGAGCGTGCTGAATCATCCGCAACTGAACCACCAGATGCAGGTGGAGCAGGGAGTTCTGGCCGAGGAGGCGGGTGAGCTGCTGCGGGGATTCTTTCGCGAGAGGCGCTAAGCACGGGTCAGGGCGCGAATGCAGTCGGTCTGATCCGGCCACTTCGCGATAAGCTCATCGGCAGGGGCGCTGCGATAGTCCGCAAAATCAAAACCAGGAGTCACGGTGCAGCCGAGGAGGGCCACTTTGCCCTCGCCGACGAGGCGCGTGCCCTGCCATACGCCCGCAGGGACGAGGAGCTGGACATGCTGACCCGCTGCCAGATTAGGTCCGAGAGTGAAAACGGCGGAGCCGCCGCCGGGGAGAAGCTGGAGCATTTCGACGGGATCGCCCAGGTAGAAGTGGAAGATTTCGTCGGAGGTGAGCACGTGCATCTCCGAGAAACTGCCGGGCTCGAGCAGGTAGTAAATTGCGGTTCCGGCAGGGCGAATGCCGCGGGCAAGATTGATGGCGGCGGAGGAGGTGTAAGTGCGGCGAAAGAAGCCGCCTTCCACCGGGTGCGGCTCAAGGCCGAGCAGGGCTTTGATTTCGTCGGCGGTCATCGCAATCGATGGTAGCAGCGCGGGCGCAGTAAACTAGTGCGATGAAGGTGGAAATGTACACGGCGGCCTGGTGCAGAGATTGCCGTGCCGCGAAGCAGTTCCTGGAGTCGCATGGGATTGCTTATACCGAGATCAATGTGGATGAGGACGCGGCAGCCTCGGCGGAGCTGGTACGGCATGCGGGCAAGCGCGCGATTCCGCAACTGGTGATTGATGGGGTGTGGTTTCAGCCGTACAAGCCGGGGCGCGGGCTGCTTTACGATGAGCTGCACGCAAAGCTGCGGATTCCCCGCGGCTAATCGGATTTTCCTCGTACAATCAAGAGTTGGCGCGGGCCGGGAAAGCTGGTTCGGGGCAGGAGTGTGCGCTTGATTGATCGCTATACACGCCCGGAGATGGGGCGCATTTGGACGGAAGAGCACAAGTACCGCTGCTGGCTGCGCGTGGAGCAGGCGGCGAGCGCGGTGCTGGCCGAGGATGGTGTGATTCCGGCGGCGGCGGCGAAGGCGATCGAAGAGAAGGCCGGCTTCAAGGTGGAGCGCATCGCCGAGATTGAAGCCGAGGTGAAGCACGACGTGATCGCGTTCACGACGGCGGTGGCCGAGAGCCTGAAGGCGCAGGGACTGGGCGAGGAGTCGCGCTGGCTGCACTATGGACTCACGTCGAATGACGTAGTGGACACGGCGCAGGCGCTTCAGGTCGCGGAGGCTTCCAGATTGATTCGGAGCGGGCTGGAGGCACTGATGGAGGTGCTGAAGCGGCGGGCGCTCGAGTTCAAGCACACGCCGACGATTGGACGCACGCACGGGATCCACGCGGAGCCGACGACCTTTGGGCTGAAGCTGCTGAACTGGTTTGCCGAGATGCGGCGGAATCAGGTGCGATTTGATGCAGCGGCAGAAGGCATGCGCGTCGGCAAGCTGTCGGGCGCGGTGGGGACGTTTGGACACCTGAAGCCGGAGCATGAGGAGCGCATCTGCGCGCGGCTGGGGCTGGAACCGGCGGCGGTGGCCACGCAGGTGATTCAGCGCGACCGGCACGCGGCGTATATTGCGACGCTGGCACTGATCGGCAGCTCGCTGGACAAGATCGCAGTGGAGGTGCGGCATCTGCAACGGACCGAGGTGCGCGAGGCTCAGGAGTACTTCAGCGAGAAGCAGAAGGGCTCTTCGGCGATGCCGCACAAGAAGAATCCGATTACGAGCGAGCAGATCAGCGGGCTGGCGCGCGTGTTGAGGGGCAATGCACAGGCGGCGTTTGAGAATGTTCCGCTGTGGCATGAGCGGGATATTTCGCATTCCTCTGTCGAGCGGGTGATTTTTCCGGATTCCACGATTCTGGTGGATTATCTGCTGGCGAAGACGGCAGATTTGATTGACCGCTTGCTGGTGTATCCGGAGCGGATGAAGCGGAATCTGGAGTCAACGGGCGGGCTGATTTTCAGCGGGCAGTTGCTGCTGGATCTGGCCGAGGCGGGGATGCTGCGCGAGGATGCGTACCGGCTGGTGCAGGGCCATGCGATGCGCGCTTGGAAGGACGATCTGGTCTTCCGCGACGAGGTTGCCAAGGATCCGGCAATCACGAACTTGCTGAGCGCGCAGCAACTCAAGAAGACCTTCGACTACACGCGGCAGTTGGGCAATGTGGATGCGATTTTTGAGCGGGTGCTGGGTGAGTAGGTGGTGGATAGCGTGAATCTGACGATGGCCATCACGGGCGCGTCGGGCGCGGTGCTGGGCAGGGAACTGCTGGCTGCGCTGGAGCGGGATGCACGCGTGGCGAAGGTGCATTTTGTCGCATCAGAGAATTCGCTGCGGGTGATTGCAGAGGAGCTGGGTGTCTCCGGCAGGAATGGACTGCTGGAAAAGCTGCTGGGGGCGGCGCCGGCGAAGACTGTTCAGCATTCGGATTCCGACATTGGTGCGGCGATTGCGAGTGGGAGCCACCCCTCGAGCGGGATGATTGTGCTGCCGTGCTCGATGGGCACGCTGGCGACAATTGCCCACGGGCTGGCCAACTCGCTGATTGCGCGCGCGGCGGACGTGACGCTGAAGGAGCGGCGGCCGCTGGTGCTGTGCGTGCGGGAGACGCCGTTCAATCGCATCCATTTGCGCAACATGACGCTGGCGGCCGAGGCCGGGGCGACGATTTTTCCGGTGATACCGGCATTTTACAACCGGCCGCAGGATTCGACGGAGATGGCACGGCAGTTTGTGTGCCGCGTGCTGGCGCACATTGAGCTGGCGCAGCCGGGGGCCTATGTGTGGAAGGGCGACGAGTAGACGGAACGGCGGAAACCGAAGAAGGAATTCAGGTTGACACCGGCGCAAGCTAAAGTGGATACTGCGGTAGATGAGGAATCAGCAGCAACGCGGAGTGGAGGCCATGGCCATGTGCATGTGTATGTCATGCGGACCCGTCCGTGCGGTTGTGGAGCGGCGAATGCGCTAGGCGCAAACGTAGCCAGCAAGCAAACGGCCCGGGTCCTGAAGCAAGGATTCGGGTTTTCTTTTTTAGGGCGGAGGCGCGTTCCCAGAGGCGCACCGCAAACCCTCAAGTGAATCGCACATAAAGGAGCATCTCTGATGTCTGAGACCAAGCAGCACCTTGCCACGCAAGCTGTTCACGCGGGCCAGACGGCAGACCCAGCGACCGGGTCGCGCGCCGTGCCCATTTACCAGACCACGTCGTATCTGTTCCAGGACGCGGACCACGCCGGGCGGCTTTTTGCGCTGCAGGAGTTCGGCAACATCTACACGCGCATCATGAATCCGACCACGGACGTGCTGGAGAAGCGCGTGGCTGCGCTGGAGGGCGGCGCGGCGGGGCTGGCGACAGCATCCGGCCAGGCGGCGGAGACGCTGACACTGACCACGCTGGCTTCGGCGGGGGATGAGATTGTGTCCACAACCTCGCTCTACGGCGGCACGTACAACCTGTTCCATTACACGCTGCCGCGGCTGGGCATTACGGTTCGGTTTGTGGATGTGGACGACTTTGACGGGCTGCGCGCCGCCATCAACGAGAAGACGCGGGCGGTTTATACAGAGACGATTGGGAACCCGAAGCTGGACGTGGTGGACATTGAGAAGATGGCGGCGATTGCGCACGAGAACGGTGTTCCGCTGGTGATTGACAACACGTCAGCCTCGGCGGCGCTGGTGCGGCCCATTGAGTGGGGCGCGGACATCGTGTTGAACTCGGCGACGAAGTTCCTGGGCGGGCACGGAACCAGCATCGGCGGAGTGATTGTGGACGCAGGCAAGTTTGACTGGGCTGCGTCGGGGCGGTTCAAGGGGTTCACGGAGCCGGATCCGTCGTATCACGGCCTCTCCTATGTGCAGGCATTCGGGCCGCTGGCGTTCATCCTGAAAGCACGGGTGCAGGGGCTGCGGGATACGGGCGCGGCGCTATCGCCGTTCAACGCATTCCTGATTTTGCAGGGAATCGAGACGCTGCATCTACGGATGGAGCGGCACTCCGAGAACGCGCTTGCGGCGGCCAGGCATTTAGAGGCGCATCCGGGCGTGGAGTGGGTGAATTATCCGGGACTGGAGTCGAGCCCATACCGTGCGCGGGCGAAGAAATATCTGCCGGCGGGGCAGAGCGCGCTGGTGACCTTCGGCATCAAATCCGGAACTGCGGGGGGCGGCTACGAGGCGGGCAAGAAGCTGATCGACTCATTGCAGCTCTTTTCGCTGGTGGCGAATATCGGCGATGCGAAGTCGCTGGTGATTCATCCGGCATCGACGACGCACCAGCAGCTTTCCGTGGAGGAGCAGACGGGTGCGGGCGTGACGCCGGAATTGGTGCGGCTGTCGGTGGGCATTGAGGATATTCGCGATATTCTGGCCGACCTGGACCAGGCGATTGAGGCTGCCAACGGCCGGACGATTGCCGGCAAGGCGAAGGCGGCGGGTGTTGCGGCACAATAATGAAGACGATGACCGACCCCGAACCAAGGAGTGAAGCCGCGGCGGCGAAGCCTCGAGTGGTGGAACCGACTTATGAGGGCGATTTTGTGCTGGATGGCAATTTCGCTCTCGACAGCGGAGCCACTCTGGTGAGCCCCACGCTGCATTACGCCGTCTATGGGCGGCTGAATGCGGCGCGGGACAACGCCGTGCTGGTGTGTCATGCGCTTTCGGGTTCGGCGCTGGTGGGGTCCTGGTGGCCTGAGGTGTTTGCGCCGGGAGCGGTGCTTTCGCTGGACCACGATTTTGTGATCTGTATCAACCTGCTGGGTTCCTGTTACGGTTCCACGGGACCCGGCTCAGTGAATCCGGAGACCGGTCTGGTGTACGGTCCGGATTTTCCTCTGGTTTCGATTCGCGACAATGTGAGGGCTCAGGCGCAGCTGCTGGATTCATTGGGAATTCGGCGGCTGCGTTTGGTTTTGGGGGGTTCCATTGGCGGGATGCAGGCGCTGGAATGGGCAATCCACGACCCGGAGCGGGTGCAGCGGGCGGTGGTGATTGCCGTGGCTCCGCTGAACGCGATGGGATTGGCCATGAACCATTTGCAAAGGAGGGCCATCCAGAACGACCCGGACTGGGACGGCGGCTACTATCTGCCGCAGCGGACGCCGAAGACGGGTCTGGCGCTGGCCCGGCAAATTGCGATGCTGAGCTACAAGTCGCCCGAACTGTTTGAGGAGCGGTATGCGCGGAATCCCAATCGCAATGGCGAGGACCCGCTGAAGGTGGATCCGCTGGCTGGAGGATTGATTGGCGGGCGGTTCGATATTGCCGGCTATCTTGACCACCAGGGCGACCGGTTTGTGGACCGGTTTGATGCGAACGCATACTTGGCGATTTTGCGGACGATGGACACCTGGGACCCGCTGAGCGGCGGGCGGACCAGGCAGGAGGTTTTCGGGCGCATCCGGTCGCAAGTGAGCTTTGTGGGCATCAGCTCGGACTGCCTGTTCCCGGCCGAGTGCGTGCGGGAGTTTGTGGAGACAATTCGGTCGGCGGGGACGAAGGTGGAATACAGGGAGATGACCAGCTCGCATGGGCACGACGCTTTCCTGGCCGAACAGGCCGAACTGGTGCGGCTGCTGAAATAAATGAGAGGGTCCGCCGAAGGGCGGGAAACACTTTCGCGCCGTACGGTGTCTAAGCCGTTATGCGGTGTATGGCAGGGATGGCGGAGCGACCGCCCTTGAAAAGGGCCCCGGAAGGGACCAGTTGTGCGAACGGCGGGGTCGGCCGGCAGGCTGGAACGCAACTTTGCTTGTCACAAGGGGCGCGGCTTTCTATAATCCTTCCAACACCGCAATGGAATCGCCGGGCCTGTTCCCTGAATATGCTGAGGTACGACCGTAAAGGCCCTGAATACGATTTCCAGCGAGCGAGCGATTGCGTCATGATCTCCATTTCAGCATTTCCCAGGAGCACTGAATGAAGAAGATTGTCTTTGCATCTGTGTTGGCGTTGGCGGGCTTGGGCCTGTTGGTGGCGCCCACGCTGCGCGCACAGGACCAGATCACAATCAAGGATCCGTCCGAGTACAACGCCTATCAGAATTCGATTACCCAAACCGATCCGACGGCCAAGGCCGCGGCTCTGGAAGGCTTTTTGAAGAACTATCCGCAAAGCGTGGTAAAGAACGCGGTGCTGGATATGCTGGTGGACACCTATCAGCAGCTTCGCGACCCGGACAAGACGCTGAGCGCGGCGAGCCGGCTGCTGCAGGTGGATCCGAACAACATGAAGGCCATCTACATTTCGGTCTACCTGAAGAAAACGGCCTGTACCAAGTCAGTGAACCCGAAGACCGGCAAGTCGAGCGATACAGAGAGCTGCGACGACGCGGCGACTTTGGCCACCAAGGGACTGGCTGTGCCCAAGCCGGCCGGAGTTTCCGATGCCGACTGGAAGAAGCAGACAGAGGCAACCTACCCGCTGTTTCACTCGACCATCGCGCTGGATGACGCGGTCTCCAAGCAGGACTACAAGTCGGCAATTGCTGAGTATCGCTCCTCACTGATGCTGCTGACCGATGAACAGTCAAAGACCGGGAGCGGGCTGGTGGACACGCTTTCCCTTGCCGATCTCTACACGAAGCCCGCCACGCGCGACCCGCAGAAGGCGGTCTGGTTTTATGCGCGGGTGTGGGACTACGCGCCGCCGGCCTACAAGGCACAGATTGAGCCCAAGCTCGATTACTACTACAAGCAATATCACGGCGGCTTGGATGGCCTGAACGCCATCAAAACGAAGGCGGAAGCGACGACGTTTCCTCCTGGCGACTATAAGATTGCTCCGGCGAAGACTCCGGCCGAGCAGATACACGACCTGTTGGCGACGACGCCCGACCTGACCACGCTGGCACTTGCCGACAAGGAGACCGTGCTGGCGCTGGGAGCCAAGGACGACGCCGACAAGATGTGGGCCGTGCTTCAAGGCAAGCCGACACCGGTTCCGGGGACTGTGATCGCCTCGGCCGTGACCGCGCTGAAGGTGAAGGTGACCGAAGGCCGCACGCGCAGCACGGAACATTCGACCGATTACACGGTGAACCTGACCACTCCATCGACCTGCGACGACGTGCAGAAGAACGCGGGGACCGAGGTGAAGGCGCAGGAGACCTATATCACCACGAATGGGGTGGCAGGCGACCTGACAAAACTTTCGCCGCTGTTTGCCGAGACCGACCGGGTGCGCAAGATCACGATTGACGGGATGGCGACCCAGGTTAAGGTTGCCGTGACGCAGGACGCGAAGGCCTCGAACACGCCGGACTTCATCGTGAACCTGAAGTTGCCCACGAGCTGCGCGGATATTCCGGCGGCGGGCTCGGACTTTGGCATTCAGCCGGCCGCGGAGCTGGACGGCACCTATGCCACGTATCAGCAGCTTCCGGCCACAGCGACCAGTGTGCAGAGAGCCGAGATTGTTTTGAGTGACGGCGTGGTGTTGGTGCCGGTGAAGAAGAAGCCGGCGCCGGTCCATCACCGGGCAACGGAGCGTCGCCGTTCGCGCTAGCGGCCGGCCCGGCGAAAGCAATCTGAATGGAGCGGTAGGTCAAGAGAATCCGCTCCTACTCAATCAACACTGTGAAGTGCCAGGGCAGCCGAAGAGGCTGCCCGTTCTTTTTGTGCCATCCGGCGCGACACCGGACGAGTTGGCAGTGTCGATGGTACTCTGGGCGTGTGAAGGCGCGTCGATTTCTTGGTGTCTGTCTGGTGGCCGCGCTTGTCGCGACGGCGGCCAGCTCAGCGGCGTTTGCGCAGAGCAAAACGAGCGCCAGAAAAAGCCGCGAGGTGCCATCGGCGGTGGCAGCCCAGCCGTTCCCCGCCGCACCTGAGCAGGCTCATGCGGTGCGAGCGATCGAGTTTGTTCCGCAGGGCAGGATGACCGGGCGGGACAAGCTGATTGCTGCCGATGCCGAGTCCTCAGTGGCTGAACGCGCGCATTGGAGCGGGTTTTCCCTGGAGGATGGAAGCTGGAGCTACCTGCAAGTGGTGTGTCCGTCTTTTCCGGGGCACGTGCTCCTGCGCTATACGCGAAACAATGGCACGCGCGACGTGACGGTGTTTTCGGCGTCGATTCCGCGCGATGGGGAAAGGGTTCGGATCATTCCGATTCTCAAACGCAGCTATTCGCTCTTCGCGCCGGCGCCCATCAATGCGCTGACCATTTCGGCATTCAATCACATTCGCGCCGAGGAGCACGGGAGCGATGAAGCGGACTGGCTGGAGGACGGGCTGTGCTACGCGGCGCTGGCCGGCGCGAATCCGGTTGTGACTTCGCCATACGCTCAGCCGAAGGTGGGAAGGCCCGTGCCGGCAGTGACCGCCGTGCTGGCGGTTGAGGCGAAGGGCGGGGAAGTGATGCGGTTTGCGGACGCCTCCAGCAAGCCGAAGCCGGTGGAGTGGACGCTGACTTTCAGCCGCAAGGGAAAATTGGTGAAGGTGGCGCATGCGCAGGCCCCCATGCGCGTGGTTCGACCGGTCCCGGCGAAGACGGCTGCGGCAAAGACGTGGACGGTGCCGGGCGGCGCTCCTCACTGAGATTTTTTGCGTGGCGGACCAGCGGACCCAGGTGGCTACTCGCCGAGCATGATGCGCTGGACGGCGGTGGCGCGGCCGGTTGCTGCGTCGCAGGCGACCAGCGTGGCGCAGAGCTTGGGGTTGCCTTTGGCGGGCTCGAATTTGCCCGGCATTCCGGTGAGAAATTTGTGCAGGACCAGGTCTTTTTCGACACCGATGACGCTGTCGTACGGGCCGCTCATGCCCACGTCGGTCTGGTAGGCGGTGCCGTTCAGCAGCAGGCGCTCGTCAGCGGTGGGCACATGGGTGTGCGTGCCGAGTACGGCCGTGACACGGCCGTCGAGGTGCCAGCCCATGGCGACCTTCTCGCTGGTGGCCTCGGCGTGGAAATCGACGACGATGACTTTGGCTTTCACGTGCGCCAGCAGATTGTTGGCGGCGTGAAAGGGGTCGTTGGTGCCGCTCATGAAGACGCGGCCCATGAGGTCGACGACTGCGTAGTCGACGCCGCTTTCGGTTTTTCCCTCGAAAACGCCGTAGCCGGGCAAGCCGGGTGCGAGGTTGGCGGGGCGAAGGACGCGGCGGGCGCGCCCGGAGCTATTGGCGGGGACGGACTCGAGATACTCGAGCAGTTCGCGCTTGTCCCAGACGTGGTTGCCGGTGGTGAGTAAGTCAGCGCCCTGGTCGAAGAGGTCTTCCGCGATTTGCGGCGTGAGTCCGAAGCCGCCGGCGGCGTTCTCCGCATTGACGATGGTGAGTTTGACGTTGTGGGCCTGGCGCAGATGGCCGAGATGATCGCGGACAATTTTGCGCCCCGCACTGCCGAAAACGTCACCTACGAAGAGAATGTTCAAAGACAGCTCCTAGCTTCCAGCTTCCAGCCCCTAGCTGGAAGCGGGTGTCTGCTTGTCCAGTCGCATGAGCGGGAAGAGAATGACGTCGCGGATGGAGCGCGATCCAGTGAGCAGCATGGTCAGCCGATCGACGCCGATGCCTTCGCCGCCGGTGGGCGGAAGGCCATAGGCAAGTGCGCGGACGTAATCCTCGTCCATCTGGTGGGCCTCGTCGTCGCCGCGGTCGCGCTCGGCGATTTGCTGCTGGAAGCGCTTGTGTTGCTCGACGGGATCATTGAGCTCGCTGAAGGCATTGCCAACTTCAAAGCCGCCGATGAAAAATTCAAAACGTTCGACGTTGGCCGGATCGTCCGGCTTGGCTTTGGAGAGTGGCGAGACCTCGGTTGGGTAGTCGTAGATGATGGTGGGCTGGACGAGGAAGGGCTCGACGACAGCCTCAAAGAGGTTGTAGACCGACTTGCCGACGGACGCGCTCTTCATCGATTCGTAGTAAACGGTGGAGACTGCGCTGTGGATGATCTTGAACTCGGCCAGGCGTTCAGGGGCGGTGTGCGCAGTTTCGCAGGCGGCTTTTTCCAGGGCGCCCATGGCGTCGTGGAGGCGCACTTGCAAGGCCTGCACAGTCTCAAATTCGGCAAGCGTGGGTCGCTCACCGGCTTCCTCCGGCCACCACTGGATGATGGCTTCGCGCATGGTGAGGCGCGTCCAATTTTTCTTGGCCAGATCGATTTCAACACCGTTGAACTCGGTGATTGTGGTGCCGTTGACCTCGCGCGCGACGAATTCGATGAGCTCCTCGGTGAGCTGCATCAGGTCGTAGTAATTCGCGTAGGCCTGATAGAACTCGAGCATGGTGAACTCGGGATTGTGCTGGGTGCTGACGCCCTCATTGCGGAAGTTGCGATTGATTTCGTAAACGCGGTCAAGTCCGCCGACGACGAGGCGCTTCAAGTAGAGCTCCGGCGCGATACGAAGGAAGAGGTCCTGGTCGAGCGCGTTGTGATGCGTGCGGAAGGGCCGCGCGGCCGCACCGCCGGCAATCTGCTGCATCATGGGCGTTTCGACTTCGAGATAGCCGCGCTCATCGAAGAACTGGCGGAGTGCGCGCAGCAACTTGGCGCGCTTGACGAAGACCTCGCGGCTGTCAAGGTTGGTGAACAGGTCCACGTAGCGCTGGCGATAACGGATTTCGACGTCCGACAGGCCGTGGAATTTCTCCGGCAGCGTGAGCATGGCCTTGGCGAGGAAGGTGAGCTGATCAACGTGGATGGTGAGCTCGCCGGTGCGGGTGCGGAAGAGATAGCCGCTGACGCCGATGTGGTCGCCGAGGTCGAGGAGTTTGTAAAGCGCGAAGCCCTGCTCGCCGACGGCGTCCAGGCGGACATAAATCTGGAGGCGTTGGCCCTCCTGCTGCAGGGTGGCAAAGCCGGCCTTGCCCTGGGCGCGGATGGCCATGATGCGGCCGGCGACGGAGACGGTCTGGTGATGAGATTCAAGCTGCTCGGCGGTGGACTGGTCCCACTGCACGCGCACCTGGGGCACGGTGTGCGAGGCACAGTACTGGTTGGGATAGGTGGGCTGGCCCAGCCTTTCGATTTCCACCAATTTTTCCCGGCGTAGCGCAAAGAGATTGCGCTCAAACTCCGATTCGAGCACGGTGATTCCTTCCGAAGGCAAGGCCTGAAGCCCAAAAGGGAAGTATACCCGCTTGCGTGTGCGGCCTGTATGCTTGGAGGGAGCCCTCATGCCCTATCAACGCCCAATTCCGGGTCCGATTCCGGAGACGAAAAAGCCGGGGAAAACCACGCCCGGTTTGCAGTCGCTGGTGGAAGTGGAAAAATTGATGCAGATTGCCATTCTGCTGCCCGTGACGGCGCTTGTGGGCGGGCTGGCAGGCGCATGGCTGGACGAGCGGTTGCACCAGTCTTGGATGGGCGTTATGGGAGTTCTGCTGGGCGGCGTGGCGGGGCTGGTTTATGTGATTCAGCTTGCGCTGGCCGCGGGGAAGACCAGCGAGGGACAGGACGGCGGGACGGGCCCGAACGATGTCGCTGGCAAGAGCGGGAGCCGAGGAAAGACAGAGTGACAGACGAGACGCAGCCGGACAAGGAGATGGGCCCGAAGTGGGGCGGGGAACTCGGCGAGTTCAGCGATGCAGATCTTGAACGAATGCTTCGAAGAGCTATCCGCAACACACTGATTTTAGGCGCGATTCCAGCAATCGTTGTGGCATTTGCGGCGGGCTGGCGGGATGCGGCAATGCTGGCCAGCGGGGCGGCGATTTCGACGGCAAGCATTTATGAGTGGCGGCGGCTGGCGCGGTTCATCAAGGCGCGGATGGACCAGGGCAAAAGCTCGCGGGCAGGGGCTTCGGCGGCGGTGTTCTTTGTGCTTCGGCTCAGCATCTTTGGAGCGGTGATTTATGGTAGCCTTAAGTGTTTCCATGGCTCAGTTTTGGCGTTGTTTTACGGGCTGAGTTTGGCCGTTGCGACCCTTGGCTGGGAGGCGCTGCGCCTGCTGCGGGATTGAGCGTGGAGCCCTTTGGCAAACGGAAGGTTTTTGAGACTACATGCAAGAGCAACTTGGGATCACTCATTTGCTGAATCACCTGTTCGGCGGGGCCGCGGCCTGGGCCATGCACCTGGTGGGCGTGCCGGCCGATCCGGCGACGGCCATCAATGACACCTTCGCGCTGGAAGTGCTGGTGGCGTGCGGGCTGATCGCCTTTTTCCTGATTGTGCGGCTGACGCTTTCCGTGGAGAAGCCGAACCCGGCACAGCAGCTTGCCGAGATGATTCACGAGTTCACAGGCAACCAGGGCGAGCAGGTGATCGGCCACGGGCATGAGCAGTTCCAGGCATTTGTGACCTGCGTGCTGCTGTTCATCCTGTTCAACAATTTTGGCGGTCTGTTTCCACACATTGAGACGCCGACCAGCAAGGCCTATGTTCCACTGGGCATTGCAACCTTGACATTTCTCTACTACAACTTTCACGGGCTGCGCGAGCAGGGACTGCTCGGCTACATGAAGCAGTTTGCCGGACCGGTGTGGTGGCTGGCGCCGTTTATGTTCATCGTGGAGGTCATCTCGCACTTTGCGCGCGTGATGTCGCTGACAATTCGACTCTATGCGAACATGCTGGCCAGCGATCTGCTGACGCTCATCTTCTTTTCAATCTTTCCGCTGGCGGTGCCGGTGATTTTTCTGGGGCTGCATTTTGCGGTGGCGTTGGTGCAGGCCTATGTCTTTATGCTGCTGACGATGATTTATCTGTCGCTGGCGGTTTCGCACGAGCACTAGGGGCAACAGCGCCGGAACGAATGGGTTCCGGCATTTGAGGAATTCCGCCGGAGAGCGCATCCGCTCTGGAGACACGGTGGGCCGCAAGCGTGAGGGGGCCAGCTCGGTGAGCCTCAACCACCCACTGGCGGCCAATTTTATGGATGCAGGAGAATTATGCAGAAACTTCAATCGATCTTGATTACGCTGGCGGCGCTTTGCTTTGCCGTTCCGGCGTTTGCAGACGGCGGTTCAGCCGTGATGAACATGGCGCCGATTGGCGTGGGTCTGGGCATGGGCCTGGCGGCGGGTCTTTGCGGCCTGGGCCAGGGACGTGCCGTGGGCTCCACGACAGAGGCATTGGCACGTAACCCAGGCACGCGTCCAGCGCTGATGACGTTCATGGTCATCGGTCTTGCGTTCATCGAGTCGCTCACGCTGTTCACCTTCGCGATGATCATCATCAAGATCAAGTAGGCGAAGAAGCGGTTTACCAACGCGGCCCCGTCCACGCGGCGGGGCTGTTTTGCGTTTGGATGCGCCGATTAAGGCTGCGCGGGATGCAGGGCGGGAGAGTCTTCGCGAAGCATGTGAATGGCCTGCGCGTAACTGAGTCCTGCGGGGACGGGCGCGAAGCCGGATTCCTGTTCGAGCGTGTCAAAGCTCTTCGACTTGAAGAAAATGCGCCCGCTCATCCGCATCTGGAAACGCACGACGCGCCACTGCCCTTGGCTCACCTCTGCCTGGTCGATTTGGATCCAGCCGCCCGTGTCGAGGCGCGCAAGGATGCCCCATCCAATGTTGACGTCTCTTTGCAAATGGCCTTCGAGCCGCACGACGCGCTGGTGAACGGGATCAATCCAGATTTCTCCGGCCATGGCGGTGAGCACCTGGGTTTCCAGATCGGGCGGAATGTACGTGGGACTGGGCAAGAAGGTGAATCGGTCGAGCTCACCTTGCGGGCCTTCGACGGTTCCAGCGAACTGGTAGAGAAATGCGGTGGGAAGTGCGCGGAGGACCTTGAGAGCGCGCTGGGCGTCGGCATCCTCGCGCTGTTTCCGGCTGCGCTGGCTGTCAGGACTGCTGAGCAAGCTGTCGAGGCGGGCCTGTTCGCGCTGCTCGTCCGCTGCGGGGAGCGGTGCGCCATTGATCAAGAGCAGGCGGGCGACGGCACCGTCGCGAGTTTCAATGATGGCCTTGGTGGTGGTGAGGCGAGGACTGGACTTGCGCAAAACATAACGCATGGGGTGGGAGGGATCGCGCGCGCTGCGGAGTTCGGCGGCAAGGGCGCGATCCACCAGGGACGCGTCTGTCTGCGAGGCAGCGCGGGGCGGCTGCGCAGCCAGAAGCGGCGCGAGGTTCAGGAGCAGAAAGATGCTGAGGAGCTTCGAGTGCCTAGCCATGATTCCGGTTGTGCGCTTCTCCGTCCCAATGCATATTTCCATTAGACGCGAGGAAGGGGGGCCGGATGCGGAATTGAAGAGACAGGCCATGGTTTCGTATAGTTCGGGCAGGGCCCCTGGCGCTTCGAGCGAACCCTGGACGGGATGTGTTGCAGCGGCCGCACCTGCTTTGCAGTCAGGAAAAGTGCGGGCCGCACCCGTCAGTGACGCGGAAGGATGCCGGAACACAAGCCCCGGAAGGAACAGCGACGCATGGCAACGGAAAATGGTCAGGCCCGGATTGGCAAGACGGTGGTGATCCGGGGCGAAGTGAAGGGCAGTGAGGACTTGATTGTGGACGGCCGGCTGGAAGGCACCGTGAGCCTTGCGGAGAGCCGTCTGACGATTGGTCCGAACGCCAATGTGGCAGCAGATTTGACGGCCAAGGACGTGCTGATTCTAGGGCGCGTACAGGGCAACATTGTGGCAACCGGCCGGGTGGAACTGCGCGCGGGCAGCGTGGTGGAAGGCGACGTGAAGGCGCTGCGGCTGGCCGTGGAGGACAACGCCGTGTTTCGGGGCAAGGTGGACCTTACGCAGGGCGCGCGGGGCCATGACGGGGGTTCCGCCGGAGCCGCTTAGCGTTCGCGATACAACCGTGCGGAGATGCCGCGGCGTTGCCAACGGGCAGCGCGGCGACCCGTTTGGCTGCGCGGACGACGAGATGAGAAGAGGAATGGAACGTGCTTCGTCGCTTGTTTGACAAAAGGCCGGAGAGCGATGCGACCCAGACGGGACATGGGCTGAGTGGACCGCGCGTGCCCCGACACTCCGGCGGATGGGCGGCGCTGCGCAAGCGGCTGCAAGGCGATCCGGGCCTGCGCGTGATTGACGTGGGGCAGACTTCGCCCTCGAACATCAACTATCTGACCAGCCTGGGACACAGCATTTTTCTGGCGGACCTGGTGACGGATGGCTGCAAGGGCGCGTGGCAGAAAGGCGAGGATGCGGAAGGCGCTCCGGTGTGGGATGTGGAAGGATTTGTGCAGCAGACGCTCGAATTTTCCGGACGAACATTTGATGTGGTGCTGCTGTGGACGACGCTGGACTATCTGCCCGAGGCGTTCGTTGGTCCCGTGGTGGAGCGGCTCTACGGAGCCATGAACGCGGGCGGACAGGTACTGGCGTTTTTCCACACGAGGCGGCAGGGCGAAGAGACCACGCATTGCCGGTTTCACATCACCGAGGGCGACGACGTGGAGATGCAGCGGGCGGAGCCGTTTCCCATCCAGCGCGCCTTTACCAACCGCAGCATTGAAAAGCTGTTCACAAAGTGGTCGGGGTTTCGACAGTTTCTGGCCAAGGACAGCGTTTCGGAAGTGATTATCACTCGCTGACGGGTTTGCGCGCGCGCCCGCAGAACTTCAGGACAAGGGGAGGATGCATGAGTTTATTGAATGGGACGCGCATTACATGGCTGGGTCATGCGACGGTGCTGGTGGAAACCGCGAAAGGCACGCGCATCCTGATTGATCCATTTATCGCGAATAATCCGAAGTATCCCAAGACCTATGCGCTGCCGGAGAAGATTGATTACGTGCTCCTGACGCACGGGCATGGCGACCACATTTCAGACGCCGTGCCGGTGGCGGCCGGGCATGGATCGACGGTGGTGGCCATCTATGAGCTGGCGGCGTATGTGGCGGGCAAGGGAGCGGAGAAGACCATCGGCATGAATCTGGGCGGCACGGCGCAACTGGGAGATGTGGCCGCGACGATGGTGGAGGCCAAGCACTCGGCCGGCGCGCAGGATGAGAATGGGATGCATTATGTGGGCGTGGCCACGGGTTTCGTGCTGACGATTGCCGACGGGCCGGTGCTTTACCACGCGGGAGATACGACGGTCTTTGGAGATATGAAGCTGATCGCCGAGCTCTATCGTCCCGATGTGGCGATGCTGCCTATCGGCGGGCATTACACGATGGGTCCGAAGGAAGCGGCGCTGGCGGCGCGCATGCTGAAGCCCAAGATGGTGCTGCCGTTGCACTTTGGGACCTTTCCGCCGCTGACCGGAACGCCGGAGGCGCTGGCCGAAATTCTGGGCGGAAGCCCTGAGGTTGTGGCATGGAAGCCGGGTGATTCGATCTAATCAAAGCTATCGGACAGGATTGGCGAAATGTAAACGGGGTTAGTCAACCGACTAACCCCGTTACTCATTTCCTTGCCGGGCCAGTTACCTGGCACACAGCTATTTGCCTGCGGCTGCTTTCTTCTTCTGCTCTGCCCAGCGCCGCCTGACTGCCTCGGCAATGCGCTTCCGCCCTTCCGGCGTAAGGTTGCGCTTCTTCTTCTTAGTGGAACGGCGCTTGGTGGCAGCAGCCTTCTTCGGTTTGGCTGCGCCTGAACCACCGAGCAGCGCGCGCGCCCGTTGCAATTGGGCAATCTCACGATCGATTTCTGCCAGTATTTCCGAAACTCCCACAAATCCTCCTCTTACCTTGCAAGGACGGCCGGCGCTGCGGTTCTGGTTTAGACGAGCGGCCCGCTAGAAACCAGCAATCCTGATAAAAAACGATACCCAAGTATAAACTCTTTTACAAACAAAAAATGAGACGAACCTTGAAGTTAAGCGCGATTTCAAGAAGGAAGTCCGCTGAAAAGGAGCCTTCGGCTCCTTTGGACTTCGGAAAGTAGGAACAGAGGGTGCTTTGCTTGCGCGCCGAGCAGGGTGGCGCTGTGCGGAAGAATCCATTCGGGCGCGACTTGAGCACTGAATTGCAAAAGAAGGCGGGGCAATGGTTACGGGAGTTTCCACCTTGAGTCAGCGCGAAGGCTTGGGCGGAGGCGCGGATTGCTCCGGAGAGGATTGCTCCGAAGAGGATGGGCCGGGGTTGAGACTTGGGAAGTCCTGCCCTCCCACGCGGAAGGCGGGAGACTCGGCGGCGCGAAGGTTGCGGAGGTCGCGAAGGATTTCGGCCTTCTCGCGCGCGTACTGGCCGGCAAGCCGGGTGAGCGCGTAGGTGATGATGTCGCTGTGATGCAGATCCTGCACGGAGGGGTCGCGGCGCATGTTGAGCCAGAGGCGATGGACCAACTGCACGTCATCGGGGCCGAGCGCGGGCGCGTGCGGACCAATATAAAAGACCTTGGTTTCGCCGCTGGGGCTGACTACGAAGAAATTGAACTGGCGCTTGGGCTCGGGCAAGGCCTCCCAGGCCTGCCCGAGATGGAAGGCCTGATCTTCAGCGGTCATGGAACTTGACAGCGAAGAGACCACGGACTCCACTTCGAGCGAGTTCGCCCCCTGTGCGAGCGCGGCGAAGATGTCGCCAGCCGGGAGGACAAGGAGCGAAACCTTCTTGCCGAAACTTTCAGCGACCGAGACTGCTTTGGTGAAGAGAGTCTGTTCGTGTTCGCTGAAGCTCTGGTCTTCCGCACTCAGGTATTCGGGTCCACCTGTGCCCATCATGCGCACACTCAAGACCACGACGTCGCGATCCTCAGTTTTGGTGCGTGAAAGAACCCACTTGAGCGCGATCGGGTTGTCGGGGTTGTTCATCGTCACCATTACACTGCCGGGCCGGATGGCAACCGATTCGCGGCTGACGCTGTCCTGGTGCTCGAGCTGAAAGTGGTCTTTCATCTGCCTCGAAGTGAGGGCGTGCTTGCGCAGGTTGTGGCGCTCCGAGACGGCGAAGACGATGAAGAATCCAGCGGTGAAAATGACACCGCTGACGGTGGCCACGGACTTGGTGAACAGGTTGACAGTGGCGACAGTGACAAGCACCAGGAAGGTGGAGATGAGACCGACGGGAATCTCAGTTTTCCCGATGCGGAGATTGGGAGGAATCTTCCAGCCGCGCTCGCCCTTAAATTTCCAGCGCAGGACGAGCATGGCCACGTTGTTGAAGGTGAAGGACCAGATGACGCCGAAGGCATATGCCTCGCCGAGCATGATTACGTTGCCCTGACTGGCAAGGATGGTAATCAGCTGGAGGACGAAGACCATGTTGACGATGCGATAGCTGGTGCCGTACTTGTGGTGCGGCTTGCGGAACCAGTCAGTGAGCACGCCGTCCTCGGCCACGCGCATGAGCACGCCGGTGGAGCCTATGATGGAGGCGTTGATGGCACCGGAGAGGATGAGGAAGCCAACAATGACAACGAAGATGCGGAATGCGATGCGCCAGAACATGGGACCTGCCATGAACATGGCGAGGCCGGCAATCAGGTTGTCCTGGTAAACGTGGGTGCGCTGGAAAGTGGGAATGATCATCGACGCCAACAGTGTGGCGCCGCCGGTGAAGATGGCGCTGTAAAGGGCGATAATGAGCGCAGAACGTTTCAGGTTTTTGAGTTTGGGATGCTCGATTTCTCGGTTGACCTGGGCCAGGGTTTCCATGCCGCTCATGGCCAGCACGGAGTGGCCGAAGGCCATGATGATGCCGAAGAGCCCGAGAAAGGGCAGGAGGCTCGATCCGCGGAGGAAGCCGAGTGCATCCTGGCTGAAATGGAGATTGGCGGGAGTGGGAGGCGGCGGCAGGTTCACGCCACGGACAAGTATGGTATATGCGCCCCAAACCAGGAGAATGACCACCATGATGGTGGTGATCTGCATGACACGCAGTGCCTTGTCGCTGGATTCTTCAATGCCTTTGATGTTTTCCCACCAGTAGTAAGTGGTGGCAATGACGGCAAAGAAGACGGAAACGTGATTGGGGTTGAATTGCAGGGGCACGTTGCCGGCTCCAACCATGGCAGGCGGCAGCCAGCCATGCTGGTAAGTGACCAACATCAACTGGTTGATGAGATTTGTAATGTATTGCCCGGCGGAGATTCCAGAGATGGGCCCGGTGAGGATGTAGTCAAACATGAGTGCCGAGACGCTGACTTTGGCAAAGGTTCCGCCCAGGGCCTCTTTGACGACGCGGTAGACGCCGCCGCGGGTGAACATGGAGCAGCTTTCCACATAGACCGAGCAGACGGCAAAGCTGAAAAGCATGACCGCGAGGACAAACCAGGGAGCAGAGGCGCCAATGGCTTGCTCGGCAATGCCGCCGGCATAAAAGGCCGACGAGGCCATGTCATTGAGAACGACTGCGGCGGCACGCCAGAAGGAGATGAACGTGAGCATCACGGAGGATGCCACAATGAGGCGGATACGCTTGGGCGGCGGGGCTATTGTCGTTCGAGTGGATGCCATCGCGAGGAGAGCCGGCGCGGCAGCCGGCGTGCCCTACTTTAAGGAAAGCGAAACGCCCGCCGCCCTTGGGAGAGTCTATGGCCGGAATCCTCTTCTGTCAATGAGAAAGGGAGGCGATGAGCGGCGTCCTTGGGGCTGGTACGAAATCAGCCAGAGAGCAGCGCGCTAGTCCTTTGCGAAGAGTTCCTTCCAGTCTTCAATAAAGCTGATGACCACGACGACGGCCGAGCCCGCCAGGCCCACGAAGAAGAGGACCTCGACGACGCGCATTGCCCAGAGTGCCAGCCACATGGGGTCAATTGTAGCGTGATTGAGAGGCCCGGACCTAGTGCGACTTTGCAGGCGCTGGGTTCTGGGGTTGGCCGATGCATTACACTCGGCCCAGTATGCAGCAGCGAAGGTGGAGGTTGTGGGCGGCGGCGGTGCTTTCGGCGGGGCTGCTGGAGTTGCCGTTTCCGCTGGCAGGCCCGATGCCGCCCTGGCGCAGCGCGTTTGCGTGGTTCGGGCTGGTACCGCTGATGTGGGCGGTGCTGTCGGCAACCTCGTGGGAGACGAAGCGACCGGTGCGCCGGGGATTTCTGCTGGGGTATGTGTGCGGAGTTCTCTGGTACATGGGCAACTGCTACTGGGTGCGGGACGTGATGATGAAATACGGCGACATGCCCGCGCTGGCGCCATTCCTACTGCTGACGGCCTTCAGCCTGGTGCTTGGGCTTTACTTTGGATTGTTCGCGGTGTGTATGGCACTGTTGCGGCGAGCGTCCGGCAGCACGCGAATGGCGCTGATGGCCGCGCCGGTGCTGTGGGCGGCGATGGAGCTGGCGGCGGCACGAATTACGAGCGTGCCGTGGGATCAACTGGGCTACTCGCAGGTGGACAACGGGCTGGTGAATCAGCTTGCGCCGTGGACGGGTGTGTACGGCATCAGCTTTGTGCTGGTGGCGGTGAACGCTCTGCTGGCGGCGAGGCTGCTGCCGGGAAGCGCGCGAGGGCGGAGGCGGGCGGGGCTGGCGGGCGTGGCGCTGTTGCTGATGGGATGGACAGGAATCTTTTGGCCGGTGCCCACGCCGCATCCCACGGCGACGGCGGTGCTGATCCAACCGAATCTGGACGTAGGAGCGGTGAACGCGTGGAGCGGATCGGCGTGGGACGCGCACATGGCGGAGTTCGCGCGGCTGGCAGAGACGAATTGTTCGCCGGACATTGAAGGGATTCCGCAGACCGGCGCGCCCAAAGGGATGACGACATGCGAGTATTTTTCGACGGCTCCCGATTTGGTGGTGTGGCCGGAGTCACCTGCGCCGTTTGCCCAGGCCGACCCGCGATTTGTTCCTTCGATGGCGGGAGTTGTGAAGTCGTTGCGCGCGCCGTTGGTAGTGGGCGGAGTGGGCATGGATTACTCGGAGAGCGGGCAGCAATGGCACGATTACAACTCGGCGATGGTCTTTGGTGCGGACGGCGCGATGGTGGGGCGCTACGACAAGATTCACCTGGTGCCGTTCGGCGAGTATGTGCCGTTCCGCAAGTTTCTGTTCTTTGCGCGCAAGTTGACGGGGCAGGTTTCGTCGTTCGACCGCGGACAGGAGCGCAAGGTTTTTCGGTTGAACGGGCACCGCTATGGCGTGTTCATTTGCTACGAGGCGGTGTTTGCCGACGAGGTGCGCGAGTTTTCGCGGCTGGGCGCGGAAGTGCTGGTGAACGTCAGCGACGATGGCTGGTATGGCGATACGAGCGCGCCGTGGCAGCACCTGAACATGGCGCGCATGCGCGCGATTGAGAACCGGCGCTGGCTGCTGCGGGACACGAACAACGGCGTGACGGCGGCGGTGGATCCCTATGGGCGGGTGCAGCAGAGCATTGCGCGGCACCAGGCGGGCGCGCTGCCGGCAGCGTATGGATTCCGCGAAGATGTGACGTTCTATAGCGAGCATGGCGACGTGTTTGCGTGGGTGTGTGCCATACTTGCATTAGGGATTGTGGGCCGCGCGTTACGGGCGAGCCTGCGAAGCCAACTTTCCAACAAAGTCAGGTCCTGAGAGCAAACACGTGTCGGTGAACGATCTCGAATTCGTATACGCTCCGGTGCGCAACCAAGTGCGCGACCTGCGGGAGTATCTTTGACCCCGCTCGCATCCGCAGGGAACTTTCAGAACTAGAAACGAAACTGGCCGATCCGGCGCTGTGGGCAGACCCGGCGGCGAGCCAGCCGCTGATGCGCGCGCGCAAGCGGCTGGAAGCGATGGTGGCCGCCGACGAAGAGCTGGTGCGGCGCACGGGCGACATTGAGGCCTACTTCGAACTGGCCGGCGAGGGCGAAGAAGTCGAGGCGGAGCTGGACCGCGACATCAAGGCTCTGGCTGCGTTTACCGACGAGCTGGAAGCGCGGACCATGCTCAATGGCGAGGCGGACGCGCTGAATGCGATTGTGACGGTGCATCCGGGCGCGGGCGGCACGGAGAGCCAGGACTGGGCGGAGATGCTGCTGCGCATGTATCTGCGCTGGGCAGAGCAGCAGGGCTTCAAGACCGAAATGAACGACTATCAGGATGGCGAAGAGGCGGGCATCAAGTCGGCCACCTTTACCATCACGGGCGAGTACGCCTTTGGCTGGCTGGGGGGCGAAAGCGGCGTGCACCGGCTGGTGCGGATTTCGCCATTCGACTCGGCCAAGCGGCGGCACACGTCTTTTGCGTCGGTGTATGTGTCGCCGGAGATTGACGACACGATTCATGTGGACCTGAAGATTGAGGATCTGCGCATTGACACTTACCGCTCGGGCGGCAAGGGCGGCCAGCACGTGAACACAACAGACTCGGCGGTGCGCATGACGCATTTGCCGACGGGCATTGTGGTGCAATGCCAGAACGAGCGCTCGCAGCACAAGAACCGCGAAAAGGCGATGAAGATGCTGCGCTCGCGGCTCTATGAATATGAGTTGGAGAAAAAACGCGCGGCGAGCAAGAAGCTGGAGGACTCCAAGCTGGGGATCAACTTCGGCTCGCAGATTCGGTCGTATGTTCTGCAGCCCTACCGCATGGCCAAAGATCATCGCACGAAGGTGGAAGTGGGCGATGTAGACAAGGTGTTGGACGGATACCTGGAGCCGTTCTTGCGCGGCTATCTGTTGGCCAAGCGGCGCGGGACTGCTGTAACTTCCAGCGCCGAGGATGATCTAGAAGTGTAGGTGTGCCGAGGGGAGCGACAGGCGATGAGCAACGATCCTGCAACGATTGCCGAGATGCTACATACGGCGCGCACGATTGCCGTGGTGGGGATGAGCAACAAGCCGTTTCGGGCGAGCAACAACATCGGGAAGTATCTGGCCGCGAATGGCTATCGCGTGCTGCCGGTGAATCCGCTGTTGAGCGAGGTGGCCGGGTTGCCGTGTTATCCGGATCTGAGCGCGGCGCAGACGGCGGCAAAGACGGAGACGGGCCGGGGCATCGATCTGGTGAATGTGTTTCGCGCGCCGGAGCATGTGCCGGCGATTGTGGATGACGTGATTCGGCTGGGGATTCCGTATCTTTGGCTGCAGGACGAGGTCGTGCATGACGAGGCGGTGGCGCGGGCGAGGGAAGCGGGCGTGAAGTGCGTGCAGAACGACTGCATCTTTCGCAGGCATGCGCAACTGGCGGGGGACCACTGATGCGGATGCTGCGTGTGCTTTCGTTGATTTTGCTGCTGGCGGCTTTCGGCGCCCAGGCGCGGGCGGCGTCAGACCAAGCCGATGCGCCGCACGTGCATGTGCAGTTGCTGGTGCCGGGAGAAAACCTCTACCAAAGCGAAAAGCTGAATGATGGCGGCTTGTACTTCAAGATGGAGCCGGGCTGGCACATCTACTGGAAGAATCCGGGCGATGCGGGCGAACCGCCGGAAGCGCAGTGGACGCTGCCGAGTGGGATTGCAGCGACGGCGCTCGAGTTTCCTGCGCCGAAGCGGCTGCCGTTGGGGCCGCTGATGGACTTCGGGTATGAGAACGAAGTTCTGTTTCCGTTCAAATTCACGGTAAGCGACTCGGCGAAGGCCGGGCCGTCGGTGCTGCATGCGCATGTGAGCTGGCTGGTGTGCCGCGCGACGTGCATTCCGGGCAAGGCGGATTTGGAAGTGTCGCGGAATGTTGAGTTGGGGCGAGGCGAAGCAATCAGCGCTCCGCCGGCGCTCTTTCGCGAGTACTTCAATCGGATTCCGAGGCCGTTGCCGGGCGGAGACAAGGCGGAATTTCAGGCGACGGCGACGGGGTTCCGGCTGGCCGTGCGGACGGGACAGCGCGAGACGGAGGCGACTTTTTTTCCGGCGGACGCGAATGTGGTGGACAACCCCGCGCCGCAGTTGATGGCGGCGACGGCCCATGGTGTGGTGCTGGAACTGAAGAGAGATGCGAGTTTGACGAAGGCACCGGCCGAGCTGAAGGGCGTGCTGGAGCTGGCGGGCGGACGGGCGTTTGAGATTGCGGCAAAGCCAGGCTCGGTGGCCTCAACGGCGGGCGCGGCGAGCCATCCGGCGCAGGCTGCGGGGTCTTCGGCGGGCGGTGCGGAGGGCTTTGGGGTTGCACGCATGGAGGGTCTCGGAGTTGCAGGCATGGAGCAGGCGACTCCGCCCGCGTCGACCGGAGCAAGCGCGGGCCTGCTGCGGATCGCCGGGCTGGCGTTTCTGGGCGGGCTGCTGCTGAACCTGATGCCGTGCGTGTTTCCGGTGTTGTTTTTGAAGGGGCTTGCACTGGTGCGGAGTGGCAACGAAGAGCGCGGGCGGCTGCGGGCGCATGGGCTGGTGTATGCGGCGGGGATTGTGGTGTCGTTCTGGGCGCTTGTGGCGGCGTTGCTGGCGTTGCGGCAGGCGGGCTTGGTGCTGGGTTGGGGATTTCAGTTTCAGTCGCCGGTGTTTCTGGAGCTGATGGCGGGGCTGCTGTTTTTCCTGGGGCTTTCGCTGGCTGGGCAATTCGAAATTGGGCTGACGCTGACAAGCGTGGGCGGCGACCTTGCAGCGAAGCAGGGGTACACGGGAAGTTTCTTTACCGGAGTTCTGGCGGTGGTGGTGGCGACACCGTGCACGGCGCCGTTGATGGGGCCGGCGATTGGATATGCGCTGGCGAAACCGGCGGCAGTGACGTTCGCGGTGTTTACGGCGCTGGCGCTGGGACTGGCCGCGCCATACGTCGCGCTGACGCTGCAACCGAAGTGGACGCGATGGCTGCCGAAGCCGGGCGCTTGGATGGAAGTGCTGAAGCAGGCGGTGAGCGTGCCGATTTTTGGCACGGTGATCTGGCTGGCGTGGGTGCTGGCGAGCGGATATGGAGCGGGGCTGGTGGCGGCGTTGCTGGTGGGATTCGTGGTTTTGGCAATGGCCGGGTGGTTCCTGGGGCGATGGCCGGCGAAGCGCTGGGCGACGACGGTCGCGGTGCTGCTGGTGGTGTGCGTGGTGGGGCTGAATGTGTGGGCGGCGCAGGCGATGGTTGCGCCGGAGATTGATTTGACCAGTCATGACGCCTTGCTGTTGGGCTCTGTTGAATCTGTGCGCGACGCGGCGATGGCTGGAGACGTTTGGCAGCCGTGGTCAGAGGCGGCGGTGAGCCAGGCGCTTGCTGCGGGGCAGCCGGTGTTTGTGGACTTTACGGCGAAGTGGTGCCTGAGCTGCCAGGTGAATGAGCGCGTGGCGCTGGAGCGGCCGGAGGTGGAACAGGCCTTTGCTGCGCATCACGTGCGGCTGCTGAAGGCGGACTGGACGCGGCACGACGAGGCGATTACGCAGGCGCTGGCGAAGATGGGGCGCGATGGCGTGCCGACCTATGTGCTGTATGTCCCAGGCGAAAAGGGTCCACGGCTTTTACCCGAGGTGCTGACGCCGAGCGTGGTGACGGATGCGCTGGCGGGGTTGAAGTAGTCGAGCGGATGGCAGGCAGCAAGTCGGCGGGTCGGCAAGTTAGCGGGAGGGTGCCGGTTAAGGGGATCCTGGGCAGCCGTGAACTTGTGCGGCGCTGGTCAATAGTCAACTTGTCTGGATGAAGGATGTGAAAATCAAAGGTTCAAGTTTGGTCCTGATGGTCTGTTTGGCCCCGTTTTCCCTGGCTGCCGCGAGCGGCCATGCGGGCGGGGCATCCTTGCCGAACCAGAAAGCCGGCAGCAGCGTGACGGATGGCGATGCGAGGCCTGCGGCGGCCGGCGCACGGGCGAATGGATTGGCCGATCTTCCCGCGCTCTCAAGGAGGGGGGTTCCTCGTCCGGCGGGAGCCGTGGGTGGGCTGAAGATTCTCGACTGGGCGGGATTCTCGTCGGCCATCACCTACACCTTTGACGATTCGCTTGCCTCGCAACTGGCCAATTATCCGCAGCTTCACGCCACGGGCATCCGCATGACGTTCTTTCAAGTTTCAGGGACCGGCGACAAGGCAGGCTGGCAACAGGTGGTGGACGACGGCAATGAGCTGGGGAATCACACCGCGCACCACTGCCATGCCGGCGGGACAGGATGCGGCTGGGGGACGTGGGCGGGCAGCGCAGCGGCTGAATACCACGAATGCAATGAGTTTCTCAAGCAAAGTTATGGCGTGGGCAACGTGTGGGACACGGCTACGCCCTACGGCGATACGGGGTTTGATGCAACAGCCACGACGTTATTTTTCCTGAACCGGGGCGTGTGGGGAGGACAGATTGCGCCGAATGGTTCGGCGGATCCCTACAATCTGCCGATTTATGGAGCGGTTGCGGGCGACACGGCGGCGGCATTCGACGCCCGCATTGATTCCGCGCACAAGGCGGGGAAGTGGCAGATTTTCCTGGTGCACTCGCTGGGCGGCGATGGCGGATATGCGCCGATCAATCCGGCGGGTCTGCTGGCGAGCATTCGCTACGCAAAGAGTTTTGGCGATGTGTGGCAGGACGACATGGTGAACGTTGGCGCGTACTGGGAGGGCCAGAAGGCTGTGACAGACGCAACGATCTCGCGGGCCGGCAAGGCGATTACGGTTCGCTGGACGCTGCCGGCACACTTTCCGCCGGGCCGGCATGTGCGCGTGACGGTGACGGGTGGCAGCGTGAAGCAGGGCGGGGTTGCGCTTGCGTGGAACAGCGCGGGGTATTACGAAGTGGCGCTGGATGCGGGGTCGCTGACCATTACGCCATAAAGTGCGCCGCGATTCAGCTGCGGCGACGGCCCATGTGGCGCGGCGGGCGCTCGTCCAAGCGGCTGGAGAGCTCGCCCAACTGGTTGATGACGAGCAAAAGTGCGAGGAGAATCCAGATTGCGGTTTGGATGAAATCTGCGCGGATGAAGTGCGCGTGGAGCATTTCACGCACTTGAATGCTGATTTCCGTGATGAGGCCGACGGTGATGATGATGCGGTAGGGACGGCCGACAGCTTTTTCGAGGGTGTGGTCAAGACGGCGGGCGGCGCGAAGGATTTCGAGGACCATGGGAGTGAGGACAGAGTAGCGCATGGGAGGGGCCGGTTGTATGAGTGGCGGCGCGGCGGGGTGAGACAAATGCAGGTCCTTCGACTCCCTTCGCTCACGCTTCGGTCGCTCAGGATGACAATTTTCACGAACGAGGGGCGGGTCGGAATCGTGGTTTCCCAGGTCCCAGAAGCGGGACCTGGGGCACCCGGCCGATGGAACAACCCATGGACCTTCTACAGGTACCCGGCACGGGGTTGGTCACTTCCGGGTGGCCGACAACTGGCCAGAGACCCGGATTGGTGCGAAGAATTACACTGAACTCTCCGCATCCGTTCAGTGCATCCGCGATTCTCTGGAAAGCGCCTTGGATCAAGTCATAGAAGTCTCCGGAGTCCGCAAGACCTACGGCAAGACCGTGGCCGTCGCGGAGGCGTCGTTCGAGGTGAACCAAGGTGAGATCTTTGGACTAATCGGGCCGAACGGAGCGGGAAAAACCACGACGATGGAGTGTGTGGAAGGGATTCGCAAGCCCGACTGCGGCAAGATCGCAGTGCTCGGCCTTGACCCTTTTCGCCAAGTGTACAAGCTGCAGCATCGCATCGGAGTTCAGCTTCAGCAGGCACAATTGCAGAAGCGGATCAAGGTGGGGGAGGCAGTCGATCTGTGGGCGTCGCTCTATGGGAAGAGAGCCGTGGATGGAAAGCGGCTGCTGGAACAGCTCGGCCTGGCCGACAAGCAGAGCGCATGGTTCATGAATCTCTCCGGAGGCCAGAAGCAGAGGCTGTTTATCGCTCTTGCGTTGATAAACGATCCCGAAGTGGTTTTTCTCGACGAGCTGACCACCGGACTTGACCCGCAGGCGCGGCACGCAATCTGGGATTTGGTGCGCGGCATCCGCGAGCGAGGCAAGACGGTTTTTTTGACGACCCATCTGATGGAAGAGGCCGAGCGGTTGTGCGACCGGGTAGCCATCATGGAGCACGGAAGGATCATTGACATCGACACTCCGGATAGCCTGGTTCGGCGGCATTGCCCGGAACGCACAGTGGTTCTGGACGCAGAGGACCCCGCCGCCGGCGAACCCTTCAAGACGATTCCGGGGGTGGAATCGGTAACCTGCGTCCATATGCGATTCACGATTCGCGGGCGGGGCGACGACCTGGTCACTGAGGTGATTCACTGCCTTTCGGAAAATCGGATTCGGGTCACGGGTTTCCGCACCATTCTCCCCAATCTTGAGGACGTCTTTCTCAAACTGACCGGCCGATCGATTCGCGAATAGGACCGACAATGATGCTGCGCGGACTCTCAAAATTAACCTGGATCGAGATGAAGGTGTTCCTGCGCGAACCGCTTGGCGCGTTCGGCACCATTGTTGTACCCGTCTTGATTTTTGTTGTTCTGGGGCGAGTGGCAAATCTCAAATTCGGTGCTCCCTCACTTGCCGCCAAGGGATTCACCACCTCCGATCTTCCTGTACTGGTGGCGCTTTTGATCTCTGTCAGCGCCGTGCTTTCGCTGATCACCATCATCTCCATCTATCGCGAGGGGGGCATCCTCAAGCGGCTTCGCGCAACCCCGCTGCGCCCGCAGACCATTCTTGCCGCTCACGTGGTGGTCAAGCTCCTGCTGACTGCGGCAACGTTGGGTTTGATGTTCCTTGCAGGCAAACGCTATCTCCCGCCTGGAGCGCATGTTCCGTGGTTCTCGTTTACCATCGCGCTGCTCATCAGCACCTGGAGCATTCTGTCGGTGGGCTTTGTCATTGCCAGCATTGTTCCCACAGCGCGCTTTGCGCAGCCGATCGGCGCCATCGTTCTCTACCCGATGATTGCTTTCTCTGGGCTGTTCGTGCACATTTCCGATCTGCCACCGGTGCTGCGAGTTGTGGCGCGAGTGCTGCCGCTGACCTACGCCGTGCGCCTACTTCATGGCATCTGGAACGGCGATGGGTGGTTTGCCCACCTGGGCGACGTGGCAGCGCTGACGGTGCTGTTTCTCCTTTTTACGGCGATTTCGGCACGGATATTTCGCTGGGAGTAGCAAGGCTCGCGACAGATTGCCGGGGGTTGAGTGGCACGCCGGAAGTTGTGGCATCGCGGGAAAGTACAAATGCGGGTCCCCTTCGGCTTCGCTCAGGGCAGGCTTTCGACTCCCTCCGCTCACGCTTCGGTCGCTCAGGATGACAATTTTCACGAACGAGGGGCGAGTTGGAATCGTGGTTTCCCAGGTCCCAAAGGCGGGACCTGGGGCACCCATGGTCTCTTTAGGGATAGACGTTCAAGGGGTTTTGCGTTTGGAGGCGCGGAGGCGGCGGATATCTTCGAGGCGCTGGGCGAGGAGTTTTTCGCGGCCTTCGGCGGTCGGGTGGTAGTAGGTGCGGCCGAGGAGAGATGCGGGCAGGCAGTCCATGTCGGCGACGCGGCCTTCCTCGTCGTGCGCGTAGCGATAGCCCTTGCCGTAGTCGAGCTCCTTCATCAGGTGCGTAGGCGCGTTGCGCAGAGGTAGGGGGACGGGCTCCTGGCGGGTTTGCTCGACGTCCTGGAGGGCCGCGCCGTAAGCGGTGTAGACGGCGTTGGATTTGGGCGCGAGGGCGAGATAGACGACGGCCTGGGCGAGGGCGAGGTCGCCTTCGGGCGAGCCGAGGAAGTCGATTGCGTCCTTGGCGGAGAGGCAGAGGTTGAGGGCTTCAGGCGCGGCGAGGCCGATGTCCTCTACGGACATGCGAACGATGCGGCGGGCGAGATAGAGCGGGTCTTCGCCGGCGGCAATCATGCGGGCGAGCCAATAGAGCGCGGCGTCAGGGTCAGAGTTGCGCACGCTTTTGTGCAGGGCGGAGATGAGGTTGAAGTGTTCCTCGCCGGATTTGTCATACATGAGGACGCGCTGCTGTACCGCTTCCGCGGCTTTACTTCTGGAGATGTGGTTGCCCGCATCGAGAGCAAGCTGCGCGGCGACTTCAAGAGTGTTGTAGGCGTTGCGGCAGTCGCCTGAGGAGTAAGAGGCGATGAGGGCGAGCGCGTCGTCGTCGGCGGTGAGATGGAGCGCGCCGAGGCCGCGGTCTGGGTCATCGAGTGCGCGACGGAGGAGGGCGGCGATGCGATCTTCGCTGAGCGGATGGAGGACGTAGACGCGGCAGCGGGAGAGCAGAGCGGAGATGATTTCGAAAGAGGGATTCTCAGTGGTTGCGCCGATGAGGCGGATGGTGCCGCGCTCGACGTAGGGGAGGAATGCGTCCTGCTGGGCCTTGTTGAAGCGATGGATCTCGTCGACGAAGAGGATGGTGCGGGAGTGGAGATGGGCGGCGCGCTCGGCGGCGGCCATGACCTGTTTGATTTCCTTGATGCCGCTCATGACGGCGGAGAACTCGACAAAATTTGCCTGTGTGGTTTCCGCGATAATTTTGGCGAGGGTGGTTTTGCCGACGCCGGGCGGACCCCAGAGGATGATGGAACTGGAGTTGGTGGAGGCGGGGCCGTCGCTCTCGATTTGGACGCGGAGGGGTTTGCCGGGGCCGAGGAGATGCTCCTGGCCGGAGTATTCGTCGAGGGTGCGAGGGCGCATGCGTTCGGCCAGCGGCGCAATTGCATTGAGCAGAGTTTTGGAGAAGTGAGTTGCTGGTTCGGGCTCGTCGTCGAAGAGGCTCATCGGTGGGCTTCGGTGCCGGCTAGGCGCTGGCGGGAGGCTTCGTAAAGAAGGATGGAGGCGGCGACGGCGGCGTTGAGGCTTTCAACGGGGCCGGGACAGGGGATGGTGATCGACGAGGCGGAGTGGCGTAGAAGATCGGGCGCGAGGCCGTTGCCTTCATTGCCGATGAGAAACGTGACGGGGCCTGCGAGGTCCGTTGCAGGGAGCACCATTGCATGGAGCAGGGTTTTGGACGAGGGTTGTGGAACGGTCGCGAGGACGGGAATGCGGGCTTCGCGGAGGCGGGCGAAACATTCGTCGGGCGTGGCGGTGAGGAACGGAACGCGGAACGCGCTGCCGGCCGAGGCGCGCAGGGCTTTGGGGTTCCAGGGGCTGACGGTGCCGGGGAGCGCGACAACGCCGGATGCGCCGAAGGCCTCCGCCGAGCGGAGGATTGCGCCGAGATTGCCGGGATCCTGCAGGCCGGCGAGGACGATGAAGAGCGGGGTGAGTTGATTGGGACCGCCGAGGAGATGCGCCCAGGTCCAGTCAGGCGGTTCGACGAGCGCGGCGACGGGCTGAGGATTATCCGTGGTGAGGATGGAGGCGAGAATCTCTTCGGGAACGAGGAGGACTTCGGTTTCCTGTGGGAGCGGGAGCTGCTGGAGCCAGGGTTCGAAGCGCGCAGAGAGAAAGAGGCAATCGATTGCGAGGCGGGCGCGGAGGGCCTCCTCGACGAGGTTGGGGCCTTCAAGGGCGATGAGGCTGGAGGGCGAGTGCGCGGGTTTGGCGAGGACGCGGCGGAGCTGCTTGAGGCGGTCGTTTTGCTTGCTTTGTACAATGCGAGTAGGCATTTGGCGTGCGAGGAATCCTCCAGAGGATTCTAAGCGTAAAGGGCGCGCGGCGGCGCGGGAAGAGGCGCGGTGCGAACTTGCACCATGGCTGGTGCTGTGATAGCTTCCGAGTTTGTGGCGGCAGCAATTCGGGAACCGAGGTAGACCTGCTTGTCTGCGGAAATTTTACGCGTTCATCCCGATGATCCTCAGGCGGAGAGGATCGAGTACATCGTGTCGTGTCTGCGCAAGGGGTGTGTGGTGGCGCTGCCGACAGATACGTTTTACGGGCTGGCGGTGGACCCGGTGAATCTGCATGCGGTGGAGCAGATTTACCAGATCAAGACGCGGCAGAAGCATAAGCCGCTTTCGCTGCTGATTGCGAGCCTGGCGCAGGCCTATGAGCTGGCGCGGGACACGGACTCACGACTGGACAAGCTGGCGGACAAGTTCTGGCCGGGGCCGCTGACGATTATTGTGCGCGCGGGGACAAAGCTGCCGCTGCGCTCGACGGCGAACACGGGGAACGTGGCGCTGAGAGTGCCGGACGCGGCGATTGCGCGTGCGGTGGTGGAACGGCTGGGGCTGCCGATTACGGCGACCTCGGCAAATCTGCGCGGAGCCGCGGAGTGTACGCATGCGGCTTGCGTTCGGGACCAGATTGGGGACCGGATTCCTCTGATTATTGACGGCGGACCGACGGCGCGCGCGCAGCCGACGACGATTGTGGATATGAGCCTTGGTCCGGGTCGATGGGAGATTTTGCGCGAGGGCGCGATTCCGACCCATGAGATTGTGATGGTTCTCGAGCGGTAAGATGGCCGCATGAGGGCGCAAGCCAAGCCGGGCGTGACCAGTCCAAAGCCGCTGGGACGCGCTGCGCTATTGGCGGCAGTGTGCCTGATAGTGCTGCCGCTGGCGGCGCTGGCGTGGTTCGCTCACCTGTACACGGAGATTGAGCAATGGGCGGCGATTGACCAGGCCGCGCCTTCCGATGCGATTGCGGTGTTTGGGGCGGCGGAGTACGATGGCCGGCCTTCGCCGGTGTATCGGGCGCGGCTGGACCATGCCGAGTCGCTGTGGGAGCACGGGATTGCGCCGGTGATTGTGACGCTGGGCGGGGCCGGGGGCGACCAGTACTCAGAGGGCGGGGTGGGACGGACCTACCTGATGAGCCAGGGCGTGCCGGAGTCGGCGATTATTGCCGAGACGCACAGCCGGGACACAGTGGAAGCGGTGCACAGGCTGGCAGTGATTGCGCGGGCAAACAGCTTTAGGCGGCTTGTGGTGGTGAGCGACGAGGCGCACATGTTCCGGCTGCACGCGATTTGCACGGCGGAGGGGTTGGATGTGCTGACCTCACCGCGCGCACCGGTGGCGGTGGAGGGCGGGACGTCGACGGCGGACCCGATTGTGCACGAGATGCTGAGCTATACGGCGTGGCGGTTGCATTTGGAATGAGGAACAGCCGAAAGCAGGCAGCCGTCAGTAGGCCGTTGTCAGTTTTGGCAGGGCGAGAGCGGAGGTTTCCCGCCCTAACGGTCCAGTCACCCCGACGACGACCCGTCGCCAGGGACCCCGACTCGCGGTTAGGATGGGGCACTAGCAATCCGTGGCGATGAAGGCGAGCACCCGCGGGCGACGCTTGGCCTAGCGCGGGCTGGCGTGAGGCCAGAGGGCGGCGGCAGCGAGTGTAAGGGCGGCTGCGGCGAGTGTGGAGAGGAAGTTGACGCCGTCGTTGTTGAGCCAACCGCGGCGCTCAAGAGTTGCACCGAGAAGGCTGTCAAAGAAAAGGCCGAAGAGCGCGCCGGCTAGAGTGAGAAGAAAGAGGAGCGTGCTGCCGCCGAGAGCGAGGGTTCCGGCGATGGCGACGAGGGCCGCGGCGACTGCTCCGACGAGGGTTCCGCCGAGCGAGATTGCGCCGTCGGTGCCGGGCGGAGCGGCGCGGAGGGTGGTGAGCATGCGCGGCTGGGCGCTGAGGAGCTGGCCGACTTCAGAGGAGAGCGTGTCGGCGGCGGCTTCAGCAATGGCGGCGAGGCCGGGCGCGAAGAGCAGGCCGGAGTCGGTGATGGGCATCCAGCGGAGAGTGAGCAGAACGGCCTGGGCAAGCGGGTTGGAGACCAGCGCGGCGACGCCGAGGTTGGCGGCGACCTGAGCGGCGTTGCGTCCTGACTTTTCTTCCGCGGTGCCGAGTGCGAGCTTGCGGCGGCGGCCGAGGCGCGTGGCAATGGAAGTGAGCAGGAGCAGCACGGCAACGGGGACGAGAGCGGTTCGCCAGGGCGCGAAGGGCAGGGGCGCGGTGGCGAACATAAGCGCGGCGCAAAGGGCGAAGCCGGCGAAGGCTGCGGCGGTAGTGGCGGCGCGAGAGAGAAACGCGGCGAGACCGAGAAGTGCGCTGAGCGCGAGAGTCCATTCGGTGACGGGACGGTCGGCGAGCAACCACCAGTGGGCCTGCAGGACGACATCTGCCGCGACGGCGGGCAGGACCAGGAGAAGGACGAGCTTGGACTGCCAGTCGAGTGCAATGCGGCTCACGGATTCATGGTACAGGGCGGGTAGCGCGAGCGGGTGCGCGCGTGCGAGGGCGGCGGCGGCGAAGCGGTGGGAAACGGGCGAGTGAAACGATTTAGACTTGGTGCGCCGAGGATTTGAGAGACGGAATGGCGGCGAGGAGAACGGCGGATGAGGAACGGGTGGGTTCGGCTGGCGGGTTTGTTGGGCGTGGGCGCGATGGCGGCGGCGTGCGCGGTGGGCGCGGCAGGGCAAAACGCAACGCCGGGCGCGACACAGAGTGGGTTGCAGCGCTTGGAACTGGACCAGCCGGGCGAGACGATTGTGCTGGAGCCCTATGCGCCGAATATTGTGCGCGTGACACTGAGCTTGCAGAAGTCGGCGGCACTGGCGAAGCCGGGATACGGCGTGATTGGGCAACCGGATGCGGCGGGATGGAAGGCGAGCGAGACGGCGACCGAGGATGTGTACCGGTCGCAGGGGATGGTGGTGGAAGTGGAGCGGCGGGGTGCAGACAAGACGCCGGAGCTGGCGACCGAGAGGGACATTGCGAAGTACTTTAACGGGTCAACGCCGGGGGCGCAGATTGTGTTTCGCACGGCGGCGGGCAAGAAGCTGCTGGAGATGACGGGCTGGAGCCAGGCGGTGCCGAACTGGAAGGACGGGACGGAGGGGTTGAAACAGGATCGGAGGCCGGGGGACGATCCATTTTACATCGTGGGTGCGACGTTTGCCTCGCCGGACGATGAGCACTATTACGGACTCGGCGAGAACCAGGAGGGATTTCTGGATCATCGCGGGCACGCGGTGGACTGCTGGAACAATTACACGGCTCCGAGTGGGCCGACGACATGTGTTCCGCTGCTGGTGACGAACAAGGGCTACGGGGTGCTGTGGGACAACCCGTCGAAAACGACGTTTGTGGGCGGGTTCAACGAGCAGACGACGTGGCAGAGCCAGGTGGGCGACCGAGTTTCGTTTTTCGTGATTGCGGGGCGGACGGCGGATGAGATTTACGAGGGCTACCGGCTGCTGACGGGGCCGACGCCGCTGCTGCCCAAGGCTGCGTACGGGTACATCCAGTGCAAGCAGCGGTACCGGAGCCAGGCGGAGCTGATGGGCGTGGCGGAGAAATATCGCAAGCTGCATTTGCCGGCGGATGTGATGGTGGTGGACTGGTTTTATTACACGAAGATGGGGCAGATGGATTTTGATCTGAAGTTCTGGCCGGACCCTGCGGCGATGAACAAGGAGCTGCACGCGATGGGCTTCGAGACGATGATCAGCGTGTGGCCGCGGTTTGTGCCTGAGGACCGCTACTATGCGCTGCTCAAAAAGAACGGATGGTTCATCCATGACGCGAACGGAACGCCGCTGAACGGACTTCCGTATGACCGCGCCGGTTCGGACATTGACACGACCAATCCAGCGGCGGCCCAGTGGTACTGGAAGACGATCAAGGACGACATTCTGAGCCAGGGATTCGACTCGCTGTGGGCGGATGAGACGGAGCCGGATTTGCCGCCGGATGGAGCGGATTTCCACATCGGACCGGGGACGGAGTACTTCAATGTGTATCCGCTGCTGCATACGGCGGCGCTTTATAACGGATTCCGGAGGGACGAGCCGGGGCGGCGGGCGCTGATTCTGTCGCGGGATGCTTTTACGGGCATCCAGCGGAACGGGGTGATTGTGTGGTCGTCGGATATTTATCCGACGTGGGATACGCTGCGGCGGCAGATTCCGACGGGGCTGGATTTTGCGGCGTCGGGCGTAACGTACTGGTCAAACGACACGGGTGGCTGGCAGTATCTGCCGGCGGTGCATCATCCGGCGCACACGCCGTTGCTGGACCCGAGCGATGCGCGCGCCAATGTGGGCGGGTACGACGATTATCCGGAGCTGTATACGCGGTGGTTCGAGTACGCGACGTTTTTGCCGATTTTCAGGACGCATGGGAGCCGGAAGGAAAACGAGGTGTGGTCGTATGGCAAGCAGGCGGAGCCGATTCTGGAGAAGTATCTGCGGCTCAGGTACACGCTGATGCCGTACATCTATTCGCTCGGCTACCACACGTGGAAGACGGGCGCACCGATGTTGCGGGCTCTGCCGCTGGATTTTCCTGATGACCCGAAGGTGGCCGAGCGGACGGATGAGTACATGTTCGGGCCGGCGTTCCTGGTGGCTCCGGTGGTGGAGCAGGGTGCGACGAGCCGGAAGGTGTATTTGCCGGCGGGCGCGGACTGGTACAACTACTGGACCAACGAGCGGTTTGCGGGCGGGCAGACGGTTACGGTGAGTGCTCCGATTGAGACGATTCCACTGTTTGTGCGGGCGGGGTCGATTGTGCCGATGGGCGCCCCGGTGGAGGACACGCACCAGGTGCAGGCGATTGCCCAAGTGCGGGTGTATGCGGGCAAGGACGCGGACTTTATGCTGTTCTCGGATGATGGGACGACCTATGCCTACGAGAATGGCGCAGGGCGGAGGACGAATCTGCACTGGGACGAGGCGGCGCACAGGCTGACGCAAGCGGGCGATGCGGCGTGGAGCGAGGCGGAGGCGGGGAATGTGAAGGTGATTGGGCGCTGAGGCTCCGGCGCGGTTGGCGAGCGGGCGCGCGGAGCGTCTAACCACAGAATGGGAGAAACCATCCGGCGGGAAGACGGGCAGGGTGGGTGTGCGCCGCGGGGTGAGTGGCAGCGGCGTGAAGGGGATGCGCACCATTGGCATCAACCGGGAGACCCCGGCTCACTGATTTACAATCACATGTAAGCAGGAACGTATTGAATGAGTCTTTTTTTTGCCAGGATTACAGGCCAGACGCGGGTGCGGCTGGCACAGGCGGGGGCGGCGATTGCGGCCGCCGCCATGATTGCCGGATGCGGAAGCACGTACCGGGCGCCGGTGACTCCGATCAGTCCTAGCGGGCCGGCGGCACAGCCGGGAGCGCTGGCGGTGGTGGTTTCTTCGCCTTCGCCGACCTCGCCGGGCGTGGCCACGGTGATTGATTACGCGGGCGATACGGTGATGGCGCAGGCCAATATCGGTCCCGGGCCGTTGGTGTTTGCCGTGGACCAGACAGGTTCGCAAGGGTACACGATCAACAGCGACGGAACGATGACGAATTTCGCCGTGTCCACGGGTCTGCGTACGGACCCGTCGCACGTGGGGTATTTGACGCTGCCGACGACAGCGCAGCCGACGAACCTTTTTGCACCGTCGGTGGGTTTATGGGTTCCGGACCAGGATGGGAACGCGATCGACGTGTTCACAGGAAGCCCGCAGACCTTCAAGCTGGCGATTCCAGTGGCGCCGACGCCGGTGACCGTGGCGGGTACGGTGACACTGGGGCAGCGGGACTACGCAATCAGCCTGAACAACTCAAGCACGCCCCTGGGCAGCGTGATGCCCTATACCGACATGACCTGCAACACGAACCCGGCAGGCGCGACGCAGACGGGCGAGGCGGATGCGCTGGAGACGACCAACCTGACTGTGTCGAGGCGGATTCCGTTGGGCAAGTGCCCGGTGTATGCGGCGCAGAGCCCGGACGGACAGCGGCTGTTCGTGCTGAACCGGGGCAGCGACACGATCTCGGTGATCAATGCGGAGCTGAATTCGCTGGACCAGTGCGCGCCGTTTACCAACCAGGCGGGACAGGTGGTAACCTGCCATCCGACGCTGCCGCTTTCAACGGCGGCGGTGACGGCGACGGGAGTGACGCCGCCCAACGGAACCCTAGGAATGCCGGCGACAGCCGGGCCAGTGTATGCGGAGTATGTGCCGTCGCTGCAGGAGCTGGTGGTGGCCGACTATGACGGCGGAACGATCAGCGTGATCGACGTGAGCCTGGACATTTATGGCAACGACAGTTCAACCTTCGGGACGACGTTCACGGTTCCGGTGGGGAACAACCCGGCGAGCGTGACGGTGCTGGGCGACGGAAGCCGCGCGTATGCGGCGAACCAAACGGACGGCACGGTGACAATTGTGAACCTGAGCAGCCACACGGTGGAGAAGACGCTGGCCGTTGTGGGGCATCCGCGGACGGTGGCTTCGACATCGAATTCGCTCTACGGCAAGGTGTATGTGGCGTCGCCGGACAGCCCCTATTTGACGATTATTCGCACGGACCAGGACGTGGTGGACACGACGATTCTGGTGCAGGGCAACATTGTGGATGTGCGGACGAATAACCAGTTGGGAACCCAGGGCAATGGAATCGTCATGAGCCGGGGTCCGGGCCTGGGGCAACCGTGCAATCTGCCGCCGGGGCTGATGGTCTCGACCTACGGAGCGGCGTACACGCTGGCCGATTGCCGGACCATTCCGTAAGAAAAGGGAGCGAAGAGCACCCATGGAGGGCCATTCCGGCAAAGGGAATGGCCCTTGGTGCTTTTGAGGAGAAAGGGCGGACGAGACGGGAATGGGCAAGGGAGCGGGAGCGGGACGGTCGAGGCTTGACCTGCTGGTGGTGGAGCGCGGACTGGCGGCGAGCCGGGAGCGCGCGCGGGCGCTGATTCTGGCCGGGCGGGTGATGGTGAACGAACAGAAGGTGGACAAGCCGGGCGCGGCGGTGGCGGCGGATGCGGAGCTACGGCTGCTGGGCGGGGATTTGAAGTATGTGAGCCGGGGCGGGCTGAAGCTGGAGGCCGCGCTGGAGCAGTGGGGGATTTTGGTGGAGGGGCGCGCGTGCGTGGATGTGGGAACGTCGACGGGCGGATTTACGGACTGCCTGCTGCAGCGCGGGGCGGCACGCGTGACGGCGGTGGACACGGGCTTTGGACAGATTGCGATGAAGCTGCGGCAGGATGCGCGCGTGCGCTTGCGGGAGCGGACCAATGCGCGGATGCTGGATGCGGGCGAGCTGGAAGAGCCGGGAGAGAGGCCTGCGACACTGCTGGTGATGGATGTGTCGTTCATTTCCGCGACGCTGGTGCTGGGACCGGTGCTGGAGGCCGCGCCGGGGCTGTGCGAAGCGGTGATTCTGGTGAAGCCGCAGTTTGAGGCAGGCAGGGAAAGGGTGGGCAAGGGCGGAATTGTGCGCGACGAGGCGGCGCAGCATGCGGCGGTGGAGCGGGTGGCGGGGAAGGTGAGCGAATTGGGCTGGAAAGTGGCGGGGGTGATGGACTCGCCGATCAAGGGCGCGGAGGGAAACCGGGAGTTTCTTCTGCATGCGAAATGGTGTTGCCAAGAGCATGCGCCCTTGCTATAAATGCGCATTCACCGTGCCGAACCAATGGGGAATTGAGAATGTTGGGAATCGTGAAGGAGCGGAATGAAACTTCGTTACTGGATTCTCCCACTGCTGCTACTTGCCCCTCTCGCGCAAATTTCACAGGCGCAAAACGATGATTGGCCAGTGGTGAAGCAACTGCCGCACGGGCAGAAAATCAAAGTGGTGACGGCGGACGGCAAGTCGCACAAAGGCGCAGTCGAATCCGTGACAGACGATTCGATTCTACTAAAGAACAATCAGACATTCAAAAAGCAGGATGTGCGGCAAGTGCTGATGCGGAAAGGCGGGCACCGAGGCCGCAACGCATTGATTGGCGCTGCGATTGGCGCAGCAGCCGGCCTGGGCATTGGTGCGGCGCTTGACAGCGGGGGCAAGGGGGAAATTGTCAACTTCGGTAACAAAGGGATTGCCATTGCTACGCCCGGGTTGGCCGCTGTGGGGTTGCTGATTGGCGCGGCTCTGCCGTCCCATGGCAAATGGTTCGAGGTGTATCGAGGCATGTAGCCGAAGAACGGAGCAAGCAACGTTTGACCGGCCCAGCCTTGAGCAGTTCTTCGCGGGCCTCAGGCGTAGGCGCGTCCGGTACACTGGGACCTCATGTTACGCATCGCGATTGTCTCGAAGTCACAGAAGGAAGAGCTGGCGCAGCTTTTGCCTGAGCTGATTGCGTGGCTGAGGGCGCGGGGCTACGAGCCGCTGCTGGACAGCGACGGGGGCACATACTGCCAGGATGCGCCGGTGGTGGAGCGGGAGGAGATGCCGCTCTACGAGCCCGCACTGGTGATTGTGCTGGGCGGCGATGGGACGCTGCTTTCCGTGGCGCGGATTTTTGCCGCAGCGGGTACGCCGATTCTGGGCGTGAACCTTGGCTATTTGGGATTTCTGACGGAGATCCGGCTCTCAGAGCTTTATCCCACGCTGGAGGGATGGTGCAACAACTGCCACTCGCTGGAGGAGCGGGCGATGCTGCATGCGGCGGTGTGCCGCGACGGCGCGGAGACGGCGGAATTCGAGGCCCTGAACGACATTGTGGTGTCAAAGAGCGATATGGCGCGGATGGGCGAGTTCGCGGTGGGTCTGGAGGGCAAGCCGGTGGCGCAGTTTCGGGCGGACGGCTTGATTGTGTCCACGCCGACGGGGTCTACAGCGTATACATTGGCGGCGAACGGGCCGATTTTGACGCCAGATGTGGATGCGATGGTGGTGACGCCGATCTGCCCGCATCTGCTGACTCTGCGGCCGATTGTGGTGCCGGGCGACGCATTGCTGACGGTTCGCGTACAAGCGACTCCCGCGCAGGGACTGCTGACGGTGGATGGGCAGCAGGTGTTCGAGCTGGCGGCGGGCGACGAGGTGCGCTGCAGGCGGAGCGCCTACACGGTGAAGCTGGTGCGTCTGAGCGAGAGCGGATTCTTTGAGGCGCTGCGCAGCAAGCTGAGCTGGGGCGAGCAGTAAAGCGGCAAATCAGTGGGTAATTTCGGTGAGGAGGACTTTGGCCTTCAGGGCCAGGGTGTGCGCGCCATCCACGTCGCCGGAGGCAAGCGCGGCGCGGGCCTGCTTGAGGAACTCGCGAATTTGGGCGACGGTCTTCTGTTCCTGATCGCTGAGCGGGCGGTTGAGCGTCTTGAGGGTTTTGTCGATGGAGCTGAGCGAGGACTCGGTCTGGACGCGAAGGTCAGAGGGGTCGCCGGGCGAGAGCTGGCCGATGGCGCTGACCTCGGGCGTCGGGTTGGAGGCTTCCTCGACAGGTTTGGATTCCTGCTTCTTGTGATGGAGGATTTTGTGCGGGGGCTTCTCCTGCGGCTCTGGGGTCGAGGCGGCAGTGGAGGCGGGCGGCGTCGCGGTGGCAGTGGTGGTGGTGGCTGGGGTCTGCTGCGCGGGGACAGCCGGGGGCGTGGCCGGCGGAGGCGAGGAATCGACCTGTGTGGTCTCAATCGGCGGCGCGAGGGCCTGAACCGGCGCGGGCTTGTGGTGGAAATGGAAGCACGCAGTGAGGGTGAGGGGCAAACCCCACGCAGCGCACTTGAGAAGCCTCCTCATCCTGCCGTTCCTTCCTGCCCGGTGAAGTGTTCGGTTCCGGAGAAACCAGTCTTGCCGATGAGACCCGACGCGCCGGAGAGACTCGCCTGTCCCGCGAGATTCGCCGGCTGCGGATGGCGTCGTCCCCAATCGGCGGCGGAGAACGGAATGCGCAGGCGGAACTCAGTGCCGTGTCCTTGCTTTGATTGTACGTCTACGCTTCCGTGATGAAGTTGCAGGATGCGATACGTCATGGCGAGCCCGATGCCGCTGCCGCCGGCCTTGGTGGTGAAGTACAGATCGAAGATTTTTTCCTTGATGTCGTCGGGAATGCCTACGCCTTCGTCTATGACGCGGAGGACAGCGAAGGGTTTGTTGTCTTCAAGCAGAACGCGGAGAAGGCCGCCCTGGGGCATGGCCTGCGCGCCGTTCTGAATGACGTTGAGGAAGGCCTGCTTGAGCAGGTCGGCGTCAACGTTGGCGATGAGAGGCGTGCCGGGGATGGAGGTTTCAAGGCGGACGTTGCGGGTGGGCAGTTCTTCGGCGGCGAGGGCGAGAACGTCGCCAAGGATATGGCGGAGATCCTGCTCGCGGAGCTGGAGCTCGACGGGGCGGGAGAAATCGACCAGAGTTTGGACGACGCGATCAAGGCGGTGAATTTCAGCGTGGATAATCTCGAGGTGGCGAGTGGCGGGGTGGTTGGGGTCGCCGAGCTTGTTTTTTAGCAACTCAAGGTGGACGACAATGGCGTTGATGGGGTTCTTGACCTCATGGCCAACTCCGGCGGTGAGGCGTCCGATGGCGGCGAGGCGGCGGGAGAGCTCAATTTCGGATTCGATTTTTTCGACGGACTCGAGGTCGTGGAGGGTGACGAGCGCGCCGAGGCCCTGCGCGGAGCGGTCGTCGTGGATGAAGTCGAGCGAGGCCTGAATGCGGCGGCCGGATTCGGTGAGGATCTCTTCCTGGAGGAGCATGACGCCGGCGTCCCAGGCTTCGCGAAGGGTTCGTCCGAGGACGGTGGAGCGCTCAAAGATGTCGTGCGCGTGGAGGCCGAGGATGCGGTCGCGGTCCACGCCGAGGAAACGGCGCGCGGCCTCAGAGACCAGGACGGCTCGTCCGTCGCCGGTGAAGAGCACCAGGCCGTCCTGCAGGTTGGAGAGGACCTGGTCGAGGTTTTCCTTGAGGGCGCTGAAGACCTCTTCGACGCTGCGAATGCGCTGGCCGATGCGCGCGATCTGGGTGGAAACAAGCTGAGGCGTGTCAGGGCTGGGGAGTCTTTTTGCAGTTTGGACGGGCACTTCGTCGGCGGGATTCCAGAGGGCGAGCTGATGGCTGATCTGTTCAAGCGGGCGGAGAGCGATGTTGCTGAGAAAGAAGGCGGCCAGCAAGGCGGTGATGAGGGCGAAGCCCATGAGAGTGAGGGCCTCACGGAGCCAGGGCGCGTAAATGGCGCTGAGGAGCGTGGTGCGCGCGCCGACGTGAACGGTGATGAAGGGCTGGCCGTTGCGCTCGAGAGGAACGACGACGTCATAGACGCGGGGCGGGCCGAAGACCTCGCGCATGATCTGGAGAGAATTGGCGTTGAGGATCTGGGAGTAATCGGGGCGGACAGGAATGGGCCTGTCCTGCATGGTGGGGTTGGTGCTGAGGAGGGTGAGGCCGTTCCGGTCGGCAACGTTGATGTCATAGACGGTAAGCGAGTAGCGGTTGACGGACTCGAGAAGCGCTTGAAGAGCGTCACTGCCGCGGAGGGTGCCGGAGACGAGGGTGCGAAGCTGTCGGGGATCGTTGGGATTGACGGTCTGGTTGGCGAGACCGGACTCAAGGGCGCGCTGGATGGCGAAGCGGACCTGGTTGGCGACGGTGTAATTGGCGTCGTAAGACTGCTTGACGGCGGCGTTGAGGAGCTGGCTGACATAGACGAGCGAAACCAGCCCGGAGATGAGGAAGACCAGGCTGGTGATGGCCAGGACGAGTTTGGTTTTGAGGCGCATGGTCAGTCCTGATGATCCTGCTGCGATTGACTGTACTCTTTGAGCTTGTTATGGAGGGTTTTGAGGCTGACGCCTAGGATCTCGGCGGCGCGGGTCTTGTTGTGGCCTGTCGACTCGACAGTGCGCAGGATGAGGAGGCGCTCGGCCTCGCCGACGGTGTTGCCGACGCGCACGGGGATGAGGTTGTTGTCAGCGGGCGCAGAGAGGGCGGCGGAGCGCCCGGAGCCGAAGTTTCGCGGCAGATGAGCGGCGTCGAGCGGCACGCCATCGGGGCAGAGGATGACGGCGCGCTCGACGGTGTTGCGCAGCTCGCGGGCATTGCCGGGCCAGGCATAGGCCATGGCGCGGTCAAGAAATGCGGGTCCGACGCCAGCGACGCGGCGGCCGTGTTTCTGGTTCATTTCGCGGACCATGGCATCGGCCATGGCGGGCAGATCGTCGAGGTGGTCGCGCAAGGGCGGCATGCGGATATGGAAAACGTTGAGGCGGTAGTAAAGGTCAGCGCGCAGCTCTGCGCGGGCCACGGCTTCCTCGGGATCGCGGTTGGTGGCGGCGAGGACGCGAACGTCCACTTCCTGCTCACTGCGCGCGCCCAGGCGGCGGAATTTGCGTTCCTCAAGAACGCGGAGGAGCTTGACCTGCGTGGCGATGGGCATTTCACCGATTTCGTCGAGGAGCAGCGTGCCGCTGGAGGCAAGCTCGAAACAGCCGGCGCGGCGCTCAAGCGCGCCGGTGAACGCGCCCTTCTCATGGCCGAAGACTTCGCTTTCGATGAGGGTTTCAGGGATGGCGGCGCAGTTGACGGCGACGAAGGGGCGGGATTTGCGCGGGCTGAGGTCATGGAGGGTGCGGGCGACGAGCTCCTTGCCGGTGCCGCTTTCGCCGGTGATGAGGACGGAGACGTTGGAGGGTGCGATCTGCTCAATAAGGGCAAAGATGTCGCGCATGACGCGCGAAGAGCCGACCATGGCGCCGAGGACGCCGGTCTCGCGCAGGCGGCGGCGGGCCACTTCAAGCTCGATGGAGGTTTCGCGCTGGCGCGTGGCGTTGGCCAGGATGGTGCGCAGGCGGGTGGCATCGATGGGCTTCTCAAGGAAGTCGTATGCGCCGAGCTTCATGGCGTCCACAGCGGTCTGGATGGAGCCCTGCGCGGTGAGCAGAATGACGGCGACGTTGGCGTTGATGCCGGAGCCCTCTTCAGCGAGTTTGGAGAGGAGGCCAATGCCGTCGAGGCGGGGCATTTTGAGGTCAGTGACGAGGATGGCGGGGTCCCAGGCGAGGGCCTTCTCCCAGCCCTCGATGCCGTCGCGCGCGGTCTCAGTGCGGTAGCCCCATCCGGAGACGAGCTCGGCGAGACCCATGAGCGCGTGCGGCTCGTCTTCGACGATGAGGACTTTGACGTCGTTCGACATAACGGTCATCCGGGAGGGCCGTTCCCATGAGCCCGCCGCGGGGTGGGCGGGGCACGTGGGGATGGCTGTGCCCAAGACCTTTCTACCACGCAGGATACGCGGGTGCAGGCTGGGGAGGGGGAAATTGGTCGCCGGACAGTTTCGGCAGCTAAGGCGCGACCGGAAGAGAGAGGATGCGCGGGCCGGCCAGGAGCGTCTTCCATGGGCCGTCAGGAATGGGCGCGTTGGGCTGCGGCTCGTAGACGAACCAGGACCAATCGGAGCCGGGAGCGAAGGCGTCGGGTGTGGGGAGGGTCTGGTCAATTTGGACGCCGAAGGGCTTGCCAACAACGAATCCGGCGAAGAAGCGGCCGATGGGGAAGCGGGAATTGAGGGCGCGGACGTGCATCTGAAGCGCGTCGACGTAAAGGAGGCCGGGGAAGTAGTCGGCCATGGTTCCGTCGCCGGGTGCGAAGCTGGGCGGGCCGGATTGCCAGACCCAGAGGAGATTGCGCAGGCCGTCCTGGCGGACGAGGCGATCGAAAAGCAGTCGGTAAAGCTCAGACGAGCCGGTGATGCCCTTGCGCCCGGCCCACCAGTAGTTCTTGCCGTTCGAATCGGGCAGGGGATTGAAGAGGACGGCGATGTTGTCCTTTTCGAGCGCGCGGAGGGTCTCGGCGGCGTTGTCGACCTGGGCGTTCCAGCGCTGATTGAGGCGAGAGCCGGGGGTGATGAGGCGGCTCCATTCAAAGTCGGTGAGCTGACCGTGGGAGGCGGCGGGCGCGAGGTCAGTGGGCCGGGAGGGCTGCCAGACAAGGCTGATTTCCTGTTGGTGCGCGTGCGCGGCGCGGAGGGTTTGGACGAGGGCTTCGCGGGCGTGTTCGGTGGCGGATGCGTCTGCGTTGGCGGCGGGCAACTCAGCGGCGAAGATGGCGGGAACACGGCCGGAAGATTGCGCGAGAATGGACGAACCATCTGGTGATGGTGCGGAAGGTTGCTCGAAACCACTGAGGACGCCGCGGTCGGGCGTGGCCATCAGGCGGTTCAGCAGCGAGGAGGCGGCGGGGATGGCGTCGTCGGTGACGGGGCTGGCCGTGGGTTCGGGGCCGTCGCGCTCCAGGGTGGCTTTGCGGAGCTCGGCAATGGGTGCGGCCAGGCGCGGATTATCGCGGTTGAGGACGCGGGGATCGTCATAGACGGCGTTGATCTGGTCGAGCGAGTTGGAAAATTCGAGGAGGTTGGTCCAGTCCATGAAGTAAGCCCAGCGGGGTTGCGCGGCCAGGACCTGCGGGCTGGGCAACGCACCGACCTCAGCGAGTGCGATGGGCTTGCCGGCGGCGAGGGCGAGCGTGCTCTGGTAGTACTCGGGCTTGAACTCGCCGTAGATGTCCATGGTGACAACGTCAACATACTGCGGGCCGGGGTAGTAGTCGGCGATGGGACCGGCATTGCCGCCGGGCGCGTTGACGTTCCAGACCCAGACGAGATTGTTGAGGTGGTGGACGTGGACGAAACGGTCGTAGATCTGGCGGTAGAGCGCGGCGGAGCCGTCCCGGCCGGGGCGGCCGCCCCACCAGAACCAGTTGCCGTTCATCTCATGGTAAGCGCGGAAGAGGACGGGGACGTGGGCGTCACGGAGCTGGCGCAAATAGCCAGCGATGACATCGACCTGGGCACACCAGCGCTTGTAGAGCGGAGTGCCGGGAGTGAGCAACTGACGCCACTCGTAGTCAGTGAGCTTGCCCTGCACGCTGTCATGGAAGGTGACGGGCTCGTCGTCGGTGGGGCGGACGGCGTGCCAGGTGAGGGCGATGATGGAGCCGTGCGCGTACTGGCGCTTGATTTCCTGAATGGTGGCGGGACGCGAAAGGGCGGAGTCCTTGTCGTCGCCACCGGAGAAGCCGAAGTCCTCGCCGAAGAGGCCGGGGTATTTGCCGGTGAGGTCGTAGGCGCGGTCGGTCCAGCGGGAGCCGTCATTGGGATAGTTGTGCTCGCCGCTGACGATGGCATTGCCGGAGATGGAATCAATGTAGGCAAGGAGGGCGCGGGCTTCGGGCGATGCGTCAGGATTGGAGGTCTGGGGCGGAGCGGCAAAGACGAGCGTGGAGGCGGCGACAAGTCCGATGGAGACGACGAGAGAAAATCGATTGAGTTGCATGAATTCGAGGCCCCTTCTTTCGCGGGAAATTATAGCGCTAGTGCATGGAGGGGCGAAGCGTGGCCGGCGGCTAGACTGGAATCATGCTGGACTATGAGATTTCAGCGGCGGAAGCTGCGGCGCTGCTGAAGGAAAAGAAGGCGCGGTTGATTGACGTGCGCGAGCCGTGGGAGTTTGAGACGGCGAGGGTGGAGGGCGGCGTGCTGATTCCGATGGGCGATGTGCCGTCGCGTGCGAACCAGGAGCTGGACCCGGACGAGCACCTGATTGTGATGTGCCACTCGGGCGTGCGATCCATGAACGTGACGGTGTGGCTGCGGAACCAGGGCTTCGAGCAGGTGCAGTCGCTGCGCGGTGGGATTGATGCGTGGTCGCGCGAGGTGGACCCGGCGGTGGGGCGGTATTAAAGGGCCGGACGGCCTATACTCAACCGTGGAATTTCAGGTAGCGCGGAATTTTGTGATTGTTTGAGGAGCTGAAAAAATGGCAACGAGTGCGATTGATTTTGCGCGCGCGCAGAAGGCGCGTTTTCTGGAAGAGTTGAAGGATCTGCTGCGGATTCCGTCGATTTCGACGCTGCCGGAGCACAAGGACGATTGCCGGCGGGCGGCCGAAACGGTGGCGGCGGAGCTGAAGCGGATCGGCATGGAGCACGTGCGGCTGATTGAGACTCCCGGGCATCCGCTGGTGTATGCGGACTGGTTGCATGCGGCAGGCAAGCCGACGGTGCTGTGCTATGGACACTATGACGTGCAGCCGCCGGACCCGCTGGAGGAGTGGATTTCGCCTCCGTTTGAGCCGACGGTGCGCAACGGGAACTTATATGCGCGCGGCGCGGTGGACGACAAGGGGCAGGTGTGGGCGCAGGTGAAGACGCTGGAAAGCCTGCTGGCTGCGACGGGCAAGCTGCCCATCAACGTGCGCGTGCTGATGGAAGGCGAGGAAGAGGTTGGCGGAGAGGGAATCGCTGAATATGTGGCGAGCAAGCCGGCGGATCTGAAGGCGGATTTTGCGTTTGTGACCGACACGGAAATGTTTGCGCCGGGACTGCCGACCTTGTGCGTGGGGCTGCGCGGGATGATTTATACGGAGCTGGAAGTGCGGGGCGCGAAAACCGATCTGCATTCGGGGATGTACGGCGGGGCCGCGCCGAATCCGTTTGTGGCGATGGCGCAGATTCTTGCGAAGCTGAAGAATGAGAACGGTAGGATTCTGATTCCGGGTTTCTATGACGATGTGATTCCGCCGAGCGCCGAGGAACTGGCGGCATGGAAGCGGCTGCCTTTTGACGAAGAAGAATATCGCGGGATGGAGGTGGGCTCAAAGACGCTGGTGGGCGAGCCGGGATTCAGCGTGCAGGAGCGGACGTGGGCGCGGCCGACGCTGGATGTGCATGGGATTCCGGGCGGATTTACGGGCGCGGGCGCGAAGACAGTGATTCCGGCCAAGGCGCTGGCAAAAGTGTCGATGCGGCTTGTGCCCGGCATGACGCCGGCGAAGGCCTTTGTGCAGTACAAGAGCTTTGTGGAGACGAATGTTCCGGCGGGCGTGGAGGTGGGCGTGCGATTGATCCACTCGGGCGATCCGTGCGTGATTCCGGTGGACAATCCGTATGTTCAGGCGGCGACCAAAGCGCTGGGTGAAGTGTGGGGCAAGGAGACGGTCTTCATCCGGTCGGGTGGATCGATTCCGGTTGTGGGGGATTTCGACCGGCACCTGGGACTGCCGAGCGTGATGATGGGCTTTGGTTTGCCGGACGACAACTTGCACGCGCCGAATGAAAAGTTTTGCGTGAGGAACTTTGAGCTGGGGATTGAGTCGATGATTCGATTTCTGGAAGAGGCGGGGCGTTGAGGCGAAGCGCCGATTCGCCCGCGAAGGACGAGACCGCCGAGGGATTTGTGCTGGCGGGCGGCGCGTCCAGCCGCATGGGACGAGACAAGGCGCTGGTGGAAGTGGCCGGGAAGCCGCTGGTGGAGCATGCGCTGGCGATTCTGCGCGAGGCGGGAGTGACGGCTCGGATTGCAGGCACGCGCGCGGAGCTGAGCGGATGTGCGCCGGTGGTGGAGGACGGGGGCGGCGGTCCACTGGCCGGGGTGTGCGCGGCACTGGGGGCCACTAAGGCGGAGCTGGCCGTGTTTCTGCCGGTGGATATGCCGCTTGTGCCACCGTCGCTGGTTCGTTCGCTGCTGCATCACTCGCGAGTAACAAGCGCGGTGGTAACCGTCCCGAGCGCGTGCGGGTATGCGCAGACCTTTCCGGCGGTGGTGCGGCGGGAGGCATTGGGGGAGCTCAAGGATTCGTTGGAAGGCGGCGAAGGCGGGTGCTTTGGGGCCTTCCGGCAGGCGGCACAGCGGTTGAATCAGCGGTTCGCGCAGATTGCCGTGGAGGAGCTGGCGCAGTGCGGGCAAGCGGAGCATCCATTGGAGGTTGCGGCGGCGTGCTGGCTGATGAATGTGAACACTCCGGATGAGGCTGCGCGAGCCGAGAGGCTGCTTTTGGCTACGGTTCGCGTAAGCTGAAGGCAGGGCACAAAGGTCAGGATTCGATCATGGGCGATGCGGGAAACAATGCGGAGCTGCCGGAGATGCGAGCGGCGCTGGAGAGCGTGCAGAGGGCTGCGAACGCAGCGGAGACTGAGAAGGGCGCGGAGGGCTCGGCGCCGATGATCTCCTTCCGCCATGTGTCGATCTGGTTTGGCGAGCGGCGGATTCTGGATGACGTGAGCTTTACGGTGAAGCGCGGAGAGACGCTGTGCATTCTGGGGCGAAGCGGCGTGGGCAAGTCAGTTTCGCTGCGCATCCTAATGGGATTTCTGCGGCCGCAGGTGGGTTCGATGCGCGTGAACGGCGAGGAAATCAACCTGCTGGACGAGGAGGGGATGCAGGAGATCCGGAAGCACGTGACGATGGTTTTCCAAAATGGGGCGCTTTTCGACTCACTGACGGTGCGGGAAAATGTGGCATTTCCGCTGCGGGAGCGGGGCGGGCTGGCCGAGGACCAGTTACAGGAGATTGTGGACGGGCTGATCGGGATGGTAGGTGCCGACGACGTGGCGGAGTTGCTGCCGGCAAGCCTTTCGACGGGTCGGCGGCGGGCGGTGGCGATTGCGCGGGCGCTTGCTTCGCAGCCGGAGGTGGTGCTTTACGACGAGCCGACGACGATGGTGGATCCGCTGATTGCACGGCGGCTGGGAGACTTGATCCAGCGGCTGAAGCGGCAGCTCGGATTCACGAGCGTCGTGGTGACGCATGACATGCGGTTTGCCGAGAGGCTGGCGGACACGGTGCTGTTCCTGCATGAAGGCAAAGGGCGGTTTTTCGGGCCACTGGCCGAGTTCTTGGCGACACAGGACCCGTATATTCGAGAGTTTTTAAGACTCGATGCCTACAAGTTACCAAGGATATAGGAATGTTCTTGGTTCGTAACTGGCCGGGGCTGGGGATTTTTCTTGCAAACAGGCTGAACTTCGGCGATGCTGCAAGGAAATGGGCCCTGCAAGGCACTCTTCGAGCGGGCTCAGACTGTGGCGCAATATGAGACGGAATGGCAGGTGACACCGTCTATAATTGTTTTAGTTTTAGACAGTTAGCTTGCAAGTGCGGTGATTCGAGCGCCTGAAGAAGCTGGGTAAAAAAGCGACGAAGCAGGCCAGTATTCAACGGCTCGGTGTTAGGGCGCGAAGCAGGTGGTGTCTCTTTAACCTCTGGTAACCGGATGGCAGGTGATTCGGTTGGCGGAGCCGGAACGGTTCCGGAGTGGATCGGGGCCGAGCAAGAAGCCGAAAGAGGACGAAAGACGCTGCCAGGGCAAAGACGGAGTGCAACCCGGAGGATTGGTGTTGCTTCTAACGTGCCAGTATGAGTCGCACCCAAAGCGACAGTCCCGTGCATCTTTCGGGTCCCAAAAAAGAAAAACGCACGCCCCCAACTTGCAGTTTTCCTTGGTGTATCCAGATCACTTGAGGTGACCCGGACTCATATGGCCACATCGGATTTTTGGCAGAGGATGTCTGAGACAGTGATGTCTCAGAGGGAGTGGGGAGGCATCGCGGAAGGCGGCGAGCCCCGGAGTTCCCAGCGCACATCGAAGGTCTGGATGCTGCTGGATGTGGTGACCATCGGTATTGCGACTGTGATTGCGGTCGGCTACAAAGCACATCTTGGATTCTTAGGCGGCCTGCACGCGCTGCTGGACGGCACGATGTTCCATGGCAGGGGCGCGGTGGTGCTGGCGGGCATGATGTTGGGCTTTGGCATGGTGCTGGTGTGTACGAGCCGGAAGATGCATCTGTATACTCCGGAAAGGCTCACCAGTTTTCTGCATGAGCAGCGACTGAGCTTCCAGGCGTGTTTCACGTCGGGGTTGCTGTTGACCGGCGCGCTGTGGCTGACCTACGCCCGTGAAATTCCGCGGACGATCGTGATGGTGACGGTGGTGTTGGTGATGATCGGGCTTGGCGTGCGGCGTCTGATCTATCGCATCCTGCTTTACCGTCGGTTTGACCTCGGGATGGACACGCGCAACGTGCTGATTGTGGGAACAGGGTCCGAGGCGCACGCGCTAAAGCATCACATGGAGCGGATCCGCCACCTGGGATACACCTTCAAAGGCTTTATCGAGATGCCCGGGAAGGATATCGACCAGGTTGCGAGCGATGTGGTGGGCTCGGTGGATTCGTTGTTCCAGTGCGCTCGCAAGCTCTTTGTGGATGAGATATTCTTCACCTCCCCGTGCGATCGAGATGTGGTTCGCGATGCGCTGGGGAAGGCGCGTGTCCGGGGGATTGATGTGCGGTTGATTCCGGACCTTTACGGCGGGCTGGTGTGGAACAACGCAATTGAGTACATCGGGCAGTTTCCCACGGTGCCGCTGCACCGGGGACATGTTCCGGAAGTGGCGCTGGGGCTGAAGCGGATTGTGGATGTGACATTTTCCGCGCTCATGCTGCTTCTGCTGGCGCCGTTGATGATCGTGATTGCGATTGCGATCAAGCTGGATTCACCCGGGCCGGTGTTTTATTTTTCAGACCGGATTGGCAAGAAGGCGCGGGTCTTCCGATGCATCAAATTTCGCACCATGGTGAACGACGCAGAGAAGCACCGTGCGGAGTTGATGGGGAGGAACGAGCGGGACGGCGTGCTGTTCAAGGTGACGAACGATCCAAGGATTACGCGCGCGGGCCGATGGCTGCGGAAGTATTCGCTGGATGAGCTGCCGCAGTTTTTGAATGTCCTGAAGGGGGACATGAGTGTAGTGGGCCCGCGGCCTCCGGTTGCCAGCGAGGTGCAGGAGTACAAGCCGAAGCACCTGCGGCGGCTGGACGTGACGCCGGGTATTACGGGGCTTTGGCAGGTGCAGGGACGGCAGGACCCCTCCTTCGACAGCTACGTGTCACTGGATGTGAATTACATCGAAAACTGGAGCCTTTGGCTGGACTTCAAGATTATTGTGCGCACGGTGGGGGTGGTTATTGCGGGCACAGGTTCGTAAGACAGGCTGGCTGAGGCCATAAGACATTTGTCTATAAGAGTGGGGCCGTCCGGATGGGCGGCCCTTTTGCTGCGCGTAAGGGGCCGCCAGATTACACTGAAGGAATGAAGATCGCACTGGCCCAGATCAATCCCACGGTGGGAGACTTCAAGGGGAATCTGGAAAGCGTGGTTGCGGCCAGCTGCAAGGCCGCGGAACAAGGGGCACGGCTTGTGGTTTGCTCCGAGCTGGCGCTTTGCGGGTATCCGCCGGCGGATTTCGTGGAAAAGCCGAGCTTTCTTGCGCGATGCCGGCTCGCGGTGGAGGAGCTGGCCCAGGCGACGGCGGGGTTGAAGACGGCGGTGCTGGCGGGTGTTGCACTGGCGGCGCCGGAGGGGGCGGGCAAGCCTGCTGTGAACGCGGCGGTGCTGCTGGATGGCGGAAAGGTTCTGCTGGAGCAGCACAAGCGGCTCTTGCCCTTCTACGACGTCTTTGACGAGCAGCGCTATTTCTTGCCGGCGCGCACGCAGCGCGTGGTGGAACTGGATGGAGTTCGGCTGGCGGTGACCATCTGCGAGGACGCGTGGAACGACAAGCACTTCTGGCCGCGGCCGCTTTACACGGTGGACCCCATGGCGGAACTGATGCGGGAGAAGCCGGACCTGCACATCAATCTTTCGTCGTCGCCCTTCTGGCACGGAAAGCGCGCGCTGCGGCGGGAGATGCTGGCGGCAATTGCGCGGCGGGACGGGATTCCGGTGGTGATGTGCAATCAGGTGGGCGGAAACGACAGCCTGATTTTCGACGGCTCGTCGCTGGCGCTCGACGCGCGGGGCGAAGTGATTGCGCAGGCGCGGTCGTTTGAAGAGGAGACGCTGGTTTTTGATGCGTTTAGAGATGCGCTTGCGAGTGAGCTGTTGGCCGCGCCCGAGGAGGACGAGACGGAGGCGGCGTATCGCGCACTGGTACTGGGAACGCGGGATTATGTGCGCAAATGTGGCTTCAGGAAGGCGCTGGTGGCGCTGAGCGGCGGGATTGATTCGGCGCTGGTGGCAGTGATTGCGGCTGAGGCGCTGGGGCCGGAGAACGTGGTTGCGGTGGGGATGCCGAGTCCGTATTCGTCAGCGGGCTCAGTGATCGACAGCCGCAAGCTGGCGGAGAATCTGGGCGTGCGGTTTGAGGTGATCGGGATCAGCGGGCTGGTGGGCGAGTACACGCGGGCGCTGGAGGGGATGTTCGCTGGGCTGAAGCCGGATTTGACCGAGGAGAATGTTCAGTCGCGGATTCGCGGGACGCTGATGATGGCGCTCTCAAACAAGTTTGGCGCGCTAGTGCTGACGACGGGGAACAAGTCCGAGATGGCGATGGGCTACTGCACGCTCTATGGCGACATGGTGGGCGCGCTGGCGGTGGTGGGCGATTTGGTGAAGACGCGGCTGTATGCCGTTTGCCGTTGGATCAACCGCGAGCGCGAAGTGATTCCCGAGACCATTCTCAAGAAGCCGCCCTCGGCCGAGCTGCGGCCTGACCAGAAGGATACGGATTCTCTGCCGCCCTATGAGGTGCTGGACCCGATTGTGGAAGCCTATGTGGAGCGATACGAGACGCCGGAACGGATTGCGGAGGCACACAATTTGCCGCTGGAGCTCGTCCAACAGGTGGTGCGGATGATTGAGCGGGCCGAGTACAAGCGGCAGCAGGCCGCGCCGGTGCTCAAGGTGACCTCGAAGGCGTTTGGGATGGGCCGGCGGTTCCCGATTGCCGTGAGGGTCGAGGTATAAGCTACTAGAGGACGGGAGCAAATCCCGCTGTGGGAGGAAAATCAGCTTGAGCCGTTTGTCATTCCGCCTGGCCGGCGCGTGTGCGCTGGCAGCCATTTCCTTGTGTACGTTCCAGGCGAAGGCCCAGGAACAGGTTCCATCGGCCGCGGCGCAAGTGCCGGCGGCTCCCGCGCCCACTGAGGCGCCGCAGTTTCCCAAACCGGATCCGGCGTTCTTCACCGCGACGTCGCCGACAGCCGATGAAGTGAATGCGTTTTTTCAGACGAGCTGGGGCTACGACGCGCAGCGCGTGTGGCAGGTGCAGGCGATTATGAAGACGCCGGTGCCGGGAGTGGCCAAGGTGGTTGTCCTGTGGGGCGACAAGACCCCCGGCAGCAGGTCTCAGATGATCGAGTTCTTTACGATGCCGGACAACAAATACATTATTGACGGCAACGTGGTTCTGCCGTTTGGTCAGCATCCCTATGCGGACGACCGAGCGATGCTTCAGGCGCGGGCCGACGGGCCGTATCGCGGCTCGCCCTCGAAGGATCTGGAGCTGGTGGAGTTTGCCGACTTCCAGTGCACGAAATGCGACCAGGTGGAAGCCAACATGGACAAGTTGGCAACGGATTTTCCGAGTGCGCGGATTGTCTTTGAAAACTATCCGCTGTCTCGTGTGCATCCTGAGGCGGCGCGCGCGGCGACCTATGGCGTGTGCGTGAACAAGCTGGGCGGCAGCGTGCCGTTTTTTGAGTTCGCCTCGGCCGTGTATTCCGGCGCGGCGGGGTTGGCGACGCCCGATGGCGCGACGCTGACCCTGAACAGTGCAGTAACGAAGGCCGGGCTCGATCCGGCGAAGGTGTCGGCCTGCGCGGCAACGCCGGAGGCAGCGCAGGAGGTGGAATCCTCAGTAAAGCTGGCCAGCGATCTGAACATCAACCAGATGCCGACGCTGATGGTGAATGGACGGCAGGTGCCGCTGGGCGGAGTGCCCTATGACACGATCAAGGAGATTGTGGAGTACCAGGCGAAGCTGGACGGGATTGCGGTGGAAACGCCGGCGGCGAGCCCGGCGAAGGCTGCTCCGGTGACGAACCCGCCGGGACCGGCGAAGCCGAAGACAGCGCCAATCAATTGACGCAGTACATATAGGCGCAGGACCGAAACCAGAGAGCCCTCGACTCCCCGCGGCAAGCAAGCGCGGATTGGGGGCTTTTCCGCGTGGTCAAAATGGAGAGCTGGCTGCGGGCGTGCTGCGGTCAATGCGGAGCATGGGCATGCGGCCGGCGGCGTGGGGGCCGCGGACGACATGAGGCGAAATGATGAGGAGCAAGGTGGAGTAGTCCTGCTGGTTCTGCTTGCCGGTGATGTCGTCGAGGCCGGGAATCTCACTGAGGCCGGGCACGCCGCTGAGGGCACGGCTCTCCTGACGGTCAAGCTCGCTCATGACGACGACGGCGGAGCCTTCCGTGAGTGTGACAACGCCGGAGTACGAGCGGCTGGTGAGCACCGGGACGCCGTTGAGGGCGTTGCCCGCCAGGGCAGTGATCTTCACGTCGAGCGTGAGGGCGACATCGCCGCTGCGCATGACCTCTGGAGTGGCCTTGAGGCTGAGACCGATGTCCTGATACTGCACCTGGGGGATGGTCTGCGACGCGCCCTGAAGCGAAGAGAGAATTGAGGCGAGGTTGCTGGAGGCGCCCGCGGTGGTGAGACCGGGGATGTTGATGTTGCCGGCGCCGAGGCTGGAGTAGGACGAGGTGGTGATGGGGTAGCGCAGGCCGGAGACGAAGGTTCCGGATTCGTCATTGGCGACGCGGAGCTGGACCTGGTCGAGCTCGCGGGAGGTGGAGGAGTTGAGGCTGAGATTGCCGGTGACCGAGCCGGGGACGAGGCCGGAGAGCGTGAGGCCGCCGCCAAAGAGAGCGATTCCGTTGGAGAAGAGCGAGCTGGAAACCTGGCCGGAAGCGAGGAGAATGCCAAGGATGGCCAGCGTGTCCCCTGGCGCGGCGAGTCCGGAGGAAATGATTTGCTGGACGAGGGCCTGATTGGAGTTGAGGATGGCCTGCTCTTCGGCGTAGACGTTGAAAGCGGTGATTTGCTGCGGTGGGACGATGCCGGTGTTGCGCTGGAGGGTGTGGGCAATCTGGATGAGGCGGACGTCGAGAAGGACCTGGCTGCGGCCGCCGAGAAGATTGCGGAGTGTGGCGTTGAAGGCATCCAGGGTGCGCGTGGGAGCGCGGAGGGTGAGGGTGCCACCGCCCTGCTGAACGGAGACACGCGGCGCGCCGAAGAGATTGCGAGCCATATTGGCGATGAGCGTGCGCTGATCGTTGGACATGGCGGGCAGGTAGACGGTTTCGAGCTCCTGTCGCTCGTAGCGCTCGCGGTTGAGGGGCGTGTCGAGCGCGACAAGAACACGATGCGCGTCGAGAGGGACCCAGAAGGTGCCGGTGGCGAGGCTGAGAGCGCGGAGGACCTGCGGGAAGGTGGTGTTGTCAAGATTGAAAAGGACCGAGACGGCGGAGACGTCGGAGGCGACGGTGGCCTGGATGCCATAGGCCTTGAAGACCTGCTGAATAAGCTGGGTGCGCGGAAGGCGGAAATGAAAGGAGCGCGGTCCGGAGGTGTGCGCAAGCTGAGGCGCGGCGGCGAGATCGTCGAGCCCGTTGTCATACAGCGAGTTGGCGGGTGGTAAAGGCGAATCGGAGAAGTGCTGGGTGACCTGCGCACTGGCGGGATCGAGGACGAGCGCTTTGTCGAGCGCGGCGCGGGCGGCAGCGGGGCGGTCGAGGAGGCGATTCTGAGCGGCGGATTGAAGCAGGGCGGCCACCTGATGGCTGCGGGCGACCCTGGCGGCGAGCGCGTAATCCGGGTTGGTGGGGACAAGCGCCGCGGCCTGCTCGTAGAGCACGCGGGACTGATCAAACTTTGACTGCTCAAAGAGTTTGCTGGCGCGGAGGAAGAGGCCAGCGGCGCGGAGGCGGTCGTGCGCGGAGATGGGCTTGGCGGGATCGGGCGATTTGAGGACTGAGGTCGCGGCGGGCTCAGTGTTCGAGGCAGAAGGCGCGGGTTGCTGCGCGGCGAGCGCGGGTGAGCAGGAGGCTGCGAGCAGGCCGGCGAGAGCGAGATGGGCAGTGCGGCGGAGTGTCATCCGTGGGCCTGCTCTTCCGAATGAAAGTGGGCCGACAGCAGCGGGGTGAAGGATTCGGCGCAGAGTTCGGGACGATGCGAGAGGAGTTCGTGGAAGGAGGAGCGGCCTGTGGCGACGGCGAGGACGCTGAGGGAGTTGGCGCGGGCGGCCTCAATGTCGCGGGGCGTGTCTCCCACGACGCAGATGCGCGCGGAGGGTCCGGCGAGGGCTCGTGCTTGTTGAGCGGCGTGCGCAATGAGATGCACGCGGTCAGGAAAGCCGTCACTGAAGCCGCCGAAACGGAACCATTGGCGGATGCCGGCCTGCTCGAGCTTGATCCAGCCGATGGATTCGAGGTTGCCGGTGGCCACGCCGAGAAGAGCGCCGCGGCGGGAAAGATGGTCAAGTATCCGCTCGACGGCTGGCATCAAATAGAGGTCGAGCTCGGCGCGGCGTTGAGCGACGTGATCGCACATGGCGAGGAGGATTGCGTCGCTTTGCGCATCGAGGATGGGCGCGGGCACGCCGGCGCGAAGGCACGCTTCGCGCAGGATGGCGGTGTCAGTATTTCCGGCGAGCGGAATGCCTTCAAGCGAGACTTCGCATCCCAGGACGAGGCGGACTGCGTGGGTGAAGGCGTCGAAATGGACGCGGTCTCGGCTGCGCAGGAGGGTGCCGTCAATGTCGAAGAGATAAGCGTCGTGGGCGTCCCAGAGGAATCCGGGAGCGACGTGGAGGCGGGCTTGGAGAGGTTGCGGTGAAGTGTGCATGGGTCCGACGGGAGTCGTCAACCCTGGCGGAGGCCCCGGCCAATGACTCCGTAGACTGGACGCTCACTGCGCGGCGGACGCTTGAGCCCGGCGCGAACTTCCGCAAGGCTGAGGCCCAGCTCAGCCATGGTGCGGCTGAGCGTGTTGCGGTGCATGCCGAGCTCCTCGGCCGCTTTGCACTGGTTTCCCCTGTTGGCCACCAACACCTCGCGCAGGTATTGCTTTTTGAATTCGCGCACGGCTTCGTCATAGCGAACGCCGCTGGAATGCATTTGTGTCACCAGGATGTCCAGTTCTCGTCTCACGTCAGTCCTCTTGCTCTTTCTAGCTTGCCACAATGGACCGGGGGCGGTCCGGAAAAAAATTCACGCGCCCGTCTGGTGGGGATGCATCCACTGGGGCGAAGATGTCTCCAGTGTTTTTAATTCCTGCCGCACACGTTCGGCAAGCCCTGAAGGACTGACGTGCGTACTAAGGTGACATGCACCAAAGAAATGCTTTGGTAACCTGGATTGGGTGAGCCACTGAGCGCTGGGGAAGAAAGCCACGGTGACCAGGATGCACACGGTGACCAAGAGCGCGCCCTGAAAAAGTCCGAAGAGACCGCCGGCAAGGCGGTCAAGGCAGCCGAGTCCGATCTTGTGGAAGAGCTTGGAAAGCAAGGTACCTGCGATGTTGGCGACGACCATGACGGCGATGGCGATGAGCAGGAAAGCGATGGCGCTGGAGACCATGTGATTGCGCAGGACCTTTGAAAAGATGGCGGCGACCCATTGGTAATTCCAGGCGGCGAGGATGAGGCCAAGGATGAGCCCGCCGAGCGAAAAAATAGAGCGCAAGAAACCCTGCGCCAGGCCGCCGATGACCGAGCTTACAAGGATTGCAACGATGATCCAGTCCACCAGGGTCATGGGATCTCCTATTTCTGCGGCTGATTCTGCGCCTATAGTGCGGGTTCGCGGCCGGTGAGGCGACGAAAGGCCTCGCAGTATTTGGCGAGAGTGCGCTCAACGACTTCCTGCGGCAGGCTTGGCGCAGGGGCCTGCTTGTTCCATTGGATGCTTTCGAGGTAATCGCGGACATACTGCTTGTCAAAAGAAGGCTGGGGGCCGCCGGGCTGCCAAGCTGAGGCCAGCCAGAAGCGGGAGGAATCGGGGGTGAGGGCTTCGTCGGCGAGGACAATGGAGGAATCGACGAGACCGAACTCAAATTTGGTGTCAGCAAGGATGAGGCCGCAGGATTCAGCGTGCGCGGCGGCTTTACTGTAAATGGCTAGTGTGAGGCGGCGCAATTCGGCGGCGATTTCCGCTCCGGCGATGGATTCAGTCTGCGCAAAGGAGATGTTCTCGTCGTGGCTGCCGTCCTGACTTTTGGTGGCAGGAGTAAAGATGGGTTCGGGCAGGCGCGAGCCGTCGAGCATGCCATCGGGCAGCGCAATGCCGCAAACGGTGCGGGTGAGCTTGTATTCCTTCCATCCGGAGCCGGCGAGATAGCCGCGGGCAACGCATTCGACAGGGAACATGTTGGCGCGGCGCACGAGCATGGAGCGGCCTTCAAGCTGATCGCGGAAGGGTTGGAGCGCGGCAGGGAACTGGGCAACATCGGCGGCGAGGAGATGGTTGGGGACAAGTCCGGCGAGCAGATCGAACCAGAAGAGGGAAATCTGCGTGAGGACTTTTCCCTTGCCGGGAATGCCGGAACCGAGGACGTGATCGAATGCGGAGATGCGGTCCGTGGCGACGAGCAGAAGTGCGTCACCGACGGCGTAGAGGTCGCGAACTTTGCCGCGGCCAAGAAGCGGAATGGATTCAAGATTGGTGGAGAGAAGAGTGGTCATGAATGGCCTTGGCGGGACGAGACTGAACCTCCGATTCTCCATTCCAGGGTGGGGTTTGTCAATGCGCCTTGGCAGGCGCAGCGGCGGACGGTCCGCGGGCGCGAAGAGCGGCGCAGGCCGGCTCGAAAAGGCACTGGATCGGTCATGTGGAGGAGTGTGACGACAGTCACAGCGGGGGAGCGGCGAATGAGCGTCACTTGCTCGTCGTTCAGGTTCGAAGCGCCAGCAAGACAGTCCTCCTGGAGCCGAACGGCACGAGGCAGCAGTGGAAAGGGGAAGCCGTCGCTTGCTTCGTTTATCAAGGGATCACCAGTGGCCGCAGCGACCGACCTCCAGCGACGACCACTGGTTCCCCTTTTTCACTTGTGAAATGCAAGCGCCTCCGAAGCGAAGTGCTCCTTCGGAGGCGACTTTTTTGCCTCGACCATTTCGCGGCGCCGATGCGGAACGTTGGCGGCTAGGCCGTGGCGCGCTGCGGCTGATCCTGATTCATGCCGTGGCCGAGGCGGACGCTGACGACCTTGGAGACGCCGGGCTCCTGCATGGTGACGCCGTAGATGAGATCGGCGGTGTGCATCATGCGCTTGGAGTGGGTGACGAGGACGAACTGGGTCTCCTTGCTGAGGGTGCGGAGCAGCTCGGCCAGGCGGCCGATGTTGGTTTCGTCGAGGGCAGCGTCGACTTCGTCCAGCACGCAGAATGGGCTGGGCTGGAACTGGAAGATGCCGACCAGCAGGGCCAGCGCGGTGAGGGATTTTTCGCCGCCGGAGAGCAGCAGGACGTTTTGCAGCTTTTTGCCCGGAGGTGAGACGACCATGTCGAGGCCACTCTCGGCCTGGTTTTCTGCGTCCGTGAGGCGCAGGAAGGCCTGGCCGCCGTGGAAGAGGCGGGTGAAGACCTGGCCGAAGTTCTCATTGATGCGCGCGAAGGCTTCGTCGAATTTGGTGCGCGAGATCTGTTCGATTTCGCGGATGGACTGCTGGGTGTTGTCAATCGATTCGATGAGGTCCTTGCGCTGGGTTTCAAGAAAGCCGTGGCGCTGGGCGGTTTCGTTGTATTCGTCGAGGGCCATCATGTTCACCGGGCCCATTTGTTCTATGCGCTGGCGCAGGCCGCGGCTGGCTTCCTCTTCGGCGGCAAGCTCTTCGCCGGCAAGGCGCGTGATTTCGGCATCGGCGCGCAGGGCCGCGGCCTCATGATTGATCTCGGTGAGGCAGCTTGCTTCGAGGTATTCGAGGTCGGAGCGGAGCTTGGACCCTTGGCTGGAGCGGTTGGCGCGGTCTTCGCGGAGCTGGTCAAGCGCGGCACGGCCGGCCTTGAGCTGCGTTTCCATCTCGGCGAGCTGGGCGCGGAGGGTTTGTGCCTCAGTGGTGAGGGCGTGTGCGCGGGCAAGCGCCTCCGCCTGCTGCGCGGAGAGCTCCTGTTCGCGCTGGGCGAGTTCGACGCTTTCCTGCGCGCGCTGCTCGCGCTCGGCAGCGGCAGCGGCGCTTTGCTGCTCGATGGTGAGAACACGGCGCTCGAGATCGGCATGGAGCCGGTCAATGCGCTGGAAGGCTGCTTCCGCGCCGCGGCGGCGCTCTTCAAGTCCGGCGAGCTCGGCGGTGGCCTGCGCAGCCTGCTGCTGGAGTGACTCGCGCGTCTGGCGCATGGAGAGGATCTGCGTTTGCTGTGCTTCGAGCGCGGATTCGGCGGCGGCATGCTCGGCTTCGAGGTGCGTGGCCTCCTCGCGCTTCTGGTCAATGGCGGCGTGCTTGGATTCGCGTGCATCCTTGTTGCGGGCGGCCTGGAGGGTCCACTCCTGCAGGCGGCGCTCGATGCGCTGGGCCTCGGACTCCATCTGCTTGAGGGCCGCGCCCTGGTCGGCAGCGTCGCGCTCGGCTTGGCGGCGCTCCTCACTGCGCGCCTCAAGCTGCGCGGTGAGCTCGTGAAGATTGCGCGCGAGCGCGGCAGTTTCGGCTTCCGCCTGCGAGAGTCCGGATTCAAGTTCGGCGAGCTTCTTCTGCGTCTCACGCAGTTCGCGCTTGAGGGCGAGGGGGCCCTCGGTGGCGGGCTTGCCGCCGGTGACGGTGGCGTTGTGGAAGCACTCGCCGCCGGGGGTGAGGAAGTAGGCGTGCAGGTTCTCGGCGGCGAGGCGCTGCGCGAGCATGGTGTCTTCCACGATGTAGCCGCGGCCCAGCTTGGGCAGGATGGCCTCAAGCGACCGGCCGAAGCCGTTGAGGACACGGATGGCCTCGCGCAAGGGCGTGACGCCGGGGCGATCGATGACGAGATGCTTTTCTTCCGCGAAGAATTCGGCGAAGAGGTTGCCCTGCGCCGCGTCATGAATGAGGAAGGTGGCGCGGCCATCGACTCCGGACTTGAGCAGGCGAACGCCTTCCTCGGCGGCATCCCAGTTTTTTACGACGACGTAGTTGAGTTCATCGCGGAGGAACTCATCGACAACGCCTTCATGCTCGCCGCTGACCTCGAGGAAATCGGCGAGCGTGCCGACGGGCGCCACGCCGGGCTCAAGCGTGCCGGGTTTCAGCAGTCGGCGCACGGTCTCTGTGGAGTAGCTGTGGTCGCGGATGAGAGCATCGAGCGAATCGTTGCGGCCGACGGCGGTGGCGTGGGCGCTGCGGAGCTGGTTGGCGCGGGCGCGGAGGGACTCTTCCTCCGCGCGGCGGAGCTGAAGGCTGTCGCGCAGGGCGGCGATCTCGGCTTCGAGGCGCTGGAGCCTATCGGCGGCGGACTCGAAGCGGAGTTTGGCCTGGCCGCTCTGTGCGCCAAGGTTTTCAAGCTCGTTGCGGGCCTGGCCCATCTCGGTATCAAGGCGCTCGGCTTCGCGGTCAAGCGCGGCGAGGCTCTCCTCAGCCTGCGCCGTGCCCTGGCGCGCGCTGCCGGCCTGGGTAAGCACGTGCATGGCGTGGCGGCGGTGCATCTCAAGCTGGCGCTCGGCACTGAAGACCTCTTCGGCGGCGGCGCGGGCCTGCTGCTGCTGGACCTCAACCTGCTGGTGAAAGCTTCGGGCCTCGCCAGCGGCAGAATCGAGGAATGCCTGTTGCTGGGCGCGCTCGTCGGCGATGGCGCCCAACTGCGCGCGGGTCTGCTCGAACTCGCCGGCGGCGGCTGCGATGCGCGCCTCGAGCTCAGTGATGCGCTCGGCATTGCTGCGGCGGCGGGCGGCGGCGCGTTCCATTTCCACGGCGGCTGCATTGGCCTGGTTCTGCGCTTCCTGGCCCTGGTGGTCAAGCTCATAGCCGCGTCCGGTGAGGGTGTGCTGGCTGGATTCCATGGACTCGATTTCGCCGGCTGAAGCGTGAATGCGATCCGTGAGCGCGGCAATCTCGTGGTCGAGGCGCGACTGTTCGGCGTCCATGAGGGCCATGCGGCTGGCGAGGACAACGCGCAGACGGCCGCGCAACTCGTCGCGCACGGCGGCGAAGCGCTCAGCCTTGGCGGCCTGGCGCTTGAGGCTGTTCATCTGGCGCGTGACTTCCTCAAATATGTCGTCGATGCGCGCGAGGTTCTGCCTGGAGCTTTCAAGGCGCAATTCGGCGAGGCGTTTTTTGGTTTTGAAGCGCGTAATGCCGGCGGCCTCTTCGATGATGGCGCGGCGGTCATGCGGCTTGGAGCTGAGAAGCTGGCCGATGCGCTCCTGGCCGATGATGGCGTAGCTCTCAGGGCCGAGGCCGGTGCCAATGAAGATGTCCTGAATGTCGCGCAGGCGGCAGAGCTTGCCGTTGAGCAGGTATTCGCTTTCGCCGGTGCGGAAAAGGCGGCGGGTGATGATGATTTCGCCCTTTTGCGGCGCGCGCTGGAACTTGCGGCGGCGAATCTTGAGGACCACGGCCTGCGGGCCGTCGACGGCGGGCTCGGCGGGCGCTTCATCGTCTTCAATGACCTGTCCCGGCTGCTCCAGTGCAATAATCTCTTCGGCTTCGGAAGCGCGCTGGCGACGAAGTTCGTCTTCGTCCCAGTCGGCGGGGCCATTGTGATCGTTAACGACGTCATCGACGACGACTTCGGGCTCGACGGGAACGGGACCGTCATACGCTTCGGGGTCAACCATGGTGAGCGTGACCTCGGCCATGCCGAGCGGCTTGCGCTCGCGGGTGCCGGCGAAGATGACGTCCTGCATATTGGCGCCACGGAGGGATTTTGCACTCTGCTCGCCGAGAACCCAGCTTACCCCGTCGAGAATGTTGGACTTCCCGCAGCCGTTGGGGCCCACTACGACGGCGATGCCGGTTCCGGGGACGGTAAGTTCCGTGCGATCGCAAAAGCTTTTGAATCCGAGGATGTGGATCTTCTTCAGTCTCAGCATCTTCACTCCATTCGGGCAGATTGGTGCCCGGAGATGTTCGCCAGCAGGCCAGAGAGGGAGATTCCTAGGGTCCGGCGCGGCGTGCTCTTGCCTTCGATTACAGACTCTACGGAGCAAAAAGGGCAGGGTCAACGCTGAGAAGGGGTGTTTTTGTGGATAAGGGGGGTCGGAATTCGAGTTCCGGGAAATTCTAGGGAATTGAGGGCGAATTTCCGGGTTTTCATCTGATTTTGTCTAGTTTTTCCACAGGCAGATTTTTGAGAAATCTCTGCGGGGATAGGGTTCGGGAACCGAGGGCGATGCGGATGACCTTTTCCAGAGCGCGGAGGGCCTGCGGGCGCGGAAAGCCGGGGCGGCTGGCGAGGCGGATGGTGCGGCTGGAGCGGCCAGCGAGCGGGCGCAGGAGGATGCCGCGGCGGACGAGGCTTTCCGCGGCCAGGGCAGGGATGAGCGTGGCTCCGTAGCCGGCGGCGACCAAGTTGACCAGAGTGTCGAGCGTGGCGGCCTGCATGGAGCTTTGCAGGCCCGCGTGGGGGCCGCGGCGCGTTCCGCAGGCGGCCAAGGCCTGATTGGCGAGGCAGTGGCCTTCGGCCAACACGAGAAGTTCGTCCTTGAGCGATTCCTCGGTGACCTCGCGGCGGGAGGCGAGGCGATGATTGGGCGGCAGGGCGGCGAGAAGCGGTTCGTCAAAGAGGGCAATCTCAGTGATCTCGGGAGCTTCGCCGGCGGTGGCGAGCAGGACGGCGTCGAGGCGGTGATTGCGGAGCGCGTCAATGAGCGCGTGAGTCTGGTCCTCCCAAAGCTCGATGGTGAGGCCGGGAAATTTCTCACGCAGGGGTTTGAGGATGAGCGGCATGAGATAGGGCGCGAGGGTGGGAATGACGCCGAGTTTGAGCGGTCCGACGAGTGGATCGCGCGCCGCCCGCGCGACGTCTTCCATCAGAGCAGCCTCACTGATCGCGCGCTGGGCATGGGCCAGGATGCGACTGCCGACGGGCGTGACAGCAACGCGCTTGTTGGTGCGCTCGAGGAGCGTGACGCCGAGTTCCTCTTCTAGCTTGCGAATCTGGTTGCTGAGCGTGGGCTGGCTGACTCCGCAGGCCTCGGCGGCGCGGCCAAAGTGGCGGTGCTGGGCAACGGCGACGAGATAGCGAAGGTCCTGAAGGTTCATGGGGTGTATTAGGTTTCGTCAACGTCCATAGGATAGCTCAATCATCACGGTAGGATCGATTGTCTTGATGTATTGAGCGCGGGAGCCTAAGTTGGGAAGTGGCGCGTTGGAGCAGAGCAGCGCCTTGGCCTGGAAGCCGCGGACTCGAGGCTGCATCGCGGGGATGTTCGGCACTGATTCTTAACCACGCAATCAGAGGATTAGAGGAGAAGTCATGTCCAACGAATCGAAGTGCCCTTACTCGGGCGAAATGCTGGAACACACGAAGGCGGGCGAGAGGGGTGTGCGAAACTGGTGGCCCGACCAGCTGAACGTGGGGATTCTGCATCAGAATTCGCCGCTGTCGAACCCGATGGGCGAGGAGTTTGACTACGCCGAGGAGTTCAAGAAGGTTGACCTGCATGCGGTGGTGAAGGACCTGCATGCGCTGATGACCAACTCGCAGGAATGGTGGCCGGCGGATTTCGGGCACTACGGACCACTGTTTATTCGCATGGCGTGGCACTCGGCGGGAACCTATCGCATTCACGATGGACGCGGGGGCGGCGGGCGCGGCGCGCAGCGGTTTGCTCCACTGAACAGCTGGCCGGACAACGTGAGCCTGGACAAGGCGCGCCGGCTGCTGTGGCCCATCAAGCAGAGATATGGACGGAAGATTTCCTGGGCGGACCTGATCATTCTTGCAGGCAACGTGGCTTTGGAGTCGATGGGCTTCAAGACGTTTGGATATGGAGGCGGCCGGGTGGATACCTGGGAGCCGGAGGACATTGACTGGGGCCCGGAGACGACGTGGCTGGACGACAAGCGCTACAGCGGCGACCGCGAACTGGCAAAGCCGCTGGGAGCCGTGCAAATGGGCCTGATTTATGTGAACCCGGAAGGCCCAAATGGAAATCCTGACCCGGTGGCGGCGGCGCGGGACATTCGCGAGACCTTTGCGCGCATGGCGATGAACGACGAAGAGACGGTGGCGCTGATTGCCGGGGGCCATAGCTTCGGCAAGACGCACGGCGCCGCGGCGGCGAGCCATGTTGGCGCGGCGCCTGAGGCTGCGTCCATCGAAGAAATGGGGCTGGGCTGGAAGAACAGTTTTGGCAGCGGCGTCGGAACAGACGCAATCACCAGCGGCCTGGAAGTGACTTGGACGACCACGCCGACCAAGTGGAGCAATAACTTTCTAGTGAATCTGTTCGGCTACGACTGGGAGCTGACCAAGAGCCCGGCGGGTGCGCACCAATGGACCCCGAAGAACCACGGGGGCGAGGGGACTGTTCCCGATTCGCATGATGCGTCAAAAAGCCGTGCACCTTCCATGCTCACCACCGACCTCTCACTGCGCATGGATCCGGTGTACGAGAAAATTTCCCGCCGGTTCATGCAGCATCCAGAAGAGTTTGCGGATGCGTTTGCGCGTGCGTGGTTCAAGCTGACGCATCGCGACATGGGACCAGTGGCGCGCTATCTTGGGCCGCTGGTGCCGAAGGAAAAGCTGATCTGGCAGGATCCGGTTCCGGCCGTGGACCACACGCTGATTGACGAGAAGGATGCCGAGGCGCTGAAGGCCAGAGCGCTGGCTTCGGGGCTGTCCGTTGCCGATCTGGTAAAGACGGCGTGGGCGTCGGCGGTGACCTTCCGCGACAGCGACAAGCGCGGCGGCGCGAACGGCGCGCGCGTGCGGCTTGCGCCGCAGAAAGACTGGGAGGCGAACGAACCGGCGGTGCTGGCCAGAGTGCTCGAGAAGCTGGAGACAATACAGAAGGAGTTCAACGCGGCGCAGTCCGGCGGGAAGAAAATCTCGCTGGCCGACCTGATTGTGCTGGCGGGCGATGCGGCGATTGAGTCTGCGGCGAAAAAGGCAGGACACGCCGTGAAGGTTCCATTCGTGCCGGGACGCACGGATGCGTCGCAGGAGATGACTGATGCCGCGTCGTTCGCAGTGCTGGAGCCAAAGGGCGATGGCTTCCGCAATTACGTGTGCAAGGGAATGGAAGATGCGGCGGCGAACCTGCTTCTGGACAAAGCGCAACTGCTGACGCTGACAGCACCGGAGATGACGGTGCTGGTGGGCGGCATGCGCGCGCTGGGAGCGAACGTTGGCAAGAGCAAACACGGCGTGTTCACCAAGCGACCTGGCGAGTTGACCAACGACTTCTTTGTGAACCTGCTGGACATGGGCACGAAATGGCAGAAGGCGGAGGGCCAGGCTGGCGTGCTGGAAGGGCGCGACCGCAAAACCGGCGAGCTGAAGGGTACGGCGACGGTTGTGGATCTGGTCTTCGGGTCAAACTCGCAACTGCGCGCGGTGGCGGAGGTGTATGCGAGCAGCGACGCGCAGGTGACTTTTGTGTGGGATTTTGTGGCCGCGTGGGGAAAGGTGATGAGTTTGGATCGCTTTGATTTGAGGTAGGGTGACGTGAACCCATCCTTGACGCATCGTGTGCGTCGAGGATAGGGGCAGCCCAAGCCGGCGCGTTGGTGCTCTCTCATGTGGCAAAGGCGGGGCTTGTGTTCCACCCCATGATTCGTGCAGAGCCAGATATGCCCAAGGCTTTGAGGGACACCAGCGCATCCGCCGGCCTGCTTGAGGCCCGGGAAGGTTGAGCTTCTCCATCAGCCGGAGATTTTCCCAACCCCAAAGGATTATGCGCTGAACGGGTCGTCGCTGGTTACCCCATTCGGCAGTGCCTGTGCGGCCGACTGAAAGCCTGGCCACGCGCTCGACGCGGAGTCCGAGCTCAGGTTTGCGTAAAGCTGCGCGAGTGTTCCTCTGCTCTCCAGAGCGACCATAGCGGGAGCGATTTGATTCAGGACGTAGCCTTTGCTGATGAGCCAGGACAGGAACGCCATTCCGCATCCGGTGCTGTCTGCATTCTGATCGGTTGGATCTGTCCGGTCCACGAAGTTTGGCATCCCATCCTGAAACCACTGCGGAGCGGTCGCAAAGTCGGACAGGGCATTATTGCTGGTGGATGCCGCACACCACCGCGACAACGCCTCGCCGGTGCTCACGCCGCACAGATTTCCGCCCATTGAGCATTCGCTGAGCTCTGCCTCAAAGAGCGCTGAAACCCGGACGGAGTTTCCGTACGACGCATCCGCCTCAATCGCGTTGCCGGTCGAGTAGTCGCAGCCCGAGTGGTCAGCGCCGCCGGTGCCATCTGTTGCGCCTCCCAGCGCAAAGACAATCACGCTCACTGCTCCGCCTGCTTTGCCGAAGATGGCGTTGTTTGCGTTGACCACGCGGTCTGCATCGTTAAGCAGATCCCGCGCATTCTGGAGGGCAGGCGCGCCGAGAGAGGGATCGACATATACCGTGACTTTTCCGGAGGGGCTGGTTCCCACCCGCTGCGGTGTGCCGGCGTAGCTGGGCCATTGCGGCCCGGCGGCTTGCAGATGTGCAATTCGGGGCTTTCTGAGGGGATGATTCATCGATAGACCTCACTTCCGCAGAGAATAGCAACGCTCCAACCGGCATCGTTCTATGGTTAGATGAGGAATGTGAGCCCATTGGATGTGAGTTGACGTTCTATCTTTTTGGTCCCATGCGTGCGTGTGCCGTGGGAGTGGCTGCCCATTCTTGACGCAAGATGCGCAAGGATGGGCAGCCCGAACGGATGGCGATTTCGAAGGCTACTGCTGGTAGTGGAAGGATTTGTCGGGATAGGGCGGGTGCGGGGGGACGGGGCGCGGATCGTCTTGAATCTCCTGCTGGAGGAGATGGATGGCGGCCTGGAGCTCGGCGTCGTCTCCGGTGAAGGTGGCGTGGGGCAGGTTGTCAACCTCGATGTCGGGCACAGCGCCGTGGCCCTCGATGAGCCATTTGCCGCCGGCGTAGACGCCGAGCTGGGCGGCGGTGGCGATGCCGTTGTCGAGCTGGGTGTTGTCAAAGGAGAGCCAGATTTCGCCGCCCCAGGTGCGCATGCCGATGACCTTGCCGAGCTTGAAATGCTCAAAGCCGGCAGTAAAGGCCTCGCCGTCGGAGGCGGTCTGCTGGTCGCAGAGGACGACGATGTGTCCGCGGAAGGCGTCCTGCATGTTCCAGGAGGGATTGCCGACGCGGGGCTGAAAGTAAAACCAAGCCTTGCGCAGCAGCTTGCCGAGGAGCCAGGAGTCGATGTTGCCGCCGTGGTTGTCGCGTACATCGATGATGAGGCCCTGGCGGTCAAAGACGGGGTAGAAGTCGCGGGCCCAGCGGTCAATGTCGCTGGATCCCATGGCGCGGAGGTGGATGTAACCGATGGCGTCGTGGGATTGCTTGTCGACCTGGAGGCGGCGCGTGTACTCCCACTCGTTGTAACGGAGACTGGCGTCCTGCTGCGCGGAGATGGGCGTGACGAGGACCTCGTGGGTGTCACCCTTGGCGGATTTGACCTGGAGCAGGACCTGGACTCCGGCCTTGCCGCGAAGCAGTTCGCGCAGGTCGGCGACGCTGAGTGCGGACGTGCCGTCCACGGAGGTGATGACCTCGCCTTCGTGGACGAGCGACATCTGCCGGGCGAGCGGCGGAGCCTGATCGGGCAGGTCGGGATCGTAGTTGTAAATGTGTTCGACGACGAAGCCGCCGGCTTTCTCGTCGCGGCGCAGGACGGCGCCGAGCGAGGCGAGATGGACGTCATAGGCGGGGTCGCGCTCATCGCCGCCGATGATGAAGGTGTGCAGGGTGGAGAGCTCGCTGACCATCTGCGCGATGACGCTGTTGAGCTCGTCGCGGTCGGAGACGCGGTCGACGAGGGGCAGGTAGCGGTCGCGCATGGCAATCCAGTCGATGCCCTGCATGTGCGGGTCGTAGTAGTAGTCGCGCTCGAGCCGCCAGGCGTCGAGGAAAATGCCGCGATATTCCGAGCGCGGCGTGGTGGCCCAGGTCCAGTGAGAGAGATCGATTTTGGCCTTCGCCAGCGCTTCAGGGTCGGGCGTTTTCGCGCCGATGTCGAGGACGTAGAACTCGTCCTTTTTGGCGACGAGGATTTTCTTGTGGTTGGCGGAGATTTCGAATCCGCGCACGCCGGAGACGATGGTGTCGGGCTTGTCGCCCTTGTTGTCGATGGCGAGGCATTGGAGGGCGTTGTGCGCGGGGGATTCGCCGGGAGCGGTGACCCAGCAGAGGCGCTTGTCGGCGGCCTGCAGATCGTCATAGTTGCCCGGCGGCACGGGCACATCTTCGAGTCGATCCTCCATGCCGGTGAAGTCGATTTTGACGTCGGGGATTTTCTTGGACTCCTTGGCTTTGTCTTTGTCGCTTGTTTTGGATTTGGACTTGTCGCCTGACTTGTCGCCGGATTTGTCGTTGGGTTTGGGCGTATCCGCGTCAGAGGTGTCGGGGTGGAGCTCGTCGGCAGGCAGGAAGGGCGAGCGGAGGCCGGGGACGAGGGCGAGCTCGTAAATCTTCATGGTGTGGTTGTAGTAGGGGTCGGGCTGGCGCGGGCCCCAGGGCGAGCGCACGCTGGTTTTGAGCGAGCGGTCAGAGAGCAGGTAGAGCCATTTGCCGTCGGGGTTCCAGGCCGGGGCTTCGCTGTTATAGCGGTCAGAGGTGACGGCGTGGATCTCGCCGGAGGCGACGTTGAGAATCTTGATCTGGTCGAACTGGTTGTCGGCGGATTCAACGTAGGCGAGCCATTGGCTGTCGGGCGACCAGGAGAGGCCGCCGAATTCGCCATTCATGGACTGAGCGATTTGCTTGTTGACCTTGGTCTTGAAGTTATAGAGCCAAAGACGTTGATTCTTATCGGTATGAGCGAGCCACTGGCCGTCGGGCGAGGGCAGGCCGCCGGTGCGCAGGATGTGGTCGTCGCTGGTGAGCTGGGCGGGCTTGCCGATGCCGTTGGCGGGCAAGGTCCAGAACTCGGTTTCGCCGGTGGCGGTGGAGAGCAAAAGGATGGTCTGGCCGTCGGGCATGAAGCGGGCGTCGCGATAGCGGATGCCGGACTCGTTGGCGACCTGGACGATGCGGCCGGTTTTGGCGGGGATGGAGAAGACTGCGCCGCGGGCGGTGAAGACGACGCGCGAGCCGTCGGGCGAGATGTGCACGCTGGTGAGGTACTCGAGGGGCTTGGTAATCCAGCGGGTCTGCATCTGGTCAAAATCGGAGCGGAGGGTGATGTCGAGCTTATGCTCCTGGCCAGTGTGGAGGTCGAGGAGCCAGAGGTCGCCGGCGCAGGCATAGACGATGCGGCCGTCCTGCTGCCGGGCGGATTCGACATCGAAGATGTGCTGGTGGCTGAGCTGGGTGACGTCCTTGCCGTCGGGCGTCATGGAGTAAATGTTGCGGACGCCGTCGCGATCGGAGATGAAGTAGACGCGGCCCTGCCAGAACATGGGGTTGGTGGAGGTGCCGGTGTAGTCGGCGGTGAGGGGCACGGCCTCGCCGGTGCTGTCCCAGCGCCAGATGCTTTCGGCGGTGCCACCCTTGTAACGCTTGGTGTGGCTGGACTGCGCGTACCAGCGGGTAAAGAAGAGCGAGTGGCCGGCGGAGTCGTAAACGGCCATTGCGGCTTGGGCGAGGGGAAGAATCTTGCGGTCGCCGTTGGCGGAGATGAGGACAACCTGGGTCTCTGGCAGGGTGGAGTAACGGCCCGTGGAGATCATGAGGCGGCCGTCGGGCGCGTAGCCCACGGGGCGCGCGTCGCCATCCCAGGTGCGGCGCTGGGGCAGGCCGCCCTCAATGGGAATGGTGTAGACGTCGAAGGCGCTCTCAGGGGTGCCGCTATAGGCCACGGTTCTGCCGTCGGGCGAAATGACGGCGCGGGTTTCAAGGCCGGGATCGGAGGTGAGGCGCTGCGCCTCGCCGCCGGAGGTGCTGATGGTCCACAGGTCGCCCTCGGAGGTGAAGACGATGATGTTCCCGTGTATGGCAGGGGTGGTGTAGTAACCGCGATGGAGCGGAGGCATGGCCTGTGAGGAGCCTTGGGCGCGGGCGGGGGCGGCGGCGAAGACCGAGCCAACCAGAGAGGCGGCAACGAGACAGGCAAAGACGGGCGATGCCGAGAGGCAAAAAGACTTTCGGAGCATAGATGTGTTCTCCAATCCGACGGAGCGAACGGCACGCGGGAACCGCGGGCACCAACCGGCTGACATCTGTGAAGGGAATTTGAAACTGCGGAGACAGGATACGATGCGGGGCGGGGGGAAGGCGAGAAGGAAAGCGGCGAGCGGGGCGTAGCTTGGCTGGTCGGAGTTGTCTCCCACCCATCCACGATAAAACTGCGGATGGATGGGGCACACAGGGTTTGGGTTACTTCATGACCGGGCCGTCTGCCTATGCGACGCGCTCGATGGTGAGGCTTTCAAGGACTACGGGAGTCTTGGGCTTGTCCTGGCCGCCGCGGGCGACCTTGGAGATTTTGTCGGCAATGTTCTGGCCCTCGACGACCTCGCCGAAGATGGTGTGGTTGCCGGTGAGCCACGGGGTGGGCGCGACGGTGATGAAGAACTGGCATCCGTTGGTGTTGGGGCCGGAGTTGGCCATGGCCAGCTTGCCGGGCTTGTCAAATTTGTGCGGGGAGCCCTTGGTCTCGTCCTCGAAACGGTAGCCGGGTCCGCCCATGCCGGTGCCGGCAGGGTCGCCACCCTGAATCATGAAGTCTGGAATGACGCGATGGAAGATGGTGCCGTCATAGAGCTTGCTGGTGGACTTGGCGTGCGTGGAGGGGTGGGTCCACTCCTTTGCGCCCTCGGCGAGCTCAATAAAGTTCTTGATGGTGACGGGCGCGTCGGACTCGAAGAGACGGACAGTGATTTTGCCTTCAGTGGTGGTGAAGATGGCGTAGGTTCCGGGTGCGAGAGACATGCTTGCTCCTGAGGGGTTGTGCATCCCGGAGCGCCGGGGTGCGGGCTGACAACTAGTGTTGCGGTGATGCCGTGGATGCGGGCGAGGCCGCGGGCGCGCGAGTGGCCGCCGGAGCCGCGGGTCGCAGATAGGCGGGCAGCGGCGGCAGGGGCTGGCCCTCCGGCACGATGGTGACCTTGTGGAGGACGACGGGCGTGAGCGGCTTGTCGTTTGCGTCGCGGTCGACGAGAGTGATTGCCTGCACAACGCCCACGCTGGCATCGCTGCACTGGCCGAAGATGGTGTAGTGCTGGTCGAGCGTGGGATAAGCCTGCTCAGTGATGAAGAACTGGGTGCTGTTGGTGTTGGGGCCGGAGTTGGCCATGGCGAGGCGGCCGGGGACGTCAAAGTTCAGATTGGGATCGAACTCGTCGTCGAAGGAGAAGCCGGCATCGCCCATGCCGGTTCCGGTAGGGTCGCCGCCCTGAATCATGAAACCGGGAATGACGCGGTGGAAGATGGTGTCGTCAAAGAGGCGCTTGCCGTGTTCCAACTGCTTGGTGACGGGGTTGGTCCAGTTCTTGGCGCCGGTGGCGAGGCCGATGAAGTTGGCGACGGCGACGGGGGCCTGTTTCTGGAAGAACTGGCAGGTGATGCGGCCCATGGAGGTGTCCATGACGACGCGTGGGCCGTTAGGGACAACAAGGGCGGCGGGCGTGGCCGTGGGCGCGTCAGGAAGGTTGGCGGGCTTCACGTCTTGCTGGGCAGAAGCCGCCAAATAGGCCAGCGCGAGAGCGGATAAAACGAAAACGTATCGAAGTTTCATGCCATCTTTGAGGTTAAATCATCGGGCATTGTGGCTGCCAGCGCCTGGGGTGGGCGATGTATAGTTCATCGCATGAGTGACTCCAAGCCCAAACCTTCCCTCGGGCGCATTGCGATTGCCGCGTGCGCCGTGTGCTGCCTTGGATTGATGAGCGCGCGCGTGCAAGCGCTGTCAGACAAAGCAGCAAGTACGCATGACAAGGCAGCCGCAGGCGCGGCCGCCGACAAGAACGGAAAGACCGAAAAGAACGACAAAGACTCACTGCCCCCGCTGCCGCCGCCGGCGCACGTGGAGCAGGAGATGCAATTAAACGGCAAGACGCTGAAGTATACGGCGACGGTGGGCGCATGGCCGGTGCGCGACGAGGACGGCAAGGTGGCCGGCGAAGTCGTGGTGACCTCGTACACGATTCCGGGCAAGGACCGTCCGGTGACCTTCGCAGTAAACGGAGGGCCTGGGGCATCGAGCGTATATCTGAATTTTGGCGCGATCGGACCGAAGCACCTGAACGTGGGCAATGAGGGCGACAGCCCGTCAGACCCGGCGGTGCTGCACGACAACCCCGGAACATGGCTGGACTTTACGGATCTCGTTTTCATTGACCCGATTGGGACAGGTTTCAGCCGGGCGACGGTGCCCGAGGCCAAGGCGAAGAAGCTCTTCTACAGCACGGAGCCGGACGTCGAGTACCTGTCTCGGGTGATCTACGACTGGCTGGTGAAAAACGACCGGCTTGAGTCGCGGAAGTACATTGTGGGCGAGAGCTACGGCGGCTTCCGAGTGCCGAGGATGACCTACTACTTGCAGTCGCAACTGGGCGTGGCGATGAGCGGCGAGGTGTTGGTGTCGCCCTATCTGAACCCGACGATTGAGCGCGGCGGCGAGCTGAGCCCGCTGCCATGGATGCTGACGCTGCCTCCGATTACCGCGGCGCACCTGGAGCGCGAGCACAAGCTAACGCCGGAAGCGATGCAGCAAGTGATTGCGTACACCATGGGCACCTACGCCGAGACACTGATCAAGGGGCGGAGCGACCCGGCGGCGCTGTCGGCGATGATTCAGAAAGTGACGGAGATGACGGGGCTCGACCCGCAGTTTGTGAAGTACTCTGGCGGACGGCTGGACACCGAGGCCTATCTGCGCGAGGTGTACCGCGAAGAAGGAAAGATTGGCTCGGTGTATGACTCGAACGTGACGGAGTTCGACCCGTTTCCGTTTTCACCGGAGCAGCGAATGAATGACCCGCTGCTGGCGAAGATGATTGCTCCGATGACGACGGCGATGGTGGACTTTGACACGCGCGTACTGGGCTGGAAGGTGGACGCGCGCTACAACGCGCTGTCCTACGAAGTGAACCGGCTGTGGGATCGCGACGCGACGCTGCGCGCGGGCTCAGTGACCGAGCTGCGACAGTCCGTGGCCGCCGACCCCAAGCTGCAGGTCTTCATCGCGCACGGTTGGAACGATCTTTCGTGCCCGTTCATGGGCTCGATCCTGAGCGTGGACCAGATGCCGGTGATGGGCGACCCGTCGCGCGTCTCGGTGCACGAGTTTCCGGGCGGGCACATGTTCTATACGCGGGAGAGCAGCCGGCTGACACTGCGCAAGGATGTGATGGCGATGTTTGAGAAGCAGTGAAGCCGCGAGAGGATGGGGCAAATGCAAAGGCCCGGGCGACCGGGCCTTTGTTCATTTTCACGTTGCAGGGTAGTGTCGACGGTTCAAGCGAGGCTTAGGAACCTTTTTTGCAGCGCTTCATGATGGCGGTGTGAAGGCGCTCGCGGAGGTTGGCGGGTAGTTCGTAAATCTCATGGGAGCGGTAGATTTCGATGGTCTTGCGAGTGGTGTTGAGGGTGACTTCGCAGTGCTCACAGCCGCGGAGGTGCTCTCGCAGGTCGGCGCGCATTCCGGTGTTCTCGGGGCCGTCGATCAGTTCGTCGAGCTGGGCCAGGAATTCAGTGCAGGTCACTTCTCACCACCCTTTTTCCGGCGGAAGTAGCGCGTTAGCCGCTCGCGGAGCTGCAGCCGCGCGCGCAGCAGGCGCGACTTGACGGCGGGCACGCTGAGGCCGAGCGTTTCGGCGGTCTCTTCCGTGGAGAGTCCTTCCACGTCGCGCAGGACAAAGACGACGCGGAATCCGTGGGGCAGTCCCTGGATGGTTTTGCGAAGAATTTCGGCCAACTCGGACTGGGTGTAATTCTGCTCCGGATCGGGCGCCCAGTCGGCCAGGTCGCGGGGAACGGAGCCCTCTTCGGTCACCACATCCTCGTCGATGGAGACCATTCTGCCGGTGCGCCGCTTGCGCAGGCGCATCAGGCTCTCGTTGACTGCGATTCGAACCAACCATGTGTAAAACTTCGAGTTCCCCTGGAACTGTTCGAGCTTCTCGTATGCCTTGAGGAAGGCGTCCTGCATTACGTCTTCAGCGTCTTCGCGATTTTGCGTGATGTGCTGCGCAATGCGAAAGATCTGACGTTCGTACTTGCGGACGAGCTCGTCATAAGCCGAGACATCGCCGCCGCGGACCCGTTCGACCAGGGCCACGTCGGGATGCTGCTCGTTTTCTCCTGCTAAAGGTTGGATGGTCGCCATGGCAGTTGGATGCGGGAAATCGCGGGGGGGTGCCGATGACCCTTCGCGCAGGGCGCGAACAGGACCAGTGTAACCTTTGGGATGGCGGGGAAGAAAGAGGGTATAAGGGCGGCTCACCCGGTACGCGCCGCAACCGTCAGTAAAGTGTCGGGAAAGTGCCGGGAGCTGGCGGTAACGCAACAGGTTCCGCACCGTTACGGCAAAGTGAAACGGGCATAGAGTGGAGAGTATGAGGGCAGTTTTCCCCCGGAGAATTTCAAGAACCTTCCTCGGCTTGCTGGCTGCGCTGCTGACCGCCTTGCCGGCGGCGCTGCCGGTTGCGGCGCAGCCTGACAGCGCGGCAACCGACGAAGCCCCACATACGAGCATAGCAAAGCCGCATACGAGCAAAAGCAAAGCGTACACGAGCGCGAAGAAGTCGAAGGCAAAGCCGGTGGCCACGGCAAAGGCGAAAAAGCCGACGGGGCGGGCGCATTCCACGCTGCACCATCGGAGGGTGGCCGGACGGCGGAGGCACGGGAGGCCCTCTGCACGTGCGCGACGGATACACCGGGCGTTTGTGGCTTCCACCGAACTGCGGCCCATGGCCGAGCAACTTGCGACCATGCGGACCGAGGCCGCTTACAACGGCGTAACGCACTATGCGCGGACGCACAGGGGAGAGGCGGCGGCGGCGGCATATCTGGCGCTGGGACATGCCTATCTCGACGACAAAAAGTATGAGGACGCGATCAGCAGCCTGAAGCTGGCGCGCAAGGAAGGAAATCTGCTGGACGATTACGCCGTGTATCTGGAGGCCGTGGCAAGCCATGCGGCGGGCGACGACCAGACAGCGGAGACGCTTCTGCACGGGTTTGCGCTGCGATATCCGGACAGCATTTTTGCCTCGCAGGAACCGCAGCTTGAGGCGAGTGTGCTGCTGCAGCTGAGCAAGCCGGGCGATGCGCGGAAGGTGCTGGAGGCAGCGACGCATAGTTCGGCCGCCAATGAGCCTGGATTTGCGCTTACCGAAGGACAGGTGGCGCTGGCGCTGGGTGAGACCGAGGGCGCGGTGCAGATCTTCAAGAAGCTGCTGCTGGAGCATCCGCTGACGGCGGAGGCCGCGCAGGGGCGCGCGCTGCTGAAGGCGCAGGGTGCGGCCGGCGAACTGACGGTGGCTGAGCTGCGCAGCCTGGGTGATGCGTACTATCACGCGCACCGGTGGAGCGCGGCGAGCGATGAATATCACAATCTTGCCGGTCAGGCAAGCCTGTCCGAGGCGGACCGCAATGGCTTTGCAGTGGCCGCCGCCGAGTGTGATTGGCACCTGAAACGGCTGACCGTGGATGAGGCCGAGGCCCTGCCGGACACCAACGACGAAAACGGCGCGCGGCGGATGTATCTGCTGATGGAGCTGGCGCGCGATCGCGACGACGAAACGACGCAGCAGGGCATTGTGTCGACGATGGAGACGCGCTTTCCTACGAGCGAATGGTTGGCCAAGGCCCTGTTTTCCAGCGGCAACATGTATCTGCTGAAGCGTGATGATCCGCATGCGGTGGAGTATTACGGCTATCTTGCCGCGCATTTCCCGCACGACGGCGAGGCGGACGTGGCGCACTGGCGCGTGGCGTGGCTCACCTATCGACTGGGGCAGCTTGCGGATGCGGCTCGAATGTTCGATGAGCAGATCAAGCTTTATCCGGACTCCACAGAGACGGCGGCGGCGCTCTACTGGCGCGGTCGGCTCTACGAATCGCCGGATCATGATCCGGCGCGCGCGGCAGCGAACTACAAGACGATTGTGCGCGTCTACGACCACTACTTTTATGCACAGATGGCTCGGGACCGGCTGAAGGCGCTGGGGAATGCGGAACCTGTGGAAGCGGCGTCGCTGGCGCGTTTCAAGGCGCCGGATGTGCCGGAGCTGGATGACAGCTTTCCGGACGACAGCGTGCACCTGGCCAAGGCCAAGCTGCTGGCCAACGCGGGGCTGACCGAGTACATTCCGGACGAGATTGCGGCGGACCCGGATGCGGGCTCGTGGAGCGCGCTGGCCGAGGCGCAGATTTATTCCTCTGACGGCGAGACAGCGCGGGCGATGCGCGTGCTGAAGCGGGCGATTCCGTATTCGGCAATGCCGATTGACAAGATTCCGCTGGTCTACTGGCGCATTCTGTTTCCAGAGCAATACTGGGAGACGATCAAGCGCGAATCGGCGAAGAACAATCTGGACCCGTACCTGGTGGCGTCGCTCATCCGGCAGGAATCAGAGTTCAATCCGGGTGTGATTTCTTATGCAAATGCCTACGGACTGATGCAACTGCTGCCGCGCGTGGGCCGCGAACTGGCACGCAAGGAGGGGATGCGCCATTTCCGCGCCTATCAATTGCTGAACCCGCAGACCAATATCCGGCTCGGCACGCTTTATCTACGCCAGCGACTGGACACATTCGGCGGAGTGACCGAGTATGCGCTGGCCGCTTACAACGCGGGCGACAGTCGCGTGACAGACTGGGAGTCGGCGGGGCCCTACAGCGGGATGGACGAGTTCGTGGAGTCGATTCCGTTTACGCAGACGCGGGAGTACGTTGAAGCAATTTTGCGCAACATGGAGACCTATCGCGAGATTGACAAGGCTGCGGCGAAGGAGAGCGCGGACGGCGCGCACGAGGAACCCCGAACGTCACCTCCAAGCGGCGATTCCGATTGACGCGCGCGGGAGCCGAGGACAACACTACACAACAACCAAGGGCCGAAGGACGAGGGCCGAAGGGTCTTAGATCGAACCATTCGAAACATGCTGTTGCTGTGCGACAGGGCGGCGACGAGTTGAGCGATGCCGTGCTGTGACCTCACCGGTGGGAGGGCAGAATGTCGACCGACCTGCAGTTTCTTGAAGAATGGATTCCCGAGAAAATGGACCCTGGCACAGTTTTTGTGCTGGAGAACCAAACCAAGCTGGGGCATGCGCAGAATCCGTATGTGGCGGTGATGTCGTGCCCACGCTGCGGGACGATGGGGCTGATTACGCGGCGGCAACTCTGCGAAGGCGAGATGATGATCTGCGGGGGCGAGGTCTGTTCAGCGGAGTACCGGCTCGACGGTGAGAACATCCTCTATCGCGCGCCGCAATAGGGGAGGGCGGCTCGCTGGCTGCATTGCCAAAGCAGATGGAACGCGCCTCGCGTACCATTAGAGCTGCGCGAGGCCACATGCCCGGATGGCGAAATTGGCAGACGCAGCGGACTTAAAATCCGCAGACCTTTATCGGTCATGGGGGTTCAAGTCCCCCTCCGGGCACCAGATTAGGAATCGACCTGAAAGCCTCATCAATTCCCGCACTAACTGAGTTAGGGCGGGGCACCCGGCGGCTTATAGGTTCTGCCCAATTCCTGAGAGCGGTGCTGAGCATGCGACGGCATCAGTCAGGTGCGCATCAGTGACTCGGGCTGCTATCGACAGATGAGAATGATTCTCGGATCGCAGATCAGCCAATCTCGAGAGTGCCCATCGCAACCCTGCGCGCCTGTCTTCTGCCCATCCTGCAAACCCAGTTACAGTCGCTGCGGATTTACCCCAGAACGCTCTCGGCAGTGATGGCCACCGCCGGCTGGAGCATCCTCGCTACGGAGCAATACTTCTCCATTGAAAGTCCAACGGCCTTCTGGAACTTCAAGAGGTCGATGGGGCCATACCCTTTGAAGCGCAGGTGGATACTGGTGAACACCGCAGGAACCGCGTCCGCCCGCTTGCCCACCACTTCCACCTCAAGACGCTCCAGATTCTGACGTTGCTTCTTCATGATGTGAATCACATCCAGCGAGCTGCACCCGGCCAGCGCCGACAGCAGCGTCTCCATCGGCCGCAGCCCCGCGTTCTCGCCACCCATATCGGCGGGGCCGTCGATGATGCCCGTGGCGCCTCCGGCGTTGGTCGTCACGAATTTGGCCGGTCCGGTCTGGACCAACCTGATCTGCGTGCGCGCGGCCATCAGTCGCCTCCCCATCCGTCGCCTTTTTGAGCGCGGGTTGAAAAAAGGTCGCTGGAAAGGTACCGATCGCCCTGATCGCACAGGACAAACACGATCACGCCCGAATCGAGAGTGCCCGCCAATCGGCAAGCTGCCGCACAGGCCCCTCCCGACGAAACGCCGGCGAAGAGCCCTTCCTGACGCGCCAGCCTGCGCGCCATTTCTTCGGCTTCCTCCTGCGTGACATCCATGGTCTCATCCACGCGGTCCGGCTCAAAGATGGCCGGGAGGTACTCTTTCGGCCACCGGCGGATTCCCGGAATCTTTGCGCCTTCCGAAGGCTGCACGCCCACGATCCGCACCGATGGATTCTGTTCCTTCAGGTATCTGGAGGTTCCCATGATGGTGCCGGTGGTTCCCATTGCCGAGACGAAATGGGTGATGGTCCCTTTTGTATCTCGCCAGATTTCTGGTCCGGTCGTCTCGTAGTGGGCTCGCCAGTTGTCGGCATTGCCAAACTGGTTCAACATGAACACGCCACCCTTCGCCACCTGCGCGTGAGCGTAATCGATGGCCCCTTCCATTCCCGTATCGGCGGAAGTCAGAGTCACCTTGGCGCCAAAGGCCTCCATGATGGCCACGCGCTCGGCAGTGGAACTCTCCGGCATCACCAGTTCGATTTCAAACCCCTTGACGGCCGCGATCATGGCCAGGGCGATTCCGGTGTTGCCGCTAGTCGGCTCAATGATGCGCATTCCCGCTTTCAGTTCGCCGCGTTTCTCCGCGCCTTCGATCATGAACTTCGCCGCACGGTCTTTGACGGACGAGCCGGGGTTGTTGCCCTCCACCTTCCCGAACAGGCGCACGTCAGTGTTCGGGTTCACGCGACGCAATTCGACCAAGGGGGTGTTTCCGACCAGCTCCTCGAGATTCATCTCCCGCCTCCGGGGTTTATGTTCCTAGTTCATTATCGCAGCACGCGGAGCGAGCTCGATGAATACCGCGCCTCCATCGCCGCCAGCATTCTTCATCAGTACGGGATCACCAATCTGATCGAGATGGCCGGCGGCCTCGCCGCGTGGGATGCCGCTAAACTGCCGGTGGTCTCGGAGGACCGGCGGTCGGAGGGCGCTGAGCCATACATAATCTCCCGGGAGGCGCCCCACGGTATATGATCGGTGCGTGCAAATCTTTCCCCTTTGGAGATCACCATGAGCTTGCGTATTAATGACCTGGCCCCTGATTTTTCAGCCGAGACGACCCAGGGCACGATCAACTTCCACGAATGGATTGGCGACGGGTGGGCAATTCTGTTCTCGCACCCGAAGGATTTCACCCCAGTCTGTACAACCGAGCTTGGAACGATGGCAGGGCTGGAAGGAGAGTTCGCGAAGCGCGGGGCAAAAATCCTTGGGCTTAGCGTAGACCCCGTAACCAGCCATGCGAAGTGGGCCGTCGATATTGAAGATGTCACTGGCCACAAGGTGAACTATCCGATGATCGGCGATCCGGAGTTGAAGGTGGCCAAGCTCTATGACATGCTGCCGGCCGACGCCGGCGATACGTCAGAAGGCCGCACCCCGGCCAACAACGCGACCGTACGCACGGTCTTTATCATTGGACCCGATAAGAGGATCAAGCTGCAGCTAATTTATCCGATGAGCACTGGACGCAACTTCCACGAGATCCTCAGGGCGCTTGATTCCATTCAGCTCACGACCAGACACAAGGTGTCAACGCCGGCAAACTGGAACGTCGGCGACGACATTATCATCGCCGGTACGGTATCCGATGAGGAAGCGCAGAAACTTTATCCCGGAGGTTTCAAGAAAGTGAAGCCGTATATCCGCACAGCCGCTCAACCCAAATGATCAAGCTTGCCTTGAGGAGGACCGGGCCCTTTGTCTCCGTGGCACCTCCCCAATCGAAAAGACTGAGTAGAACAATCAACAAGTTACGGGCCAGAGAAATCATCGCAGAGGAAGACGACGTGACCTCTCTGTTTGGGTATATTTTCTTCCGTTGCGCAGGACAACGTTCCACTTTCAAATTCACATTGCGAGCAATCCGTAAGGTATAGTCAAAGCTGAGCTTTCCAATCGTGCACACCAAGATGCCTGGTCCTATACGAATCCGGCAATGCATCGTTCCGATCCTGATGATCGTGCTGGTGCTGGTGACCATGATGGGAATGGTGTGTCATCACCATACAAACAACTCGGCGGATGGCTGCACGCTTTGCCACCTGGCGATTGCGCCCGCGGTACCCCACGAGGGTGTCTGCGGCCCGGCTCCTTTCGCGGTTGAATTTGCGGTCCAGAGCGAACGCATCGTTTCCCGTTGTGTGGTCACCCAAAAGCCGTCGCGCGCCCCTCCTGTATAGACACATTCCCGCACTTTGTGCCTTCCTGGCACATTCATTGGCCATGTCTCTCATTCAGGGGTTGGAGTGTTTATGCGCTCGGCAGTTTCACATTCATTTCTTCTTTTGAGTTCTGTCCTTCTGGTTCAAGCCGCGGTTGGACAAGCGCCGCCCACACCGGGGCAGCCAGGGCTGCCAGCCCCACCCCCGGCCCCCGCTGCGAACCAGTTGGCACAGACGCCCGGCGCCCAGATGATCTCGCTGGACGATGCGATCCGGATGGCGCTTGCGCACAACCACAACATGCTTGCGGCGCGGACCACGGTTGAGCAAAGCAAAGCGGAAGAGATCACCGCCAATTTGCGGCCGGATCCGGTACTGCTGGGCGACACGCAGTTTCTGCCCATCTTCCAGCCCAGCAATTTCAGCTCCGACTACATCGACAACACGGCGCAGTTCGACCTGGGCGTGAGCTACCTGTTCGAGCGCGGGAAGAAGCGGCAACACCGTCTGCAGGCCGCGCGCGATGTGACAGCGGTGACGCGGGCGCAGGTGGCCGACAACGAGCGCACGCTGATCTACAGCGTGGCGGCGCAGTTCATCAATGTGGAGCTGGCGGAGTCGACGCTGGAACTCGGGAACCAGGATTTGAAGAGCTTCCAGAACACAGTGAAGATTGCGGAGGCGCGCTACAAGGCTGGGGAAATCGGCGAAGATGACGAGCTGAAGATCAAGCTTCAGATGCTTCAATTCCAAACCGATGTCTCCCAGGCGCAGCTTGCCCGAGTGCAGGGACTTTCCGACCTCCGGCAGATGCTTGGATATGATTCAGTGAATTCGAACTATGACGTTGCGGGGTCGTTCGATTACCAGCCGATGAAGGGCGGGCTCGAAGACCTGCAGGCCACGGCACTGAAGAACCGTCCGGATCTGCAAGCATCGGTCAGTGGAGTGGCAGCGGCCAACAGCGCATTCCAACTGCAGAAGTCAATCGGCAAACGGGATGTGACGGGGCAGATCAATTACACGCACATCGGCTATATCAATGACGTGTCCCTCTTCGGCCAGATGCAGTTGCCGATCTTCGATCGCAATCAGGGCGAGATCAAGCGCGCGGGGTTTGCCATCACGCAGGCGCAGCAACAGCAACTGTACATGAGCGGGCAGGTGCTGACGGACGTACGGGATGCCTACGAAGGCTGGAAGGCCAACAACGAGATTGTCGAGCTCTACCGCTCCGGCTATCTTGACGAAGCGCAGCAGTCGCGGGATATCGCCGATTACGCCTACCGGCATGGCGCGGCCAGTCTGCTTGATTTCCTTGATGCGGAACGCAACTACCGTGCAACGCAACTCGGCTACCGCCAGGCGCTGGCGTCGTACCTGACGGCTCTCGAGCAACTTCGCGAGGCCGTAGGAACCAGGAGCATCCCATGAGAACTCGAGTGCTGTATTGCCTTGGGCGCGGTACGTTTGCCGCAGCAGGACTTTCTGCCGCCCTGGCGCTTACCGGCTGTCACTCCGGCACTAATCCAAGCGGAATGACGTCGTTTTCGTCAAAGGCTTCGCCCTCCGCAACGCCGCAGCTTTTCACGATCCCCGCAGACCAGATGAATCACGTGCAAATTGCAGCGGTGGAGCCGGAGACGATGACGCACACGCTACGGCTGACGGGGACTGTGGCGTATAACGCGTTCAAGACCACGCCGGTGATTACGCAGGTGGGCGGGCCGGTAATCCGCATTCTGGTGGTCCCGGGCGAAAAAGTGAGATTGAATCAGCCCATGCTGGAAGTGAGCAGCCCGGACTACGCGCAGCTTCTCGACGGGTATCTGAAGTCCGCGGATTCGTTTCGGCTGGCAGACAAGTTCTACAAGCGCGCGCAGGACCTCTATGCGCATCATGCGATCGCGCTACAGGACCTGGAGCAGGCGGAGAGCAATCGCACGCAGGCGCAGGTGGACTTGACCGCAGCCGAGCAGGGGATGCGGATTCTGGGCATCAAGGACCCTTCGGAACTTGCCAAGGCCCCATCGTCGGCGGAGATTCCAGTGCTGGCGCCCATTGCGGGCGAGGTGGTGGAGCGGCTGGTTTCGCCGGGACAGGTGGTACAGGCGGGTCAGACGCAAGCGTTCACCATCTCCGACCTGAGCACGGTGTGGGTGCTGGCCAACGTGTACCAGGCGGATCTCCAGTACGTGAAGAGTGGAGACGACGTGGTGGTGCAGACAGATGCGTTTCCCAGCAGCTTCCACGGAAGAATTTCGTATGTGTCGCCGGCGCTGGACCCGAATACGCGGACTCTGCAGGCACGCATAGTGGTGGACAACCCGGGCGAGAAGCTGAAACGTGACATGTACTGCACGGTGACGGTTACGGCCGGCGTGCTAAAGAATGCACTGGCGGTGCCGAATGCCGCCGTGTTGCGCGACGATAACAACCAGCCGTTTGTGTATACGCTGACGGGCGATAACCAGTTCGGACGGCATGACGTGGTACTGGGCGAGACACAGGGCGATGAGACGCAGATCGTAAAGGGCATCTCCGCGGGAGACAAGGTCGTGGGCAACGGCAGCCTGTTTCTGCAGTTCGCGAATTCGCTGCAACACTGAGAGGGCAGGCCGAGATGATTCATCGCATTGTTCAATTCGCGCTGCGGCAGAAGCCGGTCGTCCTCTTTCTGGCAGCCTTTATTGCCATCGCAGGGGCGGTGGCGTTCCACAACATGCCGGTGGATGCCTATCCAGACCTTTCGCCGCCCATGGTGGAGATCATCACCCAATGGCCGGGCCACGCCTCAGAAGAGGTGGAGCGCCTGGTGACCGTTCCCACGGAAGTGGAGATGAACGGGGTTCCGAACCTGACGGTGATGCGTTCGATTTCGCTGTACGGGCTTTCGGACGTCATCATGACGTTCAACGAAGGGACAGACGACTACTTTGCGCGCGAGGTCGTGTTCCAGCGGCTGAGCGAGGTGGCTTATCCGCAAGGCGTTACGCCGACGCTGGCGCCGCTGGCCAGCCCCTCGGGGCTTGTGTACCGCTATGTCATCGAAAGCCCGGACCGCTCGTCGCAGGACTTGAAGACAATTGAAGACTGGGTGCTGGAGCGGCAGTATAAGCAGGTGCCCGGCGTGGCGGACGATTCTGGTTTTGGCGGCACGGTGATGCAGTACCAGGTGCTGCTTGATCCAGCGAAGCTCTATGCGTACCACGTTACGGTGCCAACCGTGCTGCAGCAGCTTTCGGTGAATAATTCGAATGCCGGCGGCGGGTTCTACGAACAGGGCGACCAATCCTATTACGTGACCGGCGTAGGTTTGGTACGCGATACGTCAGATATTGCCAACATTGTGGTGGGATCGCAGAACGGCGTGCCCACGCACATTGGCGACATCGGGAAAGTAGTGATCGGTCACGCGCCAAGGCTTGGCGAATTTGGCTTCAACAAGGCGGACGACGCGGTGGAAGGCGTCATCATGATTCGGCGCGGCGAGCAGACGCAGGACGTGCTCAAAGGCGTGGAGGCGAAGACCAAGGAGCTGAACGAGCATGTTCTGCCGCCTGACGTGAAGGTACGCGCCTATTACGACCGTAGCGACCTGGTGCAACTGACGATCGACACCGTGGAGCACAACCTGATGCTGGGAATGACGCTGGTGTTGGTAGTGCTGATGGCGTTTCTGGTGAGCTTTCGCGCGGCGGTCATGGTGGCGCTTACCATTCCTTTGTCGCTGCTGTTCGCTTTCATCTTTGTGCATGCAGAAGGGATTCCGGCCAATCTGCTCTCGATCGGCGCCATCGACTTTGGCATTCTTATCGATGGAACGCTGGTGATGGTGGAGAACATCTTCCGCGAGTTGGGCGCGCGCGAGGGCCAGCAGTACGACCTTGAAGAGGTGATCAAGAGCGCCGCCAAGGACGTGGACCGGCCGATCTTCTATTCGGTGGCGGTGATCATTGCCGGGTATCTTCCCATCTACGCGCTCAGCGGGCCTTCGGGAAAGCTCTTCAAGCCGATGGCGGACACCGTGGCGATCGCGCTGGTCGGCGCGCTGATCCTGACTCTGACGCTGGTACCCGTACTGTGCGCGTTCTGGTTCAAGAAGGGAGTACACGAGAGAGAGAACAAGCCGTTCGAATGGGTTAAGAAAAAATACGCGGTTTGGCTTGACTGGTGCCTCGAGAGGCCCCGGACCACAATCGTGCTGTCGGTACTCATCTTCGCCGTTTCGCTCCTGCTGATTCCGTTCATTGGCGGCGAGTTCATGCCCCACCTGGACGAAGGTGCACTGTGGATTCGCGCGACCATGCCTTATACGGTTTCGTTCGAAACAGCGAGCAAATTTTCGCCGCAGGTGCGCGACATTCTGATGAAGTATCCAATGGTGACGGATGTGGGTTCGGAGCTGGGGCGGCCTGACGATGGCACCGATCCGACAGGGTTCTTCAACGACGAGTTTTACGTTGGACTAAAGCCTTATAACGATTCGGCGTGGAAGTCGGGAAAGATTCACAATAAGGCGGAGCTGACCGCGGACATTCAAAAGCAGCTCGATGCGTTTCCGGGCGTGATCTTCAACTTCACGCAGCCCGCGGAAGATGCGGTGGACGAGGCGCTAACGGGATTGAAGAGCGCACTGGCGGTCAAGGTCTACGGCCCCAACCTGAACGTTCTGCAGAACACGGCTCTCGAAATCAAACGCCGTCTCAGCCAGGTGCCGGGTTTCACTGAATTGACCGTGGTGCGCGAGTTGGGACAGCCAAGCCTGATCATCAACGTGGATCGCGGCAAGATTGCCCGCTATGGCATTAATGTGGCAGATGTAGAGGCAGTAGTGCAGGCGGCGGTGGGCGGACAGGCGGCTACCCAGGTGGTACAGGGCGAGAAACTCTTCGACCTGGTGGTGCGCATGCAGCCGGAGTTCCGCGAGAATGCGCAGCAGATTGGAAACCTGCTGGTGGGAACGCCGGCCGGGCAGCAGATACCGTTAAGCGCGCTCGCCGATATTCGCGAATCAGGCGGCGCGTCGTTCATTTATCGCGAAAGCAACTCGCGATATATCGGCGTGCAATACAGTATCGAAGGCCGCGACCTGGAGAGCGCGGTAAATGCCGGGCAAAAGGCTATCGCAGACATTCAGAAGACGCTGCCGCCGGGCTACCGGCTCACGTGGGGCGGCGAGTACGACGAATTTCTGGCCGCCAAGAAGCAATTGAGCTACATCGGCCCCTTGGCCCTGCTCATCATCTTCATGATCCTGTTTGCGCTTTACGATAATTTTAAGTTTCCAGTGGTCATCGTCCTCGGCGTCATTCTTACTGTGCCCGTCGGTGCTTTGCTCGCCCTCAAGCTCACTAATACGGCGTTCAGCGCTTCGTCCGCGCTCGGCATGCTGGCGTTGATCGGCGTATCTGTCGAGACTGCCGTGATTCTCGTCTCCTACATCAACAAGCTGCGCATTGAGCAAAATATGGACATCCGCACCGCAACGCGGGAGGCATCCCTGCTGCGACTTCGACCCATCATGATGACGGCGCTGGTGGCCTGCCTTGGTTTGCTGCCGGCGGCGCTGTCAACAGGCATCGGGTCAGATACGCAAAAGCCCTTTGCAATTGTGATTGTGGCGGGCCTAGTTTCGCGGCTATTCCTCGGATTCTTCGTGAATCCTGTGCTCTACCTTATGGTGGCACGTAAGGGCGATGTGCTTAAGGTGTGAGCAGCGTACGGATTGCAAAACTCATGGGACTGCGATGGCGGCACTCATGTGTATCAAAAACCCCCGGATCATTTCTCTTCAAGCACTGTGCAAAGCCCATGGATGCGCAAGGATTGTCGTGATCTGGGTCTTGCCAGGCCGCATAGCTGGTCAGATTTGGATGCGCTCGGCATCGGCGACGTTCAGTTCCAGGTTTTCAAAACGACGCCACTTGTAAATCACAATGGATACGATCCAACTGGTGACGAAGAGTCCGATGATGACGTAGCCGAGCATGCCAAAGTTATCGTTGAGTTTGTTGACCAGGCCCCATCCGGCTCCCTTAAAGCGGAATTGGCCCGCCAATAGCCCGAGCGCCTCTATGCCACCGACGGCGAAGGCGACAACAACGGATACGAAAGTTATGGTGATGTTGTAATAAAGCTTGCGAATGGGCTTGACGAAGGCCCAGCCATAGGCGCCAAGCATCAGAATATTGTCTGAGGTGTCGATGAGCGACATGCCGGCGGCAAACAGAGCAGGGAAGACGAGGATCGACCATATTGATAAGCCTTTGGAGGCCTCGGCGGCGGAAATGCCGAGCAGCCCGATTTCAGTGGCGGTGTCGAATCCAAGGCCAAACAAGACGCCGAGCGGATACATATGCCAACTGGACCGGATCATCCGGAACATAGGTCGGAACAGGCGGGCGAGAAAGCCGCGATTGCCAAGCAAGAAGTCAAAATCCTCCTCCACATATGATTCACCGCGCCGAACTCGCACGAATGCGCGATAGATGGATTGGAGAACAATTAAATTTACAATCGCAATTCCGAAGAGAAACAGCGTTGACACCAACGTGCCGACCACCCCGCCAATTTCTCTGGCCGCAGTGATGCGGTGTTGCAATCCGATGGCCGTCGCAGCGATTGCGAGCGACCCCAGCACGACGATTGTGGAATGCCCGAGGGAAAACATGAAGCCCACGGCAACCGGGCGTTTGCCCTCCTGCATCAGCTTGCGGGTGACGTTGTCGATTGCGGCAATATGGTCTGCATCCACCGCATGGCGGAGCCCAAAACTGTAGGCAAGGAACGCAGTTCCCAGTAGCACAGGATAGCGGTGAAAGGCAACGAGCGCCCAGAGCCACACGAGAAGATTGAATGCGAGCAAAATGCCGTAAATGCCGATGACCCGCGCAGTGGTATTGCCAGTGTCGCCGTTGAGCAAACTACGCAGAAGAGAGGCCATTGCGTTTCCTCGTGTTGCACTACGGTAGCACGTTTTTTAAGAATGTAGCACTGTACACGCCGCCCTCGGCGCGGCTATGCCTGAAGCGCCACGCACAATCTTTGATGCATTGACGACGCTGGATGGCTAGCGCTCGCGCGAAGGGAATCGCCACGCTTTACCGGCTGCGGCTCACGATGGATGAGGCTCGCAGGAAATTCAGCTTTTAGTGTGAATGCCTATGCTTGGCGCCTCTAAGGTCTTCGCCGGAGTTCGTGAGGACCAGCTTTCCCAATTCCACGCCGCGAAGCGCCAGCATTCGATCTGCAATGCCCTGAATCTCCTTGCTGCGCCCCTTCATGATGATGACTTCCAGGCAATAGTGGTGATCGAGGTGAACGTGGGTGGCGGCAAGAATCATTGCCCCGACAGAATGCTGGGTTTCGGTCAACTTCTGAGAGAGATTCGGCACATGGTGGTCGTAGACAAGGCTCAAGGTGCCGACACGGGTTTGTTCGAGTCAACGATCTCGGATAGAAGCGCCTCGCGGATGAGGCCGCGGAAGGCCTCGGAGCGGTTCGAATAACCGCGCTTGGCAATCAGACGATCAAATTCCTTCAAGAGATCTTCTTCAAGCGAGACTCCGGTCCTGATCAAGAGTGACATCGTTCTGCCCCTCCTTGATTGTAATTGCAAGAGCGAATTCCATTGAGTTCGCCGAGAGGCTCGCTTAGGTTACCCTTCAGGCAGGATGTGGACATGCGCCACCACGGCAGTTTCTACTGGAGCTAGACTCTTATTTGTTTAAGGGAGCAATGGCGAAATTCGGAGCGTTTTGTTATCCCGGAACTGGTCATCTGAACCCGATGACTGCGTTGGCGCGTTCCCTGCAATTGAGAGGCCACGAGGTAGTGATCTTCGGGATTGCGGATACTGAGGCGCGCGTGCGGGCCGCGGGCGTCGAGTTTCATCCAATCGGCGGAGCGGACTTTCCTCAAGGAACGCTCCAGAGACTGGACGAACACATGTCCCGATTGAAGGGGCTTTCCGCGCTTCGGTTCACATTGGACCGCGTGAAGAACTCGGCGCGCATGGTTTTGCGCGATGGCCCGGAGGCAGTGCGCAAAGCCAATGTTGATGTGCTCCTGGTGGATCAGGCGGACTTCGCAGGGAGCGTGGCAGACTATCTGGAGTTACCGTGGATTTCCATTGCTTTGATTCCGCCCCTGCTCAATGACGACCGGTTCCCGCCGTTCTGGTTAGGCTGGCCGGCGGGGCAGGATCGGCTCAGCCGGTTGCGAAACCGACTTGCCATTCGTGTGCTGATGCGGATGGCAGCTCCCATCTTCAAGGAAGTGAACGACCGCCGCGTCACCTGGGGGCTGGAGCCATTCAAGGGCCCAGAGGATGCACAGTCACCGTTCGCGCAGATTACGCAGCTGCCCGAAGCGCTGGAGTTCGATGTTGGTGGCGAGAAGCCACGGGGGCTTTACTATACGGGACCGTTCGTCGATGCAGAGCAACGACCGGCAATCGTGTTTCCGTGGGAGCGACTCGACGGGCGCCCGTTGATTTACGCGTCGCTGGGGACTCTTCAGAACGGTTCCGAGGCAATCTTCAGGAAAATTGCAGAGGCTTGTGCGGGACTGGATGCGCAGTTGGTGATTTCTTTAGGCGGCGGACTGGGTCCGGAAAAACTTGGCAAGTTGGTCGGTGATCCGCTGGTGGTGAGCTTCGCTCCGCAACTGGATATATTGAAGCGTGCGGCTCTTGTGATCACGCATGCCGGACTGAACACTGTGCTGGAGGCGCTGTGGGAAGGAGTGCCGATGGTGGCCGTGCCGCTCGGCAACGATCAACCCGGCGTGGCGGCCAGGGTGGAGGCGCGTGGAGCGTGCGTGGTGGTTCCACCACAGAAGCTAAGCGCGACGAGGCTTCGCAAAGCGGTGGGTCTTGTGCTGAAAGAGGTCAGATTCCGCCAGGCGGCCCAGGCTCTGCAAAGAAGCATCCGGCAACTGGAGGGACACTCGCGCGCGGCGGAACTCATCGAAGATGTCCTGAGACTCAGCTCGACCCAGCACAGCGCCTGATCTGCAGGTCTGCACTTTATGATTGGATGAGTGGCGGCTTTGCCATAATGTGCTGGAGATGCCCCGGAGGAATAGTTGAAGCACGACGGTTATCCATATCGTGTTCCGATACGCAAAGAACAACCCGTTTCTTACACAGGAGCTTTCGCAGCCATTCATCGGCGATCCGGCAGGAAGTCGGCGCTTTTCGCTCATGCACCATCGCAAGACTTCTCTCCAGTTTTTCCAGGCCAGAGGCCGTTTCCCCAATGAACAAAGAAGAACGCATCCTTGTTACAGGCGCAACCGGATTTCTGGGAACACAACTGGTGCGCGAATTGCTGGACTGTCAACCCGATGCCAGGCTGGCGCTGCTCATCCGCGACCGGCCCGGCCAGACGGCTCAGCAGCGCGCCGATTCGATTGTTCCTGAAGCGGTGCGGTCACGCGTGCAGGTCTATTCCGGGGACGTGAGCAAGCCGAATTGCGGGCTGGACGAGGCGTCGTACCAACGCCTGGCCTCTGAAATGACCAGGATGATTCACTGCGCTGCCACGGTGCGCTTCGACCACTCGCTGGATGAGGCCCGCCAGATCAATGTGGAAGGCACTCGTCGTGTGTTGGATTTCGCTGCCTGCGCCCATCAACTTCAGAGCCTGGCATATGTGGGTACTGCGTATGTTGCCGGCGAGCGTGCCGGCCTTGTGCGCGAGGAAGAGCTCGCTGCGGGGCAGAGCTACCGCAACACCTACGAGCAGACCAAAGCCGAAGCCGAAGCGCTTGTTCGCTCGCGACTCAGCTCCTTGCCGATCGTGATACTGCGCCCAAGCATCATAGTGGGCGATTCCCGCACCGGTGTAACTTCGAGTTTCAAGATGATGTATTGGCCGCTGAAGATCTATGCGCGGCGCCTGTGGCGCACGGTGCCGGGCTATCCTGATGCGGTTCTCGATATAGTGCCAGTGGACTTTGTGGCCACGGCGGTGGCGAAGCTCGTCTTTAACGATGCTGCCCTGGGCAACACTGTTCACCTTTGCGCAGGCCCGCGTGGCAGCGCCACCATTCAACAGGTTGCCCAGCGCGCGATGGAATACTTCAACGCTCCTCAGCCGCGTTACGTCGATCCGAAGCTCTTCTTCGCTGTCCTGCGGCCGCTGTTGTTTATGTCCTTATGGGGGCGCAAGCGCCGGGTGTTACGCGACGGCCGCGCCTACAGGGACTACTTCACCATGCGCATGCAGTTTGACACCTACAATGCTGAGCGGCTCCTGGGCCCAGCGGGTGTTCATCCGCCGCAGGTGCTGGACTACCTTGACCGCCTGTTTCATTATTGCGTCGCCAGCGATTGGGGCCGCAAGCCGGTTGCCGCGCAATGAACATCCTTCGCCGCTTTCAGTTTTCGCAAGACAGAAATGTCTATGTGGGCAACCTGGTGGACGAACTGGTGCGGAGAAAAGGGAATTGCGAGGTTTCCGTCGACGAAAGAGGCGCTTTCCATCTCGCCGACCTGCACGCGGACATCCGCAGAATGGACGCCTTTCTCCGCCGCCAGGTGGGCCTCCAGCCCGGTCAGCCGGTTGCCATTTATCGCTCCAACACGCGGCAATGCTTTCACTGGTTCCTCGCTATTGTCCGCGCAGGAGGGGTCGCAGTCCCGCTGAACCCGCAGCTTTCGCTGGCCGAGGTGCGCAGGATTCTGGCCGACAGCGGCACGCAGATTCTTGTAACGGACAAAGCGGTCTTCACGCGCAGCATCGGCAACCGGGATGCGTTGAATGTGCGGACCTGGATACAGGCAGACGACGAGGGCGAGACGATGGACGGGTTCCTGCGCGTGGCCGAGCTGGGCGAGTTTTTTCCACCTGTGGCCATCGATCCCGCTGCGACGATTGCCGTATTTCATACTTCAGGCACCAGCGGATTTCCCAAGGGCGCGGCCCTCTCAAGCAACGCCCTGCTGGGAGCACGTGCGTCCACAGTTCTTGCCGGAGTGTTTCTGGGTCCCAAAGACGTCGCGCTGATTGCGCTTCCCTGGTCACACATCATGGCCGTGAGCATTACGCTTTATGGACTGATGGCTGGCATGCGCGGTTGCTTCCTCGATCATTTTGACGTTGAGGATGCACTTAATCTTGTCCAGCGCCTTGACATCACCGCATTTGTCGGCGTACCTGCCATGTTTGCCAAGCTGGCAAATCGAAAGCCAGAGCCGGAGCGGCTGGCGAGCATCCGCCTGTGGCTTTCAGCCAGCGACCATCTGCCTGATGAAGTTCGCAGGAAGCTGCGAAAGTTTGGAGCTTTGGCGAGATTTCCGGGGGGGAGGCGCATTCCCCCAGTGCTTCTGAATGGCTACGGCATGGTGGAGCTTGGCGGGCTGGCCATGCTGGGCATTGAGCTGTCCGGGCTGCCAGGAAGCGGCAATCTGTGCTTTCCCGTACCGCCGTTTCACATCCGAGTGGTGGATGAAGCGGGTCGAGTTGCGCGCGCCGGCGTCACGGGCGAGTGCCAGATTCGCCGCCGAGGAATTGCTCCGCATTATTGGAAGGATGCGGGCGACAGCCAGGGATTACTCACAAGCGATGGTTGGTTGCGCACGGGCGATTTGGCCACGCGAAATCGTCTGGGCCTCATTCGTCTGGTCGGTCGTATCAAAGACGTGATCAAGTCGGGCGGTTACTCGGTTTATGCCCGCGAGCTGGAAGAAGCTGTGATGGCCCATCCGGCGGTCTCCCGTGCGGTGGCCTTCGGACTTCCTCACGCCGAAAAGGGAGAGATTCCCGCAGCAGCCGTCGAGTTGCAGTTGGGCTCCGAGGCGAGTGAAAGCGATTTGCTGGCCTGGTGCAGGCAGATTCTAGCGCCGTACAAGGCACCGCGCCGCATCTGGATTTTCGAAACCGGCGGTCTGCCCCAGAATCACAACGGGAAGATTCTTCGCGGAGAATTGAAGGAGCGCTTCTCAGGAGAAATTCACTGAGCTTGCGGCAGGGTTATTTGAAGAAGAGCGGCTCTCCTTCGCGGCCTAACTCGGCGTGCTTGCAATCTCCGAAGTCGCTGTCGCCACATCCTTCACGGCCGTGATCACGGTGGATAACGAGTTGGCGGTGTCAGGGGCAGCCGCATTGGCGACCGTCACCATCTCGCGGATGGCCTGAATCACCAGCTCCGGCTCATCCAGATGAATCCAATGCGCGCTTTCCGGGGCGATCACCTGCTTCACCGTATCCCCAATCCGCTGCAAGCAGGTATCAGAAAGCGGGGACGATTTGCCGGGCGTCAACAGTAGGACGGGGATTCCGCGAATTGGCTCTGCATCCTGCATCTCCCGCACGGAGTCTGGCACCGCTGCAACATGGCTTCGCATCCCGGCGTAATAGCTTGGTCGCGACCAGTGGGCGGCTACAATTGGCCAAACCTCCCGCGGCATCTTACCCACCTCGCCTTTGATGCGCCCGAGCACATGCATTCCGCCTTCACCGGCAGCACCAGCCAGGCGGTCCGCAATGCGCCCGGAACGGCACAAGAGCGAGGTTACGGCGAGACGCGCCAGTCCCAGCCGGGCAATGGGAATTGCGAAGCTTGAAAGCCTCACGCCGCGGTCGAGCTCTGCCTGCTTTGCCGGATCAAACGGCGGCCACTCCTCACACCGCATTGGGTCCACCAGCACGATGCTCGCGACCTCTTCCGGGTATAGGAGCGCGAAACGCCGCATCACGAGTCCGCCAAAGGAGTGGCCGACCAGGATGTAGGGCGGCTTCAGTCCGGCTCCTCGAAGCATTTTGTGCAATTCCGCGGCCAAATTGCGCGGCGTGCGCGTGGTTCGCGATGGACTGCTCCAACCGAGGCCGCCGCGGTCATAAGAAGCTGTGGTGGCGAATCTGGAAACCGTCTCCTGTATGTGACACCAGTTCAGGTTGGTTGCCGCGATTCCCGCTTCGAACAACACCGTGGCATTGCCGGATCCCTTCTCCAGCACGTAGAGCCTTTGTCCCCCTCCGATGTCGATCCACCGACCTCCAGACGTGTACCTCCGCCGGTCGTACTGTGCTCCCAACCATTGGTAAAGAAAGCCTGCAGCAACCGAAGCCGCTATCAGACAGGGAATCGATAAAAAGTAACCCATGGACCTTCCTAAAAACGAGTTAGTTGTGTGGGGCTAAAATCCTTCAACTCGAGGTGGGCCTTTGCTGTTCCGCGGTCGATGATGAACAAGGAGGAACCGGCATGGCCGCGAGCTTTTTCTTCCACCTGGCTTGCCGACCATACGCCTTCGGTACGACGCAGCCCAAAAGAAGTGAATTCCTTCACCATTCCTGATCCCCTAAGCGTTTTCTCCACATAAACCGGAAAGCCGCTTTCATGAACCAGCCAGCTCTCTATTTTGGAGTAATGAGTCCTATCCGCCTCGCCCGGCGTGCTTAGCAACTGGTCACATTGACGCACTCCAAACTTTACTTCCCCAAGGTCCTTTTGTCCTGCCCAAAAGTACGTTGCGTCCAGAAAATCTTCAAAACTGAACCCGTCCCCCAACGGACCCTCGGTCCACTTGTCGAAGGGCAATTCGGTCGGCCTGGCGTCGCCGGGATGCGCAATGAGTATCGTGTCATGCTCGCCCGGGCGCATCTCCAGAAGCAGATGAACCCGCGCCTCGGACGGAGAATTGACCTCAAGCAGCACGCGCAAGGCTTTGGGAAACCAATGTGCCTTGATTCTGACGCCATAGCTGGTCCGCTTTCCATTGGCTTGTACGCGCACCAGTCGTCCCTTCACGCTGTAGTCCGCGGTCTCGATGATTCGTCGCGTCTTCTGCAATGCCGATTGCGGCAGGGCAGCCTGCGTTGCTGCCGGGAGCAGCATCGAAAGAGCCAGGGCGAGGACTCCGGACCTCATATTTCGATCCTTCCATCCCGGACGCGTAGTTGCCGGGCCGCCGCATGCGCGATTTCGTTCTCATGGGTGACCACGATTAACGTCATCCCTCGATGCTTGTGAATGCCCGTAAGAATCTCCATGATTCGCGCCGAGTTCACGCTGTCCAGGTTGCCTGTGGGCTCGTCTGCCAGCAGAATTGAAGGATCGTTTGCCAGGGCTCGTGCAATGGCGACACGCTGCCGTTCGCCCGCCGAGAGCTGATTGGGATAATGCCCCATGCGATCCTCAAGGCCGACCTCCTTGAGCAGTTCCCATGCCCTGGCGACGCGGTCGGTACCCTTTGGCTTCAGCCCTATCATCGGCAGCTGTACATTTTCGATGGCGCGCAGTGTAGGAATCAGGTGAAATGCTTGGAAGATGAATCCGATGCACCGTGACCGGTAGGTATCAAGACTCATTTCTTTGCCGAGCTCGGTGTTTCTGAACAGGACCTCGCCGCTGGTTGGGCTGTCCAGGCCTCCCAGCAAGTGCAGTAATGTAGACTTTCCGCTGCCGCTTGGTCCGGTGATGGCCAGATACTCGCCGGCTACGATGGTGACGTCCACGCCGCGCAGGGCTTCGACTCTTCCTTCATCGTAGGTCTTGATCAGTTTGCGTGTCTCGAGTGTTGCGCTAGTCATGCCGTAGCGCCTCCACCGGAGAGAGCTGCGCGGCACGCCACGCGGGCAGTGCCCCGGCAATCAAGCCCGCCAGAATGGCAATCCCCAGCGCCTCTGCCAGCAAAGGAACCGGGAAGATTGCCGAGACGATGCTTGCGGTTTGCGGCAGAGCGGCCAGCAGGTGCAGGGCGCACCATCCGAAGACGATCCCAACAAGCCCTCCGCCCAGCCCAAGGACGGCCGCCTCAAGCTGGATGAGAACCAACACCTGCCGCCGATTCCAGCCGAGAGCGCGCAGAACGCCGATTTCGCGTGTACGCTCGAAGACTGACATGGCCATGGTATTGGCAATTCCCAATATGCCGATAAGCAAGGCGATGGAAGACGTGCCCCAGGCTGAGGCATGCGCCAATTGAACAAATTGATTACTGTGGGCGCGCTGGGCAGCCGGAATGGCGCGCAATCCCGGCAGGGCAGCTTCAATCTGCGCCTGCGCGCGTTTCAAGTAATGCTCCTCGGATTCTCCAGCCGGTGCAGGGCGCAGGCGCACATCATAGGTTGAAACCTTGCCCTGCATGCTGCTCAACTCCTGCAACTGGCCCAGCGGCATAATGACGGCATCCGCCTGCAATCCTGATGCACCGTGGTAAATTGCGCACACCGTGAAGGGCGTGCCCTGAATCTCCAGCGTATCTCCAACATTTTTCTTCAGATCCTGTGACAGCAGATCGCCCAGCATCACTTCCAGTTGACCATCGTGAAATCGCTGCCCGGAAAGGATATGGATGGAATCAAACTGGTAGGAGTCTGCCTTCCAGCCGTAAGCCAGCGCGTTCACCTCAGGGGTCAGGTCCATCAGGTTGTAAATCACCGGCGTTTCCTGCGCCACCAGCGGCAAGGTCTTCAGGGTTGCTCCAGCCGACTGGTCCACCGTGGTATTCAAAAACGTCCCTCGAATCACAGTCATGTCGGTGCCGCTGCTCGAGTAGATGCGAAGCCATGCGTTTTCAAAGGAATTCGAGAACCCGACCAGACCTACAAATGCGCCTACGGCCATTCCGATTCCGCAAAGAGTGAGAACGGTCCTCAGGCGTCGGCGCCATAGATTCTTCCAGACAAACAATGGGAGCGACAATGGAGAAGGCTTGAAGGCCGATGAAGTATTCATACTTTCAGAATGAGCGGATACAGGCTCGAGTGTACCGAGCAGCCACCGCTATGCACAACCCTGAATTGGCCTCCCGGGAAAACTTTGGCCCCCTCAGCCGCAAATGGCCCGCGCCGATATCGAGGGAAGGAAACCGCCTGAACCGACCTGCCGGCCGGGGGGCGTGCACGCGGGCATGGAGTCCATCTTCCTGGTGCGCAACGTATTGGGACCGTGCTGGCGAACGGCCTGCTGAAGGGACTGTTCCGAGTCCCGCTCGCGGAAAGTACGAAAATCGATGGAGTTCATGGATTTCCGGCGCAGAAGCGCAGCGCGATTGCGGCGCATCTAGCGCTTGTTGGCAAGCCAGTCCTTGTACGGAATGCGCGGAATGGTCATGCCGGCGTCGCGGGTGCGGACATAATTGCCGAGGCCGTTCATGCGGCCGATGGTGTGCATCTCATCGGATTTGATGTAGGGCCCGGCGGGGTCAACGAAACGGTCTTCCACGAACATGGAGACGACGCGGCCGAGGATGATGCGCGAGCGGCCGATTTCAAGCGTGGTGTGCTCGCGGCACTCGAGCGCAGCGTGAGCCTGTGCCAGGCGCGGCGGGCGAACGAGTTGCGAGGGCGTGGGGTTGAAGCCGGCCAGTTCCACTTCGTTGAGCTCGGATGGGAAATCTGTAGCGCAGATGTTCATTTTTTCGGCGATGTCCTCAGTGACTACGTTGACCACGAACTCGCCGGTGCGGCGGATGTTGCGCGCGGTGTCCTTGGGGACGAAAAGCTGGTCAGGGCGATTGGTGACGCCGAGAGCGAGAATGGGCGGGTCAATGCAGAGGTAGTTGTAGGCGCTGAAGGGCGCGGCGTTCAGGCGACCCTTTTCGTCCATGGAAGTGACGAGCGCGATGGGGCGGGGAACCACAAGTCCAATCAGCAATTTATAGACATGACTTGAGGGGATGCTTTCAATGTCAAAGATCATGAAAGATGCTTGCTCCTGAGGGTTGGATGGCGGCTGGGGGCGGGAAGTCGCAGGACTGACAGGCTCCTGCGCTGGGAATGGCAAGCATGGTCGCGAGCCGGCCAAGCCGCCGGTAGGTGCGAGAGGGTGTGGCGCGGTCCTGGGGGCGGAATCAGGCGCGCACGCGCTGCTGCAGGGGCGAAGCGACGGGCTTCTGCGCAAGATAGCGGTCAACGGCTACGGCGGCCTTGCGGCCCTCCGCGATGGCCCAGACGACGAGGGACTGGCCGCGGCGCATGTCGCCGGCGGCAAAGATGCCGTCCACCGAGGACGCGTAGTCGGTGGTAGCGACGTTGCCGCGCTGGTCGAGCGCAACGCCGAGCTGATCCAACATTCCGTTGCGCACCGGGCCAAGGAAGCCCATGGCAAGCAGTACGAGATCGACGTCGAGGGTGAATTCGGAGCCGGCGAGAGTCTCAAATTTTGGCGGAGGACCTACGCGAGTGGCGTGGAGCTGCTTGACGTTGCCGTGCTCGTCGCCTGTGAAGCGTAGGCTGTTGATGCTCCAGTCGCGGATGCCGCCTTCCTCGTGCGCGCCTTCGGTGCGGAGCTGCAAAGGCCAGAGCGGCCACGGCGTGGAGGCTGCGCGCGAGTCAGGCGGTTTGGGCATGATTTCGAACTGATGCACGCTGATTGGGCCCTGTCGATGGCTGGTGCCGAGGCAGTCCGCGCCGGTGTCGCCGCCGCCGATGATGAGGACGCGCTTGTCTTTGGCGGTGATGGCGATGGACTCATCGAGGGTGTCGCCTTCATTGCGGCGATTCTGCTGGGGCAGGAACTCCATCGCGAAGTGGATGCCCTTGAGCTCGCGCCCGGGAATTTTCAGGTCGCGCGGATACTCGGATCCGCCGCAGAGCAGGATGGCGTCGTAGTGCTCGGAGAGCGCCTCAATGGGCACGTTGACGCCCACATGCGCGTTGGTAAGGAAGGTGACGCCTTCGGCCTTCATCTGGTTGAGGCGGCGGTCAATGACGTGCTTCTCAAGCTTGAAATTGGGAATGCCATAGCGAAGCAGGCCGCCGATGCGGTCGTTCTTTTCGTAAACCGTGACGGAGTGGCCGGCGCGGCGAAGCTGCTGCGCGGCGGCCAGGCCGGCGGGGCCGCTACCCACAACGGCGACGCGCTTGCCAGTGTTGTGCTCGGGAGGTTCTGGATGGATCCAGCCCTCCTGCCAGGCGCGCTCGACGATGCCTTTTTCAATGAGCTTAATGGAGACCGGCGGCATGTTGATGCCAAGCACGCAGGCAGCCTCGCACGGCGCGGGGCAGATGCGCCCGGTGAACTCAGGGAAGTTGTTGGTGGCGTGCAGGCGGCGAATGGCGCTCTCCCAGCGGCTGGCGTAGACCAGGTCGTTCCAGTCGGGGATGAGGTTGTTGACCGGGCAACCGGTGTGGCAGAAGGGCACACCGCAGTCCATGCAGCGGGCGCCCTGCTCGCGCTGCTTGTCCTCAGGGAACGACTCGTAGATTTCAAACCAGTCCTGAACCCGTTCCTCGGGTTTGCGGCGAACGGGCTGCTCGCGATCAATCTCAAGAAAACCTGTGACCTTACCCATGCTTCACCTCGGCGGCCGTCACCCGAGGCGACGCTGCGATTGGAGAGACGTAGACTTCTTCCACACGCGGAACGCCGAGCACGCGCTTGAACTCATGCGGAAAGACTTTAATGAAGCATTTCTGCGCATTGGCCCAGTGCTCCAGAATCCACGCGGCACGCGGGCTGCCGGTCAGGTCGCGGTGGCGCTCAAGAAGAGTGCGGACTTCAGCTATGTCGGAGTCGGTGACCAGCGGCTCCAGGTCCACGCTGGCGCGGTTGCAGCGGCGCGTGGAGAAGTCGCCCTGGTCGTCGTAGACAAAGGCGCGGCCGCCGCTCATGCCGGCGGCGAAGTTGCGGCCTGTGGAGCCGATGACGAGGACGGTGCCGTTGGTCATGTACTCGCAGCCGTGGTCGCCCACACCCTCGACGACCGCGGTTGCGCCGGAGTTGCGCACGGCAAAGCGCTCTCCGGCGATGCCGTTGAGGAAGACTTCGCCGCTGGTTGCGCCATAGAGCACAACATTGCCGACGAGGATGCTTTCCTCGGGCAGGAAGGGCGAGGTCTTGGGCGGGTAAGCGATGATGCGTGCGCCAGAGAGGCCCTTGCCGAGGTAGTCGTTCGAGTCGCCTTCGAGTTCGAGCGTGACGCCGGTGGGCACGAATGCGCCGAAACTCTGGCCGGCAGAGCCGGTGAACTTGAAGTGGATGGTGCCGTCGGGCAGTCCGGCGGAGCCGTGGCGGCGGGCGATTTCACCGCCGAGCATGCCGCCCACGGTGCGGTGGACGTTGCGGATGGCAAAGTTGCCGGTGACGGGCCTTCGGAATTCGAGCGCGGGCGCGGCCTGCACAATGAGCGCATGGTCCAGAGCCTGATCGAGGCCGTGGTCCTGCGCCTGCATTTGGCGGCGCGCGACACGCGAGGGCAGGGTGGGCATGTAGAGGATCGACGAGAGGTCGATGCCCTTCGCCTTCCAGTGTGCATCGGCGACGGAAGCGTCGATCTTTTCCACGCGGCCGATCATTTCGTTGAAGGTGCGGAAGCCGAGTTTGGCCATGTGCTGGCGAATCTGCTCGGCCAGGAAGAAGAAGAAATTGATGACGTGCTCGGGCTGGCCCTGGAAGCGCGCGCGCAGCGCGGGGTCCTGCGTGGCGATGCCGACCGAGCAGGTGTTCAGGTGGCACTTGCGCATCATGATGCAGCCCATGGCAATGAGCGGCGTGGTTGCAAAGCCGAATTCCTCCGCGCCCAGCAGCGCGGCGATGACAACGTCGCGACCGGTTTGCAGCTTGCCGTCGGTCTGCACGCGGATGCGGCTTCGGAGGTCGTTGAGCAGCAGCACCTGCTGAGTCTCAGCCAGGCCTAGTTCCCAGGGCAGGCCGGCGTGCTTGATGGAACTGAGCGGCGAAGCGCCAGTGCCGCCGGTGTCGCCGGAGATGAGCACCACATCAGCGTGTGCCTTGGAAACGCCCGCGGCGACGGTGCCGACGCCCACTTCAGAGACCAGCTTGACGGCGATGCGCGCCTGCGGATTGACGTTTTTCAGGTCGTAAATGAGCTGCGCCAGATCCTCAATGGAGTAGATGTCGTGGTGCGGCGGCGGGGAGATGAGGCCCACGCCGGGGATGGAGTGGCGGGTCTTCGCGATGACATCATCCACCTTGTGGCCGGGAAGCTGGCCGCCTTCGCCGGGCTTTGCGCCCTGCGCCATCTTGATCTGCAGCTCGTCGGCGTTGACCAGGTAATTGGTGGTGACTCCGAAGCGGCCGCTGGCCACCTGCTTGACGGCGCTGCGGCGCAGGTCGCCGTTGGGGTCGCGCGTGAAGCGGGCCTCATCCTCGCCGCCTTCGCCGGTGTTGGACATGCCGCCAATGCGGTTCATGGCGATGGCAAGGGTCTCGTGCGCCTCCTTGCTGATGGAGCCGTAGCTCATGGCGCCGGTGGTGAAGCGCTTGACGATCTCCTTGGCGGGTTCGACTTCTTCGATGGGAATCGGCGTCTCCGCGTACTTGAGCTGGAGCAGACCGCGCAGCGTGCAGAGGTTGCGGTTCTGGTCGTCGAGCAGGTCGGTGTATTCCTGGAAGGTGGCCGGATTGTTCTGCTGTACGGAGTGTTGCAGCTTGGCGATGGTGAGTGGATTGTGCAGGTGATACTCACCGTCGATGCGGTACTGGTATTGTCCGCCGACAACCAGCTCAGTTTCGGAGTCGGTGAGCGGCTGGAAGGCGTAGGCGTGCTTCATCTGCGCTTCCATGGCGAGGACGTCAAGGCCGACACCCTGAATGCGCGAGGCGGTTCCGGTGAAGTAGTTGTTGATGAGCGACTCATTGAGGCCGACGGCCTCAAAAACCTGCGCACCGCGATAGCTTTGCAGCGTGCTGATGCCCATCTTGGAGAAGGTTTTGAGCAGGCCCTTGTTGATGGCCTTGATAAAGTACTTTTCGGCGTGGCTCCCGGTGATGTTGTGGGGCAGCAATCCGCGGCGCTTCAGGTCATGCAGCGTTTCAAAGGCAAGATAGGGATTGATGGCGCTTGCGCCGTAGCCGATGAGCAGGGCGAAGTGCATCACCTCGCGCGGCTCGCCGCTTTCGATGATGAGCGCGACCTGGGTGCGGGTCTTGTCTCGCACGAGGCGATTATGGACCGCGGCCATGGCCAGCAAGCTGGGGATGGGCGCGTATGTGGCATCGACGGCGCGATCAGAGAGGATAATCAAGGTGTAGCCGTTCGAAACCGCGAAGGCCGCGCGATTGCTCAGTTCGTCCAGGGCGCGGCGCATGCCCTCTTCGCCATCGGAGGCGCGGAAAACTGTGGAGAGCGTAGTGGCGAGAAGATCACCCGATGAAACGCGGCGCAGCTTTTCAAGGTCTCGATTGGTCAGCAGCGGATGGGGCAGCTTAAGGGTGTGGCAGTTTTCCGGCTGCTCATTCAGAATGTTGCGCTCGGTGCCGATGTAGCTGATGAGCGACATGACAAGCTCTTCCCGGATGGGGTCAACGGGAGGATTGGTGACCTGCGCGAAGAGCTGCTTGAAGTAATTGAAGAGCGGCTGCGGACGGTCAGAGAGGCAGGCCAGCGGCACGTCGGTGCCCATGGAGCCGACCGGCTCCTCGCCCTTTGCGCCCATGGGCCCGAGCAGCAGGCGCAGGTCCTCCTCGCTGTAACCGAAGGCGCGCTGGCGGCGGAGAAGCGTCTCTGGATTGGAGATGACCAGACGCGAGGGCTCAGGCAGGTGCTCGAGCGTGACCTGCTGCTCTTCGAGCCATTTTCCATAGGGCTGGCGCGCAGCAAGCTCCGTCTTGGTTTCAGCGTCAGCGATGATGCGCTTCCCGACGGTGTCGACGAGGAACATGCGTCCGGGCTGCAGGCGGCCCTTCTTGCGGACGTCCTCGGGCGGCACCTCAATGACGCCGGCCTCGGAGGCAAGCACGACGAGATCGTCCTTGGTGACAATGTAGCGGCCGGGGCGCAGGCCGTTGCGGTCGAGCGTGGCACCGATGACGCGGCCGTCTGTGAAGGCAATCGCCGCAGGGCCGTCCCAGGGCTCCATCAGCGACGCATGGTACTCGTAGAAGGCCCGCTTGTCCTCGTCCATGTCGGGGTTGCCGGACCACGCCTCAGGGATGAGCATGGCCATGACATGGGGAAGAGAACGGCCGGACTGAAAAAGAAATTCGACGGCGTTGTCGAGCGAGGCCGAGTCACTGCCGCCAGGGACGACGATGGGGAACAGGTCCTCAATCTTCTCGTCGTAGAGAGGGCTTTCGAGCACGGACTGGCGCGCGTTCATCCAGCTTACGTTGCCGCGGATGGTGTTGATTTCACCGTTGTGCGCCACGTAGCGGTAAGGGTGCGCCAGCTTCCAGCTTGGAAAAGTGTTGGTGGAGAAGCGCTGGTGGACGAGGCAGAGCGCGCTGGTGACCAGCGGATTGGCCAGCTCGAAGTAGAACTTTTCAATTTGCGGAGCCAGCATCAGCCCCTTGTAGATGATGGTGCGACAGGAGAAGGAGGGGATGTAAAAATCCTCCTTGCTCTCAATGTCGGATTTGGCGATTTCGTTCTCTGTGCGGCGGCGGACGCGGTAGAGCAGGCGCTCAAAAGCCTCCTCGTCCATTCCTGAGGGGCAAGAGACGAAGAACTGCTCGATGTAAGGCTGCGAAGCGCGGGCTTCGCGGCCGATGGCATCGCCGTTTACCGGTGTGTCGCGCCAGCCGAGAACGGTCAGGCCCTCCTCCTGCGCGATGCGCTCGAAAATTCCTTCGCATTGCAGACGGTCCTGTTTATCCACGGGAAGAAAGCACATAGCCACGCCGTAGGCGCCGGGCTCGGGAAGCTGCATGCCCAGCTCGCCGCACTCGCGCGCGAAAAAGACGTGGGGGATCTGGATGAGAATGCCCGCGCCGTCGCCGGTCTCCGGGTCGCAGCCTGCCGCTCCGCGATGAGTGAGGTTGATGAGTACCTCAAGGCCCTTGCGGATGATGTCATGGTTTTTTTCGCCGCGGATGCTGGCGACGAGGCCCATGCCGCAGGCGTCGTGCTCGTTGCGCGGATGGTAGAGGCCCTGCGGCTTAGAGATGTGTCGACGGCTGTGGCTGGTTTCCATAGCACCCTTCTCATTGGACTTGGGTTCCCCGAGTTGAGGGGACAATGCGGCCGGAGTACACCAGTACGGCTGCAAATCGCTAAGACTTGCAAAATAGATTGTTTTCGTTGAGGCCTGTCTTCGCAGCCTCATGCTTGTCTGGGACGTAGCGGACTAATTTTTACTATAGCGGAAAATTTACGGCTTTGCTGGAAGTTCTTTCGCGACCGGTCGGCAGAAAGTGCGCCCGGCGAAAGGCGCGACGGCTGCGCCCGGATGCAAACGAATGCCGATGGTATGCAGCGGGCTAAAGCCGGCAGATGAGCAACTCGCGTTCGTAAATCATTTCCGGCGGCAGGTGATTGTGGAGGTCGATTAGAAGCTCCTCGTGGGAAATGACCTCCCTCTTCCAGGCGGGGCGGTCCACGGCGATCAGCTCCTCGAAGGTTTCGCGCAGGAAGTCGAGGCCGGACCAGTCAATGTCCTCATAGCGCGGCACCCAGCCGATGGGCGTCTCCTTGCCCTGGGTGCGGCCGTGGACGCGGTCGACGATCCAGCGCAGGATGCGCATGTTTTCACCGAAGCCGGGCCATTGAAAATGCCCCTCTGCATCCTTGCGGAACCAGTTCACCTGGAAGATGCGCGGGGTGACGGCAAGCTCGCGCTGCATTTTGATCCAGTGGCGGAAGTAGTCGCCCATGTGGTAGCCGCAGAACGGCAGCATGGCCATGGGGTCGCGTCGGATTCTGCCCACCGCGCCAGTGGCGGCGGCGGTGGTCTCCGAGCCCATGGTTGCGCCGATGTAGACGCCGCTGGACCAGTTGAAGGCCTGGTAGATGAGCGGGAGCGTGGCCGAGCGGCGGCCGCCAAAGATGATTGCGCTGATGGGCACGCCATCAGGAGATTCCCAGTTGAGGTCGATGGTGGGGCATTGCGAGGCAGGCGCAGTAAAGCGGCCGTTGGGGTGTGCGGCGGTGCGTCCGGTTTTCTTGCCGATGGCCGGGGTCCACGTTTCGCCGCGCCAGTCAAGGCATTCGCTGGGCGGGTTGGGTGTCATGCCCTCCCACCACACGCCGCCCTCGGGCGTGAGCGCGACATTGGTGAAGATGGTGTTGCGCGCCAGCGTGGCCATGGCCACAGGGTTGGTTTTTTCGCTGGTGCCGGGCGCGACGCCGAAGAAGCCCGCCTCAGGATTGATGGCGCGCAGATGGCCAGCCGCGTCGGGGCGAATCCATGCGATGTCGTCGCCCACCGTCCACACCTTCCAGCCGTTCATGGCCTTGGGCGGAATGAGCATGGCGAAGTTGGTCTTTCCACAGGCCGATGGGAAGGCCGCGGCAACATAGGTCTTCTCGCCTTCAGGGCTTTCGACGCCGAGGATGAGCATGTGCTCGGCCATCCAGCCCTCGTCGCGCGCAATGTTCGAAGCGATGCGCAGGGCGAAGCACTTTTTGCTGAGCAGCGCGTTGCCGCCGTAGCCGGAGCCGTAAGACCAGATCTCGCGGCTCTCAGGAAAATGCACGATATATTTCGTGTCGCTGCAGGGCCAGGGCACGTCGGAGTCGCCGGGCTTGAGCGGCATGCCCACCGAGTGCATGCAGGGAACCACGCGCTGGTCACCCTTGTCGATCTCCGCGAAGACGGGCGCGCCGATACGGGCCATGATGCGCATGTTTGCGACTACATACGGCGAGTCAGTGAGCTGCACGCCGATGCCGGACATGGGCGAACCGACCGGACCCATGCTAAAGGGAAGCACATACATGGTGCGGCCCTGCATGCAGCCTTTGAAGAGCTGCTTAAGGCGGCGGCGCATTACGTAAGGGTCTTCCCAGTTGTTGGTGGGACCGGCGGCGTCACGCGAGAAGGAGCAGATGAAGGTGCGGTCTTCGACGCGGGCCACGTCACTGGGCACGGAGCGGGCGTAATAGCAGCCGGGCCAGCGCTTCTGATTGAGGCGAACGAATGTGCCGGAGGCGACCAGCCGCTCGCAGAGGTAGTCGTACTCGGCCTTGGAGCCGTCAACCCAGTGGATGGAGTCGGGCTTGCACAGATCGGCCATCTTTTCCACCCAGCGAATGAGGTGGCGATTGGTGGTGAGCGGAGCGGAATTGGCGACTTGTTCGGAGGCGGTGATGGAGGTTTTCATGCGGAGTTCGGCGTCTCCTGATTGATCCGCGTCCCGCGAGTGCGTTGGGCGCTTCGCCTATTTTACTGGCTGCGGCTGCCGCAGAAGGGATTGCGGCGGGGGAGGATGTGCGCCGGGTTTCAGGAGGTGACGGTGATGGAGCGGGGTACGCATTCCGGCCCTGTGACGTTGCACGCAGCGGTCGGATCAGAGGTATTGAAATCGATGGTTCCCGTGACGCCGGGATTGGGTTGGTAAGCCGAGTCAACGCTTGGATACCAGCCAGTCTGGAGCACAGATCCGCTGGTGGGCAAGGCGTTGCTGCCGGTGGTGGGAAATACGCCGCTGGAATCGGAAAAGCACCATTTGCATTCGGAATTCACGTGGATCTGGAGTCCGTTACTGTTGGGCATGGAGAGATTTCCCGTTCCGTTGGGGATTTCAATTTTCGTGTCGGGCATGGAACCTCCTATGGGTGGCGTGAAGGAATGGAAGGACGAGCGGACTAGGGATCCGTCGCAGGGAGCGCTGCTATTTGCCGGGGGGCTTGAAGCGGGGATCCGCGACCAGAGACTGCAGATACGGGTCGCCTTCGACGCTTTGCAGTGCGTACCCCTTGCGCACGGCCAGCGTTTCATACTTGATCGCCTCAAGCCGGTTTCCCATCATCTCATAGGCCTCGCCCACATTGGAAAGAACGACGGGATCGTTGGGAGCCAGGGCCAGTGAGGTCTGGATTTTGGAGAGGGCGTTGTCATTTCTTTTGTCACCGGCGTAGAGGGCGGCAAGCGTGGATTGGGTAATGGCGTCCTGGGGCTTGAGCGTTACCACCTGCTCGGCGAGCTGTTCGGTCTTCTGGCGCGCGGCCTGCGCTTTTTGCGGCTGCCCAGATCCAATTTCAGCAAGTACCAGATTGTTCCAGACCACGTAGTTGTTGTCGTGCAGGCGAAGGGCCTGCTCGGTAGCGGCGGCCGATTCGGCATAGCGCTTTTCTTCGAGATAGAGGAGGCCGAGATTCGCGTAAGCCGGGTAGCTGGGCTCGAGCGAGAGGGACTTCTTGAGGGCCTGCTCGGCCAGGTCCCGCGACTGCTTGTCTCCGGCGTCGAGATAGGCCGCGGCCATGTTGTAATAGAGCTCGGAGTTGTCTGGAGTGATGGCGAGCGCTTGCTTGAAAGCCGCGATGGCCTGCGAATACTTCCCCTGGCGATCATAGAAGGCGCCCAGTTCGTTGTAGCCGTCCCAATTGTTGGGGCGCATCACGGCGGCTTTCTGGAAAATTTTCTCGGCGTCGTCCACGCGGCCGGACGTCTCATAGGAACGGGCCAGGCCGATGAGCGCGGCCGCGTCCTTGGGATCGAGAGCGAGGGCATGCTGGAACTCCTGCAGAGCCAGATCGTGCTTGCCCAGCGCGTCATGAATGCGAGCCAGGGTGACATAAACCGCGGGAATGCTGCTGTCGAGCTCGACAGCCTTCTGGCAAACAGCCTGGGCCTCAGTGAGCCAGTGCGCATCCTGCTCCCGCTCATACTTCTGCCGGTAGGCCTCACCCAGTTGCGCGTAGCCGAGAGCGAAGCGCGGATCGGTCTGGATGGAATTCTGCAACGCAGTGATGGCCAGGTTGAGATTGTCAGGTTTGTCGACCCGCTGCATATAGCCGAGTGCGGTCAGGTAGTCCTCATAGGCCGCGGGGTTGAGCGATCCGCCGGTGGCGTGCAGCATGTCGGCGGTGACGGAGATGTCCATGAGCCGCGCCAGCCGCGCAACGGCCTCGTTTTCCAGCGTGGACAGGTCGCCGGCCGGGTCCTCCAAATCGGCTGAGCCAATCTGGCGCATCTGCTTTGTGTCAATCAGGTTCACGGTCAGGTGAATGTCGCTGCCGTCGCGCTGCACGGAGCCCTTGACGACGAGGTTGGCTCCGAGCTGTTTGAGGGCATCGGAGGGATCGGTCACGTTCAGGTGGCGGACCTCGCTGTTGGGAACAACCCAGAGCGACTGGTTGCCGACGTTCAGGTTTGATAGACGACCCGCGAGCGAATCCATCAGGCCGTCTGCCAGTGCGGGCGTTTCAGGGTTGCTGCCGATGATGTCAAACGGCAGCACAGCGATGTGGCGCTCCGCGGGCCTGACAGCAAAGAGACCCATCGCCCAATGGCGCAGCGGAGCCACAAGAGAGACCAACAGGGCCAGCAGGCAGAGCGGGGCAAGCGCGTAAAGCAGCCACTTGCGCCATGGGATGGCGCTGCTGCCGCCGGGCTGCCAGGTGCTGCGCGAGGCGTCTGCCATGGCCCGACGCGCCTGGGCACTGAGCAGTCCGCTTTTGTAAAACGGAGTGGAAAAAGTGCGCGCTCTCTCCGCTGAACCCGGATCGGGGTCCGGGGGAACCTGTTGAGCGGCCTGCTCAAGATCGGCGAGAAGTTCCGCGCAGGTGTCGTAGCGGCGGTCCGGTTCCTTGGCCAGCGCACGATAAAGCACGGGCTGCAGCGCGGGATGGACCGCCTCAACGCCCACGGGCGGACTATTGAGGATGGCCAGAATCATGGCAGGAATGGTTTCGGCGGGGAAAGGACTATGCCGGTTGAGCATCTCCGCGAAGACCACCCCGAGCGACCAGATGTCGCTGCGCCGGTCAATGCGCCTGCCGATGGCCTGCTCGGGTGACATGTAACGAAAAGTTCCGGTGATGCCGGTGCTGGTCTTCGAAGCGGTCATCTCGCTGATAACCCGAGCCAGGCCGAAGTCAACGATCTTTGCCAGGCCGGATGAGGTGAGGATGACGTTGGAGGGCTTGATATCGCGATGCACGATGCCGCGGGAGTGCGCCTCAGCCAACCCTGTGGCCACCTGGCTCACAATGCCGATGGCGTAATGCATGGGCATCGGGCCCTGCTGCATGCGCTGGGACAGCGTGGAGCCCTCATAGAACGCCATGACGATGAACGTGCTGCCGTCTGAGGTCTCTTCCACTCCGTGAATGACGCCGATGTTTGGATGGTCCAGCGAAGAGGCAGTGCGGGCTTCGCGAAGAAACCGCTCCTTCTCCTTGTCGCCGGTGTCGATCTCAGGCGGAAGGAACTTGAGCGCGACGGTGCGATTCAGGCGCAGGTCCAGCGCCCGATAGACCACACCCATGCCACCGGAGCCGGCTTCGGCAAGAATCCGGTAGTTTCCGGCAACGGTCTCGCCTTCAGAAAAGCTGCGCTTCGGACCATTCATGGTTGGCAAGCAGGCGCGTCTTGCGGTTTCGCGGTTCCGGGTAAAAAAGGAAAGCAGACTGCCCGGTGAGCGAGTGACACCACATGGCGCTGTGATTGTGATGGTACGACTGGACTTAGCTTGTGGCAAGCAGCGAGCGGGATTTGCGCTGCGCAGAGTGGTGCCGGAATGAGTCATGGCAGACATCGATCGCGGTTGCGTCCGGGGCGGCAAAAAGGGGAGGTGAATTTCGCGGAATGGAAGTCTGGTCTTGTATCGAGGCATGGATAGGGCTACGCTGGTGTGCACGGCGGGAAGGCTTCCCAGGCACGTATCCAGCCGCGACAAGGAGGCGACGCCATGAAATCAAAAGGATGTAAGGCGACGGCGGTGGTGGCCGCACTTCTGATGGTGGCGCCCGGATGGGCGCAGACGCAGACAGGCTCGACCGGGCAGTCAGTTTCCACGCTGCGCGTGACCACGCGTGCGGTGCTTGTGGATGTGATTGTGACGGACAAGAATGGCAATCCGGTGAAGGGTCTGACCAAGGACGATTTCGCAATTGTCGAAGACGGCAAGCCTCAGGCGATTTCCTACTTTGAAGAGAACCGCGGCGATCCGTATGCGACGCCTGTGAAGCCGCTGGCGCTGCCGCCGAATGTATTTTGCAACTTTTCTCCTTTGCCTGCGCCGCCGGTTGTGAATGTGCTTCTGCTGGACTCCCTGAATACGCCGATGGAGGACCAGACCTATGTGCATCAGCAGGCGCTGCGCTTCCTGAAGAGCGTGCATCCGGGCACGCGGATGGCGATCTTTACCATGTCGCTCGGGCTGCACTTTGTGCAGGGATTCACCGACGATCCGTCGCAGCTGCTGGCCGGATTGAACGACAGCAACAACAACGAAATGGAAGTGCCCGCGCTGCTGAAGTCGTATGAGGAGTCTGGCGCGCAGTCGGACGTGATCGAAATCATGTCGCGTCCTGTTCCTGCTGGACCGAACGCGACCACCACGGCGGCTCCACCGGCGATGATCGCGGCCCTCCAGGATTTTTTCCAGAGCACGGACACGGCGCAGGAGACAGATCGCGCCTACCGGACGCTCATAAACCTGCAAAAGCTGGCTCGGTTCCTGAGCGTCTTTCCGGGCCGCAAGAATCTGATCTGGTTTTCCGAGTCGTTTCCGGCGCGCCTGTTCGGCGATAGCTCGCAGAGGATGGATGACCAGATTCGCAGGACGGTGAACATGCTTACGGCGGCGCGCGTGGCGGTGTATCCGGTGGACGCGCGCGGCATGAAGGAATACCACTTTTACGAGGCAGAAGACGACACGCAAGGCGTTGTGAACAACACCGACGAGGTGATGGGCGAGCAAAGCGTGCAGGCCAATTCCATCATCAGCGAGAACGCGCAGCGGGACAGCGACCAGGAAGCGATGAGCATGCTGGCCGAGAGCTCGGGTGGCAAGGTGTTCAAGAATACGAACGGCTTGGCGGGCGTGATCGCCAACGTTGCGCAGACCAGCAATGATTTTTACTCGCTTTCGTACGCGCCTACGAATACGAAGATGAACGGCTTGTTTCGGCGGATTGTGGTGAAGGTGGCAAACGGCAAATATCACCTTTCCTACCGCCGCGGCTACTACGCCAGCGACGCTGGACTGCCGGGGGCCGTGGAGCAGGAGGAAGCAGCGGCGCGCGAGGACCAGAAGCCGCACGCGGAAGGGAAACGTCCCCCAATAGACCCACTGGGGCCTTTTATGGATCTGGGAATGCCCCAATCCGAACAGATTCTTTACAAGCTGCTTGTGGTGCCGGAGAAGACCAGCCCTGCCGCCGCCGGCGACAGGCAGAGGAAAAACGACAACAAACGCTACGCGCTGGATTTCGCCGTAGATCTTCGTGATTTGCATCTGAGGACCACGGCCGACGGCGGGCACCAGGGAACCATCTATGTAGAGTTCCGTGTTTTTGACCGTTACGGGAGCATCGTGCAGCATGAGGAGCATCGGGTGGAGCTGAAGGTACCGTCGAAGGTCTTCAAGAGCTACCAGACGACCGGCGTGCAGATGCAGGCGCAGTTGCAGGTTCCACACAATGGCCACTACTGGCTGCGCACAGGCGTCTACGACGCAAATACGCAGAGAGTGGGCACTATGGAGGTTCCGCTGGACCAGATCGCACCGGGCGAGATGGCGCAAAAGCGGCAAGGCGAAGCTCAGCTACAATGAGTCATGCCGCAGGCGCCATGCACCCCGCGCCGGCCCCGTGGCCCCCTAGCTCAGGTGGATAGAGCAGCAGTTTCCTAATGCCGAGTTCACACGGGGCCATCTGTCGTATCAGCTACTTACAGTCGTGCCTAATCGTACAGATTGGGGCCAATCGTTCTCAGCCGGGTCTCATTGGGCAACAGATTGCGCAACAGTTTTTGGCTGCATTCTGATCGGGCGGATTCGCCTCACCACTTCAGAGCAAGCATGCTTCCAACATTCAGCGGCTTAGGGTGAAATTCCTCTGCATAAGCAATGACGCGGTCAGGATAACCGCCAAGCGCGCGCAATCCGTCCGCCAGACTTATTTCCTCTGGTATGACAACCACGCGACCAAGCCGCCGCTTATTGTCGCTTCCTCCCCATTCCGTTGCGCGCGGCAAGGTCGTTTCCCCATCCGGCCTGCAAATGATCACTTCCAAGTGCTCTATGCCCTTTTGACGCTGTTTCAGTAGCTCACGGGCGCCGCACGCGATTGCGGAGAGCGAAGCGGGTAATCACTCGGCTTCATGGAAACACCTGCAATAGCCGAAGGTTCCAGCAGGGGGAGTCGGACAAGTGCATTTCTGATCAGGCCTGGGGGGAGATGCAATTGAGAGCAGGCGGAACAAAGTCCCTTGCCCTTCCGCTGCCCTTCTGGAAGCCGCTAGAGACCCTGCAGCGGCCCGTGACGGTGGCGACCCTAGAGGAAGCCCCCTAACCGCTTGGCGAACGCTGTTGCGGGCAGGGAAGGCCATCTGTGCGTTCTGTGCGGGTTTCTGTCATTGCGACTGTCTTCCTCTGTTGCGATTAGACTCCCCAGCCGAGCGCAGTACAGAGCCTCAGACCGGACGAACTCAGTCGGCCACGGGTTCCACCAGTTCAGGCCGGTTGTTGCGCGCGTTCCCTACATCTTTGCCGACTCGCCACGCCGTCATCTCCTCAGCAGGAAACGGTCGAAGAGGGTCTTCGGGCAAGTGCGCCGAGTCGGTTGGTGCAAGCCAGCGTTCATAGTCTTTGCGTTGAACGATCACCGGCATACGGTTGTGAATCGTCTGCATCAGTTCGTTGGGGTCCGTGGTGATGATCGTATAGGTGTGCAGTTCCTTGCCTGCGCCCTTCTCTTTCCACGTCTCCCAAAGACCTGCAAAGGCGAACATGCTGCCATCCTTCAACCCGATTGCGTAAGGCTGCTTGCTGGCGCTTGTGCTAGCAGGCGAAGATCCTGCCGTACCAGATCAATTTGCGTCGAAAGCCGTTCGAAAGCCTTTCTCGCTCCGACCAGGTCGGCATCTTTCGCGGACACTTCCAATTGGTTCGCGGCGTCCTGTGCAGCAGAGGCCTGAAACGTTCCAACCGAGCCCTTAAGTGCGTGAGCCGCCCTCTGAATCATGATCGCGTCACCTGAATCGAGACCCTTTTGGATTTGGCTCTCTTGTTTTGCGCTGTCCGCAAGCCATAGCTCGGCCATTTCGGTGAGCAGGGCCCGATCTCCCATGACAGAGTCCAGAAGCAACTCGAGTCGACCAATTGCCCGAAAAGGTTTGTGCTCTAAAGATTGACCGATATTTTTTGCCTTCGTTGCTTCGGACATAGCCTGCTTCAACTCGTCACGTCGAATCGGTTTCGAAAGATACCCGTCCATGCCGGCGCCTAGACATGCTTCCTTGTCGCCTTTCATTGCGTGTGCAGTCATCGCAACAATCGGTACATGCTTTCCGGTGCGTGCCTCCGCGTCACGGATGGCCGATGTGGCCTCCAGTCCATCCATCTCAGGCATCTGTACATCCATGAGTATGAGGTCGAACTCTTCCGCTTGAGACCGTCCCAACGCCTCCTTGCCATTGTTGACTACCTGTACCTTGTGGCCGAGCTTCTCCAGGATTCGCATCGCCAACGTCTGATTCACCGGATTATCCTCCGCGAGCAGAACTCGCAAGGAGCGTTCCGGAGCCTGGATCAAAGCCGGCGGGCGCGCGTGTTGTTCACGTTTTCGACCGTGTTCGGCCATCGTCGTCACGATCGCATCAAAGAGTTCGGACTGCTTGATCGGTTTGCTGAGATAGTCGGATATTCCTAAGTCACGACAGCGCGCAAGATCGCTGGGCCTCGATGCGGAGGTCAGCAGAATGATTCTGAGCCCTCGGTGCATGTCGTTGTTTTTTATTTGCTCCGCCACGGCAAAGCCGTCCATATCAGGCATGTGGACGTCGAGTAGCACCAAGGCGAAGCGATTCTTCGAATCCGCCATGCTGAGCGCGCTCAGCGCTTCAGAGCCGCTGCTGGCGAGCGTGGGGTTCATGTGCCAGTTGGTTAGAATTTCACTTAGGATTCGCCGATTGGATGCGTTGTCATCAACGACCAGGATAGGCAAATCGACCAGCTTGTCATCCTCTTTCGCGAGAAGTTCCGATTCTGATTTGTTCATCTCCAACAGCACGGTGAAGTGGAACTTGCTCCCTTCTCTCACCTTGCTTTCCACCCACATGGTTCCGCCCATCAGCTTCACCAGTGCGGCGGAAATGGAAAGCCCCAGCCCGGTTCCGCCATACTTGCGCGTCGTTGAGGTATCGGCCTGTTCAAATGCCTCGAAGATCGTTTGCTGCTTCTCTTTGGGAATGCCGATGCCCGTATCTGACACAAAGAAATGCAAATCGAGCGCCGAATCAGTTTGACCTTGTCGCTCAACGTGCAGCATCACCTCGCCCTTGTCGGTGAACTTGATGGCATTGCCGACAAGGTTGATGACGATCTGTCGCAGACGAATCGGGTCACCGAACACGCGATCCGGCAGATCAACTTGAATATGGCACCCCAACTCGAGCTCTTTCTGGTGAGCGCGCGGGGCAAGCAAGCGTACGGTGTCTTCGAGCGTGTCACGGAGGTTGAAGTCTCTCTTATCTAGATCAAACTTCCGCGCCTCGATCTTCGAGAAATCGAGCAGATCATTGATCAATGCAAGTAAGGCGTCTGCGGAGTCCCTGATCATGCCCAGGTAATCACGCTGCTCGCCCGTGAGCGAAGTGTCGAGTGTAAGCTCGGTCATTCCCACAATTGCATTCATCGGCGTGCGAATCTCGTGACTCATGTTGGCAAGAAACTCACTCTTCGCTTTTGTCGCTTCTTCAGCGACCTGCTTCGCCGATTCCAGCTCGGTTGCATAGATTCGCAACGCTGCTTCTGCCTCCGTCCGCTCGATAAACTGGCCGATTTGACTGCCGATTGCCGACAATAGATTAAGCAACTTTGTATCGGGCTGCCGGATCTGGGGACTAAAGAACTCGAGTACCCCGAGCACTTCATTTCTGAGTAGGATGGGAAATCCGAACGCACTGCGTAGGCCTTCTTTCGAAACGATTGGAGCACGAGGAAAATTAGAGTCTCTAGTTAGGTCCTCGATCCAAAGCCCATCGGCATCCTGCCAAACTCGGCCGGGTAGGCCAATGCCACGGTCGAATGTGTATGAGCGAGTGAGAGCCGAAAACTCGCTTACGTTCGCGGTTGGGATGTACCAGGTTTCGATGCAACGCAAAACGCCTTCCTTCTTGTCCAGCTTCCACACAGTGCCTACGGCCCATCCCAGTGTTTCGCAAATGCTTTTCAGAATTCGTGGCGCCGCTTCATGCAGGGAAGGCGCTTCCGCCAGCACTTTGGTGACAAAGTACTGAGTGAGCAGTAGGTCCTCGTCTCGCTTCGTCTCCGTTACATCGCGGCCAGTCGCATAAAAAAACTGGCCGTCTGCTGGCGCGGCCGCTGTCCAGAGAATCCATCGGTAGGAACCGTCCTTGGATCGAAGGCGGTTTCCGAAGTGCATGGTTTTATATCCTTGAAAGACCTTCGTGGCCTCCACGGTCGTCGACTCCCGATCATCCGGATGGACGAGGTTGATCCAGGGCTGCGTGAGCACCTCTTCTTTTGTGTAGCCGAGAACATCGGTCCACGCTTTGTTAACCCGCTTGAAATATCCGTCGAGACCGGCGACGCAGATCAGGTCAAGGGAAAGATCGAGCAACTCGGTGACTTCAGTGCCGCGGGCGGTGGGTGGCAATGGTGAGGGTTCGGACATGGTCGCTCTCCGAGGGCAGGCAATTTACGCTTAGGTTAGTGTTGACGCTAGCAGCACACGGACATAGTATTCAACAATACCGATCGCGATGATAGAGGAGATCTGTATTATGTCCGACGAACCTCCCACTCGACGTCGAATTCTGGTTGCGGATGACGATGCAGCGATCCGACACGGCATCTCCAGACTGCTCGAAAACGCGGGCTTTGAAGTATCAGAAGCGGCAGATGGGCTTGCTGCACTGAACGCGATACAGGAAGAACCGTTCGACCTTGTATTTCTGGACATTTGGATGCCTCAGCTTTCGGGACTTGAGGTGCTGGCGCGCATTCGCACGGGAACAAGTCGACCTAAAGTTATCGTAACGACCTCCGACGGTACACCCGAGACTCTGTTGCGTGCGGTAAAGGAACAGGCCTACGATTACTTGAGCAAACCGTTTCCCCCTCGTAAAGCCGTCGAAGCCGCGCAACGGGCGCTGGCCGCCGATCAGGAGCCGGCCATAGAAGTCCTGTCGGCCCGTCCACACTGGGTCGAACTCCTACTTCCCTGCACGTGCGAGGCTGCCAAGCGGATTGAGGCCTTCATGATGAAGCTGGAGGCGGATCTTCCAGACGATGAGCGCGAATCGATCGCTTCATGCTTTGGGGAATTGCTGACCAATGCCGTCGAATGGGGTGGTCAGCTCGACCCGAATCGTAAAGTTCGGGTCGCTTATGTCCGTTCTCCGCGGATGCTTATGTTCCGAATCGCCGATCCGGGTCCCGGTTTTTCATTCGAAAAACTCTCTCATGCCGCGGTCGGTCAACCGGAATCGGACCCAACAGCGCACATGTCCGTTCGCGAAGAACGTGGAATCCGCCCAGGTGGATTTGGAATCATGATGACGATGGCGGGCGCCGACGAGCTTCTCTATAACGAAGCGCAGAACGAGGTTATGTTCGTGAAGTATTTCGATAACAGGTAAATCGTTGGTGCAAGGCGTGCATAGGCAGGGTTATTGTGGGCGATCTCGAGGGTTCCGGTCGAGTCACCGCCTATCCCGAAGTTACTAATTGGGAATGAACGGCTCTGAATTACGAGCAGGCAGCTCTTCTGATCCAGTGTGGCGCTATCTCTCAATGGGTGCGCCTTCCTGATTGTACCCGGTTGTTGCACCCACAGCCGCCTCAAACCACCTTGGAAGCGTTCCATGCTGCGAGTATGCCTCAAGCTCTTCCGCGCTCATTCGTTCGAAAAGATCGTTCATGTTCACCTGTTCGCTGCGGTCAATCCACTGTCCCGCCGCGTTGATCTAGCCGTAAGCCTGGACAGCGGCCACAACCGCACTAGCGGTCACGTCCACTTCGCCCGCCCTTTCGATGATTCGCTCCAAGGCAGCACGGATATTCCGCTGGCGTTTGGCAAACAGGCTTAAGGCATGAGCGTGACGGTAAACGCTGGTGCGGTCTGCCAGTCCGTATTCTTCAGCAATGGCCGCCGTGATCGCCAACCTACAAAAGCAGCCTCAATATCCTCTCGCTGTTCATGCCCGCAGACAGAACAATTCCGCTGGTGCCGCCCAAGGCTCACCGATGCGTCCGCTGTGTGAGTCTGGCTCATTTTCTTATTGTGTTCCGCTCGGGATTTCCCCGCAAGGGCAGCCGGAACCTCTAGCGCAGCACATGCTGCCGTCGATTGAGAATGACTGCAACGGAAAGGCGGAGACACGGTGAAGCCGGAACCGGCGGAGCGCACTCCGTGACCTTCGCAAGCACGCCCGCGGTATCCCCACCTTCCGCACCATTGCAAAAGGCCACAGGCTAGGCCTTCATGCTCGCAAGGCCATGACGCCGAAGAGTGTTCCGCGTGCCGCCGGGCGAGCTTGCGAGTCGCTGGCGGATTCCGATTGCGCAGTCGATTTGGGAGGGTCACACAACAGCGCCGAAGACGATTCTGAGCAAATCCGCTGTGCCGCTTATCAAGCCTGTTGCGAAAATGCTTCAAGCGCACCGGATGCGCAGTGGGAATCCTGATTCCGGCCCCGTATTCGCGGCAACAAACGGCAAGCCGATCAGCCTGAATAACGTGCTCACTCAGAGGATCAAGCCCGCGTTTAAGAAGGCAGGTCTCAGTTCGCTCTGGCACGGCTGACACGCTGCAAGGCGCGGCCTGGGCAGCAACTTGTATTCTTTGGGTGTCGCTGAGAAGACGATTCAGGCGATACTCAGGCACGCAAACGTGAGCACAACGAGCACGTATTACAGATAAGACTGCACCGGTCGATCCAGTTGCCGCAATGGGCAGGCTAGAAGCAGCCATTCCAGAGTTGGGCAACAAGTGGGCAACGGATGGAATTACATCCCGCGCTTCCGTTGAGGTAAACTGATAGAGCAGTTGATGTTACGACAAGTGGCCCCGTAGCTCAGGTGGATAGAGCAGCAGTTTCCTAAACTGCGTGTCGGAAGTTCGAATCTTCCCGGGGTCACCAGTTTGCCCAACGGCGAAAGGTCAAAAGCGGCCTCAAGATCCTCACAAACCGCCACTTTGACTTGGCACGGAATTGCGGGTATAAACGTTGATGTCATCGAAATTGGTTTGATGACATCACGACTGTTCCACGTGGAGCAGCCAATTCACTACGGCAATCGCCAGGATGCTCGGGAAGGCGGTGAAAATCCGCCACTGCCCCGCAACTGTGAGCGCCCTTGCATGCGAGCCCGTCGTTCAGGCCATGCAGGAGTCCAGCCACGGCGTCATGTTTGGACGCCGCTGAACCACTGAAGCAATGCCGCGACGCGCAGCTTTGGGAAGGTGGCTGGGAAAGGCGCAAGTCAGGAGACCGGTCTTTGGCGCCCCAACCCGCTTGCGTTCCGAGGGGAACGAAGGAGCCACGATGACCCAGTCCCGCCTGACGCGCCGATTCCGGGCGCTTGTTTTCTCGCTCGCAATTCTTCTTTTATTTTCTGTCCCAGTCCGCGCCGCTGCCATCCACGGCGTGGTGACCGATGCCACCGGCGCACGCGTGCGCGGTGCAACGGTGGCGCTCATTTACCAAGGCAAGATTGTGGGTTCGGCGGTCTCCGGGCCTGACGGAAGCTTCCAGATCCTGACCGGAGTGGAAGGGCGCTTTTTCCTGGTCGTTTCCGCCGAGAGTTTTCGCCAGCTTCAGACGCCGGGCTTCTACGCCGGTCGGCTGGACAACATCGATCGCAGTCTGGTGCTGGAGCCTGAGTGGGCGCGCGAGTCGATTGTGGTGACCGCAACGGGCGTGCCGACTCCGCAACCGCAAACCAGCGCGGCGACCACGGTGATCGGGCCGGAGGAATTGGCGGGCCGCACGGACCTGGTGAGCCTGCTGCGGCTGATGCCCGGTACGTTTGTGGTGCAGACTGGGCAACGCGGCGCGCAGACGTCGCTGTTCGTGCGCGGAGGCGACTCGGATTCGAACAAGATTCTGCTGGATGGCGTGAGCGTGGGCGATCTGGGCGGCCGCTTCGATTTCGGGCCGCTTTCGACCAGTGGGGTGGGGAGCACGGAGGTCTATCGAGGCCCGGATTCGAGCCTGTACGGCGCGGACGCGGCCAGCGGTGTGGTGAGCCTGACCACTCCCCACGGCACCACGAGCTTTCCCTCCTTTCTTTTCCATGGCGACGCGGGGAACTTCAACACTTCGCAGGAGGACCTGGAGATTGCGGGCGCGCACAGCCGACTGGACTATCTTGGCGAGTTCAACTGGTTGCAGACGGCCAATGATCTGCCGAATGACGAGTATCACGTGGCCACGGCGACTGCGAATCTGGGCTGGCAACCGAGCGGCGCCACGCAGATTCGCGGCGTGGTGCATTACGGCGTGGATGGAACCGGCGTGCCCGGAGCGTGGGGGTTTTATCACGTCGCGGACAACGCCACGCAGAAGGACCAGGATCTGCTGCTGAGCGCGTCGATTGACAACCAGACCACAGCCAGCTTCCACAACACGATTCGCTACGGGCTGGCGCGGAAGCGTGAGCAGTACAGCCAGTGGACCGAGAGCGATGGGTGTGTGTCGGACTGCGACCCTACAGACGGCGAGCAGGTAACAATCACCGGCGCGAACGGGTACTCAGCCACGGGTTCGGCAGTTTTGGACTACGGCGGGGACTATCCTTTTCAAGAGTTTCTCGTTTCCAATCGCGATGAGCTCGTCTATCAGGGCGACTATCAGGTGACGCCGCATTTGGCCGGGCTCATCGGCTTCCATTTTGAGGACGAGCGCGGCAGCGAAGTTGTGCCTGACTACGAGGTGCAGGAGTCCACCGAGCGGACAAATTACGACTACCTGGCCGCGGTGCATGGCGATTTCAAGAACCGGTTCTTCTACACGCTGGGCGGAAGCCTGGAGCACTACTCGCAATTCGGCGTGCAGACCTCGCCGCGCGCAGGATTTGTCCTGTATGCGCTCCGACCGCGTAAGGGGGTCTTCAGCGGGACTCGCGTGCTGTTCAACTTTGGCGACGCGGTTCGCGAGCCGGCGCTGACCGACCAGTTCGGGTCGCTTTATCAGTTTCTGGTTGCAAACGGTTTTCAATCAACGGCGCAACAACTGCAAATTGGGCCGCTTGCGGCGCCGGCTACGCGCACCTATGAGGGTGGGGTTGCGCAGAGCTTCCTAAGCGATCGGCTGGTCTTTCGCGCGAGCTACTTTCACAATGAGTTTGGAAGGCAGATCGAATACGTGGGCGGGCAACTACTGCCGAGCTTGCTCCCAAACCTGACCGCGGACCAGCAACTGCAGTTGATTGCCGCGCTGGGTTACTACTACACGGACGACTACGGACTGGCCGTGAATACTGAGGCCTTTCGCGCGCAGGGCGTGGAGGCGACAGTGGAAGGCGGACTGGGCAAGAGCCTGTTTGCGCGGGCGGGCTATACCTATCTGGACGCGGCGGTGCAGCGGTCTTTCGACAGCGACAATGAGGCACAGGCCGGGGGTTACGCGCCCACCTACGACGGCATCCCGATCGGCGCGCTTTCGCCGCTGGTGGGTGCGCGGCCCTTCCGTCGTGCGCCGCACACAGGATTCGTTACGGTCAGCTATTCGCGCAATCGCCTGAACGCCGTCTTTACGACGGCCCTGGCCAGCCGCAGTGACGACTCCACCTATCTCGAGTATCAAGACGCGGAGGGCGGCAACAGCCTTCTGCTACCCAATCGGAACCTGGATTTTGGCTATGCGAAAGTCGATTTGGGAGCGAGTTTCAGGGTCTTCTCATGGATGAGCGTCTACGGCCAGGCGGAGAACCTGACCGATAACCAGCACATTGCGCCCATCGGGTACGTAAGCCTGCCGGCCAACATCAGGGCTGGCCTTCGGCTGCAGTGGGGTCGGCAGAAGCGCCAGTAGGACCCTGTGGGACGCGGTATAGTTTCGGGCTTGAGACGAGGCCGGCAATCCTACAAGTTTTCCACAGGCGGGGCGGCAAATCATGGCCGCTCCGTTGATTTTTTTGCTTGGGAAATCGCACTGGTATGTCTGACAATGTCCACATCCAGTCGATTCATGCGATTGAAACACCCCTCTCTTACGCTTCTGCTGAAGGGGACGAGACGCAAACCTCATGAATTCACGGCTGCACCAGACCGTGATTGAAAAGCTTATTTGATTCAAAACAGAAAACTCGAACAACGAATCGAGAGGTGAATATGTACCGGTTCTTTTGGAGGAGTGTCGCGGTATGTGGCGTGCTGTTCGCGCTGGCGTTCGGCTGTAGTCTTGCCGGATATGCGCAGCAAACGTTGGGAGCAATCAACGGTACCGTTCTGGATCCTTCAGGCGCTGCCGTTCCGGGCGCATCCGTTACGGTGACTGACGCCGCAATTGGCGTGACGCGCACCACCACCACGCAGGGCACAGGCTACTTTCAGCTTTTCAACCTGCCGATTGGCGTTTACCAGGTGAAGGTGACGGCCGGCGGCTTTGAGACATTGGTGCTGAGCGGCATCGGCGTGCATGAAGCCGGCGCGACCACCGTGAAGGCGGTGCTGGAGATCGGCAAGGCGACCCAATCCGTGGAAGTGACGGCCAACCCGCTGCTGAACGCGACCGACGCCACCAACGGATATACGCTGGATGCGTCTCAGATAGCCATAACGCCCCTGGCCACCGGCAGCTTTACGCAGCTTGCCGTTCTTTCGCCGGGCGTGAATGCGGAACTGCTGTCGAACCTTGACACGAATGCAGGTCTGGGCAATCAGCCGATATGGGCAAACGGGCAACGCGACACCTCGAATACGTTCCAGGTGAACGGCGTCGACTCAACCAACCTGTTCAACGGTAAGAGTTCAAGCGGCTCCGGGTCACAGCGCTACAACTTCAACATAGGAAGCGCACCGACTGCGGGCGGGTCGTTTTCGGTGGGCACCTCGGTTTACGGATCGAACGGGAACAGTCTGCCTTCTCCGCCGCCGGAGTTTACGCAGGAGCTTCGCGTAAACACATCCATGTACGACGCGCAGCAGGGCGCCACGGCAGGCGCGCAGATCGATGTGAACACGATCAGCGGCACCAATAACTGGCATGGCCAGCTCTACGGCGCGTACGCGAATAACCTGATGAATGCCTCGCCGTTCTTCTTCAACCAGGCTTATCAACTGGGCCAGGGCGGCATCGGCGTGTTTCCGGCGGCCATGGTACACCCCTTTCTCCGTCGCTGGAACTCGGGTGTCACGTTTGGCGGCCCTCTTATAAAAAACAAGCTTTTTATTTTCGGAGCGTACCAACGCGGCGTGAATGAAGACAGCGCGACAGGCCTCTCCGAACTGACCGTTCCCAGCGGCTTGACGGATGACCGGAGCGATTCCGGCCTTGAGGCTGCCGATCTTGCATGGGGTGGCAGTGGTGACGTTACGATCGATCCGGTTGCCGCAGGGCTGTTGAATGCCAAACTGCCGAATGGACAGTATCTGATTCCTTCGGCTCAATCCAGCGCAACCTATCTCTACGGGGTGCCCAATGTGTACCTGTTAGGAACGGCCCGCCTGAAATCGGATTATGCCAACCTTGCGCTCGATTACGACGCGGCCCGGAATGATCGCGTCTCAGCCAAGTACTTTTATCAGAGCGCGCCCGTGACGCGTCCCTTTGGATTCTCAAACACGGCAGGGTTTCCGGTTACCGCACACAATGGCTCGCAGGTCTTTTCGCTTGGCAACACGATCTCCATCGGTCAGCGGCTGAATTGGGAACAGCGTCTCGGATTCGTCCGCGAAGGCACCTACAGCGACTATCAACAGACCTTCGCCGGCGGAAACCTGGGTGTCGGAGCCGGGCAGCCGGATAACCTGGTCGCAAATGAGATGCCCGGCTTGGAGATTGACAACTTTGGCAACTTTGATCAGTACTCGCCGAATCTCTACGCTGGTCCCGCTGGAGTCCCAGGCGCGTTCGTGAATATGGGTTACTATCAAAACCGCCTGAACCCTGCAACGAACGTGATCTTCACGGCAGGGAAACATACAATCATTGCCGGCGGCGGGTATAGCTACACACAGCTCAACATCACCAACAACCGCACCGGTCACGCGCAGGTGCGCGTCGATGGATTCGACAATTTTCTGCAGGGCACAGTGAAGAGCTCCTCTGTGGTCGAGAGTATCGATCCCGCTACGAACCGCAACAATGCGGATCGGTACTATCGCACCAACGAGCTCAATGCCTATGCGCAGGACAAGTGGCAGGCTCGAGCCAACCTTAGCATTACCGCCGGTCTCCGCTTTGACTATCATGGCGGCATGACGGAAAAATACGGCAACATGTTCAACTTCGACCCCGCCTTGTACAACGTTACCGGCGATACGACCAACGGATTTTCAGTGGTCAATTCCGGATTTGTCATCGCGGGAAACAACAAGCAGAGTCCGACTGCAGGTGTCTCGGCGTCGACCTTGAAGGGCCGCCAATGGGGCCTTTCTCCACGAGTGGGCTTCGCCTGGACTCCTGAACGCTTCCACAGCAACGTTGTCGTCAGCGGCGGCGCCGGAATCTACTACGACCGCGGAGAACTCTTCAGCTATCTCTCGCAGCCGGCGGGCGGTTCCATCGGCGGACCCTTTGGTGTGACGGAAGCTCCGCCTCTGGTGAGCGTTGCAAACGGCAATTCGGATTCAGGCCTTACGCTGGAGAATCCGATGGGAGATCTGGCATTCACTCCGGCTTCAGGAGGCGGCGAGTATGTTGCGCCAAGCTCAAACCCCGGCGTGATCAACGACGCTCTCCAGGCTCAATTGAACGAAATGACAGGCTCGCCAAGCGGGGGGTATTACGCGCAATACGGCAAGAACTGCAGCGGTCTGCAAAGCCAGGAGGGATACTTCCTGTGCACCTCGCCGCTCAACTTTGGTGTTTACGACAAGAACAACGTGCTGCCTTACACCATCAACTACACCCTGAATGTGCAATGGCAGCCTTCGAATACGATTGCTGTTTCTCTTGGGTACACAGGCAACCGCGGCCGTCATGCAGTGATCCCGATTCCAATCAATGAGCCGGGCATTGCTACGCCAACCAATCCGATATGGGGTGAGACCTCGAGCTACGGTGTAGAAGTCTTGAACCAAAACGAGGATAGCGGCCCTCCGGACTATGATTATCTTCCAATTGCAGTTGAGCCGTGGAACACACTCGATGCCGGCAACACCGACTTCAGAACGCCGTACGTCGGGTTCAGCCCCAATGCCGCCGACTTCAAAACTGTGGGAGTTTCGGCCTATGACGCACTGCAAGCACACCTGGAAAAGCGGCTCTCGCATCACTTCCAGCTTGGCGCCAGCTACACATGGAGCCACGCGCTCGATGAACAAAGCGATATTGGCTTGTTCTTCACCGGCGACAATCCGAATCACCTGCGCGACTCGTGGGCCTCATCGGACTTTGATCGCAAGCACGTGTTTACCACCAACTTCCAAGTGAACGTACCCAATGCGGTAAAGGAAAATAACCTTGCATCCTACGTCACAAACGGTTGGCACCTGACAGGAATCGGAACCCTGCAAAGTGGAGAGCCATGGTCGCTGTACGAGTTCTACGGCGCGGTGGGAAGCGTCAACTTCGGCAACTTCCCGACGTTGATGAATCCGGTTCTGGGCATCAAGGATCCGAAGAATCCAAAGTCGGCGCTGACCGGCAACTCTGGGAAATTCCGGGAATCCGGCGGCGACTACATTCCCCAGATCGATCCCTCACAGATTGCCATCCAATATGTGGCACCGGGCACGGATGGCGTTCCAATGTCAACAGGCAGCGATCCGTCGGATATCTACGAAACCAGCTTTAATGTGGGACAGCGCAACATCTTCCGGCAGGCCATGCAGAAGCGTCTGGACCTTTCCCTGCGGAAGGACTTCAAAGTGACTGAAAGAGTCAAGATTCAATATGAACTGAACATCTTCAACTTGACCAACACGTCCAGTGCTGACATCCCGCAGAATCAGGCGCAGATTCGCCAAAACAACGGATGCTCGACCACCGCGATTGATGCCGGTGGCGGTTATAACAATTGCGAAGCCTACCGTAGCTTTCTCGGCTACGGTCAGGTTGTGACCTCAAACGACTCAGGGGATCAACAGTCGGCATTAGCCAACTATGACCAGGTGCCCTTTGCAAACGGCACTGGGAAGCAAACCAGACTTCCGTTGACATTAGACAGTGGTAATGCGCCGGGCACTCAACCTCAGGGCTATTGCACGGCCGCGCTAACCATCGCGGGCACGGACAAGTGCCCGAACAACGCCGCCAACTTTGGCTCGGTGACTGGGACCATCGGCGGCAATCGGGCCGTCACCATGGGACTGCACGTTACCTTCTGAAGTGCAGGCTGCAATCGGAGAACGAATCGGGAGCGGATCGCTCCCGATTCCTTTTTGCGCGGAGACCGTATAAAAGAAGGCCCCCGGCCGAAGCCGAGGGCCTTCACGCTGCGCGCCGGGAAGGGAACTGCGTTCCCGGCGATGCCTTTAGTACATGCCGTCCATGCCGCCGTGACCGCCGGCCGGGGCCGCGGACTTGGGCTCGGGCAGCTCCACGACCAGCGCTTCAGTGGTCAGCAGCAGCCCGGCGATGGACGCCGCATTCTGCAGTGCCGTGCGGGTCACCTTGGTGGGGTCGATGACGCCGGCCTTCACCAGGTCCTCGAAGGTGCCCGTTGCAGCGTTGTAGCCGTAGTGCTGATCCTTGGACTCGAGCACCTTGGCCACCACCACCGCGCCCTCTTCGCCGGCGTTGGCCACGATCTGGCGCAGCGGCTCCTCGAGCGCGCGGAGAACGATCTGTGCACCCGTTTTTTCATCGCCGTGGAGCGTCTTGATCAGCGCCTCAACCGCGGGAGTGGCACGCACCAGGGCCACGCCGCCGCCCGGAACAATGCCTTCCTCCACGGCCGCGCGAGTGGCGTGCAGGGCATCCTCCACACGAGCCTTCTTCTCCTTCAGCTCGGTTTCAGTTGCGGCGCCCACCTTGATGATGGCCACTCCGCCGACCAGCTTGGCGAGCCGCTCCTGCAGCTTCTCGCGGTCATAGTCAGAGGTGGTCTTCTCAATTTGGGAGCGGATCTCCTTGACGCGGCCTTCGATGTCGGAAGCCTTGCCGGAGCCGTCCACGATGGTGGTATTGTCCTTGTCGATGGTGATGCGCTTGGCGCGGCCCAGGTCTTCGAGCTTCACGCCTTCCAGCTTGATGCCCAGATCTTCGGTGATGGCCTTGCCGCCGGTAAGGATCGCAATGTCGCCCAGGATGGACTTGCGGCGATCGCCGAAGCCGGGGGCCTTGACGGCCGCCACGTTCAGCGTGCCGCGCAGCTTGTTCACCACCAGAGTCGCCAGGGCCTCGCCCTCCACGTCCTCGGCAATGATCAGCAGCGGTTTGCCGCCGCGCGCAACCTGCTCAAGCAGGGGCAACAGGTCCTTCATCGCGCTGATCTTCTTTTCGTAGATCAGGATGTACGGATCGTCGAGAATCACTTCCAGCCGCTCGGCGTCGGTGACAAAGTAGGGGCTCAGATAGCCGCGGTCAAACTGCATGCCGTCGACTGTCTCGAGGCCGGTGTGCATCGTCTTCGACTCTTCAATGGTGATGACGCCGTCCTTGCCCACGACCTTGACGGCCTCGGCGATGATGCCGCCGATTTCATGGTCGCCGTTGGCCGAGATGGTGCCCACCTGCGCCACGGAGCCCTCGTCCACTGGCTTGGAAAGCTTGCCGAGGGCGCCGCCCTCGCTCCACTTTCCTTCCTTGTCGCGGGTGCCGATGATGGTGGTGACGGCCTTGTCGATGCCGCGCTTCAGCGCGGTGGGGTTGGCGCCGGCGGCCACAGTCTTCACGCCTTCGCGGAAGATGGCCTGCGCAAGTACCGTCGCGGTCGTGGTGCCGTCGCCGGCCACGTCGCTGGTCTTGCTGGCAACTTCCTTCACCAGTTGCGCGCCCACATTCTCCATGGGGTCCTTCAGCTCAATTTCCTTGGCCACCGTCACGCCGTCCTTGGTGATGGTGGGCGAACCGAATTTCTTCTCAATCACGACGTTGCGTCCCTTGGGACCCAGCGTTGCCTTCACAGCGTCCGCCAGCGTGTTTACGCCGCGCAGAATCGCTTGACGGGAATCTTCACCGTGCAGAATTTGCTTTGCCATGACTAAATTTCTCCAAAAAAGTGTTCTGGGAATCGAATTGGTTGCGAGCGCGGTCGCTGCCGATGCGCGGGTGCGTGCCGCTCCGAAGCGGACGATCTACTTCTTGATGATGCCGAGGACTTCTTCCTCGCGCATGATCAGGAACTCTTCGCCGTCAATTTTGATCTCGTTGCCGGAGTACTTGCCGAAGAGCACGCGGTCGCCCGCCTTCACGTCGAGCGGGAAGACTTTGCCTTCGTCGTTGGATTTGCCCTTGCCGACGGCGATGACTTCGCCTTCCTGGGGCTTTTCCTTGGCACTGTCGGGGATGATGATGCCTCCGCGGACGGTCTCTGTCTCTTCCAGACGGCGAACCAAGATGCGGTCGTGGAGCGGGGTAAAGGTGGTGGTTACAGTGGTTGCTGCCATTGCTTCGCTTCTCCTTGGCGCGGACAGGCGGAACCCGCCGCACGTTCCTTTGGTTGTTAGATGAAATCCTTGAGCATCAGCGAGTTAGAAGCTGCGGAAGACGGTCCGCAAAGGTCATTCAGCACTTTCGCGAAGAGTGTGCTAGCACTCGCGGCTTCCAATTGCTAACCATAGGAGAATTAGAAAGCTTTGTCAAGGCGCCAAATGTAGAAATATGAGCTATTCTGACTCATTATTGTGCACGATGCGCTTATCAACCTCGCTCGATTCTGCCTCATCGAGCGAGGGCCACTCCCCGGCCGGCTGTCGCCCAGTGCGCTTGTCCAGAGCTCGGCCACCCCTTTCGCGTAAGCCGATGAAGAACCCGCGCAGAGTGGCAGTGGGGGCATGTTGCTCCAGGGCTCGAAGGACGGCTGCGCCGCTCTGCCGGAATCCGCGGCCGTAGCGGAGATCGAGCCGCAGTTCAAAGGGGGTCGTTCCGTTGTGGATGTCGGCGCGGTTCTGGCATAAGGAATCGTTCCAGAGATTGACGCCGGGGAGGGTGGTAAAGGCCAGCCGGTAACCGGCGCGTGCAACGGCGGCGCGCACCCGGCGATCGACGCCTCCATAAGGATAGGCAAAGGTGGAGACCTCCACGCCGAGCAGGTCCTCGAGTTTGTGTTTGGAATCTGTGACCTCGCGATGGAGGTTTGCGTAAGAGAGGCTGGGCAGCCAGGGATGGGAGAGCGTGTGCGAGCCGAACTCGACGCCGCAGCGCTGCATTTCGCGAATTTGGGGGAGGGTGAGCAACTGGCGGGCGCGCAGGCCGCGCTTCTGGTCCCACAGGTTGGTGCCGCCAATGTGGTCCGCGACGAGGAAAAGCAGGGCGGTGAAGCCGTGCTGCCGCAGCCAGGGCAGCAGCTCGGTGTAGAGGTCGTCGTAACCGTCGTCGAAGGTGAGCAGCGCGTGTTTGCGTGGCACCTCGTCGCGCATCCATTGCGCGGTGGTCACGGTGCGATAACCACCTGCGCAGAAGCAGCGCATGAGCCGGCGGAAGCGGTCGGGCGAGAGATAGTAGGTGGACTCCTGCGGAGACTGGGGCGGGCAGATGGAGTGCATCATCAGCGCACATCTGGCAGGCGCGGCCACGCTGCCAAGCTGGCTGAGAGTGCAGCCGGCGGAGCGCACGCCGCTCCAGTACAAAACAGACGGGCAAATGCGTCCCCATGCGCTGGTCAGAAGCCGGGAGCCCGTCCGATTGGCCGTACCTTCCAAAAGATCTGCAAGGAAGCGCAGCAGCCCCGCGCCATGCCAGAAGAAGCGGTGCAACAGACGCGCGGGAAATAAGCCGCGACGGATGGAGATGAGCCGCCGGGTTTGCGCGTTGTGTTGGCGGAGGTCGAAGACGCGGTAGACGTCCGCGATGCCGCTTGCCTCCCAACATCGCCTGAAGGAGGCGGCCAGGTGCTTGGAGTTTCGATGGCTGACGACGGCGCGCGGCTCAAAGACGGTCTCCACGCCGGCCAGATAGAACCGCAGGCCAATCTCCATTTCTTCGTCGGTGGTGCGAAGCTTCTCGAGATTTCCTCCATGCCGCAGGAAAATTTCGCGGGAGATGGAACAGTTCAGGCCGAAGGCGACGGCGTTTTCAAATGCATCGCCGATCGAGTCGGGTCCGGTTCGCCCGAGCAGATGGGCGTAGTTGTCGAGGGCTCGTTCCCAGCCTTGCTGCAACGCACGATCTGTCATGCGAGAAGTCTGTACCACGGGCTGTTCGGCGATCTTGCCCGTGACGACGCGAGGAATGCGCGGGTCCGCGGCCTGGTGCCGGGCCGCGTGGAGAGCGATCCACTCCGGAACAGGCGGTGCGTCATCGTCCAGGAAGAGCAGGAGGTCACCCTGCGCAACGCGGGCTCCCGTGTTGCGCGCCGCAGCCTTTCCCCGGTTTTCAGAATGAAAGTGCCAGTACAGATTTCCCTGCCCGGCAAACTCCCTGGCAAGCGCGCGCAGCGTTGGGTCCTCGCCGTCGCTGACGATGTGTACGTCAAAGGCCGGGTAGGATTGGCCGAGGACGGAGGGAAGGGTCTCACGCAATGTATCGGCGCGCTGCCATGTGGGGATGATGACACTGCAGCGAAGAAAAGGGGGAGTGCAGGAATCCTTGTTCGGCATTTAATCAAGAATCTCGGCCGGAGATTGGTTGCGATAGAGCGGAAGGGCGATCGAGGCCGCCCAGACGCCGAGGTAGACCGCGCCGCTGAGGACGGCGCAGGCCAGCAGCCAGTTGGGCGAGAGGTAGGGGGAAAGACCCCAGACCAGACCGAGCTCAGCAATCAGGACGACCATGGGCCAGGTGAGCCCGTTCAGAATGACGCTGAGAAGGTCGAAGGGCGAGGTTTCCGAAATCTGACATGCGGCTTGCGTGAACCACACGCAGTTGACAAAGAACTGTGTAATCGCAATGCCCGCGGCAAGCCCCGTTGCTCCGTAATTGGGAACCAGCACCAGGGCGCAGAGTACGCTGAGCGCACCGCCGCAAAAGGACATGGTGGCGGCCTTCTTCACCTCACCGCAGGCGTAGAGAAGCTGGTCAGAAGCATAGCCCATGGCATGAGAGAACGCGGCCAGCAGCAGCCACTGCATCACAGGAACCGCGCCAGAGTATTGCTTGCCGGCCCAAAGGCCGATGAGCGGCCGGGCAAAGAGCGCTCCAAGAACGACAAACGGGAGGATTGCGCCGAAGACGACCATTTGCGTCTGGAGATACGTGCGCTGCAGGGTGCCGGTATCAGAATCGGCGGAGGACTCCGACAGCAGCGGCAAGGCGACGCTGGCGCCCTTGTCCACCAGATTCCAGAGCTGGCGAGGCGCTTTGCTGGCCAGGCCGAAGATTGCGGCATCGGTCATGGTGCCAAGCGAGCCGAGGATGACCCACACGAGCACGTCAAAGAGATAGCCGCTAAGGTTGTTGATGAACGCCCAAAAACTGGGATGGAGAAATGGCCGCAACGTGCGGAGACGGAAGAGGAGTGGGTTGAGCCGGATGCCGGCGATGGAGCGCGGCAACACGGCCGCGAGAAGAACGAATTGCAGCGCCGACGAGGCGACCTGGACCGCGGCCAGTCCTACGATGCCTTTGCCCATGGCCAGAACGGTGATGGACGCGATGACCTGAAGCGTCGAGGTGACAAGCTGCGTTTGATTCAGGCGGTCAAAGCGGTAGGAGGCACGCAAGGCCTGTTCGATGGCCATGCTGCAAAAGCCCGCAAGGACAATGCATGAAGCGAGGACAACGAGAATCGAGGCTTCATGCACATACGCGTGGGGAATGTTGAAGGGGCCGGGAAGGACGCGGGAAAGCCCGTAGAAGATGGCCACGCCCACGAGTCCTAGAACTGTGAGCGCGACGAACGAGGTGCCGAGCAACTCATTGAAGCCGGACTTGTCCGTATCATCGGTGACCGCGACGAAAGCCTGGACGAGGAGATTGGAAAGCCCGAGATCCAGCAGATAAAGCGTGGCAGAGATCGAGAGGATCAACAGATAGAGGCCGTACTCAGGTACGGAAACGTGACGCACTACATAGGCAGTGAGGCCAAGGTTGATCGCGATCTGATAGACGTGACCACCGTAGTTCCAGGCGATGTTTCGCACGATGCTTCTGCGCATGAATCTCCCGCCCGCGAAGGCCACCAACCTTTCAGGATGAAGAGGTTGTGCTCATCGGTCAACTATTTTCATAAGCAAACGGGTTAGTACTTTGGCGCATCGGGGCGCACCCTTGGGCGAAAGAGCCGCCGCACCGCTCGCCGCGCAAGCATGGCAAGAGCGGGCGGCAGGGGCAGCCGGTAGCTCCAGGTGAGGCGATTGACCATGCGGAGTAGGTCCGTTTCAGCCGGGCTTTTTGCGGCGAGATAGTGTTGCATCCAGCGGAAATAGAAGCGTCGCGCGGCCTCATCCATCGCGGTGTTTTGCGCCACAATCCATTCGGAGCGCGGGCTTACGCGGTAGCGCTCCCAATTGGCGCTGCTGACGTAAATGGGCACGGCAAGCGCGAGCTTGGATAAGAAGGCCACGTCCTCATAGAGCTGGAAGGTGCCGGGGTGAAACGATTCGTCGAAGCCACCGACGCGATCAAAGGCCGTGCGGCGGACAAGGAAGCTGGACGGGCAGGGCGCGCCCCACGGGCCCAGCGGATAAGACTGCACGAAGAGCTCCGGCGGATGGAAGATGCGGTCGGCGGGCGAGAGGGATGGAATGGAGTTGGATTGGGGCAAGCCGGACTCGGTGTCCCAGTCGCGCCAGTACTCGCTGTGCCCGTACACCAGCCCAACCTCGGGGTACGCTTCGAGGATTGCGGACTGCTCGGCGAGCTTGTTGGGGAGCCACACATCATCGGAGTCAAGAAAGGCGAGCAGAGTACCGCGCGCGTTGCGTGCGCCCAGGTTGCGCGCCGCGCTTTCTCCGCGATTGCCGGCAGGCTGGGCCAGATACCGGATGGCTTCGGGCCTGTGCGAGACGAGTGTGCGAGCGAGCTCGGCACTTCGGTCCGTGGAGCCGTCGTCGACCAGCAGCAACTCCCAGTGAGCGCAGGACTGCGCAAGGATGCTCTCAACCGACTCGGCGAGATAGCGCTCGCTATTGTGAAAGGGGACGACAATGGAGATCAATCCATGCATGGCGGACGCGGCTTTTTCAGGGGGACGGAGATTTGATTGCGGCGACGGCGATAAGCAGTTCATAGCCGGGGTCGTGATCGGCGAGTTCCTCCGCCGTCAACTCCTGCTGAACGATTCCGTGCAGGAAAGCTGTGCAAGCGAGCACATTTCCGTAGGCACGCACAGTCACCTGCGGATCGCCGAAGACTTCGGCAAATGCGAAATGTGCCGATCGTGAAGTGAAGCGCCACAGGTCCTCGCCCACGCCGGCGATCAGGTTGCCGCGAATGACGGGAGAGATGCCCGGCACGGTCGCCAGCAGGATTCCTCCAGGCTTAAGCATGCGATGCAAGGTGCGAATGGCGGCCGCGTAGTCGCAGATGAGGAAGAGCGTCTGCGTGCAGAGGATGCAGTCAAAGAGCGCCTCTGGAGCGGACTCCGGACATTGCAAATCGAGGGTGAGGGTGCGCGCGGGGTTTTGGGTGTTGAGGTCGATGACATCCGACTTCTCCACGGCCTCGCCGCCGAAGTGTCGTGTGTACTGGTTGCTTTCCATTTCGGCCACGCAGCCGCGAATAGCAGCTTTATGCGCGGCGAAAAAGACCTCGATGTAATAGCGGTCGATGCAGGATCCGCGTCGGCTTCCCAGCTCGACTCGATAGGGCCGCGTGCGGCGGAAGACGCCCCAGTCCTTGACGCGATCGAAGGCGAGCATCCCTTGCTCGACCGCACGCCGCCGCTCTCTTAGCCAGGAGCGAAGCCTGGCCAGTACAAACATAGTCTGGTTGTTCAAGCCCGTCTGTCCCCGTCGTTCCTCGCGTGGCCAGTGCAACCGCACACCGCCCCCTCGCCGGACGAAAAGCCTGTGTTGTGCAGCATGGTAAATTGAATTGATTTTCACATAGTTTCTGACTGCTGCAAATAGTTCTATTGGGGGAAAAGGGATGGCGCGGTAGAGACCCCCGCTGGCCGTCAAAGGTAATCAATGCGCATCACCGTGGTCATCCCGACTTATAACCGAAAAGAAATCGTGACGTGCACGCTGGAACGCCTGTTCGCGCAGGAGTGTCAAGGAGATTCTCTTGAGATTCTGGTGGTTGTGGACGGCTCAGCGGATGGGTCTGCGGAGGCTTTGCGCCGCATGCACGCGCCGTGCGAATTTCGTGTGCTGGAGCAGGAGAACCGCGGTCTGGCCGGTGCGCGCAACACAGGATTTCGTGCGGCCCGGGGCGACGTTGTGCTCTTTCTGGATGACGACATGCGCTGCGAGCCGGGACTTGTGGCGGCGCATTTGACGGCACATTGTGAGCAGGAGGGAATCGTCTGTTTCGGGTCGCTCTTTCTCAGCCCAGACAGTCCGCCCAGCCTTGCCGCGGAGTGCTTCAAGCGCGAGATCGGCGCGCCGCACCTTGCCTCCAGGGAGGCGACGCACACGGCCTGGCTGCTGGAGGATTGCGTCTTCAGCAATGCGTCATTGCGGCGAGAAACATTGCTGCAACTGGGCGGGTTTGACGAGAGCTTCCACATGCGCGAAGACCTGGAGTTCGGCGAACGCCTGTTTGCCGCCGGAGCGAGGCCCGTCTATTTGGCCGGGGCAGTTGCGCGCCAGTACTACGCGAAGACGGCGGCCGATTTGATTCGCGATGCGGAGGCTTTCGCCGCCGCCGATCTGCAATTGCTTCGCAAGCATCCGCAACTGCGCATGAAGGGCCTGGTGAATTCCCCGGATACTGAGATTGGATGGAAGTCGGGCGTGCGCGAATGGGCGGCACGACACCTGGGCCTTGTGGACGGCTTGCTGGGCCCCGTGTGTGCGGCCGGCGAACGCTGGATTGGAGCAACGACGCCGCGGAATGTGGGCGTGCGCGCGTTGCAGTTTAGGCGGCGCGCACACTGGCTGCATGAAGTTCGGCGGCTTGCGGCTCTTGCTCCCCGGCAGTGAGGGCGGCGCAAGGGAAGAAGTGCGAACCCTATCGCCCCTTGCGGGAACGAAGAAAGAGAATGAGTCCGGTTGTCGCGGCCTTGATCTTGATGCGCAAACTGCTGTTGATGATGTCTCCCGGGTCCTGGGAGTCGCGCGGCCAGTTGAGCTTTTGCTTGCGCAGCCGGCTGATAAGAAAGCGGAGCAGGTCCATCCGGTGGCCGGGAAACTGCGTAAACAGGAGCAGGGAGTATGTGAAGGAATTGCGTGCTTCCTGTTCAATGGAGGCGCGATGAAAGGGAGGATGGTAAACAACGGCAGAGGGAACATGCACTGCGGTGTGTCCGAGCGAGAGCAAACGGGCAAAGGCGTAGTTTTCTTCCCCAATCTGGAACGGAGCGCCGCGCCCTAGGCGGACATCGAAGAGGGTGAGGCCTTTACAGGCGGATTTGCGCAGAGCCATATTGCTGCCCAGTCCCAAACCGCCGAAGCACGCCGCCTCAAACCAGAGCGGATCACGGTTGCTGAGAGAACGCGGGGCCATTTGGTCAGGACGCAAAGCCGGACTGTCCGGAGTGACAATGCGCCCCGTCACCGTGCTTACCTGCGGACTGGCAAAGGGTTGTAAAAGCGATTCGAGCCACCTCTCGTCCGGGACCGCATCGTCGTCCAGAAAGGCCACGACATCGGAAGAGCTTTCCGCCACTGACCTGTTGCGCGCGCGGCTGAGTCCTAGTGCTTGCTCCACGGTATAGCGCGCGCCAAATTCAAAGGCAAGCTCTTCGGTGAGCGGATCGCCGGCGGAGTTGTCTACCACGAGAATCTCATCGGCTGCGGGAAGCATGCGAGCGAGCCCCTGGAGGCACTGACGAAGCTGCTCTGGGCGGTTCCGGGTGCAAACGCAGACAGTGACTGAGACTGGGGCTACAACGCTGGAGGGGCGAACGAAAATGGCTGTGGGACGGCTAGCCGATTTCAACAATCCGTGAACCTCAAGTCCTGGTGCAGGTGGCGTAAGCTCCTGTTGCAAATATGCTTACAGGAGCTCTCGCGGGCTCTTTGCAGGCACTGACCGCACCTTGGGCAACCCCGCACAGTTTATCAGGGCGGGGAGTGGAGTGCTATTGGTTTCTGACGGATGCAGCCCTGTTTGCGCACGTTCTGCGACACTCCAAATCGCCAGCGCTGAGGGTTTGAAATCCTGGTGTCGGCTTGCCGCTTGCGGCGTCAAACCAGGCCCCCCATGGGAAGTATCCGACTTGTCGATCTCAGTCTTCATGAAGAGCCTCTTGAGCGCTCGCGGTCGAAGCCTGCCGTTTGCCCGGCGGGACACCCAAAACCGGTCGGCGAAGGGATTGTTCAACGGCCGTGAAAGGCACTTGAGTGCGAAACCTTGACGAGAAGCCCTCATGCGAGAGAATGATTTGGAGCAACGGCTCGATGAATCCTGAGGGAGGAGCAAGGTGAAACGATTCGGAATGGCGATTGGCCTTAAGCCGGAACACGAGACCGTCTACAGGAAGGCGCACGCCGCCGTGCCCGCCGGCGTTCTGCGCACCATCAAAGAGTGCAACATTCGCAATTACTCCATCTATCTGCGCAATTCCGTGCTCTACAGCTACTTTGAATACACCGGCACTGACTATGCGGCAGACATGGAGAAGATGGCCGCCGACCCTGCGACACAGGAATGGTGGAGCCGCATGGACCCGATGCAGTCTCCGTTTGAGGATCGCGCGCCAGGCGAATGGTGGGCTGCGATGGACGAAGTCTTCCACCTCGACTGACTGAAGCGACCCCGCTCAGTTCGAATGGAACGCCGCGAACGTGGCGCAGCTATTGGCCAAGCTTTCGAGTAAAGCGATTTTCAGCGAGTTGGCTCACTTGCGGAAGGTGCGGGCGAAGCGAGTAAGATGGTTGCGGCTTCTGGGAGAGATGATGAATCTGTTGAGAATGAAGACCTGGTTTGTTCCCGCCTTGTGCGCGAGCGTGCTTGTATGTTTGCCCGCAACTCCGCGCGCCGCCGCGCAGAGCGCCTCCACACCCGCCTCCACGCCCGCCTACCTGAATCCTTCGCAGCCGGCCGAGGTTCGCGCCAAGGATATGGTGGGCCGCATGACGCTTGAGGAGAAGGCGTCACAGCTGGTCAATCAGGCGCGGCCCATTCCTCTCCTGAAGGTCCCGGGCTACGACTGGTGGAGTGAAGCGCTGCACGGCGTAATGGTGAACGGCACCACCGAATTTCCGGAGCCCGTCGGACTCGCGGCCACCTTTGATGTCCCCGGTGTTCATGCGATGGCAATCGACATCGGTACGGAAGCCCGCGTGGTGCATGATGAATCCTTGCATGATGGGAATTCAGTCATCTTTCACGGCCTCGATTTTTGGTCTCCTAACCTCAACATTTTCCGCGACCCACGTTGGGGGCGCGGCCAGGAAACCTACGGGGAGGATCCGTTCCTCGTTGCGCACATGGGCGTGGCCTTCGTTACCGGCATGCAGGGCGACAATCCCAATTACTACCGCGTGATTTCCACGCCGAAGCATTTTGACGTGCACAGCGGCCCGGAGCCGACGCGGCACTTTGCCGACGTGGACGTGAGTCGCCACGACGAGGTGGATACATATGAGCCGGCCTTCCGCGCAGCCATCGTCCAGGGCAAGGCTGGATCGGTGATGTGCGCCTACAACGCCATCCATGGCGAGCCGGCTTGCGCCAATCGATATCTGCTGCAGCAGTTACTGCGGGGCGCATGGGGTTTCAAGGGCTACGTGGTTTCCGATTGCGACGCCGTGCAGGACATCTTCCACGGCCATCGCTACCGGGCCACGCAGGCTCAGGCTTCGGCCATCTCTCTCGAGCGCGGCATGGACAATGAATGCGCAGACTTTACTGCGAAGGAGACAAGCGACCACGACTACAAGCCATTCATTGAGGCCGTGCAGCAGGGCTATCTGAGCGAAGAGGCCGTTGATCGGGCGCTGGTCCGCCTCTTCACGGCACGCATCAAGCTGGGCATGTTTGACCCTCCCGGCACGGACCCTTACTCAAATATCCCCCATAGCGAGCTGAACAGCCCCGAGCATCGCGCGCTGGCGCGCAAACTGGCAGACGAAGCGATGGTGCTGCTGAAGAACGATGGCACGCTGCCACTGAAGCCGACCATCCGGAGCATTGCGGTGGTGGGTCCGCTGGCCGATCAGACACGAGTAATGCTCGGCAATTACACCGGCATTCCGACGCACACGGTTTCCATGCTGGAGGGACTGAAGGCGGAGTTCCCGAACGCCAAAATCACCTTCATCCCTGGCACGCAGTTTCTGCGCAACGATGGCAAACCGATTCCCAACGATCTGCTGTCCACGCCAGACGGCAAGCCGGGACTGAAGGCGGAGTATGGCGATTTGCAGGGCGTGCGCATGGAGCCAGGCGCGAAACCGAAACCCATCATGAATCGCGTAGAGCCAAATGTGGACCTGCGCAGGGAGAGCCTGCCGGCAGAGGCAGCCGACAAGAAATCTTTTGGCGTGCAGTGGAGCGGATTCCTCACTCCAAGCGCGACCGGCAAATACATGGTGGGCATTCGCGAGGAGGGCTTTGCACGCGTCTCCGTTGACGGACAGGAAGTGGCTCAGGCGTTTGGAAATGATGAAGTGTCTGCCAAGCTTGGACGCGTGCATCTGGAAAAGGGAAGAAAGGTTGCGGTGAAGGTGGAGTATGCCAGCATCGGCGATCATACTCCACTCGCACAGCTTATCTGGACTCCAGTGAACGATGCACCTTCTCCTGAGGCCATTGAAGCGGCGCGCAAGGCGGACGTGGTGATTGCGGTTGTGGGAATCACCAGCCAGTTGGAAGGCGAGGAGATGAAGGTCGATGTGCCGGGCTTCCTGGGAGGTGACCGCACCAGCATTGATCTTCCGCAGCCGGAAGAGGATTTGGTGGAAGCCGTGGCCGCGACGCACAAGCCGCTTGTGGTGGTGCTGATGAACGGCAGCGCTCTGGCCGTGAACTGGATCAGCCAGCACGCGAATGCAATTGTGGAGGCGTGGTACTCCGGCGAAGAAGGCGGCGCGGCCATTGCCGATACATTGAGCGGCAGGAACGATCCGGCGGGCCGGTTGCCCGTGACGTTTTACACAGGTGTAGACCAGTTGCCGAATTTCGAAGACTACTCGATGAGCGACCGGACCTACCGCTACTTTACCGGCAAGCCGCTTTACCCGTTCGGCTATGGCCTGAGCTATACCACCTTCACTTACAAGGACCTCAGCGTTCCTTCAGGGCCGGTGAACGCCGGTGACCCCGTGCATGCCTCGGTCACCGTGATGAACACCGGCAAAGTGGCGGGGGACGAAGTGGTGCAGCTTTACCTCAAGTTCCCGCCGGTTGCGGGTGCACCGCGCATCGCGTTACGCGGTTTCCGGCGCATTCACCTCGAGCCGGGAGCAAGCCAGCAGGTGCAATTTGACTTGAAGAAGCGCGACCTGAGCATGGTGACCGAGTTTGGGCAACCAATCATCGCTGATGGCGAGTACACGCTCAGCATCGGTGGCGGCCAGCCTGATACGATGGCGCCGAGCGTTACGGGGCACTTCCATATCGACGGCTCGATCGACCTGCCGGAGTAGCTGCTGAGACAGAAAAGCGGGGAGCGGGATTGCCGTTTGCAGTTTTTTGGGGCCAACCTTTCCCGTTCCTTCACTGCTGCATACGTTTTCCGCCGCGCGGAACCTGTCAACGCCGCTCATCACGCGCATTCGCACCATTAAGAATGTGGAAATCACCATCGCAAATTCCATGGTGCTCAACAGCCACATCATCAACTTCAGATCCTCGGCTCAGCGCGAAGGGCTCATCCTCCACACCACGATCACCGTCGGATATGACGCACCCTGTAGAACCATTCATCAACTTTTGAAGGACGCGGCGCTTGAATGCGAGCACGTTGTGAAGGCTCCGGCCTCGTTCGTGCTCCAGACGGCCCTCGACGACTTTTACGTGCATTACCAAATCAATGCCTTTACTGACCAGCCGAGCCAGATGGCAAAGATCTATTCCGATTTACATGAAATGATTCAGGACAAATTCAACAACGCCGGCGTGGAGACCATGTCCTCGCACTATGCCAATGTGCGCGACGGCAACCGAACCACCATCCCGGACGCATACCTCCCGAAGGGATATAAGACTCCAAATTTTCATCTGGGCCTGGAAGCGGTACTGGGTGGCGGAAGAATGCCAGAGAAGGGCAGCATGGAGCCAGGTGCGGAGGCAGGTGGCGGCGGGACATAGCACCCGCAGCGGCTGGCGGAGAGACTGGGATTCGAACCCAGGTTAGAGTTTCCCCTAAACACGCTTTCCAAGCGTGCGCCTTCAGCCACTCGGCCATCTCTCCGGTAAGTGCGCTTTGCCTTCTTGAATGTACCACATGGAAGATGTTGTTTCGGCGCGGGAGAGCGTGGCTCGGTGAGGGTTTGCGCAGCGCATCGCGGGCAATAATGAAACCGTTTACTTCCTTGCGAGTGCTGGTATATGCTTCGGCTTTGCCTGCCGGGTGCCGCGCGTTTGCGTCCGCAGCAAATCTCCATCCGCAAAGGATCTCGAATGCCCGGAATCTCTCGTCGTGAACTGCTCGGATCTGCCGCGGCACTTTCTGCTTCGGCGCTTGTCTCGCGTTCGGCCTGGGGCCGGACTGCCGCAATGCTGGCAGGTTATGCGCAGGCTGCCAGCGCGGAAGCTCTGGCCGCCGTCGCGCCGCGTGAGCACTTGCTTTTCGACTTCGGTTGGAGATTCACCTTCGGCAATCTCGACGATCCGGCAAAGGACCTCGGCTTCGGCATGGGACAGGGCGATTTTGCAAAGACGGGAGACTTTGGCTTCGCGAAAGCAGGCTTCGACGATTCCAGATGGCACGAGCTCAACCTGCCCCACGACTGGGCCGTCGAGTTGCCGTTCATCGATGACCAGGAGCAGGCCTCGCATGGCTACAAACCCATCGGACGGCGCTATCCCGAGAGCAGCGTCGGCTGGTATCGCCGCGAATTCGACATTCCCGCCAGTGACAAGGGCAAGCGCGTCTGGGTGGAGTTCGACGGAGCCTTCCGCGACGTGATCCTCTTCGTCAACGGAAGTTTCGTGGGCCGCAACAACAATGGCTACGCGCCCTTCCGCTTCGACCTGACGGACTTCCTCGCCATCGGCGCGAAAAATTACATCGTCACGCGTGTGGATGCGAGCTTCGGCGACGGCTGGTTTTACGAAGGCGCGGGCATTTACCGCCACGTATGGCTGTCCAAGATGGACCCTTTGCACCTGGGCAAGTGGGAGAGTTATGTGCGCAGCACGCCCAGCGGCAAGTCCGCGTCCCTTTTGCTGGGCACCGTGGTGAAGAATGACGGCACCCAGGCTGAAGATGCGCGCGTCACCTGGCAGATTCTCGACGCCGAGGGCACAACCGTGGCCACCGCAGAGTCCCCCGCAAAGTCTGTTCCCGTGGATGGCGAAACGAAGTTTACGGCCACAACGCGCATCGCCGATGCGAAGCTTTGGACCGTTAAAGAGCCGAATCTCTACTCAGCCATCGTCAAGGTTGAGTCCGCCGGCACGACGCGCGATGCGGAGCGGGTGCAATTCGGCGTTCGCACAGCCACATTTGATGCGAACACGGGCTTCTCGCTCAACGGGAAACCGCTGAAAATTCAGGGCACCTGCAATCACCAGGATCACGCCGGAGTGGGCGCAGCGGTGCCGGATCGCGTGCAGTGGTTCCGGCTGGGCGTGCTTCGCGAAATGGGCTGCAACGCCGTGCGCACTTCGCACAACATGCCCACGCCGGAATGGGTGGAGGCGTGCGACCGCATGGGCATGATGATGATGTGCGAGACGCGCCAGATGAGCTCGAATCCCGAGGGCCTGGCGCAGCTTGAGGTGATGGTGAAGCGCTATCGCAACTCACCTTCCATCATCATCTGGTCCATCGGCAATGAGGAGTGGGAACTGCAAAGCGCAATGGCCGAAGAAGGCGAGAAGATTGCGACAACCATGGTGCGCCACTGCCACGAGCTTGACCCCACGCGCGTGGTTTCGGCAGCCGTGAATGGCGACAACGAGAAAGGCGTCTCGCTGGCGTTCGACATCATAGGCTTCAATTACAACCTGAAGCTGCCGGACAAGTATCACGCCGAGCATCCCGAGCGCGCTCTCTTCGGCTCGGAGACCTCAAGCGCCGTCTCGACGCGCGGCGTCTACGGCACTGATCCGCTGCGCAACACGGTTAACGCTTACGACGGCGTGGTGACCTGGGGCGAGACGCCGGAGGAGTGGTGGAAGTTTTACGGCACGCGCGATTGGGAGGCCGGCGGTTTTGCCTGGACCGGCTTCGACTATCGCGGCGAGCCCACGCCTTACGGATGGCCCTCCATCAACTCGCAGTTTGGCATCGTGGACACCTGCGGCTTCCCGAAGGACTACTTCTTCTATTACAAGGCGTGGTGGAGGAGGGAGCCGATGCTGCACGTCTTCCCGCACTGGAACTTCGAGGGCAGGGAAGGCGACGAGATTCCCGTCTGGGTCTACTCAAACCTTGAGGAAGTAGAGTTGCTCGTCAACGGCAAGAGCCTGGGTACGCAAAGGATGCCGCACCTTGGCCACGTGGAGTGGAAGGTGCGCTACGAGCCCGGGACCATTGAGGCGCGTGGCATGCGGGGCGGCAAGGTGGCGATCACGCAAAAGCGCGAGACCACCGGTCCCACCTCGGCTATTCGCCTCACGGCCGACCGCGCCACCATCAACGCCGACGGCGAGGACGTTGCTGTGATTACCGTGGAAGCGGTGGATGCACAGGGCCGCAACGTGCCCACGGCTGGCAATGCCATCGCCTTCCACATCTCCGGCGACGGCCATTTCCTCGGCGTGGGCAATGGCGATCCCAACTGCCAGGAGAGCGACAAGAAGCCCAGGCGCTCACTCTTCAACGGCTATGCGCAGCTCCTAGTGCAGGCCAGCAAGCGGTCGGGAGAGATTCGCGTTGCCGCCGAAAAGGATGGCTGGGATGGACCAAATCTCACCTCCGCCAAGCTAACCATCCCGACAATAGCCGTTGCGCCGCGGCCTTCCGTGCCGCAAACGCGCGAAAGCTGACTCGAGGCACCGGAAAAATCCCATGGCGGCCGCTGAAAAGGCCGCCATCCTTCCCTGTAGAGTAGAAAAATGCTCCGCCCCCAGCCCAAGTGGAAGCCCGAACTGCGCGCGCTGGTTGCGCTGGCCATTCCGGTCGTGCTCAGTGAGCTGGGCTGGATGGCGCAGGGCGTGGTGGACACCATCATGGTGGGCCGCATGGGTCCGGTCGCGATCGGCGCGGTGGCGCTGGGCAATGCGGTCTATTACACGCCTTCGCTTTTTGGGATTGGTCTGCTTCTCGGACTGGACACGCTGGTCTCGCAGGCTTACGGCCGCAAGGATCACGACGAATGCCATCGCTGGATGGCACAGGGCGTCTATCTGGCCTGCATTTCCACTGTGCCGCTCATGCTGCTGGTCTTTGCCGCCAGCTACGGCTTCCGTCACGTCGGCATCAACGCCGCGGTTGCCGTTCCCGCCGGCCAATATCTGCGCCTGCTGAACTGGAGCACGCTGCCGCTGCTGCTCTACGGCGGTACGCGCCGGTACCTGCAGGGCGTGGGCGAGGTCCGTGTCATCACCGTCACTTACGTCCTGGCCAACCTGCTCAACTGGGGCGGCAACTGGGTGCTGATTTACGGCCATTGGGGCTTTCCCGCCATGGGCGTGCGCGGCTCCGCGCTTTCCACATGCATTGCGCGCGTCGGCATGGCGATGGGGATGTTTGCCTTTGCCTGGCGCTATGAGCGCAAGCGCGGCCACCCGCTCTTTCGCCACTGGGCGGGACCGAGCCTCGCACGGTTGCGCAAGCTGGTGCGTATCGGCGCGCCTGCCGCAGGACAAATGCTGCTGGAGGTGGGTGCCTGGAGCCTGGCCACGGTCTCCGTGGGCTGGCTGACGCCCGTTGCGCTGGCCACTCACACAATTGCGCTCAATTACGCGAGCATCAGTTACATGGTGCCTCTGGGTATCGGCTCAGCCGCGGCTGTAAGCGTGGGCCATGCCCTGGGCGGAGGTGACTCCGAGAAGGCCCGACGCGCCGGTTGGCTCGCCCTCGGCATGGGGACCTCCTTCATGCTTTTGGCGGCGGTCGTGTTTCTTGTCGCTCCGGGCCCGCTGCTGCGGCTTTACACCAGCGATCCGCGCGTCCTTGCCGTGGGGCCCAGCCTGCTTGGCTTGGCCGCCGCCTTCCAGATTTTTGACGGCATCCAGACCGTCTGCACCGGCGCCCTGCGCGGTCTGGGCGAGACGCGCATCCCCATGGTGGCCAACTTTGTCGGCTACTGGATTCTGGGTCTGCCTCTTGGCCTGACCCTCTGCTTTGTGCTGCGCTGGGGCATTTATGGGCTGTGGATCGGCCTGACGCTGGCCTTGATTGTCATTGCCACGGCGCTGTTGTTGCGCTGGCGGCGCGACTCCACCTCGTCGGCCGTCGCAGCGTGAGACGCAAGGCCAGTAAAACGCGCAATTTGTCACTCGCCAGCAGTCCTATCCAGTCAGAAAGCGTTACTCTCCTATCGGATTCCGAATGCATATCCCGCTGTTTCACCCAGCGGGACTCAAAGGGGTAAACCAAAGTTCCGTATGCGATCCCCGCGCACCGCCAAGTGACTATAATCGATGAGGGAAAGAGCGATTCTTTCCAGAATTTACCCGAAGGGAATCCGGCCAGATGGCGACAGGAGACTTGGCCCTGGGTCAAGAACAGGGCGCATTGAGCTCGCAGGAGCGCGTTTCCAACGATTTCAGCATCAACGTAGCGACGGTGAACGGGTCCGGCTCGCAATCCGCCAACAACGTTCTGCTGAAGAGCCTCTTCGGAATGGGTGTGCCCGTAAGCGGCAAGAACCTGTTCCCGTCGAACATCGCCGGACTGCCCACCTGGTACACGATCCGCGCCAGCAAGCATGGTTATGTGGCCCGCACGCGCGACGCGGAAGTGCTGGTGGCGTTGAACCCCGACACCGCCCGCGAGGATATGCTCGCCCTGCCCACCGGCGGCGTGGCCATTTACGAAGAGAACATGAACCTGAAGCAGTATCGCGACGACGTGGTCTGCTATCCGGTTCCCTTTGACAAGATCACCGCCGAGGTCTGTTCTGAGGGCAAGCTGCGCAAGCTTGTCAGGAACATGGTCTATGTCGGCGTGGTGGCCCAGCTCTTTTCGCTGGATCTTGCCGTTGTGGAAGCCAGCGTGAAAAGGCAGTTCGCCAAGAAGCAGAAGGTATTCGACCTCAACTTTGGCGCGGTGCAGGCCGGCTTCAATTATGCCAGGGAAAAACTTGTCAAGCACGATCCGTACGTCTTCGAGCACATGAACGAGACGGCGGGCAAAATCCTGATTGACGGCAATGCCGCCTGCGGCATGGGCGCGGTTTTTGCCGGCGTCACCGTCGTGGCCTGGTATCCCATCACGCCGTCCACTTCGCTGGTGGAGGCGACCACCGACCTGCTGAAGAAATTCCGCGTTACGCCTGAGGGCAAGGCCACCTTTGCCGTGGTGCAGGCTGAGGACGAGCTTGCCGCCATAGGCATGGTGCTGGGCGCTGGCTGGGCTGGCGCGCGCTCCATGACATCGACCTCCGGCCCCGGCATCTCGCTGATGGCGGAGTTTGCCGGCCTCGGCTACTTTGCCGAGATTCCCGGCGTCATCTTCGACGTGCAGCGCACCGGCCCTTCGACGGGCATGCCCACGCGCACCTCGCAGGCCGACCTGCTTTCCACCGCATTTCTTTCGCACGGCGACACCAAGCACGTGATTTTGCTGCCCGGCTCAGTGAAGGAAGGCTTCGAACTGAGCATGGCAGCGTTTGATCTGGCCGAGCGGTTGCAGACGCCGGTCTTCGTGCTCACCGATCTCGATCTGGGCATGAACAACTGGATGTCCGATCCATTCGACTATCCTGAAAAACCTCATGACCGCGGCAAGGTGCTGACCGCCGAAGACCTTGAAAAGCTTAGCGGCTTTGCACGCTACAAGGACGTGGATGGCGATGCAATCGGCTGGCGCACGCTGCCCGGCACCATGCATCCCAAGGCCGCTTATTTCACTCGCGGCTCCGGCCACAATGAATCGGCGGCCTACACGGAGCGCCCGGACGAGTACCAGGCCGTGATGGAGCGACTGGCGCGGAAGTTTGAGAATGCGCGCAAGCTGGTTCCCGCGCCCGTGGCCGTGAAGGACGGCACCTCGAAGATCGGCTTCCTCGCCTTCGGCAGCACGGACTTTGCGCTGCGCGAGAGCATGGACCAGATCCAGAAGGAGCACGGCCTCAGCGTGGATTACCTGCGCATCCGCGCCTATCCCTTCGCGCATGAGATTCACGACTTCGTTGCGTCGCACGAGCGGGTCTACGTTGTGGAGCAGAATCGCGACGCGCAACTGGCGAGCCTTCTCAAGCTCGACCTGCTCGCCGACCAGGTGACCAGACTGCGCAGCATTCTGCATTACAACGGGCTGCCCATTGACGCGCGCTCCATCACCGAGGAATTCGTCACCAAGGAGGGCCTGTAGAATGGCAACCGCAACCCCCACACATCCATCAGGCCCCAAGGTCAATCACATCGGTCTTCCCGTCGTTGACTATCGCGGCGGCAAGTCTACGCTTTGCGCCGGCTGCGGCCACAACGCCATCTCTGAGCGCATCATCGACGCAATGTACGAAATGGGCGTGCAGCCTGAGCGCGTGATGAAGATGAGCGGCATCGGCTGCTCCTCCAAGAGCCCGGCCTACTTCATGGCCCGCTCGCACAGCTTCAACAGCGTGCATGGCCGCATGCCGTCGGTTTCCACCGGCGCTTTGCTCGCCAGCCACCAGAACAAGCTGCTCGGCGTCAGCGGCGACGGCGACACCGCATCCATCGGCATGGGCCAGTTCGTCCACCTCATGCGCCGCAATCTGCCGATGATTTACATCATCGAAGACAACGGTGTTTACGGGCTCACCAAGGGTCAGTTCTCGGCCACCGCCGACCTCGGCTCCACGCTGAAAACCGGCGTCATCAATGACCTTCCGGCCATCGACACCTGCGCCCTGGCCATCCAGCTCGGCGCAACGTTTGTCGGGCGCTCCTTCTCCGGCGACAAGAAGCAGCTTCTCTCCATGCTGAAGGCAGCCATCGCGCACAATGGCACGGTGATGCTCGATGTCATCAGCCCCTGCGTCACCTTCAATGACCATGAGGGCTCGACGAAAAGCTACAAGTTCATGCAGGCCAACGACGAGCCCATCAATGAAGTCGGGTTTGTTGCGAGCTTTGAAGAGATTGACATCGATTACGACTCGGGCCAGGTTTACGACGTGCAGATGCACGACGGTTCAAGTCTGCGCCTGCGTAAGCTGCATGAGGACTACGATCCTACGGACCGCGCCAATGCCGTGCGAACTCTGATGGACTCGGCGAAGAATGAGGAAATCCTCACGGGCGTCTTTTACATCGACACGCAAAAGCCCACGTTCACCGACCTGCTTAATCTGGTTGATGAGCCGCTGGCCACGCTGCCCGAATCTCTCACGCGTCCGCCGAAGGCGGCGCTTGAGGCGTTGATGAACAGCCTGAAGTAGATCGCGCATCCCTTCGAGCGGAGAAGAAAGGCCCTGCACTACGCGGGGCCTTTCTGTCGGTGAACGATGCAGTTAGGCTCTGTGCTTATTTCTGACTGATGCGCACGCCCATTGCGTTCAGCTTGTGCCGGGCCTGCTCGCCTTCGGGCGTCTGGGGGTAGCGCTGAATCAGCGCGCGCAGCTCGTGAATTCCCTCTGACCGGCGGTGCAGCTCGAACAGCGCATTGCCCTTGTGGAGTTGCGCAGCCGGAGCCTTGGCATTCCCGCTGAAGCCTTCCAGCACGGCGTTGTAGTCCTGGATGGCATCCTCATATTTGTGCTGGTGATAGGCAATCTCGCCCAGATAGTACTGCGCCGTTCCGGCCATGTCGTCCATCGGGTAATAGTGAATCACGTCCTGGAATTCGCTCGAGGCCAGGTCATAGCGCGCCGCGTTGTAGTCGCTCATTGCCGCCTGAAAACTTTGCGCCAGCGGTGGCGCCTGGTTTGCTGCAGGACTCGGTGGCCCCGTCATTCCCGGCGCTCCGGGACCCTGCGCGCTTCCTCCAGGCCCGGTCTGCCCCGCTCCAGAGGCCGGCGGCTGGCCCTGCGTTTGAGGCACGGCCGCAGGCTGCGCCTGGATGTTCTGCAACTGTCCCTGCATATCCTGGACTGACTTTTGCAGCTTGGCAATGCGCGCCTTCAACTCGTCCATTGAGTCGTTCAGCGACTGAATCTGGCCTGAGGTGGTGTCCACTTTGCCGCTCAGAGCCTCATTCTCCGCATTCAATTTCTGCTGCAGCGTGTTCACCGTATTGTTCATCGCCACGGCTTGGTCGGCGGTCTGCTGGGCAAGGTTTTGCAGCACGGCAAAGCGGGTGTCCACGGTGGTCTGCAGCCGCTGCACCATGTCGAGCAGTTGTTGCACCTGCGTTTGCAGTTGAACAATCTCTTTTGACACCGCGTGCGCGCGGGCCGGCGCGGCCATCAGGAATGTCGCCACCATGGCCGCCGCAAGAATCCTATTGCGAATTGTGCGAGCCTTCTGCATCGTTCACCCATGAAAGACGAAGAGCTGCAGCTAACCTTGGCGAGCCCGCTGCAGCAATCCGTGGTGTCGTTTGCGCCGCTGCATTCACCTTCGCGTGGAAGGGAATTGCGGCCGGCGTCATTCGTGTTCGATGCGGGGGCGCGGCTCGAGGCCGCGCTCTCCAGCATCCGGCTTATTGGTCCATCGTGAATCCGGCGCGCCGGTTCAACTGCCAGCAGGCCTCGGTCGACTCGGTGCAGAACGGCTTTTCCTTGCCGTAACTGATGACGCGAATCCGATCCGCTGCAACGCCCGCGGCCACCAGCGCCTTCTGCGTGGCATCGGCACGGTTCTGGCCCAGCGCCAGGTTGTACTCGTCGGATCCGCGCTCGTCGCAGTAGCCGCCGATTACGATCTTGACGCTCGGATGCGCCGCCAGATACGAGGCGTCCTGTGAAAGCGTCGACTGCGCATCGGGACGGATGTCATAGGCGTCATAGTCGAAGAAGATGTCATGCACATTCGCCTTGAACTCTTCTTCGGCGGTCATCGTGTTGGCCGGTGTCGTGACTGCGGGCGGCGAATTCACCGTCACTTGCGCCGTGGCATCGGCGTTGCCGCCCGCGCCCTGCGCCACCAGGTGATAGGTGGTCGAAACTGTCGGCGTCACGGTCCTCACACCCGAGGAGGGCACCATGCCGATGCCGTCGATCGACACGCTGGTCGCGTCGGTGGTTTTCCAGCTCAGTGCCACCTGATCGCCGGCGGTAATCGAGTCCGGCGTGGCCGTCAACTGCGCCGTGGGAGCAGGCGTCGTGACGGGCGGGGCCGTCTGCGGTGGCGGTGGCGGATGCTTTTTCTTACAACCGGCAACCGCAAACAAGGCAACAAAAAGTGCAATGGGCACCAAGGATCGATTCAGTCGTTTCAATGCGTGGCTCCTTCCGCACGGGCGTGCGTATGCTGTGTACAGGGTTTCCATTTTATGCTCCGGGACTCGCGCCGCGTCCCCGCTTTGGAACGCGCGGCCCGCCGTCCTTGCGGGTTGTGGCATGGATGGCTCAGAAATGCGCTGGGGTTGATGCCGGCAATCTTTTCCCGGCGTTGGATCCGGGGAAGGCCGGCGCGTCGATGGATTCTCTCCTCTTTCGCCGGTCCTCCCGTCGAGCAGAGGAGTGGCTCAATGCAACAGGCTGGGTTCTGCAACGGGAAAGAATGCAAGCCGCCAGACACCGCGGCTGATGCATCCCTGTTCCTCGCGGCGCTCACTTCCAGCTCCAATTGGACATCTGGTTGCTCCCCACGTGCGTAAGCTCGTTTTGCTGGGTTCCATCGGCAAGCATGGACCAAATCTCCGTCCTTCCGCCAACCTTCCGCTGAAAGGCGATATGGCGTCCATCCGGCGACCATGAAGGGAAGTCGTTGTTGCCCTCGCCGTGCGTCAACTGCGACCAGCGCCGCGTGGCAATGTCCATCACGTAGATATCCTGCCCGCCCGGAGCGCCCGGCCCGTATTTCCGGTTCCAACTGAAGGTCAGGAACTCGCCGTTCGGCGACCATGAAGGCGAAACCGCATAGCCGCTGTCCGTCATGCGATGCACGTTCGAACCGTCCTGATCCATGGTGTAAATCTGCGGCAGGCCAGTCCGCCCGCTAACCCAGGCAATCTGCGTATTGGTTTTCGGGTTCCAGGTGGGCGAGACGTCAGGCCCGCGGAAATAAGTGATGCGGTGCAGATTTCCGCCGTCCGAATCGGCAACCCAAATCTCCGGGTCCCCGCTGCGCGAGGACGAGAAGGCGATCCGGTTGCTGTCAGCGGACCAGGCGGGAGATTGATTCAAACTTCCCGAGGAACCGGCAGGGAAGCGTACCATGCGGCCAAGTTCAAGTGAATACATGCGAATGGACCAGCCCTCGCGCCCCAGAGAAGCGAAGGCGAGCCGCGAGTTATCCGGTGAGATGCGCGGAGAGATGGAAATGCTGCCCAGGTGGGTGACGGGATGCTGATTTTCTCCGTCGTAGTCCATCGCCCAGATCTGCTTGGACCCCGTCCGCGAACTCACAAAGTAGATCTTGGTCTCAGCAATGCCGTTCAGGCCGCCGCCCAGCCGCTCGATGATGGTGTCGGCGAACTCGTGGGCCACGGTCCGCGCCATCTCCTGGTTGGCAACCTCGCTGTACTGCTTGCCCAGCACCTGCGGGTTGCTCGCGTTGCTCGTGTCGAAGAGCCATCCGTAGACCACCAGCCGCCCGTTTGTGGCAGAAAGGGCGCCAAAAGCCACCATGGCCGCGCTGGTGGGCGCCGCCGACCACGGGGAGAGGTTGATTTCCTGTGGGGACCCCGGCTCAGACTGCGGCGAAAAGCTCTTTGAAACCAGGTCGAAGATGCCTGCGTTGCCCAGGTCGTTATAGAGCGTTGTGTCGAAGACTGTCTTCAGCACCGGCGTTTGCGGATCGTTGCCCACGGGCTTGAAGTCCGCTGCGGCGATGCGAATGCGCGCATTGCCCAGACCGGTCCCAATCTTTACCCAGTCCTGGGCATGCAGAGGAACAGCCGCCAGGCTTGCCAGAGTGATGGCGATGATAAGCGAAATCGTAAAACGCAGCTTCATGCAGTAAGCAATCCTTCCTCGGTAAGTGTAGGCGAAGCGTTTGAGGATTCCGGGCATCGGAATTGTTACCGCGAACAGGGCAACAACGCCTCCCCCTGCTCTTTCGTGGGTCGATCCTTCGTGGTTCCTGCCGAACCCATCTTACTTGGCAGTGTTCTCTCCCAGCTAGTATTCACAGTAGAAGGAAACCATCAAGGTACTTTCGTTGTAACCCGGCGGCAGCGACCCGAAATTGCCCGCTCGCATGGCCGCCTGCATACACGAGCGGTCCAGCGTGGGGCTCCCGCTGGCGCGCTCCTGTTGCACACTGCCCACCGAGCCATCCCGGTAAATTTTGAAGGTGATGTAAGCGCGCGTGCCCTTTGGTGTGTTCGTGTCAACCAAGGCCTTGAACCAGTTCTGGTCCATCTTGCGTGTAATCCCGCTCACATACCAGCCAAAACGGCTGCCAAAGTCACCGTTGCTCACTGAAGTCGGCCCGTTCGTCGTCGCCTGCGATTCGGTAGCCCGCGGCATGGACGAGCCTTGCTGCTCGCCGTAGTAGGCGCGAGGGGATTGCGGCTGCTCCACCTTGCGCTGCGGCGTCTGGTGCTCGGTCTCCTGGTGTTTTTTCTTCTCCTTGCCCAGAATCGGAATCGCCGTCTCGTCTTCAGCCACTTTGGTCTTGGGCGTGGGCGTGGGCGGTGCGGGCGCTTGACTCGGCGTCTCGGTGGCCAGAACGTTCTTGTTTTGCGGCTGGTCGCTCGGAAGAGGAAGAGCGTTGCTCACCAGTTGCACCTGGATGGCTCCGCCAGAGCCTGAGTTGCCCCACAGATTGTGATGGAAAAATCCGCCCAGAATGCCGTAGAGCACCAGCACCGCCGCCAAACCTGCATGCAGCGCGGCCGAGCCCATCGCCGGGCCCATCACCGGCTCCGGCGTCAGCACGCCCTCCAACGGATCGCTCACTCGCACCGCGTGGCTCATCGTTTCGCCCAAGGACTCCTTCTCGCCATCGGAATCGATCTCATTGCGCGCCGTTGCCGGCAGGTCCCTTTGTGTTCAAGGGCTGCGTCACAATGGAAATGTTCGTAATCCCCGCCTGCTTCACCGCGTCCATTACCGTGGCGAAGGCGCCGAATGGCACCCGCTCGTCGGCCCGCAGATAGATCGCCTTCTTACTCGGGTCTTCACCCTGCTTCAGCAGCAGTTGGGGCAGGTCGTGGATGTTCACCAGCTTGTCGCCCAGGAAGACCTGCTGGTCGCGGTCGATGGTCACCACCGTCCGCTGGACGGTGATTTCCTGCACAGTGCGCGTCTTGGGCACGTTCACTTCAATGCCCGATTGCAGCACCGGCGCTGTGATCATGAAAATGACCAGCAGCACCAGCACCACGTCCACCAGCGGCGTGATGTTGATGTCCGCAAGCGAGGACCGGGTTTGGCCGCTACTACTTGTAAAGGCCACGTCCCTCTCCATCCGCCGGACCCGGTATCTCTTCCAGCGAGTTCAGCAGCTCGCGACAAAAGTCGTCGGTCGCCCCGGCAAAGGTGCGGATGCGCGCCGTGAGCTGGTTATAGGCCACCACCGCCGGCACCGCCACAAACAGTCCGGCCGCCGTGGTAATCAGCGCCTCGGCCATGCCCGGAGCCACCGCGCGCAGGGTTGCCGCGCCCGCCGTGCCGAGCCCATGAAAGGCGTCAATCACGCCCATCACCGTGCCGAACAGCCCTACAAACGGACTCGTCGCGGCAATCGTTGCCAGCCAGCTCATGCGCCGTTCCAGCGCGGAGATTGATTCGCTGGCCGCGGTCTGCGCCGAGCGCTCCAGCGGCGTCATATTCTTCGGCGGGCCTGATCCGCCCGTCTGCCGCTTGTAAGTTTCATAGACCTCCACGAAAACCTGCGCCAGCGGACTCTTCTTGTAGGTCTCGGCCAGCATGGACACTTCCTGCAGCCGGCTCGCCTTGCGGAATGCGCGGATGAAACTCCGGCTTTCCTGCGTGGCTTTGCCGAAGGTGGACGCCTTGCCCAGGATCACCGTCCACGAGTAGAGGCTGGCGAAAAGCAGAACACCGAGCACGCACAGCGCAATGGTGCCGATGTTGCTCATCATGTCCATCAGGGCGCCAGGACCCTGCGCCAGCATCGCACCGGAATGCGCGCCGCCGTGGGCCTGCAAAACAAGGGCTGAGAATTCAGTCAAAATCGGCGTTCACCTCATCAAGATTCACGGTATCAGACGGGCAGTGCCCGTCCAAGTCATCGAGTTGGTGCTGGGCAAAGACGGACAGTGCACCTCGCGGCGCAATACGACGCTTGGGTGATTCCCCGTGCAGCCGCTGGCTGGCATAAAGGGTTTGGATGCATCCTTGCGGTCTTGCGGCCTGTGCCGGAGATTGGTTTATGGAAACCGCTGCCGGAACCGACTGGCGCATCCATGCTATGCTGCGCTCGGGTTCGGGCTGCTTGTGCTTTCCTCATCAGCCAGATGCAGCCCGTCCCGTGGACCCCACTATGCTCGTTGAGCTGCGCGCGGAAAACTACGCCGTCATCGATCACGCCATTGCCTCCTTCGGCCCCGGCCTCAACCTGCTGACGGGCGAAACCGGGGCGGGCAAGTCGATCCTGGTGGACGCGCTGGCGCTGCTGATGGGCGGCAAGGCCTCGGCCGAGCTTGTCCGCCACGGGGCAGACAAGGCTGTGGTTTCCTGCGTCTTTCAGTCCACACCGGGAGCGGAGGCCGTGCTCAAAACCAACGGCCTTGACTCCGAAGGAGTGGAAATCATCCTCCGGCGCGAAGTCCTGGCTGGCGGCAAGGGCCGCGTCTTTGTCAACAACCAGCCCGCCACCGTCGCCGTCCTTCGCCAGCTTGCGCCGGAGCTGGCCCTGGTTCACGCGCAGTCTGAGACGCTTTCCAGCTTTGACCAGGCCCAGCAATGTGTCCTTCTCGACCGCTTCGCCGGCCTCTCCGCCAAATCTGTCGCCGAAGCCCACGCCCGTTGGCGCGCAGCGAAGGACAAACTCAACGACCTGCTGGAGGGCGAGCAGGACCGCCTCCGTATGGTCGACCTTTGGAGCTATCAGTCGAAGGATATCGAGTCCGCGCGCCTCAAACCCGGCGAGGACGAAACCCTTGCAACCGAAAAGCGCGTTCTGGCCAACGCGGAAAAGCTCTACGCCGCCGCCATGGGTGCATTCGACCAGCTTTATGAAGGCAGCTCCAGCGCGGAAGCCGCTCTCCGCGCCGCCATTCGCAACGTGGACGAGCTTGCCCGCTATGATGCGCGCTTCACTGAGGCCGCACAGCAGCTCGCCTCGGCTCGCGCGACGCTTTCTGACACAGCCTCCACCCTTCGCGACTACGCCGAAGGCATCAACGCATCGCCCGAGCGCCTGGCTGAAATCGAGGATCGCCTAGCCGCCATTGATCGCCTCAAGCGCAAGTACGGCCAGACCGTTGCTGAGGTGATTGCATTCGGTGAGGACGTTGCGCGCAAGCTTGCCGAGGTCGAGGATCGCGACGAAATCCTCAAGCAGCTTCGCGCAGAGCTCGACAAGGCTGCCACGGCCTATCGCGAGGCCGCATCGGCGTTGACCGCTTTCCGCGCAGCGGCCGCTCAAAAGCTCGCAAAACTCGCCGAGGAGCAGATCAACTCGCTCGCCATGAAGGCACGCTTCCAGGTGGCAGTCACCGCCGCCGAGCCGGAATCCGCATGGACCTCCAACGGCTGGGACACCGTGGAATACCGGATTGCCACCAACCCCGGCGAGCCCCTCAAGCCGCTCCATGAAATCGCCTCCGGCGGCGAAATGTCCCGCGTCCTGCTCGCGCTCAAGGTCGCCGTCGAAGAGTCCAGCACAAAATCGCGCAAGAAAAACCCCACACCGCGCACCCTGGTTTTCGACGAGATTGACATCGGCATCGGCGGCCGCGCTGCGGAGGCGGTGGGGCAAAAGCTGAAGGCCCTCGCCCGCGGCCAGCAGGTCCTCTGCGTCACCCACCTGCCGCAAATCGCAGCCTTCGCCTCGCAGCATCTGGCCGTGGAAAAGCACGAGGACCAGGGCCGCACCAAGACCCGGATTCGCGTCCTCGACGACCGCGCTCGAACCCACGAAGTGGCCCGCATGCTTTCCGGCGCAAAAGTGACCGACACCAGCCTGCAGCACGCCGCGCAGATGATCGCGGCCAGCCGCTAGTTGTGTGGAAAGCACTTCTACATCAGCGCGCTTGCTACCCAAACCTGCGCGGCCCGCATCCAATAGAAAAATGGCCGTCTGCCCCGGGCGGCAATCTCATGGGTTCCCATTCAGGAGCGTTTGCATGACCCGCAGAGCGTTCTTCATTCTTTCACTCTGTGTCACGGTCTGTCTGCCTTTGTCATCCTGTCCGCTGCTGGCGCAATCCGTACAAATTGCGAAATCCTCGGATTCGCTGCCCGATGCGCCGCCGCCTCAACCCTCTTCCCAGCAACCTCCGGAGCAGCAGCCGTCGCTGGGCGACCTGGGTTTTACGCCGCAGCAGACGCAGGCCAATCCCAAACTGCAGGCGCTCCTCAATCGACGCACCCACATGCTGCGCATCCATCAGCGCCTCGGCCTCATCACTGTCATTCCCATGGCCGCGGCGCTCATCACCGGCCCATACGCCAAGGCAAAGGGCCGCAACGGCCAGACGATTACCGAGCCGACCTCTGCCAATCTTGATTTTCACGCCGCACTGGGGGGCGTCACCACCGCGCTTTATTTCAGTACAGCCTATTTTGCCATTCGAGCCCCGCGCATTCCCGGCACTCATAAGCATGGCCCCATCCGCGTGCATGAGGCGCTGGCCTTCATCCACGGCCCGGGCATGATCCTCACGCCCATTCTGGGCGTCATGGCTTACAACCAGGAGAACAACGGCGAAAAGGTGCACGGCATTGCTTCGGCGCACGGCGCGGTTGCGTACGTCACTGCCGCCGCTTACGGCGCATCGATCGTCGCTGTTTCCTGGCCGATCCACTGGAAGTTCTGGGAGAAACGATGAGGCCGGCAATCCTCGCTCTTGCCGCACTGTTCTGCGCTTTGCCCGCCGTGGCGCGCAAGGCCGACCAGGGGCCGAAGGCAAGACACTACGTCCTCGCGCAATCCACGCTCAGCTATCACATGTCCCATCCGCTGCACGAGGTCGACGGTGTCAGTCGCGCGGCCAAGGGCAAGGGCATCTGCCAGAACGGCTGGTGCGATTTCCTCATTGCCGCGCCGGTCAAGTCGTTTGACTCCGGCGACACCAACCGCGACCTGCACATGCTCGAGGTCACGCGCGGCGCGGAGTATCCCATGGTGATTGTGCGCACGCGCTTCCCGGAGCCGGAGATTTCGGCCTCCACCCTCTACGCGGATCTCGACGTCCAGTTCGCCGGCCAGACCGCGCACTACGCGCACGTTGCGTTCCAGCGCTCAGGACAGGGCAGTCAGATTCACATCACCGGCGTCATCCCGGCCACCTGCTCTGACTTCAAGATCGACCGTCCCACCTTCCTTGCCGTGCCCATCAAGAACGAGATTCCTGTGCGCGTGAACATGGCCTGGCAGCGCATGTAGCATAGCGCGGCACACTTTCACGACCCACCCAAACAACAGGCCTTCCACCCCGCCGCTAAGCCGGATCGAAGGCCTGATTCAGTTTCTGGCGAAGCGTTCGCGCTGCCTAGTCGTGCCTGGGGTGGTCGTTTTTCTTCTTGTCGTTGTGGCGCTGGTCATTGGCGTTACCACGATTTGCAGTGCCGTGGCGCTGCTCCTGGCGCCTTTCTGTGCCATGGAAATTGTGCTCCCAGCCGCGATGCTGGCCCCAGTCCGCATGGTCGCCGCGTGCCGGGAAGGCCCCGCGATAGCCATACCGCGGATCGTAACGGCGGTTGATGTAGCCGTGGAAGCCTTCCGGTCCGTGGAACCATGGCCCGGCGCCAATAAATATCCCGCCTGAATACCACTGCGGTCCGTAGTAGCCGAAAGGCGCGCAGCGGTAAGGGGCATAGTCAAAGTAGCCATACGGACACACCGGCTGTGCGCCGATATTCACCTGGAGACTGACCTGCGCTTCAGCCCGCGGCGCGGACATTGCCATGCACAGCGCGGCAACCGTTGCCAACGCAAACACCTTGAGTCCTTTCATCTTTCCTCCTTGCATTCAGGAATCAACTGCTTTGGCATTCCGTACGCCGGTCTCCATGAGCCGGTTATCACGGCTTGCCGGTACAGTACCGCAGGCAACCCAGGGAACTCAATCGCGGCAGACTCTCATTCCGGCAACAGCTTCCGGTCCGCTGTTCAGTGGGATGAACATGGCCCGGGAAAGGATGTCATGATTCGCGGGATGTCGCCCATCAATCTGGATAGCGAGGGTTGCAACGCTTTGCCAAAAATAGACTTAATCTGACACCAAATAGTTGAGCAGTCAGCCAGTCTGTTTGGGTGCATTGGGGCCAACACCCGTCCCGCGCGGATTCAACCACTCAGTATAATGACGGCCAGGGCGCGATTGCCCGTTTCTCTCACGACCAGGAGATCGAATGACGCCGGAAGTGCAGAGGGAATTCTCAGGCGACAAGAGTCGTAATCAGAGATGGAGTGTCTTGCTCTGGGCTACGAGCGCGGTCTTTGGGTTGTGCTATGTGGTTTCATCCGTCCATGCAGCAATCAAGAACCCCCTCTGGATGGACGAAGTGCTAACGGTTTGGCTGATGCGCATGCCTTCGGTTCGGCAGATGTACGCTGCCGTTTTGCGGGGAGCGCAGTCCACAACGCCGGTCTACCCGGCCTTGCTTCATTGGTACTCAAAGGTGGCGGGCCAGAGCCACCTTGCGCTGCGGCTCCCTTCGCTCTTTGCCGTCCTCGCGACGGCACTCATCGTATTTATCATTCTTCGCAGACACCTGGGCAGAGCCCCGGCGCTGTTTGCATCCTGTCTGCTTTTGGAGTCCCTGAGCCCTTTCGGGATCCAGGTCCGGCCATACGCTCTAGTCACCGTGTGCTTTGCTTCGGCTTTACTGTGTTGGGACAACTACAACCTTCGTCCATCTCGAAAGCAGGCCATCCTTATCGGGTTTCTTCTCGCTGCAGCCGTCATCCTGCATTTCTACGCGGTCCTTCTTGTGCCCGCTTTTGGCCTTATGGAATGCTTGCGGATGATCCATACCCGCAGATTTCGACTTGAGCTTTGGTTCGCTTTGTTTTTGGCCGGGGCATCCATCTTTGTTTGGCTGCCTTTGATACGGGCCACAAGTCACCTTGTCGGCCTTGACATAGCGGAGAGTTACGCCTACGGAGCGATGCCCACATGGAGCCTATTGGTCTCCACATATGCCTATCTCTTTCAAGGTTGGGGAAATCTGCACTTGATAGGCGGACTCGGCATGAACGGCCTGATCCTGCTATTTATGCTCGCAGTTTTGCCCTTCGGCAAGCTGGCTGAGAAGCGATGGGGAGAAGTTCGATTGGGAAATGTCGGTGCGGTGGGAAGCCAGGAAGCTCGCGTGGACGATTTTTGGGCTCTTGTGCTTGGCTCACTGCTTGCCCCGATCCTTATTTTCCTGTTCGCAATGTTGGTCACAAAGAGTTTCAATCTTCGCTACGTTCTGGTAGGTGCCATCGGGGCGTCCGCCCTTCTGGCGGAAGTTTTGGGCAGCTTTGCCGCGTTCGATAAGATTCTCCCCGCTGGGCTTCTTGCAGCGGCCATTTTCACGACGATTTGGGGTGTACCTTCCATGAAGTACTTTCACAATGCACCCCTTTACAACGCGATGCCCGGGAGCGCACCCATCGTAGAGGCTGATGGGAGTCAGTTCTTCCAACTGGAGGAATCCGCTCCCAGCGCCTTTCGTTCGCGCCTGGAGTATCTTGTGGTGCCGGCGAACGTTCCGGTGGCTGACGCCATGAACCAGCATGTTATCCAGCGTTGGAAGCTGGTCAATCCTGCCCTTCCTGTTGAGGATATGTCCCGCTTTCTGGCTGGAAACGGCCGATTCTACGTCTTGGATCAGCACACGACCGATGACACACCGGCAGCGTATTTATTGGCACAGCATAAGATTGCGCTCTGGAAGACCATCTCAGGTGCGAACATTTACAAGTCCGTTCCCCAGGGTCCGGGCACTCAATGGTGAAGACATAGTCAGCCTAATCAGGGAGTTCAGGACGCTTCATGACGCAAAATCCGTCGTGAATGCAAACACCATCCCGTAACCTCTTGCCCATTGCTATACTGTTCAAGTGACTACTTCCGTCCTCAACGCAGCCCACCAAGGCGACGAAAGCGGCTCTTCCCCTGAACAGAAGCGTGTCCTGCTGCTCAAGCCGCGAGGCTTTTGCGCCGGGGTGGTTCGCGCGATCGATATTGTCCGCATCGCTCTGGAAACCTTCGGCGCGCCGATTTATGTCCGCCGGGAGATTGTCCACAACCGCTACGTGGTGAATGAGCTCGCGGAAAAGGGCGCCATCTTCGTCCACGAGATCGAGGAAGTCCCGGACGGCGCGCGCGTCATCTTCTCTGCCCACGGGGTTTCGCCTGCGGTCCGCGAAGACAGCAAAGGCCGCAATTTGAAGGTGATTGACGCCACCTGTCCGCTGGTCACCAAGGTCCACATTGAGGCCGTCAAATTCGCAAAACAGGGCTACTCGCTCGTGCTCATCGGGCATCGCGACCACGACGAAATCGAGGGCACGCTGGGCGAAGCGCCGGATGTGACCCAGGTCGTCTCCAGCGCCGAGGAAGTGGAAACCCTGGAGGTTCCTGACCCGAATCGCGTGGCCTATCTTACCCAGACCACTCTCTCGCTTGACGAGGCGCGCGACATCATCCATGCCCTCAAGATCAAGTTCCCCAACATCGTCGGTCCCCACTCGCAGGACATTTGCTATGCCACGGAGAACCGGCAGGTGGCTGTCCGCAACGTGGCCCACAGCGCAGGCCTGGTTCTGGTCGTGGGTTCCACCAACAGCTCCAACTCCAACCGTCTGGTCGAGGTTTCGCGCAACCTGGGCACCATCGGGTACCTGATTGATAACTCCCAGGCCATCGACTCCAAGTGGCTTCAAGATGTCTCCACCGTGGCCGTTACTGCCGGAGCCTCTGCCCCGGAGATTCTGGTGGAGGATGTCGTTCACTATTTGAGGCAAAACGGCTTTTCCAACGTCGAAGAAGTGGAGGTTATGCCGGAGAATGTCCGGTTTGGACTTCCGCCCGAGATTGTGCAGGCCATTGACAGTGCCGACGGCGCCAGGTCGGTTTCCGTTCACTGAGATGTGCGGCCACACCATTGACGAGTTCCCAGGGATTCCGGCTGATTCCGTCCGGCTTCCGGATTTCCACGTCTTTTGCATCATGGGCCGCCTCGCGACATCCAACCTGAGGGCCTTGTCACGGCCGTTTCGTTCCGCCTCCCGGAGGCCAGAAACCGCATGAGTCCTGAGCAAAAGAAGACCACATCCGCGACGCCCAGATTCGGCCGAATTGACGCGGACCTGGCAGACGTGAACGCATCCATTCTCCGCTCCCGCGAGCGGCTGCTTGCTCAGCAGCATCCTGAAGGCTACTGGTGCGGCGAACTCGAGGCCGACTCGATGCTCGAGGCCGATTACATCTTTCTTCATACGCTGCTCGAGTCCGGAGACCCCGGCCGCCTGAAGCGCGCATTTACCGAGATGATGCGCTACCAGAATGACGACGGAAGCTGGAGCATCTATCCCGGCGGCCCCGGCAACATCTCGCTCTCGGTCAAGTGCTACTTCTCAGCCAAACTCACGGGCCTTGGCTCTGACGACCCGCGTCTGGTCCGCTGCCGCGAGTGGATTCTCGCCCACGGAGGCGTTGTGGCCTGCAACACCTTCACAAAAATGTATCTCTGCGCGCTGGGCCAGTATGACTACGATGCCGTGCCCGCCATTCCACCGGAGATCGTCCTCTTTCCCCGCTGGTTTTATTTCAATCTCTACGAGATTTCGGCCTGGTCGCGCTCCATCCTTGTTCCGCTGGCCATCATTTATGCGAAAAAGCCCTTCAAGAAGATCCCCGCTGAGCAGGGAATCGACGAGCTATTTGCCGGCGGCCGCGCCAATTCAAGCCTTCGTCTTCATTTCGACCGCAAGTCCATCCTCTCATGGCGCAACTTCTTCCTTATTTTTGACCGCATCATTCACTGGTCAGAAGCTGTGCACATCCGCCCCCTGCGCATGCTGGCGCTGAAACAGGCGGAAAGGTGGATGCTGGAGCGCCTGGAGATGTCCGACGGTCTGGGCGCCATCTACCCGGCAATGATGAATGCCATCCTCGCGCTGCGCTGCCTTGGTTACTCCGAGGACGATCCACAGGTCATCCGCGCCCGCGACGAATTTGAGAAGCTCGGCATTGAGCAGGCCGCCACGCCCGACCTTCCCGAGCCCACCTTCCGCATGCAGCCCTGCGCATCGCCCGTCTGGGACACCGCGCAGGTGGTCTACGCGCTGGGTGAGGCCGGCGTGCTGCGCAACGATCCACGCATGGTGAAGGCTGCTGACTGGCTGCTCTCAAAGGAGGTCCGTCACAAGGGCGACTGGGCCGTCAAAGTCCCCAAGACCGATCCCGGCGGCTGGTACTTCGAGTTCAATAATGAGTTTTATCCCGACACCGATGACACCGCGCAGGTTCTGCTGGCCCTCTCCAGGGTGGAAAACCCGCGCGAGCGCTACCAACACGAGGTCGCGCAGCGCGCCATCGATTGGGAGTTCGCCATGCAATGCCGCAGCGGCGGCTGGGGCAGTTTCGACAAAGACAACACCAAGATGATCTTCCAGTACATCCCCTTTGCAGACCACAACGCCATGCTCGATCCGCCCACCGTGGACATCACGGGAAGACTGCTGGAAATGCTGGCTGCCTATGGCTACACTCGCGGCGACAAGCGCGTCGAGCGCGCCATTCAATTCATTCTCCGCGAGCAGGAGCCGGATGGTAGCTGGTTCGGCCGCTGGGGAGCGAATTATCTTTACGGAACTTTCCTCGTCCTGCGCGGCTTGGAGGCCATCGGCTTCGATCAGCACGAGCCCCAGGTGCAGCAGGCTGCCGAGTGGATCCGCATGGTGCAGAATCCCGACGGCGGATGGGGCGAGAGTTGCGACAGTTACGACGATCCCAACACCCGCGGCATCGGCCCAAGCTCGCCCTCGCAAACCGCCTGGGCAATCCTTGGCCTGCTTGCCGCCGGTGACGACCGCTCGGACTCCGTCGCCAAGGGGGTTCGCTGGCTGCTCACGCGCCAGAAACCGGACGGCGGGTGGGACGAGTCCACCGGAAGCGGCGTCACGCGCCAGGCGCTTTACACAGGAACCGGCTTCCCGCGCGTCTTCTATCTTGCCTATCACATGTACCGGAATTACTTTCCTCTGCTCGCTCTCACCACGTACAAGCGGGCCATGGAGCGGGCGTAGAGGCCTTCTCAATTGCGGGCCGGCCAGCTTGCCGGTTCGTCCACAGATTCCCGCAGGCCTGCGGCGCAGCAGCCGGCCTGCCTAAACCGCCCGTTTACCCACAAGTGGCCCCGGGCGCGACCCAACACCGCAAGAGGCGCATTCGCTTCCGGGTTCCCTGTATCCTGAAAGCAGGCCCCCTGCGCGGCGCCGGAGGAAGTTCTTCACTATGGCTGTTCCTGTATCCCAGATGTGGACCGTTGCCACCTATGTGCTGAAGCAGCGCGTGCGCGGCAACAGGCGTTATCCGCTTGTGCTCATGCTGGAGCCGCTCTTCCGCTGCAACCTGGCCTGCGCCGGCTGCGGCAAGGTGCAGTATCCGCCCCACGTTCTCAAGCGCATGCTTACGCCCGAGGAGTGCTTCAAGGCCGTTGAGGAGTGCGGTGCGCCGATGGTCTCCATTCCCGGCGGCGAGCCGCTGCTCCATCCGCAGATTGTCGAGATTGTCAACGGACTCATCGCGCGCAAAAAGTACATCTATCTCTGCACCAACGCGCTCGAGCTCAAGCGCCGGCTGCCCGAGTTCACGCCGTCCAAGTACCTCACCTTTTCGGTCCATCTGGACGGCCAGCGCGAGCACCATGACTTCTCGGTCTGCCGCGAGGGTGGCTACGACATCGCCGTCGAAGGCATCAAAGAAGCGGTCAAGCGCGGCTTTCGAGTGACCACCAACGCCACATTCTTTGACGGCACGGACCCCAACAGCGTCCGCGGATTCTTTGACGAAGTGATGGAGATGGGCGTCGAAGGCATCGTCCTCTCGCCCGGCTACAGCTATGAGATGGCGCCCGATCAGCATCGTTTTTTGGGCCGCGCCCGCGTCCGTCGTCTCTTCCGCGCCATCCTTTCCAATCGCAAGCCGAATTGGAAATTCAACATGTCACCGCTCTTTCTTGAGTTCCTGATGGGCAAGCGCAGCTACGAGTGCACGCCCTGGGGCTCGCCGGCCTACAACATCTTTGGTTGGCAGCGTCCCTGCTATCTGTTGCAGGAGGGCTATGCGGAAACCTTCAAGGAGATGATGGAGACCACGCGCTTTGAGGAGTACGGCGTGGCCAGCGGCAACCCGAAATGCGCCAACTGCATGGTGAGTTGCGGTTATGAGCCCACTGCGGTGATGGATGGCTTCGGCTCGCTCTCCGGTTTCTGGACCATGGTGCGCGGCACCTTCAGCCAATACAAGGACGCTCACGCCCTCAAACTGCTCAATGAGCCCGCGCCCCACGGACCGGCGGCGCTGGTACAGCTTGACAAGCATGCCGAGGCACTCGAGGAGACCAACGCATGAGCGCCGAAGTCCTGAAATACACCCTCGATCAGATTGAAGCCCTCGAACTCGCCCCCGGCATCGAGCACGAAAAGCTGGAGGGCTGGGTGCCCAAGCTCGTCGGTGACGAAGACCTTAAGATCGCTCTCGAAAAGGCCTTTGACTATCGCGGCGACGTCACGCTCACGCTCAAATCCGGCGAGCAAGTGGAGGCCTTCATCTTCAATCGCCAAACTGGCGCCACGTTGACCGACTCCTGGGTGCAATACTTCGCGCCCAACCAGCCCGGCAAGCTGAAAGTGGCTTACGATCAGATCGCGCGCCTCGAGTTCAGCGGCAAGGATCGCGCCGCCGGCAAGCATTGGGAAGACTGGGTGAAGAACTACAACGAAAAGAAAGCCGCCGGCGAAAGCTACGCCCTCCACCCGGACGAACTGGAGTAGGGCCGCCGGTCTGCCTATCCGCCCGCTCTCTGTGTCCTTCGCCGTACAATGGAGGCGATCGGGAGTGTTCCCATGACTGCCCGCCGTCTTGAGTTTACCGGCCCCACACTGCGCCCGCTGCGCAAGTGGTTCGTCAGCTTGGCCATGCTTGCCGCATGCGCTTTTTTCCTCGCACTCGGCGTCTCCCGCGGCTTTCCTGGCTGGCTCCGCGACCTCGGCTGGGCCCTTTACCTGCTTTTTCTTCTCGGCGGCTCGATTTGTCTGCTCTGGCTCTCACTCAAGCATCGCCGCGTATCCTTCGGCCAGCTTGGCTTCATCCCGCGAAGCTGGGCGCGATGGGTTCTGGACAAGCCCGAAGTGGTGAAAAAGCCGGACGCCGATTGCTGAGGGGTTTTTCTTCTCGCGGGCTAAACTTATCCCTGACGGACTGAGCACGCATGCGCATTTTTCTCACTGGAGCCACCGGCTTCGTCGGCCACCACGTTGCCAAGGCGCTTGCCGCTGAAGGCGCGCAGCTTCGCATGCTCGTCCGCAAAAGCTCCAACCTCGGCAACCTTGAAGGCATTCCCGGCGACACAGAGGTTGGCGACCTTGCGCGGCCTGAGTCCTTCGCGCCCGCGCTTGCGGGCTGCGATGCGGTCGTTCACGTTGCCGCAGATTATCGCCTGTGGATTCGCGATCCCGATGCCATGCACAAGGCCAACGTGGAGGGCACGCGCGAGCTTCTTCGCCTCGCGCGCGAGGCCCGCGTGCCCCGCGTCGTCTATACCTCCAGCGTCGCCACCATGAACTTCCGCGCGGACGGAATCGTGATCAATGAGGACACACCCGTCTCCCTCGCCGACATGGTCGGCCACTACAAGCGCTCCAAGTTCATGGCAGAGCGCGAGGCCATTGCAGCCGCCCAGGATGGTCAGCAGGTGCTCATCCTCAACCCCACCACGCCCATCGGACCCAACGACCGCAAGCCAACGCCCACCGGCCGCATCTTCGTGGACTTCCTCAACGGCAAGTTCCCCGCTTATATGGACACCGGCCTCAACCTTGTCGATGTTGCAGAGGTGGCCCGTGCGCACGTTTCCGCGCTCACCCTTGGCACGCCCGGCCGGCGTTACATCCTCGGCGGAGAAAACCTCACCCTCAAGCAAATCCTCGACAAGATGTCGGCCATCACCGGCATTCCCTCGCCCAACGTTCGCATTCCCTTTGCCGTCGCCGCCACCTACGCCTTCTTTGAAGAGCTCATCACGGGTCGCATCCGCGGTAGGGAGCCTCGCGCCACGCTGGAAGAAGTCCGCATGGGCCGCAAGAGGATGTTTGCCTCCAGTGCCCACGCGCAGCAGGAACTCGACTTCCGCATCGTCCCCGTTTACCCCGCAATGCGCGCCTCCATCGAGTGGTTCCGCGCCAACGGCTACGCGCCGCAGGGAAATTCCCAGGCCAGCGCATGACGCGCGTTGCCCTCATCGCTGCCATGCCGGGCGAGCTCAAACCGCTTGTGCGCGGATGGCCCCACAGCACCCGCGCCGGCACCCACTTCTGGGCCCAGCGCACGGAAGAGGAAGAGTGGATTGCTGCCTGCGCCGGAGCCGGCCAGGCCGCCGCCACCCGCGCCTTTGCCGCGCTTGAGGATGGCGGCCCCATCGACATCGTCTTTTCTCTCGGCTGGTGCGGCGCCCTCCGGCCGGAGATCGAACCCGGCAGCGCCCACAACATCGCAGGCGTGGTCGACGTTCGTACCGGCGAGCGGTTCCGATGCGAAGCCGGCGCGGGCGAGCACTGGCTCGCCACTAGCCCCATCGTGGCCGGGGCCGACGAGAAGAGCCGCCTCGCCTCGGCTTACAACGCCGCGCTCGTCGACATGGAAGGCGCCGCCGTAGCTCGCCTCGCGGCCATGCGCGGTATCCCGTTTTATGCCTTCAAGGGCGTAAGTGACGGTTTCAATGACCGCCTGCCCGACTTCAACCCGTTCCTCGCCCCTGACGGCCGCTTTTTGACCGCAAAGTTTACGCTTTTTGCGCTTCTTCGCCCGTGGCACTGGCCTGCGCTTGCGCAAATGGGTGAAAATAGTAGAAAGGCTTCCCAAAATATTGCGAAGTCGATCCACCACTTTCTCGACGAGCGAGGTCAGAATCGGAATACGAATGATGATCCAGACCCAGAACGCTGAAAGCCCGAAGGAGACTCGTCTCCCAACCACCATGCGCGCCGTCGTCTACCACGGCGTGAATGACATGCGTGTGGAGACCGTGCCCGTCCCCCACATTAGCCCCGGTGAGCTGCTGGTCCGGGTGGCCACCTGCGGCGTTTGCGGGACTGACCTGAAAAAGATCCATAGCGGCTCGCATTCGGCCCCCCGGATATTCGGGCATGAGATGGCGGGAACCGTGGTCGCCGTCGGCGCAGGCGTCACCGGCTATCGCGAGGGCGACCGCGTCATGACCTTCCACCACGTTCCCTGCGGCGAGTGCTATTACTGTCGCAAGCAAACGCCGGCGCAGTGTCCGCTCTACAAAAAGACCGGTGTCACCGCGGGCTTTGAGCCCTCCGGCGGCGGCTTTGCCGAGTACATCCGCGTGATGGACTTCGTTGTTTCGAACGGCGGCGTCGTGCGCATTCCTGATGATGTGCCCTTTGAACAGGCCGCATTCGTCGAACCCGTGAACACCGTGCTCAAAGGCGTCAAGCTGCTCAGTCTCGAGCCGGACGACACGGTGCTCGTCATCGGCCAGGGGCCCATCGGCCTGATGCATGCCGTGCTCGCCAGCCGCAGCGCGGGTCGGGTTCTTACCTCGGACCTTTACCCGGAGCGCCACGCCATTGCAGCCAGATTCGGTCTGCGGCATCCAATCCATGCAGGTACAGAAGACGTGATTGAGCGGGTGCTTGAGGAGACCGAAGGTCGCGGGGCTGACGCCGTGATTCTTGCCGTCGCTGGAACCGCGCTCATTCGCACCGCCATGGACGCCGCGCGGCCCGGCGGCAAGGTCATGCTCTTTGCTCAGACCCAGCACACGGAGGCCACAATTGATCCCGCTGCCGTCTGCATGGACGAAAAAACTCTTCTTGGCTCTTACTCGTCATCCTTTCCCATTCTCGGCGAGGTCACAAGCCTCGTCTTCGACGGCTATCAGAACGGTTTCGATTTGACGCAGTTGATCTCGCATCGTTTCCACATTGAGGACGCAGTGGAGGCCATCGAGATAGCTTCACACCCTCAAGCCGACTCCATGAAGATTATGATTGAGCCGGTAACAGGAGCTGGAGCAGAGTAGGAGGCACCTGATGGCGACAACCATGAGGGCCGCAGTCCTTCACGGACGGGAAGACATTCGCATTGAAAGCGTGCCGATTCCTGAGGCAGGTCGGGGAGAGTTGATTCTGCGCGTGGGGGCCGCGCTTACCTGCGGAACGGACCTAAAAGTTTTTCGCCGCGGCTATCACGCCCGCATGATTGTTCCTCCTGCGCTCTTCGGCCATGAGCTGGCCGGCACTGTCGTTCAAGCCGGCGAAGGCGTCACCGGTTTTGCCGCAGGCGACCGCGTCGTCGCTCTCAACTCCGCTCCCTGCGGCCAGTGCTTCTTCTGCGCCCGCGGCCAGGAAAATCTCTGCGACGACCTGCTCTTCAACAACGGCGCTTACGCTGAGTTCATCCGCATTCCCGCCCGCATCGCCGCCAAGAACACCCTCCACGTCCCCGATCACGTGCCGCTTGAACACGCCGCGCTCACTGAGCCGCTGGCCTGTGCCGTGCACGGTTTTAAGGACTCGAATCCGCGCGCGGGCGACATTGTGGCCGTCATCGGCGGCGGCCCGCTCGGCCTCATGATGCTCCACGTTGCCGCGCTTGCCGGCTGCGAAACTATTGCCGTCGTCAAGCATGACGGCCAGGTGGAGGCCGCGCATCAGCTGGGCGCCGCGCATGTTGTCAAAGCGTCCACGATCCGGAAGGCCATCCGCGAAACCCGCGCCCTCACCCCCGGCGGCCGTGGCGTGGACATTGCGATTGAGGCTGTCGGTGCTCCTGAAGCCTGGGAGGAAGCCGTCGAAATGGTTCGCAAGGGTGGCACCGTCAATTTTTTCGGCGGCTGCGCCGTCGGCACACATGTCACGCTCGACACCAATCGCATTCACTACAGCGACATCACGCTCCGCGCCACTTTCCACCACACGCCGGAGATCTGCCGTAAATCTCTCGACCTGATCGCCGCCGGCCGTTTCCAGGCCGGTGCATTCATCACCGGCCACGCGCATCTCTACGAGCTCAACCGCGTATTTGAGCGGCTGATGAAGCGCAGTACGGAAATCAAGACGGCAATCCTTCCATAAGGGCGGCACATGACCACGGCAACTCTGGAATCCGACAAGGACGCACTCCTCCAGCAGGGATGGGCTGGGCTTCCGCCGTCCTATCGCATGCCCGCGGTTGCGCCATCGCTTGAGCAGGCCCGCGCATGGTGCAGGCACCTTGCCGAATCGCATTATGAAAACTTTCACGTTGCCTCCTGGTTCCTGCCCAGGGCGCTCCGGCCGCACTTCCACGCCATCTATGCCTACTGCCGCGTTTCCGACGATCTCAGCGACGAAGTCAGTGACACCGCGCAGGCTCTCGCTCTTCTCGACATGTGGGGCAGGGAACTGGATGCTTGCTACGAAGGCCACACACGCCATCCCGTCTTCGTCGCACTAGCTGAAACCATCCACGCCTGCTCCATTCCCAAAGAACCATTTGCCAATCTGCTTATCGCCTTTCGGCAGGACCAGACCGTCACGCGTTATGGCTCCATGAATCAGCTCCTCGAATACTGCCGCTATTCGGCCAATCCTGTCGGCCATCTGGTGCTTTACGCGTGCGGCTACGCGGGCGAGGAGCGCTTCCGCCTCTCGGACGCCACATGTTCCGCGCTCCAGCTCGCCAACTTCTGGCAGGATGCGCGCGTCGACTTCCATAAAGGCCGCATCTATCTTCCGCAGGAAGATATGCAGCGCTTCGGCGTTACCGAAGAGACGATTGCCAATGGAGTGGCTACACCCGCCTTCCGTAATCTGCTCCGCCACGAAGTCGAATTCGCGCGCGGCCTCTTTGCGCAGGGTCTTCCGCTCATTGGCATGGTCGGCCGCGAGTTCGCACTCGACCTCGATCTCTTCAGCCGTGGAGGTCTTGAAATTCTTCGCGCCATTGAGCGCCGTGACTTTGACGTGCTCGGCGCGCGGCCCGACCTCTCGCGCCGCACCAAACTCGCGCTCGCCTTTCGCGCCATCAGCGGCAAGCTGCTCCCATTCCTCCGTCTCGGCGGACCGTCCACAGCAGGGAAGGCGGCTTGACCGAAGAGCTCACATTGGATGCGGCCTACGCGATTTGTCGCGCGACCGCGCGCCGTGAGGCCAGGAATTTCTACTTCGCCTTTCTTGCGCTAACTCCTGCGCGCAAAGACGCCATCTGCGCTGTCTATGCCTTCATGCGCAAGGCCGACGATCTCTCTGACGACGAATCGCTCTCGCGCGACGAGCGCCGTCGCCAGCTCAACGAGTGGCTCGCTGCCTGGCGCGCCACCGCGCAGAGCGGTGTCACGGCGGATCCCGTGTTCTTTGCGCTTCGTGACGCCGTCACGCGCTTTGGCCTTCCGCTCAACCTGCTTGAGGAACTCGTTGCCGGCACCACCATGGATCTGGACTGCGCCTCCACCGATCAGCCAGACACCTACGCGACCTTCGACGACCTTTACAAGTATTGCTACCTGGTTGCCTCGGTCGTCGGCCTTGTCTGCATCCGCATCTTCGGCTACTCTGACCCGGCCGCGGAGAAGCTCGCTGAGGAAACAGGCATTGCCTTCCAGCTCACCAACATCCTGCGCGATGTGGCAGAGGATGCCGAACGCAATCGCGTCTACATCCCGCTCGAGGACCTCTCCGCGCACAAGATCGCGCTGGACGCGTTCCTTCATCGTGCGTCTGGTGCGCCGCCAACCGCCGCCGAGCGCTCTCTCTTCGCGGAATTTGCTGACCGCGCCGACAAGTGCTACAAGTCCGCCGACGCGCTTCTCCCGCTCATTGCGCGCGAGAGCCGACCCGCGCTGTGGGTCCTCGTTTCCATTTATCGTTCGCTGCTGCGCCGCATTCAGCGCACGAACTATGATGTCTTTACACGCCGCGCCAGCGTGCCCACCGCGCACAAGCTCGCCATTCTTGTCGTTGGGCTTACGCGCGCGGCATGGGCACGCATCACCGGCTAGTTGCGCATTCTGAGGCGTCCTTGTGAACGACACGCGTCAACCCGCTCAAATCACGGTTACCGTCGTCGGTGGAGGCGTGGCAGGCCTCAGCGCCGCATGCGCTCTGGCCCAATCCGGCTTGCGCGTCCAGCTAGCTGAGCGACGCGGCTATCTGGGCGGCCGTGCCTCCTCGTATCACCATCCCGGCGTCGATGAAGTCATCGACAATTGCCAGCACGTGCTCTTCGGTTGCTGCACCAATCTTCTTGGCTTCTATCGGCGCATCGGCGTCGCGGAAAGAATCCACTGGACCCGCACAATGACGATGATCGAGCCCGGCGGCCGCCGCTCGCTCCTCGGCCCGTCACGTTTGCCCGCGCCGCTCCACGGCCTGCCGCGCCTCCTCTCCGCGCACGCCTTCTCCGCAGCCGATAAGCTCGCCCTGATCCGCGCGTTCACTTTGCTTTTCGCGCCCATTCCGCAAAGCTCAACGGAGAGCCTGGGCACATGGCTGCGCCGCCACGGGCAAACCACCGGCGCAATCAACCGCTTCTGGCGTCTCGTTATCGCCAGCGCTCTCAACGCCGATCTCGAGGTCATCGCTCTGCCCTACGCCGCCAAGGTTATTCGCGAACTCTTCCTCAACTCGGCAGGGGCGGGCAGCATGGGCATGAGCACCGTGCCCCTCGGTGAGCTTTATTCAGGCGCGCAGCAATTTCTTGAGCAGCACCGTGCTGGCGTTCTGTTCAACACCAGCGTTGAATCCGCACAATTTAACGAGCGTACTTCGCAGTGGACGCTCGCTACGAGTTCCGGCCCACTCCAGTCTGACATGCTCGTTCTTGCGCTTCCATTTGAGGCCACGGCCAAGCTGATACCGAACTTGCCGCCCGCGCCCGGTGGCGAACAGTTGTTGCGTCAGGCCGCGCATCTGGAGCACTGGCCCATCTGCAGCGTCCATCTCTGGTTCGACCGCGAAATCACCACGCTCGATCACGCTGTTCTGCTCGACCGCGAGCTTCACTGGCTCTACAACAAGAGCCGTCTGCAACCGTGGCGGAAGGGAAACGGAAGCTATGTCGAGCTCGTCGTCAGCGCCTCACGCTCTTTTGCCGCGCTTGATCGAAAGGAGGCCATCGCGCTTGCCCTCAGCGATCTCGCTGAATTCTTTCCCGCAGTCTCTTCTGCAAAATTGGAAAAGGCCGCACTTATCAAGGAAGTCCGCGCCACCTTCGGCGTGCCGCCCGGCGTCGATGCCTGGCGTCCGGCCAGCGATTCCCCCTGGCCCAACTGCTTCCTCGCGGGCGATTGGACTGCTACTGGCTGGCCTTCGACAATGGAAAGCGCCGCGCGGTCAGGCCATCGCGCCGCGGAATCCGTCTACAAGTCCATCGGCCAGCCCCAAGCCTATCTCGAACCGGATCTCAAGCCGCGCGGCTTCATGCGCTTCGCGCCCCGCGGCTGATCCTGGCCACCCACGGCATCTTCAGTGCGCCAGAAAGTAGACTCCCACGCATACCAAAAATGCCGCTGTCCAGCGGCGCCGGTCCACATTTTCATGCAGAAAGAACTTCGCCGCAATCGTGTTCGTTACCAGCGTCAGCGATGCTGCAGCCGGCCCAACCAGGCTCAGATTCATGTGGTTCAGCGCGAACAGCAGGGAAAAAAACGCCACCGCCATAAAAAAGATTCCGCACACGAACAGCGGCGATGTCACGACAGCCTTTGCTGCGCCGCGCAGTCCACTGCGCGTACGAATCTCGTCCAAGTCTCCCATTGACTTCATCGCTGCAGCCGTCAGCACCTCGCCCGTAGACGATGTAACCACGATGGTTGCCATCATGGCTGTCGCCTTCCAAAACGGCGCCTGCAACAACGCTCCTTGCATCATCGCACCGGCCCTTTCGTGCCCGCTTCCTCCGCGCCTGCGGCCTCGGCGGCAGGCATGCTCACCGGAGGAGTAGTGTTAGCCGGGCCATGCGCGACAAACGCCACCCCGACGGTAATCAGCGCCACTCCAGTCCATCGCATCCACGAGATCTGTTCGTGCAGCCAGAAGTGTGCCAGCAGCGCCACAAACACATTGCCCAGTGCTGTCGCCGGCATCACATAGGTCAAATCCGCCCACGACAACGCAGTCAGATAGCTTGCGAAATACCCGATCAGTAGCACGATCCCCAACGCAATCCAAGGAGTAAACACAGCCCCAATGAGCGCCAGCGGATGCGTCAGCGAAATCGCCTGCAGGCTCGTCATCCCACGCGACAGGGACGCATCTCCAAGAGGCACGCTCAGAGATACAAATGCCAGAATCATGTACTGCTGAAACGAGAGTCGATGGTGCGCCATTGCTTTTGTGCGGTTCCTTCTTTAGGCGGAAAAAAAAAGAAGGGCGGACGCACCGCGCCGCCCCTCGTTTGGGTTCACGATAGAGTCTCAGGCGTCGGCGCCCACCGGCGCAATTGGATCGGCCTGATGGCTGCGAGCCGCTTTCACCATCTTGTTGCGCTGTGCGCGCAGCTTGAGGAATGCCTTGGCTTCGACGTAGAGCCTTGGAATATCGCGATTCACAACCGCCTTCCAGATCACGCGGAAGGCCGCCTTCGGCCGGAAGTAGTACTCGTCGTAGAAGCGGTGCACCATCTCCAGCACGTAGTCGGTCGGCAGCCCCGGATACTCGATGTGCGCCATCTGGTGGCCGCCTTCATCGCTCATCGCCGCCGTGTTCACAATAAAACCGTTTGCCTTTGCGTAATCGTAAAACTCCGTGCCCGGATACGCATGCGCAATGGACACCTGAATCGTCTCCACGTCCAGCGACTTGGCAAAGTTGATGGTGTTGCGAATGGAGTCCTTCGTCTCGCCCGGCAGTCCCAGGATGAAGTCCCCGTGGATTGTCAGTCCCAGATCGCGGCAGTCTTTTGCAAAGTCCCGCGCGCGTTCCACCGTCGCGCCCTTCTTGATGTTTTTCAAGATTTGCGGATCGCCGGACTCAAAGCCCACAATCAGCAGCCGGCAACCTGCGTCCTTCATCGCCTTCAGCGTTTCGCGGTCGGTGGTCACGCGCGAGGTGCAACTCCACGTCAGCCCCAGCGGCTTCAGCTTCTCGCACAGTTCGATGGTGCGCACCTTCTGGATGTTGAACGTGTCGTCGTCGAAAAAAAATTCCTTCACCTCGGGGAAGTTCTTCTTCGCCCACGCCAGCTCCGCGGCCACGTCGTCCGTGGAGCGCTTGCGCCACGCGTGTCCGCTCAACGTCTGCGGCCACAGGCAGAAGGTGCACTGCGCCGGGCAGCCGCGGGTTGAGTAGAGCGCGACATAGGGATGCAGCAGGAAGGGCACGTTGTAGCGCGTCACATCCATGTCGCGCTTGTAGATCTTCGTGGCCCATGGCATCGCGTCCAGGTCTTCCACCTGCGGACGGTCCGGATTGTGCGACACCTTGCCGTCCTTCTTGTAGCTGATGCCCAGGATCTCGTTCAAGGGCTTGCCCTGCGCAAACTCCACCACCGAGTAATCGAACTCGCGCCGGCAGATGAAGTCCAGCACCGCGCACTCGTTCAGCGCCTTGTCCGGCGAAGTGGTTACCGGCGGTCCCACGAACGCAATCCGAATGGATGGGTTCGCGGCTTTGATCGCCTCGGCCAGCCTCTGGTCGCCCTCCCAGCCCACCGTGGAGGTGAAAAGGACCAGAAACTCGAACTCTTTGCAGATCTCGATGGTTTCCTGCGCGGTCACGTGATGCGGAGGCGCGTCGAGCAGCCGCGAGCCCTCCAGCAGACCCGCCGGATACGTGAGCCAGACCGGATACCAGTACGATTCAATCTCGCGCGTCGCCGGCCAGCGCGAGCTTGCTCCGCCGTCAAAGTTTTCAAACGACGGCGGGTTCAGAAACAGCGTCTTCAATGGCATTGACATCCCCTTAATTTTACCATCGGGCGGCACTTTGGCCGCTTAAAATGCGCGCCAGGCTACTTTCCGTGCAACTCGTCCAACCAGTCCTGAATGTGCCCCAGCGCCTCCAGCAGATTCAGCCGCGCCTTGGCCAGTTGAAAGTCCGCATCCAGCGAGTCCTCAAGCTTCTGGCTCGAGTCAATCTCGGCCAGTTGCTCGGCCTTGGGGGAAAGCTGCGCTGGAGCCCCGGGTCCCCCGCCTGCCCCATTGCCATATTGGATCTGCGCGCGCACCGTCTTCAATTGTTCGGCCGCAATCTGCTGTTTCAGGCTCGCCACCTGCGCCAATGCGTCCAGTTCCCGTAGCGTTCCATTCAGCTCGGCTATCGCCACGTCGTTCTTTTGCTGGGCGTCTTCTGCCTCCACACGCGCCCGCAGCGCATCAGCCGCGCTCTCCCGCGCCTTGGCGCGATGTCCCAGGTCGAAGATTGGAATCTGGATCGCAATGCCCGAGCCGAAGTTGTTCGCAGGCAGCGGCCGTGCAAAGTAGCTGTTCACATCGTTCAGCAGCGTCGTGTTGCGGTTGTATTGCGCAAAAAAGCTCAGCTGCGGCAGAAAGTTGGTCTCCTCGTCGCCCTTGGCCGCCAGGAACTTCGATTTTGCGGCCAGTTTTGCGGCCTCAACGCTCACGGGCTCGCCTGCCTGCACGGTGTCGTTCAGCTTCGGAATCTCCGGAATGCTCTTCGGCTCAGGCTGGATGGCATCCGCCGGCAATCCTGTGAGCGCCGCAAGCTCCGCGGCCAGCGTTCCCGCCCGCGCCTCCAGCCGGATGCGCGCCAGCCGGATTTGCGCCGCCGTGAGCCTGGCCTCCAACAGCGCGCTCAGCGGGTCCACGCCGGCCTCGGACCGCTGTTCCTCAATTGTCACCAGCTTCTCCGCATATCCTTCCTGCTCGTGCGCTGCGTCAAGCTCCCTGTTCACCGTTTCGAGCTCGATATAATCCACTGACGCGTCCAGTGCCACCCGTTCGCGCGCATCTTTCAGGTTCGCCATTGCCGCCCCCACTCCCGCATGCGCCGCGTCAATGTACCGCCTTTGAGGAATGCTGAAGACAAGTGATTGCACCGTCGCCGTCCAGATGGAGGGTGGCGAGCCCGTAAATCCAACTTCGGGAAACATGGGCAGGCCCGTGCTGAAGGTCATGGAGGGAATCGCCGCATCTTTGCTCTCGGAAAGCGCCGCGGCCGCCTTCCGCACATCGGCCGCAGCCTCATGCACCCTGCTGCTGTTGCGCTGCGCCATGTCCACCACCGTTGCCAAAGAAACCTGCGCCATTGCGGGCTGCCCGCACAGCGCCGCGGCGGCCAGCGCGCCCAGCGCCGTCCCTTGCAGCCATCCCGGCTTGTGACCCGTTTTGTGCGTTGGCTTCAAGGCTTCATTTCCGCTCAAAACTTTAATTCCTGTGCCGGTCTGTACTCTGGGGCCAGCTCCAGTGCCGAGGTTTTCTGCTGCCGGGCCGCCGTCTTGTCGCCCAGCGCCGCATTCAGTTTCGCCAGCCTGGTGTGGGCCACAAATGCCGGTGCTTCTTCAGTTTGTGAAGAACTGCTCAAGTACTGCTCAAGCATTTTGGCGGCCAGGTCAAAGTCCCGTCCCGTCTGTATCAGGATGGAAGCTCCGTTATAGAGCGCCACTCCGGCTCGCCGTTCGCGCTGTGCCGCGCGATAACCGCTCACCACGGCTTGCTGCATCTGGTCCCAGGCTTTCCGCCGCCTGTAGTAGCTCGCCAGAGCCATCCACTGGTAGGCCGGATGCGGGCTCTGGGCAATCGCCTGCTTCAGAAAGCGCTCCGCCGTGCCGTAGTCTTTCCCGGCTTCGGCAATATGGCTCCGCAACTCGGCCGCGCGCACAGGGTCCACGTGGTCCAGTTGCTCAGCAACCTGCTGTGCCTTGTCCATGCCGCCGCCTACAATCCCCGGCGCGCTGTAATCGAACTCCCCCAGGTCAGCCAATGCCGAAGCATTCCTGGGATCCAGTTTCACCGCCAGCTCAAACTCCGCATGCACCTTCTTGCCCAGCCCGAAGGCGCTGAGGAACGAAGCCCGGTCCGCCTTTTCCCCCAATGCTCGCCCAAGCCACATGTGATAGTCGGAGTTGCCGGAGTCCATGGTCACCGCCTTCTGGCACTCGTCCGCCGCGGCGTTCCACTTCTCCAGCGTGAAGAGCACACGGCAGCGCAGATTGTGCGCCTCGGCCGACGCGGGAAGGGAATGGAGCAGCGCCAGCGCCTTGTCCGCTTCGCCGGCCTGCAGCGCGGCATTCGCCTGGGCCAGCGTGGCCGTCTCAGCCTGCGCAGACAGGCCCAGCACCAATGCCAGTGCCGAGCTGGCAAGGCTCATTGCCAGGCACCGCCTCACTGCACAACCTTGATTGGCACGCCCTCCTGCAGGGGCTGCCCGGAGCTGGTTCCCGTGGCCACTACATCGCCCTCTTTCAATCCGGAACGAATCGCTGCCAGGGTCAGGTTGTAAGGCCCGAGCGTGACCCAGGTCCGCTTCAGCTTCCCATCCACCACCTTGAACACATACGTCTTGTCGTTCTCTGAGTAGAGGCACTGTCGCGGAATGCTCAGGGCATTCGATTCGTCCGACGTGGTCACCGTCACAGTCACATTTGTATCCGGCAGCAGTCCGCTGTCTGAATCGTCAATTTTCACCAGCACCTCGCCCACGGTGCGCGTCGCCTGGGTCACCACGGTCACCGGCATCCGCTCAATTTGCCCGTGCCAGACACGCCCAGGCAGTGCGTCCCACTTGATCGTGATCGGCTGCCCCACCGCCAGCCGGCCGATCTCCGGCTCGTCGAAGTAAGCGCGAATGCGTTCCTGGCTCAGGTCTGCCATCACCAGCAGCAGTTTCCCCTGTTCCACATACTCCGTGGGTCCCGCGTTCATGCTGTATACTGTGCCCGAAATCGGTGCGCGCACACGGGTTTGATGCTCCACTTCGCGCGCCGCGGCCAGGTTCGCCTCCGCGTCAACCAGCGCCGCCCGCGCCCTTTCCTCATCCGCCGTGCCGTAGCGCTGACTCGCACTGGCCTCGGCCGCCTCCAGGCTTGCATTCGCCGCATCCAGTCTCTGTTGCGCTGAGGCCACTTCGCTAGGGCTCGCCGCCCCTGTGGCCTGCAACTTCTTCAGCGCCTCCAAGTTTTGCGTCGCCTGGTCACGCTCCACGCGGCTCCGCGACAAATCTGCTTTGGATGCCAGTTGCTGCTCCCGCGTTCCGTTGTGGAGCACGGCGTCCAGCCCAGCCTGGGCTGTCTTTACGCCGCTTTGGGCTGCGGCCAGCTGCGCCAGCGCGTTCGTATCGTCCAGCACCATCAGCAGCTTGCCGGCCTTAACCTTGTCTCCCGGCTGTACATACACGGCCTTCACTGTCGTCGAAATCGGACTGTGAATCTCGTAGTCGTGCTCCGGCTCCACCCGCCCGTTTGTGCTCTCCGTGCTGGCCAGGTTCTCATGGGTCACAGTGGCCACACGCACCGGCAGCCGGTCCACGGTCATCGACCGCACAAGGTAGAACACGGCCACCAGGACGACCGCCAGGCCCGCCCACAGCCAGCGGCGGTCTATTCCCTTTCTTTCTCTTGTCATGCACCCAACCTGAGTCAGTATATAGGACTCCTGGACCCACCCCGAGGAAGCAGAAAATCCTTTTGAGCAGATTGTTTGCCAACTGCCCGGCCCGCATTCCGCCTCGTACAATCAACGCATGGCGCAATCACCCCGCTATACCGACGACCATGCCAAGGCCGGCCTCGACTTCGATTTCCCGGCAATCGAAACCTGGCAAAACCAGTTCCCGGGCTACGAAATCGTCATCGACGACCCCGAGCTCACCTCGGTCTGCCCCAAAACCGGTCTGCCCGACTTTGGTGCGCTCTCCATCCGCTATATGCCGCGCGATCGTTGCCTCGAGCTCAAGTCGCTCAAGGAGTACCTCTTCAGTTATCGCAACCTGGGCATCTTCCAGGAAAACATCGTCAATCGCGTGCTGGAGGACGTGGTGAAGGCCTGCGACCCGGTCTGGGCCGTCGTCCGCGGAGTATTCCGCCCTCGCGGAGGCATTGCCACAACGGTGGAGGCCCGCTGGCCACGCCCGGAAGCGTGAACCACTCCGAAGACTGATTGGCCGCGAGATCCTGACCGGGCCTGAAGACGGATGCCTGGGCGTTGGCCCTTCCGCACCCCGCTGTGATAAGGGTGAAGCCTCGCGCACTTCCCGTTCACGGAGTTCGTTTGTTTAAGGCCACGCAGACCGGCCGCGCTGTCGCCGTTCCCGCCGTCGGAACCTTTCTGCTCCTGCTCGGCCTCAACCTGCTCAATTACATTGACCGCTACATTCTGCCCGGCGCGCAGCCACTTATTCAGCGTGAATTTCACTCGACCGATGCGCAGATGGGCGCACTTACCACCGCCCTGTTCATCACGTACATGCTCGTTGCGCCGCTCACCGGCTGGCTAGGCGACCGCTTTCCGCGCAAGCCCCTCATCATCGGCGGCGCGGTGCTGTGGAGCCTGGCCACCCTGGCCACTGCCTGGGTGCACAGTTACTGGACGCTCTTTCTGCGCCATGCCCTGGTCGGCGTGGGCGAGGCCACCTTCTGCATCTTTGCTCCCGCCGTCCTGGCCGATTTTTACCCTGAGCGCGACCGCAACCGCATCCTCTCCATCTTCTATCTCGCCATTCCAATCGGCGCGGCCCTCGGCTATCTGGCCGGCGGCGATCTTGGCTCCCGTTTCGGCTGGCGCATGCCCTTCTTCCTCTGCGGCCTTCCCGGCCTCGTCATCGCCGCGCTCTATCTGTGGCTGGGCCGCGAGCCCGTCCGCGGCGCGAGCGACCACCTTCGCCCCACTCACTCCCGCGCCACCTTCACGGGCCTTTTCACCAACTCGGCCTTCCTCACCGGCACCTTCGGCTTGGGTGCGCTCACCTTCGCCATGGGCGGCATCTCCGCATGGATGCCCACCTTTCTTCATCGCGTCGCGGGCCTCTCGATCGCACGCTCCAGCGTTGTCGTGGGCGCCATCACAGTCGTCGATGGGGTCGCCGGCACGGCCATCGGCGGATGGATTGCCCAGCGCTGGCTCCGCACCAACCACCGCGCGCTTTATCTGCTTTCCTTCTGGAGCGTGGCGCTCACGCTGCCTTGCGGCGTGCTGGTCTTCTTTGGCCCTGCTGCGTGGGCCGTGCCCTCGCTCTTTGCCGCCGAGTTCTTCCTCTTCATCAACACCGGCCCGCTCAACACGGCCATTGTCAATTCTGTCTCCGCGCCGGTCCGCGCCACTGCCATCTCCGTCAACCTCTTCGTCATTCACGCCTTCGGAGACACCTTTTCGCCCACCATCATCGGCTCCATCAGTGACCGCACCCACAGCCTCCGCATTGGCCTGGGCGTCACCCTGTTTGCGCTGGTCGTCTCCTGCGTCATTCTCCTCGCCGGCGCGCGCGTCGCTCCGCCGCTTGAAGAACTGGCCATTCCCGCGCCTGAATCCGCGCTTTGATGGCGCCAAGACCAACGCATCCCTCTCGGCGATACTTGTCTCATGAGCTCATCCCATCTGCCGGCTCACCCGCTTTTTGTGCTCTTCGTGCTGCTTGCGTGGGCCACCGCACTCGGATGGCTCTGGCAAGGCATCGCCGCATTGCGCGGTATGCCCACGCTGCCTGATCTGACTACGGCCTCCAGCGAAGAGCTTCCGCCGCTGCCGGACCCGGAAGGCCCGCACCTCACGGTCGTTGTTCCCGCATGCAACGAGGAACAGAACATCCAGGCCACCCTCCGCTCCCTGTTCGCCTCCACCGGCCTCCGCCTGCAAATCCTCGCGGTGAATGACCGCTCCACGGACCAGACCGGGCTGCGCATTGCCGCACTTGTCGCCGAAGCCGTCGCAAATCCGGGCCCGCACACGCTGGAGCTTGTCAACATCTGCGAGCTTCCCGCTGGCTGGCTCGGCAAGCCGCACGCCATGGCTCTGGCCGCTGGCCGCGCCGCCGCACACTGGATTCTCTTCACCGACGCCGACGTTCTCTTCGAGCCGCGCGCGCTGGCGGTCGCGCTGCGCCAGGCAATTGCCGTGCAGGCCGATCACTTCATCCTCATTCCCACGCTCATCCTCAAAACCATGCCGGAGCGCGCCATGCTTGGAGCCATGCAGGCCTTCGCAAGCTGGGGCATGCGCCTGTGGAAGGTTGCCGACCTCCGCGCAAAGGATTTCCTCGGCGTCGGCGGCTTCAACCTCGTGCGCCGCTCGGCCTATGAAAGCATCGGCGGCTTCGGGACCTTCCCCTTTGAGGCGCTCGACGATCTCCGCCTTGGATGGACCCTCAAACGTGCCGGATTCCGCCCGCACGTTGCTCTCGGTCCCGGCCTGGCGCGCATCCGCTGGCTCCACGGCGCTCTCTCTATCGTTCCCCTTGTGGAGAAAAACGGATTCGCCGTCAGCCGCTTCCGCCTGAGTCTTCACCTGGCCATGTGCGTAGGACTTTTCGTGCTGCTCTTCGCGCCTGTTGCCGCGCTCTTCGGCGGCCCGGACACGCTGCCCGCCGCGCTGCTCGCCTGCCTCGGCGTCGGGATGCTCTATCGCGCGCAGAGCCGTATGACGGGCGTCGCGCCGTGGCACTCAGTCTTCTTCGCGCCCATGTCCGCCGTCATGCTTTACGCATTTGCGCGCTCCATGGTTCTGGCTCTTGCGCGCGGCGGCATTCGCTGGCGCGGCACTTTTTATCCGCTCGCCGAGCTGCGCCGCCATGCAGGCCGCGGATTCTGGTAAACCGCAACGCACTAACTGGCAAGCGTCTGCCTTACGCGGGAAGGGAAGTACCGCGTTCCAATCCTCCTTGAATGTTTATCGCTAAAAATGCCGTTTAAAGAACCCGTTCAGGCCTTTACCCTTCTTCGATCCCCACGTCTCGTAGAGCCCGAAGTACGCGTAGTTCTCCGTCTGCCCCAAGATTGAGTGCCCGTAGGAGAACAGCACCTGCAGCCCCGGATTTTTGATGTAGTAGTATCCGCCGAGGTCAATCATGCTTGAGGCTTCTGTCTGGGCTGTGCCGTCGCCCTCGCGCTGGTGCGAATACTCCTCGCCGCCCAGCGTCCATTTCTTGCCGAAATCGCGCTGCAGCAGCCATCCGCCAAACCAGAAATTTCTGTACCCCGTCTGCGGCACAATCTGGTAGCCCGCGCCGCCGTAGCTTGTCCACGGCCCCCAGCTCTTCTGCACCCAGATCGGAATCTTGTACCAGACCTTGCCCACGCCCAGCCCGCGGTTTGCATCGCCTGTCGGCACTTCCAGCATGGTGAAGGTCCCAACCTGCGGCCGATGTTTGGTCTCCTGCACAAAACGGTATTTCGCGCCCAGTTCCATGTCCGTAAGCCCGAAGGCGCTCGGTCCCTGGCCATTGGGCGCGTAGACTTGGCTGTTGCCCGGCATCGCCTCGCCCCAGGGCAGAATCACATGCAGTTGCAGATTGGGTGCGGCGCCCCAGTTGAATTCCAGCGCAGGACCCGCCGTGTCCGTCTCCACCGGCGTCCCGTCCACGCTGCCGAACTGGTAAAACTCATAATGCCGCAGGTCCACCGGCTCTGGATCGTCAGTTTGGAACGGCGGACCTGCCCACAGCTTCGCCGCCGGCAGCAGCACGATGCAAAATAGAGTCAGACCAAGAAGGCGCAAAGGAAAATCCTTCATCTCTGCTCCTTGCTTCAGAGTTGGTTCCGCTTGAGAGGTTGGTTCCGCAGTTTTCGGTTACACGCCCACCAGTTCCCGGCTCTTCGCCTGTCCGCCGTAGTGGCTCTCCACGTAGTTGTCCAGAATCTGCTTGAACTCGGCCACAATCGTGTCGCCCCGCAGCGTCGTGTACAGCTTGCCGTCCACATACACCGGCGCTTTCGGCTCCTCGAAAGTACCCGGCAGGCTGATGCCCAGGTTCGCGTGCTTCGATTCACCCGGCCCATTCACCACGCAGCCCATCACAGCCAGCTTCAGCCCTTCCACGCCGGGATATTTCTTGCGCCACTCCGGCATCGAGCTGCGCAGGTAGCCTTGAATCTGCTCAGCCAGCTCCTGGAAGTAGGTGCTCGTCGTACGTCCGCAGCCGGGGCAGCTCGTCACCTGCGGCATAAAGCTCCGGATTCCCAGCGACTGCAAAATCTGCTGCGCCGCATGCACCTCCTCCGTGCGGTCGCCGCCTGGCTTGGGCGTCAGGCTCACGCGAATCGTGTCGCCAATCCCGGCCAGCAGCAGCGGCGCCAGCGCGGCGGACGACGCAATCAGTCCCTTCGCGCCCATGCCGGCTTCAGTCAGTCCCAGGTGCAGCGGATAGTCGCACCGCGCGGCCAGATTTGTGTAAACGTCAATCAGGTCGCGCACCCCGCTCACCTTGGCCGACAGGATGATCATGTCGTGGCCCAGCCCGTAGTGCTCGGCGGCCTTCGCGCTCTCCAGAGCGCTCACCACCATCGCTTCCATCATCACGTCGCGCGCCGCCAGCGGCTCAGACCGCTTGCTATTCTCGTCCATCATCCGCGTCAGCAGCGCCTGGTCCAGCGATCCCCAGTTCACGCCGATGCGCACCGGCTTCCGGTTTTCCACCGCGCACTCCACCATAATGCGGAAGTTGTCGTCGTCCTTGCGCCCGATCGAAACGTTTCCGGGATTAATGCGGTACTTGGCCAGCGCCCGTGCCGCAGCCGGATACTTCTTCAGGAGCAGATGTCCGTTGTAGTGGAAGTCACCCACAATCGGAACGTGGATGCCGCGCTTCTCCAAACCCTCCACAATTGGCGAAACCGCCGCCGCGGCCTGCTCGTTGTTCACGGTTACGCGAACAATCTCCGAGCCCGCCAGAGCCAGGGCCGCCACCTGCTCAATCGTGCCCGCCACGTCCGCCGTATCCGTGTTCGTCATCGACTGCACGACGACCGGAACCTCCCACCCCACGCGAACCTGCCCGATGTGGACCGTACCCGTCTTTCTGCGCTGAATCTCCGGCATATCGACCTCGTATCCAGTGTACCCGCTTCTCATCTCTGACTGGAACTACCCTCCGCTAAAGGGGCATGTCTTCCCGGCTACCTCTCACCCCTGGCGCGCCGCCGCGCGTACAATAAGGGCCATGAACAGCAGACGCCTCCTTCGCTTCGCAGTGCTCGCCGCCCTTGTTGCCCTCGTCGCCTTCACCGCCGCGATGGCCCAGGATGGCCGTGGACGCGGACGCAAATTCAAGGCGCCGCCGCCCACCTCCACCGTCACCGTCACGGTGGTGCGCAAAGACGACGGAAAGATCATCGAAAATGCCTCCGTCATCTGGCATCTCATCGGCGACAAGGGGGGCATGGAACTGCACACGAATGAGGAAGGCAAATCCATGATCGACATCCTTCCCACCGGCTCCAAAGTTATCCTTCAGATACTGGCCCACGGCTACCAGACCTTCGGCAAGGCTTACACCATCAGCAAGCCCACCATGGCCATCGAGGTCGAGCTTCGCCGCCCCGTCCCGCAGTACTCCATTTACGAACACCACGAGACGTCCGGCAACGGCCAGGGCTCCGGCGCGCAGAAATCCTCAGACGGCAAGGGCTCGACTTCCAACGCATCCAAACCGGACTCCTCCAAGTCCTCCAGTTCCAAAAAATCCGAAAAGGACAAGCCTGCCGAGTCTGCCAAGGATAACCAGGCCCAGCCGAAGCCGAATCCCCAGCAGGACTAGCCCCGCACCCGCGCACTCGCCTATGGAGACCCTCACCCTCAGCGGCAAATCCGCCCTCGTCACCGGCGGCGCGCGACGCATCGGCCGCCAGATAGCCCTCACACTCGCCCGCGCCGGGGCAGACGTCGCCCTCACCTACAAATCCTCCGAAGCCGAATCTGCCGAAACCGTCAAGATGCTGGAGGAGCTTGGCTGCCGCGCCTTCGCCGTCTCCTGCGACGTGCGCTCCGAGGACTCCGTGCGTGATGCCGTCGCCGCCACGGTTGCCTTCCACGGCCATCTGGACCTGCTGGTCAACAATGCCGGCGTTTTCCAGGCCGAGCCCATCGAATCCATGTCGATCGAGCAGTGGGATGAGGTCCTCGAAACCAACGCCCGCGGCCCGTTCCTGGTCTCGCGCGAAGCTGTGGCCCACCTTCGCGAGCGCCGCGGCCGCATCATCCACATTGGCTCCCTCGGCGGCATCCGCGCCTGGCCAAACCACGCGCATTACTGTGCCTCAAAGGCGGCCCTGCACATGCTCACGCTGGCCATGGCCAAGGCCTTTGCACCGCAGGTTACTGTCAATTGCGTCGCTCCCGGCTGGATTCAGATGGACGATGATCCCGGGCCTGCCGCTGCGCGCTTCGCAGCCAAAACGCCTCTCGGCCGCAACGGCTCAGCGGAAGAGGTCGCCGAAGCCGCCCTGTTCTTCGCTGCCGGCCCCGCTTTTATCACCGGTCAGATCCTCGCCGTGGATGGTGGCCTCGGACTCTAGCCCCAGGCCCTTTCAGGTCCTCGCCCTCTCAGCGCTTGAACATCCGGCTCCAGAAACTCGGGCGGCCGTCGGCATCGCTCTTGACTTTCGGCTTGTGTGTCCTCTTATGCAGGTCGTAAACCATGGGAACCATCTCCCACAGTCCTTCGGGCCCTGGCTGCTCAGGCAGTTTTTCGCCTCGCACTGCGGCTGCCGGATTTCCCGCATACAGCCGCTCCGCAGCTTCAGCTCCGCAGCGGTTCGCCACGTAGTCATAGCCCTTCTTCAGGTGCGGCGGACGCCACTCCGGATGATGCGCATCGCTGGCCAGAAAATGAATCCAGTTGCGGTCCAGGAGCGCATTCGCAAAAGCCTCGGCAATCTTTCCGAATCGACCATACAACGACGCCGAAGTGACCTGCACCAGGCAACCATTGCGCATCCACTCGCCCAGCCGGTCCGGATTCTGCTGCAGCGCCGAGTTCCGCTCCGGATGCGTCACAATCAGCGTGTATCCGGCGCCGCGCAGCCGTTGCATTGCCTCCGGCAACTGCGGCGGAATCACCATGTCCTGAAGCTCGATCAGCAGATAGCCCTTGCCGTCAATTGAATAACGCAGCGGGTGCTCCAGCGCGTCAAGAATATTGCCCGCATTCATATGGAAGTCGCATGCCAGGCTCAGTTCCAGAGTGCCCGCAAGCTTCTCGCGAAGCTCTGTCAGCCGCTCACGGTTCACAGCTTCCTGGTAGGGGTAGCGCTCGCTTGCATGCGGCGTGCACACCATGCGGGTCAAGCCGTCTTCCACGGCAATCCGCGCCATTTCCAGCGAGGTCTCCAGGTCCGGCGACCCGTCGTCCACCCCGTAAATCAGGTGTGCATGAATATCAATCATTGCTTACCGCGCAGCCACGGCCTCCAACATGGAAGCAAAAATCTTCCAGCCGTCCGCAGAGCCCAACAGCTTTTCGCTTGACCGGTCCGGATGCGGCATCATCCCCAGCACATTCCGTTTTTCGCTCAGGATTCCCGCAATATTCGCAAGCGAGCCGTTCGGATTCGCCTCAGAAGTAATTTCGCCATCCGGCGCTGCGTAGCGGAAGGCAATCCGATCCTCGGCCTCAAGCCGGGCAAGCTCCTCGGGTGCGCAAAAGTAATTGCCTTCCATGTGCCCAATCGGAATCCGGAGCACTTCGCCCTTCTTCAACTGGTTCGTGAACGGGCTGTCGCTGGTCTCCGTGCGCAGGTGCACCTGCTTGCAGATGTACTTCAACCCCGCGTTGCGCATCAGCGCGCCCGGCAGCAATCCGCTCTCGGTCAGAATTTGAAATCCATTGCAGATGCCCAGCACCGGCCCGCCGCCCTCTGCAAACCGTTTCACCGCCTGCATCACCGGAGAGAAGCGCGCAATCGCGCCTGTCCGCAGATAGTCGCCGTAGGCAAAGCCGCCCGGCACCAGCACCGCGTCCACGCCCGCTAGGTCCTCCTGGTCGTGCCACAGGAAAGTCACCGGCTGCTGCGCAATCTCGGCAATCACGTTGTAGGCGTCGTGGTCGCAATTCGACCCGGGAAAAACCAGCACCCCAAACTTCATGTGTTTAGGGTATCAGTTAGCCGCCTGCGGGCGCTGCTGTGTAATTCTTCCAACATTCTGGAGTGCGACTGAAGCGCAAACCGGTGCTGGAAATGCCGCACAAACGGGAATCCCAGCCGGGCCAGCGCGCCTCGCGGCCTGGACACCGCCTCCAGGTCATACCATACTTCGCCTTGCGCTCCGTCGAACTCCAACAGAAACCGCTCTTCGCCCTCCTCCACGTGAAGATCGGTTGTTGCATACACAAATCCAAACGCGTTCTCACTGCGAATCACATCCACAATGCGGCTGATGTTCAATGTCCACAATCTCAGCGGATGCGCTTCCACGGCCACCAGCTGCCCAGTTGCAATCCGCGCATCGGGATTCGCCACACGCACCCAGCCAAGATCAAACATCGTCCATCGCTGGAACGCTTGTTGTGCTGAGGCAAATGTTTTGGATCCTCGACCCAGAAGTGTCCTCCTGCGATCGTGCGAGAATCCAAACGGAAGCCTGATTGGTCTTCCCGCTTGCGCGATTGTCAGTAAGCGCGACGGCCTCAATGGCAGGGAATCAGCGGCGATAATCATCGCATCAATTGCAGCCTGCGAGGTCCGCGTGAGGGCGATTCCATGAACACGCGGAATCCAGTTTCGCACTCAGCACCTCTTTGGGGGCCAACATTTTATAGTCGAGGGCATACTTCCACATGCGTGCGTTGGGAAGCGCATGACGTCCAGCTTAGATCTCACGTAGTTTCGCCGCCCGTTTGCGTGCGTCGCTCACAAAGGCCACGTCTTCCGCGGTCTTTGGCTCCATCGCGCCCACATTGATCTCCACATTCGCCAGAGCGCCCGTCACCGCGGCCCGCGCCAGAGCGCCCGCCGTCGTCAGGTCTGACGCCATATTCGGATTCGTAATTGGTCGAAGCTGCTCGGCAATTTGTCCCACCTCATGCGATCTCTCCGCCACTCCCAGCGGCACCGCGGCCGCCTGTTTGAGTGCGGCATTTACTCCCGCTCCGCTGTCGCTTTTTTCTTTCGCCGCGCGATACGCCCGCATCACCACGTTGTAGGACTCCGCATCGGCGTCAATCGCCGCTTTCAGTTCCTCGCGCAGGGCCGTCAGCCTCGCAATTGCCGCGCTCAGCGCGTCTGTGTGTTCAGCGTAGGCCTTCTTCCCACGCGACATCGCGGCCACCATCGTGACCAGCCCCGCGGCCATTGCTCCGCTGGCCGCCGACGCGCTGCCTCCGCCCGGTGTGGCTGTCGGCGCGGCCAGTTGCGAAAGGAACGGGGCAACTCCCGCGCTTGGGCCAGCACTCAATCCGCCCTCGGCCATCGTGCCGCCCATCACTGCCGCCAGCCGATTCTCCAGGATCAGCGACGAATCGAAATTCTCTACCTGCAAAAACCACTCCGCCGCCTGCTCCAGCGCCGCCTTTGGCACCAGTCCCACAATCTCGCTCGAAACGGAAATCGCGCCGTGCCGCGCCGCCTCGCGCTTCACAAGTTCAAACACCCGGTGCATCGGCGTCTGCTCAAAATCCGTCAAGTTCATCGAAACTTGTGCCATCCCCCGCGCCAGGAAGCCGGCGCCCTTCACGAACCTCAGCCCGCCCGAGGAGAAGCGAACGGCCTTCGCCACCTTTTTCGCCACGTCCACGTCGGACGTGTTCAAAAACACGTTGTAGGCAATCAGGAATTTCCGCGCGCCCACGGCCGTTGCGCCGGCCGTAGGATGCACCTTCGCCTCACCGAAATCCGGCTTCCGGGCCGGGTTCGTTCCAATCTCTTCGCGAATCCCCTCGAACTGCCCCTTGCGCACCTGCTCCAGGCCCTGCCGCTCCGGCCGTGTCGCCGCCGCCTCATACAAATACACCGGGATGCCAAACCGCTTGGCGATTTCCTCGCCCACGCGCCGCGCCATCGCCACGCAGTCTTCCAGCGTCACGCCTTCGATGGGAATAAACGGCACCACGTCCGCTGCGCCCATCCGCGGATGCGCCCCAGTGTGCTGCGTCAGGTCAATCAGCTCCGCCGCCTTGCCCACTCCGCGAATCGCCGCTTCCTCAATTGCCTCACGCTCGCCCACCAGCGTAATCACGCAGCGGTTGTGGTCCGCGTCCATCTCGCGGTCCAGCAGATAGACGCCGGGCAGCTTCATGGCCTCGACAATGGCATCCACCTTCGCCTTGTCGCGGCCCTCTGAGAAATTCGGAACGCACTCTACAAGTGTCTTCGTCATGGTGCAGTGAGCATACCCATCCTCGCCTTCCCGCTGCAAGGCTCCGCCACCCATGTTGCGACCCGCCTTTTGAGTCAGCAATCAGCCCGCACATTTGCCGCCGAATCCACGCCTCGACCTAGTTTTCACCGCTGATTGCACCTGAAGCAAATCAGCGCCCGGGCGTACCATGCTCAGAAGGGCCTTTTTGACGCCTTCACACGGCGCGCCCTCTCTGGACCCACTCGCAACACGAAGGGGAAATGCATGTCTACCACAGCCGCTCCCACCATTCGCGCCCCGCGCGGCAATCAGCTCCGCTGCAAAGGCTGGCAGCAGGAGGCCGCCCTGCGCTGCCTGATGAACAACCTCGACCCCGAAGTCGCCGAGCGCCCCTCCGACCTCGTCGTCTATGGCGGCATTGGCCGCGCGGCGCGCAACTGGGAGTGCTACCACGCCATCGTCCGCGAGCTCGAACGCCTCGGCGACGAGGAGACCCTCCTCGTCCAGTCCGGCAAACCCGTCGGCGTCTTCCCCACGCACGACCTGGCCCCTCGCGTGCTCATTGCCAACTCCAACCTGGTGGGCAAATGGGCCACGTGGGAGCACTTTCACGAGCTCGACCGCAAGGGCCTTATGATGTACGGCCAGATGACCGCCGGCAGTTGGATCTACATCGGCACGCAGGGCATCCTGCAAGGCACCTTCCAAACCTTCGCTGCACTGGCGGAGCGGCACTTCGCCAAATCGGGAGAGCCCGGCTCGCTGAAAGGCAAGCTCGTCCTGACTGGCGGCGTCGGCGGCATGGGCGGCGCGCAGCCGCTTTCGGTCACGCTCAATGGCGGCGTCGTGCTGGCCATCGATGTTGACCGCGCCCGCATCCAGCGCCGCGTCGATACGCGCTACTGCGACGTGCTCTCCGAGGACCTCGACGAAGCCCTGGCACTTTGCGAATCCGCCCGCCGCGAAGGCCGCGCGCTTTCTGTTGGCCTGGTTGGCAATTGCGCGGACGTGGTTCCTGAAATTGCCCGGCGCGACGTGCAGATTGACGTCGTCACCGACCAGACCAGCGCCCACGATCCACTCAATGGCTACGTTCCGCAGGGACATTCTCTGAGTGAAGCAGCGGAGTTGCGCCAACGCGATCCCGAAGAATACGTCCGCCGTTCCACCGCCTCCATGGTCGTCCACGTCAACGCCATGCTCGCCCTGCAGCGCGCCGGCGCCATCGCATTCGATTACGGCAACAACCTTCGCCGCTTTTCCTTTGACGCAGGCTGCGCCGATGCCTTTCTCATTCCCGGCTTCGTCCCGGAGTACATCCGCCCGCTCTTCTGCACCGGGCAGGGTCCCTTTCGCTGGGTTGCGCTCTCCGGCGATCCGCGTGACATTGACCGCACCGATCAACTCGCGCTTGAACTCTTCCCCGAGAACGAGATTCTCACCCGCTGGCTCCATCTCGCCCGCGGCCGCTTCGCATGGCAGGGCCTGCCTGCGCGCATCTGCTGGCTGGGCTACGGCGAGCGCGCGAAGATGGGCCTCGCCATCAACGACCTTGTCCGCAAGGGCGAAATCTCGGCTCCCATCGCCATCGGCCGCGACCATCTCGACACGGGCTCCGTTGCCAGCCCTTATCGCGAAACCGAGAAGATGCTCGATGGGTCTGACGCCGTGGCCGACTGGCCCATCCTGAATGCCCTGCTCAACACTTCCTCCGGCGCAACTTGGGTCAGCTTCCACCATGGCGGCGGTGTGGGCATGGGTTACTCGCTCCACGCCGGCCAGGTCACCGTTGCTGACGGCACTGACCTCGCCGCGAAGAAAATCGACCGCGTGCTCAACAATGATCCCGGAATCGGCGTCGCCCGCCACGCCGACGCAGGCTACTCGCTCGCCCGCCAAACCGCGCGCGAACGCGGTATCCGCATCCCAATGGAGGACGCATAACGAATGCTGACCTTGACCGTGATTCTTACCGTCATTGTCTTCGGCGGGCTCATCGGCCTTGCCATAGCCTCAAAGCGAAAGAAGGATCGCACGAGATAGTCGCAACAGGCCCGCGGCGCTGGCCGCAAATTCCGCGTCGCAAACCATGACCACTGCCATCCTCAACATCGGCCAGCTCGTCACCCTCGCCGGCTCGACGCGCCCACGCGTGGGCAGGGAACTCGCCGAGCTCGGCATTGTGGCCAACGCTGCAATGATCGTTGAAGACGGCTGCCTCCTTGCCGCCGGGCCCTACGCCGAACTCAAGCCGCAGATCCCGCCGCACGCAGTGCAAATTGACGCCGAAGGCCGCTGCGTTACGCCCGGCTTTGTGGACGCACACACCCACATGGTCTTCGCCGGCAACCGCGCCGACGAATTCGAACAGCGCATTGCCGGCACTACTTATCAGGAAATCGCAGCGTCCGGCGGCGGAATTCTTCACACCGTCGCGCTCACCCGCGCCGCCACGGAAGACGAGCTTCTCGCCGCATCCCGCCGGCATCGCAACTGGATGCTCCGCTCCGGCACCACCACCGCGGAAGCCAAATCCGGCTATGGCCTCAACCGCGACACGGAACTCCGCATGCTCCGCGTCCTCGCCCGCCTCGGCGCGGAAGGGCCCATGCGTATTGTGCCCACCCTGCTCGCCGCGCACACCGTGCCTCCGGAGTTCGCTTCCCGTCGCGCCGAGTACGTCCGCTGGATTACTGAAGAGCTGATTCCTGAAGTTGCTTCGGCCAAACTTGCCCTTTTCTGCGACGCCTTCTGTGATGACCACGCCTTCACCGTTGATGAAGTCCACACAGTCTTTCTTGCCGCCGTCCGCAACGGTCTCGGCCTGCGCATCCACGCCGAGCAGTTTCGCTCCGGCACGGGCGCAGTCATGGCCTCGGTTCTTGGAGCCACAACCGCCGATCATCTGGAGGCCATTGAAGACGAAGATATACACCATCTCTGGACGGCCGGAACGCAGCCTGTGCTGCTTCCCGGCTCGGTCTTTGCCCTCGCGCGCACGCAACACCCGCCCGCCCGCAAAATGATTGACGCCGGTCTCGCTATCGTTCTTGCCACGGACTTCAATCCCGGCTCTTCGCCCATCGCCTCCATGCCATTCATTCTTTCGCTCGCCTGCCTGCACATGGGCCTTTCGCCCGCGGAAGCTCTCACCGCCGCAACTCTAAATGCCGCGCACAGTCTCGGCCTAGGCGCGCAGATCGGCTCGCTCGAACCCGGCAAGCAGGCCGACTTCCTCATCCACGAATTCACGGATTATCGCGAGATTGCCTACTTCATCGCCGCACCCGCGCGCCCGCGAGTCTTTGTCGCCGGCCGCGAAGTCCTGGTCTAGGTGTTAGCCTGCGCACGCCGCCGCGCCCGGTGTTTCTCCAAGGCAAACACGAGTACGCCTGTGCCCACCAGCACAGCCGTTCCTCCCAGCACTTTGGCCACCGCCAGTGCCTTGTTTGTTTCGTCCCCGCCCGGAATCAGCGACAGCACAATCGTCACCGACGTGCTGGCCAGCCCGATCAACCCCAGCACAATCGCCACTGGCTTGCCGCCGGGCACGCGTCGCACCTCAGGCCCCACTGGACGTTTCTGCAGCCGAATCATCGCCGCAAAAAGCATCAGGTAAGGCAGAAAATACGAAACGATGGTCAGGCTTACCAGCACGTCATACGCGCCGCGCACGCTCGTTCCCGCCTGGCCCAGCAGCGCCATCAATACACCCGCAGCGCCATACACTGCAATGGCCACCCACGGTGTGCGAAACCGCGAGTGAATTCGCCCAAACGCCGGGGGCAGGTAGTTGTCGATGCCCGCCACAAACGGAAGACGCGACGTTGAAGACAAAAATGCCGCCGCTCCACCTACTGCATTCAGGCCGACAAGCAACGCAACCGGAGCCAGCAGCCACCCCACACCCAGCCGCGTGCTCAGCGCGCGAATTCCCGCTACAAACCCATCCGGTCCGCTCACTGCCGAGCTTGGCAGCGCCACAAGCACCGCCGCCGTCCCGGCAATGTAGCCCACGGTCAATATGCTGCCGCCCACCAGAATCGCCCACGGAATCGTGCGCCGCGGATTCTCGATTTCGTCGCCCATGGCCGAGCCCGCCTCCACTCCGGCGAAGGCCAGAAACACTGTGGACCAGAAAACCGCGTTTTTCAGTGACCAGTGTGGGGCCATGCTGGCGGACGTCATGTGTGTCACCGGCCCAAAACGCAAGTACGATACGACGGCCATCGCAATGAGCACGACGAGCGGCAGCAGGCTGCCGAGGGCGCTGATATTGTTCAGCCATTTGCCCGAATTTATGCCGATGATGTTCAGCAGTGTGATGGCCGCGAGCCAAAACACCGCGAACGTCACAAAGTAGAGAGGACTGTCCGCCAGCGCATGGCCGCTGTCGCCAAACGCAAGCAAAGCTGAAGCAGCACCAAAGTAGAGAACGCTTGGAAAGAACGGAAGATTGCTCATCCAGTATGTCCATGCGGTGATGAACCCTGAAAAGTCGCCGAAGGCCTCACGCGTCCACACGTAGATGCCGCCTTCGTCGGGATGGCGTGACGAAAGCTCCATCACGCTCCCCGCCAGCGGCACAAAAAAACAAGTTAACGCCGCCACCCACACCACCAGGATGCTCGGCCCCGCCGCCGCCGCCGTCGCCGTCCAGCGGACGCTCAGCGTGCTGACCACGTAGAACAACGCAAGGTCGCGAAAGCGGATTCCCCGTTTCAGTGTTGGCGCGCCGGGCATGTACGGCGGAGAATAGCAGACGGTCTCCGCGGCCCAAAGCTAAATCTTGCCCAGGTCCTTCAGCACTGCCATCGCCGCGTTGCGCCCATTGATGCCGATCACGCTTCCGCCCGGATGCGTGCACGCGCCGCACAGATACACGCCCTGCATCGGCGTCCGCGCTGTCAGCCGCTCGCTCCACATGTAGGGAGGGAGGCACTCGCCCTGAAAGATGTGTCCACCCGTCAATCCCACCTTTTCTTCGATATCCGGCGGACCCAGCACTTGCGCGTCAATCACTGCGTTCTCCATGTTCGAGCAGAAGCGGGCAAGGGAAGCGATTGCCAGCCGTTTCACTTCCGCGCGCCGCTCGTCCCACGTTCCCCGCGCAAACTTGTACGGCACGTACTGCGCGAAGATGCTCATTGTGTGCGTGCCCTTCGGCGCGGCCGTCTCGTCATGCACGCTCTGGAAGTAGAGCTCGCACCACAGGTGCTCAGGCAGTTCGCCACGCTTTGCCGCCGCAAATCCCGCCTTCCACTCCGCTTTCGTAAGAGGTGCATTGATCTGCCCATAATGGTGCGGCTCATTCGTCCCCGGCCGCGCTTTGAAGTTGGGCAGCTCGCGCAGATGCACATTCAGCTTTACCGTGCAGCCCTCCATCGGCACACGCTCCACGCGCACCTTCCATGCAGTGTCCGCCGTCGCACCCAGCATCCCCAATGTCCGCCGCGGATCCGCATTCGCCACCACCACCGGTGCGAAGATTCGCTCTCCGCCTTCCAGTTCCACGCCCTCGCCGGGAATAATCCGGGCCACCGCCACGCCGGCCGCTACCACGGCTCCGGCCTCGCGCGCCGCATCGCAAAAATAGAACGACACCATGCCCATCCCGCCGCGCACGTAGCCCCACATCCCCGGCATTCCGCCCAGCCGGCCAGACGCATGATGAAACCGGATGGACGCCGTGCCCTTGTCGAAGGGGCTCGCATTCGTCCCAATCACGCCCTGGCCCAGGTACGCTTCCTGTAACCGCTCGTCCTTCACATAGCGCTCCACAAATTCGGCCATGGACCAGTCGAACAGGAGCGCCCGCGCCTCGTCGTCCGCGCCAATTCGCTCCTCAATCTCCTCACGCGCCGGCGCATCGCACATCCACAGATCGCTGTCGCCCTCCGGCCTTAACGCGTCGCGCAGCCTGCGCACTACGTCGCACATCGCCGCGAACCCTTCCACGTCCCGCGGAGCAAGCCTCCGCACCTCTTCCAGGCAGCGCGCATCGTCGTCCCAAAGCTGGATGCTGGTGCCATCCAGGAAGGGAACAAACAGCCCATTCACCGCCGGTGTCCAGGCATAGCCGCGCCGCGGCAGTTCTAATTCTTCCACCACCCGCGGATGCAGCAGACCCGCCAGGTACGCGCACGGCGACATGCGCACACCGGGGAACGGCTCCTCAATCGTGCACGCGCCGCCCACGCGCTTGCGGCTCTCCAGCACCAGCACCTTGAGCCCGGCCTTGGCCAGATACGCCGCGCAGGCAAGGCCGTTGTGGCCCGCGCCCACCAGAATCGCGTCCCAGCGCTTGGCCGCCAGCTCTTTCACCGGCTCCGGAATTCCCACTTCGCCCAGCACATCCGCCGTCTTCCTCATGCGCGTTACTCCCCGGAATTCCCGCGTCCCTTATCGCAAGCACGGCATGCCGTCCACGTCCACCACCAGCCAGGCCGCCTTCAATCTGGATGGATTGCCCTTGCAGGCGGCCCAGCTGCCCCTTGCAGCCGCGCATCGAAGTCGAGCCAGCTGGCGCTGCCCGGCTCACCCACACTCCACGGCCTGGCAGGCGAAAATCCGCGGCCAGGACGGTCAAAAGCTCCAAAACGGCTGACTGCCATTTTGTTGTCATAAGAGTATCCTGTCCTAAAGGCTGTAATTTTTTCCATTGAGGGGTATTTTTTCGGACTGCGACGGAAGCGAATGTCTGGCGAAGATACGTCCTAACTGGCGGTAATACTATTACATACGTTGATTTCATGAACCGTTCGAGGCCCTTAAGCCGCCCGCCATCCTTCCTCCCACCCTATTGATTTTTGAAGAAAATCTCCTTAAAATAGAAATGTTGCGGTACCTTGGGAACCCTTTGCAGACCCCCTCATCTGTACCCGAGGTCGCATCCGAAAGAAACCACCTTCCGAAGGACTACACACCAATGGCAAAGCGTCGTGGAAATCCGAACTGGGGCAAGCCGGAGCCGATTGGCCCCGTTGTGCCCACCGTGACTTCTTTTGAGCAAATCGTAAAGGAGTTTAAGCTTACCCCGGACCAGTACATCCGTTCCACCCGGCTCCGGGAATGGGCCCGCCGCAACAAGAATTCAAAATATATCCCTGAGGCGCTTTTGGAGGCCTGGGGATTTGAAATTGAATCCACGTTGTAGCGAAACAGTTCCCCCGCTTTGCAAAGGCGCCGCTTTCCGCGGCGCTTTTGCTGTTCAGGGCCTCTTCAGCGAAAATAGGACCGTCGCCATGACCGATTCCGCGCGTTTTTTCGAGCCACCCTTTATCGACGTTCCCAGCGCCCTGGCCGAAGTCCGCGCCGGGCGCATGCTTGTGGTCGTCGATGATGAGGACCGTGAGAACGAAGGCGACCTGACTCTTGCCGCCGAGCACGTTACCCCCGAGGCCATCAACTTCATGGCCCGCAACGGTCGCGGACTCATTTGCCTGACGCTCACTGAGGAACGCGCCGACCACCTTCGCCTCTTTCCCATGACCCAGCAGAATTCCTCGCGTTTCGGCACCGCGTTTACTGAGACGATTGAGGCCCGCGAAGGCGTGACCACCGGCATCTCCGCCGCCGACCGCGCGCACACCATCCGCACGGCCATCGCGGCCGGCACAACCTGGAGCGACCTGGCCCGTCCCGGCCACATTTTTCCTCTCCGCGCCCGCCGTGGTGGCGTCCTGGTTCGCGCCGGGCAAACGGAGGCTTCAGTTGATCTGGCGCGCATGGCCGGCCTGAACCCCGCAGGCGTCATCTGCGAAATCATGCGCGACGACGGCGAAATGGCCCGCGTCCCCGACCTCATCCCATTCTGCCGTGAGCACGGGCTGCGCATTCTGACTGTCGCTGAGCTCATCCGATACCGCCTGCGCAATGAACGTTACATCGTTCGCGCCGGCGAAACCCGCATCCAGACGCGCTACGGCGAATTCCGCATGATTGCCTACGAAAGCGAGGTCAATGGCGGCGAGAGCCATCTTGCCCTTGTCCGTGGCGACCTTGGCCCCACGTCTCCCGCAGTTGATGACGGCTCCTCGATCACGGGATCGGTCTCGGCCTCCGGCGCATCCGCGAGCCTGCCCTGCGCCGACCCCGTGCTCGTCCGCGTCCATACGCGCTGCACCGCCGGCGACGTCTTCTCCGCCGATTGCCGCTGCCGCGAAATTCTCGAACAGTCGATGCGCATGATTGCCGAAGAGGGCTGCGGCGCAATTCTCTATCTCCACAACACATCGCGCGGCTTTGAAATCGATCATCAACCCTTGGCCGATGCAGTCTTCGCTCCCTCCGGCGTCGCCGTTCCCGCGCATCTTCCCAATCCTGCCGCCCACCTCATGCTCCACCGCGAACTCCGCACCCGGGAGGGCTCCCAGGCACGCAACGGGCGTATCCTGCGCGCCATCGGCCTTGGCGGCCAAATCCTATCCGACCTTGGCATTCAGCGCATCCGCCTGCTTTCCAACACTCCCATGCACATTCCTGCGCTTGAGGGTTTCGGCCTTGAAATCGTGGAGCAGGTTCCCATCCCTGTTGAAGAGTGCTCTCGGGCGATCTAACGATTCGGCGAAATGTTCTGCTCCGCCACATCACCCAGCGGCACATCCTTGGCGTCCCGGCTGCCGAAGCTCCTGAAGCCCGTCACATCCTTCAGCGCAAAGGCCGGCGCGCCCTTCGGCACCCGCACTCGGAAGAAGTCCGCGCCCTCGACATCCCGCAGCCAGAAGGCCGGCCGCGCATCCTTGCTCAGTGTCTCCACTGTCACGTTGGTCACCTCCAGGTTCCGCACGTGACGCGCAAACAGCCCCGTGGCCGGCAGCGCGCCGAACATCGTCGGTTCCGGATACCCGTCGGACTTTTCCTCGGGTTCCAGCGCCGACCTCGCCGCATCTCCGCCGCCCACCTGTTGCAAGAACACATCGCTGATTTTTACATCTTCGATCGAATGCCCAGGGACGCCGCTCAAAATGGATGGCAGCATGGACGCGCCCGAACTGGTGATGTTGCTCAGAATCACCCGCCGAATCACGCCCGGCTGCAGCGTTTTCGGTCCGCGCATCCGCACGCCCAGCCGCAAAAACAGCGGAGCCGACGCAATCCCGCGCATTGTGATGCCCGTCACCGTCACGTCTTCCATGCGCGCGCCATCTTCGCTCTCCAGCGCGAAGCCCTGGCAGTTTTCAAACACGCAATTGGAGATTGCAATGTTCTTGAATCCGCCGTTCGACTCGGTCCCCAGCTTGATGCGGCCGGTTGCAAAGTGGCCCGCATCATGGTCCAGCTTCTGCCAGGTTCCGTCCACCACCGACCCCACCACGTAGGCGCCCGTAACGTAGCAGTTCGAAATCGTCACGTTCTCCGTTGCCCGCGCATAGCCCAGCGCATAGGAGCTCTTCAGGCAGATTGCGTCGTCGTAGGGCGAGTTCACTGTGCAGTTGGTCACGCGCACGTTCCGGCAGCAGTCGATGTCCATGCCGTCGCGAATGGTGTCGATGAGCAGATTGTCAATGGTCAGGTTGTCCACGCCCGTGGCCAGAATTCCGAACCACCCGCCCTCAAGAATCTTGAAGTCTCTGAACAGCACGTTGTGGCAGTTCTTCAGCGCAATCGTCTTGTTGCCCACGCCCGGTTTGCGGCTGTCCGGCCGCGCGAGCTCCTTGTCCCATCCGCGCGAGAGCCCCTTGCCCCAGATCATTCCCGGCCCGGTGATGGAAACGTCTCCCAGCCCCTCGCCCCACAGCAGGGAGTTGTGCCAGTGGTTGTGCCCGTAATCCTGGTAGGGCTCCCACGGTCCCTGCGGCTCGGCGCGGTCATAGCCGCCGGTCGCCATTCCGTCGTGCGGCGTGCTCGCGCCCACAATCACCGCGCCCTGGTCCAGGTAGAGCCCCACTTTGCTCTTCAGGGGTATGGAGTAGCTCAGATACATACCCGCTGGGAACACGACCGTTCCGCCGCCCGCCTTGGCCGCCGCTGAGAGCGCCGCGTTGATGGCGTTCGTGTCGAGTGTGGTTCCGTCGCCTTTCGCGCCGAAGGCACGCACGTCAAAGACCCACCGCCTGGGCCCGTCTGCCGCGCCGTGCCGTGCGTTCATCGCGCTCATTGCCTGCGCGCCCCCCGGCGTGACCGCCGCCGCCACGCCCACTCCCGCCATCTTCAGCCACTCTCTGCGCTCCATGGGTTGCCTCCCGTTGTCCCGCGTCCCGCGCAGAAGCCTTCCGCGTGGCGCTCTGAATTGTAAACATTCCCATGCGCCCGCTGTCTCTTTCCAAGGTACGTTTTCGCAGCCGCGCCGCCGTTGACTTTTGTCGCCGACCACGCTCTAATCAACTCCAAGGGGATGGAGTTCCCCTTGAATTGCTGTCCTCTTTTGTTGCGCGGACGGCTGATGACTCCTGGCAGGCGGTTCTGTCGTGGAGTCACGCCCGGCGCGATCCCTGCACATCCAGGCCGGTTTGGCTACGGGCATCAAGCCCGTGCGCATTCCGCGCCTTTGCACCCGGAGGACTGGCTTGCAGAAGACTCTGCTCATCGCCCTCGGAGGCGCGCTTGGCGCGCTGGCCCGCTACTGGGTTGGCTCGGCCATTGGCAGCCGGATGGGGACGCGCTTCCCCTATGGCACCTTCGTCATCAACCTGACCGCCTGTGTCATCATCGGCTTCTCGCTGACCTATCTTGGCCGCCGCGTGGAGCTGAGTCCAGCGTGGCGCTATCTGATTCCGATTGGGTTTGTGGGCGCGTACTCGACCTTCTCGACCTATGAGTGGGAGACGTTCACGAGCATGCGTTCAGGGGCCTTTGCGATGGCCGCTCTGTACGCCATCGGCAGCCTGCTTCTGGGTCTTGTTGCCATCTGGCTCGGCATTGTGCTGGCGGAGGTGATGCCATGAGCGCGCCCGACAACGCATCCGGAAGCGCGTCCGGCGGCGCGAGGGGCGACACTCCGGGCAAACAGCCTCGACGCGAGCCCACGGTTGCCGTAGAATCCTCAGTTGGCCCGCGGGAGGGTGCGATGCTGACGCCCGGAAAAGCCGTGAAGGTGACCGTCTACCTGAGCGAAGGCGCAACGCACCACGGAGTGCCGGTCTACACCAGCATTCTGGATTTCCTTTTCTATCGCGGTGTGGCCGGAGCCACAGTGCTGAAGGGCATTGCCGGCTTTGGCGCGGACCACCACATGCATGCCGCGCATTTGCTCGAGGTCTCAGACCATCTTCCGCTGAAAATCGAGTTCATCGAGAGCCGGGAGAAGGTGGATGCGCTGCTGGACAAACTGGAGGAGTTGTGCGGCACCGGGCTCATCGAGTTGCAGGAGGTGATGGTCGCCAAGCCCGCGCAGGTATCACGGCCCGAGCCCGCGCCGACCTCTGAGCACCTGAAGATCGAGGGCAAAGCCCAGATGATGCGCATCCACCTGAGCGAGGAGGACCGCTGGCAGGACAAACCGCTCTACAAGGCGCTGGTGGAAGCCATGAGGGCCAACGACATTGCCGGCGTCACGGTCTATCGCGGCATTCTCGGCTACGGCGCGCATCGCCGCGTGCACAAGGAAAAATCGCACTTCTCCTCAAACCACTGTTCGGTCATGCTCTCGGCGATTGATACCGCGGAGAAGCTGCGCGCGCTGCTGCCGCTTATCGACAAAATGGTTCCGGAGGGCCTGGTTGTCTTTTCCGACGTGGACATCATCAAATATGCCTATCGCGCTGGGGCAGCGTCCAAGGAACCTGCCGAAGAAGTCTTGCCGGAGGTGAAGCCGTGAAAGAGACCTTCCGCGCGCGCATGGTGCGCATCCACTTTGGCGAGGATGACCGATGGCAGGGTAGGCCGCTGCATGAGGCCATTGTGGAGAAGTGCGTGGAACTGGGAATTCCGGAGGTGGTTGTTTTTCGGGGCATTGAGGGATATGGTTCCGGAAGCCGCATTCGCCGCAGAGGCCACTGGAATTTCTCAAAGGATGCGCCTATTCAAGTGAGTATAATCGGCACGGAGGAGCAGATTGGCGGGCTCTTCCCCTTTCTTGACCGCACTGTTGAAGAGGGAGTGGTGGCCACCTCGGCGGTGGAAGTGGTGCGCTACGGACGCGCCGGTTCTTCCCCGAACGAGGCCGGCTGAAGGCATTCCCTGCAGTCCCTTCTCTTGCATTACCTTCTCTCTGGATTGAACTGGACCACGAGTTGCCGGATTCATTGCAGGACTTCTGTGAGATGGACCACCGATGGACGCCCGAGCCGTGCGCACTGTGAACACGGCGGCCGGGAGCGGAGCGAGTGACAACGATGGCTTTTGGCGGGGAAGACGAGCGCACGACCAGAAATCTGCTGGCCGCGTATGAGAACGAAATGAATGCGCACGCCCGCTACAAGGCCTTTGCGGCCAAGGCTGACGAAGAATCGTTTTTCGGCGTGGGCAGCCTGTTTCGCGCCGCGGCACGCGCCGAGCAGATCCACGCCAGCAACCAGGCGCGCGCCCTGCGCCAGAGCGGCGGCGAGGCCAGGGCGAATTTGGCTCCGGCGCGAGCGGCCGGCACGCTCGAAAATCTGAAAGAGGCCCTCAAGGGTGAAAAGCACGAGATAGAAGTCCTCTATCCCAAGTTCGCCGAGGACGCGTTTGCGGGAATCAATGCGCTGGCGAGCCGCGCTTTTACGCTGGCCATGGAGGCCGAGAAGGCTCACGTTGAGCTATACACCGGCGCCATTGCGCAGATCGAATCCGCTGAGGCCGGCTCCTGGATCTTTACCGCGCGCGATTTCCATGTGTGTCCGATGTGCGCCTTCACCGCCGAACAGAAGGTGGAAAGCAACTGCCCGGTCTGCGGCTATCCCGCGGAGCGCTTTGAAACCATTGCCTAGCGCAGTTCGTCTGATATGAGACCAGTACACCTGAAGCCGGGCGCCGCACGCCGCCAAGCGTTCAGTAGGGCAGCGAAGTGAACGGCGAGGCAGGCAGGCCGCTTGCGTTGAAAAGGTTGCACTGCGGGCTGTTGGCCCAGCCGTAGCGCACGAAAAGCGGCTGCGGAACCTGCGGGCTGGAGGCCACCACCGTGGTGCCTTGAATACGCGCCGAGGCGGGAACGAATTTCCTGTCAGCACCTGCCACCTCAAAGCCAGTCACAGTTCCGCCTTTGGCCATGAGCCCATCCGCATTGTCGAACCAAGCGCGAATTGAACCGTCTTCCGGCGCGGCCTCAAGAAAGAGCGGGCCGGAGTAGACGACCTGCTCGCTGTAGCTGAGCGCGCGCGCGGCCAGCGCCAATCGATGCCCGACGTCCACTTTATCGGTCGGGTGCACGTCGTCCGGGTTGCCGATGTCGATGGTGACGGTCATTGCGGTGTTTGCAACCTCGAGCGTCTTGAACTGCTCTTCTCGCAAGACAGCCCAGTCCTCGAGCGGCGTGGATTTGAAGTTCGAGATTTGCACGTAGAGAAAAGGAAAATTGCCGATGCCCCACTCGCGCCGCCAATCTTCAATCAGGTCACGAAAGATGCGACTATAGAGCGGAGCGCGCGCCACTGCGCTGTTGCTCTCGCCCTGATACCAGAGGACGCCGCGGATGGGAAACGGCGTGAGCGGCGCGATCATACCGTTCCACAGAAGGCCGGGCGCCCAGGTGTCGAGCGGCGGATGCCACGGGAACTGCGGGATGGGCTTGCCGGCAGCCCTGGCCGCGGCAATCTGCTTCTGCTCGTCTTTTTCTTCGAGCCGGCCCGTCGCTTCATGGTCGGTCATTTCGCCGCGAGAGACGAAGAGCGGCGCGAGCGAGGCGTCCTGGCCGAGGGCTGTGAGGCGCACCCAGGATTCGACGATGGTGCCGCCCCATGTGGAGTCGATGATGCCCACCGGCACATGCTCACGCGCACGGATTTCGCGCGCGAAATACCACGCAACGGCGGAGAAATTCCGCGCGGTTGTCGGACTGGAGGCCTGCCAGCCCGGCGTTTCAATGTCGGTCTGCGCAAAGGTGGCGGGTTTCTTGTCGACCATGAGCAGGCGCAGATCGGGAATCGTGGCCTTGGGCAAGTCTTCGGGCGCGGTGGCCGCCTTCCGCATCTCGAACTCCATGTTGGACTGGCCGGAAGCGAGCCACACGTCGCCGACGAGAATGTCGACGAGGTGGATAGTATTTTCGCTCGCGTCCGGGCCGGCCTTGCCCTCTACGGTCATCTCAAACGGGCCGCCGGCCGCGCCTGGCTTGAGGTAAATGCTCCACTGGCCAAGGCGGTTGGCGGTGGCGGATTCTGTCTCTCCGCGAAAGCTGACCTGGACCTGCTGAGAGGGCGCGGCCATACCCCAAAGATGGACCGGCAGACCGCGCTGCACAACCATGTGGTTTGACAGGATTGCGGGCAGAGTGACCTGAGCTGCGGCGGCCCGTGCGCAGAGCGGCGCGGCGGACAAGGCGGCGAGCGAAAGAAGACAGCGAAACTTCACATGGCCCTCACAATTTGGAAGTGTGGAAACTGCACAGCGGTCGCACCGGAGGCGCCGCGGCACAGAAAGGAAACGGTAGCAGACGGGGCGCTATCGCGTCAGCCTGCCGAGTCCGCTCGCCGGCGATTCCGGCCACAACTGGAAGCAACTTCTGGCTTCGCGCAAGGCGTGGGGCAACCTTTTCCCGTAGGTTGGGTCAAAATCAAGATAGGTCCTCTTTGCCAAGGACTGATGGGATGTACCCGCGCACGGATTGCAAAGAGGGGCAATCTTCCGCGCGCAGAAAACCGTCGGGCACGGTCCACGCTTCACTGCATCGCGGCCAACCTCGAACGGACCGAACGACAACTCGACCAAGGAGAACCAATGCCTTCTCTGCGCACCCCACGCAAAACTGCATTCGCTCTCGCGGCCATGGCGCTGATGTCGATCCTTTGCCCGCGTTCCCACGCGCAGGCCGCCCTGCTGATGGAGCAACCCTACGGCATTTTTGGCGCGCTGAATCCCACTGGCCACACGGCAATTTACTTTGAGCACGTGTGCGCAGAAACTCCGGTGAAACTGCGGCACTGCCGGCCGGGCGAGCTTGGAGCAGTGATTTCACGCTACCAGGGCATGGGTGGCTACGACTGGGTGGCCATTCCGCTCGTCCCCTATCTCTACTCTGTCGATAACCTCTCTGAGGTTCCCCTGCACGCGACCCGCGCACAGGTGAGGCGGCTGCGCGGCCGCTATCATGAAGAGCATTTGCTGAGCCTGGGCGAAGATATCTCGCGCGGAAATTTCTTCCACGGCGGCTGGTCAGAGCTGGTGGGAGTTTCTTATCAGAGGCGCATCTATGCCTTCATGTTTCAAACCACGAAAGCGCAGGACGATGCGTTTATCGAACGGATGAATGCCGGCCGGAATCACTCGCACTTTCATCTGCTCTTCAACAACTGCTCGGACTTTGCACGCAAAGTTCTGAGCGAGTACTTTCCGCAGACCTTTGGGCGAAGCATCTTTCCGGATGCGGGCATGACCACGCCGAAGCAGATTACCTACAAGCTGGTGCGCTATGCGAAAAAGCATCCGGAGGCCGGCCTGCGCGTGTATGAAGTTCCGCAGATCCCGGGCAATCGTCGCCGGAGCCGGGGCAACAAGGACATTGCGGAGTCGCTGGTGACAACGGGCTATGCGATCCCCATCGTGATTGTGAATCCCTACCTGGAGGGCGGTCTCTTGGTGGATTACATGGTGCGCGGCCGCCACCATCTAATTCCCAAACATCCACAGATGCTGGGACCCGAAGACCTGGCGGAATTGACAACGCCCGCATCGGCCCGGGAGAATTCTGTCAACGTGGACGCGCAGACCCTACCCGTTGGGATGGACGATTTCGCGGAGCCCAGCCTGGAGCTTCCGGCTGTTCCCGCAGTGAGTGCTCCATCTGATCCCGGTCTGAAGGAAATGATGGATACACATGAGCAATAAAGCACAGAATCTGAAGAACCATGCGCGCTTCGACCCTGCATTCCACTTTGTGCTGGTGTTCACCTTGGCGGGCAATCTGGTGTACGCCATTGCGCACGTGGTGCGGCACCCGGCCATCGGCTCCGGATGGTTTGTGGTGCTGTCTGTCGTGGCGTTCGTGGCCTTGCTGCGGATGCGCCAGTACCCCCTGAAGGTGCAGGACCGCGTAATCCGACTGGAGGAGCGGCTGCGGCTGCAGTCGCTGGCGCCGGCCGATTGGCGCGCGCAAATTTACCGGCTCACTGAAGACCAACTCATCGGCCTGCGATTCGCCGGTGATGATGAAGTGGTGGAGCTGGCCAAGCAGGCGCTCGATCATAACCTTACGCGCAAACAGATCAAGGAACGCATCAAGAACTGGCGCGCGGACAACTGGCGGGTTTGAGCGGCGAGCACGTGATTACGGATTGAGCGGCGGCAGCGGCGGGCGCGGATGGCTTGTCATCGAGCCGTCAGTGAGCCGCAGCGCCCACTTGATGGCTTCGAAGTACATAGTGCGAATGTCGGGGTCCTGCCAGGACTCCGGCGTGTGCCCGAGCGTGGAGTAGAAGACGCGGCCCTTGCCGTACATCTTGCACCAGGCGACGGCGAAGTCGTGGTCGGTGCGGTGAATGCGCGGGTTGTTCGTGTAGTCGAGCCGGCGCGGATCGAGGCTGAGCAGCACGTTTACCTTGCCGCGCGACCAGTCCTTGGGCTGATAGATCTCGTCGTACTTGACGAACTCCTTGGGAAAGTGGCGGACAGCGGGGAAGTTGGGCTGTTCATTGACGATGGGCGCCATGAACGTCATCCAGGGATGCTGGTCGAACCAACCGCCAATCATTTCGCCGTACGCCGGCCACGTGTAGTTGGTGTCGAGCGCGGCGTGAATGCCGACGAAGCCTTTGCCGTCATCGTGGATGAAGGACATCATGTCGCGCTTCTGGCTTGGGTCCATGTCGAGCTCGCCGGTGGTGCTGGCGAAGACAATCACGTCGAAGTAGTCGAGATTTTTCGCGTTGCGGCCCAGAGGCTTCTTGGTCAGCAGCTCGGTGTCGGTGCGCATCGTGGTGTCCCACAGGCCGCTCCGCCGGCCCATGTTGTAAATCGCCGCCATGGCATCAGAGACCGAATCGTGCTCCCAGCCTTTGGTTTCGCCGATGACGAGGACGTGCTTCAAGTGAACCTGCTGGGCGCGGGGCGGCGGAGGCTGCATCGTGTCCTCTGCGGATTGGGATTGTGCGAAGAGCAGGCCGCAGGAAGCGGCAAAGGCAAAGGCGAGCAGCGAGAGGTTTCGAGGGCGATGCACGTGGTGCTCCTTCCGAGAGGTCAGATGCGGAGGCGCGAACTGCGATGAGGGCATGCGATGGGACGCGCGGAACAGCGCATGGCCGTCCGGCAAGCAGTCTAAAAGGGCGCGGTGGAAGGGCGCAACCGTGCGGCTGCAAAGCTAGGAGCGGCTGTTTATTTTTCGGTTACCGGGCTGTGGTAGGTTAGGTTTTGGGAGTTGGACGAACGACTATGGGCGCGATTACTTCATTTATCGATCACCACTACCGGCACTTCAACGCGGCGGCGCTGGTGGACGCCGCGAAAGCCTATAACAAGCTGCTGGCCGAAGGCGGCAAGATGTTTGTAACCATTGGCGGCGCGATGAGCACGGCGGAGCTGGGCCTGTCCTTGGCGGAGATGATTCGGCAGGACAAGATTCACGCCATCACGTGCACGGGAGCGAACCTGGAAGAGGACGTCTTCAACCTGGTGGCGCACGATTTCTATGAGCGGGTGCCGCATTATCGCGACCTGACGCCGGCCGACGAGGCCAGGCTGCTGGCGCGGCACATGAACCGGGTGACGGACACGTGCATTCCGGAGATGGAGGCGATGCGGCGCATTGAGAACGAGGTGCTGCAGGAGTGGGTGCGCGCCGACCACGCAGGCGAGCGGTATTTTCCGCATGAGTTCATGTACAAGATTCTGCTGTCGGGGGTACTCAAGAAGAGTTACCAGATTGACCCGAAGAACAGTTGGCTGCTGGCGGCGGCGGAGAAGAATCTGCCCATGTTTGTGCCGGGTTGGGAAGACTCGACGCTGGGGAACATGTATTCGGGCCACTGCATCAGCGGCGACGTGAAGAAGGTGCACACGGTGCGCACGGGCATTGAGTACATGATGCGGCTGGCGGAGTGGTACACGGAGACGACGGCAAGCGCGCCGCTGGGATTTTTCCAGATTGCGGGAGGGATTGCGGGGGATTTTCCGATCTGCGTGGTGCCGATGCTGCACCAGGATTTGCAGCGGGACCATGTGCCGTTGTGGGCGTACTTCTGCCAGATCAGCGACTCGACGACGAGCTACGGATCGTACTCGGGCGCGGTGCCGAACGAAAAGATTACATGGGGCAAGCTGGGCGAGTCGACGCCGAAGTTCATCATCGAGAGCGACGCGTCGATTGTGGCGCCGCTGGTGTTTGCCTATGTGCTGGGATGGTGAACGAGCAAACAGTTGTCAGTTTTCAGTTGTCAGAGGGCTGCGCGGAATGCGCAGCCTTCTTTGTTTTTGGGTACGGCGTGGCTGAAGCCGAGCCCTGTTACAAAACATCAGATGCAGGTTCTTCGACTCTCTGCCTCTTCGCATTGCTCAGAGTCGTCACGCTCAGGATGACAAGGTTGCGGGTGGGCGGGGCGCAGCGCGGCTGAAGCGGGCCTATTCGTCAGAGAGGACGACAAGCGGTCCTGCGGTGTTTGCCGAGTGTCCCGCGGCGAGTGCGGCGTGGCCGATTCCGCCCAGTTCGTGCTCCCAGGCGGGCGAGGCCAGCTCCGGCATGGGGCGTGCCTGGAAGAGCTTTTTGCACTGGCGGGCCGTCACGCGTGCCCACTTTTTTGACTTTTTGCGGCGCGCGCTGTCGGTGGAGATGCCAGTACCTGCATACATTTGCCGGTAAAGCTTAGAGAGGAACATGAAGGCGATTCTGGCGCGGAGTGTGGGCGTGCAAGCGGAGCGCTTCCAGATGGCGCCGAGGGTATAAAACCGGTCCCAAACCTTCTGCGTGCGCTCGCGAATTTCATCGGTGCTCATGGTGGGATGGGGTGTGAACATTTTGGGGCGCACTTCGGTGGGAATGAGCCAGTAGCGGGTGATGGGCACGTCGGCGACGACGGTTGGCGCCACGGCCTGCTCCTTTTCCCAGCGCATGAAATCCACGGTGCCGGGGAAGGGCGTCATCATGACGAACTGGGCAAAGGTGACGCCGCCCCTCATGGCCATTTCAACGGTTGCGTCGAAGGTGGCAGGCTTGTCCGTTGGCAGGCCGAAGATGAAGGAGCCGAGGACATGGACGCCGTGCTGCTTGAAGGTTTGCAGACGGCGCGCGAGCTCGTCGCCCGAGCAATTCCAGTCTTTGAAGACGGCCTTGAGCCCCTCTGGCGTGACGGCCTCAATGCCCACGAGCGCGCCTTTGATGTTGGCCTTGTGCATGGCGTCAAGAAACTCGCCGTCCTCGCCGGCCTCCATGGTGATTTGAGTGAAGAAGACCATGTCCCTGGGCAGCTTGGCCAGCTCCTCCATCAGCTGGAAGCGTTCGTTGCGGACGGCGGTGAGCTCTTCGAGCTTGGCCAGGTTGTTCTGCTCGCGGGCCTGGCGCAGATCCGTGAGCGTGACAGGATAAAAATTGTCGTCGGCCAGGGCGATGAAGCGGAAGCCGAGGCGGCGCAGGTTAACGATTTCGTCGATGACGGTGTGGTGATTGCGCTGGCGGGGCTTTTGTCCGTCCGTCCGCCAGACGCTGCAAAAGGAGCAGTGCTTGGGGCATCCGCGGACGGTTTGCACGGAGGCCCACATGTATTTGCTTGCGTCCATCAGGTCCCAGCGCGCGGCCAGGAACTGGTTGCCTTCAATGCGTCCTCCCTCGTAGACCTGCTCCGGCTTTCCGGCCAGGCAATCGGTGACCACCTTGCCCCATGCGACGTCGCCATCGCCCTTGACGACGGCGTGGGCCTGGCCGCGCTCGAGGGCTTCCTCAGGAAAAAGGGTGGCGTGAATGCCGCCGTAGACGACCCATGCGCCGCGGCTGCGCGCCATCCGGCCCACCTGGTAACCGCGCAGGGCGTTGCCGGTGTGGACGCTGATGCCGACGATGTCTCCGGGCTTGATCGACTCGGGCACAATCTGCTCAAGGGATTCGTCAATGAGGATGGGTTCGCCGGCCGTGGGTGGCGTGGCGGCGGCAAGCACAAAGAGCCACCGGGGGGTAATCACAGCAGTGCCAAATGAATTGTCGCTGGGGTTCACCAAGTGAACGCTCATCCCTGTCCGACCTTTCCGGGTACGGGAACCGCTGCGTGCGCGATTCCAGTGATTGAGAGAGCGCTCGTGCAATCAACAACGTTGCCGACTGTATACCGCCCCAGGTGGTGTTGCCCTCCATCATACAGGGCGCACGGCCAAAGGTGACATTGGCGCGGAATGGGCGGGCGAGTACGGTGGTTTGCCAGGTCTCAGGGCCGAGCCCCGGGGCACCCAAATTCGGTGGGAGGGTTCAATTGCCGGGACAGGAGCTATGCGGCTAGGGTGCGGAGGCGATGCGCGTTAGCGCGCCTTCCCAGACGCATCCGCCGATGAACGGGCCGTTTCCGTCTGCGTCGTATTGGCGCTGATCGAACCAGACCCAATAGACACGATTTGTTCCCAGCGCGCTGACTTCCATGAAGGTAAGGTTGTCGTCCCATGGGCCGCTCTTGTCGACGACCTCGGGCGGCGGGGGCGCGATGGCGCCGGCGGCTCCTTTGGCCCAGAGGAAGACTTCGGCAACTCTGACTCGATCCCCGGCGGAAAATTTTGTGTCCACTGAGATCCCTTGAAGTCTGCCTGTGGCAGACGAATGGATGCAGTGTATCGCGTGAGCGGCCTTCGCGGAGCACCGGGAGAGGATGGGGCGACCGGCTTCAGCGCCCGCTGTATTGCGGGATGCCGCCGAGCCACGAGGAGCTGGTGCTGCTTCCAGGCTTGTGGTTCTTTTGCATGAGCACTACGGCATCGCTTTGAAACCACTGCGCGGTTGCTGCGTCCTCACCAAGCTGGACCCGATATTTTGGCTCAAGGTTGCGGACGCGAGCTGCAACGATCGTCCATAGCCCATCCTTGCATGAGACTTTGACCAGATCGCCGACCTCGATGGTTTCCTTCATCTTCTTCTCCCTCAGGTTCTTTGCAATGAGTCCCAATGACTTGTGCCGCGGGGGAACCGCTGCACGGACCCGCTGCACGGACAAGAATGGGCGAATTCGCCAAGGAGCTCAATACAACCAAATGTGGTGTCCAGTAACACGAAGGTACCGAGGGGCGGGGACTGGACGAGGGAACAGGGACTAGGGAACAGGGAGTAGGGTGACGGGGCGGGGTCTGTGGTTTCCTACATTTCCAAAAGTGGGAGATGTGTGGCACCTGTGGTTCGTGCTTGCGAAAGAGGGCAGATGTGGGCCGCCAGCCACCAGTGCGAGGGACCGGGGGCAACCGACACCCATGTTCAGTGGGCGGACTCACTTCGCGGGACCCGGGCCACCCTTCCAGACTCTTCTTCTGAAATCCGAGCAGTCGCCTTCGTAGCAGTTGTGCGTCTTGCACAACTGAAGCTTCCAGTTGAACTCAGCTGAGGGCGAAGCCGCGTCCTCTTGGGTTATTTTTACATCAGACAACTCGTCGCAGAATTCGCTGAGGTGTTTTTGCGTGCCCTTAAACACATCGTTATAAGTCGCCCAGCCCCAAACATATATTCGAACCCTCTTCTTCCGTGCCTCGTCGAAGAAATGTGCAGGAATCGTGAGGTTAGCGTAGGCGCTCATGTTTCTCCCAATTTCTGACTGTCTATTTTCCAATGCTGCCGGAATATCTGAAAAAGGGAATTGGTCGGGCAAATTTATCGAAGTTGGAACTGCCAGCCAATTTACTCGTGTGTCGACGTTCCTTGCCGCAGTGCTCCCCAAGTTAGTCCAAGGGATTGTGAGCGATAACGATGTTACAGTTTTGTTCTCAATCTGCCGTTCGGCGGGAATTGTTCCCGGGAATGCGAGAAAGGCTGCTTGTACATCTGTGAGTGATTCGTTGGTTGCTTCTGCGGCGCTAGCGGTTGATCGAGCGGCTGAAATTTGTGCGTCGGCCGACTGTTTGGCTGCTTTCGCGAGGTCCCCAGTTTCCATCGACTGCATGATTGCCTCTTGCGCCAGAGTGTGAGTGTCCTGGGCGCCTTGGCCGCTCTTCATCTCCTGTAGCGTCTGCGAAGCAGTTTGTGCAGCGCTCTTCGCTGCGCCTGCTGCCAGTCGTGATACATAACCCTGGTAGATGGCTGCTCCAGCGCTGACTGCGGTAAAAATAGCGAGAACCCATGTTATTACAAGGTTAGCTTGAGTGAGGCGAATGCCGCTCTCAGTAAGGGCAATTTGGCGTCTCTGGAATTCTGCTTCTGATTCCCTTTTCGCTCGCAGTTGTTCGTTTTCTAATTGAAGTCGGAGTTCTTCCTGGGTCGGGGGCCCGTGCAGTATTGGAATATCTCCAGTGGGGCCCAATTCATCACGACGTTCCTGTTCGCTCAACTGGATCAGCTCCTTCAGCTGGACAACCCAGCCCTAGGCTTTCAGTTCTTGAGAGTAGCATGAGTTTGAGTGATCCGCTCAGGATGGCAGGACGAAAAGCAACCGCAGATCTTTCGACTCGTCTGCTGAAACAGACTCGCTCAAGATGACAGAAGTTCGTGGGAATGCGTGAAGCGGACGGCTGAAGCCGCGCCTGTTACAAAGCCTGAAATGCAGATCCTTCGACTCTCTTCGCTGCGCTACGGTCGCTCAGGATGACAAATCTTAAGATAAGTTGGCCCGTGGAGTTAGGCCTCGTTAGTTGTGTTTGCCTTTCCATTCGGCGTAAGGGCCCTGGAAGTCTTCGATGCCGTCGTCCTTGAAATTCCAGAGGCGTGTGGCGACTTCGTCGATGAGGTCGTGGTCGTGGGTGACGAGCAGGACGGTGCCCTCGTAGCGCTGGAGGGCGATGTTGAGGGCGTTGATGGCTTCGAGGTCGAGGTGGTTGGTGGGCTCGTCAAAGATGAGGATGTTGGGCTTGGTGAGGATGAGCTTGCAGAAGGCCAGGCGCGCCTGTTCGCCGCCGGAGAGAGCCTTGGTGGGCTTGGAGCCCTCTTCGCCGCTGAAGAGCATTTGGCCGAGGATGCCGCGAATGTCCTCAGTGTGCGCGGCGGGGTTCCAGCGGTGCAGCCACTCGGCGACGGTAAGGCCGTGCTCGATGGTTGCGCCGACGTCCTGCGGGAAGTAACCGACCTGCGCCTCGTGGCCCCAGAAGACGGTTCCCGAATCGAGAGTGAAGTCAGGGTCAGACAGGCCGGGGTAATCCGCGAGCAGGCTCTTGAGCAGGGTGGTTTTGCCTGCGCCGTTGCGGCCCATGAGACAGATTTTTTCGCCGCGAAGGACGTTGGCGGTAAACGCGTCGAGGACGGTGTGTTCGCCGTAGGTTTTGTGCACGTGCTTGACTTCGAGGATGTGTTTGCCGCTGGGGCGGAGCTGGTCGAATTTGATGAAGGGGCGCTGGATGTTGGAGCGGGCCAGCTCGTTGGTCTGCAGGCGCTCAACCTCTTTGCGGCGGCTGGTGACCTGCGAGGAGCGTGTGCCGGCGGCGAAGCGGGCGATGAATTCATTGAGCTGGGAGATTTTCTTTTCGCGCTGCGCGTTCTGGGATTCGAGGGTGGAGCGGATCTGGGTTTTGGCCATCACCATCTCGTCATAGCCGCCGGTGTAAGTGATGATGGTCTGGTAATCGATGTCGGCGGTGTGGGTGGTGACGGAGTTGAGGAAGTGGCGGTCGTGGGAGATGACGATGAGGGTGCCGTCGTAGTTGAGCAGGAAGTCCTGGAGCCAGTGGATGGAGTCGAGATCGAGGTAGTTGGTGGGCTCGTCGAGCAGCAGCGCTTCAGGCTTGCCGAAGAGTGCCTGAGCGAGAAGGATGCGGACCTTCTGGCCGCCCTGCAGCTCAGACATTTTGCGCTCGTGGAGGTCTTCGCGGATGTCGAGGCCGTCGAGGAGCACGGCGGCGTCGGCCTCGGCGGTGTATCCGTCCTCGTCTCCGATGATGCCTTCGAGCTCGCCGAGGCGCATGCCGTCATCGTCAGTCATTTCAGCCTTCTCGTAGATGCGGTCGCGCTCCTCGAGTGCGGCCCAGAGCGGCTTGTTGCCCATGATGACGGTGTCGAGGACGCGATAGGCGTCAAAGGCGAACTGGTCCTGGCGGAGGACGCCGAATTTGCGCGGGCGGACGACGGTGCCCTTTTGGGCGTCGAGCTCGCCGGTGAGGATCTTCATAAAGGTGGATTTGCCGGCGCCGTTGGGGCCGGTGAGGCCGTAGCGGCGGCCGTCGGTGAAGGCGGAGCTGACCTCGTCAAAGAGGATTTTGGAGCCGTAACGCATGCTGATGTTGCTGACACTAAGCATGGGTTTCCTGGGTGCGGGTTGCGGGCCGCAGAGGGGTGCGGGCTCTGGCAGGCCGGGGAAAATTGGATTGAAAACGCGAGTGGGCGCGCCTGGGCAGCCCGCGAGAATTGCGACTCTTCTAGTTTCTCATAGAGCGGGGTTAAGGCGCTGGCGGACTCGGCATTAAGTCCGTGCTGCCGCGCGCCCTTACTTCTTCATCAGCGCCGGCCAGTTCAGAACCACCGTGATGGGCTGGGGCTTGGCCTTTGTGGCGGGCACGATCATCAGGAAGCGCTGGCCGTCCGGCGAAGGAACGTAGACGTTCCTCCAAAACCAGAGCGGAATCAGTTTCGTCTCGAAAAGCTCCTTCGGGATGCCGGCCTGGAAGGCCGCGGAATTGCTGTCGACCGCGACCGACATCAATTTGTCGCCTCCTGATGCGCTTTCGCCGTGGAAGAGATAGAACAACTCCCTGCCGTCGCGCCGCCAGATGGGTTCTTCCCCGCCCGCGGTCGAAATCTGCCATTTGCCGGTGGGCTTGGGGAAGGTCTGCACATAGACTTCGTGTCTTCCTGTTTCCTCTGAGGTGTAGGCCACATAGCGGCCGTTCGGCGAGAATTGGGCGCTGGTCGCATTGAACTTGCCCTGCACGAAGGGGAACGGCTTGCGGTCGCCGAAGAGCGGCAACACCCACAGCTCGGTCGCATTCGAGCCGCCCGCCGTGTCGTAGATCACATAGCGGCCATCCGACGAAACGGCATCGATGGCCATTGCATTGCCACCGGATTCGGAGACAACCTGCGTGCTCCCCAGCCCGTCTGCATTTTTCTGGTAAATGCCGTACGGGCCTTTGCGTTGAGAGGAGAACAGAATCTGGCTTCCGCCCGGCAACCAGGAGGGATTTGTATCGTTGGCGAGGTTGAAGGTCAGGCGCGAGGCGGCGCCACGCTTCAGGTCAAAGACCCAGATGTCCTGCTTGCTTTGTTCCCCCTTTGCCACGGCCAGCCGGATGCCATCGGGAGAGACCGCCGGTGTCGACCATATCTCCGGCTCGCCCAGCGTGCCCTGCTTCGCGCCGGCACGGTTGAACCACGTCATTTGGCCCGTCGTGTTCTCAATGGATGTGTATTCGGCGATGTAGGCCAGCACACCCGCCGGCGAGACGGAGAAGAACCCGTACGTGGATCTGTATGTTCCCACATTTTGCGCAACCGGGACGGCCGCACCGGTAAAACGCAGCGCCTTGGCGTCGAAGGGTCGCGCCATCAACGTATTCTGATCCAGATAGAACAGGTCACCCGGCGAAGCATAGACTCCCTGGGAGTTGACTTGTGCCAGACGCTCCACGGTCTTTGAATCGAGCGAGCCCGCCCCGAGAAAATTCGACGACGCGTCGGGCCCCAACACCTCTACCAGGTAATGCTTGCCGTCAGGAAGAAATTGAGGAAAAATATAACGCAACTCTTTGTGCGCCGGATCCGGCGCAAGCACCAGAGCGGGTGTGCCGCCCGTGTCGGGCACGCGATAGAGACGGAAGCTCTGGTCTCCGAAGAGGATCACGCCATCGCGGTTCCAGGTCGCGCTAATGCCGTTTGTCGCGCAAAGCACCTGGGGCGCACCGCCGGCGGCTGCGACCTTTTCCAGACTGTCATTTGTGAAGAACCCAATCTGCTGGCTGTCTGGCGACCAGAACGGACCACCTGCATTCTCCGTCCCAGGAATCAGCTGGGCCGTAAGTCTGTCCAGCGGGCGCAACCAGAGCATGGCGGGTTTGTCCGGTCCGGGCTGGGCGACGAAGGCCAGGGTGCGGCCGTCCGGTGAAAGACTCATCATGCTGCCGACGGTGAAAGTCGCATTTTCGGGCTGTGGAATGGGAAAGCGAACGACATTCTGCGGCGGTTTGGGCTCCAGCAGCAGCCAGGCTGCCGCCACCGTGGAGACCAACGCAACGGCCCCCAGCGCCCAGGGCAGAAAGCGCCGCAATTGCGCGCCGCGCCCGCCTTCCGTAACCGGACCAGTGTGGATTCCAGCGTCGGCGTCATTCCCCGCGCCCGCCAGCGTATCTTCAATCGCGATGCGCGCATCGCCAATGTCGCGCAAACGGTGCTTCGGATCTTTTTCCAGGCAGCGCCGCACCAGTTGCTTCATCGACGGTGGCGTGGCTTCGGGAAGCGCCGTCCAGTCCGGCTCGGCACGAATCACTGAGGCAAGCACATCCGAGATTGTCTCGCCCTCGAAGGCCTTCTTGCCTGTGAGCATCTCGTAAAACACGCAGCCGAAGGCCCATATGTCCGCCCGCCGGTCCACCTGCTTGCCTTTGGCCTGCTCCGGCGCCATGTAAGCCGCAGTGCCCAGAATGAAGCCCGCCTGGGTCATGGCCATGCTCAGCGTCGGAGAATTCGAAATATCGTCCGAGGCCTCCTCCGGCCCCATTGCCTTGGCCAGGCCAAAGTCCAGCACTTTCACGCACCCGTCCGACATGACCTTGATATTGGCCGGCTTCAGGTCGCGGTGCACCACGCCGCGTTCGTGCGCATACTCCAGTGCTTCGGCCACCTGTTGCGCAATCGGCAATGCCTCATCCAGCGGCAGCGACGCAAAGTGAGCATGATTCCCTGAGCCGGACTTCGCGGCCGACTTCGTTCCGCTCCCCGCCGAAGCAGCCGCGTGCGCAGCCGAAGCAGAAGCTTTTGCAGCCGAGGCGGAAGCAGCCTTCGAACGCGCGGACGCGGATGCTCTGCCGATACGCTCATCCAGAGTCGGCCCTTCCACCAGTTCCATCACCAGCGCCCGCGTTGAGCCAGACACCTCAAGCCCATAGATGGCCGCGATCTTGGGATGGTTGAGTGAGGCCAGCAATTGCGCCTCGCGTTCAAACCGCGCCATGCGGAAGGGATCCTGGGCAAATCCTTGCGGCAGAACCTTCAGCGCCACATCCCGGTTCAGGCGCGTATCGTGGGCGCGATACACCTCGCCCATGCCGCCTTTGCCCAATGGCGACAGGACTTCATAGATCCCCAGATGACTCCCACTTTGTAGCCCCATAAAGAGTGTGCCCATCATACACCCGGCCATCTATAAGAGAATCATCGTTCTACAGGGGCACCTCAGGGTGAAAGCTGAAGACCCATAGGTCCTCATCAGTCGGCCTATCTCCAGCAATCCCGGCAAAGCGTGTCTCAACTGCTGATTTCAGACCAACGCACTTATCAACAAGACTCGGAGCGTGCCGTTTGTTCAGGGAGCGAGGAGCGAGGAGCGAGGAGCGAAGCGAGGACTGCGGGGGCGGCGCTAACGGAGGAAGTAGAGGGTGATGTTGTTGACGGCGAAGGCGGCGGTCCAGGCAAGGACGAGCATGTAACCGAACTGGAGAGCGGGCCACTTCCAGGAGTTGGTTTCTCGCCGGACGATGGCCATGGTGGAGGTGCACTGCATGGCGAAGGCGAAGAAGATCATGAGGGCGAGCGCGCCGCCGAGGGTCATGTCGTGCTGCAGCGCGGTGTGGAGGCTGAGCGCCTGGGTGCTGGGGTCAACGCCGTAGAGCGTGCCCAAGGTGCTGACCATGACCTCGCGGGCGAGGACGCTGGAGAGCAGTCCGATGCCGATCTTCCAATTGAAGCCGAGGGGCGCGATGGCGGGCTCAATGAAATGGCCGAGGCGGCCGATGATGCTGTTGGCCAGTTGCGGTGCGGCATAGGTGCCGTGGCCGAGCGGGACTGGCGGAATGTGGGCGAGGACCCAGAGGCCGATGGTGACGCCGAGGATGATGGTTCCGGCCTGGCGCAGGAAGACCGAGCCGCGGTCATAGAGGCGCAGGGCCAGTGAGCGCAGTGTGGGCATGCGGTACTGCGGCAGCTCCAGGATGAAGGGGGTTTCGCTGGACTTGAGAACGGAGCTCTTGAGCAGCCAGGCGGTGGTCATGGCGGCGATGAAGCCGGCGAGATAGAGGCCGAGCATGGTGAGGGTCTGCAGGCCGATGAGGCCGCCCAGGAAGGTGCGATGGGGAATGAAGGTCGCGATAAGCAGCAGGTAAACGGGCAGGCGCGCGGAGCAGGTCATGAAAGGCGTGACGAGGATGGTGGCGAGGCGGTCGCGCTTGTTTTCAATGGTGCGCGTGGCCATGATGGCGGGGACGGCGCAGGCGTACGCTGAGAGCAGCGGGATGAAGGCTTTGCCGTTGAGACCTGTGGTGCGCATCACGCGGTCGGCAATGAGCGCGGCGCGGGCCAGATAACCGGTGTCCTCAAGGACGCCGATGAAGAGAAAGAGAAGCAGAATCTGCGGCAGGAAGACGAGGACCGAGGCGATGCCCTTCCACACGCCGTCAATGAGCAGCGATTGCATCCATCCGGCGGGCAGCAGCGGCTGAACAAATTGCGCGGCGCGGGCGAGCAGGGCGCCGAGGGCGTCAGAGAGCGGCTGGCCGACGGAGAAGACCACCTCGAAGACCGTAACGACGACGATGAGAAAGAGCAGCGGGCCCCAGAGGCGATGGAGCAGGATGTTGTCAATCTTGCGCGTGTTTTCCGCCGAGAGCGGAGCGCGATAACCGGTGCGATGGCTGAGCTGCGCGGCCCATTTGTGAGTGCTGGCGGCGTTGCCGATGACGGGCAGCGTGAGCGGCTGCGTGGAGGCGCGCTGGCGGTTGAGGAAGAGCGGAATGGAATCGAGGCCGGTGCGGTGAACGGCGCTGATTTGCGCAACAGGCGTGCCGAGCTGGCGGGCGAGCTCGAGGACGTTGACCTCGCCGCCGCGCGACTCCATGAGGTCTGACATGTTGAGCAGCACGAGCGTGGGCAGACCCAGCGAAAGGATGGGCGCGGCGAGCATAAGCTGGCGCGTGAGGTGGAGCGAGTCAAGAACCAGAAGGATTGCGTCCGGTCGCGGCGTGCCGGGCATGCGACCCTGCAGGACATCGACGGCGACGCGCGCATCCTCACTGAAGGGCGAGAGCGAATAAACGCCGGGAAGGTCAATGAGCGTGAGGTCGTCGCGGCCTATGCCGGCCATGAGGCCCATGCGCTGCTCGACGGTGACGCCGGGATAGTTGGCCACCTTCTGGCGCAGGCCGGTGAGGCGGTTAAAGAGCGTGGACTTGCCGGAGTTGGGCGGGCCGATGAGCACAACGGTGCGGAGGGAGCCCTCAGGCGGCGGCGCGACGGGCGGCTCAAACGCGGGAGTGGTGCAGCAGGTACTGCTCATCGCAGCGCCTCAGTGAGCGCGGCGGATTCAGCGGACTGGGGCGCGGCGGTAGAGGGGGAAGCGGCGCGCAGGCTGATGGCGTGCGCGGTTTCGGTGCGGAGGGCAATCTCCATGCCATCAATGGCGTAGACGGTGGGGTCGCCGGCCGGAGCGCGGCGCAGCGCAGTGACAAGCGCGCTGGGGACAAAGCCCATGTGCATCAGGTGGTTCTGCACGGATTCGGGCAGGTCGAGCGCGACAAGAATGCCGCTTTCGCCGATTTTCAGATCACTGAGCACCTTCAACTGCCGGACTCCCGAGAGGCGCGCACAGAGGCGAGCCTGAAAACTACGACCGGAATGGTCGGATTTCAGTATACGACCAATTTGGTCTGAGTAGCAAACCCCGCGGGCAATCGTTTTGGGAGGGCGTTTTTCGACGGAGCGCCGAAGCGAGCGAAAGCGCACTGGAGTGCGCGGAGCCGGGAAACGGCGAGATGGGGCGGAGCCGAAGCCCAGGGCGGTCTTCAGGCGAATTGTCGTTGGCCGGCGTGAATGACTGACCTCCAAGGCGGTTGTACCAGCGGTTGAAGCGGTGGCGATGGGATGGGAATCACCGGACGGCGCGCCAAACCGAATTGGGGAGACAATGGGGAGGGAAATAGGAGGCGGAATGACGGCGAAGGATCTGAAGGAAAGCTTGGCGGGCGCGGAGCCTCCGGCGGGGTTGAGCGCGCCGGCGGAGGCGCTGTGGTGGGACGCGAAGGGCGGGTGGGAGCGTGCGCACGGGCTTGTGGACGAGTTGGAAACGCGTGAGGGGATGGCGGTGCACGCCTATCTGCATCGCAAGCAGGGCACGGAGTCGAACGCGGACTACTGGTACAACCTGGCTGGAAGGCAGTTCCATCGTGCGAAGCTGGAGGACGAGTGGGCGGCGCTGGCGGAGGGGTTGCTTTAAGGCACTTTTCCTATTCCTCTGGAGTCGCCGAAGTGGTGCAAGGTTGTCGCTTCCTGATGGTCGCGACCACTCAGCCGTGTCGTTTCGCTCTACACCAATAGGAAAAATGCTTTAGCCGGAGATGCGGACCAGTTCCTGCGCTTCGCGGCGCGGGCCCAGGATGGACATGCGCGGAATGCGGCCGCGAACCATGGCGACCTCGTCGCAGCGGTGCAGGCGCGGACAGAGCTGGCAATCCTTGAAGATTTTGTCGGGCAGCTCGGATTTGTCCTCGACTATGCGAAAACCGAATTTGAAAAAGAAGTCAGGAATGCGCGTGAAGAGGCAGATGGACTGGATGGCGTGCTGGTCAGCCTCGTCAATCAGCGAGCCGAGGATGCGACCACCGGCGCCCTGGCCTTTGGCCTCAGGCTTGACGACGATGGAGCGGACCTCGCAAAGGTGAGGCCCGTAAAAGTGGAGCGCGCCGCAGCCGAGGAAGACACCCGCGTCGGACTCGGCGACGGTGAAGTCGCGGATGTTTTCGCAGATCTCGGCGAAGGCGCGCCGGAGCAGAGTGCCGTCTCCGGAGAGGGAGTTGACCAGGTCGTAGACGTGTGAGGCGTCCTGGAGCCGGGCCTTACGCACCTGCATGGACGTTCTCCGAGGTGAGGGCCTGGACGCGCAGTGCGGCGGCTTCCAGCGCGGCCTGGACGCGGGCGCGGGCGGTTCCGCCGGAGACGTCGTGGCAGTCAAGTGTGGCGTCGAGGGTGATGGCGTCGTAGAAATCGGCGGTGAACTCCTCGCCGAACTGGCGCAGCTCGGGGATGGTGAGCTCGTCGAGCTCGACGCCTTTCTCGAGCGCGAAGCGGACGGCGTTGCCGACCTTCTCATGCGCGGTGCGGAAGGGAACGCCCTTGTGGACGAGGTAGGTGGCGGCGACCATGGCGTTCAGGTAGCCGGATTGCGCGGCAGCGCGCATGCGGTCGTGGTTGAAGCGGAGAGCGGCGGTGAAGCGCGCGACGAGCGCGAGCATCTGCGGAACGAAATCGACCTGGAAGGCAGGCTCCTGCGTCTCCTGCATGTCCTTATTGTAGGCGAGGGGCAAGCCTTTGAGCTGGAGAGTGACGGCCTGGGCCGCAGCGTGGATGCGGCCGACTTTGGCGCGCAGCAACTCGGTCAGGTCGGGGTTCTTTTTCTGTGGCATGGCACTGGAGCCGGTGGAGAAGGCCTCCGGCAACAAGACGAATCCGAACTCGGCGGTGGCGAAGAGAGTGATCTCTTCCGCAAACCGGCTCAAGTGCAGGCCGACAAAGGTGAGCGCATGGAGATATTCGAGCACGAAGTCGCGGTCGCTGGTTGCGTCCACGGAGTTGGCGGTGGGCGCGGAGAAGCCGAGCTCTTGAGCAGCGATGTCGCGGTTGAGCGCGAGGGTTGCGCCGGCCACTGCTCCGGAGCCGAGCGGGCAGACATTGAGGCGCGCGGCGCAATCGGTGAGGCGCGAGGCATCGCGGAGAATCATTTCCACGTACGCGAGAAGCCAGTGGGCGACAAGGACAGGCTCGGCACGTTGCAGATGCGTGTAGCTGGGCATGACGGCGTCGCCGGCCATGCGGGCTTGCGAAAGAAGCGCGTTGGCCCATGCGGCGAGAGAGACGACGACGAGGCCGATTTGCCTGCGGACGTAGAGGCGCAGGTCGGTGGCGATTTGCTCATTGCGGCTGCGGCCGGTGTGGAGCTTGAGGCCGAGCGGGCCGATGCGTTCGACGAGGGACAGTTCGACGAAGTGGTGAATGTCCTCGGCGGTGGGATGGTTGCGGACGGCGGCTTGGCCTTCTGGAGTGGCATGGTCCGCGGCAATCGCATCGAGCGCTGCACGCAAGTCAGTTGTCTCACTCTCTGTGAGGATGTTTGCCGCGCAGAGAGCAGACGCATGGGCCTTGCTGGCGGCGACCTCGTCGGCGAGGAGACGGAAATCAAAAACAATGGAGCGCTGCCACAGCTCGAACTCTTGGTCGAGCGGCTCGCGAAAGCGACCGGACCACATCTTGACGGGTTGGTTTTCGTTCGACATTGGTCTCAGTCTACTGAAGACTACTTTTTCTCCTGTGCGGTGTTGAGCCGGGGCATTTCGCTGCCCTGGCTGAGTGTGAGCAGGCCGGCTGCGGCGTAGGTCAGCAGCTTCTCGCGCGTGTCGGCGATGTCAAGATTGCGCATGGTGAGCTGGCCGATGCGATCACGCGGAGAGAATGTGGATTCAGTCTTCTCCATGCTGAGGCGCTCGGGATGGAAGGTGAGATTGGGCGACTCGGTGTTGAGAATGGAATAGTCGTTGCCGCGGCGCAACTCGAGCGTGACCTGGCCGGTGACGGGCTTGGCGACCCAGCGCTGGGCGGATTCGCGGAGCATGATGGCCTGGGAGTCAAACCAGCGGCCCTGATAGAGCAGGCGGCCAAGCTTGCGGCCATTGTCGCGATACTGCTCGATGGTGTCCTCGTTGTGAATGCCGGTGATGAGGCGCTCGTAAGCGATGAAGAGCAGGGCCATGCCGGGCGCCTCATAGATGCCGCGGCTCTTGGCCTCGATGATGCGGTTTTCGATCTGGTCGCTCATGCCCAGGCCGTGGCGGCCGCCGATACGGTTGGCTTCAAGAAGAAGTTCCACGGGGTCGCTGAAGGCGCGGCCATTGAGAGCGACAGGGAAGCCCTCTTCAAAGCGCACGGTAACTTCTTCGCGAGGGATCTCGACATCGTCGCGCCAGAAAGCCGCGCCCATGATGGGAGCGACAATTTTGACGGAGGTGGAAAGATGCTCGAGATCTTTTGCCTCGTGCGTTCCGCCAAGGAGGTTCGAGTCAGTGGAGTAAGCCTTCTCGGCGGACATCTTGTAAGCGAAACCGCAGCGCTGCATGTAGGCGGACATTTCGGCGCGGCCGCCAAGCTCGTGGATGAAATCCGCGTCGAGCCAGGGTTTGTAAACCTGGAGGCCGGGATTGACGAGCAGACCGTAGCGGTAGAAACGCTCGATGTCATTGCCCTTGAAAGTGGAGCCGTCACCCCAGATGTTGACACCGTCCTCCTGCATGGCGGCGACAAGCATGGTGCCGGTGACGGCGCGCCCAATGGAAGTGGTGTTGAAGTAGGAAAGGCCGGCGGTGGTGATGTGGAATGCGCCGGCCTGGAGAGCGGCAATGCCTTCGCGAACGAGCGGACCGCGGCAGTCAATAAGGCCGGCCTTTTCCGCGCCGTATTCGAGTGCGAGGCGCGGGATGGCGTCGTAGTCGGACTCGTCGGGCTGGCCCAGGTTGGCCGTGTAGGCGTAGGGGATGGCGCCCCGCTGCCGCATCCAGTGCAGGGCGGCGGAGGTGTCAAGCCCGCCGGAGAAGGCAATGCCGACATTCTGGCCGACGGGCAGGGATTCGAGAATTACGGACATGTTTGCGAAACCTCTTGGTAACCTTCTGGCTCTTTTATCGAAGCGCAATCGTTCACGGTCAAAACTGAATTGGCCGGAGGTTAGGAGTTGAAAGCTCTCAAATTGGCCAGGCCGCCGAGCAACAGAAGCAACAGAGCCTTCTGCGCGTGGAGGCGGTTCTCAGCCTGATCAAAGACGATGGACTGCGGGCTGTCGATGACCGCGTCGGTGACTTCCTCATTGCGGCGCGCGGGCAGGCAGTGCATGAAGACCGATTGTGGCCCGGCCTTCTGCATGAGGGCGTCGTTTACCTGGAAGGGGCGGAAGATGGGCGCGCGCTTGGTGGACTCGTGTTCGAAACCCATGCTGACGCAGACGTCGGTGTAGACGGCGTCGGCGCCTTCGACGGCGGCCTGCGGGTCCTGCAGGAGGCGCAGCTCGCAGTGGTTGGCCTCGGCGCGTTCGCGGGCGAGGGTGACGATTTCGATGTCTGGCGAGTAGCCGCGCGGCGTGGCCACGGTGACGTTGACGCCGAGTTGCGCTCCGGTGAGCATGAGCGAATGGCAGACGTTGTTGCCGTCGCCGACGTAGGTGAAGTTGAGGCCGGCGGCCGAGCCGAAGTGCTCTTCGAGGGTCATGAAATCGGCGAGAGCCTGGCAGGGATGCTCGAAATCAGAAAGCGCATTGACGACCGGGACGCGCGCGTTGGCGGCCATCTCCGTAATGGTGTCATGCGCGTAGGTGCGCAGGACGATGATGTCGACCCAGCGCTCCACGTTGCGCGCAACGTCGGCGATGGATTCGCGCTCTCCGAGGGGTGCGTGGGTCTGGTCAACGAATATGGCGTTGCCGCCCATGGTGTTGATGCCGGCTTCAAAGCTGAGGCGGGTGCGCAGACTGGCCTTCTCAAACATAAGGACCATCTGTTTGGCTTCGAGCGCGTGACGGTACTCGCGCGGGTTGCGTTTGACGTCATGGCCAAGCTTGAGAATGGCACGGACTTCGGCGGCGGAGAGGTCTGCGATGGAGCAGAGGTCTTCGCCGGACATGCGCGCGGCGGCGGCCAGGATGTCTGGGTCCTGATGAACGGGAACGGTGGATGGGCGGGATGCGACGGCGGATTTGCTAGCCACGGCTCTCTCCTCCTTTGGTTTGGGTTGCGGCGGGCGCGGCGTGATGCGCAAAGATTTCGTCGAGCGCCTCGATGGCGATGTCCACGTGGGCGCGGGTGAGGGTGAAGGGCGGCAGGAAACGCAGCGCCGTGTCACTGGTGCAGTTGATGAGGATGTGGCGCTTGAGCATCTCGCCGACGATGAGCTTGCCGAGAGCTGCGGAGTCAACTTCTGCCGCGAGCATGAGGCCTTTGCCGCGCACGTCCACGATGGCGGGGTATCGCGCGGCTAGTTCGCGCAGGCGCGCTTGGAAGTAGTTGCCGACTTCGGCGGCGTTGGCGAGGAGGTTTTCCTTCTCGATTGCGTCAATAACGGCGATGGCGACGGCGCAGGCCAGCGGTCCGCCGCCGAAGGTGGTGCCGTGCATGCCGGGATGAATGGCGCGCGCGACCTCTTCAGTGCTAAGAATTGCGCCGAGCGGAATTCCGCCGGCGAGCGGCTTGGCAACGGTGACGATGTCCGGCTGAATGCCGTAGTGCTGATAGGCAAACCATTTGCCGGTGCGGCCCAGGCCGGACTGTATTTCATCGATGACGAGCAGCGCGCCGGTGGAGTCAGCGAGCGCGCGGGCTTCGGCGAGGAACTCCTGCGAGAGCGGACGAATGCCGCCCTCGCCCTGAATGGCCTCGACGAGAATCGCGCAGACGTCAGTGGAGAATTGGTCGCGGAGATCGGCAACGTCATTGAAGCGGGCGAAATCGATGCCGGGCACGACGGGCCCGAAGGGTTCGCGGTATTTGGCCTTGTGCGTGGTGGAGACGGAGCCAAAGGTGCGGCCGTGGAAGCTCTGCTCAAGAGCAAGAAACTTTGTGCCGATTTGCCTGCCTTCGCTGCGCAGCAGGCCGGCGTGGGCGCGGGCGAACTTGAGCGCGCCCTCCCAGGCCTCCGTGCCGGTGTTGGCGAAAAAGGCGCGGTCGAGGCCGGCGCGTTCGGTGAGGCGCAGGGCAAGCTCGGCCTGGCCCTCATGGAAGTAGAGATTCGAGATGTGAATGAGCGCCCGGCCCTGGCGGTCGATGGCCCGCTGAATGGCGGGATGGCCGTAACCGAGCGCATTGACGCCGATGCCACTGAGCAGATCGAGATAGCGGTCGCCGTGCTCGTCGATGAGGTGGACGCCCTCGCCGCCGACAAAGAGGATGGGGTTGCGCTCGTAAGTGGAAAGCAGAAGCTGTTCCTCGGCGGCGCGAATCTGTTCGAGTTTGGTCACTTGCGAAATCTCCTCAGGCCACCATGACTTCAGTGCCATGGGCTACGCGGGAGCTGCACAGATCAGGCAGGGAAGAGGCAGCTTCAGCAGGTAAGATGCGAACGCGCTTGACGCCGTTCAGGAGAGCTTCACGACATGCAGCCAGCTTGGGCAGCATGCCGCCGGAGATGACGGAGGATTGCGCCATTTCGGCAATTTGATCAATCGAGATCCAGCGGAGGACTTCGCCGTTTGCACCTTTGACGCCGGGCACGTCGGTGAGGAAGACCAGCGCATCAGCGTTGCAGGCGATGGCACAGGCTGCGGCCATTTCGTCGGCGTTGATGTTGTAGTATTGGCCATCAAAGCCGAGCGCCATGGACGAAAAGACGGGTACGCCGGAGAGCTTCCAGATGGCGTCCATCCAGCGCGGGTCGCTCGATGCGATTTCACCCACGAAGCCGAGATCGGGGGCGGTGCGCTTTTTGCGTGCGCGGAAGGAGAGTCCGTCGCCGCCGGAGAGACCCACAGCGGGCTGGCCCAGCGCGCCCAGCGCGGCGACGATGCCCTTGTTGACCTTACCGGCGAGGACCATAAGCGCAACGTCGCGGGTTTCGGAGTCCGTGACGCGCAAGCCTGCGACGAACTCGCTCTGTTTGCCGAGAGCCTTGAGGGTCTGCGTGAGCTGCAAGCCTCCGCCGTGTACAACGGCGACCTGATGGCCGTCGCGGACCAGTTCAACGATTGCGCGCATGCAGCCCTCAAAGAGCTCGGGGAGCTGCAGGCCCGCGCCGCCGAGTTTAACCGCATATTTCATTCGAGGCCTTCCGCCTCAGCGCAGCCGAGCATGAGATTCATGTTCTGCACCGCCTGTCCGGAGGCGCCTTTCAAAAGATTGTCGAGACAACTGACGACAACGGCGCGGCGGCCTTCGGCGTCAAGCTCAAAGCCGATGTCGGCATAGTTGGTGCGGACTGAATGTTGAATCTGCGGCAGCGCATGGTCATGGAGGCGAACAAACGGGCAGCGGGCGAAGAAGTCGCGATAAACCTGCGTGACAGCATCGCGGGTTTGCGGCGCGCGGAAGCGCACATACAAGGTGGAGAGGATGCCGCGCGGGATGGGCAGCAGGTGCGGCGTGAAGACGAGCTGATCGCCGCCAAGGCCCACCTGCTCGAGCACTTCGCCGGTGTGGCGATGCCCGAAGACGGCGTAGGCGGAGAAATTGTCAGCCGCCTGCATGAAGTGGGTCTTCGCGGTGGGTGCCTTGCCCGCGCCGCTGACGCCGCTCTTGCAGTCGGCCACGATGCCGCAGTCAAGATCGACCAGACCGGCGGCGACCAGCGGACGCAGCGCGAGGATGATAGAAGTGGCATAGCAGCCAGGATTGGCGACGAGGTTTGCGCCGGCGATGCGGGCGCGGTGGAGCTCCGGCAGGCCGTAAACGGCGCGCGCCTGGGTGGCCGCGGCCAGTGCGGGATCGGCGTCGTGAAAGCCGTAGACGGCGCGCTTTGCGTCTTCCGTGAGCCGCCATGCGCCGCTGAGATCGATGACGCGGAGGCCGCGCGCGAGGGCTTCAGGCACCCACTCGCGGGACTGCTCATGCGGCGTGGCGAGGAAGAGAATTTCCACGCCGCGCTCGGCGAGAAGCTGCCAGGAAAAGGATTCGAGGCGCAGGCAGCCGCTGCCGGCGCCGCCGGCAAGCTGGGGATGAATTTCCGCGAGCGGAATGCCCCCCCGCTCCGCGTCTTTTTGGTCCACGCGGCCGGCCAATACCGGCGGCTTGCTGGCGAGACGGGGATGGCGCAGCAGCAGGCGCGTGAGCTCCGCGCCCGCGTAGCCGGTGACGCCGACGACAGCGGTTTGGACCGATTGCTTCATGATTCCAACATCGTCCTGAGGCGGGATTCGACTTCGGCGGCGCGGCGCGTGTCCAGGCAGATGACCAGGACGGTGTCGTCGCCGGCGACTGTGCCAACGACCTCTGTCCATTTTTCACCGTCGAGCGCGGCGGCCACGGGCTGCGCGCCGCCCATGACGGTGGAGATGACGACCTGATTCATGGCCTGGCGCGCGCGGAGGCCGAAGCTCTCAATCATTTCAGAGACCGAGGGCGGAGCATCGTCTTCAACGGTGGTGCCGTTTCCGTTGCCGTTGGGCAGAGCGTACCCACCGGGGCCTTTGGAGAGGCGCAGCTCATGGATGTCGCGCGAAAGGGTGGCCTGGGCAACGGCGAATCCGCGGCGGCGAAGCTTGCGGCGCAGCTCGTCCTGATTGGTGACCAGCGAGTGCGCTACCAGTTCCCGAATCGCGTTGTGCCGCTGATATTTCATGCTTACCCTTCAGGCAAATTGAAAGCGCGGCCCATGGTTCAACCGCGTTTGAATAAATATACATCGCAATGAATAAGTATGCAAGGTGATCGTTCGGGTTCCGTCCCGAAATTTTTAGACAGGATGGCTCTCGATGATGGAATGGCGGCGCTTGAGGCGGAGGAAGGGGGCCTCAAGGAAGCGGTAAGAGGCCGATGCGATGAGGACGCAGAGCGCCAGCGCGATGGGTCCCTGGAGCAGGGGCGACGGAAAGGGGAGCGCGAGCCGGGAGGGCCAGACGAGGAGGACGATCTGAATGGCCAGGACGTGGAAAACGTAGAGGCCATAAGAGATGCGGCCAAGATTGACGGCCCAGGCGGGCAGTTTGGCGGCGGGAAGGCCAAGCAGGCCGAGAAGAACCATGACGCAGCCGAGGGTGCCGAGCGCGTAGCCGGCCATGAGCGCCCAAGGGCCGGGATTGCCGAGCGCGCCGATGCGGACATGGAAGAAGAAGCAGGCGGCGAACCAGCCGAGGACGGCCGCGGCCAGAAGGAAACAGCGCCTCCAGGCGGAGAAGCGGGGCACGCGTCCGCGGAGGGCGAGGGAGAGCAGGATCCCAGCGGCAAAGCACTGAAACTGGACGAAGGAGTTGTACCAGATGGGCGCGTCGGCGGCGCGAATCCGGCCGAAATGAAAGAGAAGGATGTTCGAAAGCAGGATGAGCGCGGCCGAGAAGGCGTAAAGCAGACGGCGATTGAGGAATTTAAGCAGCCACGGAGCGACGAGGTAGAACTGCTCCTCGACCGAGATGCTCCAGAGGGGAAAGATGAAGCTGGGAATCCAGCCATTGTGGGCGAAGTACCAGGCGCCGAGGAAAACCGCAAACCAGCCGATGTGAGCAGTGGCAGGAAAGCCGCCGCCAAAGAGCAGGGCGAAGACGAAGGCGAGGGCGAGCGCGAAGTAGTAGAGCGGCCAGATGCGCAGAATGCGGCGAATGTAAAACTGGCCGGCGCGGACGGTGGCGGTGGCCAGTTTCTCGCGCAGCAGCAACTCCGCAATGAGGAAGGCGCTGAGGGTGAAGAAAAGGCTGAGGCCGAAGCGGCATGCGCTGATGACGGCGTAAAAGGCCGGAGTGAGGGGGCCTAGCGCGGCCGTGACCCCAGCCACGGAGCCGGGCACGATGAGGCGCTCAAGAAAGTCAAAATGGTGAATGAAAACGAGAAGAAAGGCCAGGAAGCGGGCAACATCGAGTTCGGGAAGATAGTAACGCTTGGATGTTGACGGCGGGGCATCCACGGGGAGCGTCCTCACTCGCGACAAATCTTCAAAAAACAGCGAGCCGGGCGAAGGCTCGAAGAATGGTACCACGCGTGCGGGGTGAGCGCCGCGACGGAGAGGATTCGCATGAGGCGCGGGGCGCTGATACACTCTCGATTGGCCGCGGCCTGGACGCGGCGTACACGATGAGCGCACAGAAACCGCTGTCAACGATCAACGATTTGTTCTTTCGCCTGACAGAGGCACGGAACCGGCGCGCAATGCTGTGGCAGGACGAGTTCGGAAATTGGCAGCCGATTTCGTCGGAGCAGATCTACCAGCGTGTGCGGCGGCTGGGGCGGGCGTTTCTGGAACGGGGCGCAAAGAAGGGCGACCGGATTGCGCTGGTGAGCGAGAACCGCTGGGAGTGGGCGGTGACGGACTTTGCCACGCTGGCGATTGGCGCGGCGAATGTGCCGATTTATCCCACGCTGACAGGCGAGCAGATTGCGGCTCTGCTGCGGGACGCAGATTGCCGTATTGCGGTAGTGTCGTCGCGGGCACAGTTTGACAAGCTGAATGCGGTGCGCGGGCAGACTGCATTGGAGCACGTGGTGATGATGGATGCGCATGCGCCCGAGGGTGCGATTGCACTGAGCGAATTGCTGGCGGGCGCGGACGAATGCGGCGCGGAGAGGGATGCGGTGTTTGACGCGCTGGCCCGGCAGGCGCGGCCGGGGGATTTGGCAACGCTGATTTACACCTCCGGCACCACGGGCGAACCGAAAGGCGTGATGCTGACGCACGGGAACATTGCGTCAAACCAGAATTATGCGACCAACGAGTTCCACTTTGATGCGACGGACGCGTGCATTTCGTTTTTGCCGCTCTCGCACATTACGGCGCGGGCGTTGGATTACGTGATGTTCAGCCGTGGGGCGCAAGTGTGCTACTGCTCGCAATTCGACAAGCTGCCGGAGGCGATGAAGCAGGTTCGGCCCACGGTGTTTGTGGGTGTGCCGCGGGTGTATGAAAAGATTCGGCAGGCTGTGGAGCTGAAATCGGCGTCGTCACCCGTGAAGAAGCGGATTCTGCGCTGGGCGCTGCATGTGGGCGCGCGCCATGCGGGTGCGGTGTACGCAGGCAAGGAGCCGGAAGCGCCCGCGTGGAAGCTGGCACGGAAGCTGGTCTACGGCAAGGTGCGCGAGGCCTTCGGTGGGCGGGTGCGCGTGTTCATCTCCGGCGGCGCGCCTCTGGGCATGGATACGGCGAAGTGGTTCGCATCAGTGGGCATTGCGGCGTGGGAGGGTTACGGCCTGACAGAGACGTCGCCGGTGATTGCACTGAACGATCCAAAACAGCAGCGCATGGGATCAGTGGGCCATCCGTTGAAGAATGTGGAGCTGAAATTTGCCAAGGATGGCGAGCTGCTAACGCGCGGACCGGCGGTGTTTGTGGGCTACTGGCAAAAGCCGGAGGCGGACGCGGAGTGCTTTGATGCTGAGGGTTGGTTCCGCACAGGCGACATCGGGCATGTGGATGCGGACGGGTTCCTCTACATTACGGATCGCAAGAAGGAATTGCTGAAGACCTCCGGCGGCAAGCTGGTGGCGCCGCAGCCGATTGAAAACAAGTTGAAGCTGCATTATCTGGTGGGGCAGGCGGCGCTGCTGGGCGACCGGCACAAGTTTTTGTCGGCGCTGATTTCGCCGAATTTTGTAGCGCTTGAGATGTGGGCGAAGCAGCGCGGCGTGAAGGCGGATAACCGCGCGGCGCTGGTGGCAGACAGCCGCGTGGTGGCGGCGTATGCGGAGATTGTGCGCGAGGCGAATGCGGGACTGGCGAACTTTGAGACGATCAAGCGATTCCGGCTGGTGGCCGAGGAATGGTCACAGGAGACGGGCGAGCTTACGCCCAGCATGAAGCTGAAGCGGAGGGTGATTACGGCTCAGTATGCCGAGGCGGTCGCCGCACTCTACGCGGACGAAGCAACCGCACGCGACGAGTCGGCGCGCTGAACGGCGTAGCCTGCTGGCGCGGAGCTTGCGGCTTGCCGGCCATGCGTTGCAGTGCGCGGAAGAAGGGCGCGCCCCATGCGCCGATGGCCAGGATGCTGCCGAAGAGAATCACGGCGTCAATGCTGAGGCGTCCGGCGCGGGTCCAGTAGGCGTCGGGCTCAAGGTTGAGCCAGAGCGCGAACTCGTCGAGGGTGAGCGCGGCGCCCACGCCGTATCCTACAGACATGAGGCGGCTGAAGAAGATGGAAAGCGGCGAATGCGAACGGCCGAGGTCGAGCAGCCAGCCGTAGCCGACAAGCAGCAGGATAAGAATTCCCCAGACGAGATGGTGAATGTGGAGGCCGCGCACCATGACCCACATGAATGGGCCGTGATCGTGTATGACCAGGCGGACCAGCAGGCGCACGCCGAGGAAGGTGATGAAGAAGGAGACTGAGGCCAGGAACATGCGACGGCGCGGACGGTCAGGGATGGTGGAACGGATGAGATAGCCGAGGCGCGTCAACTGCAGAAGAACCAGCAGGACGACGACGACCATGCTGGCAAAGACGAGCAGGAGGACTGCGCCGCTTCCGGGCATACTCCATTGAACCATCCCGGACCGGTGAATCCCAAACGCGACGAGGGCCGTGCGCCCGACAGACACCACAATAGGCGGTGCAATGGGGTGATTCCGCTTTACAGAGCCGGAGTACACTGGATAAGGCGTGCGGCGCGGGGATTCGCCGAGGGCCGGCGCTCCGAATCTTAAGAAGCGGTTCTTTTTCGGCGTGGACCGTGCGTGGTCCAGTCCATTTTTTTTGAGGAGGAAAGGGAACGATGCGAGTGGCATTGTTGACCGGAGGCGGCGACTGCCCCGGCTTGAATGCAGTAATCTATGCCGCGGTGCGCAAGGGCATTCAGACCTATAGCGATGAGTTCATCGGATTTTTAAACGGCTGGCGCGGCGTGCTGGACGACCTGTGGATTCCGCTGACGCTGGAGAGCACGGACGGCATTCAGTTGAAGGGCGGAACGATCCTGCATTCCTCGCGGACCAACGTGAAGAAGATTCCGGGCGGCATTGAGAAGGTGCAGGAGGTGCTGAAGAAGAACAAGATTGATGCACTGATTGCCCTCGGCGGCGACGACACGCAGTCCGTGACGCTGTTCCTGAGCGAGAACGGCGTGCACAGCGTGGGCGTGCCCAAGACCATCGACAACGACATCAACGGCACGGACCTGACCTTCGGATTTGACACGGCGGTGATGATTGCCACCGAGGCCGTGGACCGCATTCACACCACCGCCGACTCTCACAATCGCGTGGTGGTGGTGGAGGTGATGGGCCGCGATGCGGGCTGGATTGCCTATGCATCGGGCGTGGCCGGCGGGGCGCACGTGATTCTGGTGCCCGAGCTGGAGATTGACATTGACCATGTGTGCGCGCTGCTGAAGTACAACTACGACCACGGCAAGCACTACGGCGTGGTGGTGGTGGCCGAGGGCTGCCACCTGCCAAGCGTGGGCCAGGTGACCGGTTCGGCCGAAGTGGACGCCTTTGGCCACGCGCGGCTGTCGGGCATCGGCGAGGCGCTGGCCGACTTGATCGAGAAGAAGACGGGCTTTGAGACGCGCTCAGTGAATCTGGGGCACACACAGCGCGGCGGCGTTCCCACCGCATTTGACCGCGTGCTGGGCCAGCGTTACGGGCTGCACGCCATCGACATGGTGCACCAGAAGAAGTGGGGGCGGATTGCGGTCTTGCACGGCACGGACATCACTGACATCACCATCAAGGAAGCGATTTCGACCAATCGCCGCCTGGATGAACGCTTCTTCAGCGTGATTCGTTCGCTGGAGGCGAAGGTTTAGCGACCGCAAAAGGCGAAGACAGGAGCCATCCTCGAATGCGAGGGTGGCTCTTGTGCTTTGGGCAGCTACATCAGGAGCAGGGAGAAGCAATTGCGCTATCGACGGTACAGGAGCGGGGATTTCGACGTGCTCAACGGGGTGGAAGAGGCGTGCTTCGCGCAGCCGTTTCGCTTCAGCCGCGCGGCGATGCGGCGCATTGTGGGGGAGCCCAACACGGCCACGTGGATTGCCGAGGATGAGGACGGCATGGCGGGCTTCGGGGTCGTGGAGTGGTTCGCATCGCGCGCTGGAAGGACGGCGTACATTCAGACAATCGAGGTTCTTCCGGAGAAGCGCGCACGCGGTGCGGGCCGGGAGCTGCTTGCACATATCGAGGAGTCCGCGCGTGAAGCCGGAGCACCGGCCATCGGGCTGCACGTGGACGCGGAGAATGCCGGTGCGATTCGGCTCTATGAACGGCAGGGTTATGCGTGCGAGGGCAGGCGCGAAGGCTTTTATCCGCAGGGGCGGGCGGCACTGGTCTACGTCAAGCGGCTGGCAACTCAATCACACAGCCTTTGCGCGGGGCTGCTTTCCTGATTGGAGTTGTTTGGCGACGGCCTGGACGCGGCGAAAGACGCGCAGAAGATTGCCCCCTAGAATCTTGCGGCAGTCCTCGGCCGAGTACCCGCGGGCCATTAGCGCGGCGGTGATTTTGGGCAGGTCGGCGGGCGAGCGAAGGCCCTGCGGAAGCTGGTTGTCCACGCCGTCGAAGTCCGAGCCGATGCCCACCTGATCCACACCGGCGACCTTCGCGATGTGGACAATATGGTCGACAACATCAGAAATGGGCGGGCGGGGAATGCGGTCGGCAAACTGCCGTCGCAGTTTGCCGATTGCGCCGTCCGGCACGGGCTTTCCCTCAGCTTTGTACTTGTCCTTGAAGGCCTGGACCGCTTTTTCCACCTCAGGCTTGTTGGCGATTTGCGCATTGCGGTAGGCTTGCGAAACGAACGCCGAATAGAAATTGACCTGGACAACGCCGCCGCCGGAGCCGGGGCCGCCGGAGCGTGCGACGGCGCGGAGCATGTCGTCGGTCGTGTTGCGAGGCGCGTTGCACAGCGCGCGCGCGCCGGAATGCGAGGCGATGACGGGTGCGCGGCTGACGGCCACGGCGCGGTAAAAGGTTTTGTCAGAGACGTGCGAGATATCGACCATCATGCCCAGACGGTTCATCTCACGGACGACCTGAACCCCGAAGCTGGAGAGACCGTCTTTGGCGTGCGGGACGGAGGAATCGTCGGCGTCGCCTGAGGAGTCGGCCCAGCCGTTCGAGTTGGCCCAGGTGAGCGTCATGTAGCGGACGCCGAGGTCGTAATACTGGCGCAGCAGGGCGAGCGAATCTTCAATCGAGTGGCCGCCCTCGATGCCCATGAGCGCGGCGAGCTTGTGCTGGCGGTGGGCGCGAAGAATCTCTGCCGGCGAAGTGGCGAACATCATCTGGCCGGGATAGCGCGCGATCTGCTCCCTGACCGCGTCAATGAGGACGAGGGTGCGTCGGGCGTAGTGACCTTTGTAGGCGTCGGGTTCGGCCCAGATGGCGAAGAACTGGGCGCCGAGGTTGCCTTTGCGCGCGGTGGCCAGGTTGAAGTTGCCGCCTTTGAGCGGGCCGGAAATGTCGAAGCCCTCGTCGGCAAAGCGCAGCGGCGTGTCGGCGTGGGTGTCAATCACGATGGCGGACTGCTGAACCTGTGCGGGCGTGAGTTTTCTGGTCATGGGCAAGGCTTGGGGCGGGGATTAGGCCGACGATTGCGTGCAAAGTGCGGTGCGCAGTGTTGCGAGCAGGCAGACGGAAACAAGGGGCGTGCGCGGGCGTGCATGAGCTTGGAGAAAGTGTAGCGCAGAAGTGCGAGAACTGGGGCTGAATCAGGGGACAATTTCCGCTTCGTTTTGCACTGCGGGTGAGAGTGGAGGCGGACTTGCCTGGCGGGCTAGAATCGAAGGTGACATGGCTGAATTTACGCATTTGCATTTGCATACGGAGTACTCGCTGCTGGACGGAGCGTGCGACGTTCACAAGCTGGTGGACCGTGTGGCCAAGCTGGGCCAGAAGTCAGTGGCGATGACCGACCACGGGAACATCTACGGCGCGGTTCACTTCTTCAATGCTGCAAAGGAAAAGGGCATCAAGCCGATTCTGGGCTGCGAGTTGTATGTGTGCAAGGCGGAAGACCACCGCGCCGAAACGCCGAATGACCAGTACAACCATTTGCTGGTGCTGGCCGAGAACGAAGAGGGCTATCGCAACCTGATTCGGCTGACGAGCGAGGCGAGCCTGCACGGGTTTTATCGCAAACCTCGGGTGAGCAAGCGCTACCTGGCCGAGCATGCGAAGGGACTGATAGGCTTCAGCGGCTGCCTGAGCGGCGAGCTGTGTGAGGAGCTGATGGCGGGCCGCTACGAGAAGGCCAAGGCCGCGGCACAGCAGTACCAGGACATCTTTGGGCACGGAAATTTCTATCTGGAAATTCAGGACCAGGGGCTTGAGCAGGAGCGGAAGATTCAGGCAGATTTGTTTCGGTTGGAAAAGGAACTCGAAATTCCTCTGGTGCTGACCAACGATTCGCACTATCTGTGCGGCGAGGACCACCACGCCCACGACGTGATGCTGTGTGTGCAGACCGGCGCGAAGGTGCATGACGCGGAGCGGTTCCGGTTCGACAGCGATCAGTTTTTTGTAAAGAGCGCGGACGAGATGGCGCGGCTCTTTCCTGACAATCCGGGCGTGACCGAGCGGACGATGGAGATTGCCGAGCGGTGCCACTTCAAGCTGAAGCCCGTGAAGAATCCTTTTCCGGAGTTTGCGGTGCCGGAGGGGCACACAATCGACAGCTACTTCGAGGAGGTATGTCGCGAGGGCTTCAAGAGGCGGCGGGAGACGGCAATCCGGCAACTGGAGAGCCGGGGCTTGCAGCGGTGCCCGATTCACGAGTACGAGGCGCGGCTTGAGCATGAGATCGGGATCATCAAGCAGATGACGTACGCAGGCTACTTCCTGATTGTGTGGGACTTCATCAAGTACGCGCGGGACCATGGGATTCCAGTGGGCCCGGGGCGCGGTTCGGCCACGGGTTCGCTGGTTGCTTACGTGATGGAGATCACGAACATCGATCCGATGCAGAACGTGCTTCTGTTCGAGCGGTTCCTGAATCCGGAGCGCGTGACGATGCCCGACGTGGACGTGGACTTCTGCATGAACCGGCGCGGCGAGGTGATCGACTATGTGACGCGCAAATACGGCCGCGAACAGGTGGCGCAGATTATCACGTTCAACACCATGGCGGCGAAGGCCTCCATTAAGGACTGCGGGCGGGCGCTGGACATGCCGTATGGCGACGTGGACCGGATTGCGAAGCTGGTTCCGGCGACGGTGGGAATGACGCTGGCGCGGGCATTGGAGGAGTCGCCCGACTTGCGCAAGGCGTACGACGGCGACAAGCAGGTTCGCGAGTTGATTGACACGGCGAAGAAGCTGGAGGGTCTGGTGCGCGGGCAGGGTGTTCACGCCTCAGCCGTGGTGATTGCGCCGCGCCCGCTGACGGAACTGGTGCCGGTTGCGCGGACAAAGAACGACGAAATTGTGACAGCCTATGACATGAAGGCCGTGGAGAAGATGGGCCTGCTGAAGATGGACTTTCTGGGGCTGGCCACGCTGACGGTGATTACCGATTGCCTGAAGCTGATTGAACAGACGCGGGGAGAGAAGCTGGACATCGAGATGGTTCCCCCGGACGACCCGGAGACCTTCAAGAAGGTGTTTCACACGGCGCTGACGTCAGGTGTTTTTCAGTTTGAGTCGAGCGGGATGCGGGATATTCTGCGGCGCTACAAACCGGACACGGTGGAGGACTTGACCGCGCTGAATGCGCTGTACCGTCCGGGCCCGATGGACATGATCGACGACTTTGTCGAGCGCAAATGGGGACGGCGGAAGGTGGAATTTCTGCTGCCGGAGCTTGAGGGCGTTCTGAAGGATTCACTGGGAGTGATTGTCTACCAGGAACAGGTGATGCGGATCGCGAACGTACTGGCCAGCTACAGCCTGGGCGAAGCCGACCTGCTGCGTCGCGCAATGGGCAAGAAGAACGCGGCGGCGATGGCCGAGCAGCGGGAGCGCTTCATGAGCGGAGCGGCGGCGCTGGGACATCCGAAGGCAGCGGTGAATGAAATCTTCGATCAGATGGCGAAGTTCTCAGGGTACGGGTTCAACAAGTCGCACTCGGCGGCCTATGCGCTGGTGGCCTATCAGACGGCGTATTTGAAGACGCACTTTCCGGTGGAGTTTATGGCCGCGCTGCTGACAAGCGAAACGTCAAAGCCGGAGAACGTGGTGAAGTACATCGGCGAGTGCAGAGAGATGAGCATCGCCGTGGAGCCGCCGGATGTGCAGTTGAGCGGCGCACAGTTCACGCCCCATGGGGACGCAATCCGCTTTGGCCTGGCCGCGGTGAAGAACGTGGGCGGCAATGCGATTGAGTCGATCATGAAGGCGCGCGCGGAAGTGGGCGGGCGCTTCGGAAGCTTATGGGAGTTCTGCGAGAAGGTTGACCTGCGCGTGATGAACAAGCGCGTGATTGAATCGCTGATCAAGGCGGGAGCATTGGACTCGTTGGGTCAGCGCGGGCCGCTGATGGCCGCGGTGGACAAGGCGATGGAGCGCGCGCAGAAGTCGCAGCGCGATGCGGCACACGGACAGACGGGATTGTTCGGCCTGTTTAATGAGGAACCGGGCGCAACAAAGAAGGGCGACGATCTGCCCAAGGTGGCCGACTGGGAAGAGAGTGAGAGGCTGGCAAACGAGAAGGAGGTTCTGGGATTTTTTGTGTCGGGGCATCCGCTGGACAAGTACGCGGAGAAGCTTCGGAACCTGTCCGGCGTGATTACTGTGGCCGAGGCGCTGGAACGAAGGCCCGCTGAGCGGCGCTGGGGCAGGGAGTCTGACCCGGCGGACGAACTGCAGGTGGCCGGCATCTTGCACGGCGTTCGCGCGCAGAAGAGCCGCCGCGACCAGAAGCTTTATGCGCAGGGTGCGTTGGAGGACGCGACGGGAAAGATTGACCTGATCTGCTTCTCTCGCGATTACGAGCGGCTGGCCGATGCACTGAAGATGGAAGCGCCGGTGGTGATTCGCGGCGTGCTGATGGGCGAAGAAGATGCGGCACCGAAGATTGCGTTGAGCGCGGTGCAGGCACTGGATGACGTGCAGGTGAAGCTGCCGACGGGCGTCCGCATTCGCGTGAATCTGGACGGCGCTACCGAGGAGATGTTGACGGCGCTGAAAGGTGCGGTAAATGCAGCGCCGGGGCCCGGCAAGGTGATGCTTCAGCTTGAAAAGAAGGGCGAGTACGCGGTGATTATGGAACCCGCGGAGATGAGCGTGGCCGCAGACCGCGGATGGATGGAGCGCGTGGAAGAGTTGCTGGGCAAGGGCGCGGTGCAGGTGTTTGGCTAGCGCCGCATAGGACGGCGGCAACGAAACATCGGATTAGCGACGCAGGCGCTCGGCCTGCATGCGGAGAGATTCGAGCGTCAAAGGTCCATTGTGCGCGGCTAGTTGAACCGCAAAATTCCCAAGCGTGGAGCTTTCCGCATCGCCTGCTTCGACTGGCAGGCCGGTACGCCGTGCCGTGATGTCAAGAAGAAGCTTGTTGCGGCTGCCGCCGCCCACAACGTGGATTCGCGCAAACGTTCGCCCGGTGATGCGTCGCAAATCTCCGAGAACTTCCGCGTAGCGTGCCGCGAGGCTTTCGAGAATCAGGCGGACGAAGACGGGTTCGAGCCCGCGCGCGTCCGGAATGGGTTCGACGCCGCGGGCTGCAAGTTCGGTGTTGATGCGTTGCGGCATCTCCCCTTCGCGGAAAAGCGAATCGGCGTCCACGTTGAGCAGACGGGCAGGTGTGGGCAGTGATGCAGCAGCGCCGAGAAGATCGTCGAGGGCCCATGAACGTCCGCTTTCGCTCCAGGCGTCCATGCATTGCTTCAACATCCAGAGGCCATTGACGTTGGCATGGAAGAGAAATCCGCCGCCGGCCGCGCCCTGATTTGTGAAGCGCGCGGCGTGAGCCTCATGCGTTGCGATGGCCGCGGGAACGCGCGTGCCGACGAGCGACCAGGTGCCGCAGGAGACATATGCAACATGATCGAGCGGGGTTGAGATCGCTGCAATTGCCGAGGCCGTGTCATGGCAAGCGGGGGCGATGAGGATGGCCTCGCGAAAGGCGGAGAGCGAGGCGAGCGGGCCGCGCAGCGGACCGAGGATGGTTCCCGCGGGAACGATGGTCGGCGCGGTGGAGAGTGGAATGCCGAACTGTTGAAAGAGCGTCTCGGACCACGCACCGGTGGCGAGACTGACGAGGCCGGTATGCGTGGCGTTGGTGTACTCAGCCACGCGCGGCGCACCGAGCCAGTGGAGAACGGATTCGGGCAGGCACAGCCAGGGCGCGGTCAGGGCGACGCCGGAATCCGCGTCGGCGAGAAGTTGATAGAGCGTGTTGATGCGCAATGGCTGCGCGCCTGCGATGGCAAAGAGGCTTTCCGGCGAGACGATTGCGTCCGCGCGGGCCTTGGCCGCGACGGTGCGCTCGTCACGATAGCAGAATGGATCGGCGACCGGCGTGCCATCCGGACCGAGGCGCACGTAATCGACGGCCCAGCCATCGACAGCGATGGAGGCGATGCCCTCCGGCACGCGTTCAGCAGCGCGGCGCAGGCCTTCTTCCAGGCCGGAAAGAATGCGAGCAAGCGGCCAGCGAAGCGATTGATCCTGATGAATCGGGCGGTTGGGGATGCGGTGAACGAATTCAATGATCGGCTCGCCGCCGTGCCAGCGAAGCAGCGAAACGCGGCAGCTCTCAGCGCCAAGATCGATGGCGATGCGCGTGCGTGCGTCCGGCGGCGGCGCGGCACGAGGTGAGTTCACCGCAGGAATGCCTCAGCGAGTCCGCCATCGACAGGGAGGATGTGGCCGGTGGTGCAGCGGGCTTGAGGGCTGGCGAGGAAAAGTAGCGCTTCGGCGCAGTCGGCAGGGTCAATGGGCTGATGAGTGAGCGTCCGCTGTGCGTAAAAGCCTGCAAGCAGCGCGCGCAGCTCATCGTCGCTCATCGAATCTTCAAAGGCGATTTCATATTTGGTGAGCGAGACGCGGACGCGGTCGCGCGGGAACATGGTGGAGCCCTTGACAACCGTTGCGGGGCTGACGGCGTTGACGCGCACGCGCGGGGCGAGCGAGACGGCGAGTTCGCGCACGAGGTGGGAGAGCGCGGCCTTGCTGACGTCATACGCCTCGCTGTCGCGTTTGGGCACCACGGCGTTGGCGGAACTGGTGAGGACGATGGAGGCGTCAAGCGCCTGGTCGTCGAAAAGCTTTGCCGCCTCGCTAGCGAGGAAATAATTTGCTGTTACGTTGATTTCCAACGTGGAAGCCCACTGCGCCTCGGTAATGACGCCGTCCGGCGAAGAGGGAAAGAGCGCAGCGGTGTTGATGAGAATGTCGAGACCACCGAAGGCAGCCACGGTGGCGCGGATGGCGGCGGCAACGCCTTCGCGGCTGCGAATATCCACGCTGGTGGAGGCGGCGAACTCCTTGTTGTTGAGGCCGGCAAGTTCGGCGGCGACACCGGTTGCCGCGGCTTCGTCGCGGTCGGCGATCATCACGTGCGCTCCGCGTGCGGCGGCAAGCAGTGCGGCTTCGCGGCCGATGCCACTGGCTCCGCCAACGATGAGCGCGATGCGGCGGCTGAGCTCCTTCTCCGGCGGCTGCCGGCGCAGCTTGGCCTCTTCCATCTGCCAGTACTCGATGCGAAAGGCCTCGATGGGCGGAAGCGCGACGTAGTTGGTGTAGACCTTGAAGCTGGCAGGGTCCTGACCGAGGCTGCATTGGGGGGGCTTCTCGCCCTTTTCGCCTTCGGACAGGAGCGTTGCCCCCTCCATCACATGAATGGCGTTGGTGTAAAACTCGCCAACGATGCGGGCCTCCGTTTTGTTTTTGCCAAAACTGAACATGCCCAGGCCGGGGATGAGAACCACTGTGGGGTTGGGATCGCGCAGGGCGGGCGACTGCGGCGTGGCGAATTGGTGATAGTAGTCGCGGTACTGCCGGCGATATTCATCGAGCGAGGTGTCAATCTGCGCTCTGAGCGCGTCGATTCCTGCGTCAGCGGCCCAGGGCACAAAGAGCGGTCGGATTTTAGTGCGGATGAAATGGTCAGGACAGCTGGTGCCGAGGAATGCAAGGTCTTTGGCATTGGCGGCGTTGACGAACTGGAGAACGTCCGGCGCGTCAGAAAAGCCAAGTATCCATCGCTTCTGCGTGCTGATGCGGCCACGCAGGTAGGGGGCAATTTGGATGGCGAGGCTACCGCGGCCGTCGCGCGCGGGAACGGCCTGGCCGCCGAATCGAACCGTAGTCTTGGCGTGATGTGTGATGAACTGGCCAATCTGATCGATGACGGTGATCGTGGTACGGTAGCACTCGCGCTGCGTTTGGCCCCAGGTGAAAAGGCCGTGGCCGCCGAGGACGATGCCGTCGCAGCCCGGGTTGTCGCGCACAATGTCGCGCATGACAAGGCCTAGTTCGAAGCCGGGACGGAGCCACGGGAGCCAGACAAGTTGGCGGCTGAATTCACGATTGAACTCGTCCATTTTTGTTTTCCCGTTAGCCGAGGCAGCGAGAGCAATGCCCCAGTCCGGGTGGAGGTGATCAACGTGCGGAAAGGGAAGGAAGCCGTGCAGAGGAGTATCAATCGAGGCGGAGACGGGGTTGCCGCGAAAGGCGCAAAGTGGATACATGGCCACCATGTCGTCTTCAAAGTCCACGCCCTTGTAGCAGTGCTCGAGCGCAAGGAACTTTTGCTGGTAAAGCGCGGCGAAGCCGGTGCGCTTGATGCTGCCTAGGTCACCGCCGGAGCCCTTGACCCACAGGACTTCGACGGGCTCGCCAGTGAGCGGATCGACGTCGGCGACCTTGGAGCTGGTGTTGCCGCCGGCGAAGTTGGTGAGGCGCAGGTCAGAGCCGAGCAGATTCGAGCGATAACGCAGCAACTCGGGCTCGTCGAGCGAGGCGGCGAGCTTCGCGTCCCAGCGGTCCTGAAGGAACTTGAGGGCGGGGAGCGCGATGGAAGCTTGGGGCATTGGGCACCACCGGAGGAGGGGGATGAGGCCTTCTTAAGAACGATAGCATGGCGAATCCATCAGGAATGCTGTACCCAATGCGCGCTTCCTCTGTTGCCGCGCTTGCAAATCACTTGCTCGGCAGACGCGCCGCGCAAGGCGCCTTAACGTTATGCGTAACTGCCGGCGGAGGAGCCGCGTGCGCCGCGCTCACGGCTGATGCGCTCCACGTAGCCGTCCGTGCGCAAGGCGGTGAGCGGATCGGCGGGAAGTCCGCGCGCGATGCGCCATGCGGCGACCAGCGGGCGCACATCGGTCCAGAAGGCCCCGCGAAAGAGCTCTTCGGCGGCGACCAGGTCGCAGGATTGCTGGAGCGCCGCCAGCTGTTCGCGGTCAACGAGCGCGGCCTTGAGCCAGAGCTCCTGCGCGGCGACGACGGTTTGCACCGTGGCCTCGATTTTGCCTTTGAGGTTGTGGCTCTGGTCCACCATGAATGCCACGGCTTCGCCGTTTTGAGTTTCTGACGTGGAGTGGTGCAGCTCGGAAAAGATGCGGAAGATTTGGTAAGGGTCAATGGAGCCGAGCGTGAGGTCGTCGTCGGCGTAGCGGCGGTCATTGAAGTGGAAGCCGCCGAGCAGGCCGGTGTGCAGCAGCCAGGCGACGATCTGCTCGATGTTCTGCGAGGCGTAGTGATGGCCTGTGTCAACGAGGACACGCGCCTGCGGGCCGGCGTTGCGCGCCAGGTGCGAGGCCATGCCCCAGTCGGCGATGTCCGTGTGATAAAAGGCCGGTTCGAAGGGTTTGTATTCAATCAACAGCCGCTGTGGCGGGCCGAGATGCGAGTGCGCTTCGGCTAATGCCTCTTCCAGCCAGCCAATGCGCGCGCGCATGCTTTGCGTGCCAGGATAATTGGAGCCATCGGCAAGCCAGAAGGAAACGTCGCGCGCGGCCAGGCGCTTGCCAATCTCGATGGAGTCGAGCAGGTGGTCGAGCGCGCGGCGGCGAATTTTCGCTGAGGGGTTGCAGAGTGAGCCGAATTTGTACTCCTGAAGCTGAAAAAGGTTGGGATTGATGGAGCCGGCGCGGACGCCATGTTGCCGCTCGAGCTGCTGCACCTGCTCCACGTCCGCCAGGCCGTTGGGCAGGTCCCACAGAACGTGGAGAGCCATGGTGGGCGTGGCGCCGGTGAGGCGAAGAACCTCCGCCGCGTCAGAAAACTTCTCATCAAGAGTGGACGCGGCGGCGGGCTGCACGAACTTGCCAAAGCGCGTTCCGGTGTTGGCGAAGCCCCATGAAGGGACTTCGATGGCGAAGGCGTCCAGCGCGCGCGCGGCGAGATCGAACGTGGCGGAATCTGAAAACTTCATGCGGATTCCTCAGCGGTCTTCGGTGGGGTCTTCGCCGCTCCTGGCATGTCATCGCGGACGAGAAGCACATGGAGAAAGCGCGGGCCGTGGACGCCCTTGATGCGGGTCATCTCAATGTCGGCTGTCGCGCTGGGGCCGGAAATCCAGGTAACGAGCGCGGGCGGCTCAGAGAAGCGCGCGAAGTATTCGGGGAGGGTTTCCACTGCCTGCGATGCGCGCACAACGCAGAGGTGCCAGTCTGGCAGCAGTGTAAGGATGCGGCGGCCCTCGGCGGCGGTGTGGTGCAAAACGAGCGTACCGGAGTCGGCCACGGCGGCGGTGGCCGCTGTGACCACGCCGTCGCAGGATTCAATTTCATCGGTGGAAAGGTTGTGGTCGATGAGCCAGTCGGCATTCGGAGCGCGCCATTCAACAGGAAGGCCGGGCGGTGCGGCGATGCGGAGATGGCCGCTGCGGGCGATGCACTCGGCGATGACTGCGGGAATCGCGTCGGGCGCGCAGTGCGTGACTTCGGCATCGTACTCGCGGAGGCGATCGGCGAGCAGGCGCAGGCACTCGTGCTGGGTAAGGCTTCCGGCGCGCGTGTAATCGCGCGGAAGATCGTCGTAAAGGATGGGTTCCGCGGCGCGGGCAGCCACGCGAATGCGTTCAAGGATGAGCGAGCGAGAGGATGTGCGCACGTTCATGGGCGCTCCTTTTGCGCCGGCGCAGGCGCTTCCGAGGCCGCTCGCTCTGCCCACCACTGGCGGAAGCTCTGGTCAGGCAAACCGCGCAGATCGCGGGTCAGCGTCCATCGACCGCCGAGGCCGGGTAGCGAGTGGATCCAGCCGTCGCGATGAATAAAGGGCCGGAGCACGACGCGGGCAAGGCGCTGCGCGGCGCGGAAGCGGCGTGCGCTCAAGAAGAGACCGCCGGCGGCACGCATGCCCAGATAAAGCGAATCGGCGAGGCGGCTCTGTGTGCGCCGTTCCTGATCGACCGCCTGCGCACGCAGCTCGATGAGCACTTCGGGAATGTTGATCTTGACGGGGCACACTTCATAGCAGGCACCGCACAGCGACGACGCGAAGGGCAGCGATTGTGCGTGCTCCATACGCATGAGCTGCGGCGTAAGGATTGCGCCGATGGGTCCCCCGTAGACCGATCCGTATGCATGGCCGCCGGTCTGGCGATAGACGGGGCAGGCATTCTGGCAGGCGGCGCAGCGGATGCACTTGAGCGTCTGCCGTTCCGTGCGGCGGCCGAGAATCGCGGTGCGGCCATTGTCGAGCAGTACGACGTGGAAGCGCTGGGGGCCGTCGCCGGGCGTCACGCCGGTCCAGAGCGAGGTGTAGGGGTTCATGCGTTCGCCGGTTGCGGAGCGGGCCAGCACCTGCAACATAACTTCAAGGTCGACAAAGCGCGGCACGAGCTTTTCCACTCCGGCGAGCGTGATGAGCGTGCGGGGCAGCGTGAGGCACATGCGGCCGTTGCCCTCGGATTCGACGACGGAAACCGCGCCGGTTTCTGCGACCAGAAAGTTTGCGCCGCTGATGGCCGTGGGCACGGTGAGGAATTTCTGCCGGAGCCATGCGCGTGCGGCGGCGGTCAGCGCTTGCGGATCGTCAGACAGATCCGGCAGTCCCATGCGTCGCGCGAAGATTTCGCGGACCTGGCTGCGGTTGATGTGCAGCGCCGGAACGACGATGTGCGAGGGCTCCTCATTGCCGAGCTGCAGGATAATTTCCGCCAGGTCGGTTTCGCTGGCGCGTATGCCGGCTGCCTCAAGCGCGGGGTTCAGCTCGATTTCGGCCGAGGTCATGGTCTTGATTTTGATGACCTCGGTGGCTTGTTCCTCGCGCAGAATGTCGAAGATGATGGCGCGCGCCTCGACTGCGTCCGAAGCCCAGTGGACCTGGCCTCCGGCGGCGGTGCAGCGGGTCTCGAACTGTTCAAGATAGTCGCCGAGATGGTCGAGGACATGGGTGCGAATCGCTGATGACGCGTCGCGAAGCTGCTGCCAGTCCTGCTTTTCGGCCACAAGCTGCGCGCGCTTGGCCTGAATCACATCGGTGGCGTGAGCTACGTTCTTGCGCAGTTGCGGATTGCGCAAGACAGGCAGCGCGGCCTGGGGAAACGGTGGCGCAAGACGGGGATCGAGAATGGCACGGGGAATATCGTGCCGAGCGGGAGGGCTCATCTGGATTCCTCCGCGGGTTCGGCTTCGGTACTGGCAAGAATCTGCGCCAAGTGGAGCGTGCGCATGGGGGCGAACTGACGGTGCAGCGCGCCGCCCATGTGCATCAGGCAGCTATTGTCGAGCGCGGTGCAGTATTCGGCGCGGGTTTTCAGCACGTCGCCGAGCTTTTCCGCGAGCATGGCGGAAGAGACTTCGGCATTTTTAATGGAGAAGGTTCCGCCGAAGCCGCAGCAGCGGTCCGTATGCTCCAACGGGACAAGATCGATGCCGCGGACTTTGCTTAACAGGCGGATGGGGCGGTCGCCCACATGCAGGCTGCGCAGGCCGTGGCAGCTTCCGTGGTAGGTGACGCGATGGGGAAAGTATGCGCCCACATCTTCCACGCCGAGCCGGTCAATCAGATATTCCGTGAGCTCGAAGATGCGCGGCAGCAGGGCCCAAAATTCGTCGCGAAGCGCAGGGCTGCCGAGTTCATCAAAAAGGCCAGTGTACTGGTCGCGGATCATGGCCACGCAGGACGAAGAGGGAATCACAACGGCCTCAGTATCTTTGTACATGCGGACGAAGCGCTTGGCCTGCGAGTAGGCTTCCGCGCGAAAGCCTGTGTTGGCGTGCATCTGGCCGCAACAGGTCTGGCCGGGATGGAAATCAAGCGTGACGCCGAGCCGTTCCAGCAGTCGCACCACGGCGCGTCCGGTCTCAGGAAAAAGCGTGTCGTTATAACAAGCGATGAAGAGGGACGCACGCATGATGGCCCCATTGTCGCAGGTGGGGCGGTGGGGGGATGGTATTCGATTGGAAGATTATGAGCTTGTTGTGCTGACGAACTACCGGGCTCTTGCGTCCGGAACGACAAAAGATCCGCGCTGCGGATGTCCCAAATGCATTTCGGTGGAACCGAAGCAGAACGGGGCACGGCAGCGCGGATTCAGGAAAAGTGTAGTGAAGCCTCTCGCAGGTTCTTGAGGAGGACTTGCGAGCGAGCTCAGTAAGTGCGTGAGGGCAGGTCAAAGACAAGCGGGAAAACTGCTGGAGCGCGGATACCCGTGCTGACGATGGCCGCCTCAAAGGCTGGGTTGGCCGGCGAGCCGGAGACGACCGTGCGAATCAGGCTGCCGTCGTGGGTGACTACGATTTCCAGGCGCAGTGGCGGCGAGGCGTCCGCGGGGTTCGTCGGCTGGGCGTAGATGACCATGTATCCGGTGCAGTCCGGGTTCACGTGAAAAGTGCCGCTCCCGGGCCGCCATTCTTCCACCGGTGGAACGCCCGCGTGGACGACGTGGTCCACCTGTGTGAAAGTTCCGGAGGGCTTGAAGTGCGTCATCGTGACTCCGGAGACCGGCCCGGCGACCGGCGCCGGAGCCAGAATCTGGCCGGTGACGTTGAAGGCGTAGTCGCCGTTGAGCGTTGCGTTTGAGCAGGGCGCGTTGCTTTCGCCGTGGCACAGCGTGGCTGCGGTGCAGAAGAAAGCGGCGATGCAGGCAGAGCGTACGAAAGTCATGGGTAACCTCCTGACCGCGTTGGAAATGCCGCGATCGAAGGCATAATAGGACGACGGCGCGGCGCGTCCAATGGACTGCGCCTGAAGAAGCGCTGAAGAATTTGGGAGGTCAAGTGCGCTTCCGTGAGTTCGAACTCGACGAAGAGCGGTTCCAACTGATGGAGAACGGCCGCCCGGTGCGGCTGGAGAGGATTCCCTTGGAGCTTGGACTGCTGCTGGGGCGCAATCCGTCACGGCTGGTCACGCGCGAGGAGATTGTCGCGTGCATTTGGGGCGTGAACCACTTTTTCGAGAGCGACAGCGCCATCAACACGGCCATGCGCAAACTGCGCAAGGCATTGCGGGACGATGCGGCCCATCCCCGGCTGATTGAAACCGTTCCCGGCAAAGGCTACAGGTTTATCGGCGGGTCAGCACACGATAAGACGCCGATTGCCGTATCCGCGCCGGACCCGGAGGCGGTGCGCTGCTTTCTGCGCGGGCGGCACGCTTGGAACCAGAAAACGGCGCGCGATTATGAAGTGGCGATTGACTGGTTCCGCCAGGCGATTGACCGGGACGCGGCCTTTGCGCCGCCGCTGGTGGGGCTGGCTTACTGCTATCTGACGATGGCCATCCACGGGCTGAAGCCGGCGGCTGAGGTGTATCCGCGGGCTCGGGCCGCAGCGCAGGCGGCGCTGGAGATTGATCGGCACCAGGCCGAGGCGATTACGGCGTTGGCCGAGGTGGCCAAAGGCTACGACCATGAATTCGCGCTCGCCGAAGCGGGCTACCTGCGCGTGCTGCAGCTCAATCCCGATTACGCCGTGGCGCACCAGTGGTATGCGAATCTGCTGTCCATCACGGGCCGGCATGAGGAAGCGATTCGCGAGGCGCACCTGGCGCGGCAATGCGATCCGTTGAGCGTGGGCACCACGGGTTTTGTGGGATACACGCTCTATCGCGCGCGACTTTTCAACCAGGCACTGGAGGAATGCCGGCGCACGGTGGAGTTCCACAACGCCGCGCCGCTTGCCGCGTGGTTCCTGGCACTGGCACTGCTGGCCACGGAGCGCGCCGAGGAGGCCGAAGCGCACCTGGAGCATACTTTTGAACGCAGCCACGGCGCGGGGATGCATCTGGCTTTGCTGGGCTTTGCGCGGGCGCGCCTGGGCCGCCGAGAAGAGGCGCGTGCCACGCTGCGGGAGCTGGAAGAGGCGGCGAAGCACCGTTATGTTTCGCCGGTCGATCTGGCCACGGTGCACCTTGGTTTGGGCGAGCGGGAGCAGGCGGTTGTGTTGCTGCAGCGCGCGATTGCAGAGCGCGTGATGCGCGTGACGGAACTGCCCATGCCGCTCTATGACGATGTGAGCAGCGACCCGAGGCTGGCGAAATTTGCGCGCGGGCTGAGGAGTGCCTAAGGCATTTTCCCTATTCCTGTGGAGTCGCCAAAGTAGTGCAAGGTTGTCGCTCCCTGATGGTCGCGCCAACTCAACCGTGTCGTTTCGCGATACACCAATAGGGAAAATGCCTAGCCCCGCCTAGCTCGGCTCAAAGCTCCAGTCACAATCCACGTCCGCGTGCTTCTGGGCGCTTTCGCGGGCCCACTCCAGCAGCCGCGCGGTGCGCCAGGCGTCCACCGCGGCAACGGGCGCGGGACCGTTGCCCAGGATGGCATCACGAATGCCCTCGTAGAACTTGCGATAGTCGCCGGGAACCGATTCCATGCGCGATTCGACGAGGCGGCCGTCGGTGTCCACGCTGAGCGTGCCCTGCGCGGATTCCGGTTCGCTGCCCCAGTCGGCCGAATCGATGCGCGTGATTTTACCGAGAGCTTCCTCCTGCGGATCGAGGCCCCATTTCCAGTAATTGCCGCGTATGCCGCGCAAGTGGAAGCGCGGGCGTGCGAGCGAGGAAAGGCAGTTTGCGCTGAGCGTGACGATGAGGCCGGTGCAGTAGTGCAGGCGGAGAGTAAAGGCGTCCGGCGCGCCGTCGCAGTCGCGCTCCATCCGGATTTCAGCGCTTACTGAGTCGGGCAGGCCGAAGAGCGCAAGTGCCTGGTCGGCGAGATGCGTGCCGATATCCAGCAGCAGGCCGCCTTCAGTGGACTCTTCCTTCCACGCGCGCGTGGAGCGGCCGGAGCGCCAGCGGTCAAAGCTGGAGGCCACGAAGATGAGGTGACTGAGCGAACCCTCATCTATCACTTTCTTGATTGTCTGGAAATCATTGTCCCACCGGCGATTGTGGAATGGGATGCATTGCAGACCCACGCCGCCTGCCAGCTCCATCATCTGGGAGATTTCGTCCGCGGTCATCGCCATCGGCTTGTCGATGACGACATGCTTGCCGGCCTCGAGCGCCTGCATGGCAAGCGCAAAGTGCGTGGAATTGGGCGTGGCCACCACGATGAGTGGAATGGAGCGGTCGGCGAGCAGCTCTTCCACGAAGCGGTAAGTGGTGATGCCGGGGTAGCGCTCGGCGGCGTTGCTGGTGGAGCGCTCAACGACGCCGGCCAGTTCAAGGCCTTCCACGGAGGAAACAAGCGGCGCGTGAAAAACACGACCCGCCAGACCAAAGCCAACCAATCCCACACGAATCATGCGTTCTCCTCCGGCGGCGACGGGGCTGCAACAGGGCTGCCTTCGCTTAGGAGTCTATACCGGGTTTCAGCCGGCCATAGAGTCTGCGCCACACCAGCCGATTCATGGTAATCGCCTTTTCGAGAGCGTATCATTCTCTTCAAGAGTCTTGATTGGTGCAGAAGCTTTCGAAGAACCTGGAGAGTTGGTTCGCGGAGGCGCCTGCCCGTTGAAATCTTTTGCGCCGAAGTTTTTCCGGCGAGGAGCGTATGCCCGAAGAGCACAGCAAACCCAAAGTGCTGGTTGTGGATGATGAGCAGGTGATCGCCGATTCGCTGGCCATGATTCTGAACCAGTGCGGCTTTGAAACGCGCGCCGTGTACGGCGGAGAAAAGGCTCTGGAACTGGCCGCGACGTTTCAGCCCGACATGCTCATCACGGACGTGATTATGGACGACCTAAACGGCATTGACGCGGCCATCCGGATGCGCGAGATGCTGCCCAAAATCAAGATTCTGCTCTTCTCAGGCCAGGCGGCCACGGCCGATCTGCTGGAGAAGGCGCGCGGCGAAGGCTATGAGTTTGAGATCCTGGCCAAGCCTGTGCATCCGCAGGATCTGCTGAACCGGCTGCGCGGGTAAGGTTCGCGCGAAGCAGTGCCCGGGTTCAGCCCGAGATTTTCACGTCGCGACGGCCCTCCAGCGCGCGCGCCATCGTTACTTCATCGGCATATTCAATGTCACTGCCCGCGGGCACGCCCGTGGCAATGCGCGTGACGCGCACGGGAAACTTGCCCAGCGCGGCGGCCAGCCAGTTGGCCGTCGCCTCGCCCTCCAGCGTGGGGCTGGTGGCAAGAATGACTTCGTCCACTTCTCCGCGCTCAACGCGCGCCAGCAGCGAGCCCGAACGGAGCTGATCAGGGCCCACGCCATGCAGCGGCGAGAGCGTGCCATGCAGCACGTGGTAGACGCCCGAGTAATTCCGTGCGCGCTCCACGGAGCCAATGCTGGTGGGCTCCTCCACGACACAAACCAGCCGCTGGTTGCGCGTGGGGCTCGAGCAATAAAGGCAGGGGTCGACGTCCGTGATGTTGTTGCAGACCGAGCAGAGGCGCAGGCTGGCCTTCAGGCTGCGCACGGCCTCGGCAAGCGCCGCGGCGTCGTCGTCGGTGGAGCGCAGGATGTGAAAAGCGTAGCGCTGCGCGGTCTTGGTGCCCACGCCGGGCAGCTTCTTTAGTTCTTCCATCAGCCGCGCCATGGGCTCAGCAAATCGCGACACGGCTTGCGCCTTTCCTGGGATTCAGCAGGCGGGATTCTCAGCCCAGTCCCGGCAGATTGAGCCCGCCGAGCATTCCCTGCACGCTCGACTGGATGGCCTCGTCGGCCTTGCGCCCGGCATCATTCACTGCCGCGACAATGAGGTCCTCAAGCATCTCCACGTCGGGTTGGCCGCCGGTGAGGCTGGTCACCGCCGAGGGGTCAATGCGCACTTTCACCAACTGCTTTTTGCCGTTCATGGTTGCGGAAACGGCACCGCCTCCGCTCGTGCCTTCCACCGAGACCTGGGCGAGTTTGCGCTGCACCTCCTCCTGCATCTGGCTGGCCTGGGAGAGCATCTCCGAGATCTTGAGCGGGTTGATCATGGGCAAGCTCCTCTATTTGACGCGCAGATCGATGACGCTGCGCACCTCGGCCTGGAAGATTTCCTGCGCCTTTTTGACGAGCGGATGAGTCAGCGCCTCCTGCTGCACGCTGCCAGAGAGCATGGCGGCGCGCGGGGCATTCGCGGCGGGAGAGCCCTCGCCCGGCACCACGAGAAAACGCGCGGGCGCGCCCAGCCGCTGCAGCTCCTGGCGGATGATTTTCTCTGCCGCGGCATTCACCGTGAGGACGACCATCTTTTTCCCCATGCCCGAAACTTCAATGCGCAGGCTGCTGCCCTCCAAAAGCCAGTTGGCAGCGCCAAGCAACTGAGATGCAGATTCATGGCCGCCGGCGGCCAGCGCATCCACTACGGCCTGGCGCAGCGCGTCCGGAGTTGTCTCTGCATGCTCGTTGGAATCTGCTGCGTGCTCTGAAACGGCTGCGCGCGCAGAGACGGTTTCTGCGGACCTCTCCGCGGCTTGAGGGGCCTTGGCCAGAGCGCCTTCTGTTGCGGCTTCGGCAAATCCCGTCGACGGGCTTGCCGCGACCGGGAAAGGCGTCACGGTGCGCTTTGCTTGCGACGAGGATTCAGCCGCGGGCACTGGCGCGCTGCGAATTGGCTCAACGGCGGCGAGGCTCTTGCGCGACTCGGCTGGACGCGGCTCAGCTGGATGCGATGCGCGCGCGGCGGAAGACCCGACCGAAAACGGTGAAAGCGGTGAAACCGGACTTTGGGCGGATTGCATTGCGCGCGGAGCGCTGCCTGCGGGCCGCGAAGAGGAGGGTGGCGGCGACAATGCCGGCGCGCGCAGCTCCGTGCCCGCGGCCACGCCGCTCAGCAGTTCTTCCAAAGGCAGTAGCCGTTGTGCATGGATGAGCTTGAGCAGGCCAAGTTCGAGGTGGAAGCGCTGCTCCTGACGGTAATTCAGGTCGTCAAAGGTGCGCAGCACGATTTGCAGATTGCGCGTCAGCTCCTCTTCAGTAAAGAGCAAAGCCGTGCGCGTGGCGCGGGCGCGCTCGTCGGCGGAGATTTGCAGCAACTCGGTCTCCTCGCCGTTCAGTTTGGCCATCAGCGCGTTGCGCAGGTAGCGGACCATCTGCCGCGCAAGCGACGATGGACTGTGTCCGGCATCGAGCAATGTTCTGAGCTGCTCCATGAGCGCGGCCGGCTGCTGCGCGGCAACGGATTCCAGCAGCCGCTCAAAGATGGCGTTGGGAACCGCGCCCATCAGCTCGCGAATCTGCGCGGCGTCCAGCACGGGGCGGCCATGTTCCGTGGGCGCCGACGCAATGGCCTGGTCCATGATGGAGAGCGCATCGCGCATGGAGCCGTCGCCGGCCTCGGCCAGCAGCGCCAGCGCGGCCTCCTCGGCCTCCACCTCTTCCTCGGCGGCAATCGACTTCAACTGTGCCAGGATGTCGTCAAAGCGGACGGCGTGAAAGCTGAAGTGCTGGCAGCGCGAACGGATGGTCTGCGGAATGTTTTCTGGCTCTGTCGTAGCCATCATGAAGATCACGTGCGACGGCGGTTCTTCAAGCGTTTTCAGCAGCGCGTTGAAGGCCGCCTCCGTAATCTGGTGCGCCTCATCAAGAATGTAAATCTTGTAGCGGTCGCGCGCGGGCGAGTAGCGCGCCGAATCGCGCAGCTCACGAATCTCGTCGATGCCGCGGTTAGTGGCCGCGTCAATCTCGATCACATCGACGGCCGAGCCCAGGCGAATCTCCGTGCAGGAGTCGCATACGCCGCAAGGCTCAGGCGTGGGCCGCTCGGCGGAGCCAACGGCGTTGCGGCAATTGAGGGCTTGCGCCAGGATGCGCGCGATGGTGGTTTTGCCGATGCCGCGATGGCCGGAAAAAATGTAACCGTGGGCCACGCGATTCTGGCTGAGAGCGTTCAGCAGCGTGCGAGTCACGTGATCCTGGCCGGCCACGTCGGCAAAGCGCTGCGGACGATATTTTCTGGCCAGAACCTGATAGCCCATAAGAGGAAGACCCTTTGCGCCGCCAATCTCATCATGCGGCCTCTAGGGGATTGTAACGGCTGGGGGCGGAAGGGCTGTGGATATGCTCTGGAGCGAAAATGCAGCGCGTGGGAGAGGCAGTGCAAACGCACTTCAGGCCGCGTTTTCCTCGGCGTCGCCGGTGGTCTGATCGTTGCCGGGCATCTCATCGGGCGCAGGCAATGACTGCCGCTTCTTCAGCGCGCGGCGGGCCGCTGTCTTGCGCCGGCGAATCTCCTCCGGTGAGTACATGGTGCCGCGGCATTTCTTCGCGCCGCAGGTGCAGTCGGCATCGTCGGCGCCGCCGTCATACAGACAGTAGTCGTAGGTAATCTCTTCGTCCGGAGCAATCGCGCGGATGGCCTTGATCCAAACCCGGCCGCGAATTTCTTCGGTCTCGCAGTTGGGGTCGCAGCTATGGTTGATGAACATGGCCATGCAGTGGCCGTCGATGACGATTGAGCCATCGCCCAGTCCAAAAAGATAGGTAATGGGGCCGTCCTCGTAACTGGTGTCGGCCTCGTCCTTGCTCAGGCGCGGGCCGTCGTACTCTGCCACGCGCACGCCCTTGGCAATGGCGGTGGTGGTGTAACAGCCGGCGGCATGAATGGCGGAGGAGCGAATGATCAGTCCCATGGATCGATGAGGGTTTTTCCTCGGTGAAGATGCGTGCGTTGTTGCCCGCATCGTACCATTGAATGGGGCTGTGGAAGGAGCGAAAGCGAAAAGGATGCGCAAAGAACTTTGGATCGCGTTTGCGGCGGGAGTGTTCCTGACGGTTGCACAGGGTCTCCGCGCGCAATCCGCGCCTGCGCCCAAAACTCCTCCTGCGGAACCCAAGCCCGCGCAAAGCAGCCCCGCACAGAACGGATCGGGCGAGTCAAACCCCTTTCCGGGGGAAACGGACGCAGTGCCCCTCCTGCCGCACACCCCGGGCGCATTCGGCGAGCCTTCCGCCGACGCGGAAGCGGGCGCGCATCTGCACCTGTCCAGCACGGATCTGGACCCGGTGACGAGTCCGGACGACGAGACGACCGCCGACAGCGGCTCTGTTTCGGGCTTCAGCGACAGCTCTGCGGACCTGGACCAGCTTTTGCGGCCGCCGCCGGACCAGGGCAAGCCAGGCAAGGGAGCCGCCGCGCCGACTGCGTCGGTGGAAACGGCCAAGCAGGACATCAGCGTGGGCAGCTATTACCTGAGCACGCATGACTGGAAGGGCGCACTGTCGCGTTTTGAGTCGGCGCTGGTGCTGGCCCCGGACAATCCTGACGTCTATTGGGGGCTGGCCGAGTGCCAGCGCAACCTGGGCCAGTACGCCGAGGCGCGCGCGAATTACATCAAGGTGATGGAGTACGACCCGGACAGCAAGCACAGCAAGGATGCCAAAAAATATTTGAAGCAGCCTGAGTTGGCGAACGCCAAACCGGGCGCACCTGTCGCGCAGTAATCTTCAGCGCAGCCCGGACCAGCGCAGATAGGCATCGATGATGTGCCGCCCCCACAGCGCGCTCACAATTCCGGCAGAGCATAGAAACGTGCCGAAGGGCAGGGGAGTGCTGGCCCAGCTCTTTGCGCCGCGGCGGGCCCTGGGCTGCGCCAGCACCACAAAGGCGAAGGCCGCGCCGATGCATACGGCCATGACAAAACTCAGTAGCGCGCCGGAAAGGCCGAGCCACGCGGCCAGCATCGCCATCAGCTTGGCATCGCCCAGGCCCATGCCTTCCTGTTTGCGAATGAGCCAGTAGGTCCAGCGGATGAGGAGCACGAGGCCGGCGGCAATGAGGATGGCAAATAGCTGAACCAGCGCTGCTCGCCAGAGGCCGATCCGCAGGTACTCAGTGGAATAAGTCAAAGGACGTAGAGTGACCGAGTCAAAGTTGGGTTCGAGGATCGGATTCAGGACGGCAAATGCAAACCCCAGGGCCGCACCTGGCAGCGTGAGCGCATTTGGGAGCCAAAGGTTTTCCGCATCGAGGACCGCGAGTGCGACCAGCAACCAGCAAAACAGCATTTCTCCGATCGTGGAGAGGAATGCGGACCAGGCAGAGTTCGCTGGCAGGCTTGGGTCAAAACCCCAACCGAGAAAGCGCCACGCAACAGCAGCCCAGAGCCCGCTGACGGCCAGTTCCACCAGCGGATAGCGCCATCCAATCTCTGCCTTGCACGTTCTGCAGCGACCGCGCAGCGCCAGCCAGCTCACCAGCGGCACGTTCTCCCACCATGCCAATGTGCGGCCGCAGTGGCGGCAATGCGAGCGCGGCATGACGATGCTCTCGCCCTCCGGCCAGCGCGTGAGGCACACGTTCAGAAAGCTGCCAAATACCAGTCCGAGCAGCGCCGCAAAGCCGGTGAGGAGGAGTCGAATCATGCGGAAGCTAGAGTATACGTTGCACGACGAAACCGACGGCCCCGAGCCCAGCATGGTTGCACGATGCGAACCGCGCTGAGGCGACCGGGCGTTACACTGGGGGCAATGGACGCGCCCAGAGACGCAGCGAGTTCTGAAGCTTCCGCGCCTGAAGCAGGCCCGGCAATGGCCACTGATCCGGCCCGGGCAGCGGCGCTGTTTGAGCAGTCGGCGGCAATCATGGCGCGGCTGCGCGCCCCCGACGGCTGCCCCTGGGACCGCGAGCAGAACTTCGACACCATCCGCAAATACACGCTCGAGGAAACCTACGAGGTCTTTGATGCGATTGAGCGGCGCGACTTTGCGCATTTGGCAGAGGAGTTGGGCGACCTGCTGCTGCAGGTGCTTTTCTACGCCGAGATGGCGGCCAACGAAGGCCACTTCACCATTGCCGACGTGCTGGACCATCTCAATCGCAAGCTCGTCCGGCGGCATCCGCATGTTTTTGGCGAGGAGGCTTCGCGCGAGGCCGGCAATCATGCGAATGTGAACGCGGCGGTGGAGGGCTCGGCTGCGGCCGTGCTGCGCAACTGGGAAGAGATCAAAATTGCAGAAAAGAAGGCCGCGGAGAAGGGATTGCATGCAGCGGGCTCCAAATCCAACGCGTCCCGGCTGGATTCCGTGCAGCGCGCCATGCCCGCGCTGGCTGAGGCGGCCAAGCTTGGCGCGAAGGCGGCCAAGTCCGGCTTTGACTGGCCCGACTGGCGCGACCTGCTGCCGAAGGTGGCCGAGGAAGTGACGGAGCTCGAGGCCGAAGCCGCGCAAGTCGATCCGGCGCGCAAGCCCGCAGTGGAGGCCGAGCTGGGCGATCTGCTTTTTACCGTGGTGAATCTGGGACGGCATCTTGGTGTGGACGCGGAGATGGCCTTGCGCGGCTGCAATCTGCGCTTCCGCCAACGCTTCCGGCAGATGGAGCAGTCGAGCGCGCGGCCGCTGGAGGAGCTTGCTCCGGCTGAGCTGGAAGCACTTTGGGTGGAGGTCAAGCGTGCGCTGGCGGCCGGAGAAAAATCGACAGAAGCGGAGAGCCGGGCATGATTCTGATTCGCTCCTGCCGCGGATTTGACGAGTTCGAGGCATGCGTTCAAATGCAAATTGAGACCTGGGGCTACGACCAGTCAGACGTAATTCCGCGCAAGGCATTCCTCGTCGCGCAGAAAATTGGCGGACAGATTCTGGGCGCGTTTGACACCGAACTGCCCGGCGCCGGGCCGGACGGCGGGCGGGATTCGATGGTTGGTTTCGCCATGTCTTTGCCCGGAATAAAAACCAGCGGGGGTGCGCCGCAGCCCTACCTGCACTCGCACATGCTGGCCGTGCGCGAGAGCTACCGCAATCGCGGCCTTGGCGCGCAACTCAAGCTGGAGCAACGGCGCGAGGCGCTTTCGCGGGGAATCCGGCTGATGGAGTGGACCTTCGATCCGCTGGAGATTCGCAACGCCTATTTGAATATCCACAAGCTGGGCGCGATCGTTCGTTGCTACTTAACCGATTTTTATGGTGTATCCTCATCACGATTGCAGGGCGGGCTGCCCACGGACCGGCTCGTGGCCGAGTGGAGACTTGGTTCCGAACGCGTGATGGCGCTGCGGGAAGGTCGCCCGCGGGCCGCATACAGAATTGAGGAACGCATCCCGGTTCCGGCTTCCATTTACCAGTGGAAAGCCTCTGAGAAGGACCGGGAACGCGCCTTGGCCGTACAGGCGGAAAACCGCGAGAGGTTTCAACGGGCCTTCGCGCGGGGGTTGGCTGTAGTGGGCTACGCCAGGGATGCGGAAGGGAACGGATGCTTCGAACTGGGAACCCTCCCCCAGGCGGAGTCGCCTTAGTGCTGTTCGAACAGAAGGTTGCACCGTAGCGAAACCATCATTCTCCTGTTGCATGCTTTGTCGCGCCAAGGAATGCGCCTCTTATGAAAATCGACGGAATTGTTCTCCGCGAGCTCCATCTGCCCCTCCTTCGTCCCTTTGAAACCAGCTTCGGCGTCACGCGCGACCGCAGAATCCTGCTGGTGGAGGTTCGCTCTGAAGGCCTGACCGGCTGGGGCGAGTGTACGGCCGGCGAGCGGCCCTACTTCTCCGGCGAATCGACGGACACGGCCTGGCAGGTGCTGCTGAATGAACTGGGGCCAATGCTCGCCTCCGAATCGCCCGAGCACGGCGGCGTGTGCCCGCGCATCTTCCACAAGGTACGCGGCAATCGCATGGCCAAGGCCGCGCTTGAAAATGCCCTCTGGGACCTTGAGGCGCAGCGTGAAGGGCTGCCGCTGGCGCAGTTGCTGGGCGGCGTGCGCGAAACCATTCCCTGCGGCGTATCCATCGGCATTCAGTCCAGCATTTCCGAGCTCATGGCCGTCATCGAGCGTGAGCTTGCCGCCGGTTACCAGCGCATCAAGTTGAAGTGCAAGCCGGGCTGGGATGTGGAGGTGTTTGAGAAAGTGCGCTCCCGCTGGCCGGCGATTATGCTCAGTTGCGACGCAAACTCAGCTTACCGGCTGCGCGATGCTGACCATGTGGTGAGCTTTGACGCATTCGACCTGCTGATGATCGAGCAGCCCTTGTGGCACGACGATTTCTATTTCCATTCGATGCTTCAGAAACGTCTGAACACGCCCATCTGCCTGGATGAGTCGATCCAAAACCGGCGCGACGCCCTGGCCGCCATTGAAATGGAATCCTGCCGCATCATCAACATCAAGCTGGGCCGCGTAGGCGGATTCTCCGAGGCCATTGCCGTGCACAACGCAGCTCAGGAACGCGGAGTTCCCGTTTGGTGCGGCGGCATGCTGGAGTCCGGCATCGGCCGCGCACACAACATCGCGCTCTCTTCGCTTGAAAACTTCACTCTGCCCGGTGATGTCTCCGCCTCCGCACGCTACTGGAAGGAAGACATCGTGGAGCCGGAAATCACCGTCTCGCCCGAAGGTGAGATCACCATACCCAACTCGCCCGGCCGCGGCTACGAGGTTCGCTACGACCTGATCGAGCAGCTCACCGTGCGCAAGGAGACCATCCGCGCGCTGGAGCTGGTGGGGTAGCTGCGCAGGACGCAGCGTCAAGCCAAAGGCGCGCGCGCCTCACGCCAGCGCCATACCAGATACGGAATCAACGTCAGCACAAAGATGATTGCGGCGCGAGTCAGATTGTCCGCGAAAGCCTGAGGCGACGGGCCAAGCATAAATCTGACGTGGATGTGGCTCATGCCGGAGATGGTCGCGCGGTTAGCGTCCACGCGCTGCACCGCCGCGATGCAGGCCACGAGCAGCATGCCCACCGTCGGCCACCACCCGCGGAGCCGCTGCCGCGCCGCCAGCACGCACAGCGCCCAGCCGATGGCGAAGGGCGCGCCGAAGTAAATCATCCGGCCAAACTGGAAGTAAGCATTCCCCAGCCAGGAAACCTGTTGCGCGCCGAAAGGCGTCACGGAGCCTGGCAGAAACATCTGCCAGCCTGACCAGAGAATCAACAGCGCAACTCCGCGCGCCAATGCCAGGATGACCAGGGGCGCGAGGGCACAGACAGTCCACGGCGCACGAACGCTCCACGCGCGCAGCTTGGGCTGGCCGAGCATCGCCGCGGCAAGCTCATCCACAGTGCCAAGTCGAAGAAGCGCCGCTGCCTCAGCATCTCTTCGGGCGTGTCCTGCGCGCTCCTCTTCGGCCGTCAGGTCAGCGAGGTGGTCCGCGAGTTCGTCCATGTAGCGGAGCACGTGGCGTGGGGCGACTCCAGCGCGCAGCAGCCGCTCGCGCAACTCAGGAAAAGAATTCGGCATGCTTGTCTCCTATCAGGACGCCGCGAATGGCGTTGGCAAGGCCTGTCCAGTCTGCGGAGAGCCTTACCAGTCGGCGCTTTCCCGCCGCGGTCAGCGAGTAGTAAATGCGGCTGCGGCCCTCAACCTCCTTGCGCCGCGAGCGGATGGCGCCCTCGGCCTCAAGCGCGTGGAGCACCGGATAGACCACGCCCTCGCCCACAGCGACCACCGCGCCGGTACGCGTGCGAATGGCCTGCACAATCTCGTAACCGTACATGGCTTCCTCGGCCAGCAGTCTGAGGATGAGCAGTTCGGGAACGCCGTTCAGGAAGCTGGTGCCGGAGGTGCGCTGAGCAATCACCCAAACATAATACCTCGTACCTCAAGGTATGGCAACCTCGGAGTACGAAGTATGACTGACCGGCGGCAACCTCATGTGCGGCCAGTTGGAGCGCCGGCCCGCAATTGCCTTTTCAATTCACCGGAAGCCGTAGCGTATGTAAGAAGCGAGTGCAGAGCCGCCTTACGGGGTTAGCTGGCCTCCCGGTGCTATACTCACAAGGGCGGATGCGTGTTCGCTCCGGCATTTTCGATCGATAGAGGTTTCCATGTCCGGCCACTCGAAATGGGCCACCATCAAGCACAAAAAGGGCGCGCTGGACGCCAAGCGCGGCAAGACTTTCACCCGTCTCATCAAGGAAATCACCATCGCGGCGCGCTCCGGCGGCGACCCGGACGGCAATCCGCGCCTGCGTGGGGCGATTCTGGCCGCGAAGGCTGAAAACATGCCCGCTGACAACATCAAGCGCGCCATTCAGCGCGGCACCGGCGAGTTGGAAGGCGTGAACTACGAGGAGATCACCTTTGAGGGCTACGGTCCCGGCGGGGTCGCGGTCATCGTGGAAGTGACCACGGATAATCGCAACCGCACGGTAAGCGAGATTCGGCACTGCTTCTCAAAGAACGGCGGCAACCTGGGCGAAACCGGCTCAGTGCGCTTTCTGTTCTCAAAGAAGGGCGTGATTGCCGTCGAAAAATCTGCTGCCACTGAAGAGCAGTTGATGAACATCGTGCTGGAAAGCGGCGGCGAAGACCTGAACGACGAAGGCGAAAACTGGGAGATCCTCACCGATCCGTCCGGCTTTGAGGACGTGCTGAACGCCGTGAAGGCCGCAGGCATTCCCACGGTGATGAGCGAGGTGACGATGATCGCCTCCACGTACACCAAGCTGGAAGGATCGGCGGTCGGCCAGATGATGCGCCTGCTGGATGCACTCGAGGACTTCGACGACACGCAGAATGTCTATTCGAACTTTGACATGGACGCCGAGCAGATGGAGCAGGTGGCCGGCTGATTCCGCAAGCAAGAGGGCAAAGGCAGGCCGCCCGGTGTGGCGGCCTTTATTGTGGAGTGCGCAACATTTTGAGCAGAGAAGGGAACTCACATTGATCCGGTACCTCAGGGCTATTCTTTTCTTCCTGGTCGCGGGTGTGTTGGCGGCGGCGCAATCCACCACGCTGGCCGCAAATCCTACCGCGAATTCTGGAGGCCGGCTCCATTCAAGCCCCGTGGCTCAGGTACGCAACGCGCGGGGCTGGGAGTTCGGCCCGTTTGTGAATGCGGGCAACGGCTTCGGAAATCGTGACCGTTACCGCTTCCTCGCGCTGGGCGTACAGGCAGGCAGGATTCTTACACCTGTGGTGCATGTGGGCGGGCATCTCTCCGGCCAGTTTGAGTACGGCTTCAACCTGATGCCCTTCTGGCAGGCATACACGCCGGCACCCTACACGCAAACAGTGATGGCGAACGGCAAGACGTATGTTGAGCAATACGGAGGCGGGACTTTCACCGGTCTTAGCCTTACGCCGGTGATTCTGCGCTGGAACTTCGCCACGCACACGCGGCGCTTCCAACCCTGGTTTCAGGCCGCGGGCGGTCTGATTTACACCACGCACAAGTTTCCTCCGGACCTGCTGGTGGTGCATGGCACGCCGGGCGGAACGTCGGTCTTCAATTTTTCGCCGCAGGGCGGATTCGGTTTCCACTACTTTCTGAGGCCCGGCCGCTCGCTGGATCTGGGCGTGAACGCGGTACACATCTCTTCGTCCTCGCTGGGCGACAAGAACCCCGGCGTGAACGCCAGCATTCAGGTGCAGATCGGGTACACGTTTTGGAAATGAACGCCATGAGCGATACCCTCGTCGAGTGCGTCCCCAATTTCTCTGAGGGCAGAGATATCCGCGTCGTCGAAGCGATTGTTTCGGCCATGCGCGTGGACGGGGTGCATCTGCTGGACCTGGCGATGGATGCAGGGCTCAACCGCTCAGTGGTCACGCTGGTCGGCCAGCCGGAGGCGATGGTGGAGGCCGCGGTGCGCGGCGCGTGCAAGGCAGCCGAGCTCATTGACCTCACCCGCCAGCAGGGCGAGCATCCACGCATCGGCGCCGCGGACGTGATTCCCTTCGTGCCGGTGCGCGACATGCGGCTGGAGCAGTGCGTTCTGCTGGCACGCCAGGCAGGGCAGGAGATTTGGCAGCGCTGCGGCGTTCCCGTGTATTTCTACGAGGCGGCCGCCTCCCGCCCGGACCGCGCCAACCTGGACAACGTGCGCAATGGCCAGTTCGAGGGCTTGCGCGAACAGGTGCGCAAGGAGGCTGCGCGGCGGCCGGACCTGGGCGGTCCCGGACTGCATCCGACGGCCGGCGCGTGCGCCGTGGGCGCGCGCAAATTTCTGGTCAGCTATGTCGTCTGCTTTGATTCGGCCGACGTCTCGCTGGTGCGCGGCCTCGCGCGCGAGCTGCGCGGCTCCTCCGGCGGTCTGAAAGGCGTCCGCGCCATGGGCGGGCTGGTGGAAGGCCGGGCCCAGCTTACACTGAATATCTCGGACTTTGAGGCCACGCCCATCTCGCGGGTCTTTGCCGCGGTTTCGCGTCTGGCGCTGCGCCATCGCGCGGCACTGGTGGAGGGCCGTATCGTCGGTCTGCTGCCAGAGTCTGCCTGTGAGCGCGAAAGCGAGTGGATGCGTCATTTGATTGGGTTCGATCCGGAAATCAAGATTCTGGAGCGTCGGCTGGACCGTCCGCTGGCCTGGCCGGGTCAGGACGGCCGGCAGATTCAATCCGGTACCGTAGTGCCCAAAGCGGACTTGTCCGGCCCGTTCGAAAAGGCGGTACAAGAGTAAAATCGAAAATGGAATACGGCGCGCCGCCGACCCGGCAGCGGCGTCCAATGGAAGAGTGGCAGGGAGGCCGGTTTACCCCTTGCAGGAGGATGATGTTGCGGAATAGATGTGCAGGATTATCGATATGCGCCCTTATTTTGGCATTGGCACTGCCGGCAGGGGCCGCGCAACTCTCCGGCGATGCGCGCGCCTCGATTCCCCACGACGTGCAGCAGCTTGTGGTCATCGACTACCAGGCCATGCAGAACTCCTCGGCGGCCATGCAGTTGCGCACCCGCGTCATGCCCCCCGACCTGAAACAATTTGACCAGGCGCTGCGCCGCTCCGGCATGAACGAGAACCACGATGTGGAGGATCTGGCCTTCGCGCTCTACCGCATTCCGGGCACGGGCAGTCAACTTGAAACCGTCGGCGTGGCCCAGGGGCAGTTCGACACGGATGGCATTCTGGCGCGCTTTCGCAAGCAGCGCGTGCGCCCTTTTGTGCTGCGCGCAAACCGCATTTGGCCTATGGCGCACACGGGCATGGTCCTCTGCTTGGTGGATCCCTCCACGATGATCTTCGGCAGCAAGCAGGCGGTCACGCACTCGCTCAATGCGCGCGACGGCCTGGCCCCCAGCATGCTTACCAACGGACCCATGATGGACGCGATGCACTCGGTCGATTCCGAGCCCCTGTGGAGCATCCTGGACCAGGAGGGCACTCAGACGATGATGAAAGGGATCCTCGGCCAGGCCGGCTCGGTCACCGATTACGACTCCGTGCGCAAGCGCCTGATCGCCTCCTGGTATTCGATGGACTTTCAGCATGGCGTCAGCTTTGACCTCACACTCTCCACCGGCGACTCCTTCGCCGCGGCCACCGTTTCCTCGCTTTTGAACGCGGCCATGCTCTACCGCAAGATGAGCGGCTCGGCGATTGAGAAGCAGGCTCTGGCGGCCACCGACATTTCTTCAGGCGGCGGCATGCTCACCATCCACTTTGCCACCTCGGACGACAACTTCAGCAGCCTGCTGCAGTCCTCGCTCTTCCAGAGCATGGTCCGTTAGAGCGCCCACCGTCCTGACCGCGCGAGCAGCCGCTGGCTTGTCTTGGTGAGCAGCATGAACACGCTCTAACTCGCCTGAAAGACCGTGCTCTCCACCGGACTGGCGCTGGCGTCGCACACCTGGTTGCGTCCGTTCTTCTTCGCGGCATAGAGCGCCTCGTCGGCCATCTGGATGAGTGTGGCGGCATGTTGGCCGCGCCGCGGCACCAGCGTTGCGCATCCCGCGGAGACGGTCAGATAGCCGATGGGCGAAGCCTTGTGCGGAAGCCGGCGCTCTCGAACTGCGTTGCACACCCGTTCCGCCACTTCCATCGCTCCTTCGTTGCACGTGTTGGGCAGCACAATCGCAAACTCTTCGCCACCGAAGCGCGCCACCAGATCGCCCGTGCGCGTCACCACATCCTGCACGGCTTCGGCCACCTGCTGCAGCAGGCTGTCCCCGCGCAAGTGGCCGTAATTGTCGTTGTAGGCCTTGAATTTGTCCACATCCAGCAGCAGCAGGGAGAGAGGCGTGCGGCCGCGCATCGCGCGGCGCCATTCGGCTGCCAGGTACTGGTCCAGGTGCCTGCGGTTGGCCAAATGCGTCAATGCGTCGGTAATGGCCATCGCCTCCAGCGCGCGATAAGCCTCCTGCAGCTCGGCTTCGGCGGCCTTGCGCGCGGAGATGTCTCGCAGGATGTTGAGAATCCCGGTCGCCCTGCCTGTCACCGGGTCCCGCATCGCTTTCATGCTCGCCTCCACCCACAGGTAGGTATCGTCGGCTTTGCGCATGCGGCACTCCACCACGCCGGCTCCGACCCGGCACGCAGGCTGCGCAGCATGGTCTGCACATGCGGCCTGTCAATCGGATGCACCAGGTCAAGCGACCTCTGCCCCAGCAGGTCTTCCTTCAGCCAGCCGCCCAGCCAGGCCGCCGCCGCCGAAACGTAAGTGCGACGACCGTCAAAGTCGGCAAGGATAATCACGTCACGCGAGTTCTCCGTCACCAGGTTGTGCAGCGCGACAATTTCCTGCAGCTTGCGCTCAGCGGCTTTCTTGCGGTCCAGCACCAGCGAGATGCTGTAGAGGATGAACATCGCCGCGACCATGTAGCGCTCTAGCAGCACCACCGGAGCCACTCCCGGCATGGGGCGCAGCAGGCTGAACGGACCCTGGCCGCGGAGCGTGAAAAAGGCGCCGACCACGGCCACGTAAAGCGCGCCCAGCGAAGCCCACGCCAAATCCAGCTTCAGCAGAAGGAGAATCAGCAGAGGGTAGATGACAAAGAGGACCGGGATGCGCGAATCGAGAAAACACAGGAGCGTGGACACGGCCAGCAGCAAGGGATAGACCCAGGGCCAGCGCACCCTTTTCCAGACACCCAGACCTTCCCGCAGAATGGCAACACAAGCCGGCGTGGCAATCGCCGTACCCAGCGCATCGCCGATGATCCAGTCCGGCAGCGCATTCAAAAGCCGTACGTGATACGCCCAATGACTGAATGTGGCATCGGCCAATGACGCCAGCACCGGGGAAAGCACGATCGCGATTCCGGCGAATCGAAACAGATAGGCCGGATCGGTGAAGTTGGGAAGTTCCGCCGAGCGCCGGCGCAGCAGATAGGCGCTCAACAGCGCCTCTCCCACGTCCAAAAGGGCATAGACCGCGTTGCCGCGCCAGTCGCCGCCCGCCAGAGCTCCGCCGATCATCATCGCCAGATAGCTGGCAATCGCGATCGCTCTCCAGCGCCAGCGGGGCGCAGTCAGCAGGTAGGCCAGAACGATGCCGTTGGCAATCCAGATGTAGCCAACGTCCGGGTTGCCGGCCTCGATCATCGTCGCAAATCCAGCCGCCAGCGCCACCATGAGGAAGCAGGCCAAAAGACGCGCAGACTCTCTATGCGGCCGAATGGCCGCCAGCCAGCTTTTCCGTGGCAACGAAACCTTACCCACGCACACCCTCCCACCTTCCATATCGGTGGTATTTGCAAGTCAAATAGGAAAATGGTGGAGAGGATAATTAAAAAGTCTTCAGAAGCGCTGCGCCCCTCACTCTGGTCCGTTCAGCTCCGGATGGAACTGCGCCTTGCCGCCAGGCATCAGCACAATCTCCAGCGTGCCCTGCTGCTTCTCCTCCACGTCGGGTCCGGAAATCTTCACCGGTTTGTGCGTGGCGGCCACGGTGTATTGCACGGTCACCGGCCCGCCGCCGCGCACCTGAAACCGATAGCCGTAGTCGGCGCCGTTGGCCAGGCTGTCCAATCCGAAGCTGGCGCTCGGGTAGTCCACCTCCACCAGCTCAATCGGCGCGCCGGTACGGTTTTTCACCGTGCACTGGATCTGGTAGGAGTGGCATCCGGCCAGCAGGGCGAGGCAGGGGAAAAGAGCCGCAGCGGCCAGGAACAAACGTTTCACAAATTCTCTCCATCTTCGGCGGCCGGGCGGGAGCTGTCCCCCGCGGCCAGTTTTTTTTCCAGACGGTCCTTTTCCAGCCGGTCTTTCTCCAGTCGGTCCACGCGGCGCAGCAGCTCTGGAAGCCGCTGAAAAACCGCCACGGCCCGCAGCCACACGCGATTGTCGAAGGCCGGCGACCCGGAGACCATCTTGCCCGCGGGCACGTCGTGCGAAACGCCAGATTGCGCGGTAAGCACCACGCCGTCGCCCACCGTGCAATGGCCCGCCACGCCCGCCTGTCCGGCCAGAATCGCATCGTTGCCAATTACCGATGAACCCGCCAGCCCGGTCTGCGCGCACAAGAGCGTGTTGCGGCCCACCTTCGATCCGTGACCCACCTGCACCAGGTTGTCAATTTTGGTTCCGTCGCCGATTTCCGTTGCCCCCAGCGTGGCGCGGTCCACGCAGGCGTTGGCCTGCACGTCCACCCGGCTGCCCAGCCGCACCGGGCCCGATTGGGGAATCTTCTCCCACTCGCCAACGTCGTTCTTGGCAAACCCGAATCCGTCTGAGCCCACGATGGCCCCGTTTTCCAGCGTCACATGGTCGCCCAGCGTGCAGCCCTCGCGCACCACGGCGTGGGCATGGGCAAAGAAGTGGCTGCCGGCCGTTACGTTGGGGTAAATCACCACGTGGGGCAGCAGGGTCGCGTTCGGACCCATCGCCACGCCAGGTCCCACCACCACGTAGGCCCCAATGTGCGCGCCCTCGCCGATTTGCGCCGTCGGATGCACCACCGCCGTCGGGTGTATGCCTGGCTCATAGACCGGCGTCTGGTAGAAGAGCCCCAGCGCGCGCGAAAAGGCATAGTAAGGGTTCTGGATGCGCAGCGTAGGCTTTTCAATCTCGGGAAAGTCCGGATCCACCAGGATGGCGACGGCCCGGGTTTTGCGCGCCAGCCCGGCGTACTTTGGGTTGGCCACAAAGGTCACGTCGGTGGGTCCGGCCTCCTCAATCCCTTGGACAGCCGTCACTTCCAGCTCCGGATCGCCCCGAAGCTCGGCACCCAATCGGCTTGCCAGCTCGCCCAGTCTCATCGATGGCATTGTAACGGAACCAGCGCCAGCCAGTTGCGCGCCCGACTGCGACCGTCATCCCGTCACGCCTGCGCCGGGCTCTTCAGGAAACAGCTCCGGCTGCGGTGCGGCCTTGCCGCGACGGCGTACACCGGCTCCAATCAGGCTCACCACCTCAAGAGACGCGACGGCCCCGCGCGGCACAAAAATTCGCTGCGTGTTCGAGCGCATATCGGGCGGGGTCAGCAGCAGGCCAACACCGTCAATCAGCGACCGGTCGTTGGCCGCCAGCCCCTCCAGTTCGTCGCCGTCGGTCAGGGTCAGCCGCAGCCACAGGCCGGCTGTCCGCGGCCGCACGGTAAATCTCTTCTGCAAAAGGCGTTCCGGGTTGGCCGGCTCGCCGGGTGCAAAATCCTTCACAAAACACACCCACTTCACCGTCTCCCAGCCGATTGTGACAACCTTCCCGCTTTGGTCGAGCAGCTCCATACGGGCCGGGTCCCCTCCAAAGCCCGCATCCGCGTAGCCTGCCACCCAGTCGCGGGAGAACTTGCGCACAATCACGGGTTTACGAAGTGAGGCCATCGCTCTGGATTGTCGCATGTAGCGGGGTCGCGAGCGAGAGAAAAAGCTCCAAGCCTGGTGCACGAGGGTGCGCGCATGGGCTAGCCAACCGCCACCGGTTATGATAATGTACTGCTTTGCGACCTCCGGGATTGTGCCCGCTAAGCGCAGCACCATCAGACACTTGACTCAGCCGGAGGGTCTGCGGAAGCAGGGAACCGGATGCCCGACTACATTTATCTCCTTGAGAACCGGCTCTCCGCCGATCAACGACAGGCTCTTCGCCATCTCCGCGAGATTGCCCGCGAGGCCGGAAACCTCCTCTTCCTCGCCGGATCTGCCGTGCGCGACCTGACCAGCGGCCACGCTGTCCGCGAGTTGGAGATTGTTCTCCACGGCAACGCACTCAAGCTCAAGCGGCCCATTGAGAAAGCCGGCGGCAAAATCTGGGGCGAAGACGACGCCTCCCGCACCCTGTTCCTGTGCTTTCCCGGAACCGTTCGCATCGACCTGGCCACCGCGCACCGCGTGGAATATCCCAAGCCCGGCAAGCCTGTCTACCACTGGGCCTCCATTCAGGAGGATCTGCGCCGCCGGGACTTTACCGTGAATGCCATGGCCATCTCGCTCAATGAGGGCTCCTTCGGCCTGCTGATGGACCCGCTGAACGGCGCAGCCGACATTGAGGCGCGCACCCTGCGCCTGGTTTCAAATTATGGATTCCTGGACGAGCCGGCACTGATGCTCCGGGCCACCCGCCTGCGCGCCCGCCTCGGCTGGGAGCTGGACCCGCGCAGCCAGACCCGCTTTGAGAACGCCCGTGAAGAAGGCGTCATCAGCGCGCTCTCTGAACTCGAACGCAGCCGGGAGCTCGAACAGATTGGCCACGAGGACGATGGCCTGAAGGTGCTGGAAGCCATGGAGGCCGAGGGTTGGATGAAGGTGCTTTTCCCGGCTTGGACCCGCGCCAAAGCCGACCTGGAAAAGCTCCGCGCCCTGCACGAACTCTCCGTAGAGCTGCTGCTGCAAGGAGTGCGCGCCGACATCTCCGCCGCGCAAATGCAGTTGCTGACCGCGAAGCTGACGTCCAAGGACCTTACCTCGCTCAAGAAACACATGCTCCGCCCCGGCTTTGTAGCCGAGTGGAACAGCCTGGACTCGATTGCCGCAGGCTTCCAGAAAGTGCTGTTGGCCAAGGAAAACCAGAAGCCCTCGGCCGCCTTCAAGCTCTTTACCGGCTATGATCCGGAAGCAGTTCTCTGGCTTGGCTTTACTGCCAAGAGTGAGGCCGTCCGCGAACGCTACAGGCTCTTCCTGCACGAGTGGCCTGAGGCCCGCCAGCGCATCCCTCACGCACAGATGCTGGAAATGCGCATCACCTCCGATCTGGCCAACTATAAAGAGATTCTTCACGTCCTCTTTCTTGAGCTGATTGACGGCAAGCTGACCACCCCGGAAGAGATTCGCGCCTTCCTCGAGCCCTACTCGCCGCCTGCTCCGCCTCCGCAGGTCACCATCAAGCGTACCCGCGGCCGCCGCAATGCCGAGGCCCGCGCCAAGGAGCGCTCCCTGGAGGAGGATGAGGAATCCGAGACGAGCGAAGGCGAGGACGAGGACCTCGACGACATCGGCGGCACCGACGAAGACGCATTTCCTGGAATGGCGGTTCCCAAGGGCGCGATGGACCATGAGCCCGATGAGGAAGCCGAAGACGACGAGGATGAGGCGGAGGCATCCACTTCGAGGCGCGGCAAAAAATCCGCAAAGGCCGCAAAGCCTGAGCCGGCCAAGGCGAAGACTCCGCCCGCGAAGGCTCATCCTGAGCCTCCTCCGGCCCAAAAGTCTGCTCCGGAAAAGGCCAAAGAGACGGCAAAGGCTCCTGCCACGGCAAAGCACGCGCCAGAGAAGACAAAGCCCGATCCGCAAAAGACAAAGCATATTGCGGAGAAGGCCAAACCCGCGCCGGTCAAAGCCAAACCGGCTGCTGCGCCGAAGAAGGCCGCCAAGGCCGTGCCTGCGAAGAAGGCCGTTGCCAAAGCGGCGAAACCGGCAAAACATGCCAAGCCCGCGCCGAAGAAGCCGGCCAAATCCGTTCCGAAGCCTGCCCTGAAACCCGCGGCAAAGTCTGCGGCAAAAGCGCATTCGGCAAAGAAGGCTGCGGCCAAATCAAAGCCTGCGCCGAAGAAGCCGGCCAAGCGCGCAGCCAGACCCGCAGCCAGGCCGGCCGCTAAAAAGCCTGCGAAGAAGGCCGTCTCAAAACCTGCCCGCAAGCGCTGAGCACGAGCCTTCGCGCTTTTCTGGCTGCAATCCGGCGGCAATGCGGCGTGGTATCGTCAAAGCCATCCTCTCCCGAACCTTCAGGAGGAATTCTGCATGGTTTCCAGTATCTCTCGCGCATTTTTCGTTTTGCTCGCCGCCCCGCTACTCTGCATTCCCGCTGCCCGCGCCGGCACGCCTTCAGCCGTGCCCGGCTACAAATTTGAACGCGGCGGATGGACCTACGTTCATCTTCAGGGAACGCCCGCGCAGATTGGCTATGAGCACGGCCTGCTGCTTGCGCCGCAGATTGCCGACTTCATAAAAGTGCTGAAGATTGAAGCCGTCCACTCCACGCACCGCAACTGGCAGTTCTATCGCGACACGGCGCGAACGATGCTGTGGCCGCAGATTCCGCCCGAATATCAAACCGAGCTGCGCGGCATCGCGCGCGGCGTGAAAGCCGCCGGCGGCACGCTGGACCTCTGGGACATTGTGGCCCTCAACGGCGACATTGAGCTCACGCAGTATTACGTGCCCTGGCTGGATAAGCACACCCATGCCCAGCTAGTTCCGCCGGCGCGCCCCGAGGGCCGCTGCTCGGCCTTCATCGCCACCGGCAGTTACACCAAGGGCGGCCAGATTGTCATTGCGCACAGCAACTGGTCCAGCTACGCCGAGGGCGAGCGCTGGACCATCATCTTCGACATTGTGCCCGCGCAAGGCCATCGCATCCTGATGGACGGCGCGCCCGGCATTATTACCAGCCAGGACGACTTTGGCGAGAACGACGCCGGCCTGATGATTACCGAGACCACCATCACCGATTTCCTCGGCTGGAAGGACGATGGAATTCCCGAGTTCGTCCGCTCGCGCGAGGCGATGCAGTACGCGAGCTCCATTGACCAGTACGTGGCGATCATGCGCAAGGGCAACAACGGCGGCTATGCGAACGACTGGCTTGTCGGCGACCGCAAAACCGGCGAGATTGCCTATCTGGAACTGGGCCTCAAGCACTCGCCGCTGTGGCGTACCAAAAGCGGTTACTTCGTCAGCTCCAACTTCGCGCGCGACCCCGCGGTCATCCACGACGAGACGCCGGGCTTCAACCCGAAGGATCTTTCCACCTCGCCCAACGCGCGCCGCGTGACGTGGAACCAGAAGATGGCCGAGTACAAGGGACGCATTGACGTGAAGCTTGCCGAGGAGTTCCTCGGCGACCACTACGACAGCTATCTGAAAAAGGTCCAGGCTGACCAGCGCTCGCTCTGCGGCCACGTGGACACGGTGAAGGCCGGCATTTCGGAGTGGGACTGGCCGGCCTACTATCCCGGCGGCGCGGTCACAGGCAAGGCCACGGACTCCGCCATGGCCGCGCACATGGAACTTGTGGCGCGCGCGGGTCATCCCTGCGGCGAGGACTTTCACGCCGCGCCGTTCCTGGCCGCGCACCCGCAATACGACTATCTGAAGCCCGTGCTCAAAGACATGAATGCCGGTCCGTGGTCCACGTTCACCGCGGGTGAGCACAAATAGCAGGCCGCATGTAGACGCGAGTTCACGGGACGTGCCCAAGGCCGCCCGATGGGGTGTGCAGATGAAAACGGAAAAAGGCGGAACCGGGTTCCGGCGCCGCCGTTCGCAGGTGGTCTAGTACCTGCCGCGTCCGCCGCCACCGCCGCCACTGCCCTTACGCGCCTGATAGCAGTCGCGGCAGAAGACCGGGCGGTCGCCCCGCGGCTCAAACGGCACCGTGGTCGGTTGGCCGCAGCCGGAGCAGATGACCGGTGTTCCTTGCGAAGCTCCGGATCCACGTGAGCCGGAACCTCCCTGCGCGTTCTTTTTCGCCGTGCGGCAGTTTCTGCAGCGCTTGGGGGTCGAATAGCCGCGTTCCTGGAAAAACGCCTGATCGGCAGCGGTGAAGGTAAAGTCCTGCCCGCAATCGCTGCAAGTAAGTTGAATGTCACCGGACATGGGAATCTCGGAACCTCTGCGTGATTGTACCGTGATTCCGGATTTTCGGCATAAGGATTTCGCAACCGAAAACAGGGGGGCCCGGTTCGACCGTCCGCGGGCAACAGCCTGCCTGCACGCCGAGCCCACGGATGATAGCTTTCTAAGAAGCGCAGGTCTGTCTACTCAGTGCACAGATCTGCCCGCGCTCCTCCCAATGACCGGGGCCCCAAGCGAATTCGAGAGCGACTGCATCCGGCGCATTCTTGCCGGCGAGCGCCACTTGTTTCACCAGCTCATCCGGCCCTGCGAGCGCCCCATCTACCTGCTGCTGCTCTCCATCCTGAAAAGCGAGGCCGAGGCCGAGGACGCGGCCCAGGAGACAGCCATCAAGGTCTTTCTCAACTTGCACTCCTATCGCGGCGACTCGCAGTTCCGCACCTGGGTGCTTTCGATCGCGCGCAATGAGGGGCTGGGCCGCCTGCGCAAGCTTGGCGCCCGCCGTGAGGATTCGCTGGACGCCGCCACCGACGAGCAGACCGGCGACTATACTCCGGCCATCCTCGTAAGCTGGCGCGAGATTCCCGCTGAGGAACTGGAACGCAAGGAGCTGGGCGCGCTGCTCCGCAAGGCGGTCGAAAGCTTGCCCGAGATTTACCGTAACGTTGTGCTTCTTCGAGACATCGAAGAGATGAATATCCAGGAGACTGCCGCCGCTCTGGGTATCAGCGAGGGCGCGGTGAAGGTACGGCTGCACCGTGCGCGGGCAATGCTGCAGCGCGAGCTGGCTCCGCAACTGAAAGGGTTTGCGCCCAAACGCAGAAAATGGCTATGGGGGCGCGCATGAAGATCGACTGCAAACACGTATGGGAGCACATCTCCGCCTACATCGACGGCGAGGTGGACGCCCAATTGCGCGCCGACATCGACAAGCACCTGGAGACCTGCGAAATTTGCTCCGCGGTTCTCGACTCCACTCGCAACGTGGTCGTTTTGATGGCCGATAACCGCGTCTTCGAGCTGCCCGCCGGCTTCAGCCAGCGGCTGCATGAACGGCTGGACCGCGAATTCGGTCTTGCGGGATCAACCTGATTCCTACCTGCGGATGTAGAGCGTAACCACGCGCGGCGGAGGGCCGGTACGATGCACAATCGTGTGCGTCCATATCTCCAGGCCCACAAGCAGCAGCGTCACAATCGCCAGCACAATTTGCACGCGTTCGTTGCGCTTTTCTTTCGCCGTCAACTCGCGTTTGCGCCATTGCGCCTCGGGCCGCCCGCGCAAGTGGCGAATCCACCAGAGGACGGCCAGGTTCACCACCGCGCCCGCCGTGGCAACGGCCAGCATGGGAATACGAATCGCGTCCTGGTGCCAGCCCGTGGCCGGCGCATAAATGCCGCTGGCAGCCGCAAGTGCCGTCAATCCAATGGCCACGCGGATGCCGCTGATGGTCAGCACCGCGGTGCACAGGCTCTGCGCCAGCGCGAAAACCAGGCTTGTGCCGCCCAGGATGCGCCACTTGTAGGCTTCGACTGGGCCCTTTTCCATATGGCCTGTTTTCACTCGGAAGGACCTCCGCTGCCTGCGCCAGGAAGGGACGCAGGCGCCATCAGGGTATCGCACGCCACCCGGCCGCCAATCCGAACGACCCTCCAGCACGTACTTCCACCAGGACAGGGAGGCAAAAGTTTACCCTTCTAAAAATCACGCGAAGGCTGTAACCTTTCGCGCATGCGGCCTGTCCTACTCAGCGTAGGGACTGAAATGCGGGAGGGACCCAAAGGCCGCCCCGCGAGAGCAACCAACCGGCGGATGCCAACCCGCCCCAACCACCCGAACAAAGAGAGGTCCATTTCCCATGAAGAACCAATTCAATGCCATGCTGTTGACTGCTGCTCTCTCCGGCCTGATGGGCGGCACCGTGGTCGCCGCGCACGCGGCCACCACCGCCAACGCGAACTCCAACGCGCAGTTCAGCGCCACCAATGCCGGCCTGCAGCTGGTGGTCAAGCACAAGGCAGCCAAGCATTCCTGTAAGGGCAAGAACGACTGCAAGGGCCAGGGCGGCTGCAAGTCCAGCGACAACGGCTGCAAGGGCAAGAACAGTTGCAAGGGCAAGGGCGGCTGCGCCACCGACGGCTCCCACATGCCGAAGTTCGCTTAATTTCCATTCAACGGGACCGGCCGCGTAGCTTCGCACTCAGCGCGGCGACTGGCCGGTCCCACCACCCTTTGCACACCCATCCACGAGCGCAGCACCGCGCGCCCTGCATCTTCTTTAGCCATCCATCTCGCTCCTCTTCCTTCCTATGGCCGGCAATCGCTTCAATGCGTATCAGAATCACGGCGTCGGAATCGGTCTGCGCATTCCGCATTACGACCACATCTTCTCGCGCAAGCCGGTCGTCGATTGGTTCGAAATCATCTCGGAAAATTTCATGATTGATGCTGGACGGCCGCTGGCCATGCTCGACCGCATCCTGGAGCAGTACCGCGTGGTGCAGCACGGCGTCTCCATGTACTTCGGCTCGGTCACGGCTCCGGACCCGGAGCACCTGCGCCGCCTGAAGCAGCTTGTCCGCCGCACCGGCACACCCTGGCTCAGCGACCATCTCTGCTGGGGAAGCGTGGACGGCACCTACACGCACGACCTGCTTCCGCTGCCTTACACGTGGGAGGCCGTCGAGCGCACCGCCGAGCGCGTCCGCATGGTGCAGGACCTCCTTGAGATTCCCGTCGCGGTGGAAAACGTATCGAGCTATGCCGCCTTCACCGCATCCCAGATGACCGAGTGGGAGTTCCTGAATGAAGTGGTCGAGCGCGCCGACTGCGGCATTCTTCTGGACGTGAACAACATTTACGTCTCGGCGATGAATCACGAGTTCAATCCGATGGATTACGTCAACGCCGTGCCCGCGCATCGCGTTGCGCAGATACACGTCGCCGGTCACTCGCGCTACGAGAAGTACATCCTCGACACGCACGACCATCCGGTTATCGATCCAGTCTGGCAGCTTTATGCGCGCGCCATTGAGCGCTGCGGTCCCACGCCCACGCTGCTGGAGTGGGATGACCACATTCCCAGTTTTGACGATGTGCACAACGAGGCCATGAAGGCCGAACGCTTTCTGCATCCCGATGGCAAAGCGCAGCCGGGCGAGTTAACCGGGGTGGCGAAATGACGGTGGCCCAATGACCGCGATGACTCTTGAACAGATGCAGCGCGAGATGGCCGCGGCCGTGATGCAACCGCTCACCGCCGGGGACGATATGCGCGCCACCGCAGCCGACGGCCGCGCGATGGATCAGGTTGCCGGATCCTTCATCGCGCCCAACAGCCGCCTCACGTCTTTTGAGCGCCTTGAGATTTACAACCGCCAGTACTGGTATCGCGTGCTCGACTCACTCACTGAGGATTTCCTCGGCCTGCGCGCGGTGGTGGGCACGCGCCGCTTCCACGCGCTTGCGGTGGCTTATCTCACCGCGCATCCTAACCGCTCCTTTACACTCCGCAACCTGGGCTCGCATCTGCCGCAATGGCTTGAGGCGAATCCGGAATTCACCGGACGCCGCCGTCGCCTCGCCGTCGATGTTGCGCGCATCGAGTGGGCCTTTATCGAAGCCTTTGACAACGCCGAGCACGCGCCGCTCACGCTCGAACAAATCACCACGCTCGACGCCGCTTCGCGCCTCGACCTGCAACCGCATCTGCGGCTCATCGCGCTCAGCTATCCGGCGGACGATCTCGTGCTGAGCTTGCATATGCAGGAAAAGCGCCAGACCAGCGAAGCCGGCGTGAGCCACGACGAAGACGAGGAGCCGCCTGCGAAGCTGCCGCGCCTGCGCCTGCGCCCCACATGGCTCGCCGCGCACCGCGTCGATCTCGAAGTTTTCTATCTTCGTCTCAGCCGCGAGGAGTTCCTCACCCTCTCGGCCATTCGCCAGGGCATTCCCCTCGCTGACGCGCTCGAATCGGGCTTCGTCGGCTCCAGGATTCCACCTGCGCGCCGCGCCGCGCGCGTCCGGCAATGGTTCACAAGCTGGGCCGAGCTCGGATGGATCTGTGCGCCAGACCTTGAATCGCTCGTTCAAACATAGAAACCCGCCAAAGGAAGACCCGATGAACAGCCTCTTTGCCCGCCTTGGCTCTCTGCATGAGAGCTTTGTTTCGCTGCTTGACCGCGCCCGCAACCCGCTTCTGCTCGCCATCCGCCTCTACTGGGGCTGGCAGTTCGTGCAGGACGGCTGGGGCAAGCTCACCCACCTCGATAAGGTTACGGATTTCTTCACCAGTCTTAATCTGCCTGCGCCGCACGCCACAGCGTTCCTCGTCGCGTCCGTCGAGCTCGTCGGCGGGCTGCTTTTCACCTTTGGCGTGCTCTCGCGCCTCACCTCTCTGGTTCTCTTTTTGAACATGACCCTGGCCTACCTGAGCGTTCCCGACGATCGCGTGAACTTCTCGCACATCCTCTCCAACCCCAGCGACTTCTACAACGCCACGCCTTACACCTACTGGTTCGCGGCCCTGCTCATCCTCATCCTCGGCCCAGGCTTCTTCGCTGTGGACACGTTCATTCGCCGGCGGACTTCGCATCCCTGAGGAATGAAGGGCGCACAAAAACAGCAAAGGCCGGGATTGCTCCCGGCCCTTGCGAACCAGCCTCCGCTTCCTCAGAACGAGAAGATCGCCTGTAGGAAAATCCGCCGCGAGGCTGCTCCATTCGAGAATGGCCCACCCGCCAGCGATGTGGATCTGCCGAAGTTGCTGCTGCCCAGCGTGCCCCCCGGCGTGCCGTAGTTGGTTATGTTGAATAGGTTCAGGGCCTGCGCCGTGAAGGTCAGGTTGAATTTGCGCTGCGTCGTGTCGTGATGGAACTGCTGCGGTCCGCCGCCCAATCCTCCCGGCCCCAGGCCGCCGCCGGGACCGTGCCCGCCGTGCCCGCCGTGCCACATCTGGCCGCCGGCATTGCCGTTCTCCACCTTGGGCCCGATGCCGAACCGGCGGCTCACACGCAGGTTGAAGGCGAACGAGGCCGGGCTGTTGCCCATATTTACCGGCACCAGCGTTTCGCCGGCCTGCGGCGTCGCGTCCAGGCAACCGAACTGCGTCTGGTAGTACTCCGTCGAGCCGTCCGTGCAGAGAGACGAGTCTGCATAGGCCGGCCGGTCGTTCAGGTAGTGGTCGCCCGTCAGGTCCTGGCTGGAGACGATGTTGTACGGCCCGCCCGAGTGCGCGATTACAAAGGGATTGAGTTGCACCGCCAGTGGCCCCGTGTAATCGCCCATCACGAAGAGCATGTTGCGCCGCACAAACGCCGCGCGGCCGTAGTCCTGGTCCAGGTCATAGGAGTTTGAGGCCGTGCCGCCTGCGCCGTTTGAGTTCGCGTCGGAGTATCCATAGAAACCGAAGAGATGAAACTTCGGCGAAAGAACCGCATTGAAGTTCACAATGATCTGGTTCTGCTTGAAGATTGCCTCGGGGTAGAACTCGTTCACCACGCCCAGGTTTGGATTAGGGCGCGAGGTTGTCTGTGTGGCCTGGCCCGGCACATACGTTCCCGGCAGATAGGCATTCGCATCGCGCGTCACCAACTGGTGCACGCCGAGAGAGCGCAGATAGGTGACGGTCAGCGTACTTGTCTTGGTCAGCTGCCGCTCAATGCTGGTGCCGAATTGGCTCGTGTAAGGCGCGTGAAAGCCCGGAGCAATTTCCACGGTCGTTGTCTCCGGCGTGGCAGCATAAGGAGCTGCCGGTACGCAGCCGGAAAAATCAACGTCAGTCAGGCTCGTCGCCTGCAGGCAGTCCGGCGAAGTGTTGGTAATCTGCACCTGGCCGGAATCCGCACCCTGGCTGTCGGCGGAAAGAACGCTGTCCACGCCCAGCCGGTCATAGAAAAGTCCGTAGCCTGCGCGCCACACGGTCTTTGCGGGTTTGCCGTCTTTGCCGTCCAGTGCATAGGCCAGCGCCACGCGCGGTGCCCAGTCATTGTGGTCGGCAATGTGGTTCTGCGTCTCCCAGCGAATGCCGCCTGAAAGCGTGAGTCGTTTGTTCACGCTCCAGTCGTCCTGTAGGAACAGCGCGCCGTCAAAGACATTCGCCACGTAACTCGTGCGGCCGGCGCCGATGGACAGGTTCACAAAATCGCCAGCGGGCAGCGAACTCAGGCTCTGGCCCGCGGCCAGCGCATTCAACGCGTCCACGTAGCCGTCTACAATTGTGCTCCCATTCTTCTGTTGCCTGAAGATCAGCGTGCCGTTGCGGTTGGCAAACGAGGAAGTCGCTTCGCGATTGTCGCGCAGCCACGTGCCCAGGGTGATGGCGTGGTGGCCTTCGCTCATCGTCACGGTATCCTGCAGTTCCAGATGGTCTGAATGCGAACGCTGTGTGCCTCCCGACGATCCGCCGCCGGTAAAGTTGCCTGAGTCGATGATGGTCGGCGCATTGCTCACCGGCGTGGTTGAGCTGAGAGCGCGACGGTATTCGAACCGGGCATCATTCACCACGTGATCGTTGATGATTTGCGAGTCGCTCAGTTGGAAGGTATGCTCGGTCGACGACGAGGTCACAGATTGCGCAGGCAGCTGTTGTGATCCGATATCGCCTGACTGGGAGTCATAGTAAAACTGGTAGCGCAGCGTGAGCGTGTTTGACTGACCTAGTTGCAGGTCAACGCGCGGCGATACGTTGATGTGGTTGTGCGGATTGGAGAGCGTGCCGGAAGCCGAATTCGGTGAGCCCAGCATGTACTGGTTCGTTGAGCTGTCCAGCACCGACGGCGTATAGACGTAAATATCCTGGTCGTGATTGTCGCGCTGCTCCATGCTGACGAAGAACGAGGTCTTCTTATTCAGCGAGCCGCTGATCGAGCCGTTATATTGAATGCGATTGTACGATGGAACCGTGGCTCCGAAGGGATGGCCCGCGTTCAGCCCGCTATCATTGCCCTGGATAAAGACCTGCCCGTGCAGTTGGTCGGTTCCGGGCTTGGTCAGGATCTCGATGCGCCCGTATCCCAGCCGGTCGAACTGCGCGGAAAACGGATTTCGGTTGATGCGAATCTCGCGAATCGCCGACTTGGGCGGGAGCTGTCCGCCGGTAAATCCATCGATGTAGATCTGCCCGCCGTTCGGTCCCGCCGAGGGGCCGGCGAGTGCGGAGAGCTCGGCCGAAAGCTCGTCCGGATCGTCCGAAAGCGCGTTCAGGTCCTTGCCCTTGATCACGACTGCACTCGCGTTTTCTCCTGCCTCCACGCTCACTGTGGGCGTATCGTCGCTCACCACCACACTCTGCTGCGCCTCCTGAATGGCCATCTGCACATTCACGCGCTTCACCTCGCCGGCGGCGAGCATCAGTGTCTGCGACTGGAACTGCGCAAAGCCGTTGAACGTGACCACGACGATGTAGCCGCCCGGCGCCAGTCCGCGCGCCTCGAAGCTTCCCTGGCCATCGGACGTACGCGAAGTCACATGGGTTCCGGAGGAGTTCTCAATGTCGATGTTCGCCCCAGGTATCAGCGCTCCGCTGGGGTCGCTAATCTGCCCGTGCAGCGTGGCCGTCACCGGCGCGGATTTCGATTGCGCGTGCCCGGATGCCACCATCGCGAGCCCGAAAAGCAACGCAATCGTCCAATAAAGTAAGCAATGCAGCTTGTGATACACGTGTACCTCTCTGTTTCCCTTTGGTTGGGGTGGTTCTATTGTGTGTCCGCTTCGTCGGCTCCGCCGGATCCCATGCTCCAGTTTGAGAGCAGGCTCGAGCTTGCTTCAGGAGCTTGCAGCAGCGGCTCCACGCCGGTCAGCAGCGTTATCGCTGTTACGTCGTTTTCGCCCGCCGTGGATACCAGCATTACCGCCTCGCCCTTCTTCAAAGCCGCAAACGTGATTGCGGGGGCACGGCTCAACATCTGCTGCATCTCGCTTCCGCCGCCCGCATGAGCCGCTCCGCGCCATGCGCCGTTGCCGCCGGCCTTCCAGTTCGATTGCCCGGCCTGCTGCACGGTCTGGCCGCTGGCCTGGTGATTCCACTGTCCCGTGCCGCCGGCCGTCGCCTCTCCCTTCAGCCTTGCGGCTAGCGCGCGCGCCATCATCTCAGGCAGTGCACGCATTTGCGCGTCCGCCGGAACCTCCACAGTCACGTTCTTCTTCGTCATCAGGTCCTTCACCGTCAAGGAAGAATGCCCCGCATCCAGGGACATGATGAGCCCTGAGATGCTGCGGAAGCTGCCCGAGACAATCTCGTCCGCGGTCATCTCCGCTCCGTTCGGGCTGTTTTCGCCGCGGGCGCGAAGCTGGTCGCCAGCTTGAATCGCCTCAAGTGGCGCGGGCTGCGCCAGGTCAAACCGCACCGAGGCCGGCGCATAGCGCTTCAGCACTGTTGCCTTGGTCACATGCACCGTAATCGTCTTCATCGTCGGTCCAGCGCCCGTCGTCAACTCAATCGTGCCCGTCGCCGGATCCACGCTCTTCACCAGCCCGCCCACGCCGTGCGTCCGCCAGGCCTCGCGCTCCTGCTGCTGTTGCTCGGCCACATCCGCGCGCTTGATGGCAATAATCTGTGCGGCCTGCGGCACGGTCCCGGTTGAGTCCGCCGAGGTGCGCACCAGCACGCGGTCGCCCGTTGCCAAATCGCTTAGCGTAATTGTCACCGCGGCGCTCAGGTCGCGCTGCCCCGGCTCAATCCTCTTCAGCACCGCGCTTGACGGCACCTGAACCTGCCGCTCCACGCCAGCATCCGTCTTCACCGTCAGCGTCTCGCCGCTCGTGGCCGTAATCGTCCCCACAAAATGTTCCGCCGCCTGCGCCCAGGCACCGCGCAACCCGAGAAACAGCGCAAGCAACAGCGCCGCCTGCGCCGCCCTTGCAAATTCGTGCATTGCTTTCCTGCGTTTCATTCCACTCCGTTGCCGGGATGCGCGTTATCGCCATGCCCGCTGCCAATCAGCTTTCATTTCGGTAGACGAGGCAGCCGCCCAAAAGGTTGAGGGAGTGTTCACAATGCAATACCCCGTCGGTAGCTAACCTCCGCATGTGCGCAAAGTTCCTGTTTTCTGCAGGAAAATCCCCTCAAACCTTAAGCCAGGATGAAGGCTCTGCGCTCACCGCGCCAGCTCTGCCGTCTCCAGAAACCGATAGCTTCCCGAGGGCTCGGGAGTCACGTGCGTCAGTCTCCGATTGTGGACAATCACCGTGTCCAGATACCACAGATTGATCACCGGCAGATCGCGCGCCAGCGTCTGCTGCACGCGCACGTAATCGGCACGCCGCTGCGCCCGGTCGCCGCTGGCCCGCGCCTGCTCCAGAAGCGCATCCACCTCGGCGTTTGAGTAATGCCCGCGGTTCGCGCCCTTCGGTGAAAAGTTCCTGGTCTCGAAGACATAGCTGAAGATATCCGGCTGCTCGTTCCCGCCGATCCAGCGCAGCGAATAGATCTGGAAAGCCCCGCGCGTGACATCCGCATAAAAAGTCGCAAACTCATAGCTTCGCAAATCCAGCGCAATGCCCACCTTCGCCAGCTCCTGCTGCAGCACAACGGAAAGCAGCCGCGCATCCTCCTCGGTGCTGGTCTTCATCGTCATGTGGAAGCGAATGCCGTTCGCCTTGCGAGGATAGCCAGCGTCATCCAGCAACCGGCGCGCGCGCGCCGGGTCAAATCCGTACTGGGCCACGTCGCCTGTCCACGCCCAGTGTGTCGCCGGCAGCAGGCTCTCCGCCGGCCTCGCGCGCCCACCAAGAAGCGTGCGAATAATCAGTCCGCGATCGATCGCGCATGCAATCGCCTGCCGCACGCGCGCATCGCGCAGCACCGGATCGCGGAGGTTGAAGGCGAGATATTGAATCTCCGTTCCGCCCGTCTCCTCGACTTTCAAATTTGTACGCTTCTCCAGCACTGGCAGCGTATCCATGGGCAGGGAATTGATGGCCACGTCGCCCGAGCCTTTTTCCAGTTCCAGCGCTTCAGTAATCGCGTCCGGCACCACGGCAAAGCGCACCCGTTCAATCTTTGGCTGAATGCCCCACGTCAATGGATTCCGTGATAGCACCACATCCTGATCCAACTGCTGGCTCAACAGCAGGAACGGCCCTGAACCCACTGGATGCCGCCAGAAGTCCCGCCCGCTGCCGGCGGGCACAATCCCAATCGCGCCGGTCGATAAATTGGTCAGCAGAAAATTGTCCGGGCGATTCAACTGGAAGACCACCGTCGCCGGGTTCACGGCTTCCACGCGGTCCACGGAGGCGTAGCTATTCGTCTTGGCCGAAATCACCACGCCCTTCTTCATCGACTCTATCGTCCACGCCACGTCGCGCGCCGTCAGCGGCCGCCCATCGCTGAAGCGCACATCCGGGCGCAGATGAAAGATCAGCGTCAGCGGATTGGGCTCGTCCCAGCTTGTCGCCAGCGCCGGCTTGAACTCAAAATCCGGCGTGCGCGCCACCAGCCCGTCAAACAATAGCGCGTCAATCCGCTGCGACTGCGCGTCCAGTCCCACGCGCGGGTCTAGAGTTGTGGGACTGCTTTCGATCAGCACCACTACCGTATTCGGGTCGCGATGCGACGCTTTGCAGGCCGTCAGCGCCAGCAGCAGCGCCAGCGCCCATCCTTTACGCATAAGTAACCTGGCCAAGAATTGCCGGTCGTGCGGCGCCGGTGGCCGCAGGCACGTTGCCGGGCAGCCGGTGCCATGTTTGCCAAGCCAGCAGCGCAAATGCCGCAGCCTCTTTGGCCTCGGCCGGCATGCCAAACTCCTCGCTCACCGCCAGCGCGCAGCCCATCGGCCCCAGCCGTCGCGCCAACAGCTGCATCAGCGTGTCATTGCGCGCGCCCCCGCCGGAGACGATAAAGTCCACCGCGCCCGCGACCATTTTCGGTCGCACAAATCGCGCATAGCTCCGCGAGATCGACTCGGCCGTCAGCGCCGTTACCGTCGCCAGCGCGTCCTCCGGTTTCTTGCTCGCTTTGCGGCACTCTGTCAGAAACTTCGCCGCATACTCGCGCCCGAACTGCTCACGCCCTGCTGTCTTCGGCGGCGATTTTCTGAAGTAAGGATGCCGCATCCCCCGCGACAGCACCACCTCCAGCACCGCGCCTCGTGCGGCAATCGCGCCGTTCCGGTCAAACGGCCGCTGCAGCAGCTTCTCCGCCAGCGCATCCATCACCATGTTGCCCGGTCCCGTATCGAAGGCCATCACCGCATCCTGCGGCGCGCCCGCCGGAATCGCCGTCAGATTTGCAATGCCGCCGATGTTCTGCAGCACGCGTCCGCGCTTGGCGTGCGCAAACAGCACAAAGTCCAGCAGCGAAACGAGCGGCGCACCCTCGCCGCCAGCCGCCACATCCGCCGGCCGGAAATTCGAAATCACCGGAGCATGCAGTGCCTCAGTGAGCGGCGCCATCTCGCCTGCCTGCCACGTGCACGCAAACCTTCGCCCGGCAAACTGCTCCGCGCCCGGCTGGTGATAGAGCGTCTGTCCGTGGCACCCGACGAGTTCCACCCTTGCCGCATGCTTCTCCGTAGTCGCCTTCACAGCCTCCGCATATGCAATTCCAAGGCGCCAGCCAAGCCGCGCCAACTCCGCCGTGCTGGTCTTTGTGGCGTTCATTGCCGCCAGCACGGCCCTTCGTAGTGGAGTCGGATACGCAAAATGCTCATGCGCAATCAACGTCAAGTGTGGCACGGGTCGCCCCGGCGCAATGCGGACCAGCGCTACATCCACGCCGTCCGCCGAGGTCCCGCTCATCACGCCCGCCACCAGCATCGACCGTGCCCTCATGCTGTCTCCACCAGGGTTTCGCGTCGGAGCACATCCGACGGGAAGCCTTCGCAGGCCCTCGTAACCTCGTCACAAAAGCGCGTAATCTCCATGCGCAGGGCCTCGAATTGTTTCGCCGTCAGCGCTCGCCCCGCGCCGTTTTTAAACAGCTTCTTTCGCTTGCGCCCCACTTCCCACGCACAGTTCATCAGCAATGTGCGAAAGGCCGCCGAACGTTCCGCTTCTCTCACCAGGGATTCATACGCGCGCAGAATCAACTCCGCGCTGTGGCAGATCTCCACCGTGTCCATCCCCGCGCGCACAGCCTCAATCGCCGCGTCCTCCATCGGCATAAACTTCAAAATCCCGCCCATCTCCATATCGTCTGAGAAGATTACGCCGCGATAACCGATCCGCTTGCGCAGCACCGTCTTGATCCAGTAGCCCGAGGCGCTTGCAGGTTTCTTGCCGCCGGACGTCTTCGGATACGCCGCATGATTCACCATGACCATTGGCAGCTCCTCGCACAGCGCAAGATAGGGTGCCAGATCCTCGCGCCAAAGCTCGCGCCAGCCGCGCACAATCGAAGGCGTTTCAACATGGGAATCGCGCTGGCCTCCGCCCAATCCCGGAAAATGCTTGCCGCACCCTGCCACGCCATGCGCCGCCAGCCCGCGCAGAAATCCCCGCGCGTATGCAATCACTCCCTCTGCCACTGCCGCAACGCTCCGCGTCCCCATCACCACCGCCGAATCGGGCAGCGCCAGATCAAGTACCGGCGCAAGTGTGGTGTTGAAGCCGAAGGCCCGCACCCCGCGCGCAATCAACTCCCCTTGCCGCCCTGGCGCATTGTGTAGACCGCCAAATCGCATCGCGTGCGCCACGGCCTGCGCGGAGGGCATTGGCGCCAGCGCGTCGCGCAGCCGGTCCACCGTGCCGCCCTCCGCATCCACGCAGCGAAACGCATCGGGCGCGGAGAGTCCCGTCGCTTCCTCCAGCAGCGCGCGGGTCTGCGCCGCATTCGCAATGTTTCGCCGGAAGAGAATCACGCCCGCGGGCCGCACCAGCCTGAGCCATGCTCGCTCGAGGCCCGTCAACTCCGCGCCTTCCAGCCCCACCACCATCAGGCTTCCGGCCGCATGCCGCAGTGTTGCGCTCATCCCTTCTCCTTCAGTTCCTGCTGCAACTCTTCCAGCAAATTCAGCGCCTGCAGCGGCGTAAGCTGATTCACGTCCACCTGCTCAAGCCGGTCAACAATGCGCTGCGAAAGCGGCGTAAAGATTGTCATCTGCACCGGCTCGGGCGTGGTCTCCACCTGCACACTCTGCCGCTCCTGCTTTTCGTGCTGCCGAAGAACATGCCGCGCCCGCTCAATCACCGCAGCGGGCAGCCCTACCAGCCGCGCCACCTCAATTCCATAGCTCTTGCTCGCCGCGCCCTGCTCAATGTGATGCAGAAACACGATTCCCGCCGCAGTTTCCTTCACGCCCACGCGGAGGTTCCGCACGTGCTTCAGCTTCTCAACCAGCATGGTCAGCTCGTGATAGTGCGTGGCAAAGAGGGTTCGCGCGCCGACCTCCGTCTGCAAATACTCCACCGTCGCCCACGCCAGGCTCAACCCGTCGAAGGTAGCAGTCCCGCGGCCCATCTCGTCCAGCAAAATCAGCGAACGCGGCGTGGCGGTATTGAGAATTGTCGCGGTCTCGGTCATCTCCACCATAAAGGTGGACCTGCCGCGCGCCACATTGTCGCTCGCGCCGATACGTGTGTAGATACGGTCCACCAACCCAAGCCGTAACTTCTCCGCCGGAACAAAGCTCCCCATTTGCGCCATCAGCACTAACATGGCCGCCTGCCGAAGATAGGTGCTCTTGCCTCCCATGTTAGGTCCGGTAATCAGCAACAGGCTTGGGCCGCCCTCGGCGGAGTTTAGATAGAGATCGTTGGGAATAAACCTTCCCTCGCGTGTCTCCTCCATCCATTGTTCAATCACCGGATGCCGCGCGGTTACGGCTTCGAGCACGGGCTCGTCGGTCAACTCGGGCCGTGCATACCTGCGCAGCGCCGCCAGATGCGCGAAGCCCGCCAGCAAATCCGCCTCTGCAACCGCAGCCGAGGTTCTGCGAATGCGGCCCGCCGCCACCAGCACAGACTGTCGCAGTTCGCCGAAGATGCGCCGTTCAATCTCGATGGACCGCTCGTGCGCGGTCAGAATTTTGCGTTCGTACTCCTTCAGTTCCGGCGTGGTAAATCGCTCGGCATTGACAAGAGTCTGCTTTCGCTCGTAATCCGTGGGAGCAAGTGCCATGTTTGCCTTGGTAATCTCGATGTAATAGCCGAAAACAGAGTTATATCTTACCTTGAGGGAAGTTATCCCTGTCCTCGTCCGCTCGCGCTCTTCAATGGCCGCAATCTGCTGCCTCCCTGTCGTTGAAATTGACCGCAGCTCGTCAAGTTCCGCGTCTACATCTGCCGCGATGACTCCGCCGTCTGCCAGCGTAAGGGGCGTATCCTGCTTGAGCGTTGCGTCAATTTTTGCAGTGACATCTTGAAGTGCGTCCAGCCGGCCCGCAATCGTCTTCCATGCGGGAGCGGCAAACGGGACGAGCGCCGCCTTCAATCCGGGAAGCCGCGCCAGGCTCGCCGCCAGTGCCCGCAGGTCACGCGGTCCGGCCGAATCCAGCGAAAGTCTTGCCAGGAGCCGCTCCAGATCGCGAATGCCGTCGAAGGACCGCCGCAAATCCTCGCGCTTCAGAAGGTCCGCCTGCGCCTCACCCACTGCTTCGTAACGCGCCTCAATCGGTTCGCGGTCCACCATCGGCCGCAGGATTGTCGCGCGCAGCAGCCGCTTGCCCATCGCGGTCTGGCACGCATCCAGCGTGTGGTAGAGCGTCGCGCGATTGTCCTGCCCGGCAAAAAGCGGCTCCAGCAACTCCAGGTTCCGCACCGTCACCTGGTCCAGTTCGAGCGCCGTCGAATGCTCCTGGAAGCGCAGCGAATCGATGTGCAGCGCTTCGTTCTTCTGTGTCGTGCGCACATAGTGCAGCACCGCTCCGGCCGCAATCGCCGCCGTGTCGTGTTCAACCAGGCCGAAGCCCTCCAGCGATCGCACGTGCAATTGCCGCTCCACCAGCGGCACCGCGAAGTCGCGGGTCCACACCCAGTCTTCCACGCGCGTCCGCGCCGCCCCCTGCCCCAGAAGCGCAGGAATCTCCGCGCTTGCCGGCAGCAGCAACTCGCTGGGCGCGGCCAGCAGCAGCGCCTCCACCGCCTGCTGCCGTGCTTTCGCGCCGTGATACTCCGCGGTTACAAATTCGCCGGTGGAAACATCCAGCAGCGCCACGGCGCACACCGGTTCGCGACCGTTTTCGCTTTCCGTCTCAAGCAGCGCTGCCAAAAAGTTGTTCTGCTCCTGCCCCAGCGCGCTGTCCAGCGCCGTCCCCGGCGAAAGCACGCGCGTTACTTCGCGCCGCACGATCTTTTTCGTGAGCTTCGGGTCCTCCATCTGGTCGCAGATGGCGATGCGGAAGCCCTTGCGCAGCAGTCGTGAAAGGTATCCCTCCACCGCGTGGTAGGGCACGCCGCACATCGGAACCTGGCGCTCGCGGTCGCGCGCCGTCAGCGTCAGCTCAAGCTCACGGCTGGCCACCACCGCGTCGTCATAGAAAAGCTCGTAAAAGTCCCCCATCCGGAAGAAGAGCAGGGCATCGGGGTTCTCGCGCTTGGCCGCCGTCCACTGCCGCATGAATGGCGTAAGGTCGGCATGCGGCTTCTCATCAGCCGCACGAACGGCCTCGATCTCCGGCGAGCCTGCCTCCGCGTCTGCCTGCAACGCCACGGGTTGGGATTCAGGGGGCTGCACAATCGACTACAAGATTATCGTGACGGCCCATCCGTCCCGAGCCCGAATCTGCACATTTGGTGATTTGCATCACACGCCCCAGTTGCCCAAAGCCTTAAAATTGTAGACAGGATGCAACTCCTTTGGCTTCGAGTGGCGGCAGTGCTTTACGCGGCGGCAAGCATCGCCGTCTTTCCCGCTGTCCTGTATCAACGCGAGCGCTGGCGAAGCATTTGCGTCCACCTGGCCGGCCTGGGCTTCTTCTTCCACTTCGTCTCCGTGGTGGAAATGCTTGCCCTGGCCCATCGCTGGGTGCCGGTGGGCACGCGGGAAATCGAATCCCTCATGGGCCTGGCCGTGGTGGCCATGTTCTTCCTTGTCTGGTGGATCTACGGCGCGGTCTCGATGGGCATCTTCGCGCTTCCCGCCACATTCTTTCTGGTCTTTATCCCCGCGCTTGGCTTTGTTCGCTACACGTTTCCCTCTGAAGGAGTGCGCAACAGCTGGCTCGTGGCCCACATTGCCGCGCTTCTCGCCGCCTATGTCGCGCTCGGCTTCAGCCTTATCGCATCGCTCTTTTATCTCGCGCAGGAGCGCCGCCTGAAATCCAAACCCGTACCGGGCGAGGCCGCCGCGCGTGCTCCCCTTGACTGGCTGCCCCCGCTCGACACGCTGGAGCGCGTCGCCCACGGCACGCTGCTCTTCGGCTTCCCCTGCATGACCATCGGCCTGGTCATTGGCTCAGTGCTGGTGCAGGAAACCCCGCTGGGCGCGTCCTACTTTCTTGATCCCAAGGTCATCGCCTCCTTCGCCATGTGGCTGGCTTACGTGCTCCTGCTCTTCATCCGTCGAACGGCCGGTCTGCGCGGTCGAAAGGCCGCTTATCTCTCCGGCGCGGTGCTGGTCGTCATGCTCGCTGTCTGGGCCACCAATCTCGTCAGCCATGTGCACAGGTTCGGTGGCCAATGACCCTGGCGCTCATCGGCATCAACCACAAAACCGCGCCCATCGCACTGCGCGAACGCGTCGCCATCTCCCGCGACGACCTGCCGCAGACCCTCCGCGCCCTTGCCGCCGAGCCCGGAGTGGCCGAGTGCATGATTCTCTCCACCTGCAACCGCGTGGAAATCCTCGCGGCTGTCACTGGTCCCTCCGCCGACCTCGCCGGATTCCTCCATCGCCGCTTCGCGCTTGAGCCGGACGCGCTCACGTCGCACATCTATCAACACCATGACCAGGAGGCCGTGCGCCATCTCTTCCGCGTCGCCTCCAGCCTGGATTCCATGGTCGTCGGCGAGCCGCAAATTCTCGGCCAGGTCAAGGAGGCATTCGCCGTTGCGAGCTCCACCGGCACGGTCTCGGCCCAGCTCGACCACCTGCTCCAGAGCGCCTTCGCTGCCGCCAAGCGCGTCCGAACGGAGACCCAGATCGGCTCTCACTCCGTCTCCGTCGCTTCAGTCGCGGTCGATCTCGCCCGCAAAATCTTCGGCTCGCTTGAGGGACGAACCGTCTTCCTGGTCGGCGCCGGAAAAATGAGCGAAATCGCCGCGCGCCACCTCGTCCAGCAAGGCGCAGACACAATCCTCGTCACCAACCGCACCCAGGAGCGCGCGCGCCAGCTCGCAGAGACCTTCAGCGGCCGCGTCATTCCATACGAAGAGCTCTATGAAGCCGCCAGTCAGGCCGACATTCTCATCAGCTCCACCGGCGCGTCCCATCCCATCTTCCGCACCGAGCACGCACAGGACTTCCTCCATAAGCGCCGCAACCGCCCCATGTTCTTCATCGACATTGCCGTGCCCCGCGACGTCGATCCGGCCGTCAACAAGCTCGACGGCATCTTCGTCTACGACATCGACGATCTGCAGCAGGTGGCCGCCGCGCACATGGAGGAACGCGGCCGCCACGCCGGCGATGCCGAGTCCCTCGTCGAGGTCGAGGTCGAGCGTTTCCACATGCGCCGCCGCGCCGTCAACGTGGCCCCGGCCATTGCCGCGCTGCAGAATCGGGCGGAGGAAATTCGCCTGGCCGAGATGCGCCGCCTGCAGGCCCGCATGGGCGCGCTCACTGCCGAACAGGCCGCCGTGGTCGACTCGCTCACCCGCGGCCTGGTGAACAAATTTCTCCATCCCCACATGCAGGCCCTCAAGCAGGCCGCGCGGGAGAACGATACTGCCCGCATTGAAGCCCTCTGCGAAGCCTGGTCGCTACCCACCGCGGGAAGGGAAGAGGACGCCGCCTCCACAGCGAATGCTGAACAACTCGCGCAGTCTCCGCCCGCGCCGCGCACGGAATCCAGCCCGGTGGGCAAGCCATGAATCTGCGCATCGGAAGCCGCGGCTCGCAGCTCGCGCTCTGGCAGGCCAACCACATAGCCGCGCTGCTCCGCGCCCAGGGCCACACCGCGGAAATCCGCATCATAAAGACCACCGGCGACCGAATGCAGGAGATCAGCTTCGCGCAGGTCGGATCAAAAGGAATGTTCACCAAGGAGATTGAAGAAGCTCTCGCCGCCCGCGAAATCGATCTCGCTGTCCACTCGCTCAAGGACCTGCCCACCGAACTGCCCGCCCCCTTCACCCTCGCCGCCACTCCCGCGCGCGTGGACCCGCGCGACGTCTTTGTCTCCGTGCATCATGCCGCGCTTGCCGATTTGCCCGCCGACGCGCGCGTGGGAACCAGCAGCCAGCGCCGCCGCGCGCAGTTGATGGCCCTCCGCCCCGACCTTTCAGCCGTCGAGTGTCGCGGCAATGTGGACACGCGCCTGCGCAAGCTGGCCGAAGGTCAGGTGGACGCAATCCTGCTCGCCGCCGCCGGACTCGACCGCCTGGAACGCACCGAATGGGTCCGCGAGCGCCTTGAGCCCAGCCTCTTCTGCCCGGCCGCCGGCCAAGGCGCGCTGGGCGTTGAGGCGCGGCTCGGCGATCAGCCCGTCCTCTCCGCGCTCGCATTTCTTGACGATCCCGCCACGCGCTTCGCCGTCACTGCAGAACGCGCCTCTCTCGCCGCTCTCGGTGGTGGCTGCCAGGTACCCATTGGTGTTCACGTCCGCCCGCTTCCATCCGCGCCGCATCAGTTTGAGCTCTTCGCCGTCGTCGCCGCGCCTGACACCGGCACCGCCGTGCGCATCCATCACATCGCCGACCGCGCCGCGACCGACGCAACCGCACTCGGCCAACATGCCGCACAAATGCTCCTTGACTCCGGCGCAGGCCCGCTGCTGGCCGCTTCCGTGCCATCAACAATGTGATTTGCTGTGTAACAGGGCACGGCTTCAGCCGTGCCGCAAATTCCGCAAAATGACCGGGGCTTTAGCCCTTGAGGAAACATGGGCATGGAATGGGCTTCGAGGTTCGATCAATGACGCCGCCCCTCGCTGCCCGCCGCGTCCTTGTCACCCGCGCCGCCCATCAGGCCAGCCGCCTTAGCGCAGAGCTCCGTGCCTTCGGCCTCTCACCCGTCGAAGTCCCTCTGCTCGAAATCCGCCCGCCCGCATCCTATGATCCGCTTGACGCCGCGTTGCGCCGCCTCACTAAATACGATTGGCTCATTCTCACCAGCGCCAACTCCGTCCAGGCCCTCGTCGATCGTGCAGGAATTCTCGGCCTCGACCTGCCCGTGCTCCTGGCCCGTGTAAAGATCGCAGCCATCGGCTCTGCCACCGCGCAGGCCGCCACCGAATCCGGCCTTCCACCCGCGCTCCTGCCCAAGACCTATGTCGCCGAAAGCCTCGTCGAAGCCCTGGGCCCGCAAGCCCAAGGCAGCCGCATCCTGCTCGCTCGCGCCGCCACCGCGCGCGACGTGATTCCCGACGCGCTGCGCGCCGCTAGAGCCGCGGTCGATGTCGTCGATGCGTATCAGAACGTGATTCCAGCCGACGCGCCCGCCCAGCTTCGCGTCGCACTCGAACAAGGTCTCGCCGCCGCCACCTTCACCAGCTCGTCCAGCGTCACGCACCTTGCCGCAGTCGCGAAGGCAGCGGGCATCGCCTTCCCGCTCGCCGGCGTTCCTGCCGCCTCCATCGGCCCCATCACCTCGCAGACCCTCCGCGAGCTCGGCTGGCCCCCCGCCGCCGAAGCCAACCCGCACGACATTCCCGGCCTCGCCCAAGCCGTCGCCGATCTGCTGACTCGCTGACCTGCTGACCTGCTAACTCGCTAACTACTCCACGTCTTATCCTTCGACGTGCACAGCGGCTCCAGGCCGCACTCGCCGCACCTGGACTTGCGCGCCAGGCACACCTTGCGTCCGTGGTGGATGATCTGGTGCGAGAACCCGATCCAGCGCTCGCGCGGCAGCACCTTCATCAGCTCTTGCTCCACCTTCTGCGGCGTGTCGCCCTTGGCCAGCCCCAGCCGTCGCGCAATGCGAAAGACGTGCGTATCCACCACCACGCCCTCGGCCTTGCCAAAGCTCACGCCCAGCACCACGTTGGCCGTCTTGCGCGCAGCGCCGGGCACTGTAATCAGCTCGGCCAGCGTCTCCGGCACCTTGCCGCCGAATTCCTCCGTCACTTTCTTCGCCGCGCCCACAATTGACTTGGCCTTGTTGCGGAAGAACCCGGTCGCGCGAATCAGCGCCTCTATTTCTTGTTGCTTAGCCCGCGCCATCGCCGCCGGAGTAGGGAAGCGACGGAACAGCTCCGGCGTCACCATGTTCACGCGCACATCCGTGCACTGGGCTGAGAGAATCGTCGCCACCAGCAGCTCCCACGGCGAGCGATGGGTCAGCGCGCACTCGGCCTCGGGATACGCCTCGTCCAGCGCATGCAAAATCTCCGCCACGCGTTTCGGTGCAACGTTGGGACCCTTTCTTTGCATCTGGCGTCCTCGCTTACGCGAACTTCCCCTCCAGCCATTCGCTCAGCTTCTCCAGCGGCAGCCGTATCCCTAGGAAGAATTGCCCGAAGAGCGCGTACACGGCGCTCACCTCGTCAAAGCGCATCTCGTAGATCAGCTTCTTGAAGACCACCGGGTCCTCGGCAAAGAGCGTCACGCCCCACTCCCAGTCGTCCATTCCAATCGACCCCGAGATAATCTGCTTCACGCGGTCGCCGTAGCGCCTCCCAATCATTCCGTGCTCGTGCATCATGCGCTGCCGCTCGGCAAAAGGCACCGTGTACCAGTTCTTCTCTTCGCCGCGCAGCCGGTCCATGGGATAAAAACTCATGAACTTGGCCTCCGGCACGGCAGGGAAGAGCCGCGCCTTCATCGCCTCAGCCCCGCGCTGCATGGCCTCGGCCACATCTGCATCCCATTCCGGCGTGTGCGGCGCAAAGCCCTTGGCCGCCGCTGCCTCGTAGGTCTTCCGCGTCGATTCATACAGCCCCAGCTCGACCACCGACACATAGGAATGCTTCAGTTCGAGGTAGTCGTAGAGCCGCGTCTGCGCCAGCGTCAGTTCAACCTGATTCAGCGCCTCCATCGACTCGCGAAAATGGATCAGAATCAAATCGCCCTTGTGCCCCAGTTGCGAGTAGAGCGCCGTCTGCACCCTGCCTTCGCCGTCGCGGCCCTCGCCGTCGCGCTCCAGCGTCTTCAGAGTGGCTTCCGCCTCGGCAACAATCTGGGCACGCTCGCCCTGCGCGCAGCAGCGCCAGGCCTTCCAGTCGAAGCGGAAAAACTGGTGCAGTACGCTCGAGCCCTCAAGCGTCAGTGGAACCGGCGGAAACTCACTCAACTCAGCACCCCATTCGATTGGCCTTTTCGATTGCCTCAGACCACCTCCAATCCTAGCAAAACCCGCGGCAATCGCCGGGCGCACGGCCGCAGCACACCCGGCTCCGCCGCACGCAACCTGGTGCGCGAGACCACACCCACTCCGGGCTTATATACTGAGAACGCCCATGAGCGAACGCATTCTGGCTCACATCCTGCAATTCATCACGCACGTCATCGATTTGGGCGGATACGCCGGGATTGCCGCGCTGATGGGAATTGAATCGGCCTGTGTTCCGCTTCCGTCGGAGATCATCATGCCCTTTGCGGGCTATCTGGTCTATCTGGGCCATCTCAATCTCTTTCTGGTCGCAACCGCAGGCGCCATCGGCTGCAATCTGGGCTCGGTGGTGGGCTACTGGATTGGCGCAAAAGGCGGCCGGCCGCTCGTCGAGCGCTATGGTCGCTGGGTGCTGATGAGCCATCACGACCTGGACCGCATGACGCACTTTTTCCTGAAGTACGGCTCCATCACCGTGCTCGTGGCGCGCTTGCTGCCGGTCGTCCGCACCTTCATCGCATTTCCGGCCGGCATTGCAAAGATGCCGCAACTGAGGTTCCACATCTATACTTTCGTGGGCTCCTGGCCGTGGTGTTTTGGCCTGGCCTACGTGGGCATGAAGCTCGGCGAAAAGTGGCACACCGATCCACGTTTTGAGCAGGCCTTCCATCGCTTCCACCTGGGCGTGGAACTCGCACTGGTGGCCGGACTGGTTTGGTTCGTCTGGGCGCACGTCAGCCGCAATCGCGGTGCGGGCGCTCAAGAGGCCTCGGCAGATGACTAGATTTCCGGCGCGAGAGTGCTCGAACAGCCCTCCGCGCGCAACGCGCACGCCCCTGGCAGGCGCACCCAATCCAAGAACCGTGAGGTGTAAGGAGAAACATGGCAACGGAACAGCAAGGCGGCCCCAAGACCGCTGGACAAACAAGCGAGCAAGCAAGCGTAGCGCCCGCCAAGGGCAAGCTGGGTGTGATGGTGGTCGGCCTGGGCGCCGTCGCCACCACCTTTATCGCAGGCGTTGAAGCGGTGCGCCGCGGACTCGCCAAGCCCATCGGCTCGCTGACCCAGATGGGCACCATCCGCCTGGGCAAGCGGACCGACAACCACTCGCCCATGATCAAGGATTTTGTCCCCCTCGCCGACCTGAACGACGTGGTCTTCACCGGTTGGGACATCTTTGAGGACAACGTCTACGAGTCGGCCGCGCACGCCAAGGTGCTGGACAAGGAAACCCTCGACCAGCTCAAGCCCTACCTTGAAACCATCAAGCCCATGCCGGCTGTCTTTGACCAGTTTTACGTCAAGCGCCTGCACGGCACGCACGTGAAGAAGGGCAAAAACAAGCGCGATCTCGCTGACCAGGTTCGCGCGGACATTCAGGCCTTCAAAAAGACCGTCGATCGCGTCGTCATGATCTGGTGCGGGTCAACCGAGATCTTTCTTCAGCAGACGGCCGTGCACAAGTCCATCGCTGCCTTTGAGAAAGGTCTTGAGGAGGACGACGCCGGCATTGCGCCCTCGCAGATTTATGCTTACGCGGCGCTCAGTGAAGGCGTGCCCTTCGCCAACGGCGCGCCCAATCTCACCGTGGATTGCCCGGCCATGATCGAGCTCTCCAAGAAGAACGCCGCGCCCATCTGCGGCAAGGACTTCAAGACCGGCCAGACCTTCATGAAGACCATCCTTGCGCCGGCCTTCAAGGCGCGCATGATCGGCGTCCGTGGCTGGTTCTCCACCAACATCCTGGGCAACCGCGACGGCGAAGTCCTCGACGATGCGCAGTCCTTCAAGACCAAGGAAGAGTCCAAGCTCGGCTCGCTCGAATACATCTTCCAGCCCGATCTCTACCCCGACCTCTACAAAGACCTCTACCACAAGATCCGCATCAACTACTACCCGCCGCGCGGCGACGAAAAGGAAGCCTGGGACAACATCGACATCTTCGGATGGCTCGGCTATCCCATGCAGATCAAGATCAACTTCCTCTGCCGCGACTCCATTCTCGCCGCGCCCATCGCACTCGACCTGGTGCTCTTTCTTGACCTGGCCAAGCGCACGCCGTCGCTGCGCTCCATCGGCATTCAGGAGTGGTTGAGCTTCTATCTCAAGTCGCCGCAGACCGCCGAGGGACTCTACCCCGAGCACGACCTCTTCATCCAATCCATGAAACTCAAAAACACGCTGCGCCACATCATGGGTGCGGACCTGATCACCCACCTCGGCCTCGAATACTACGACTGAGGCCGATTAAGACAACGACTCTGACCGCTTGGTTTTGCACCATTCTTGGGTGCCCCGGGTCTCGATTTTGAGACCTGGGAAACCGTGATGCTGGTCGAACGAATTCAAGCGGTCAGAGACCTACGACTGATTGAGCCGGGTCACATGCAAACAAAAGGCCCCATCCGCAGAGGGTGGGGCTTTGTTGTTCTCTATCGCTCCTCAGCGCCGCGCCCGCCTTCACGCGGCCGCGTCCGCCTCCGCCAGCCGACGCACCGTCAGCACGGTAATGTCGTCCTCCTGCCCGAAGTCCTTCGCCGCGTCGGCAATGTAGAAAGCGCTCTGGTTGCTCAGGTTGTGTACGCGGTCAAATCCAAACAGCTCGCCCGAGGGCTGCATCGCCTCCACCACGCCGTCGCTCAGCATCAGCAGCCGGTCGCCGGGGTGCAGATAGAGCCGCACCTCGTCGTAGCTCACCTCCGGAATCGCGCCCAGCGGCAGCCCGCCCGGCACGCGCACCTCCTGGCTGTTCAGATAAGGCGGCAGGTGGCCCGCGCTGGCCACCACCAGGTCGCCCTCCGCGCCGAACCACGCTGCCTGGCAGGTGGTCAGTCCTTCACCGCCGGTCAGCACGCGGTTCAGCGATTCCAGAATCTTTGCCGGGCTGCGGTCCGGCGTTCGCCGCAGCGCGCCCATCAGCATGCTCACAGTCATTGCAGCCTGAAGGCCCTTGCCCGCCACGTCGCCAATCACCACCAGCATGCCGCCATCGCTCAACGGCTGCACATGGAAGAAATCTCCGCCCACTTCCGCCGCGGGGTTGTAGACCGAATCCACCTCATAGCCCGGCGTCTCCAGTTTTTCCTGCGGAATCATCAGCTCCTGCACGCTGCGCGCTGCCTCCAGCTCGCTGCTGGCGCGCTCCTGGTCATGCTGGATGCGCAGGAACCGCACAAAGATGATCAGCACAATGGCCAGCATGCCGATAAAGTCCGCCACCGCGGCAAAGTGAATCGGAATCATGCCCGCTTGAATGGTCAGCGGTGAGTGATACGCGCGTCCGCCAAAGTCGCTCATCCCGCCCGTCAGTATCGGTTCGGCCAGACCCACAATTGTCAACGCCAGCGGAATCAGCAGCAGGCCCGCCTCAAAGTTCCGCTTGATGGTGGCCAGTATCAGCGTGAGGAAGATGAACACCGTCCACATCACCATCCAGCAAAGGCTGCCCACGTAAATAAAGATCAGCAGCCAGATCACCAGCACGTTGTGGTAGCCCAGCAGCAGGATGCCCGGCCCCACTCCCAGCAGAATCGGCGCGGTGAAGCGCATCATCTGGATGTACCAGCGCCGCTTCAGCGACAGAAACGCAATCAGGAACTCGAAGTAGAGATAGGCTGAGATCACCACCAGTTGCAGCAACATCGCCCCGTACCAGATCTGGTCCAGCCTCGCAAAACTCCCCGCCAGATCAATAAACGCGATGGGCGCCTGAATCCCCTCGTGCAGCGCCAGCCACAAGTATTCCGGGTGGCCCCGCTGCGAGTAGTAAAGCGCCAGCAAAAACGCCGCCAGCACCAGCAGCATCATGGCCACAATCAGCGCCGGGAGGTGCTCAAACAAGCTGTGGACCGCCCACAGGTCCAGCTCGTTCTTCAACTCTGGCGGATAGCCCAGGCGCAGCGTCCGGTTCGTGAAAAAACTCGTATACGCCGCCAGCCCGAAGGGAATGTAGAGGGTCCGCACCACCAGCGAAAGGTCCGTCTGCCCAGCCGGCACCTCCAGCTCATAAATCCGCGAAATCTCCTGGTAGCGCCCGGCCGTGCTTCCATACGGACCTTCGGGCTCAATCAGCTTTCCGTTCGCGAACACGTCCACGCCCGGCCCGCCCGCGCCAATTGCCATGGTCGCGTTCTGCACCACAGGCAGCGCAATCAGCAGTGCCACCGGCCCGTGGTCCTTCACCAATTTGATATGAAGCCGGAACCACACCCAGGGCCGGCTGTCTGTTGAACCTGCGCCCCCGCCCGGCCCCCTCGCAGCCGCCTGCTGGTCCAGATCACTCAGTTCGTCCAGGCTGTCGCCCGCATTCCGCAGCACCCACTTTGAGTCGTCAAATCCAGGCAGAGCCGCCGCTGGATTCGCCGTCACCCCCACCCGCCAGTTCTTATCCAGGGTAATCGGAGACCCGATGCGCGTCGCATCCACCACCACTGCCGGCGGCCCGGACGCCTCCGCCGTCTTCGCCGCACCGGTCCGCGCCGCACCGGCATCTCCCGTTGCATGTCCGGTTGCGTGCCCTGAAATCTGTTCAGTTACATGTCGAACAACCACCCCGGCAGCGCGCGCCTTCGCGCTCGGCCTCTGCGCCTGCGCCGCAATCGCCAGTGCCAGCCCCGCCACAATCGCCACCACAGCCGTCGTGCGTTGCAAAATGCCTCCCGAGCCCGTGTACCCCACTTTAATGCACAAATCCTGCCCTTCCAATACGCGTAATTCCACCTTGCGCCCTCTGCTGATAAACCCCTGTTCCCGCCCGCGCCCGCAATTTCTCTTTCCTCCGCTCCCCAACCGGCGGATACTAGCGTCTAACGAGTGCAGCGGACCGCCTTCGGCCGCTCCGGGCCTCGACCGCTTCGGGTCAGGCCATTCATGCAACGGGAGGTGGAGATGCAGACCGGCTTCTTCAGGACATTCGTCACGCATTTGCCTTTCCGCGCTGCCCTGCCTTTCCGCGCTGCATGGTTTGCCGCAGCGGCTCTGGCCCTTGCCGCCACAGTCTCCGCGCAGTCCACTGCGCCCGCCTCCAATCCGCCCACTGCAACTCCGGCCGCCACCTCCGGCTCGTCGGCTTCCAGCACCACCACACCCGGCCCCAACCCCAGCTCGACCAACACCAAGCCCGCCCCCGGAACCACCCCGGTCGCCGGTGATGTCCCGGCCCCGCCTGTCACCGCGTCCTCCGACAAGAAGGACAAGGCCGGCAAACAAGACAAGAACAGCAAGAAGGACGATTCCGAGGACGTCAACGTCGATCCGGACAAGGTTGTCGGCGTTGGCACCGATCTCAAAGAGGTCAAGAAGGGAAGCATCCAGGACGTCAGCTCAGTCGGCAACCGCGACATCGGCGGCCGCGGCTTCGGCAACTGGTACTCCACTGAGACTGAAATCAAGATGGGCAAGATGTACGCCGACGAGATTGACAAGAGCACCCGCTTCATCACCGATCCCGTCGTCACTGAGTACGTCAACCGCATCGGCCAGAACCTGGTCCGCAACTCTGACTGCAAAGTGCCCTTCACCATCAAGGTGATTGACTCCGACGAAATCAATGCCATGGCCCTCCCCGGCGGATTCTTCTACGTCAACTCCGGCCTTATCCTCAACGCCGACGAGGAGGCCGAACTGGCCGGCGTGATGGCCCATGAAATTGCCCACGTCTGCGCTCACCACGCCGTGCGCGAGATGACTCGCATGAATTACGCGCAGCTCGGAACCGTGCCGCTCATCTTCATCGGCGGCTGGACCGGCTACGGCATTTACGAAGCGGCCTCGCTCGGCGTTCCGCTTACTTTCCTCCACTTTTCCCGCGAGTTTGAGGGCCAGGCCGACTACCTCGGCGTGCAGTACATGTACCGCGCCGGCTACGATCCCCAGGCCTTCATCAGCTTCTTTGAGAAGATTCAAGCCCTTGAGAAACGCAAGCCCGGCCTCGTCTCCAAGGCCTTCAGTGACCACCCTCAGACCCCCATGCGCATCCTCCACACCCAGGAGGAGATTGCCGAGATTCTGCCGGCCAAAGCCGAATACCTGGTCACCACCTCGGAGTTTGACGACGTCAAGGCCCGCCTGGCCCGCATCGAAAACAAGCGCCGCCTGCTGGACAATCGCGACAAGAACAAGCCCTCGCTGCGCCGCGCCAGCAATCCCAACAGCAACGGCGACGACCGGCCCACCCTCCACCGCCGCGACGACCAGAACTAAGGTTGAAAGGCACGGGCTTCAGTTGAAGGGTACGGGCTTCAGCCCGTACGTTCCAGCCAGCCACAGCACTTTGTCATCTTGAGCGAAGGTCGTCCCAAAGGGACGAACGAAGTCGAAAGATCTGCGGTTGCTTTTCAGGCAGCTTCGGATTCGCCACATGAGCAAACCCGGCCCTGCTGCTTTATCTGAACGGCCTCGATCTTGCCGGGTGCCCAGGTCCGGATTTTCGGACTTGGAAACCACCAACCCTCCACCCGCCGCAGCCGGCGATTGACTACTGTCTGCTGACGACTGACATCTCTCTTCCCGCGCACCTTTCGCACCACCCACCCAACCTCTTGCGACCACCAGCTCCACCGAACCCCACCGGCGGGGTTTTGCCCTCTTTTTGCCCCACTTTGCGCCCACCCGTAACCCTGCCGCCGCTTACCAAAAGCCCTCGAATCTCCGGCAACTCCCGCAAAAAACCTTGTAGCAGCCCCCAAAACCGCGCTATAAACAGCAGTACCGGCACTGACCCCGCACCGTGTCAGGGGCGGCCCGCCTTACGATCCTCAGGGGGATTTATGCGCACTTCCACCGCCCGCTCCAACCTTCTTGTCCCTGAAGTCCGCGAGGTCATGGACATTCGCCAGGCCTCGGACTACCTCGGCATCTCGCCCGACACCCTCTACAAATACGCCTCCGAGGGCTTCGTCCCCGCCTTTAAACTTGGCAATCGCTGGCGCTTCAAGCGCTCGCGGCTGGACGAGTGGATGGACCGACAATCCGACCAGCAGGCCGCCGAAGCCGAGCTCGATCCCTACCAGAAAAAGCCCGTCCGCCCGGCGCTGTAGTCGCGCGTCGCACTTCGCGCACTCCGCCGTGATATACCTGTCCGGGTGGACCACCTACGCCGCATCGGTCAGCTTCGCCGCCGCATGACCCGCGCCGGAATTCCCGGCCTCGTCGTCACTCATCTTCCTGACGTTCACTATCTTTCCGGCTTTACCGGCTCCTCGGCCGCGCTCGCTGTCACGCGCCGCGCCGCGCGCCTGTTCACCGACGGCCGTTACACCACCCAGGCTGCCGAAGAAGTCCGCGCCGCAAAAATCCAGATTGGCTCCGGCCCGCCTTCCGTTACAGCAGTTCAGTGGCTTGCCGCGCAGCCCAGCATCCGCTTCGCCGCCTTTGACCCCGCGCACACCACCGTCGCCGAACTCACCCGCTGCCGTGCCGAGCTGCCAGCCCGTCTGCGCCGCGGCTTCCTCTCCGCGCTCGCCGGCCCGCTCGTTGAACCCCTCCGCACCATCAAGGACGAAGCCGAACTGACATTGATGATCGAGGCCGCCGTCCTCGGCTGCTCGCTCTTTGAGCACATCCTCACCATCCTCCGTCCTGGCATGGCAGAGGTCGAAGTCGCAGCCGAGCTCGAGCATCGCGCCCGCCTGATGGGCGCCGAAGGCATGTCGTTTGACACCATCGTCGCCTCCGGCCCGCGTTCCGCCCTGCCCCACGGCCACGCCACCGCGGCCCGCCTGCCTCGCCGCGGGTTTCTTACCCTCGACTTCGGTGTTATCCTCAAGGGTTACTGCTCGGATATGACCCGCACGGTCCACCTTGGCACGCCAAAGCCAAAGGAACGTGCTGCTTACGCGGCCGTTCTTGAAGCGCAGCAGGCCGGGGTGGCAGCCGTCACCGCCGGCGCTTCCTGCGCAGCAGTCGATGAGGCCGCGCGCAGCGTGCTTCGCAAGGCCGGCCTGGCCGAGGCGTTTACTCACTCCACCGGCCACGGCGTCGGCCTGGAGATTCACGAACCACCCCGCCTTGGCGCGGGCCAGACCGCACGCCTGCAGCCCGGCATGGTGGTCACAATTGAACCGGGGGTTTATCTGCCAGGCAAATTCGGCATCCGCATTGAGGATATGGTGGCCGTCACGCGCACCGGAGGCCAGGTGCTGACCCCGGCGCCCAAGGCCCTCATCGAGCTATGATTTTCCCCGCCTCCGCGCGGGCTGTGAGAGAGACGAGCAAGCAATGAAACCAGAAGATATCCAGGATCTGAAAGAGCTCATCGAATTCCTCAAGGCCTACCAGGTCGCCGAGTTCGACCTGGACCGCGGCGACACGAAGATCCGCCTGAAATTCGCCGGGGCAGACCCCGCGCCCGCCGCCATGACGGATCTCGCGCGCCTGCTTGCATCCGTGCAGCAGCCCGCCGGACCCTCCATGACTGCGCCCACTGCCCATGCCGCTCCAGCCGCCGCAGCTCCCGAAGCAGACGCCGATGCCGAACTCCACATCGTCAAATCGCCCATCGTCGGCACCTATTACGGTTCGCCCTCGCCCGGCGCGGCTGCCTTTGTTTCCCCTGGTGACCAAGTGGAAAAGGGCCAGGTCATCTGCATCGTCGAAGCCATGAAGCTGATGAACGAAATTGAGTGCGACGCGGCCGGCGAGGTCGTCAAATCTCTGGTTTCCAACGGGCAGCCGGTCGAGTTCGGCCAGCCCCTCTTTACCATCCGGGAAAGCTAGCGTGAGCCTCGCTCGCCGCTCACCCGCTCTTGATAGGGACGTGCATGTTTCGTAAAGTCTTGGTAGCCAATCGCGGCGAAATCGCGCTGCGGGTTCTCAATGCGTGCCGCGAGCTCGGCATCCGCACCGTCGCCGTCTACTCTGAGGCCGACCGCAACTCGCTCCACGTTCGCTTTGCCGACGAGGCCATCTGCATCGGCCCGCCCCGTGCCGCCGACAGCTACCTCAACGTCCCCGCCGTCATCTCCGCGGCTGAAATTGCCAACGTCGACGCCATCCATCCCGGCTACGGCCTGCTGAGTGAGAACGCCAACTTCGCCGAGGTCTGCCGCGCCTCCAACGTCAAGTTCATCGGCCCGCCGCCTGAGGTCACACGCCTGATGGGCGAAAAGGAAAAAGCCCGCCAGGCCATGAAGAAGGCCGGCGTGCCCATTCTGCCCGGCTCTGAAGGAGTGCTGCTCACAGTAGAAGAGGCCGAGGCATCGGCGGCGCAAGTCGGCTACCCCGTCATCCTCAAGGCCAAGGCCGGCGGCGGCGGTCGCGGCATGCGCATCGTGCGCGCGCAGGAGGATCTGCCCAACCTCTTCCATGCTGCGTTTACTGAGGCGGCAAACGCTTTCGGCAACGGCGAGCTCTACATGGAGAAATTCATTGAGCAGCCGCGCCACATCGAGTTCCAGATCCTCGCCGACGAGCACGGGCACGTCGTCTCGCTCTTTGAGCGCGAGTGTTCCATCCAGCGCCGCCATCAAAAGCTCATTGAAGAAGCGCCGTCCATGATGGTCACGCCCAAAATGCGCGAAGAGATTGGCAAAACCCTGCGCCGCTGCCTCACCGACATTGGCTACCAAAACGCCGGCACCATCGAGTTCCTGATGAACGAGGACGGCAAGCTCTACTTCATTGAGATGAACACCCGCATCCAGGTCGAGCATCCGGTCACTGAGGCCATCACCGGCATCGACCTTGTCAAGGCCCAGCTCCGCATCGCCGCGGGAGAAAAGCTCGCCGACATTCTCCCCGCCAAACTCGAAATCCGCGGCCACGCCATCGAGTGCCGCATCAACGCCGAGCATCCTGAGAAGTTCACGCCCTCAGCCGGCAAAATCACCGCCTTCAACGTCCCCGGCGGCAACGGCGTCCGTGTGGACACGGCGCAGTACGCCGAAGGCGTCGTCCCGCCCTACTACGACTCGCTCATCGCCAAGCTCATCGTCCACGGCGACACCCGCGAAGAGGCCATCGCCCGCATGGAGCGCGCCCTCTCGCAGTTCATCGTCCAGGGCATCGACACGTCCATCCCCCTCCACCAGGCCATCTTCCAGGACGAAGACTTCCGCGCCGCCCGCTTCGACACCAAATTCATGGAACGCTTTTTGGCCAAACGGCAGGGCTGACGAGCCGCTCATTGCGCTCGGAGGGAGCAGGGGCCTTCAGGCCCCTGAATCTCTGCATGTACCTATCTTTGAAGGGTGCGGGCTTTAGCCCGCACATCCAGCCACAAAGTTTGGTTTGTCATCCTGAGCGGAGCACGCCTGGGGCCCCGTCATGCGCCAGCATAATGGGGTAAACGGAGCGAAGGACCTGCTTCTGCGGCCTTTCTTTTGCACCCACTGTCATCTTGAGCGCAGGCCGCGCCAGTGGCCTGAGTCGGAAGATCTGCGGCTGTTCCTCGCTTCTAATTCCAACCCAGTTTGTCTGTTCCAAGGATGCAGGCCTGCAAGAGAATGAGGCCAAACAAGATTTGAAGCACGACGCCAAACCAGAAGAGTTGCGGATCATCAGACCTCTTCACCTCTCCGTACTTCAACCATACCCTCCCGGTGCGCAACCCATTCAGCGAAAGCCAAAAGGCAAACACCGACAACAGAAGCACAGTCACCCTTTCGGACGTATTCAAGTGCCCAAGAGCAACCAAAATCCCCTCCATTCTCACTACGAATGCGCCCAACGCATTATAAATATCCACACCGCTTGCCCCTGGCACAGCTTGCGAACGACAGCGAGAAATGGAAACCTGGGAAACCGCGATCCTCCACGCTTTGCCCTCTACTCCCTAATCCCTAATCCCTGTCCTTCGTCACCTCTCCACTTCCACACTCTCCCTCAACCTCCTCATTTCACCCGCTAGAGTCTCCGCGCCCGTTTCCCGATTGATTCCCCGTCTTGCCGCACGACGAAAACACGAAGGAACTGGTGCTCCAGGACATCTTTCCCTGATACTTGTCCCTGACACTTGATTGTCACGATGAATTCTTTGGAGGAGGACTCTCCATGGTCCGGTTTCTTGTTGGATGTGTGGCAGGCGGCATCCTGGTCCTGCTGGGGCTGCTCTGTTATGTGCGCTTCGGCTTTGTCGATCCGCGCGCGGACGCCAGCATGGGCGCGCTTGAAATGAACATTGCCATGCCTGCGCTGGATGCTTCCGTGGACAGACGCGCGCCCGACGTACGGAATCCTTTGCCAGCCACGGAGGAGAATTTGATGGCCGGCAGGAAGGTCTATCAGACGAACTGCGCGGGCTGCCATGGGGACACTCTGCATGCCCATTCAACATTCGGCGATGCGTTCTATCCGCACGCGCCCCAGTTTGTGGAGGATGCCCCGGATATGCCTGAGAACCAGAATTTCTACATCATTCAGCACGGCGTACGTTTGAGCGGGATGCCCGCATGGAAGCAGTCGCTCTCGGAAACGCAGATGTGGCAGGTGACCACGTTCCTGAGTCATATGGACAAACTCCCGCCGGCAATCTCCGCGGCATGGAAAACTGCGGCAGGCGCTCCGGAAAGCGTGGACGTTTCGGCCGCCGGGTCGAAGACGAAGGTGAAGAACCGTTGAGGCACGGAGATGCCGTCGCTGGGTGCCCCACATCTCCCGCTTTTGGAGATGGGTGAAGCCTCAGACGTTATCGCTGCCGTACGTCAACCCTTCCCCGCCCACACGTTGCTCTAACCCGCTCATTTCGCTCGCCAGAAACTTCGCGCAACTTTGCCGATCATTCCCGCATCCTGCCGCACAATGGAACTGTCGGAGGAAATCCCATGCACTCAACCTGTCACCAATCCTCTGAGAGCGGACGGCTGACGACTGAAAACCGGGGATACCCCCCTACTCCCCTGCGAGGTACTAATCCCTTCGTAACCATCCTCGCCGTCGCAGAGTTTGCCGATTATTTCGCGGAAAGGAGTATCCTGCGCGCCCGCACGTCGCCGCAGCCCAAAGCCGCTCGCCAAAGAGCCCGCGCCGCCCGCCATGCTAACGTGGGGTGACTTCCATGCCCACACTTCAGGAACGCTTCGGCCAGATTGACATCTATCTCTTCGATCAACTGCTCAAAGGCCGCATCGCGCCCGGCATGCGCATTCTCGACGCCGGATGCGGCTCCGGCCGCAATCTTGTTTACCTACTGCGCGAGGGCTATGAAGTCTTCGCCGCCGACGCAAACCCTGAAGAAGTGGAAACCGTGCGCGGCATGGCGCGTTCGCTCAATCCATCTCTGCCCGCCTCCAATTTTCGCGTCGAGCCGGTGGAGCAGATGTCCTTTCCCGACGCCTTCGCCGACGTCGTCCTCAGCAACACCGTTCTCCACTTCGCGCGCGACGACGCGCACTTTGAGGCCATGCTCCACGGCACCTTTCGCACCCTAAAGCCCGGCGGCATCTTCTTTGCGCGTCTCGGCTCCTCCATCGGCATGGAAGACCGCATCGAACGCATCGAGGGGCGTCGCCACAAGTCGCCCGATGGCTCCCTGCGCTATCTCGTCGACGAAGCCCTGCTCGTCGCTTACACCGAGAGCATGGGCCAACTGGCCGACCCCATCAAGACCACCATCGTCCAGGACCAGCGCGCCATGACCACCTGGGTCGTCCGCAAGGGCGAGCACTCCACGCTGTAACGCTCGCACGCGACCCGCTACAATCCTTTTGTGTGCGCGGAGGGCAGCGAATGAACACTCCTCAGCCCGACCCATCCCAGACCATCACTGCCCGCGTTCCCTCAAAAATCATCTATGACCTCGGCGCCAACAACGGCGGCGACATTCCCTACTACCTCAAGAAAGCTGACCTCCTCGTCGCAGTCGAAGCCAATCCCGCGCTCTGCGCCGACATGCGCCAGCACTTCGCCGCCGAGCTCGCCGCCGATCGCCTACGCATTGAAAACTGCGTCCTCGTCGCTGAAGAAGATGCCGCATCCGCCGAGCTGGAAGTCCCGTTCTACCTGCACAGGCGCCATCACGTCCTCGGCCAGTTTCCGCAGCCTGAAGCCAGCGTCCTCGCCGACTACGACCGCATCCTGCTGCCCGCGCAGTCCGTCCTCGCAATCCTCCGGCGTCACGGCCCGCCGCATTACATCAAGCTCGACATCGAGGGCTACGACGAAGTCATCCTGCGCGACCTGCTCGGCAACAACATTCGCCCGCCTTATCTTTCCGCCGAGTCCTCCAGCATCCGCGTCTTCGCCTTGCTCGCCGGCCTCGGCCACTACGCCGCCTTCCAGCTCGTCGAGGGCAAAACCGTCGCCGACAAATTCCGCAATCATCCCATCCACACGCACACCGGCCCCGAGACATATTCTTTTCCGCCGCACTCCGCCGGTCCGTTCGGCGACGACCTCGACGGTGAGTGGCTCAACGCCGACGATTTTTTTCCGCTGCTCGCCGCCAAAGGAATGGGCTGGCGCGATGTTCACGTCACCAGCCTCGTCCGGCCCGGCTCCGCCGCGCGCGCGCAAGCCAGGCGTCGCAACCTTCACCACATCCGCGGCTGGCTCCGCGCAACGTTTCGCCGAAGCTGAAGGGCAACCGCCGCGTGCACCTTCCCATCCCCCGCGCTCCGGTGTAACAATCGTTGCGTCCTTGATTCATCTAAGGGAGCCGCTCCGCACACATGCCTGCCCGTTTTCTCCGCCGTTCTCTCCATCTTTTTGCCCTTGCCGTCTCGCTGGCCGTCGCAGTCTCCATCCCGCGCGCTTCGGCGCAAAGTCATCCCCCAAAAGCCGACTCAGGAGCAGACGCAGACTGGGCCGTCTACAACGGCGGCCCCAGCGGCGACCACTATTCAACGCTCACGCAAATCAACCGCGCCAATGTTGCCCATCTCATTCCCGTCTGGCGTTATGACACCGGCGGCAAAGGCAACATGGAGACCAATCCCATCGTTGTCCACGGCGTACTTTACGCCTACACGCCCACGCAAAGAGTCATCGCGCTCAACGCCGCCACCGGCAAGCGGCTCTGGCAGTTCGACTCCGGTATCCCAGGCACGCAGCCTGTGCGCGGCGTCGTCTACTGGCCCGGCGACACGTCGCATAGCCCGCGCATTTTCGCCGGCATCATGCAGTATCTCTACTGCCTCGACGCGCGCACCGGCCTTCCCATCGCCACCTTCGGCGACCATGGCCGCATCGACCTGCGCAAGAATCTTCGCGGCAGCTACCTCCGCCAGTCCACCGTCCTCACCTCGCCCGGAATCCTCTACAAGAACCTGATCATTGTAGGCGGGCGCGATCCGGAATCCCACCCCGCGCCGCCGGGCGACATCCGCGCCTACGATGTGCGCATCGGCCGCCTCGTCTGGCGCTTCCGCACCATCCCGCAACCCGGCGAGCCCGGCTACAAAACCTGGCCGCCCGACGCATGGAAGACCGCCGGCGCAGCCAACAACTGGGCAGGCATGGCGCTCGACGAAAAACGCGGCATCGTCTACGCGCCCACCGGCTCCGCTGTCATGGATTTCTACGGCGGCGACCGCATCGGCAACGATCTCTATGCCGACACCATCCTTGCGCTCAACGCCGGCACCGGCCGCCGCATCTGGGATTTCCAGGGCGTGCATCACGACCTTTGGGACCGCGATTTCCCCTCGCCGCCCGCGCTCTTCACCGTCACGCGCAACGGCCGCCGGATTCCCGCGCTCGCGCAAACCACCAAACAGGGCTTTCTCTTCGTCTTTAATCGCCTCACCGGCCAGCCGCTCTTTCCCATCCACGAGCGCCCGTTTCCCGCAAGCACTGTGCCCGGCGAGGTCACCTCGCCAACGCAGCCCGTGCCGGAGCTGCCCGCGCCTTATGGCCGCCAGCGCATCACCGCCGACATGCTCACGCCGCGCACTTCCGCCGCGCACCAGTGGGCGCTCAAAACCTTTCGCACCTTTCAGAGCGACGGCCAGTTTGTTCCTTTCGCCGTCGGTAAGCAGACCATCATCTTTCCCGGATTTGACGGCGGCGCGGAGTGGGGCGGGCCCGCCATCGATCCGAATACCGATGTGATTTATGTAAACGAAACCGAGATGGCCTGGACCGGCGGCCTTGAGCCCGCCTCGCGCTCCGGCAATCCCGGCGAGCAGCTTTATCAAACACAGTGCGCCATGTGCCACGGCGCGGACCGCACCGGCTCGCCGCCCCAATTTCCATCGCTCGTAGGAGTGGAAAAGCGCCTGACGCGGGAAATGATCATTGCCATCATCCGCTCAGGCATGGGCCGCATGCCTTCCTTTCCGAACATCGATAATGACCGGCTCAATGAACTCCTTGCCTTTCTTGCTCAGCCGGTCTCTACGCAGAGCCGCAAGGAGCTCACATCGATTCCAGTCGAGCAATCGCGCGATCCCACCGGCGCTGCCCTCTACAAACGACAGTGCGCCAGCTGCCACGGCGAACACCTTGAGGGCCTCGCGCCCGAATACCCCGCGCTCCTCGGCGTGGAGGCGCGCCTCTCCGCCACACAGGCCACCGAGCTCATACACAACGGCAAAGGCCTGATGCCGCCCCAACCCGCGCTGACCGCGGCGCAGGTGGCCGCGCTATTGCGCTTCCTTCGCATCGGCGAGAAGCCCGCCGGACAGGAAGCCTTTCCGCCGGGAACCGATCGCTACACCTTCACCGGCTACCGCAAATTCCTCGACCCCGAGGGCTACCCGGCCATCGCGCCGCCCTGGGGCACGCTCAACGCCATCAGCCTGATGACCGGCCGCTACCTGTGGAAGATTCCGCTGGGCGAGTACCCGGCGCTGGCCGTGCACGGCATGCCCAACACGGGCTCTGAGAACTACGGCGGCCCCATCGTCACCGCCGGCGGCGTGCTCTTCATCGGCGCAACCGTCTACGACCGCAAATTCCGCGCCTTTGACGCGCACACCGGCAAGCTCCTCTGGCAGTGGACGCTGCCCTTCGCCGGCATGGCCACGCCGGCAACCTATATGGTCAACGGACGTCAGTACGTTGTCATCGTCTCCAGCGGCGGCCGCGACCCCAAATCGCCTGTTGGCGGTTCCTATATCGCCTTTGCGCTTTCGCGCTAGCATCACCTTCGCGCCCTCGCAGCAGGCCTGTGGAAAACGTGCCGAAATTTTTACGCTTTTTCTTCGCCCTTCAATGCGAAATTGCGCTATGCTTCCTTCAAAACCCGGAGGATATACGAATGGATGCTCTTAAGGAACTCGCCGCGGAATATGACCGCGAAACCGCCAACACCCGCAGGGTACTCGCAGCCATTCCCGACGATGCCGACTTCGACTACAAGCCTCATGCCAAATCGATGGCTCTGGGACGGCTCGCCGCCCATGTCTCTGACACCTGCGGCGACTGGGCCATCCACACGCTCACAAGCGACCGTCTCGATTGGTCACCAGGGATGAGCCCCAAGGATCCACCCACAAAGGCTGAGCTCCTCGATCGCTTCGACAAGCAGGTGGCCGAGGCCAAAACAGCGCTCGAAAAAACAACTCCTGACCGGTGGGACAGCAATTGGAAGTTCGTCTCCAACGGCCAGGCCTGGATTGACGACACCAAATACAACGTCTTCCGCACCTGGGTGCTCGATCATCTGATTCACCATCGCGCCCAGCTCGGCGTCTACCTGCGCCTGCTCGACAAGCCCGTCCCCGGCTGCTACGGACCCTCCGCCGACGAGATGTAATCGCCGCTGAAAGGAGAGCGCTCCGCACACCATCGGGCCATGCCTTTGGCGTCTTATACGCTGGTGGCATGGCCTTCGTCTTTCCGCGTGTCTATCCCATTCTTGATTCCTCGCGCATTCCCGCCGACGACCGCGCCAACTTTCTTCACCGCCTGGGCGCCTCTCTGGCGGAGGCCGGCGTCACACTGCTTGAATACCGCAACAAGCAGGGAAGCGACGCAGAATTGTTTGCCGACGCGGCTCTGCTTCGCGCGACAATGCCCATCGGTCAGGTGAAACTCATCCTCGACGATCGCGCCGATCTTGTCGAAGCGGTTGGGTTCGACGGCGTGCATGTGGATGCGGGTGATGTTTCTCCTGCTCAAGCACGCCGCATCGTCGGGCCCACCCGCATTGTGGGCACCTTCGGCGGCGGCGACGCGCTACTCCCCGGCATTCTCGCCGAGCCCGTCGATTATCTCGCCATCGGCCCCGTCTTCGCCACCACCACCAAACAGACCACTAAAGCCGCCATCGGCGTGGAGGGCGTGCGCCGGATCCGTCAGCAGGCCGGACTGGACGTTGTGCTCACCGCCGCCGCAGGAATCACGCTTCAGAATGCACCCGCCGTGCTTGAAGCCGGTGCAACTGCCGTCGCCGTCGCCGCGGCGCTGTTTTCCGCCGCCGATCCGGCCGCCGAATTCCGCCGCTGGATGCGTGTGCTTGGCACTTGAGCCAGCCCGAAGGTCGAATTCCATCGGCCTCTTGGGAGAGCCCGAAAGAAAGGGAGAGACAATTCTGCCTGATTCAAGTAAAACCAACCCAGCATCGCGAGCCTGCGCAGGGAACCGCGCAATGAACCGCGAGGATCAGGTGGTTTCCGCTTTCGTGCCCGCGCCCCGTATCGTAGGATTGCGGTACAAGCACAGGGCAAGCAGCCGAACCCCGCTTTCGTTCTGCACTGCAGAGTGGTTAGTCTCACTGCCTTGCCGTGTCGCATTCGCCGAGGTCGTAGACCGAAGCGTTGACTTTTCGAGGAGGTCGTCTGCGTTCATGTCCAGGCCAACTTGTGTGAACTTGAAATCGATGTGGATCTCCACCGAGCACCACACATCCCATTTGAACGCGGAGGGAACGCATGCCTAACAGGCTGTTCGCAACCAAGCCCATCAGCACCATCCTTGCGGAAGCCGAGGAGACCGGCGAGCACTCGCTCAAGCGGGCGCTCGGCCCCATCAACCTCATCACTCTCGGAATCGGCGCCATCATCGGCACAGGAATTTTCGTGCTCACCGGACCGGTCGCCGCCACCGCCGCAGGTCCCGCCATCGTCCTCTCGTTCATCGTCGCCGGACTAGCGTGCGCTTTCGCTGGCCTTTGCTACGCGGAGTTCTCAGCTCTGCTTCCCATCGCCGGCAGCTCGTACAGCTATGCCTACACGACGCTCGGCGAAATCGTCGCCTGGATCATCGGCTGGGCGCTTGTCCTGGAGTACGCCTTCGGCGCCGCTACAGTTGCGGTTGGCTGGAGCGGATACGTCGGCAGTCTACTGCAAGACCTCGGCATTCCCCTTTCGCCGGCGCTCTCTTATGCGCCCGGAACGGAACTCGTGAAATACAACGGTCATTGGGCACCCATCGCCAGCGTGAGTATGAAAATACACACCGCCGCGTCCAGCCTGCCTCACATGACGTCTCATTTCGATCTGATGGCGCTGATCGGCATCTTCACCATGACCGCAATCCTGGCGAGAGGGATCCAGGAGTCCGCAAACGTCAACACTGTCATCGTGATCGTTAAGGTTTCTGTCCTGATCGTCTTCATCGGTCTCGGCATCGTCTTTTTGGCCGGCCACCGCGAACTCGCCATGATGAACTGGCATCCATTCATTCCGCCGAATACGGGCCACTTCGGAGAGTTTGGCTGGAGCGGTGTGTTGCGCGGCGCGGGAATCATTTTCTTCGCATATATTGGCTTCGACGCCGTTTCCACCGCCGCGCAGGAGTCCCGAAATCCTCAGAAGGACATGCCGATAGGAATCCTCGGATCGCTCATAATCTGCACCATCCTGTACATCCTGGTCGCGATTGTGCTGACGGGTCTTGCCTCCTACACGCGCCTCAACGTAGCCGATCCGATCGCGGTCGGAGTCGATGTCACTGGCGTGAAATGGGGAAGCTACCTGATAAAGATCGGCGCCATCGGCGGTCTCACGTCCACCATGCTGGTTATGCTCCTCGGCCAGACGCGCGTCTTCTTCACCATGTCGCATGACGGGCTGCTCTGGAACTGGGCATCCAAAGTTCATCCCAAGCTGCGGACCCCCTTCATCTCGACAATCGTGATTGGGTTCACTGTTGGCCTGCTTGCCGCTACACTGCCAATTTCGACGCTCGATGAACTCACCAGCATCGGCACCTTATTCGCTTTCACGGTGGTCTGCGCTGGAGTCTGGGTTCTGCGCCGGAAGCTGCCCAATCTCAAGCGGCCCTTCAAGACGCCGTGGGTGCCCTTTGTCCCCATCATGGGCATGGGAATCTCCATGCTCATGATGTTCTCGCTTCACCTGCTGACGTGGGAGGTGTTCCTGATCTGGCTGGCTGTTGGTTTGATCATCTACTTCACCTACAGCCGCCGCCACAGCCGGGTACAGCGCGCGCTTGCCGAAAAGGCCGGCGCTGGCGATTGATCCGAATGTGTTGCATCGCGCAATAAGAACGGCCTCCCTCAGGGGGGCCGTTCCTGTTTGTAAATCTCACTTGCGGCTTATGCGGTCGTCTTCACGCAGTGCTCGTCGAAGGCGCGAATCAACTCCGCGGCAATCTCCTGCGCGGTGGTTTGCTCAATCACGAAGCGCTGCATCAGGTAGACCAGCTTGCCGTCGCGCAGAATCCCGATTGCCGGCGAAGTGGGCGGGTTGCCGGCAAAGTAGCTCCGCGCCCGTTCCGTTGCTTCTCGATCCTGTCCTGCAAAAACGGTGATCTTCTGGTCGGGCTGCTGCGTGCTGTTGGCCAGCGCCAGCCGTACTCCGGGGCGCATCTTGCCGGCCGCGCAGCCGCAAATCGAGTTCACCACCACCATCGTGGTTCCGGCCTTGGCCAGTGTCGCGTCCACTTCTTCAGCGGTGCGTGTTTCCGTTATGCCCGCGCGGGTCAGCTCTTCGCGCATGGGAATGACCATCAGTTCTGGATACATGGATTCCTCCGGCTGGAATTCCTGCCTGCAACCATTCTATCGTCTTTCGTCCGCATTGCAGCGTTCAAGTGCGCAACAGGGGTGTTACGTTCGACTGGCGGCAGTGACTTAGACTTGACCCAATGCTCCTTGAAGAACATAGGCCCCTCGCGCCGTTCACCACCTTCGGCATCGGCGGACCCGCGCGCTGGTTTGTCGCCGCGGAAAGCGAAGAGGACGTTGCCGAGGCCGCGGCTTGGGCTCGCGGGCACGCAGCTCCGCTTTTCGTTCTCGGCGGCGGCAGCAATTTGCTTGTGAGTGATGAAGGGTTCAACGGCCTCGTGCTGCACGTCTGTCTTCGTGGCGTCACGAAATCCACGCAGGGCGGCGCGACAGTCTTTTCCGCCGCCGCCGGAGAAGACTGGGACGCTTTCGTGGAGCAGACGGCGCGCGCCAACTGCGCCGGAATCGAGTGCCTCGCTGGAATTCCCGGAACCGTGGGCGGCACGCCCGTGCAAAATGTTGGCGCATACGGGCAGGAGGTTGCCTCGGTCCTCTCACGCGTGCGCGCCTTCGATCTCACGCAGCATCAGTTCGTTGAGTTCACCGCCGCCGAGTGCGCATTCTCCTACCGCCGCAGCCGGTTCAGTGCCGATGAGCGCGGCCGTTACGTGGTTACGCGCGTCGACTATCGCCTCACGCCCGGCGGTGCGCCCACGCTGCGCTACGCCGACTTGCAGCGCGCCTTTCCCGCAGGCAAAGCGACCACGCTGCCTGAGGTGACGGAAGCCGTCCGCCGCATCCGTCACTTAAAGGGGATGCTGCTTGTCGCAGGTGACGCAGATTGCCGCAGCGCCGGTAGCTTCTTCAAGAATCCTGTCGTGACGTTGGAGGAAATCCTCGCCATCCAGGGCGAAGCCGGAGTTGAGCCGCCGCATTTTCCCGCCGGACCTGGGCCCGAGCGCGATGGGATGGTCAAACTGCCCGCTGCGTGGCTCATTGAGCATGCCGGATTCGCCAAGGGCTTCGCGCGCGGCGCCGCGGGAATCTCCTCGCGCCACACGCTTGCGCTCATCAATCGCGGCGGAGCAACGGCAGAGGAGATTCTTGCCCTCGCCCATGAAATTCGCGAGGCTGTCCACGCGCGCTTTCACATTCTTCTTGAAAGGGAGCCGGTGGTCATCGGATTTTGCAACGAGCAAATTTAGCTTCTGTTCAGCCGCCCAAGAATCCTGTCGCGCTCCTCGCTCAGCGCCGCACTCGCCGGGCCAATCGCCGCAAGCCTGCCTTCGCGCAGCAGCGCAACCTCCGCGCTGGTTGCATAGGCGTCGGTCGCATCGTGCGTCACCATCACCGCCTGCACCTTCTTCGCTTGCAGCCATGGCTGCAAGCGCTGCAACAGCTCATCGCTCGCCGGCCCGTCCAGTGCGGCGAAGGGTTCATCCAGCAGCAGCAACCGCGGCTCCACGGCCAGCGCGCGAGCCAGCGCCACGCGTTGCGCTTCGCCGCCGGATAGGCTGCGCGGCTCTCGCTCAACGAGCGCCTTTGCATCCACAAGCTCGAGCATCTCCGTCACGCGCGACGCGCGATCCACCTGCGCAAGATGCGAGAGCCCAAAGGCCACGTTCGCCGTCACGCTCAGGTGAGGGAAGAGCGCAGGGTGCTGCGCCACAAGCACCGTTTGCCGATGCCCTGCCGGCAGAAACACGCGCCCATCCGTATCCGTCAGCACTCGATCATCCAGCGCAATCCGTCCGAGGTCCGGCCGGTCCAGTCCCGCAACCAGGCGCAGCAGCGTGCTCTTTCCCGCGCCAGAGGGCCCGAAGACCACCGTCCACTCCGACGCGAATCGGCACTCCAACTGCAAATGGAATCCGCCGCGCCGAGCTTCCAACTTCAAATCAAGCATGGCGGCCACCGCGCGGACGGTTGCCCAGGTAAATCGCGCCCAGTGCAATCACGCTGCACACCACCAGTACCGCCGCGGTGCGATTCGCCGCCGCGTAGTCAAAGTTCTCCACCTGGTTGTAAAGCAGAATCGAGAGCGTGCGCGTGGAGCCCGGAATATCGCCGCCCAGCATCAGCACCACGCCAAACTCGCCCACCGTATGCAGAAAACTCAGCACCGCCGCTGTCAGCAGGCTACGCCGTGCCAGTGGCACAAGAATGCCCGCCACAATGCGCACTGTGCCCGCGCCCAGCACCCGCGCCGCATCCAGCAGCTCCGGCTCCACTGCGGCAAAGCCGGCCACCAGCGGCTGCACCGCGAAGGGCAGACTGTAAATCACCGAGCCCACCACCAGCCCGGAAAAGGAGAACGCCAGCGGATGGCCCAGCACCGCCGCAATGCCGCGACCAATCGCCGTGCGCGGTCCCAGCAGCACCAGCAGAAAAAATCCCAGCACCGTTGGCGGCAGCACCAGCGGCAGCGCCGCAAGGGCCTCAAGCCACGCAAGCCAGCGGCCACTCCCCAGCACCAGCCACGCAGCCAGCGGCACGGCCACCGCCAGCAGAATCGCCGTCGTCACCGCGGCCAGCCGGAGCGTGAGCGTGAACGCCTGCCAATCCATCATCGTCAGCGAACCGGGGACAGCCCGCGCGCGGCCAACTGCGTCTGCACCGGCGCGGAGAGAAGAAAGTTGAGCAGCCGATGCGCCTCCGCGCGGTGCGCACCGGCGCGCAGCACCACCGCGCCCTGCTCCAGCGGCGGATAAAGATTGCGCGGAATCACAAAGTAGCTTCCCACATTTGAAAGCGTCGGGGTCAGGGCCGCCGTCAGCGCAATCATTCCCGCCTGCGCATTGCCTGACTGCACAAATTGCGCGGCCTGCCCAATGTTTTCCGCCTGCGCAATGCGCCCCTTCAACGCGTCATAGAGCTTCAGGCTCTTCAGCGCGGCAACCGCGGCGCGTCCATAGGGCGCGCGGTCAGGGTTCGCGATTGCCAACCGCGTCAACGCCGGATTGCGCAGCAATTCCAAATTCGGCGGCGGAAGATGCGCGTCCTTCCGCGTCCAAAGCACAAGCGTGCCTTTTGCATACAGAATCGGCTCGGCCTCGTCCGTGAGTCCGGCCTTCACCAAGCGCGCCGGAAAATCCATGTCCGCCGCCAGAAAAAGGTCGTAGGGCGCGCCGTTCATCAGCTGCGTCGTCAGCATCGCTGAAGCCTGGTAGGTTCCCACCACTCGAATTCCCGTCTGCGCCTGGAATTGCTTCAGAAGCGTCGGAAGCACCGGCTCCAAATCCGCCGCAGCGGCCAGTCGAACCGTCGCCTGCGCCGATGCGGCGGGCAAAACTACGAGCGCCGCAAGCGCAATCAGCGGCCCTCGCATGCCAGAGGCCAATCCCGTTTTCCAATTCCGCAAAAGCTGCCCCACGCTGGTAGGCTAACACCAAGGATGAACGACAATCTGCATCGTCTGCGCTGTTTCGGCTGCGGCGACCGCATTGCGGGCGCTGAGGCCGGTCCAGACTTCCGCTGCGCCCATTGCGGCGACCTTTTTGAAGTTGAATACCCCGGCTGGAGCGAGCGCCTCGGACACGACCGCCCCAATCCGGGCGCGCTCAAATGGCTCTGGCGCGAGCGCCGCAGCTCCGCCGTCTCGCTCGACCAGTCCGGCGTATGGCGCTTCCGCGAGCTGCTGCCCATCCTGGACAGTTTCGGCAGCGCCGTCACGTTGCAGGAGGGAAACACGCCGCTCTACTCCCTGCCTCGCTCTGCCAAAGCCCTCGGCCTCGACCAGCTCTTCGCCAAGCACCAGGGCATGAATCCCACCGGCTCCTTCAAGGACACGGGCATGACCGCCGCACTCAGCGTCGCGCTCGAACGCAACTTCGAGTGGGTCGCCTGCGCGTCGACGGGAAATACATCGGCGGCAATGGCCGCATACGCCGCGCGTGCCGGGCTGCGCAGCCTCGTGCTGATCCCGGAAGGCAAAATCGCCTGGGGCAAGCTGGCGCAGGCCATGGACTATGGCGCGGTCACCTGCCAGTTGAAGACCGACTTCGATGGCTGCGTGCGCGTGCTGGCGGAAATCGTCCGGCGGGCGCCGATTTATCTGCTCAACTCCGTCAATCCCTATCGGCTCGAGGGCCAGAAGACGCCCGCCTTTGAAATTGCCGAAGCCTTTGACTGGGCCGTGCCCGATCATCTCCTCGCTCCCGGCGGCAATCTTGCCAACAGTTCCGCGCTCGCCAAGGGCTTTCGCGAGTTGAAGGAGCTCGGTCTCGTGGCGCGCCTGCCGCGCATCTCCGTCATCCAGGCCGAGGGCGCAAATCCGCTGGTGCGCAGCTTCGTAGAAAATCAAGGCACATCGCTCGAGCCCATGGAAGCCCACACGCGCGCCACTGCCATCCGCATCGGAAATCCAGCCTCCTGGCGCAAGGCCGCCCGCGCCGTGCAGGAGAGCGGCGGCTGGTGCCTTGACGTGAGCGAAGCGGAAATTGCGGTCGCCAAAGCCGAAATTGGCGCCGAAGGCCTGGGCTGCGAGCCCGCCTCGGCCGTCACGCTAGCCGGGCTCAAGAAACTCCGTGCCGATGGCCGCGTCGCTCCAGCAGATTCCGTCGTTCTTCTACTCACCGGCCATGCGCTCAAGGACGCCGATTACACCATCGACTTCCACCGGGACTCGCTGCTGACTGAAGACGAAAAGCGCGGCCACGAATCCGAAATCGCGGCGCTTCGCCGCAACGCCATCGTCGTCGAGTCCACTGCGGCCGCCGTGCTCCAGCAATTGAAGGAGCGCGCCTGATGCCCGATTCCGGCAAAAGTCCGGTGCCGGGCCTGCGCCTTCGACTGCCCGCCACCTCCGCGAATCTCGGCAGTGGCTTTGACGCCGTCGCCGTTGCCCTCGACCTCTTTCTTGAGATGGAGGCGCATCCCGCAGATGCATTTTCCGTCATCGCGTCCGGACGCGACGCGCTCCGCTGCGCACGGCTTGAGGACAATCTCATCCTCGACACCTACACGCACCTCCTTGCGCAGAACGGCCAGCCGGCCGTTCCACTGTCCGTAAAGATGACGAACGCCGTGCCGCTGGGAGTGGGCTGCGGATCGTCCGCGGCCGGAAGGCTTGCCGCGGTTGCGCTGGCCAACCATTTTGGCGGTCTCGGCTGGAGCAGTGAGAGGATTCTCAAGGAAGCCTGCGACCTCGAAGGCCATCCGGACAACGCCGCGGCCTGCTGGCTGGGTGGCTTTGTGGCGGTGGCCAGCGACGGCGAGTCAGTCCGCGTGGCCCGCGTTGTGCCTCCGGGGTCGTGGAGAGCCATTGTGGTTCTCCCGCCCGCTCCCCTGGCCACCAGCGAAGCCCGCGCTCTGCTGCCAGAGCACTACTCCCGCGACGACGCGGTCCAGAATGTCCAGTCCGCAGCCCTTCTCGGCCTTGCATTTTCCCAGGGCAGGGGAGATCTGTTGCACTTGGCCATGCGTGACCGTCTCCACCAGCCCTATCGCCAGATCATCTGCCCCATGCTCGCGCCTCTGCTGCCCCTCGCCGGAGCGCAGGGCATTCTGGGGGTTGCGCTCAGCGGAGCCGGCCCGGCCGTATTGGTGATTCTCGACAATGAGCAGGGTCTTGCGACTGCTTCCCAGGCCATCCGTGCCGCGCTCGCAGGTCTGCCCGAACCCGAAATTCTTGTCTGCAAATTCGAGGGTGGCGACGGCCGGATTCGGACCGATTCCAACCCCTTCTGAGCACATATTCGAAGACCGCCGAGCAAAGTCGTCAAAGCCCGGGAAAAAAGCAAAAGTGAACGAGGAATAAGTGGCTTCCAAATCAGTCAATGTAATGAGTTAATCACTCTTTAGTGTCTCGTAAATCGATTACCTAAGTTTCCTTGCTATTCCACGCTGAACATCCTACATTCGCTCCGTGGGCAGTTCTGGGGGAGGGCTGCTCTAGCGCCCGTGGTCCGTTACCGGATCCGGGCGCTTTTATTTTGCCCTCAAACAAGCCCACGTCTCCGAGGGGCCTCACAGGATTTCTTCGCGGATCACCGGTTTGCGACGAACTTGCCCGCTTGCTCATCTTATAATTCGGGGTTTGCCCTTACACTGGAGTTGAGGCAAGCGCCTCAAGGAGGAACATGGCTGGACTGGGTGTGATGGAAGTGAGCGATGCAACGTTTGAACAGGAGGTGCTCCGCAGTGAGCAACCTGTTTTGGTGGATTTTTGGGCTGTCTGGTGCGGTCCCTGTCGCGCAATTGCGCCCATCGTGGAAGGACTTGCCACCACGTACGCGGGCAAGCTCAAGGTTGCCAAGGTGAACGTGGATGAGAACGGCGCAACGCCGTCTCGCTACGGGATTCGCGGCATTCCCACTCTGCTGCTTTTCAAGGGCGGCAAGGTTGCAGACCAGATCGTGGGCTACGTGCCCCAGGACGTGATTGAGGACAAGGTGCAGCGCCTGCTGGCTTGACTTCGCCGGGCGCGCAATCCGGAGAATCTGTCGCGCAACGCGCAAACAAAATGAGAATGGCCCGGCGGCTTCGTCGGGCCATTGCTTTTTGAGCGCCGAATTGCCTCAGCGATATTTGCGCAGCACGCCCAAAACGCGGCCCTGAATCGCCACCTGCGAAGCGGGCACATAAATCGGATCCATCTCCGCATTGGAGGGTTGCAGGCGGACCAGCCGGCCCTCCGGATAATAGCGTTTCAACGTGGTCTCCGCGCCGCGCACCAGCGCCACCACAATCTCTCCCTGACGCGCCGTCCGGGCGCGCTCCACCAGCACGTAATCGCCGTTGATGATGTGCTCGTCGCGCATCGAATCGCCGCGGACCTCCAGCGCAAAAACATCGCGATTGCCCACCACGTCGTGCAGTGAGATCGTCTCCGGACTCTCAAAGGTTTCCACTGGCAGCCCCGCGGCAATGCGGCCGGCCAGCGGCAGCCGCTCGGTCACGCGGCTGCGCGACCCCGGAGGCAACACGTCAATCGAGCGGCTGTGGTTGTGCACGCGGTCCAGCAAACCCTTCTTCTCAAGATTGGAGATGTGCTTGTGAATCGTGGCCAGGCTCTTCAGCCCCATGCCACGCGCAATTTCCTCAAAAGAAGGGGAATAGCCGTTGCGGGCGACAAATGTCGCCAGAAAATCCAGAACCTCTTTTTGCCGCTTCGTGATGGCCATGGGCGCATTATAGCGAACAAAAGGCGAATGACAAGAACACACTTTCAATTTTTCTCCAGCTATCCGCCTGCGAGTGACCGAATCGGCAACACTTCCACACTTTCCGGTTAAGGAATCCGGCCCGAACCTGCATTGGTACCTACTGCTGTCCGATTCGGGACAATTTGGGGAAGACATCCACAACCGGAAGTACAGAAATTCCTAATGACCTTTGCGCCTTGAGTTCCTAAAGTCCTCGAAGCAAGGTGGAGTCATGCAACAGTTAGTGATTCTTAAGCAAGCTAACGGGGTGGCGACGCGGGCTTGCGTTTCTTCAGGAGAATAAATAATGAGGCTGCTGATCGCTGAAGATGACAAGGCGTTGGGACTGTTCCTCAAGCGCGGCTTTGAAGTGGAAGGGCACCACGTGCGCGTGGCCGAGGACGGAGCGGCGGCCGTGGATGCCTTTCGCGAAGAGCTTCCCGACCTGACCATTTTGGATTTGAACCTTCCCATTATGGACGGAGAGCAGGTGCTGGCCGAGCTGCGGGCTCTGGACGCAGATCTGCCGGTGCTGATTCTTACCGCCCGGCAGGATGTGGAGGCGCGAGTGCGCTGCCTGGACCTTGGCGCCGACGACCTGGTGCTGAAACCCTTCAGCCTTTTTGAGCTGCGCGCGCGCTGCCGGGCGCTGCTCCGCCGCAAGCGCGAGGCGCGGCTGCTGTTGCGCGCGGGCGACCTTGAGGTCAACCGGCTCGACCACACCGCGGCGCGCGCCGGCCAGCAGATCGAGCTCACCAACAAGGAATTCTCGCTGCTCGAACATCTGATGCTGCACCGCGGTCACTCGGTCTCCCGCGTGGAGCTGCTGGACTCAGTGTGGAAGATGGAGCCCGCGCAGACCACCAACATTGTGGACGTCTATGTGAACTACCTGCGGCGCAAACTGAAAGACCCGCCTCCGGGGCGGCTCATCCGCACCGTGCGCGGCCAGGGATACATGGTCCCCCTCGAAAGCGATATTGCCGCCTTGATCGGCCCGATGCTTCCCGCCGAAGCTTCCCACTCCCACGGCAGCCCGACCGCCTAAACAAATCACCTGTGCGCATCCGGTTTACCCACACTTTGACTTCACTCACCTTTCTTTCACGCACCCCCAAGGAGAGTCCCAGATGCAAACCTTCGCCGTCCCGGTTCTTCCTCCCCCCTCGGCGCGCCTTCGTCCCCGCACTGCATTGGTGGCCAGCGCGGACCGTCACTTTCGACAGAGGCTGAGCGCGGTGCTGACCGGCCTGCGCTGGCAGGTCCGCGAAGCCCAGGGCGGCGCCGAGGCCTGGGCCGAAGCCGACTCGGCCACGCCCGAGGCCGTGATTGTCGATTCCTGGCTTCCCGATCTCGACCAGGGCGAGTTCCTGCGCGAATTCTGTGCGCTCTATCCGGAGGTGGATCTGGTGACGGCCGATGGCACCAGCCCGCAGGACGCGACGCGCGGTCCGCATCGCCAGGAGCTGCTTTACGCTCTGCGTTGCAGCCAGGACATGGCGGCGTGGGAGAGCGCGCCCTTCCTGGCCGATAAAAAGGCGGAAAGGGAAGAAGGCCTCAGCCTCGTCAGTTCCCATCAGGTCACTTCCCATTCGGCCAGTTCCCATTCGGCCGGTTCCCATCCGGTCAGCTCCAATGCGGTCTGCGCCAAGACCTCGAGGCTGGCAACGGCAGCGGCACTACCGGCCGAGACGCTCCCGCGACAGGGTCGCTCTCAGGAACTAGGCCGAACGCATGGAGGTGCGAAGCGAATCGCCGGATTGAATGACCGGCTTCCCGAGCTTGTCGGCGATGCGGCATGCATGCTCGAGGTCAGCCGGCGGGTCCGGCTGGTTGCCCCGCGTTCCACGCCTGTCCTCATCGAAGGCCCCACTGGAACGGGCAAGGAACTGGTGGCCGAAGCCTTGCATCGGCTCTCCGATCGCTCCCGCAAGCCCTTTGTGGCCATCAATTGCGCCGCAATTCCCGAGATGCTGCTTGAAGCCGAGCTCTTTGGGCACACACGCGGAGCCTTTACCGGAGCTGTGCAGGGCCGCGTGGGGCGGATCGAGGCCGCCGCCGGCGGAACGCTCTTCCTGGACGAAATCGGCGAGATGCCGCTCTCCCTGCAGGCCAAGCTGCTGCGTTTCGTCGAGAGCGGCGAATTGCAGCGCGTGGGAGACAATGAGACGCTTCGGGTCAATGTCCGAATTGTGGCGGCCACCCACCGTCCGCTGGGCCAGCACGCGAAAGACGGCGTCTTTCGGCCGGACCTCTACTACCGCCTGGCCGTTTTTCTCATCCGCACTCCCTCGCTCGCCGAGCACAGTGAGGACCTGTCCCTGCTGGTCGAGCACTTCCTCGAACAAATGGGCCGGCAGTCTCCACGAAAGTCGATTGACGATGCGGCACTGGCCAGGCTGGCCGCGCATCCCTGGCCCGGAAACGTGCGCGAACTCGAGCACGTGCTTGAGCGCGCGGCGATTCTGGCCGGAGACTCTCCCATTCTTACTTCGCAGGAGATCGACTTCGGGATGGTGGTGAATTAAAAGCCGGCCGGGTCCCGGCCTGCCGGAAAACATTCCGGCTTGACGGAGAGCTTGATCGAGAGCCTCCCCAGGTATGGCGGAGAGCAACGCGCGCCGTCTCTTTCCGGCACTATTTTTTTTCACGCCGCGTTACATCGGCCAGCGCCTCGCGGTGCTCTTTGGATATCTCCACAAACAATCCCTCGGCTTTCGCCAGCACGCGGCCTTCGTCGTCTCGCACTTCGGCCTCGGTCCAATGCTTGCGACCCTCTGAGCGCGCCACACGGCCCTCCATGCGGATTGCCGACCCGCTCGGCACCGGCCGCCGGTAATCGACCACCATGTGCCGCGTCATCGCAATCAGCCCCCGCGCGCGCACCGCCTTGCTCATGCTCTCATCCAGCAGCGTGGCAATAATTCCCCCATGTAAGTAACCCTGGGGGCCCTCAAAACTGTCGCCCACCGTTGCCTGGCACACCACGGCATCCTCCGCGGTCAACATGAACTCCAAGTGCAGCCCCGCCTCATTCGCCGGCCCGCATCCAAAGCAGCGATTCTGCGCGGCGTGCGCAAAGGGTCTAAGATTTTCGCTCGATGCCGGGCTCATGACTCAGTTTTCTCTCCCTCGTCCGAACAGCTTTTTCGGCGCTCCATCAGCATTCCGGTCTCTCAGCATAGCGCACTCGCTGGAGCCGCGTTCCAGCGTGCATAGAATGGAGGGGATGACTTCTCTTGGTCGCCAGGCCGCCGGCGCGGCATTGGCTTCGCTCACCCCTGCCGCTCTCACCCTCTCTCTGCTTTTTCTTCCCGGCTGCCATCGCGTGCCGCCGCTCACGGATCAGGAGCTGGCAGGGAAGCATCTCTACGAAACCCGGTGCGCCCACTGCCACGAGGAGAACGACCTGCAGCTTAAGAAGGTCCCACCCGATCTCCAACACATCTTTCAAACGGGAAAGCTGCCCAGCGGCGCTCCCACCACCGATCTCCAGATCGAGCGTACGATCTTGTCGGGCAAGGGTATGATGCCGTCGTTTGCCGGACGCTTCACCCGGGAGCAAATGGCGGCGCTCCTGGCCTATCTCCACACCGGCCTGAGAGATGTGCAGGGCCCGTGATTCAGAATGCTGTCGCTTCGTTCTTTGCACAGAAGCTGACCTACGCACTCACAAAGTGGCAGTAGAGAAATTGCTGCTCGTTGCCGACCGGCGTCGTATGCAACTCCGTCAGGCTTTCCACCAGGCGGAATCGCGCGCCCAGTGTATCGGCCAGCGCCGCGGCACCGTAGCAGCAAACTTCCAGGCCGCTGCATTTGGTTGGCCCCTCCGGCCCAAACGTGGCCATCACCGCGTGCCCGCCCGGCTTCAGCGCGCCGGCCATCGCGCGCACATAGGCCTCTCTGTCCGCGGACTCCGTCAAAAAATGGAAGACCGCACGATCGTGCCACAAGTCGAAGAAGCCTTCAGGCAAGGGAACTGTCAACACGTCGCCCACCTGCCACTCCACCCGCGCAGCCGCATCGCCCAGCCGCTCCCGCGCCCTCACCAAAGCAATTTCAGAAACGTCGCACACAGTCACATGGCGATAGCCCCGCTCAAGAAGATCGTCCACCAGCGTCGATTGGCCGCCGCCCGCGTCCAGAATCGCCGATTCGGTCTCCGCTGTGCTTCCCAACGCGCTTTCGATAAGCCGCAGGGATGTCTCCAGATGGGGACGGTACCAGTTCAACCCGCCCGGCGCGGACTTGGCATGCAAGTCCTCCCAGTGCATCTTCCTGCGCGAGCCCGTTTGGTCCGCATTCATCTTCTTCGCTCCCGGTCTTCATTCTAGCCAGCAGGCCGCAATTTCCGCGGAGCCGGCAAAACGGTATACTTGATGGTGTGAGACCGACCGAAAAAACCTTTTATCTGGAGACCTTCGGCTGCCAGATGAATGCCCACGACTCGGAGAAGGTCATAGGCGCTCTTGAGCAGCAGGGCTACCGCCAGGTGAACACCGAGGCCGAGGCGGGCCTGATCCTCTACAACACATGCTCCATCCGCGACAAAGCCGAGCAGAAAGTCTTTCACCGCCTCAACGACTACAAGAAGCTCTACAAAGACGGCAAGCGCTTCGGCGTCCTGGGCTGCGTGGCGCAACAGGAGGGCGAAAAAATCTTTGACCGCGCCCCCTACGTCTCGCTTGTCTCCGGCTCAGCCTCCTATCGCAAACTGCCGGAGATGCTGGCCAGGCTCGAATCCGGTGAATCGCGCATCACCGGCCTGGACGACCGGCAGACCGACGAAACCTTCGAGACCGAGTTTACCGCGCGCCGGAATCCCTACCGCGGCTACATCACCATCATCGAAGGCTGCGACAAATTCTGCGCCTACTGCGTTGTGCCATACACGCGCGGCAAGGAGCGCAGTCGCGGCTCCGCCTCCGTGCTCGCTGAAGCCCGCCGCATCGCCGACCTTGGCTACACCGAGATTCAGCTTCTCGGCCAGAATGTAAACAGCTACCGCGATCCGGAAGGGAAGCAGAGCTTCGCCGAGCTGCTGGCAAACGTCGGCCAGGTCCCCGGGATTCGCCGCGTCCGCTTCACCACCAGCCACCCGCGCGACTTTACCCGCGACATTGTCGAGGCCATCGATTCAGTCCCCACGCTTTGCGACCACGTGCATCTGCCCGTGCAGTCCGGCTCCACGCGCGTGCTGAAGCAAATGGCCCGTGAGTATACCCGCGACTGGTATCTCGAGCGCATTGCCTGGGTCAAATCGGCCCGGCGCAGCATCTCGCTTTCTACCGACATCATCGTGGGCTTTCCCGGCGAGACGCCTGACGACTTCATTCAGACCATGGACCTTCTGGCCGAAGTCCAGTACGATTGCGTCTTCGGGTTCAAGTACTCGCCACGCCCGAACACTCCGGCCCTGGTCATGATCGATTCCATCCCGGAGGCGGAAAAGTCTCAACGGTTGCAGGTGCTCCTGGATCGCCAGCGTGAGATCCAGAGGGTCAATTACAACAGACATTTGGGTGAAGTTATGGAAGTGATGGTTGAAGGAACAAACCCTGCCCGCGGGCAGGTGAACGGCCGCAGCTCTCAGAACAAGCCTGTCAACTTCACCACAGCCCAGGCCATTGCGCCGGCGCCCGGCAGCTATCGGCAAGTCCGGATTACCGGCACATTTCCCAACAGCCTGGTCGGAGAGGCAGTCGCGCCCTAGCGGCTCAGGAGGGGGCAATGGACGTTGAAGTAAGAATTCGAGGACTGATGATGGACCCCGCCACCAACATGCCCATCGTGGTCCTCAAGGACGTTGCGTCAGAGACCGTCATGCCCATCTGGGTGGGCATCTTTGAGGCCAACGCCATCGCCATCGAGATTGAAAAAGTATCTGCACCGCGTCCCATGACGCACGATCTCATCCGAAACCTTATCCGTCACATGAATGCCGAGCTGGATCATATAGTCATCACTGAGCTTAAAGACGACACATTCTTCGCGCAGCTTTGGCTGCGGCAGGAGAGTGAGCCCGTCGTGATCGATGCGCGCCCGTCCGACGCCATTGCACTCGCTCTGCGCGCCGACTGTCCCATCTTTGTTTCCGAACAGGTGCTGCAAACTGCAAAATTCAACACTTCAGGGCCGGTCGAAGGGCTGACGGCAGAGCAACTTCGCGGCTGGCTTGAGGGCCTGAATGACGAGGACATGGGCCGCTACAAGATGTAATTGAACTCTGCGCGAAGCTCGGCAGCTGGCAGCGATATGTAGCAATCCAGAGAGGGAAGAGACCAAGCGGAAGCAAAAAAGAAGGCCAATTTGCCTTGTTTACGCTCCAGTTTACAGAATATCTGTTATCGGACGTACTCCATCCGGGCCGAAGTCGCAGCCCCCCTACCTTTGAGCCCGCTTCAGTTCCGTATCCCCGCCAGCAACTCTTCCACTCGCCTCTTCTCGGCAGCGGCCAGCGCTCGCAAAGGCTGTCGCACGCGCCCACCGAAATATCCGTTGAAGTCGCACGCGTACTTCACCCCACCGATGCCCAGCCCGCCGACAATTTCGGCCGCCGCCCCGGCAATGCGTTCCTGCTTTTCCCGCGCCAGCGCGTGGTCGCGGTCCTTCCACGCAAGGTAGATCTCCTGGCAGGCCTGCGGGGCGCACGCGCCAAAGGCCAGCACCGCGCCTGGGGCTCCGGCTTCCAGCGACTCCAGAAAAGTATTGATTGAGCCGCTTAGCACCTGGAAGCCAACTTCCTTCGTCCGCGTTTTCACAAGCGGCTGCGGAGCCCGCACTGCGGCGGGGCCGGCCAGCAGTTCCGTGGCCGGAACAAATCCGTGAGCAGGCACAGACTCCGTTTGTTGCACCCTCAGCATGCGATCGGTCACAGCCTCAAAGACCGCAGTGACCTTCACCTCACGCCTCGGCGTATCTCTCGTCGCAGCGATGAGTGCCGCAATGCGCTCCATATGCCCGCTCGACTCCTTGATGCCGAAAATGTTGGGATCGTGCGCCAGTTCCGCGACCACTTCCACGGGAATTTGAGCGGGCACAAAGCGCGGGATGTTATAGAGCAGCACCGGCAGCGGCGAACGGTCTGCCACATTGCGAAAGTAGTTCAGCATCGCCTCGGCCGGCATCACGCTCGCGTAGTACGGCGGGAGCCGCACCAGTACCGCGTCATAGTGGAATTCCGCGGCCGCTTCCGCCATCTCTACCGTCCCGCGCACGCTGTCGCGCCCCACGCCGGCAATCAGCACCTTCTCAGCCGAGGCAGCCTCAGCCGCGGTCCGCAGCACGTCTCTCGATTCCTCATCATTGAGCGAAGCAGCTTCGCCGGTCGAACCCAGAACGACCATCCCGGCCAGCAGGCTGCGCGAATAATGTGCGACATTCGCTTCGAGCTTGCGGAAATAGACTCGCTCGTCCGGGTAGAACGGCGTGGTGATTGCGGCAAACACGCCTTCGATCAGCATTCCACAATTGTAAGCGGGCGCACGCTTCGATAGCGGCTTGGCGATGGGACCGCCGAAAGCGAGGCTGCACCCGCCTATTCCCTGTCCGCAGCACGATGTAGCGATTGCAGCGCGTACACGGTCGCGCGGTTCCCCTGCATCGCCGCGATTCCTTCCACGGCAGCCCGTGCCGCGGCGATGGTGGTAATTGTGGGCACGCGCGCCAGCACTGAAGCCCGGCGAATGGCCTGCTCGTCGAAGAACGTGTCCTGGCCCCGCGGCGTATTGATGATCAATTGAATCCGGTCGCCCTTGATCAGGTCCACCACGTTCGGCCGGCCTTCCTTCACCTTAAAGATGCGCTCGACAATCAGCCCCGCGCGTTCGAGCACGCTGGCCGTGCCCTCGGTCGCCACCAGTTGAAAACCCAGGTCCACATAACGCCGCGCCAGCTCCACTGCGTGCTTCTTGTCGTGGTCGTTCACGCTGAAAAAGACGGTGCCGCCGCGCGGCAGGATTTGCCCCGCGGAAAGCTGCGCCTTGGCAAAGGCTTCTCCAAAGCTCGTCGCCACGCCCATCACCTCGCCGGTCGACTTCATCTCCGGTCCCAGCACCGTGTCCACACCCGCGAACTTTGACCACGGAAAGACCGGGGACTTCACGTAATAATACGCGCCCGTCTTCAAGTCGCTGCCCGTCGCCATATCTTCCGGCAACAGTTCGCGCAGTGTGCGCCCGGTCATCAGCCGCGATGCAATTTTGGCCAGCGGCACTCCCGTCGCCTTCGACACATACGGGACCGTGCGCGAAGCCCGCGGGTTCACCTCAATCACAAACACCTGGTCCTTATCCTCGGCATCGCGCTGGATGGCAAACTGCAAATTCACGAGGCCCACCACCTTCAGCGCCAGCGCCAGCCTCCGCGTATACGCGCGCAGCGTCTCCAGCGTCTCCGCGCGAATGCTCACCGCCGGCAGCACGCACGAGGAGTCGCCGGAGTGAATGCCCGCTTCTTCAATATGCTGCATGATGCCCGCAATCAGCACTTCATTCGAGTCGCACAGCGCGTCCACGTCCACCTCGACCGCGCTTTCCAAAAAGTGGTCAATCAGCACCGGCCGTTCCTGCGAGTACTCCACCGCTTCGCGCATGTAGCGCATCACCGCGTCCGCATCGTACGCAATCACCATCGCGCGGCCGCCCAGCACATAACTGGGCCGCACCAGCACCGGATACCCGACGCGCTCCGCCACCGTAAGCGCTTCTTTCACGCTGGTCGCCGTGCCGCCCGCCGGCTGCGGAATCTTGAGATCCTCCAGTAGCTTGCCGAACTGCTTGCGGTCCTCGGCCAGGTCGATCGACTCCGGCGAAGTGCCGATAATCGGAACACCCGCCGCGCGCAGCCGCTGCGCCAGGTTCAGCGGCGTCTGCCCGCCGAACTGCACAATCATTCCAATCTCCGCGCCGGACTGCGCCTCGTGGTTGTAAACGGCCAGCACATCCTCCAGCGTCAACGGCTCAAAGTAAAGCCGGTCGCTTGTGTCGTAGTCGGTCGAGACTGTCTCAGGATTGCAATTCACCATGATGGTCTCGTAGCCGTCTTCCTTCAACGCGAACGCCGCATGGCAGCAGCAGTAATCGAACTCGATTCCCTGCCCGATGCGATTCGGCCCCGACCCCAGAATGATGATCTTGCGCTTGTCCGTCGGTGGCGCTTCGTCCTCTTCGTCGTAGGTCGAATAGAGATACGGCGTCATCGACTCGAACTCCGCCGCGCACGTATCCACCAGCTTGAAGACCGGACGAATCCCCTTCTCTTCGCGGAGTTCCCTCACCTGCTGCACGCCGGCATTGCCTTCCAGTTTCCATTCCGTCGCAATCCGTTCGTCGCTCAGGCCCATGCGCTTCAGCCGCCGCAGCGCCTCGGCGTCAATCGCCTCCGGCGTCGTCTCCGCAATCGTCTTCTGCGCCAGCGTAACCTCGCGAAGTTGATGCAGAAACCAAGGGTCCATCCCTGTCAGCCGCGCCACTTCGCGCACGCTCAGCCCGCGCTCAAATGCGAATCGTAGATAGCCCAGCCGTTCCGGACGTGGCGTCACCAGCATCTGCGTCAGCCGCCGCGGCTCCAGCACCTCCGCGCCCGTCTTCCTGCCTGTCTCCAGCGCGCGCCACGCTTTCATTAGCGCTTCCTTAAAGGTGCGGCCCATGGCCATCACCTCGCCCACGCTCTTCATCTGCGGGCCCAGCGTGTCGTCCGCGCCGGGAAATTTCTCAAACTGCCATTTCGGAATCTTCACCACCACGTAATCAATCGTCGGCTCAAAGCACGCCGGCGTCTTGCGCGTAATGTCGTTCGGAATTTCGTCCAGCGTGTAGCCTACGGCAAGCTTCGCCGCAATCTTCGCAATGGGAAATCCCGTGGCCTTTGACGCCAGCGCCGACGAACGCGAGACGCGCGGGTTCATCTCAATCACAATCATCCTCCCGTCCACGGGATTCACGGCGAACTGCACATTCGACCCACCCGTCTCCACGCCAATCTCGCGCATCACGGCAAGCGCCGCGTCGCGCATCCTCTGGTACTCGCGGTCGGTCAGAGTCTGCGCCGGCGCCACCGTAATGGAGTCGCCCGTGTGCACGCCCATCGGATCGAAATTCTCAATCGAGCAGATGATGATCACGTTGTCCGCCAGGTCGCGCATCACCTCCAGCTCAAACTCCTTCCAGCCCAGCACGCTCTCCTCAATCAGGCACTCGTGCACCGGCGAAAGATCCAGCCCGCGCGAAAGAATCTCCATCAGCTCTTCGCGGTTGTACGCAATGCCGCCGCCCGAACCGCCCAACGTAAAGCTCGGCCGGATGAGCACCGGAAATCCCAGCTTGGCCGCGAAATCCAGCCCATCGCGAAGATTGTTCACCAGCACCGATTTCGCCACCTCCAGCCCGATGCGAATCATCGCGTCCTTGAACAACAGCCGGTCCTCGGCCTTCTTGATGGCTTCGAGCTTCGCGCCAATCAGCTCCACGTTGTAGCGGTCCAGCACGCCCGCGTCCGCCAAGTCCACGGCCAGATTCAGCGCCGTCTGCCCGCCCACCGTGGGCAGCAGCGCAAACTTGTCCGCGCCCGGCGTCAGCATCTCCGCCTCGATGTGGATAATCTCTTCCACATACGCTCGCGTCAGCGGCTCAATGTACGTGCGGTCGGCAAGGTCAGGATCGGTCATGATGGTGGCCGGGTTCGAATTCACCAGCACCACCTCATAGCCCTCCTGCTTCAGCGCCTTGCAGGCCTGTGTGCCCGAGTAGTCGAACTCCGCCGACTGCCCAATCACAATCGGCCCCGAGCCGATTACAAGAATCTTCTGGATGTCATTTCTGCGTGGCATTCTTCCGCTCTTCGATCGTCGTTGTGATTCCGCGTTGGCTCGTTTGAACCTGCCGGTCCGCGGATTTCAATCTCTTCGGTCCAAAAAAACAGCGGGGCCTTGGCCCCGCCTGTGTGCCTGCAATCCACTCCTCTTGCGCTCGCCGGTTCATCCCTTCCACTCCTCCATCATCTGGCGAAAGTCGCGGAACAGGTAGTGCGAGTCGTGCGGGCCCGGTGCGGCCTCCGGGTGATACTGCACGCTGAGCAGCGGCAGCGTCTTATGCCGCAGCCCTTCAAGCGTTTGATCATTCAGGTCCACGTGCGTCAGCTCCACTTCGTTGGCATTGATGGATTCCGGGTCCACCGCGAAGTTGTGATTGTGCGCCGTAATCTCCACCTTGCCCGTCGCGTTGTTGCGCACCGGATGGTTGCCGCCGTGGTGGCCGAACTTCAGCTTATAGGTCCGCCCGCCCAGCGCCAGCCCGGTGAGCTGATGACCCAGACAAATTCCAAAAACCGGCACCCGCCCCAGAAACTCCCGAATCGCGCGCACAGCGTACTCCACCGGCTCCGGGTCGCCGGGTCCGTTCGATAAAAACACGCCGTCCGGCTTCAACTCCATCACATCGCTCGCCGTGGTCTCCGCCGGAACCACTGTCACGCGGCAGCTCTCGCGCGTGAGCATGCGCAGAATATTCTGCTTGATGCCGAAGTCGTAGGCCACCACGTGCAGCAGCGGCTTTTCCTCCGCCGACGGCAGCAGCGGATCGTCGGACTGGTTGCGGCTGTGCGTCGCGTCAAATGTATAGGAGGCCTTGGTCGAAACCACGCGCGCGAGGTCGGTCCCATCCATCTTGCGAATCGCGCGCGCCCGCGCCACCAGCTTCTCCACGTCCGTTTCCTTGGTCGAAATCACGCCGCGCATCACGCCGTGGGTGCGCAAGTGCCGCACCAGCGCCCGCGTATCAATTTCCGCCAGCACTGGAACCGCGTACCGCTCCATGTACTCGTCGGTCACCTGCTCTGAGCGCCAGTTGGAACTTACCACCGAGAACTCGCGCACAATCAGCCCCTCGATAAAGGGCTTCTGCGCCTCATTGTCCGCGCTGTTGGTTCCGTAATTGCCGATCTGTGGATTGGTGAGAACGACGATCTGCCCGGCATAGGAGGGATCGGTGGCGATTTCCTGGTAGCCGGTAAGGGAGGTATTAAAAACAACCTCGCCCTGGCATTCGCCAGGTGCGCCGTAGCCGTGGCCGCGGAAGATGCGCCCGTCTTCGAGCGCAAGTATCGACTGCATTGCCTCTCCGGGGAGTGGATTCAATCGATTTTAGCAGGTTCGGCCGCGCTCCATCTGGTGGAAAATGCGGACCTCAATACACCACGCCCGCATCCTTCGCCGGCCAGTAGACAAAGTCTGCCTTCCCGTAGATCAAATCCCGGCGCACCACGCCGAAGTCACGGCTGTCGTAGGACATCGACCGATGGTCGCCCATCACGAAATAGCAGTCCGGCGGCACCACCATCGCCGCCATTGACCCCGTGTCGCGATACATGGCCGGCACATACGGCTCCTGAAGCAGCCTGTCGTTCAGCCACACCTTCCCCTGGTCAATCCTCACGCGGTCGCCCGGCAGCGCAATCACTCGCTTGATGTAGCTCTCAACCGGATTGCGCGGATAGTGAAAGACCACCACGTCGTCCCGATGAATCGATGCAATGTGATAGACAAACTTGTTGATGAACAGCCGGTCGCGGTTCTCCAGCCGCGGCAACATGCTGGTGCCTTCCACGCGCACCGGCTGATAAAGAAACGCGATAAACAGCACCGAGATTACCGACGAAATCAGCAGGTCGCGCACCCACAATCCCACCACATCGTACTTTCGCCTTGCGGCCGGCGCGGTCTCGTCCGTCTGCGCGAATGCTTGCTCGCTCATTCGCGCCATTGCAGGCGCTTGCTCGTCGGGCTCGTTCAGATGCGGGTTCGGGGTCGGAGTCGGATTTTCAGTCACGTGTTGCGCGTCTCTGCTCCCATTCTAATCGGGTCCGCAACCCAGCCCGCCCGCCGGGCAAAGAATATGTGGGCGGCGTTCCGGCTTCTCCATCGGCTTCGGCTGGTTGGGTGCCGGCACCAGCGCCGGAGGCGTGCCCGGCGTGCCTGCCGCGGCCAGGTTCTCCGGCTCAAGAACCAGAGGGCGCTGCAATACCATCTCCACCTGCGTGCCGTTGGGAATATTCACATCTGCCCCGCGCGTAAATAGGGAGACAATTCCCGCTGCGGCAAGCCCTGCGCCAATGCCGATCAGTCCGCCTTCCACCGGGTGCCCGGCCCCCAGCCCGCCAATCGCGCCCACTGTCCCGCCCGTGGGAATGGCCACCTTGGCCACTTTGCCCATGTTGCGCGTTTTGTCGCTGTCCTGCTGCACCGTGCCTTCACCGTTGTTCTTCACTTCCTGGTGCCTGGCGCCCGGCAGGCTGTTCACCACGCCGGGGATCTCCACGACGGTCCCATTCGTAAAAATCATCGAGGTAAAGTGCATATCCAGTTGCGCCTTGCCGTGGATGCGCCCCGCACGCGTTACCCGGTCCACCACGCCCTGCACATACACGCCCGCCGGAATCATCACGCGATTGCCCACCACCACCGGGAATGTAGATACCAGGTACACGCCGTCGCCCGCCTTGGCGCTGTGGGTGTCGATCGCGCTCCGCAACTCAAGAAGCACCTTAGTCCCCGCTGGAACCACATAAGTCTTTTGCGTCGGCGCTGCCGTCGGGGACGAAACGGCTGAAGGCTGCGCGGCCGCTTCGCTTTGCGCGGAAGTTGCCTGGCACATCGCCATGCACGGCATTCCGGCGATCAGGCACAAGGCTCCGGCCACTCTGCGTGATACCCGCTGGATTCCCATCGCTGCCACCACTCCTCGTCTCTATCTGGAGTCCCTCCAGATAGACGCACTTCTTCAACCGAAGGGTAGCCCGAATGCCAGGAACCGTCAAAACAAGACCACCTGCCTTTTTGCAAACAGGAACTTTGGATTTAGGATGCAAGACAACGATCCATGAGGAGTTTTGACCACCGTGACCTCTGAGCATCCCAACACGGAGCGCTTTCCTCCCGTTTATCGTGTGCTGCAAGAGGCCATTGACCGCCACGCCTTCCCCGGATGCGCATTCGGAATGGTCGCACGCGGAGAGACAGTCCTGGCCGACGCACAGGGGCACTTCACTTACGACGAAGAAGCCAGGGCCGTCGCGCCCGACACGGTGTACGACATCGCCAGCCTGACGAAAGTGGTGTCCACCACGGCCGCGGCCATGCTGCTGCATCAGCGCGGCAAGCTGGATCTGGACACCCGCCTCGGCGATCTGCTTCCGGGCTTCGTCGTCGGCCGCGCCTCCTCGCGCAACGCGCGCCGCGTCACCTTGCGGCATCTGCTTTCGCACAGCTCGGGATTGCCGGGCTATGTGGAACTCTTCCGCACCGCCTCTTCGCCAGCCTACCTTTTCCGCACCTGTCTCCAATTGCCGTTGGAGGCCGAACCCGGCCAGCGTGTGGAGTACTCCGACATCGGCTTCATCCTCCTGGGCAAGGCGCTGGAGGTGCTGATGCATGAGTATCTGGCCACCTGGGTGCGCCGCGAAATCTTTGATCCGCTCAAGCTCGCGGCCACCGGCTTCTGTCCCGCGCCGGAAGATCGCATCGCCATTCCGCCCACCGAAATGGACGAAATCTTTCGCCACCGCCGCATTCAGGGCGAGGTGCAGGACGAGCACGCATGGCTGCTGAACGGAGCCGCCGGACATGCAGGCCTCTTTTCCAACGTCCGAGACCTGCTCCGGTTTTCGGCGGAGATTCTGGCCGCGACGAGTCGCAATGACGGGCCCGGCCCGGGACTCTTCGATGCGAAAACGATTGCGCTCTTTGCCCAGCGCCAGCCGCCGGAAGGCAGCTCCCGCGCTCTCGGATGGGACACGCCCTCGGCCGACTCCTCCTCAGGACATCATTTCTCTCCGCAGACCATCGGCCATCTGGGCTTCAGTGGCTGCTCGCTATGGATTGACCTTAAGGAGCAGCGTTCCATCGTCCTGCTCACCAATCGCACCTGGCCGCATCGCGAGAGCCAACTGATTCGAGAAGCTCGCCCCGCCTTCCACGACGCGCTGCTTGAGGCATGGGCGCCGGCTGGCTGAGAAAGTCCGAAAGTTATGTTCATCCCGTCACTCGGGTCTAGATTTCTTTCGCTTCTTGTGCATTTTGCCGCTACAATAGGTTGTTGGGGACCTTCTCGATGCTAACCAGCGCGACGATTCAAGAAGAAACAAGCGTTCCGGAGAGAGAAACCAAAAAGGACGATCCGGGCGCGCTACTGCAAAGCCTTATTACCGAGAGCGAAAACGACGCATCTCAAGGCTTCGATACAAAGTCCGCACTCGAAATTGCCCGCATCATCAATCACGAAGACGCGAAAGTAGCCGGAGCCGTCAAAAGGGCTCTTCCTGAAATTGCGCAGGTGATTGACCAGGTGGCCCGCTGCCTGAAAGACGGCGGACGCCTGATTTATATCGGCGCCGGCTCCAGCGGCCGCATCGCCGCCCTCGATGCCTCCGAGTGCCCACCGACCTACTCCACGGTTCCGGGGCAGATTCAATACATCATGGCCGGCGGACCCAAGGCTCTGGCTTCGGCCGTTGAAGTGAATGAGGATTCCGAGGAACTCGGCCAGCGCGACATTGCGCGCCGCCGCCCCACGCGCAAGGATGTCGTCGTCGGCCTCTCCGCATCCGGCCGCACGCCTTACGTGGTGGCCGCCGTTGCCTATGCCCGCGCCCGCGGCGCGCACACCGCCGCCGTCACCTGCAACCATGGAGCACCCATCTGCGCCGCGGCTGACATCAGCATCGTCGCCGAGGTCGGCCCCGAAGTCATCTCCGGCTCCACGCGCATGAAGGCCGGCTCCGCTCAGAAGATGATCCTCAACATGATCACCACCGCCGCAATGACCCGCATGGGCTATGTGTACGAGAACCTGATGGTCAACGTGCATATGCAGAACTCCAAGCTCGTCGAGCGCGGTATTCGCATCCTCATGAGCGCCTGCCACATTGACCGCGAAACGGCCGTCCACACCATCAAGAGCGCGGGCCGCAGCGTCCCGGTTGCGTTGGTCATGCTCAAGGCCCGTGTGGACAAGCCGGAAGCAGTCCGGCGTCTGGCCAAGTCCGATGGCAATGTCCGCGTCGCCATCGAAGACAACGTCATCGACGTTTAAGCACCGGACCCTTCTCGGCGCAATCCTTCCCTCACCCGCCCGCGACTGTACACTGTCTCTTTGGAGAGCCGGCCCTCTCGTTGTTCTCTTGAGAGCCAGATTATTCGGACAGTAAGCGTTCCGCTCGGAAAGTCTAAGCATTCATGGATAAGTTCGTCATTCGCGGCGGAAACCCCCTCATCGGCACCATCCGCGTTTCCGGCGCAAAGAACTCCGCCCTGCCCTGCATGGCCGCCGCCATCCTCACCGACGAGGAAATCGTCCTCGAAAACATTCCCCGCGTCCGCGACATTTTAACCGAGCGCAGGCTTCTTGCGTCGATGGGCGCGCAGGCGGAGATCGCCACCGTCGGAGCGTCTCCGAGCGTATCGCTCTGCTGCCGGAACCTCAGCGATCCCGTCGCCAAGTACGAAATTGTAAAAACCATGCGCGCCAGCTCGCTGGTCCTCGGCCCGCTTATCGCACGCACCGGAGCCGCCCGCGTGGCCATGCCCGGCGGCTGCGCCATCGGCGGACGTCCCATCGATCTGCACATCAAGGGCCTGGAAAGAATGGGCGCCACCATCGCCCAGGAACACGGCTACCTTAAAGCCAGCGCCACGCGCCTGCGCGGAGCCCATATCCTCTTTGACCGCATCACCGTCACGGGAACCGAAGACCTGCTGATGGCCGCGGTTTTGGCTGAGGGCGAAACCGTGATGGAGAACTGCGCACGCGAGCCTGAAGTCTCCGACCTTGCCGGCCTGCTCACTGCCATGGGCGCGCGCATCCAGGGAGCCGGGACCTCCACCATGCGCATTCACGGCGTCAGCAGCCTGCATGGCGCGCGTCATCGCATCCATCCTGACCGCATTGAGGCCGGAACCTTTCTCGTCGCCGGTGCCATCACCGCAGGCGACCTGACCGTTGCCGACTGCAATCCCGCTCATGTGCGCGCCGTGATGGCCAAGCTCGAGGAAGCCGGAGCCAAAGTCACCGTCGTCGACGCGAACTCCGTGCGCGTTCAATCGTCGGGCAAACTTCGCGGCTCCGACATCTCCACCGAAGAGTACCCCGGCTTTCCTACCGACATGCAGGCGCAATATATGGCGTTGGCCACGCAGGCTGAAGGCGTAAGTGTCATCAAGGAAAACATCTTCGAAAACCGCTTCATGCACGTGCAGGAGCTCGTCCGCATGGGCGCGCAGATAAAGGTGGATGGCTCCACGGCCACGGTGCGCGGTCCCGCGCCGCTGTCCTCCGCCGCAGTCATGTGCTCTGACCTTCGAGCCTCCGCATCCCTGGTGCTCGCCGCACTCGTTGCCGATGGCGAAACCCTCATCGACCGCGTTTACCACATGGATCGCGGTTACGAGCGCATCGAGGAGAAACTCCGCGGAGTGGGCGCGCAGATTCACCGCATGGGCAACGTCTTTCCGTCGCCGGAGAGCGAAGCCGCGCAGGACTAATTGGGCCTGATAACCGGCAGCCTACCGCCAGCTTGCAGCCAAGTGCCAGCGCAGTCCCTTTTCCTTGGTCTTGCGCAGCACACGCTCGTACTCCAGCAGTTCGCGCTGGACAGGAAAAGTCTCCGAGCCAAGGGCGGCCGGAGTGCCGCGGACAAACTCCAGAAGCGACTGCACGGTCTTCAGGCCTTCCTCGGCGTCGAACCATTGCGGCTGGGGCAGATTCCTCACCCACTCCGGGTCGCCCGCGCCTTGCTCCAGAAGCAGAGCCATTGAATTCTCATCCGCTGAAAAAAACTCCAGCAGGGGACACACCTCCAGCGATCTCGCCAACCGCTCGAGGGCTTCTTCATTGCGAGCCAGGGCATGACCATTCACAAAAATGTCGTACCCCGGGTCCTCGCCTTCCACCACGATGTAAAGACTAGCGGCCATTCCCATCGAGTCTAGCGAGGATGCGGCAGTTTTCAACAGAAAAATTCGACGCGAGTAATCCCTTCCGTCACACACAATCTACAAGCAGAACAAGGTTACTCTCGCGTTCCCAACCGTCACGCTTGCCCCAAAAGAGCTATACCGGAAGGGGTAGCTTTAAGGATTAAACTACCGTCAGTTTCCGAGGACGTGAGGTGGGCAAGTTGGATTGGAGTACATTTCCAGATCTGGTGGCGATCACTTTGCTGGTCTGCGCCTTCGCCTCGGTCGAGCGACAGGGTCAATCGAAGGTCTCCACCCTGTGGCTCACCGGATGGGTGCTGATCGCACTGCACTTTGCCTCAGACATCTACGCCTCGCTTCCTGGATTGCGCGGCGACATTGCATCGTTTCTCACAATTTCATCCTTGGCCTGCGCCGGCGTTCTCTTCTCCTTCGCGTGCGTGCCCTACCGGAATGAGCGCTCTGCCCGCTGGATGCTCTTCGCCCTCCTCTTGGCGCAGAACCTTTATCTGTTTGTCTTGATCTTCGCGCCCGCAACAATCTGGGCGCTCAACACCGCGGCCGCGCTCTTCGCCATCCTTCCGCTCACGATTACCCTGGTCAGCTACCGTCGTTTTCGTCATCCGCTGCGCTGGATGATGCTTGGGCTGTATTGCGGCTTGTCGGTTTTTCTGCTGACCGTGCAGCATCGGGCAGACGGCCTGGACCTTGCGCTGAACGGCCTGCTCTGCGCCGTCTACATCGGATGCTGTCTCCACTTTTGCTACAGCTATCGCCGCGCCACCACCGGGGCATTTATCAGCATCATCGGGTTCTTCGCTTGGGCCATGGTCTTTGTCGTCGGCCCACTCTCTGAAGCGTGGTACCCCTCCGTCCACGTCGAGAATGAGGTCTGGAACCTCCCCAAGTATGTGGTCGCGGTGGGCATGCTCCTCCTTCTGCTCGAGGATCAGATTGAGCACAACAAATATCTGGCCCTTCACGACGAGTTGACCGGCCTGCCCAATCGCCGACTCTTTCTGGACAGGCTCCAGGTGGCGCTGGAACGCGCGCGCCGCGCCGGGCAGAAGGTTGCCCTGCTCGTCGTCGACCTCGACCGCTTCAAGCAGGTGAACGATACGCTCGGGCACCACGCGGGCGATTCCCTACTCCAGCAGGTGAGCTCCATCTTCACCGGGCGAGTGCGCCACTCTGACACCGTGGCGCGCACCGGCGGCGACGAGTTTTCGCTCATCCTCGAGGATGCTTACAGCAGCCAGAATGCGGAGAGCGTGGCTCACTCGCTCATGCAGCGCTTGAATGAGCCGCTCAAGGTCGAAGATCGCCTCTTTCGCGTCGGCGCTAGCATCGGCATCGCCGTCTTTCCCGATGATGGGGACGATCTCGAATCGCTTTGCATCGCGGCCGACCTGCGCATGTATAGAGAGAAACGCAGTACTCCGGCACACCATCGGCCCTTGCACGCAGATGAGCTGCTCTACGCCTCCCTCGAAAGCCTTTCAAGGGTTGGGGTTCACGGCTCCGGCGACTTTCCCGCCTAAGAACTCCTCTCTCCATCCAGCTTCAACTTACTCACGCAAAAAAGAAGAGGCAAGAGCAATCGCTCTTACCCCTTCCCCTACTTTCATGATGTGCGGCCTCTGAAGCGGAAGCCTCAGCCCTGGCCGCCACCGCTGCCCGGTCCGCGTCCACCGCGACGCCGGCGGCGACGGCGAACATTTGCCCCGCCGTTGGCAGCCGGCCGACCGGCTCCCGCCGGCTGTCCAGCCACCACCGGAACGCCATCCGCGCGGTTGAAGTTTGGCTCGTTCTCCTCGTCGATCTCCTCTGTCTCGTCGTCGTCGAAGTCGTCCCCGCCTTCAATCAGAATCGTGCTCTGGTTGGAGCGCGGCTGACGCTCATCAAACTCATTCCGGGGCCGCGACGGCGGCGGCGGAGCCGCTTCGGGCACCGGCCCATCGCCTTCGGGCGCGATCTCGTCCAGCGCGGTCTCCTCCGACACGGATTGTGCCATCTTCGCCCGCTGCTCCTTGATGAGCGCCTTGCGGCTCAGCTTGATGCGGTTGCCTTCCAGCGCAAGCACCTTCACCATCACCTGATCGCCCTCGCGCAACTCGTCCTTTACTTCCTTCACGCGATGCTCGGCAATTTCGGAAATGTGCAGCAGGCCGTCGGTCCCCGGGAAGATCTCCACGAACGCGCCGAACTCCGCCAGCCGCACTACTTTTCCGAGGTACACCTTCCCCACCTCGGGCACGGCGGTGATGTTGCTGATCATCGCGAGGGCCTTCTTCAGGCCGTCTGCGTCGCTCGAGGCAACGCTGACCCTGCCGGTATCGTCCACATCGATCTTGGCGCCGGTCTGTTCAATGATGCCGCGGATGGTGGCGCCGCCCTTGCCGATCAGGTCGCGAATCTTTTCGGTCGGAATCTGCACGGTTTCGATGCGCGGCGCATACTGCGAGCGCTCCTGGCGCGGGCCATCCAGCGCCGCGTCCATCTTGTCCAGCAGGAAGAGCCGGCCGCGCTTGGCCTGCTCCATGGCCTGCTCAAGAATCTCGCGCGTCAGGCCGCCGATCTTGATGTCCATCTGCAGCGCCGTAATTCCCTTGCGCGATCCAGCCACCTTGAAGTCCATGTCGCCATAGTGGTCTTCCGCGCCGGCAATGTCGGTCAGGACGGCATAATCGTCGCCTTCCTTCACCAGGCCCATCGCCACGCCGGCCACCGCGCCCTTCAGCGCAATGCCTGCGTCAAACAGCGCCAGGCTGGCTCCGCAAACCGAGGCCATCGACGAGGACCCGTTCGACTCCAGAATGTCGGAAACCACGCGCATCGTGTAAGGCGACTCTTCGGCGCTCGGCAGAACCGCCGAAACCGCGCGCTCGGCCAGTGCTCCGTGGCCAATTTCACGCCGGCCAACGCCTGTCATACGTCCCGTTTCACCAACGCTGAACGGCGGAAAGTTGTAGTGGAGCATGAAGGTTTTGCGCTGCTCGCCTTCAAAGCTCTCCAGTCGCTGCCCATCGTCGGTGGTGCCCAGAGTCACCGTCACCAGCGCCTGCGTCTCACCGCGCGTGAACAGCGCGGAACCATGCACCCGCGGCAGTACGCCTGTCTCGATGGAAATCGGCCGAATCTCGTCGAACTCGCGACGGTCCGGACGGATCTTGTCCTTCGTCACCTGCTCGCGAAAGAGCCGCTCGCGCAGATGCTCGTAATAGGTTGCAAGCTTCTTCTTCGCGCCGCTGTCATCTGCGGGCAGATCAGCCGCCAGCTCTTCCTTCAGCTTCTTCACCAGCGCATAGCTCTCGGTCTTCGCGTGCGCCTTGGTGTCCAGCGCGTCCTTCAACCGCTCGCCAACCTTCTCCTTCAGCGCGGCATAGTAGGCCTCGTCGAACTCCGGCGCCGTGAACGACCGCTTCGGCTTGCCGGCCTTCGCCACAAGCTCATCAATCGCGGCCACAATCTTCTTGATCTCGCCGTGCGCAAACTCGATGGCCGCCAGAATCACCTCTTCTGACTCCTCCTTGGCGCCCGCTTCGATCATCACGATGCCGTCCTTGTGACCCACCACCATGATGTTCAACGTGGTCGCCGCGCGCTCGGCGTAGGTAGGGTTAATCACGAACTCGCCGTTCACGCGTCCCACGCGCACCGCGCCCACCGTCGCTCCGAAGGGAATGTCGGAAAGTGCCAGCGCCGTCGCGGCCGCGTTGATCCCAATCACGTCCGGATCGTTCTCCTTGTCCGCGGAGAAGACCAGTGCAATCACCTGCGTTTCGTTCTTGAATCCGTCAGGAAACAGCGGGCGAATCGGCCGGTCAATCTGCCGGCAGGTCAGCACTTCCTTCTCGCTGGGCCGGCCCTCGCGCTTGATAAAGCCGCCCGGAATGCGTCCGCCTGCGTAGGTGTACTCGCGGTAGTCCACGGTGAGCGGGAAAAAATCGATGCCCTCGCGGGGCTCATTCGACGCAACGGCCGTGGCCAGCACCACCGTATCGCCCGTCGTCACCAGCGCGGCGCCAGAGGCCTGCTTGGCCATGCGCCCTGTCTCAATTACCAACCGCTTGCCGCCGGCAAGCTCTACTGCCACTTCATGCTTCGACATGATTTCCTCGTTTCGTCAGTGTTCGCTTGGAAAGTGTGTGCGGAAAATCGCTCAAAGGTGTGCCGCCGCTCAAGCATGCGTGCCTCGAAATCCCTGCCGCATGCGTGCAGCGTGTATCTCCGGGTGCGTCGGCTCCTGAGTCCATTGCGAGCCTCTCTCGCCGCACGGCGTAAGGCAGCTCGCCCAGCAGACGACAGCTCTGCGCGGTGCCTGGCAGCGGATGTGAATCGCCAGGTACACCTTGGTCCCGAGTCCTGGGTGGAATGGGGGCCATGACCTGTTTCCGGTCTGGGCGCTTCCGATTCAAGATTCTGCTTTCTGATTACTTGCGGATTCCGAGCTTTCCGATAACGTCGCGATAGCGATCCGCATCGTGAGCCTTCAGGTAATCCAGCAGGCGGCGGCGCTTGCTCACCAGCATCAGCAGGCCACGCCGCGAGGCGTGATCCTTCTTGTGTGTCTTGAAATGCTCGGTCAGTTCGCCAATCCGCTCACTCAGAATCGCGATCTGAACTTCCGGCGAGCCGGTGTCAGATTCGTGGGTGCGAAAGCGTTCGATTAGGTCAGTCTTCTTTGCGGTCGCCAGCACGGCGTGTATAACTCCCTTGCGTTCTCAGTCCACTTCTCAAGTGTCTGTTGTGAGATTACCACGAACGGCCGTTCCGCGCCATGCGGCGGCGACATCTGCCCTTCTGCGGACACGGCTCGTAAACCCCTCAATTGCCGTCTTCTTTCCCCTCGCCCGGCTGCATCCAGTAGTTTGCCCGCGCCACAATCCGCGCGCCGTAATCCTGGGTTGTCCGCACCCGAATCGTGTGCAACCCTGGCGTGGGATTCGACGGGCTGAAGGTAATCAAATAGCGATTGCGCGCATCCCGCGCCGCTTCCATCACCCGCGCCTCAAAGCGCTTGTCGCCGCTGAAGGTCGTGTACTCGCCTCCGCTCAGCTCGGCAATCTCTTTCGCCACATTCTTCTTGAAAGCCTTGACCGCCATCACCAGCGTAGAAACCATGCTCAGTGTGCGGTCCTCACCGTTGTCGGCCACGTCATGCATCAACTCTGCCTGCGACGGCGAAAATGCAACCGTCAGCACCAGTACATCCGTCAGCCCAATTTTCCTCACCAATTGCTCGGCCCGGGTGTGCTTGCTGCCGTGGTCGCGCTTCTCGCTGATCAGCAGAAGAACCCGTCGAAATCCGCGTGGCTGCGAGCTCAACAAGTCCGTTGCATAGCTGATCGTGTCCAGAATCGCCGCGCCGCCATCGCCCGGCTGCAAGTGCTTGAGCGAATCGTCCAGCTCGTCCGACGAGTGCGTAAAGTCGTCAATCAAGTGCGGTGTCGAGTCAAACCCCACCAGCGCCGCCTGGCTTCGCTTGTCCGCCAGAAACAAATCCAGAAGCGGCCCCAGCTTGGCCAGCTTGCCGAACTCCAGCACGCTCGCGCCGCCCTGCTCCACCGCCACCACCAGCGCCACCGGTGCCGTATCCATCTCCGCCTGCACCTGAATCTTCTGCGGAACGCCGTTGTCTTCGAGCTCGAAATCGCCCGGCTTCAGCCCGTAAAGAATCGAACCGTTCTTCTTCTCCACCAGCGTCGGCACCAGCACTTCGGTGCTCGTCACGCGCACCGTCGGCGTCGGCAGTTTCTCGCCCGGCATCGGCTTCGGCGGCTCCGCCGGAGGAAGCTGCTGCGTCCATGCGCGAGCCGTGGGGAACAGAATCGCAAGCCCCGCTACGGCGATTGCCGCAAACCTCCATCGTCTGCAAATGCGGCCTTGCGGGCCGCGCGACCATGCGCCTTCACACACGCTTGCGCGCCTCCCGCTCCATTTCGCCCGTCCATGCCAGAAAGCTCAGCAACTCCCAGCGCGTGCTCCACAGGAAGCCCAGCACGTCCTTTGCCGTCAGCGTTTCGGCGCACTTGCCGCTGTAGGTTTCAATTCGCCAGCGCAGATATTCGCTCCTCCACGGCCTCAGCCGGTGGCCGCGAGTTGCATTCCAGATGAATCGGAGCGGGCTCAGCATACAGTGTCTGTCTTGAGTATATGCAAGCCGCACGTCCGCAGGAGTGGCCACCAGTGCCGCGCGCCGCCGGTTCAGGCTAGCCGCTGCGCCGGCTTCCTCCCGCCAGCCATCTTCGCGGAGGAAGCCAGTTCCTTGAGCGCCGCGCGCAGATGCGCCACCGCCGAGGCGTGCACCTGCGAGACCCGCGACTCCACCACTCCCAGCGCCAGGCCAATCTCGCGCATGGTCATCTCCTCGAAGTAGTAGAGGGTCATGACCAGCCGCTCACGCTCCGGCAGCTTGCCAATTGAATCCCCCAGCCGCTCTTCCATTTCTCCTCTCAAGCATCGGAAAAGCGGGTCCTCATCCAGACGGCCCGGCACATAGGCCAGCACCTCTTCGCCCGAGTCCTCGTTGCGCTCCACATGCAGCGTGCCAATCTCCAGTCCCTTCAGGTCGCCGAGCAATTGCTGATACTCCTCAAGACTCACGCTCAGCGCCGCGGCCACTTCGCCCTCGGCCGGCGCCCGGCCCAACCGCGCCGTCAACTGGCGAATCGCCTCCTCGACCGCCCGGCCCTTGCGCCTCAGCTCCCTAGGGCTCCAGTCCAGCGTGCGCAGACTGTCCAGAATCGCGCCGCGAATCCGGAACTGCGCGTAGCTGCGGAATTGCACATTCTTGCCGGCGTCAAATTTGGCGAAGGCGTCCATCAGCCCCACCACGCCGGCCGAAACCAGGTCCTCGATATCCACGTGCTGCGGCAGCCTCTCGTGAATCCGCCGCGCCAGAAAGCGCACAGTGGGCAGGTGCTCGAGAAGAACCCGCTCCTGCTCGCCGCTCAACGCCCCTCCCGCTCCCGGCGGCGGCGGATACCCTCCCCGCGCTCCCATGCGAACTCCCCGTGCCACCGTCGTCTCCGCTACTTCGAATCCCATCCCTCTGTTCTCCGGCGACTCGATCAAAACTTCTCCCCGCTCCCTGCTGTTGGCCAAGCGCCTCTACCACGCTGTCTTCCACCGCGCCGTGCCCCCCGGACGCAGCCGAATCTCGGGCGGAATCTCACTGGCCGCCACCACTGCCAGCCGCGGCAGGACCGGCTCCAGTCAGCTGCGGCAGGACCGGCTCCAGCCAGCCGCGTCACGCGCACCGCAAGCCGGAACTCCGCCACTTCGAATTCGCTCCACGCCAGTTGCACGTCCCCGGCGCTCAGCGGAATATCTTCCCCATGGCTCCATTGCGTCTCCATTAGGCTCCCCGGTTCCAGTGCCAGCAGATTCCGCACGCGAAACGACCGCACCGGAATCGAAATATCCAGCTCCACCGGAAGCGTCGCAACTGCCGGAGTCAAAGCCGGCGGTTCGTCGGCCTGTTCCCGCTCCACGCGGACCTGCGTCACCAGAGCTTCTTCGCCGGTTGCCGCTGCCGTCTCCGGAGTTTCGGTTCCTCGCTCGAGCCTCGGCGGATGAGGCGGAAGCGGATGAGTGGTTGCCATACGTCGGAAATGCAGGCAGCAATTGGTCCAGAAAGGGCCGGGTAAGGTTGGATTGGTTTAAGAATTGCTGCCCGCGCCCCCCACAAGTCCTCGCCCTGTCCCTTTCGCACCGCGACTGCCCCGGTTCCCGGCTCGCTCGTATTGCGCCGAGCCGTTTCACTGCTACACTTGTACGTGTGGACCGCGCGTGAAACCCAAGTCCAGGGACGGTCAGCAGAAGGCGCGCGTAGAGGTCGAAGAAGATGACAGAACCAGTTGAAACAAATAGCGTTCTCAGCGCATGGCGCCTCAAGGTCGGCCTTGCAGAAATGCTCAAGGGCGGGGTCATCATGGACGTGATGAACGTCCAGCAGGCGCGCATTGCCGAGGAAGCCGGCGCCACCTCCGTCATGGCACTCGAGCGCGTTCCGGCCATGATTCGCGCCGAAGGCGGCGTGGCCCGCATGGCCAAGCCCAGCCTCATCAAGCAGATTATTCAGGCGGTTTCCATCCCCGTCATGGCCAAGGCGCGCATCGGCCACTTTGCGGAGGCGCAGATTCTTCAGGAGCTCGGCGTCGACTTCATCGACGAAAGCGAAGTCCTCACCCCCGCCGACGAAGCCCATCACATCGACAAGCACGCCTTCACCACCCCGTTCGTCTGCGGCGCGCGCAACCTCGGCGAGGCCCTCCGTCGCATCACAGAAGGCGCGGCTATGATCCGCACCAAGGGCGAGGCCGGCACCGGCGACGTCGTCCACGCCGTCCAGCACATGCGCCAGATCGTCCGCGAAATACGCGGCCTCACGGTGCTTTCTGATCAGGAGCTCTACGCCGCGGCAAAAGAGTTACAGGCCCCCTTTGAGCTCGTCCGCATGGTCGCAAAATCCGGCAAGCTTCCCGTGCCCAACTTCTCCGCCGGCGGCATCGCCACTCCGGCCGATGCCGCCCTCATGATGCAGCTCGGCGCGGAGGCCATTTTCGTCGGCTCGGGAATCTTCATGAAGGAGCGCGCCACGCCCCTCGATGTTGAGAACGACCCCAAAGAGCGCGAAGAAGCTGCCTCGCGCGCCAAGGCCATCGTCGCCGCCACCACGCACTTCCGCGATCCCAAGGTTCTCGCCGAAGTCTCCGAGCAGGTCACCGGCACCATGAAGGGCCTTGCCGCCGCCGCTCTCGAAGAATCGCAGTTGTTACAAACCCGTGGCTGGTAAGCCCAGCCGCGTCGGCGTCCTCGCCATCCAGGGCGATTATGCGGCCCACGCCCGCGCCCTGGCCGACGTCGGAGCCTCGCCGGTCGAAATCCGCAAGCCCGACCAGCTCGCGTCCATCGACGCGCTCATCCTGCCCGGCGGCGAATCCACCACCATGCTCAAATTTCTTGAGCGCCACAGTTTTCTTGAGCATCTAAAAGAATTCTGCGCCGAGCGTCCGGTCTTCGGCACCTGCGCCGGAGCCATCCTCCTCGCGCGCGAAGTCGTCAATCCGCCCCAAAGGTCATTGGCTCTGCTCGATGCAATCGTCGAGCGCAACGCCTACGGCCGCCAGATTGATTCCTCCATCCTTACGGCTGAAACATCCCTCGCCGGCGGACCGCTGGAGATGGTTTTCATCCGCGCCCCGCGCATCGTCTCCATCGGCCCCCAGGTCGAAGTCCTCGCCCGGCGCGATGACTTTCCCACCCTCGTCCGCCAGGGCCGCATCCTCGCCGCCACTTTTCACCCCGAGCTCTCAGCCGACCGCCGCGTCCACAAACTTTTTGTCGATTCCCTTTCGGCGCGCGCAACCTGAACCAGCGCCTTGCATTCCTGCCAAATCGAAATTTATCGTCTCAGGCACCCTTCACATTTCCAGATGCGTCCAAAGCAAAGTGAGAGTAAGCTCTTCTCCAAAGAGGCTTCTCATGCCTGCGATTTTTACGCATGTTCCTCCGGAAATTGAACGCAAGGACCCTGGCCTTGGCGGGCGTCCGCCGGTTGACCGCCGTCCCACCGGCGGCGGAGGAGGAGGAGGAGATGACGACTGGGGCGGCGCGCACCGCGGCCCCCGCGAGCTGCTCCACCGCTTGCGCTTCTTCGTCTTCTTCGGCCTCGCCGGCGACATGATGTTCTTCGCCATGCTCGTCCTGCTCTTCTTCGCCCGCCAGTCCGGCACACGCTTGGACCCCATCTCGCACAACCCCATCGGCGACTGGCGTCCCATCCTTCTGCCGCCCATCCTTTATCTCAACACCGCCGTCCTCATCCTCTCGAGCCTCACCATGGAGATTGCCCGGCGCAACATCTTCCGCGAATTCGATGTGCTTGAAGAGTGGCTCGGCCTCGGCCGCCCCGCTTTGCACCGAACCCTGCCCTGGATTGGCGCAACCTTCGCCCTCGGCTCGCTCTTCGTCACCGGCCAGTGGATTGCATGGCGTCAGCTCACCGCCCAGGGCTTCACCTTTGACCAGTGGTCCACGCCAGCCAGCTACTTTTTCTACATCATCACCGGCCTGCACGCCGCCCACCTCGTCCTCGGCCTGCTCGTGCTTTTCGTCTGCCTCTCGGCCATCGGATTCCTCAAGCGCGTCGAGCTCCGTCAGGTCCTGGTCGATGCCGCTGCCTGGTACTGGCACGCCATGGGCTTCGCCTGGCTCATCCTCCTCGCCGTCCTCGCCCTCGGCCAATAACACCGGAGCCCACTGCCGGCTCTCATCACCCCCCGCCCTTCGCCACCAAAGTGCGAAGGACGAGCCCAACCCGTTCATCTAAGGTCAAAAGGGAGGGGGCCCCATGGAACGCGATTAGAAAGATCGAACTAGACCGTGAAGGAGTAAAATTTGCTGCCCCCTCACCTCCTCACATCGGAATCCGTAACAGCTACGCCGGTTCAGGGCCAAAGGAGTTTCGCAATGAGGTCGCTTCGCCAGATTGGTTGCTTCACCACCGTGGGGCTGCTGCTTTTCTCATCAAGCCTTTTCGGCCAGTGCAATAACGATCAGCACATTGCTGCGATTACTTCGAATCTCTCGCCGAATATGGTGAAGGACGGCGCTCCGATCCGCGGCAAAACTCTCGCGGAGACGATGATCGCCGACCATGTGCCAGCCGTCAGTATCGCCTTCATTCGGCATGGAAAGATCGCATGGGTTCGCAGCTTTGGCCGACTCACAATTGACGGTGCCTACGCGACTCCTGACACGCTCTTTCAAGCGGGGTCCATCAGCAAGCCAATCTCGGCCACAGCCGCATTGCATCTCGTGCAGTTCAGAAAGCTTTCCCTCGACGCCGATGTGAACACTTCGCTCGTCCACTGGAAGCTTCCCCTGACGGATAAAGCTGAGGGTAAGTCGGTCACCTTACGCGAGCTGCTCGGCCATACAGCAGGAACAAATGTCCATGGCTTTCCTGGATATGCGGCAGGAAGCCCCGTACCGTCTGCATTGCAGGTTCTGGATGGGGCGCCTCCAGCAACGAACCCTCCTGTGCGTGTGGAAAATGTTCCAGGAAAGCAGTGGAATTACTCGGGCGGTGGGTACGTTATTGTGCAGCAGATGGTTATAGATTCAACCGGCAAGCCCTTCGCAGACATACTAGACGACACCGTGCTGAAGCCCTACGGCATGACGCACAGCTCCTTCCAGCAACCGCTTCCACCTGAAGCTTTGAAAAACGCGGCGATGCCGTATAGGGCCGATGGCACTCCCGTAGCAGGAGGACCACATATCTATCCTGAGTTGGCAGCAGCCGGATTATGGACAACGGCACCCGACCTTGCCCGATTTCTTATTGCCACCCAGCAGGCGCTTCTCCATGGAAACTCCGTTCTCAGTGCGGATACGGCTCGGCAAATGGTGAAGCCTGGGCTCGGGGACTGGGGGCTTGGGTTGCAGATTGGCGGCACGGCGGATCACCGCTATTTCTGGCACGGAGGCGGAAATGAGGGCTATCAGTGCATCATGACCGCTTACGTGGGCGAAGGTGACGGAGCTGTGGTGATGACAAACGGCAACCATGGCTACTCATTGGCAAACGACATCATCCGTACCATAGCCCGCGAGTACGACTGGCCGGACTGGGGACCGCGTGTTGTACATACGGTCTCAGTTGATCCCGTCACGCTGCGGCAATATGTCGGCACCTACAAAATGAATCAGTGGTTCTCCTTCTTGGTCACCTTCCAAGCCGAAAAGCTGTTCATTCAGGGAACCGGCCAGCCCAATCTGGAGCTTTGGCCGGAGTCGGACACACGATTCACGTTCGTTGTGGATGTGGACGTGGAGTTTGTGCGCGATGCGAGCGGAAAGGTCACAGGGATGAACGTGCTTCAGGATGGAAAGACGATGTGGGCCGTAAAGCAGTAAGCCATCCGGGCGGATTGTCCTAACCTTTCGGGATTACCCCACTCGTTTCACTGCCGGCGGGTGGCCCGGCTCGGGGCGGTAGTTTCTTCCACTAACTCTGGGTGCCCCAGTTCCAGCTTTCGAGCCAGAGCGAGAAATGGGGACCTGGGAAACTGCGGACCTCAATCCGCACACTTCGCCTTAACGGAGAAGAACAAATGAGGTTCGTGCTTTCCCAGGTCCGAAAACCCGGACCAGGGGCACCCAGCAAATGCATGTTCTTCGGCTCCCTTCGCTCAAGCTTCCGTCGCTCAGGAGGACAATTCATGGGTGATTGGGCTGAGGGATGGGCAGAAAGACAGGCTGGAAGGTGAGCATCGGGGCGAAGGGGTGCGTCTATCTTTGCGTAGTGAGCTTGGGCATGGAGGAGTGCGGCATGACGAAGAAGCTGGGGTGGGTTCAGGGTGCGGTGTTGGCCGTGGCGGCGCTGGCGCTGGGGCTGTGGCTGGGCAATGCGCGGGCGGCGAGGGCCTCAAGCTACGGGAATGGCGAGGCATTGGAGTTTCAACTGGCGGGCGTGAATGAGCACAGCTCGCTGCTGGTCTATCAGCCGTCGTCGCGGACGGTGTATGTGTACCAGGGGGCGACGACGGGGAGCTCGGAGATTGGGTGCAGTTACATGTTCCATCTAAACAAGCCGGGCGACGCGATTCAGAGGGAGAATTGCGCGGTGACGACGATGCGGTGAGGGGTGGAGTTTGTCGTCTCCCCGGTCTCAAAGGCGAGACTGGGGGGCGGTCGGCGATTGGAATATGAGAGGATGAGCGAGTGCGAATCGGCGGCACAGCGCGGGCGGTAATGCTTTGCCTGCTGACGGCGCTAGTTGCAACGAACGATGGCTGCCGGAAAGCGCCGCGGGCTGCGGAATATGAGGTTCTTTCTGTTTACATAGATAGTCAGCTTGCAAGTGGCAAAAGCACAGAGCCCGCTGAGGCAAAAGACAAGGGACCCACCAAAATTGTCATCCTCGATACGACTGAGTTTGATGACAAGGGGATGGAAGTTCCATCGGATCAGAATGGTCGTCCTATTCCGTGGGGGCAATTCGCGTCTTCGCTGCAGCAAGATTTGCCCGCTCTTGAACAGGCGACGATTGACGCTTTTCGAAAAGCAAACCGCAAGCAAACAACCTTTGAACGATCTTTCGAGATCACTGTTCCGTACGAGCTCGTGAAATCTTCAGAGGTTCATTCCATTTTCAAAAACGGTGGATGGCCCGCATATTACAAGCGTTTTCCCGACTCGCAGGGTCTGCTGACATTCTCTCGAGTGGGGTTTAACGCTGATGGCAAACAGGCGCTGTTTTACGCCAGCAACAATTGTGGCGGGCTCTGCGGGGTTGGCAAGTATGTGGTTATGCAAAAGCTTGACGGAAGATGGCGCGTTGAAAAGCTGATTCGGATTTGGATTTCATAGAGGCAAGCGGGTAGCGCTTGCCAGCTGCCTCAGAAACCTGCGCGATAAGACGCAAACTTCAGTCAGGACGGCTTGCGTTGCGGGTGAGCGCAGGTTCTAGAGGACGCGGGCGAGGGAATGGCCGGTGTGGGAGTGGAGGTTCTGGGCGATTTGCTCGGGTGTGCCTTCGGCGACGAGCCGGCCTCCGCCGGAGCCGCCTTCCGGGCCGAGGTCGATGACCCAGTCGGCGGACTTGATGATGTCGAGGTTGTGCTCGATGACGAGCAGCGAGCCGCCGCCGTCGATGAGTTTGCGGAATGCGGTGAGGAGCTTGGAGACATCGTCGAAGTGGAGGCCGGTGGTGGGCTCGTCAAGGATGTAAAGGACGCGGCTGGCCTGGGAGGGTTTGGCGCTGGCGTTGGCGGAGCGGACCTGGGCGAGATGGGCGGCGAGTTTGACGCGCTGGGCTTCGCCGCCGGAGAGCGTGGTGGCGGACTGGCCGAGGCGAAGGTAGCCGAGGCCGATTTCGTCGAGGACGGCGAGCTTTTCAAGCAGGCGGGTTTGGCCGGCGAAAAAGCGCAGGGCCTCCTTGACGGTCATCTGCAGAACGTCGTGGATGCTCTTGCCCTTGACCTTCACTTCGAGGATGCGCGGCTGGTAGCGCGTGCCGCCGCAATCCTCGCAGGGCAGCTCGACGTCGGCGAGGAACTGCATTTCGACGGTGACGGTGCCGTCGCCCTCGCAGGTGTTGCAGCGGCCGCCGGGGACGTTGAAAGAAAAATGGCCGGGGGTGAGCGAGCGGCGCTTGGCCTCGGGCTGCGCGGAGAAGAGCTCGCGGACGAGGTCGAAGCCTTTGATGTACGTAATGGGGTTGGAGCGCGGGGTACGGCCGATGGGGGTCTGGTCAACGAGGACGACATCGTTGAGGCGCTCAGCGCCGGAGAGGAACTTGAAGAGGCCGGAGGGGTCGGCGCCGTCGGTCTGGCCGAGAGCGCGAGCGACGGCGCGATATAAGACCTGATGCACAAGCGTGGATTTTCCGGAGCCGGAGACGCCGGTGACGGCGACGAGCAGGCCGAGGGGGATTTCAACGCTGAGGTCGCGGAGATTGTTGGCGCGTGCGCCGCGAAGGATGAGCTTTTCGCGGCCGGGAGCGCGGCGTCGCGTGGGCACGGGGATGGAGATTTGGCCGGAGAGATAGCGGCCGGTGAGCGACTGCGGGTTTGCCTCGATCTCCGCGAGGACGCCGGAGGCGAGCAGCTTGCCGCCGAACTCGCCCGCGCCGGGGCCGAGATCGAGCAGGTGGTCGGCGGAGCGGAGCACGTCGGCATCGTGCTCGACCACGATGATGGTGTTGCCGAGGTCGCGGAGCTGATGGAGGATTCGGATGAGGCGCGCGGTGTCTCGGGTGTGCAGGCCGATGGAAGGCTCGTCGAGCACGTAGAGTGCGCCCACAAGCTGCGAGCCAAGCGAGGTGGCCAGCTGGATGCGCTGCGCTTCGCCGCCGGAGAGCGTGGAGGCCAGGCGGTCGAGGGTGAGGTACTCCAGGCCAACGGCGTTGAGGAAGGTGAGGCGCTGGTGTACTTCATGCAGGATCTGGCCGGCGATTTCCTGCTGCATGGGTGCGAGAGTGAGCGAGGCGAAAAACTCGTGGGCCTGGGCGATGGTGAGCGCGGCGGCCTGGCAGATGTTGAGACCGTTGAGGCGGACGGCGCGGGCCTCGGCGCGGAGGCGCTGGCCGCGGCAGTCGGGGCACTCGGCGTAGCCGCGATATTTGCTGAGCATGACGCGGACGTGGAGCTTGTACTTCTTGCGCTCAAGCTGGGCGAAGAAGCCGAAGATGCCGGGGAATTCGCCCTTGCCGCGAAGGACGACTTCGCGTGCGGCCTCGGGCAGGTCGCGCCAGGGCACGTCGAGCGGGACGTTGAGCGCGGCGGACTGGCGCTTGAGTTCAGTGAACCAGGGGCGGTATTTGGGGCGGTTCCAAGGGTCGATTGCGCCGTCAACGAGCGAGAGGGATTTGTCGGGAATGACGAGGTTGAGATCGTAATCGACTGTATTGCCGAAGCCCTGGCAGCGGGGGCATGCGCCGAAGGGATTGTTGAAGCTGAAGAGGCGCGGCTCGGGCTCGCGACCGGGACGATGGCAGACTATGCACTCGTATTCGCCGGAGAAGCGGTGGAGGATGCGCGGAGTGGATTCGTCGCGCGGGAGCACTTCAAAGACCACGTCGCCGGCTTCGCGATAGGAGATTTCGGCAGCATCCACAATGCGCGCGCGAGATTCGGCGCTGACAACGATGCGGTCGAGCAGAACGAAAAAGGGCTGCGCGAAATCGAGGTCGAGGAGGGACTCGGGCGTGGAGAACTCGAGAATGCTGCCGCGCTGGTAGAGGCGGTTGAAGCCGGATTTGCGCAGGGAGAGAAGGCGGTCCTTCATTTCGGGCGTGAGCGCCGCGGGCGCGGACGAAGCGGTGGCGGATTCGGCGTTGGCTTTTGCAGTAGACTTTGCTGCGGATTTGGCCGACGTGGCTTTGGCCGATGCTGACCTTCCGGGCCGGCGAACGAGCTTGTCGGTCTTGTTGAGCGTGGGTTCGGGCTCCGCGTGGTGAACGGGAAAGAGCGCGTGGAGGCGAGTTCCCTCCCCCAGTGCGAGGACGGCGTCTGCCACCTCGTCGATGGAGTCGCGCTTGACCAATCCGTCGCAGTGGATGCAGTGGACTTCTCCGCACCGGGCGTAAAGCAGCCGCATGTAGTCGAAGATTTCGGTGGCTGTGGCGACGGTGGAGCGAGGGTTGCGCGTGGTGTTCTTCTGCTTGATGGCGATGGCGGGAGCGAGGCCGTCGATTTCGTCCACGTCGGGCTTTTCAATGCGCTCAAGAAACTGGCGCGCGTAGGAGGAGAGCGACTCGACGTAGCGGCGCTGGCCTTCGGCATAAATGGTGTCAAAGGCGAGCGAGGATTTGCCGGAGCCGGAAACACCGCTGATGACGGTGAACTTGTCGTGGGGAATCTCGCAGGAGATGTTCTTGAGGTTGTGGGTTCGCGCGCCGCGGATGAGGATCGCGTCCGGGACGGCGGCGCGGGCGGGCGCGTCGTCGGTGGGGAGTGCGTCGGTCGGGATTTCGTCAGTCCAATACGCGTGGCTCAAGGGAAAGGCATCCGTGGCAAGGCGTGGGAGTGCTTGCGGGACTCCTCAGAGAGGGTCAGGACAAGGCAGGCCATTCTTTATTATAGGGCGGCCGGCCAATCCTTATGGCGGTCTACGGGCAGCGTTTTACGGCGCATTCGCAAATCGCGCGGCCGCTTCGAGAGTCTGGAGCAGTCCCGCTCCCGCTGGCTGCGTCTGCCCAGACTGCCCGGTCTCGGATGAGAACTTTTCGCAAATGCTTCAGGCCGCCGCGGTCATCGGCCGGACCATCTCCAGCCGTTCGGCCAAAACGCGCGCCTTCGGCTCGCGATCGAGCACCACTGAGAGTGCCATCAGGGCACGCGAAGCACAGGCAGGACACTGCGACGAGCAGTTTCCCACGGAGTTGCAATCCTGGCATAGATAGGCAGAACCAAGGGGCATGTGCTGCAACATGGCAGGGGAAATCATAGGATCACCTCAGGGTTTAAAGACCTCTTCCAATTTCCGCGCAAGGGAACCACCACGCGCGCTGACCTCATACACAAATTATGAGAAGCCATACTCAATTTCTGAATTGCTCCCACCTTCAGAGTAACGCGAGATCGCGTCGCCTTCCTTTGCGCTCAAAGGAATCCGCTCGGATGCACAACACCCTCGTTACTTGGGAAGGGTTACTTGAAAACGAGGCCGAAGCCACGATCTCACCAGAGTTCGGATGCCCCTCAAAAAGTTTCCGCGGGCGAGGGGAACTCGCACGGCAAAGTTGCCCCATGGAACCAATCGCTTGGACCCATTCGGCGGTCCCTTATCCCTGCCCAACTCATCCTGGCATTCGCCAGGGATGGCCCTGGAGGCATATCACCTTGGTCACTTGGAAAGGATGCCGGGGCCATGGACCTATTCGGTGGCAGCGCGGTGGGCGGCGCTTGGACGGAAGGTTCGGCGCGGTGCCGGACGAAGCGGGTGGAAGGCGCGTCTAACAGGCTGGCTCCCGTTAAACTTGTAGATGAGAGGTTTCTTGCCGTGCGCTGTGTGGTTGTGTGTCTGGCCCTGACCGCTTCGTTGTTTGGATCCGCCGCCGGAGCGGCCGAGGGGCAAAGTATTCGTGAAAATCCGCCGCAACAGGCGGCCGCGCCGGCTCCGGCGCCCGCTCCTGCCGAGGATGCGGAGCGGAATGGGACGGGCGAGGCGCAGGCCGTGGCCCAGGCCGAGGCGGCGATTGTGAAGCAGGACTGGAAGGCGGCGGCAGCAGAGCTTGCGGGTTGGCTCCAGGACCATCCGGAGGACGCGCGGGGGCTGTTTGACGCCGGATATGTGGCCGACCAGCAGAACCAGAATGAGGCCGCGGAGTCCTACTACCGGCGGGCAGTGAAGGCGGATCCGAACCGGTTCCAGACGCACCTGATGCTGGGGATGCTGCTGGCGCGGGAGGGCAAGCTGGCCGAGGCGCGTCATGAGCTGCTGGAGGCGACGACACTGGATGCGGGAAGCGGCAGCGATGCGCTGAAGGCGCGGGCGTGGCGGGCACTGGCGCGGATCGATGAGCCCGGTCAGGACGAAACCGGTCCGGGGAATCCCGGAAACGCGGCCGAAGCCTCAAACGACCTGCTACAGGCCTTGAAGCTGAGCCCGGAAACTCCCGAAGATACACTGATGGCGGCGCGGATTGCCGAGGCGGCGGGGCAAACGGATGCGGCGGAGGCGGCGTACAGGCGGCTGCTGGTCAAGGAGCCAAAGTCGGAGGCGGGGAATGCGGGACTGGCGCATTTGTTGCTGAAGGAGAAGAAATACGGCGAGGCGGAGGCGCTGTTGCGGACGGCGCTTGCGACGAAGCCGGACGATCCGGGGCTGAATGCGCAACTGGCATGGGCGATGGCGGCCGAGGGCAAGCCGGAGGCAGTTCCTTTGCTCAAGAAGCTGCATGCGGCGCACCCGGCGGACGCGGCAATTACGCGGATGCTGGCGGATTTGCTGGCGCAGGTGGGGGATGCGTCGGGCTCCGACGCACTGGACATGGAACTGCTGGCGAAGGACTCTACAAATCCTTATTTATTAGTGGCTCACGGGCAAAATTTGATTCATCAGATGAAGTATGGCGAGGCTTATTCGACTTTTGAAAGGGCGACCGCGGCGGACCCAGGGGATGGGGATGCGTGGAGCGGGCTAGCCTTTGCGGCGATGCGCGTGGGCAAGCCGGAGGAGACGCTGCACGCGCTGACGGAGCGGTCAAAGATTCTGCCGGAGGGACCGGGAACGTATTTCCTGTGGGCGCTGGCCTATGACACTCTGCACCAGCGGCGGCAGGCGGCGGTGTATTATCGCCACTTTCTGGACGCGGCGGGGGGCAAGTTTCCTGACCAGGAGTGGCAGGCGCGACAACGGCTGGCTGCGCTCAAAGAGAAGTGAAGCGGACGCCGGAGGAACGACAGAAAGGCGGATTTGGTTATTCGAAATGGGGCAAATGGCTTTTGATGCGCCCGCAATGCAAAGTTTTGCGCTTGCAATTGGCGATGAAATGCTCTTATAGTCGCGTTCAAGAATTTCTGTGGTGAGCGAGAGCCGGAAGCGGAGGCTCTGTTCGAACGGAGGTTCCAATGCATCGTTTGGCGACAATGGCCGCGCTTCTGGTTGTTTCCTTACTGGCGATGCCCGCCTGCGCGCTGGGGTCTGACGACACGCCCGCCAATGAGCAGTCGATTACCGATCTCCAGCAGAAAATTGAGACAGCCCAACCGCGCGAGCAGTGTTTTCTGTATGCGGAGCTCATCCACGACATGACGGAGGTGAGCATCCAGCAGTATGCGCAGGGGCACGACGTGAAGGCGAACGCGCTGCTGCGGCAGGTGCAGGCGCTGACCCGAAAGCTGCATCAGACTATGACGGAGAACGACAAGCGGCTGAAGAGGGCCGAGATCTTGCTGCGGCGGACGGCCTTCCGGCTGAACGAGATGATGCACGACTCCAGCTATCAGGACCGCACGGTGCTGGCCGAGACGCTGGCGACGGTGAACAAGGCGGACAACGACGCCATGTTGCAGGTCTTTAAGCAATAGGCGAGAGGAAACAGGATGCGGGGCTGGCGAATGGCCGCGGCGATGGTGGGGTGCGCTTTGTGCGCGGTGGCGGCAACGGCACAGCGGGCGCATCGCGACGTGCTGACGCAGCCGGAGATTGAGAAGATTCGCGAAGCGGGGATTGAACCATCGCTGCGCATCAACCTCTATGGGGATTTTGTGAAGGAACGTGTGGAGAAAGTGGTGGCGCTGAGTAAGCGCATTCCGTCTGTGGCGCGGGACAGAAAAATAGATGGGGCCTTGCAGGACTTGTCGTCGCTGATTGACGAGCTGGGATCGAATCTTGACCAGTACGGCGACCGGAAGGCCGACCTGCGGCCGGCGCTGAAGGGACTGGCGAAAGATAGCTCGGAGTGGCTTGCGGAGTTGAAGGCGATTCCGCCGGCGGCGAGCTACCGGCTCTCGCTGGAAGACGCGACGGACGCGGAGAAGGACCTGGTGGACCAGTCGATGGAGATGCTGAAGGAGCAGACGACGTACTTCAAGCTGCACAAGGACCAGAAGGGGCAGGAGCGGGCCGAGCCGGAGTATTGAGGGTAGGGACGGAGGTGCTTTCACACCTCGGCCCCCAACTGCGAGGGGCCGGGGGCACCCGCCACCCGTCCTAGGTCTTGCTTTCCCACATCTCTAAATTACAGAGATGTGGGGCATCCATGCTTGGGAAAGATCGTCAGACGTGGGCCACGGTCGAAGAGAACGACCACCGCAGATCTTTCGACTCGCTGCGCGATGCGCAGCTCCCTCAAGATGACAGTTGTTTGTCGAGACGCGCAGAGCGGGCCGCCGGTCATGGGCTCCGCGCGGCGTGTGCTACATTCCATGTTTGTGGCTGCTGATTCCGATTCCATTTTTCAAGAGGAGTATCGCGCGCTGCGCCCGCGTGCGCCGATGCCGCCGTTCGAGGTTCGATTCCGGCGCTTCACTTCCCTGAACACCACCATCCGGCTGCGTGAGGGGCGCGTGCTAGTGAACCTTTCCGACCTGCTGGAGGGCGCGCCGGAAGCGGTGATTCACGCGATTGCGCATATTCTGCTGGCCAAGCTTTACAAGAAACCCGTGGAAGCGGCGCAGGCACTCCGGTTCAAGCGGTTCGCGGGCTCGGCGGCGGTGTCGCGCGAGACGGAACGCGTCCGGCATGCGCGGGGAACGAAACGCTACTTTGGGCCGGAGGGACGCTACTACAACCTTGAAGAAGTGTTTGACGCGCTGAATGTGCGGTTCTTTGGCGGGTTGCTGGGGCGGCCGGAACTGACGTGGAGCGAGGCGGCGGCAAAGCGGGCCCTGGGCCACTACGACGCGACGCACAACACGATTGTGGTGAGCCGGGTGTTTGACCGGCCGTCGAGCCCGCGCTATGCGATTGAATACCTGCTGTATCACGAGATGCTGCACCTGAAGCATCCGGTGAAGATGCGGGGGCTGCGGCGATGCGTGCATTCGGCGGAATTCAAGGCCGAGGAGCAGCGGTTTCCGCAGTTGAAAGAAGCACTGGCGTTTTTGAAGAGGCTGTGAGGGGCGCGGGGTGGTCTGAGGTCAGGACAAAAAACATCTCTCAGGGCCTAAATGCCGAGGTTCTTCTTGCCGGTATTGCGGCCCGGCTAAAGCCGGACCCTTTCAAAGTGGCGATTCACTCTAGAAATTTTCTGTGAACAGCAGCAGAGGAATCAGGCGACTTTTTCGGCGGGACGCGAAGTCTCCTCCGGCGAGACGGGCTTGCGCACGGCGAGCCAGATGAGGAGAGCGACGCCGGCGACCATCGAGCCCGCACTGGCGAGTTGGGCGTTGGAGAGTCCCCAGAGGACCTTAGGATTGCGGCGGACGAACTCGACAAGGAAGCGGGCAAGGCCGGTGAGGATGAGATATTCACCAAGGATCCAGCCAGTGGGGCGTGCCTTTCGACCGCGCCGCCAGAGCCACCAGCCGATAAGCAGGCCGCCGATGAGCTCATAGAGCGGCGTGGGATGGACTCGCTGGTAGATGGGATCAATGCCGTGGGGGAAGCTCATGCCCCAGGGCAGCGTGGTGGCAATGCCGTAGCAGCCGTCTCCGGCGAGGAAACAGCCGATGCGCCCGATGCCGTAGCCGACGGCCGCTGCGGGGGCGGCGAGGTCGAGGATGCGCAGGCCGCCGATTCCAGCGCGGCGGCCCTGGACGATGAGGGCAACGAGGCCGAAGACGAGTCCGCCGAACCAGGCAAATCCGGCCTGGTCCCAGAGGACGGCCCAGCCCAGTTCGCGGACGTCCTGCGGCGTGTCGAGGATATGCCAGACTTTTGCGCCGATGATGCCGGCAACGACGGCAAGCGCGACCATGCCGACGGCATCCGCATCAAGGCCGAAGCGACGGAAGTTGCGTTCCATGACGAAGGCAGCGGCGACCGCGGCACACCACAGAAGCAGGCCGAAGGTGGGGATGTGGAAGCCAAAGATGTGGATATAAGGAAACATCGGCTGCTTCAAGTATAGACGGGCGAGCATCGTCGGGCGGGGCGGCGCAGCCGGAGCTGTCGGTGCGCACCGGGATTTTTACATGAAGGGCTTGCCGAAGGCGGCGGGATTCGGGCGATACTGAGAGCATGGCGACGATCACTTACCAGGGGCTCGAGGTGCTTTACACGCGGCAGCAGATTGCCGAGCGTGTGGCGGAGATGGGCGCGCAGATTACCAAGGACCTGAACGGCGAACGGCTGGTGATGGTGGGCGTGCTGAAGGGCGCGGCGATTTTTCTGGCGGACCTGGCGCGCGCGGTGCAGGTGGACACGACTTTCGACTTTGTGGCCGTGTCGAGCTATGGCAAAGGGCAGCGGTCGTCGGGCGCGGTGAAGCTGATCAAGGATCTGGACGAGCCGGTGGAAGGCAGGAACGTGCTGATCGTCGAGGACATTCTGGACACGGGGCTGACGCTGGCGTATTTGCGCAAGATATTTCTGCAGCACAAACCGAAGACACTGCGCATTGCGACGCTGCTGGACAAGCCTTCGCGGCGGATTGAGAAAATTGACGCGGACTATGTGGGGTTCTCAATTCCGAACTTGTTCGTGATCGGATACGGGATGGATTATGCGGAGCGGTACAGGAATTTGCCGGATATTTGCCTGATGTCGCCGGACCATCCTGAATAGAACCGGGGGCGGAAGCGGGGGAAACATTCCGCGACACAGCGCGTGCACTCCGCGGCGTTGGAGAAGACTGATTGGATGAGCGCGAGCTATTGACGGCGGCGTATCGGGATTTTAATTCGCGGCGCATGGAGGCAGTGCTGGCGCGGATGCATCCTGATGTGGAGTGGGCGAACGGCATGGAAGGCGGGCACGAACATGGCGTGGAGGCGGTACGCGCCTACTGGACGCGGCAATGGGCAATGGTGGACCCGCACGTGGAGCCCAAGAAGATTGTGCCGGATGATGAAGGCCGGTTTGTAGTGGAGGTGCACCAGGTGGTGCGCGACATGGATGGCACAGTGCTGAATGACTCGACAGTGCATCATGCGTATCTCATACGATCCGGTCTGATCGAACGCATGGATATAGAGTAGGCGGATAAAGGACCTTGCACGACACTTTGCCTTACGCCTGGGCGGGGTCTATACTCGCTTTCCGGAAATCCCCCGCGAGGACGCCGGGCGGGTGCGGCGGGGCCAAGGAGACCGAAGAATGACAACAACACCGTCGATTGGCGAAGTGGACCTGGAGTTCGACCACGGCAGTTTTGACGCTGCGGGTTTTGCGGCGCAGGCGCTGGGGAGCTGGCAGGCGCTGGCGGCGGTGATCGACCATACGCTGCTGAAGCCGGAGGCGACGCGGGAGCAGGTGGAGAGCCTGTGCGACGAGGCGATTCGGTACCGGTTTGCGTGCGCGATGGTGAACCCGCTGTGGGCTTCGACGGCGGTGTCGATGCTGGCGGGGACGGGAGTGCCGGCGGGCGTGGTGATTGGGTTTCCGCTGGGAGCGTCTCTTGGCTCCACGCTGCGGCAGGAGGCCGAGGCGCTGGTGCGGATGGGCGCGCGCGAGCTGGATATGGTGCTGCCGATTGGGTTGCTGAAGAGTGGCAATCACGCGGCGGTGGAGCACGCGATTCGCGGTGCGGCGGAAGTGGCACATGCGCACGGGGCGCTGCTGAAGGTGATTCTGGAGACGTGCCTGCTGACGGTGGCGGAAAAGCTGCGCGCGGCGGAGCTGGCGATCCAGGCGGGAACGGATTTTCTGAAGACTTCCACCGGGTTTTCATCGGGCGGCGCGACGGCGGCCGACGTGGCGCTGCTGCGCGGCGTGGCGGGGGCGCGGTGCGGCGTGAAGGCGTCGGGCGGAATTCGCACGCTGGCCGATGCGCGGACGATGCTGGAGGCGGGCGCGAACCGGATCGGAGCGTCGGCGTCAGTGGCCATGGTGCGCGAGCTGGGCGCGGAATAGAAGTCTCCGTATGGTGAGATGGGAGCGTGACGCAACGGTGACGTCTGCCTGTGCGAGCACTGTCAGTTCCGATATGATTCCCTTCGACAGATGCCAAAAGAAAATCCAATCCAGCCGGTGACGCACGAGTTCGAGGGCGACTATCGTCCATCGGACTCGGCGAACCCGCATGCGTTGCTGGACCCGCAGAATGTGCGGGTGGAATCGACCGACCTTGCCTATCTGGTGCAACTGGCCGATGCACTCAACACAACGCTGGACCTGCAGACACTGCTGGTGCGCACGGCGGAGCTGGTTCGCACCGTGATTCCCTATCGCATTTTTGCAATTCTGCTGCTGAACGAGAAGGCTCACGATCTGCGCATTCGCTTCCAGATTGGTCACACGGCGGAGGTGCAGCGGGCGCGCTTTCCGGTGGGCAAGGGGATTGTGGGACAGGTGGCGCTGACGCGGCAGCCGGTTCTGCTAAACGACGTGACGACGGACCCGAATTACTTTGCCGCCAATCCAAACGTGCGGTCAGAGTTGGCGGTGCCGCTGATCGCGAAGAATCGACTGATTGGCGTGATGGATATCGAGAGCGAGCAAGCGGACTATTTCAGGTCCGAACACATGCACCTGCTTGTGCTCACGGCCTCGCGCATTGGACAAGCGATTGAGAATGCGCGGCTGTATGCGCGGGTATCGCGGCAGGCGCAGACGCTGACGGTTCTGAACGAAATTTCGGCGGATCTGACTTCGATTCTGGACTTGGACGAGCTGCTGGCACGGATTGGGCAACTGCTGCGGCGGGTGATCGATTACCAGATGTTCAGCATCATGCTGCTGGACGACCGAGGCGAAACCTTGATTACGCGTTACGCATGGCGGTTCGGCTATGCGCACGCGCCGCTCAGGCGGGTTCCGATTACGAGCGGTCTTGTTGGCGCTGCGGTGCGGGAGTGGCGACCAATCAATGTGCCAGATGTGCACAAGGATTCTCGCTATATCGAGATGAATCCGGAGACGCGGTCGGAGCTGATTGTGCCGTTGTTCCACAAGGGCCGCATTATTGGCGTACTGGACCTGGAGCACACGCGGCCGGAGTTCTTCAACGAAGAGCACCAGCGCACACTGACGACGATGGGCGCTCAGGTGGCCATTTCACTTGAGAATGCCCGGCTCTACCAGAAAGTGAGCCGGCAGGAGAAGCAACTGGAGCGCGACATTGCGATGGCGCGCGAGGTGCAACTGCGGCTGCAGCCCGCAGCGCCGCCCCAGCATGCGAACGCGGAGATCGCGGCGCTGTTTCTGCCGGCGCGGACCATTGGCGGCGACCTGTATGACTTTCTGGACTATGGGCCGGAGCAAACCGCGATGGTGCTGGGCGACGTGAGCGGGAAGGCAGCTCCGGCGGCGCTATTTGCGGCGCTGGTGAGCGGGATTATGCGGTCGGCCGCGCTGCACCGGCCGGGGCCCGCGGAGATGCTGACGCTGCTGAACGGGGCGCTGCAGGAGCGGCGGCTGGAGTCGCAGTACGTGGTGATGCTGTTTGCGCTGTGGGACGATTCTAAGCGCACGCTGCGTGTGGCGAACTCCGGCGCGGTACAACCGGTGATGTGCCGCGGAGGCCGGCCCGAAACGGTGAGGGCGGAAGGATTCCCCTTGGGGCTTTTTGCGGACGTGACGTACGACGAGATTGAGCTGGCGACGGAGCCGGGCGATGCGATTGTGTTGATTTCGGATGGAATTCTGGACGCCGAGAACGATGCGGAGGAGATGTACGGCGAAGAGCGGCTGACGGCGGTGCTGTGCGCTTCGCGTGAGCTTTCGGCGCACCAGATTGCAGAAGCGATTCTGGCTGACGTGACGCGATTCCAGGGCACGCATGACCGCTTTGACGACGAGACGATTCTGGTTTTGCGCGTGCGGTAGGCCTTCGCGTTCGGCAGGGCTTCTCCGCTTCCGATAAACTGGGGGAGACCGCAAATTCTCAGGAGATCCCTTGCAGGCCGCCACTGAAGAACGCAGGATTCGCCCGGCGCGCAGCATTCTGGGCGCGCTGCGGCTGCCCGGCGACAAGTCGATCAGTCATCGCTATGCCATGCTGGCGGGATTCGCTGAGGGCACTTCGCGCTTTACGAATTTTTCCACCGGGGCGGACTGCGCCTCGACGCTGAAGTGCATGGAGACGCTGGGCGCGACGGTGCGGCGCGGGGAAGACGGCACGGTAGAAGTGAGAGGCGTTGGCGGACGGGCGCGCAACTCCGATGCGCTGCTCGACTGCGGCAATTCCGGCTCCACGATGCGGATGATGAGCGGACTGCTGGCGGCGCAGGAAGGGCGGTTCACGCTGACCGGCGACGCTTCCCTTTCGCGACGGCCCATGGAGCGAATTCGCAAGCCGCTGGAAGCGATGGGCGCGCGGCTGACGCTGACCGAAGGGCACGCGCCGCTGATTATTGAGGGAACGCGGCTGCATGCGATTGAGTACACAACCCCGGTGCCGAGCGCGCAGGTGAAGAGCTCGGTGCTGCTGGCGGGATTGCAGACCGAGGGAACAACGACCGTCCGCGAAGCTATTAGGACGCGGGACCACAGCGAGCTTGCCCTGCGGGCGTTCGGCGCACATGTGGAGCGGACTGTGGATTCAGTTTCAATTCGCGGGCCGCAGGCGCTGCACTCGATAGAGGCGGCGGTTCCTGGCGATATGTCCTCGGCTGCCTTTTTTCTGTGCGCGGCGGCGTTGTTCAAGAATTCGTCGCTGGTGCTGGAGGGACTGGGCCTGAATCCGACGCGGGCGACGCTGCTGGATGTGCTGACGGCGCTGGGCGCGCACATTGCGGTGTTGAATCTGGAGGAAAAGCACGCGGAGCTGGTGGGCACAGTGCAGGTGACCGCGCCGGAGGGTGGGCTGCGCTCGACGGAAATTCGCGGGGCGCTGGCGGTGCAGTTGATTGACGAGCTGCCGGTGCTGGCGGCGATTGCGCCGTACACGAGCGGGGGCATCCGGATTCGCGATGCGAAGGAGCTGCGCGTGAAGGAGAGCGACAGGATTGCATTGGTGGCCGCGAACCTGCGCGCGATGGGCGCCGAGGTGGAGGAGTTTGAGGATGGGCTGGACGTTCCGGGCGGGCAGACGCTGCACGGCGCGACCATTGAAGCAGGCGGCGACCATCGAATTGCCATGGCCTTCAGCGTGGCGGCGTTGCGGGCCGAAGGCGAGACGCTGATTCGTGGCGCGGAGAGTGCGGCAATCAGCTTTCCGGAGTTTTTCGAGCTGCTGGACGCAGTGGCGGAACGATAGGCATCGAAGATCGAGAAGAAAAGGCCCGGCGGAATGCCGGGCCTTTCGAGTTTGCACGGAATGCGCGCGAGCAGACTGCGCACATCCTGCGCCGCTATTGTGTTGGCGGCTGCGCCGTGGCGGGCTCCTGCTGCTCCTGGGCTGCCGGAATCAGGCCGGGAACAAGTGGCGCGGCGCCGACGTTGCCGCTAACGGCCTCCTGCATGTTGATGCCGTATTGCTGGAGGGTGGTGGCAAGCGTCTGGTAAAGAGCGGCGCGAGAGTTTGCGTACCCGGCCTTGGCGGCGATGAGGTTGTTTTCCGCGATGGCCAGGGCGCGCTCCTGCTGGAGAACGTTGGCCGTGGTGGACGCGCCGAGGTGGAGCTTCTTGACTTCGTCGTCGTAGCTCTGCTGGGCGTACTGCTCGGCGGCGACATCGGCCTTGACGAGCGCGCGCTCATTGGTCAGCGCGTACTGGGAGTTGAGCACCTGCATGCGAATCTCGGTGTAAAGCTGCTCGAGGTGCAGCTCGGCCTGGCGGAACTCCATGATGGAGCGGGCCTGGACGGACTGGGCGAGCTTGTTCCCGAGAGGGATGGTGAGGTTGAAGCCGATGCCCTTGTCAGGTGAGGAGTCGTTAAAGGCGTTGTTGGCGGCGGTGGACCAGCCGGTAGCCGGTATGGTGGGACAGGTTCCGCCGTAAAATTGGCCGCTGCAGTTGGGGTTGATGGCGCCGGCGACGCCGGAGCCGCCGAGGTAGCCGAAGAGATCAAACTTGGGCAGCAAGGCGTTGCGCGCGCCCTTGAGGGTGATTTCGTCATTCTTGAGGGTGAGGACGGCCTGCTCCAGTTCGGGCCGGTTGCGGAAGGCCTCTTGCACGAGGGATTCAACAGGCATGGATTCTTCAGGGAGCTGCTCAATGCCGACGCGATCGGTGGGAATGACGGGAGCACGTTCGAGAGCCTGGTCATTCAGGTTGCGGGCAATGGCCTGCTTGATGATCTGCTGCTGGTAATTGAGGGTGTTCTGCGAGCTGATGAGGGCCTGACGATCGGTGGCCACCTGCGACTCGGCATTGACAACATCGAGCGGCGCCATGGTGCCGATCTGGAGCTGCTTCTGGTCGTCGGAGAGGAGCTGGGTGCTCTGCTGGAGCGCGCGGTCCTTGGCCTGTACATCCTCATAGGCGCTGACCAGGCCCCAGTAAATGTTCTCGACCTGATTGACGGTGTAGAGAATCTGCTGGCGGAAGGCCGAGTTGGTGATGCGGCGGTCATTGATGGCCTGGTAGATGAAGCGCTTGTTGACCCAAATGCCCGCGCCCTGCAGCAGATGCTGTGTGACGGTGACCTTGAAGTTGGAGCTGAGCTGCGGACTGAGGAGGGTGACCCCATTGGAAGTGGCGGCGTAGGTGTTGTTGAAGCCGAACTGGAGCGCGGCGCCGGTGACGAAGCCCTGGTCGTAAGTGAAGTCGTATGTGTTGGTGGTGCTGGAGCCACCGGTAAAGAAGCTGGTGGAGACCTGGCGGGTACGGTCGAACTGAATGTTGGCCGAGACGGAGGGTTCGAAGGTCTCGGGCAGCGGGCCCGCGCCCCCGGTGGTGAGCGAGAGGCCGGAGGTCCCCGAGCCCGCGCCGCCGGAGCCGACGCTGGTGCCGCCGGGACCGCCACCGGCGGAGAGCGTAGAGTTTGCGCCGCCGAGGGTGTTCGTGACCAGGCCCGGATTCACGCCGAGGGGCGTTGCGCCGGTTTTGGTGCGCAGAATATCGGTGTCCGCGATGTCGAGGTTATAGCGTGCAATGGCAAGGTCGTAGTTGTTCTCGAGAGCCAGCGCGAGCGCGTCAGAGAGGCTGAGGTAAATGGTGCCGTTCTTCACCAGGTCGGTCAGGCGCACGGAGTTCTGAAAGCTGGCTTTGGGGATGGAGGTGGGCATGAACCACTTGACGGGATCGCCCCAGGTGCGGCCGGCCGGATTGCTGTAATTGCGCATGGACTGGCGCAGAGTGGGCGGCTGGGTGAGCAGCGGCGCAGGCGCGGCGGGCAGCGTGGAGGCAGCTTTGTCCGTGACAGTGGGGGCGGTTTGCTGGGCGAATGCCGGTGGCATTCCCGCCGCAAGGGTGAGCATGGCCGCCGCGGCGGCGCGCAGACGCGGTCCGGGCCGGTGGGTATGCCGGCGCGAAGGGATTTCCTGATGCTCAAGCACACGAATACCGAACAGTTGCATGGTTCCTCTCCACGAATTGGTGAGGCATGTGGGGTGCCATTACTCAAGACGACCGGCGAGCGGCTCCGGACGCAGTTTTTATTCACGCCAGCGGGCAAAGCGAACGCTGGCAAGGACCATTGCGAGCCTTCTCCGGCTATTACGCAGCGGGGCCGTGGTTCGTTCCGTGGAATCGGAAACCGTCTGTGTTCCGCCGCCGCGCAGGAAAAGCGCGAAAAGCTGAGTATATCCCACTGGTTCTCTTCTGTTTGGACCGGGGGGCCAATCCATTAGGCTGTTATCGACGCAGATACCCATGAGTGAAGCAATCAAACCCGTGCCGGAAGGGCTTGCAGCAGCGGGGGCGGCGGAGGACGCGGCCGACTCTGCGGCTGGGGCGCGGACGTGGCGGCTCACGCTGTCCTACGACGGGACGGACTACCACGGCTGGCAGGTGCAGCCGGGGGAACGGACGATCCAGGGAGAGCTGCAGGCGGCGCTGGAGCGGGTGACTGGCGAAGGTCCCTTGCCGCAGGGCTCGGGCCGAACGGATGCGGGCGTGCATGCGCTGGGACAGGTGGCGAGCTTCCCGCTCGCGGCGCGGATTCCAGCGCAGAATCTGCTGCGGGCGCTGAACCGGACGCTGCCGGAGGCGATTCGCGTGGTGGAGGCGCGGGTGGCGGCGGAGGGATTCCACGCGCGGCACTCGGCAATTGCGAAGACCTATGAATACAGGGTCTTTCGCGGGGAGATCTGTCCGCCGTCTCTGGCGCGGTATGTGTACGCGTGCAGGTGGCCCTTTGATTTCGAAGCGTTGCAGGCTGCGGCCTGGGAGTTTGTGGGCGAGCACGATTTTTTGAGTTTTGCGGCAACGGATCCGGAGCTGGCCCAGCGCGAAGGGTACGATTCCCTGCCCCGGCGCGCGCATCCGCTGACGGGCCCTTCCGTGCGCAGGATTTTTCTCTCGGACTGGGAGCAGCGCGAAACCGCGGATGGCACACTGCTGGTGTATCGCGTGCGCGGAAACGGATTTCTGCACCACATGGTTCGGAACTTGGCAGGCACGATGCTGGATGTGGGGCGCGGGTACCGGCGCGTGGAAGAGATTGCGGCGATGCTGGCGGCGCGTCGGCGCGTGGCGGCGGGACCGACGGCGCCGGCGTGCGGATTGTTTCTGCATTCAGTGGAGTACGGCGAGGAAGCGGGCACAAATCCGCGGCATTAACGCGCGGGCGTGGCCGATGCGGCGCCTGCTACCCTTGAATCAATGGTGATGGCAACCGCTCCCCGCAACTCGGTCTTTTCCCGCGTGACGGCGCTTGCCGCGCGGCGTGCAGTGCATGGAGCGTTCGCGTGGATGCACAACAATCCGCGGACGATCATGGACTGGCAGGCGGAGATGGTGGCGATTCCGGCGCCGCCGTTCGGTGAGGACGCGCGATCGGCGTGGGCGGCGGAGCGCTTTGCGGAGATTGGCCTTGGACAGATTGAGACCGACGCGATCGGCAACGTGACCGGCGTGCTGCACGCGGCGGAACTGCCGCCGGAGAGCAGCGGGCCGGTGGTGGTGCTGTCGGCGCATCTGGACACGGTGTTTCCGGCGGGCACAGAGCTTGCTCCGGCACTGGGCGAGTGCGACGGCGGATTGCGGCTGACGTCACCGGGCGCGTGCGACAACGGTGCGGGTGTGGCGGGCATGCTGGCTGTGGCCCGGGCGATGGTGCATGCGGATGTGAAGCCGGCTGCGCCGGTGATTGTGCTGGCGAATGTGGGCGAGGAAGGCGAAGGCGACCTGCGCGGCGTGCGGCATTTTTATGCACAGAAGGAGCGCGCGGGACGGATTGCGGCGCACATTGTGCTGGATGGCGCGGGCGCGGACTCGGCAGTGACCCAGGCGCTGGGCAGCCGGCGATTTCAGGTTGCGATTACCGGGCCGGGCGGGCACAGCTTTACCGACGCAGGCACGCCGAATCCGATTGCGACGATGGCTGCGGCACTGACGACGCTGGCGCGTACGCCGCTGCCGGCTGAGCCCCGGACGACGCTGAACCTGGGCACGGTGCACGGGGGCACAAGCGTGAATTCGATTCCCGAGCGCGCAACGGCGACCGTGGATTTTCGCTCGACGAGCGCAGGGGAGCTGGTGCGGCTGGAGGTGGCGCTGCATCGCGCGGTGGAAGACGCGTGCATCGATACGAATGCGCGGGCGACGAGTACAGGCATGGCGGCGCGGGGACAGGTGAACTTTTCGATTGAGAGGATTGGCGACCGGCCTGCGGCGCGGCTCGAAGAGGACTCGGTGCTTTTGGGTTCGCTACGCGCGGTGGACCGGCACCTGGGCTTGCGGACCGAGCTGCGGCTGGGCTCGACCGATGCGAACCTGCCGCTGTCGCTGGGCGTGCCGTCGATTTCGCTGGGTGCTGGCGGCGAGGGCGGGGGCGCGCACACACTGGCCGAGTGGTACTGCGACAAGGAGCGCGAGCTGGGGCTGCGCCGCATTCTGCTGTTGACGCTGGCCACGGCCGAGTGGGCGGCCGAGCAGTAGCACTGTTCTGGTACACTCCGCGCATGCGCGCTTCCTTTGCACTTTCAATGGGATTTCTTGCAGGTTTGTTTGCGGGCGGAGTGACAGCCGCCCACGCCGGCTCCACAATTCACACAAAGGCACGCCCCAAGGCACATACTGCGCAGTCCGGTGCGCCGGATGTGATCTTTTTCGACGGAGTGATTTACACCGGCGCGGGCTTTCAGCAGGACAAGCCGCAGGTGGTGGAGGCAATGGCCATTCGCGGAGGGCGCGTGGAGGCGGTGGGTACGACGACAGAGGTGACGCGGCTTGCCGGGCCGCATACCGTGCTGCGCGACCTGAACGGCGGTAACGGAGTGGTCATCTTTCCCGGCTTCAACGATGCTCATGTCCACATGGGTGCAGCGGGACAGACAAAGCTGACTGTCGATTTGCATGGAACGCGGTCGCTTGAGGAGATGCTGGCGCACGTGAAGGCGGCGGCCGAGGCCGCGCCGACCGGCCAGTGGCTGACGGGAGGCGGATGGGACCACACCTTGTGGGCGGACACGGCGCTGCCCACGCGCCAGGATCTGGATACGGTGACGATGGGGCATCCGGCGTTTCTGGAGAGGGTGGATGGACACATCGCGGTGGCGAACACTGCGGCGCTGGCGGCGGCAGGGATTACAGGACACACGGCGGCGCCGATGGGAGGCGCGATCGATTTGGATGCGGCGGGCCAGCCGACTGGGATTGTGCGCGACACGGCGATGGCGCTGGTGAACCGAATCATTCCGCCGCCGAGCGAGGCAATGCGGCGCAAGGGCGACGAGCTGGCGATTGAGGACGCGATCACACACGGCATCACCAGCGTGCAGGACTTCAGCGATTGGAAAGATTTTCTGGTGTATGAGGATCTGGAGCGCGAGGGCGCGCTGCCCCTGCGCATTACCGAATGGCTGCCATTCAAGGATCCTCTGCCGGAATTGCTGAAGATGAGGGCACACCACAACCAGCATGACCCGATGCTGCACACCGGCTTTCTAAAGGGGTTTATGGACGGCTCGCTGGGCTCGCGGACGGCGGCGCTGAAGGCTCCTTACTCGGACGACGCGGGCAATCGCGGGCTGCCGCGGTACACACAGGCGCAACTGAACAAGATGACGGCGGAACGGGCGCGGGCGGGATTTCAGATCGGTTTTCACGCCATTGGGGACAGGGCGGCGGCCATGGCGCTGGAGGCCTTCTCGCAGCCGGGAGTGTCGCGGACGGCGCGCAATCGCATTGAGCATGCTCAGGTGGTGGACCCGAAGGAAATTGCACAGTTCAAGAAGCTGGGAATAATTGCGTCCATGCAACCAAGCCATGTGCTGACGGATATGAACTGGGCCGAGGCGCGGCTGGGGCCGCAGCGCGCGGCGTACTCGTATGCGTGGAAGGCGTTCCTGGATGCCGGCGTACCGCTGGCGTTCGGAACGGACTATCCAGTGGAGCCGATTACGCCGTTTCGAGGAGTGTATGCGGCGGTGACGCGGATGAACGAAGCGGGCACGATGACCTACTATCCGGCAAACGCGATTACGCGCGGGCAGGCGCTCTACGCATACACGCAGGGCTCGGCGTACGCGGAATTTGATGAGAAGCGCAAGGGCAAGTTGGAGGCGGGATACGACGCGGACTTCATCCTGGTGGACCGCGATCTTTATACGGTCGCGCCACGCGACCTGCTGGGCACGCACGTGTTGGAGACATGGGTCGCAGGCAAACAGGTGTACACCGGCGCTGGCGCGCAGTAGGGGCGGCGCGGATCAGGCGTGAAGCGCGGGAGGCGGCGGCAGGGCTTCTTCCCCTTCGCGCTTGTGCAGTTCGACGCGCATGGTGGGCAGCGCGCCGCTGCGGGTCCAGTTGGCGAAGGGCTGCTTGATGAGCCTGCTGAGGGCATCGATGAGGATGCGCGCGTATTTGCTGATGATTTTTGTGGTCGCGGTCTGGGGCACGACGTTTGTGCTGGTGAAGGATGCCCTGGCGGACGCGACTCCGGCGGCGTTCAACCTGGCGCGCATGACGCTGGCCTTCGCGCTGCTGGCGGTTGCGTATCACCGCTCCTGGCGCGGGATTCGGCTGAAGGACGTTGGCGCGGGTGCGCTGGTGGGTCTTTGCCTGGCAGCGGGCTATCAGTTCCAGACGACGGGTCTGGCGCGCACCACACCGTCGAAGTCAGCATTTTTGACGGGACTGGTGGTGGTGATGGTGCCGCTGCTTTGCACGGCTCCGGCGCTGCGTCCGCCGGGCGGGCATGCGCCGCGATGGAATGCGTACACAGGCGCGGCCATTGCTTTTGCGGGCATTGTGCTGTTGACTGTGCCGGCAGCAGCGACAGACCGGGGCGGACTGGCCACGCTGCTGCCAGACCTGGGGGCGATGAACGCTGGCGATGTTCTGACGCTGGGCTGTGCGCTCGCGTTCGCCTTCCACTGTCTGGCGCTGGGGCGCGTGTCGCCGCGCATTCGCTTTCAGCCGCTGGCGCTGTTGCAGGTGGGCTTTTGCGCGGTGTTCATGGCGCTGAGCCTGCCGTTAATTGAACATCCGCAGATCCACTGGACGGCGCGGCTGATCACGGCACTGGCGATTACGGCCGTACTGGCGACGGCTGCGGCGTTTTCCATCCAGAGCTGGGCGCAATCGGTGCTGCCTTCGACACACATCGCGCTGGTGCTGACGCTGGAGCCGGTCTTCGCGTGGATCACGTCGTTTGTGTTCACGGGCGAACGGCTGGGCGCGCGGGCGGCCTCGGGCGCGCTGCTGATTCTGGCGGGAATCGCGCTGACGGAGTTGGTGCCTCAGCAGCATTTGCCCACGGCACACGAGGCGTGAGCGCGCATTCCTGATCATTTGAGCCGCAGACAGTCGAACTCAGACCCGTTGGGTGCGGTCAGTCGAGTTTGGAGTCGCGGTAGCGCTCGAGCACGCCTGCCTGCGTGATGACACCTTCGAGTTTGCTGAAGTCGGCGCGGCTTACGACGGGGACCAGCGGCCAGCGGTCGACGTAGCGGAGGGCAACGTCAAGGGGCTGGTCGGGGTGAAGGTACGGAATCTGGCGGTTAGCGAGGAGTTCGCCGAGCTTTTCACCGCTGGGGTCCTCGCTGCTTGTCGATTCGATTTCCTTGCGCGTGACGGAACTCCAGCCGGAGGGCTTGAGGCGGACGAGCATCACATCGGGAGCCTTCTGGTCACTGAAGCGGGCGTTCCAGATGCCGAGATCTGCCGTGTCAAGGACACGCTTGACGGGTGGCTGCATGGCGTCTTCGACGTGAAGGATGTCCTCCTCGCGCTGCTCCTCCATGGAGGGCAGTTCGAGGCCGTCCTGGCGGGTAAGAACGTCGAAGATAGCGGTCTCATCCATGGCGCGGGAGATGACGTAGGCAAAGGTGTTGGCGACGATGACGGGGACAATGATGGAGTAATTGCCGCTGACCTCAAGGACCATGAAGACCGAGGTCATGGGAGCGCGGAGGAAGCCGGCGAAGAGGACGCCCATGCCGACCAGGGCGTAGGTTCCCGGCGACCAGGGAAGATGAGGCAGGAGCGCATGCTCGGCTCCCCCCACGGCCGCGCCGAACATGGCACCGATGTAGAGCACGGGGGCGAACATGCCGCCCGGTGTGCCGCTGACAAAAGAAAGCAGTGTGGCGAGAATCTTGAGCACGGCGAGGATGGCGAGGAACTGCCAGGTGAATTGTCCGTGGATGGCCTCGTCCATGTATTCGTAGCCCGCGCCCATGATCTGCGGCGCTCCGAAGGCGGCGATGATGCCGATGAGCAGGCCGGCGAGGGCGGGCTGGAAGTACTGGGTCCAGGGGGGAAGATTCTTGCAGCGCGGCCGGGCGAATTTGATGCCGCCGGCGAGGACGACCGAGGCGAGTCCGCCGACGATGCCGAGCACGGCGTAGGCGATGAGCTCGGTGGGACGCTGCATTTCGACAACCGGAATACGGAAGAGCGCATCATTGCCGAGAAACCAGCGCATGACAACGACGCTGGAGACGGCGGAGAGAACGACGGAGCCGAGGATTCCGGCGGTCCAGCGCCCGATGACCTCCTCAATGACGAAGAGGACGGCGGAGATGGGCGCGTTGAATGCGGCGGCAAGGCCGGCGGCGGCTCCGACGGGCGCGATGAGGCGCATGCGGTCGCGAGAGAGCTTCAAACGGCGGCCAAGGGCCGAGGCGAGGCAGGCGCCGATCTGCAGCGATGGGTCCTCGGGGCCGAGGGATTGTCCCGAGCCGATGGCAATAGCCGACGTGATGAACTTGCCGATGGCCGTGCGTATGGGGATATAGCCGTTGTAAATGAAGACGGCGGCCTTGGTCTGGTTGACGCCGCTGCCACGGGCCAGCGGGAAGACATGAATCACAAGGACGGCGATCACAAGGCCGGCAAGGGTGGGCGCCAGGATGAGCCGCAGGGTGGAGGGCTGCGCGCCGGAGCCGAGGAGATAGAGACGGCAAAGGTCAATGGTGAAACGGAAGCAGACAACAGCCAGCCCGGAGAAGATGCCAATGAAGACGGAAAGGACAAGGAAGAAGCGGTCCTCGCGGAAAAGCGAGCCCCAGAGCGCGCTGAAGGACCGTTCGGAAGTTGCCACGGCCGAATTTGTCCTTGTCTCCTCGGCGGCCGAGCCGGCCTCAAAGATAGAGAATGTTCCCAACGTCAGAGCCCCTCATGCAAGTTTGCGATCAGCAAGAGCGCTTTATCGTTATCCGACCCTGCACCGCAGGATATGTAGCCATCACGTTCAATTTGAAAAACCAGCGACATGGCGGTGTCGATGAGATCGGGGTTGCGCCGCAGGCCGAGCTCCGTGACCTGTGACTCGAGCTTGTTCCAGCTTTCCTGGAGGGTTTCCTGCCGGCTGCTTGTGGCGGAGTTCTCGCCGGTGGGGGAGCATCCCTTCAGACGATCGCCGGCTGCGGCAAAGTCGCCGATGACGATGCGTTCACGATCGGCGGCGCGCATCTGCTGGCGAAATGGATCCATCTGGAGAACGAGGTCAGAGAGCTTGAGCCGTTCGGCACTGGCTTTGTCCGTGGGCCGCAGCGAGACGGCTTCATGCAGATAGCGGCGCGCGAGGCGGTACTGGTTCAGCTCGAAGGCGGTCTGGCCTGCGCCGACAAGCGTGTCGGCGTTGTGCGGGTCGTCGCGCAGGCTGAGGCGATACTCGTTGAGGGCCTGCTCATAGTCGCCGGTTTGGTAAAAGAGGCTGGCGGCTTGGGCCTCGGCGGGCGGATCGTCGCCGAGATTGGCGGCGAGGGCGATGATCTCTGACTGGGCCTGGGCGGTGGAATGGATGCGCATGAGCAACGCGATCAGCTCAAGGCGAACGCCGCGGCGAGCCTGCTCCTGATCGCCGGGCCAGGTGGCATAGATGGCGTTGTTGTAGTAGCGCAGGGCGCGGTCAGTCTGGTTTTTTTTGTCAGCGATGCGGGCCAGCTCGAGATTGACGGTTCCGTTTTCCGGCTGCCTCTCCCAAAGGTTCATCAGGTAGGTGGCGGCTTCGTCAGTGTCATCCTTGCCGTTGTCTCCGAGAAGCGCTTCGGCGAGGCTGAGCTGGTAGGAATCGTTGTCGCGGTCATAGAGGAGCGCGGTGCGGAAGTCGACGACGGCATCCGGATAATGATGGGCGTCGAGGTCAGCCGAGCCGCGTGTCGACCATTCATCCGCGAGTGACTCCAGCTTGGCGTGATAGAGGCGGCTGAAGAGAGCGACGATGGCCACCAGAATGATGGCCAGGCCGGTGAGGAGAAAGAGGGTGAGGGGCTCCCGCCTGAGTTCCAGGGAAGGCAGGTGGAATCGATTGGACGCCTCCGTCACTTCGTGTCTCCCAAATCCCGGCAGGTACGGGGCTTGTGCGCCGCGCACCGCCTGTACTGACCGGAATTGAGACGGCAAACTGAGAAGGGGGGAGCCGCCAGCGGCCAAGGGCCGGGCTTTGCAATTCCATGCTGGGGTGCTTGGTGACAAAATCTGCAATTCCATAGTAGCAGGGATTCGAATGTCATTCGTAATGATATGAAATGACAAAAGCCGGTGCAGGGCTGCGGCGATGGAGGTTAAGTCCTTTCACTGCAAGAGGCCCCCGCATTGGGAAGAGGCGTGGCTGGAGCGGGCAGCACGGGAGTAACCAGGAAGGAACCGGGAGTGAACCGGGTGAGGATGCAAGAAGGAAACAGGCGGAGTCGAAGGCAAGCAAGGCGGCATTGATTGAATTGTTTGGCTGGACTCTCGGCTCGGAAGCGAGGAGTGCAAGGTGGGTGCGGGAACCGGGTGTTTGCCGGGCACAGAAGCGGGTTTTGGATGCGGCAAAGGCGCGGAGGAGGGCGCAGAACACTGCACCGCGGGCGGCGCGCCACAGGAGCGCGCAAGTGACTATACTGTGAACATTGCTGGCGAGGCCCGGCCGTTGCAGGCGGACCCCGACGAGGACATTGAACCGATGAATCCGCTGATGGAGGGATTGCGCCGACGCCGCCTTTCCTTTGTGTTTGTGTTGCTGGCCACGCTTTCTATCGCGATCGTGGCCGGCTCGTTTGCAGCCCACGGTGTTCGCGGACAGCAGGAAAAGCCCGGCAGCGACGATGCCACGCCGCTTAAAGCGGTGAACTCATCAGTTCCCCCAAACGAGTTTGTGAAGATTGCGCGGCTGGTGGCTCCGGCGGTGGTGAACATCAACACGCGGACGCTGCCAAAGCAATCGACGAACAGCGGCGGGAAGTTGCATGGTCATGTCTTTCAGTCAAACCCCGGCGACGGAAGCAACGGCGAAGACAGCCAGCAGGGCCAGGGCGATTTCCAGGATTTCTTCAACCGCTTCTTTGGCGGACAAGCTCCAGACCAGAGCGAGGGCGGCGGCGGGGTGCAGGAATCCCTTGGTTCAGGATTCATCGTGGACCCACGGGGCTACATCGTTACGAACTATCACGTGATCGACAAGGCGGACCAGATCTACGTGAAGCTGGCGAGCGACCCGGACAACCAGGACCTTGGGCGTCCGGCGCACGTGATTGGAACGGACAAGGCGACGGATCTTGCGGTGATCAAAATCGACACCGACAAGCCGCTGCCGACCGTGAAACTGGGCAACTCGGATCTGGCACAGGTGGGCGACTGGGTGGAGGCGATCGGCAGCCCGTTTGACCTGACCGAATCGGTGACGGCGGGCATTATTTCAGCGAAGAACCGGACAATTCAGCAGGGTGCTCCGGGGCAGTTCCAGCATTTCATCCAGACGGACGCGGCGATTAATCCGGGCAACTCGGGCGGACCGCTGTTGAACATGAACGGCGACGTGATCGGCGTGAATACGGCCATTCTGACGCAGTCCGCGGGGTATGAGGGCGTAGGCTTCGCGATGCCGTCGAACACTGTGGTGGCGGTGTACAACGACCTGATCAGCCCAAGCCACAAGGTGACACGCGGATCGATTGGCGTGAGCTTTGCGCCGAGCCTTTCGGCGGCAGTGAACCGGGTTTACGGCTTCAAGAGCGGGGTGCTGGTGCAGGAGGTGCAGCCGGGCGGACCCTCGGACAAGGCTGGATTGCAGCCGGGCGACATTATCACCGGCGTGGATGGCCGCGCAATCAAGGACGGTGATGACCTGGTGAATGACATCGCGGCGCGGAGGCCGGGCGCGACGGCGCGGATTGGCTACCTGCGGGACGGCAAGGCCGGGATCACAACGGTGACCATTGGCGACCGCGACCGGGTGTTTGCGGCAGGCAACGCAATGCCCGCCGCACCGCACGCGCAGCCGGAAAGCCAGCCGGGCCAGGAGCTGCTGGGGATTGTGGTGCAAGAGACCGGACAGGCGACGGCGGCAAAGCTGCACATGCAGGGCATGCTGGTGCAGTCGGTGCGTCCGGGGTCGTTCGCCGACCTGCAGGGCGTGGCGCCGGGGATGGTGATTATCCGCGTCAACCGGCGGCCGACGGGGACCAAGCAGCAGTATGACGCCGTTGTGAGCAAGCTGAAATCGGGCGACGATGTGGTGTTTGAAGTGATGGATCCGAACCGGCCCGACGACGGTATCAACTACATTGGCGGCACGTTGCAGTAGGCGATGGGTCCGCGCGGACGGGTTGCGCTCATTCATGGCGCGGGTGGACGCGAGGCTGTGAGCGGGCGACGATACGGTACTTTCTTCACCTTGCAGGCTGGAAATTAGGCCCCATAAAGTGTTAGCCTCCGGTAAAGTTCTTAAGAACGGGCCGGAAAATTCTTCATCCAGGAGTTTTTGAGAGTGCCTTCTTTTCGAGCGAGCCTGGGAATGCTGCTGACGGCGGCGCTGATGGCGTCTCCGCTCCTTGGCGCGCAGACACACAAGCAACCTGCGCAATCTCATGCGCGGACTGCGTCACACAAGAGCAGCCGGCACCACGCGACACACCATGCTCATTACCGCCATGTACGCTACCGGCGTTCGCGCCCCCGCAGGGTGCGCGGGCAGCAGGCGATTGCGACCGAGCGTGTGACGCAGATCCAGGAGGCGCTGATTCGCGAGCACTACCTGGCGGGCGATCCGAGCGGCGATTGGGACACGCAGACCAAGACGGCGATGCAGAAGTTCCAGGCGGACAACGGCTGGCAGACAAGGCTCACGCCGGACTCGCGCGCGCTGAAGAAGCTGGGCCTGGGGCCGGACTACTCGGACGCGATTAACGCGAAGACGGCAACCTTTACGCAGCCACCTCCAATCAGCACGATTCCGGCGGCGCAAGCCGCAGGGTTCGTAGACGCCTCGGGGACCCAGCGCTGAGCGAGGGCGGACAAAGCAAGATTGAAGTCAATCGGGAAACAAAAAATGGGCCGCACGGGATGCGGCCCTTTCTCTTGCTGCGCGCGTCGGGTTAGAAGCGGAAGGCAGGAATGCCCTTGAGCAGGAACTCATAGCGCGCGCGGACGGTGGAAGGAGCCGCGGAGGACGGGTTGTTCAGGTGCATCACTTCGTGGTCCTTGCAGTAGGTTGGCCACTCCGGCAGGCCGGGGCCGTTGGGATCGCCGGTTTTGGCGAAGTTGGTCCAGTAGCTCATGAACTGCTCGCTCAGGGCGCGGTCCTCGGGGCGGACGGTCCAGCCGGGGCGCGTGTCGAGGGTGCCGAAGACGTATTCGATATCGTCGGAGTGGAAGACAAAGGTGCCCGGGTGAAATTTGCTGGGCAGCGCGGCGAGCTCAAAGTGGTAGCGATAGACAGGCGCGTTGCCGGTCTTGTACTGGGCCTCAATCCATTTCCAGGTGCCGAAGGCGATGAAAGCATCACTGCCGTAGTCGATGGCGGAACGGCGTGCTTGCCCGTCGGTGTCGCCGGGGTAGAGCTTGAGGAATTCCGCGGCGCGGTCGCCGAAGAGTGAGTCGGCCATCTTCTTATACGACGCGGTAGTGATGGGGCGCATGGCCATGAAGCTGCCTTCGTCGGCATTCCAGCCCGCCAACATCGGCACGTGGGCCTGCTTGCCTTGGGCGTAGGTTTCAGGCACGGGTTCCGTCAGGAAGCGGCCATCGACGTCGGGCGCGAAGCCGGAGCGCTTCTTGCCGGCGGCTTCGAGAATCGCGTCAGTGGACATCGCGCGGAGATCCTTGAGCGAGTGCACGCCGATGGAGTCGAGCCATTTGTCGTCCTGCCTGGCGCGATCGGCTACCGTTTCTCCGCCCAGGTTCATGGCGCTGGGAAAGGCCGCGCCGCTTTCGCCGATGGCCTTGGCGAAGAGCCCCTGTGCAATGGGCGAGGCCATGAGCGTGCTGACCGCGAAGGAACCGGCAGATTCGCCGAAGATGGTGACGTTGTCTGGATTGCCGCCGAAATCTCCGATGTTGTTGTGGACCCAGTGGAGCGCGGCGACCATGTCCAGGAGGCCGTAGTTCCCGGCAGAGCCATCACCCTCTTTGGCCAGATCGCTGGTGACGAGGAAGCCGAAGATGCCGAGGCGGTAATTGATGGTGACAAGGACGACACCCTTGGTGGGCAGGAAGTCGCCGTTGTGGCGCGGCTCGGAGCTTGCACCGCCGGAGTAACCGCCTCCGTGAATCCAGAACATGACGGGAAGTTTGGCGTGGGCTTTGGCGTCAGAGGGCGCATAGACGTTGAGGAAGAGGCAGTCCTCATTGGGGCCGCTGTCTTGGAAGACCATGTCGGCGAAGACGTGGTTCTGCGCGCAGTGCGCCCCGAAGCTGGTGGCGCTGCGAACGCCCTTCCACTTCGCGGCGGGTTGCGGCGGTTTCCAGCGGAGATCGCCGACCGGCGGCGCAGCGTAAGGAATGCCAAGATAGGCGCGAACTTTGCCATCATTGATGGTTTTGCCGTGCAGCTTGCCAAGCGAGGTCTTCACGGTGAGCGGATCGGCGTGCGCGGCAGACGCAACCGCGAAGCCCACGGCGAGAGCCAAGGCAGATGCAACAAATGAACGAGTGCGCATGGGTAAAAAATCCTCCGCGCAACACCTTAACAGGCCGGGCTTACTCGTGGGAACGTGACCGCGTGCGAGCTTCCTGCCTTGCAAATCGCCTAGTCGCTGTGAAGTGACTGCTCAGGCGCGAGAAGGTCGGCGACGGTTTCGCGGCGGCGGATGAGGCGGGCCCTGCCGGATTCGATCAGAACCTCGGCCGGACGCGGGCGTGAGTTGTAATTCGAGGACTGGGCCATGCCATATGCGCCGGCATCGAGAAGCGCGAGCAGATCGCCGGAGCGAACGGGGGCAAGTGCGCGGTCCCGTGCGAAGAAATCGCCGGATTCGCAAACGGGACCGACGACGTCAACGACGCGCGGGCGGCCGCGGCGCGGGCGAACGGGAACAATCTCGTGATGTGCCTGATAAAGGGCGGGGCGGATGAGGTCGTTCATGGCTGCGTCGGTGACGACGAAGGATTTCGTGCCGTTGCGTTTCACAAGCAGAACGCGGGTGAGGAGGGCGCCGGCCTGCGCAACGAGAAAGCGGCCGGGTTCGAGCAGGAGACGGCCGTCGAAACCGCCGAGTGCGCGGTCGAGCGCAGCAGCGTATTCGGCGACTTTGGCGACGGGATCCAATGGGCCGCCGTGGTAGTCGATGCCGAGGCCGCCACCCGCATCGATGGAGTGGATGGGAATGTCTTCGGCGGCGAGATGGCGGACCAGGCGCATGACGCGCGAGAGGGCGGCAGCAAAGGGCTCGACGGAGCGAATCTGCGAGCCGATGTGGACGCTGACGCCATGGGGCTGGAGCCAGCGATGGGCGGCGGCGCGTTTGTAGAGGCTGAGCGCGCGGCGAATGTCGATGCCGAACTTGTGCTCGCGCAGGCCGGTGGAGATGTAGGGATGGGTTTCGGCGAAGACGTCGGGGTTCACGCGCAGTGCGATTTGTGCAGGAATGCGGAGAGCGCGAGCGCGCGCGGCGAGCAGATCGAGCTCGGCCTCGCTTTCGACGTTGAATTCGAGGATTCCGACGGCGAGGGCGCGGTCGATTTCGGCGGCGGTCTTGCCCACGCCGGAGAAGACGATGCGGTCGGCGGCATCGGGCGCAACGGCGAGGACGCGTTCGAGTTCACCGCCGGAGACAATGTCAAAACCCGCGCCATGGGCGGCGAGGAGACGAAGAATGGCGAGCGTGGAGTTGGCCTTGACGGCGTAGCAGACCAGAGGTTCGCGCACGGCGAAGGCCTGCTGAAAAAGGCGGAAGCGGCCGACGATGTGATCCGCGGAGTAGACATAAAGCGGAGTTCCGAAACGGCGTGCGAGATTTTCAAGCGAGAGCCTGCCGCAGGCAAGAGCGCGGCCGGGCGCGGGATGGGCGAAGGGACGCGAGGCTGAGAGGGATGCGGTGGTCACGTTCGTTGTCCGGCAGGGTAAGGTTGCTGCTTTGAGCCTATCGCACTTGGGCGGGAAGAATGAGGCGGCGCGCGCTGGAACAGATCGGAATCAGGACTGGAATTGGCGCAGCCAGGGAGCAAAGAGCGCGGAGACAGTTGAGGGCTGCTCATACGCGGCAAAGTGGCCCGCGTCCGGGAGAAGGTGGAAGTCGCAGCCCCCGGGAGCTGCAAGGAACGCGCGCATTTCGCCGGGCGTGATGCCGGAGTCTTCTCCACCAGCAATGGCGAGGATGGGAACGGTGATGGTGGCCACGGTGGAGAGTGAGTCAGGACGCGTGGCGAGGCCGGCCTGTACGGCGACGAGGGCCTCGGCGGTGAGGGTCATGTGCGAGCGGAGTTCCGGAACCATTTGCGGTGTGCGGGCGCGGGCGGTTGCGCCGATAAGGGTTTCGGCATTGCCATCGAATATGGCGGCTAATTCGCCCTTGCGGGCCTGAGCTATGGTGGCGGCGCGCTTCTGGCGGTTGGCGTCGGCATCGGGCTGGGGCTTGGAGCAGACAATGGCGAGGCCGCGGATGCGCTCGGGGGCTTGCCGCCAGAGCTCCATCAGCACGTATCCTCCAATCGAGCAGCCGGAGAAGACGGCGCTCTGAAGGTCGAGATGGTTCATCAGGGCGAGGGTATCCTCGGCAAGCCGGGCCATGGTGAGGACAGGAGCATCGGGAGCCAGCGAAAAGCCGCCGACAGGCAGGTCCGAGCCGAGTTCCGAAGCTCCGTGGCCGCGGAAATCGGGGGCGACGGCGCGTATGCCGGGGAGAGCGTGAATGAGGGGAAGCCAGTAGCGGTGGTCAAGCGGCGTGGGATGGAGAAAGATGACCGGAAGGCCGGAGCCGGAATCGTGGCAGCTGAGAGTTGCGCCGCCGGAGACGAAAACATCACTCATACATGGGGAGGATACGCCCCCGGAGCAGCGATGGACTCCTCGGGAATGCCAATCCAGCCGGCGAGATAAGCAACGCCGACCAGTCCGCCGGAAACGAAGAAGCCGACAACGGCGAGAATGCGGATGATGGTCACATCCCAGCCGTTGGCCTGAGAGACGCCGATGCAGACGCCGGCAATCTGGCGGCCGATGATGGGGCGGACAAGAGGCCGGCCAGGCATGGGAGCGACTCCTGCGATCGTAGTGCCGCAGTTGGAACAGAAGCGCGCTCCCGCCGGCAATGCTGTTCCGCAGCGATGACAGTAATAGGCCATGATTCCCCCCCCACGGGGCTTCCATTCTTTACTTACCTCCAATATACGCAAGAATGGGCGGGGGAGTTCCCTGTTGGCGGAGCGTTGCAGGATCGCAGGATCGGTGGTGAACGGCGGGGTCAGTTTCCGCGATAGGATGAGCGGAGATACTTGCGCGCGGTGTCGGCACGGGAGCTGCTGGGGCCCGCGTCGATGGCCTCCTGATAATCGCGGAGGGCGCGCTGGCGCTGGCCTGCGAGGTCGCGGCACTGGCCGGCAGCCAGCATGGTGCGGACGCGGAGCTCAGCGCCCGCGCCGTGGGTCCATCCGGCGTGCTCATAGGCTTCGGCGGCTTGCTGGACGTGGCGCTGGCCGCGCAGAGCCTCGCCGAGGCCGTAGTCGGCGAGTTCGAGCCGCGCATCAATGAAGTAACCCGGTTTGACGGCATCGGCAAGGACCTTGCGGTAGGCTTCCACGGCGCGCATGCCCTCGCCGTCGTCCTTGCGGAGATTGGCCTCCTCTAGACAAAAGAGAAAGTCGTGGGGATATTCGGCTTCAAGGCCGCGCACCACCTGGATGGCCTGCTTGTACTTCCCTTCCCGGCGCAGAAAGAGCGCGATAACGGTGCGGGCTTCAAGGCGCGAGGTGACGCCGTGCTCGGCATCGTCCCAAAGCATGGCCATGCCCTGGCTCTTGGAACCGCTAATGCCGACGAAGCCGATGAGGAGCTTGAAGGGCCAGGGGAGCGCGCCGACGACGTACTGATAGACGCCGACGATGAGCTTGGCGTCAATGTAATTCGGGTCGAGGGCGAGGACGCGCTGCTCGTCGTCGCGAGCCTTGGTGGCAAGACGGAATGCGGCCCTGAATCCGCGCTCCACCATGGCAATGTAAGTGCATTTGAGGCTGCGGGCCCATCCGCGAGCGTAGAGGGCGTCCACATCATTGGGATTGCGGCTGAGGCGGGCGTCGGCCTCGCTGATTGCCTCATCGGCGAGCGAGAAGATGCGCCGGCGGGCGGCGGGGTCCTCCTCCGTGGCGTGGTGGCCGGAAAGGAAGCCGTCATTGGCATAGAAAGTGGTATCGAGAAGGTCCTTCTCGTAGAGCTCTTGGAAGACGGCTGCGTTGAGCAGAAGCGCGGTGGCCTGGGGGTCGCCGGGATGCTGCTTGCGGACTTGCTCAAAGAGCGCGACGGCGCCGGGGAAATCGAGATTGTGGAAGCGCTGGTAGGCCTGGCGGACGAGGGGCTCAAGGTTGATGGGATCGGTGTAGGCCTGCGAGGGCTGCTGGTCATGCTGAGGGGTGGCCTGCTGCGCACGCGCAGGAGCGCGCAGGCCGAGGACGCAGAACGCGGCCAGAGCGAGGACCGGGGAAAAGCGTGCCGGACGGGAGATGCGCACTCTCAACCCTCTGCCTCCGGCGAAACGAAGGGCGTACAGGAGATGAAAACGGTTCGGGCAGCGCTGCGGGCCGCGAGAGCTTCGCGAGAAATTGCGCGCGGCGAAAAGGAAAGATCCGGGCATTTGACGTTATCCACAATAGAAGGCACGAAAGACGCTCTCCTGTGCGACGGGGTCGCGGTTGACGATGCAGAAGGAAAAGCGGTCTGCAAAGCAGAAAAGGATGGATGCCATGAGTCGAGTGGAACTGCTGCGGCTGCTCCTTAACCAAGCCCAGTTTAATGGATTTGAGTTCCGTCAATGGTTCCAGACGCAGATTCGGCCGGTGTGGCCGGGCGCCGAACAGGCGCTGGCGGTGCTGGCAAGCGAAGGTCGCTACTACGCGCTGCTGTTCTCTGAGGAGTTTGCCCAGTGCTTCTGGCGGGCAGGCGCGCTGATCAGCTTCAGCGTTCCTTCAGTGACCTACCCGCGGGTCAACAGCCATGGTGAAGTGGTGCAGGTGACGCGCAAGCCCTTTACGCGCCGGACAGTGAAGCCGGATGTGTGGAAGTATCACCTGCGGCAGATGGCCTCCTCGGGCGACCCGATTGCGTATCTGTGCCGCTTTTTGCCCGCACAGTACCAGGCAATGGCGAGCGGCGTGCCGAGCATTCGGGCTGCTGCGCAGGCCTGAACTTATTTGCCAACGGGGGCACCTCGGATAGCATGAAGGTGTGCCCATTCCAGAAAGACTGAACCCGGCTTTTGGACCTGCGCCCACACCCGCGGCCGACCCACTGGAGCTGGCGCGCCAACGGCTAATTGTGGCGCTGGATGTGCCCGATGCCAAAGCCGCCCTGGAACTGGTGAATCAACTGGAGCAGACCTGCCGGTGGTTCAAGGTGGGGCTGGAGCTGTTTGTGGGAGCCGGGCCGGCGGTGCTGGAGCCACTGGTGGCGCGCGGGCACTCGGTTTTTCTTGACCTGAAGCTGCACGATATTCCGAATACCGTGGCCGGAGCGGTGTGCTCAGCCGGCACGATGGGCGCGCGCATGCTGACAGTGCATGCGCTGGGCGGACCGGCGATGCTGCGCGCGGCGCGCGAGGCTGCCGAGGGCATTGCGCACAGACCGGAGCTGCTGGCCGTGACAATGCTGACGAGCATGGACCGCGTGCAAATGGATGCAGTGGGGCTGGCCAAGACTCCGGCAGCGCAGGTGGAGCTGCTGGCGCGGATGGGGAGCGAGGCCGGGATTCGCGGTTTTGTGTGCTCGCCACACGAGGTGAGCGCACTGCGGGAGCTGAGCGGACCGGAGGGCGTGCTGGTGATTCCGGGGATTCGGCCCGCCGGGGCGGCAACCGGGGACCAGAAGCGCGTGGCGACTCCAGCGGAGGCGCTGCAACGGGGCGCGAGTTACCTGGTGGTGGGCAGGCCGATTACCCAGGCGACGCAGCCTGCCGAGGCTGCCGAGGCGATTCTGCGGGAGATGGGCGAGGCGCTTGCCGCGAGGGCTGTCCAATAGCAAAGCCCGGCACGCGGCCGGACCATTGACTATTCAACACTTAAAGTAGCTGTTAAAGTTTCTCGTAGAAATCGCAGACAGAGCAAGAGATATAGATTCCTCCTGGGACTCCGCGCTCGCGGTCCTTGACGCGCTTGACGATGCGCGTGGGCTTGCTGCATTTGGGGCAGTCGGTGGACTTCGTCGTGTCCATTTCTTTCTTGCGGTCGCCAGTCTTGGCAATCTTGGCCATGGGTTTGGTGGTTCTCCTTTTGGGGTGTCTCTGCTCGCGTGCGTCCGGAAGGGGGGCACGGCTTCAACGTCGCGGTTCTCTACCTGTTTCTGACCACCTGCAAGGACAGAAACGGGCGGAACTCGCTCTTGTCAGTTTACAACATCCGTGACAAAGTTCTGCGGCGGCGCGGCGGGCGTTGCGG
>JBAUEO010000060.1:0-62400 GCA_049678625.1 Occallatibacter sp. | reverse complement strand
GTCCAAAGGGGTCCTGAGGGATTGAACGGCGCAAGAAGGGACCTTTTCGATTTTACAGGAAGGGCGGGGGTGGGGCGGGGTGAGGGGTCGGTACAGTTTCTGGTTAGGCGGTTATCGATTAAATGGTTCCGGAATCTTGCCCTCCAGATGTTGCATTTCGGTCGTCCTCTTTGTAGGAGCGAAGGCGCCCGCCACAATGAAAACGACACCAAGAAATATCACAAACGAGGGCAGTCTTTGTTTCGCTTCGGCAACGCCAACCCAGCCGACATGGCCATTCTCAACGAGCCAGGGGAATTGCGCACCGTTCAGAATCTCGATTCTGACAACACTGTGGATTAACCTGCCATCGTCGACGTAAGTAGCGCGAACAGGCTCATTTGCCCAGGGTCCATTGATCACCGTCGTACATATTATGCGACGGTCGGTTGCGGCTTCAGTCAACACGAACTCGGAATCTGAACGGTCAAAGAGCGACGAGCTCTTGTCTGTAGCAAGTCCTATGACAGTCCGTAAAGGGTCGTGCGACGGGAGAGTTTCGACGTAGCTGCTTGCCAAATAGATCGAGATTCCGATCGATCCGACTAAGCACAAAATGCGCCAGAAGCGGCTATATACCTTATAACGGCGCCATATCCATAGAAGATATGCTAAAGCGAAGACCGCCGAGAATAAGAGCCCCCAACTCATAGGGAAGACCTTCTGGCATTAGCGAATATGAAACTCACTGTCAGCGGAGATTGTACAACGGTCAGTCTTGAAGAACCGGTTGCGGACAGATTGTCGGCAATTCGGAAACTATGCCGCAATGGGGTACCGGCTCGTCACCTGCGGGTGGATTCGGCGCGGGCGACGAGGACCACGGTGGCCAGGCCGAGAAGCAGGATGAACTCCTCGACGTACTCGCTGCGGTGGTGGAGGTGGTTGAAGTCGACGACCGCGAGGTTGGTCGGTTCCGCGAGATCGATGGAGCCGCCTGCGGCGATGCGGTCGCGCTCCATGGCGGGGATGATGACGAACTGCGAATAAGCCGTGGCGGCGAGCATGAGGACGATGAGGATCATGGGCGCGAGGACGGAGCGGGATTTGAAGATGTGCCATGCGGGCGCGACGGCGAGCAGTGCAAGCAGGACGATGCCGGCAACGAAGCCGATGCCGTGAAGGGTGCGCAGAAGCGAGCCGACGATGGTACCGGCGGTGTGCTTGTCTGAACCGAGGACGCCGAAGGTGGTGTTGGCGATGACGGGGAAGAAAATCTCTGCGCCCAGCCAGACGATGAGGGCGAGATAGAGGAGAGTGCGGAGAAGAGTCTTCATGGGCGGGCTCCCGGTCGTGCGGCGCACGGGAGTTTTGCCTGGGGAAAGCGAGCGACGCCGACGACTTTCCTATGCTCTCATACCCGGCCTGTGATCCTACTCATGTGCAAAGGACGCGCATGAATGGGGCACCCGGCAGAAAGCATGAGAAACAAATGCAGGTCCTTCGACTCCCTGCGCTCACGCTCCGGTCGCTCAGGATGACACCGGGTTGGGTAAGGATTGTGCTTTCCCACTCATCTGCGAAATGCGCATGAATGGCGCACCCGGACGAATGGCTGGCGAAGCCCTAGCCGTTGCGTTTGAGGGCGCGCTTGAGGACGACCTCGAGCGCGGATTTTACCTCGGCATATTCCTCGGGCGGGAGGGTTCCGGAGAGCTTTTCGCTTTCGAGGGCGAAGAGTTCCTCCTTGAGGGCGTTGAGCAGGGCCGCGTTTTTGGCGGCTGGTGAAGCGGCCGGGATGTACGCCGAGGCAGATGCGGGATACGCCGCTGACGCGGGGCCGGGCGCGGCACCCGGGGCGGGAACTGCTCCTGCCATGGCTGTGCCGGGCTGCTTGCGGAGAAGAAATGCGGCGGCGGTGACGAGCAGGAGGCCGAGGCCGGCGAGAATCCACCATTTGTATTTGCTGAGGGGGTCGGGCGTGCCGATGGGTTCGCCGATGCCGCCGCCGGGCTGGCCGTTGTTGGGCGCGGCAGCGGAGGCGCCGTTGTCCGCCTGATTGTTGCGTGGCATGGAGCCGGAGCCGCCGACCGTGAAGGACAGAGACTGGCCGGGGACAATGTTCCGGGCGACCATGGTCTGGACGCCGGGGTCTTCCTGCACGGATTGGAAGGTGGCGCCGGAGCCGGCGGAGAAGCTCATGCTCTTGGGCAGCAGGACGCCGACGTTCTGCGCGGGCAGGAGCATTTGCGGATGGAAGGTGAAGGAGCCGCTTGTGTAAGCCAGCGTATAAGAGACTTGGAAAAGCGTGTCCTTGTCGGCCTGGTCAGGCTCGATGGGGAAGTTAAAGAAGTAATGGCCCTTTTCACCGGAGGGTTTGAGGACGAGGCTGGTGGGCAGGCTGTTGGCGCTGGGGCGCTGGCCGGCCGCGCCCTGCACGACGGCCTCGGCGGGGAGAACGATTTCGAAGGTCTTCGCGCTCCACTCGGTGCGCGGCGGCTTGCTGGTGTTGTGGACGAAGTAGCGCTCCGTGACGGAGAGCTGGCCGTTGGCGGCTTCGATCTCGATGACGTCGGCTTCAATGTAAACGCCGGTGACCTTGGCGGAGACGTCGTAGACGTTGATGTCGGTGGGTGAGTCGCCCTCGGGCGCGGCGGCGAAGGTTTCCGCTCCCTGGTGGGTGATGCGGATGAGCATGGGGTTGTTGCCGGGGCGGGTGAGGGAATAGTGGCCGCGCGCGTCGGTGGTGGTGTGGCCCACTTCAGACATGCCGGCCTGGGGCTCGAGCAGGACGACGGTGTCTCCCGCGTCGGGCTTGCCGGTGGTCTTGTTGGTGACGGTGCCGGTGATGGGCGCGGCGTGCGCCAGGACGGCCGAGGAAAGAACAGCAAAGGCGGAGGCGAGAAGAAGAACGCGGGTCAATCTGGACAATAGGGTCAGTCGCATGGTCTTGATAAGGATCCTTGTGTTGGTCGGGGATGGCGGCGGGCGGACTAGGCCTGCTGGAGGTGTTCGATTTCGGCGAGCACCTGGGCGGTTTCATTTTCAAGCAGAGCGCGCTGGGCGGCGAAATCTTCTTCGGGATATTTTCCGGCACGGAACTCGAAATTGAGGTCGCGCAGGTTTTCGTAGAGCTGGTCCTTGAGCTCGAAGAGGTAATCGAGCCGGGTTTTCTGGCGCTGGCTGGCGAAGACGTTCTCCGGCCAGAAGACGTACACGGCGAGAGCGAGAGCGAGCATGATGCCGGCGATGGTTCCCTGGGTTTCAGTCATGGTTTATTGGCCTCCGTCGTTGCCGGAATCGGTTTCGCGGCGGATTTTTTCGCGCAGTGCGTCCATGTGGGGGTCTGCTGGCTGCGCGGCGAGCTGGGTTTTGCCGACCGACCACTGGCGCACGAGCAGGATGGTTCCAAGGAGCGCGGCAGCGAAGACGGCAATGGGAGCAATCCAGGCGACGAGGCTGAAGCCGTGGGTGGGCGGCGCGGCGAGGACCGTGAGGCCGTAATTCCGCGAGAAGGCGGCGAGGATTTCCTTGTCGGACATGCCCTGGGCGATGTCGGCGCGGAGCTCGGCATTTTCCTGCGTGGAGGCGGTGCAGCCGACGTGGTTGCACTCGCCGAGAAGCTCATTGCAACCGCAGGTGCACATGAGGCGATGGCTGAGATTGTTGTAGCGCTGGGTGGCGTTGGTTGCGCCGAGAGAGAAGCAGACCACCACGGCTAGCAGAAGCGCCTGCGCGGTTTTGGCGAAGAAGCGGATACGAAAAGTGGCGGCCATCAGTCGCCTCCCTTCAGCGCTGGCTCATTGGAGGCGGGCTGCTGTGCCGAAATGCGCAGCGCGGCGGTGGCTGGCGAGAGGTTGGGCACCAGAGCGATGAAGGTGCCGATGATGACGAGCAGGACTCCGGCCCAGATCCAGCTTACGAGGGGATTGAGGAAGGCCTTGATGATGGGATTGCCGGTGGTGGGATTGGTGCCCTCGAAGACGACGTAGAGGTCCCAGCCGGGGACGGAGTGAATGGCGACGCGGGTCTCGGGCTGGCCGCTGACGTGGTAGACGCGCTTTTCGGGCGTCATTTCGAAGAGCTTTTTGCCGGCGCGGTAGACACCGAGGATGGCGTAATTAGAGTCGTAGTTGTTGTTCGAGTCCTGGGTGAAGCCGACGCAGCGGAGAGTGTAAGGGCCGATGGCGAGGGTGCTGCCAACGGAGATCTCGGCCTCCTGGCTGCGGTTGAACGCGGAGCCGGCGAGGCCAAGAATGACGATGACGACACCAATGTGAACGAAGTAGCCGCCGTAGCGCCGGGTGTTGCGGCGGACCAGCAGCACCATGGAGGAGACGATGTTGCGGCGGGTCTGTTTGGCGATGACGTTTGCGCCGCGGATGTACTCAGAAAAGATTGCGGTGAGGACGCCGGCGGCAAGCGAGAAAGCGATCAGCGCGTAGAACTGTCCGATGTTGAATTTGCCGTTGTGCCAGGGGTGGACGCCGACGAAGGGGCAGAGAATCGCGGTGCCCCAAAGCGCGATGGAGGGCAGAATGAAGTTGCGGCGGATGGAGCGCATGGAGGTGGAACGCCAGGGCAGGAGCGGTCCGACGCCGGTGAGGAAGAGCAGGAAGAGGCCGATGGGAATGGCAAAGCTGTTGTAATACGGCGGGCCGATGGTGACCTTGGATCCCTGCACGTATTCGGAGATGATGGGGAAAAGCGTGCCCAAGACAATCAGCGAGCAGGCCGCGAGCAGGACGAGATTGTTGAAGAGGAAACTGGACTCGCGGCTGACGAGGGATTCGACGCGCTGCTCGCTTTTCAGGTGGTCGCGCTGCAGGATGTAAGTGAAGATGCAGACGGCAAGCACGATGAGCAGAAAGGTGACGAACCAGTCGCCGATGGGCGATTTGGCGAAGGCGTGGACGGAGCTGACCAGGCCGGCGCGGGTGAGCAGCGTGCCGAGGATGGAGAGCAGGAAGGTGGAGAAGATGAGCCAGACGTTCCAGGTCTTCATCATTCCCTTGCGCTCCTGCATCATGACGGAGTGGAGAAAGGCGGTGCCGGTGAGCCAGGGCATGAAGCTCGCGTTCTCAACCGGGTCCCAGCCCCAGTACCCACCCCAGCCCAGGACTGCGTACGCCCAATGCATGCCGAGGAAGATGCCGCAGGTGAGGAAGAGCCAGGCAACCATGGTCCAACCGCGGGTGATTTTAATCCATTTTTCGCCGGGGTAGCGCATCATGAGCGCGCCGAGGGCGAAGGCGAAGGGAATGGAGAAGCCGACGTAGCCCAGATAAAGCATCGGCGGATGGATAACCATCTCAGGATATTGCAAGAGCGGATTAAGGCCGTTGCCGTCCGGCGGTACCGCGCCGCGGAGGAGCGCGAAGGGCGGCGCGGCGAAGTTGATGACGGCGAGGAAGAAGAACTGGATGCCGGCGAGGATGGTTCCGGCGTAGGCGTAGAGCTTGACGTCTTTGTGATGGGTGAGGCGGAGGACGAAGCCGTAGGCGGCGAGGAGCCAGGCCCAGAACAGAAGCGAGCCTTCCTGGCCGCTCCAGAGCGCCGCGAATTTGTAGGGCGCGGGCAGGGCGCGATTGGAGTGCTCGAGAATGTAAGTGACGGAGAAGTCGTTGGTGAAGGCGGCGTAGACCAGGGCGCAGGCGGCGGCAGTGACCGCAATGAAGCCGGCGATGCCGGCGCGGCGTGCGGTGTCTGCCAGGCGCTCCGGTGAGATGGGCGCCGGGTGGCCGGTGGCAATGAGGCGCAGGGCAACGGCGCCGGCTAGGAGATTCCACGCAGCCAAGGCCAGAGCAATGATCAGGGCAAAGCTACCAAATAATGCCATTAGGACTCCAACACAATTTTCCCACGCCGGCGTGACGCCCCTGGGGCGGGGATCCCAGCGAAAAGATTTTCGCCTTTAATGATAGACGCTGCCGGTGTGATCCACCTCAGACTTGCGATGGAGGCGGCGGCAAAACCCGCAAAAAGCAGAGAAAGCTAGAGGGTGTGCTGGGCCATGAGCTGGCTGGCCAGGGCAAGCATTTCCTCAGAGGCGAAGGGGCGGGGAAGGAAGCGCACGCTCTGAGAAGCGGCAGGAGACGGGGAATCAGTGTCGCCGCCGAGGATGAGCACAGGAACCTGGGGCAGTCGGGCATGGAGCTCGGCAATAAAGGCGGGAGCGGTCATGCCGGACATGTGCGGCCCAGCGATGACGAGGCCGAGATGGCCGGCAAATTGCGGCTGCTCAAGCATGCAGAACGCCTCGGCAGGATCGGCTACCCGCAACACATCCTGGAATCGTTCCTCCAGAATGGATTTGCGCACGGACGCCTGAAGAGGGTCATTGTCCACCAGTAGAATCTTTGTCATTAGCCCTGAATGCCCGGAGCCCTTTCCGACTCTCTCTTGCAGTCCACTTCCCCGACTTAAGAGCTACGATGACGGCTGGTGGCGAGCGGTTGCCTGCAGCGTGGGAATGGGGTGACTCGATGGGAGCGGCTAGCCGAAGAGGAATTCCTTTTCGCGCAGTTCTCTGATGGTGTCGCGGAGGCGGGCGGCCTTTTCAAATTCAAATTGCCGGGCGGCGTTGCGCATGTCGCTTTCGAGTTTGGCGATATATTCTTCGACTTCGGCCTGGGTGCGGAACTCGGGCATCGTGGCAGCTTCTTCTTCGAGGGCCTCGCCGTATTCGGCGCGAAGGATCTGCGCGAGGCCCATATCGACCTGCGAGATGATGGACTGCGGGGTGATGCCATTCTCCTCGTTGAAGGCGCGCTGGATGTCGCGGCGGCGGTCGGTCTCGCCGATGGCCTGCCGCATGGAATCGGTGACGCGGTCGGCGTAAAGGATGGCGCGACCCTCAATGTGGCGCGCGGCGCGGCCCATGGTTTGGATGAGCGAACCGGTGGAGCGGAGGAAGCCTTCCTTGTCCGCATCGAGGATGGCGACGAGGGAGACTTCAGGCAGATCGAGGCCCTCGCGGAGGAGATTGATTCCGATGAGGACGTCAAACTCGCCTTTGCGCAGGCCGGCGAGGAGCTTGACGCGCTCAAGGGTTTCGATCTCCGAGTGCATATAGCGGCAGCGGACGCCGACCTCGGTGTAGTAGCCGGCGAGATCTTCGGCCATGCGTTTGGTGAGGGTGGTGACGAGGACGCGCTCTCCGCGCTTCGCCCGGTCGCGGATTTCGGCGAGGAGATCGTCAATCTGGCCTTTGACAGGGCGGACTTCAACTTCGGGATCGACGAGGCCGGTGGGACGGATGACTTGTTCAATGACGACGCCGGCCGAGCGCGTGAGCTCGTACGGGCCGGGCGTGGCGGAGACGTAAATGGCCTGACCGACGCGGTTCTCGAACTCCTCGAATTTGAGCGGGCGGTTGTCCATGGCCGAGGGCAGGCGGAAGCCGTAATCGACGAGGTTCTGCTTGCGGCTGCGGTCACCGAACCACATGCCGTGGACCTGGGGAATGGAGGCGTGGCTTTCATCCACGAAGAGGACGAAGTCGCGGGGAAAGTAATCGAGCAGGGTGGGCGGGGCTTCGCCGGGCAGGCGGCCGCTGAAGTGGCGCGAGTAATTCTCGATTCCGTGGCAGTAGCCCATGGACTTGATCATTTCAAGATCGAAGCGGGTGCGCTGATGGACGCGTTGGGCCTCCACCATGCGGCCTTCGGCCTCAAGATGCGCGACCCATTCGCTGAGTTCGGCAATGATGGAATCGATGGCCTCGGCTTTGCGCTCGGGCTGCACGACGTAATGGCTTTTGGGGTAGATGGGCAGTCGCGCGTACTTCTGCTTGACGGTGCCGAAGAGAGGATCGATTTGCGAGAGGGAATCGATTTCGTCGCCGAAGAGCTCGATGCGATAGGCGGATTCATCGTAGGTGGGGTAGACCTCGATGACATCGCCGCGGACGCGAAAGGTGCCGCGGCGGAAATCGGTGTCGTTGCGCTCATAGAGGATTTCGACGAGGCGGCGGGTGATGTCTTTGCGGCTGATGCGCTGACCTTTTTCAAGTAGCAGCAGCATGCCGAAGTAGGCCTCAGGCGAGCCGAGGCCATAAATGCAACTGACAGAGCTGACGATGATGGCGTCGCGGCGCTCAAAGAGGGAGCGGGTGGCCGAGAGGCGGAGCTTGTCGAGCTCCTCGTTGATGGTGGCTTCCTTCTCGATGTAGAGGTCGCCGGCGGGAATGTAGGCCTCCGGCTGGTAGTAATCGTAATAGCTGACGAAGTATTCGACGGCGTTCCCAGGGAAGAACTGCTTGAACTCGTGATAGAGCTGCGCGGCGAGGGTCTTGTTGTGGGCCAGGATGAGGGCGGGGCGGTTGGTCTGCTCAATGACCTTGGCCATGGTGAAGGTTTTGCCGGAGCCGGTGACGCCGAGCAGGACTTGATGCTTGTCGCCGGCGGCGAGGCCGCTGACGAGCTCGTCAATGGCTCGGGGCTGGTCACCGCGGGGCTTGTAAGAGGTGACGAGCTGAAAGTCCATGACCGGATTCTAACAGAATGGCGAAGATTAGGCGAAGATTTACGGCTCATATCTTTTTTGATTTTCGGCTCAGGGTCTCAGCACTATACTTCTCCTTCCCCCGAAGGCGATTCCCCAAAGCAACTGAAGAATCTGGCGAAGGCGTGTAGCGAACGTTTGTCCGCTGCGAAGGGCGGGACCTATGGCTGAAGGCGCAAAGGGCACTGCGACAGATGTGTACGTGCTTGGCACAGGGAACGACGCGGCCGAGAGACTGCGGCTGCTTGATAAGGTGTTTGGACCTTCCACGCGCAAGATGCTTCAGGATGCCGGACTGGGCCCAGGCATGCGCGCGCTGGACCTGGCCTGCGGCATCGGCGCCGTATCGTGCTGGATGGCGAGCCAGGTGGGACCAACGGGCACAGTGGTGGCGGCCGATGTCAATCCAGATCAACTCGTTGTGTCGAAACGGCACTGCGCCAAGTGCGAGCATCTGCCTATCGACTACATCGATGCCAGCGCTTACGAGACCGGCTTCCCTGACGAGAGCTTTGACCTGGTGCATATTCGGTTCTTGTTGTGTCATCTGACCGAACCCGCAAAAGTGCTCCGCGAAGTTTACCGAGTGCTTAAACCGGGCGGCGCGCTGGTCTGTCAGGACCTGAGACTCTCAGGCACTTTTTGCCGGCCTGAGTCCCGTGCGGTCTCGCGTTCGATAGAGATTAGTCTGCTGGCGGGGGCGGAACTGGGCGTGGATTACAACTACGGAGAGCGATTGCCCGCGGATGCGGTGGGTGCAGGGTTTGATTCCGTTGAGGTTCGGTTGGAATGCCCCGCCTATCTGAGCGGCGCGGGGAAGCGACTGTGGGAGCTCACCTTTGCCGAAGCCGTGCCGGTTATCGCAGGGACGGGCGTGGCCACAGAGGACGAATTGAAGGGCATTGTGGAAGAAATGCGGCGGCTGGCGGAGGACGAACGCGTCTTAATCGCGCAGTGGTGCTCGCCGGGCATCATCGCCAGGAAGTAAATCGCATTGTGCAGTTCGATTGCGTGGGAGCCGATGGGGATCCCGCGCGGATGCAGATTACCAGGGAATCGGCTTGCCCATGTGGAAGTAGCCGCCGGTGGGGCCGTCGGCCGGGAGGGTGGCAAGCGCGGCGCTGGTTTTGCCGCCTTCGCTCAGCTCCATGGGCGCCTGATCGCCTCCCATGTCGGTTTTAACCCAGCCCGGATGCGCGGAGTTGACCTTGATGCCGGTGTCGCGCAACTCGTATGCCAGATGGACGGTGAAGGCGTTGAGGGCGGTTTTGGAGGCGTCGTAGGCGAAGGATTTGGCGTGGTAGATGGGGGATTTGGGGTCAGCGTGGAGGCTGAGCGAGCCGAGCAGGCTGGAGAGATTGACGATGCGGCCCTCGGGGCTCTTTTTGAGCAGCGGCAGCAGGGCGCGGGTGAGGGCGATGGGCGCGAAGAAGTTGGTCTCGAAGACGCGGCGGAGGGTTTCCTCGGGGACTTCGGCGACCGAGTGAACCGGGCCGGTTGCGGGGAAGCCTCCGGCGGCGATGCCGGCGTTGTTGATGAGGATGTCTAGGCGGCCGTACTTGGAGTTGAAGTAGTCGAAGGCGGCCTTGTGGTCGGCGGGTTTTGTCACGTCGAAGGTGAGCGCGTCGGCGTCAACGCCGGCGGCGCGAAGTTTGGCGACGGCTTCCTCGCCCTGTTTGCTGTCGCGCGAGCCGATGACGACCTTTGCGCCTGAATCCTTGAGATCAAGAGCGGTCTGGAAACCGAGGCCGCGGTTTCCGCCGGTGATGAATGCGATTTTCTGAGCCAGAAGGGAAGAATCTCCTGTGCTGATTTGGATTCATGAGAGGGCGGAAAGGTGCAAGGGAGTGGATTGAGGATTCCTGCCGCGCGAAGAAAGACGAGCGGCAGGATTTGAGGGATGACTACTTGAACATGGCCTTGAGATTGGCGCGGATGGAGGGTTTTTGGGCGGTGCCGGTGATGGTGAGGGGAATACCGTGGCTGACGGTGGAGGCGGCGGGCTTGGATTTGGAATGGAGAAAACCGCCGATGAGGCTGTGTACGGCATTCGAGGCCTGATTGGCGACAGCGCCGACGGCGTTGTTGGAGCTGAGGGTGGCGACCATTTGGAAGTTGAGATTGCCGGCGGGCGAAACGGTGCCGCTGCCGGTGGCAGTGCCGAGCTGGGGCAGGTTGCCGTAAATGCCGGAGAACTGGGTCATCTGCGGCGTGGAATTGACGGTGGTTTTGAGGGTTTGAATGTTGGTGCCCTTGCCGGTGCCGCCGAAGGGGTTAAGGCCCTGGATCTTTGAGCCCAGGTCGAAGCCGGCGAGGGTGGTGTTGTCGATTTCAATGGGGCCGGCGATGGAGGTGGCCGTGGCGGGCCCGCTGACGGAGAGATTGGCGGTGAGGGTTCCGCCCTTGAGCGAGGAGCCGCTGGGGAGGGTGACGCCGAAGGCTGGTAGAAGTTCCTCGAACTGATCGATGGGAAGATTGGGCGCGGCCAGGTGGAGATCGAGCACGACGACATGCGGCTGGAGCTGGAAGCCGCCGGTGACCTGCGCGGCGACGCTTCCTGCGTGGATGGTGAGGTCAGAGATGCGGCCGGTACGGGCTGCGAGATTGTTGGTGAGGGCGAAATCGACGCGGACGGGCTGAGGCGAAGGAGAGCCGGTGCGGGCCAGCTTGAGATGCGCGGCCTGGATGCTGCCGCTGCCGTTGAGCGTGGAGCCGTTGGAGTCAAGCTGCGCGTTGAGATCGACATTCATGGTGATGCCGGTGCTGGAATCGACCACACCGGAGGCGATGGGATCAAAGTTCTTGAGAGAGAGCGAGGCATTGAAGGGCGTGTCGGCGGCGTTGGTTTGATTGAGCGGTCCGGCGGAGCCGGTGAGCTTGAGCGATCCCGAGCCGGGGAGTGAAGCGGAAAGCTCGAATGGGAAGGACTTGAGGAAGGAGAGCTCGCGGACGGTGAAATTGATGCCGGAATAGGTGAAGGGCTGACCGACGGCGGGCAGGGAAGAGACGGTGGCGCTGCCGTCCTTGATCTGGAGCTTGCCGACGGTGAGGTCCGGCAGTGAGGAGGGCTTTTGGCCGGCGGAATTCGAGTTTGCCGTTGCGAGCGAGGAGAAGTTCCAACGGCCGTTGTCGGCGTGGATGAGGTGAATGAAGGGTGTATCGATGGTGAGGCGCGTGACGTGGAGGCTGTGGTGGAAGAGCAAGGGAAGGACTTCGACGCCGATGGAAAGAGATTTGGCCTGCAGGAAGGGCGTGTTGCTGAAGGCGGGGTCGTCGGCGATGGAGATGTTGTTGGCAACAAGGCTGCCGCGCAGGAGCGAAAAGCTGAGATGGCCGAGGGAGACCTGGCGGCCGAGCGCGGTGGAGAGCTGGCCGGTGATTGCGGGGCGGAAGGCGTCGCCGTTTACAAGAAAGGGCGCCGCAACAATGAGGATGAGGAGTACGGCGACGGAACCGACAGTGATTTTGACCCAGCGCTTTTTCAGCATTGCATCTCCTTAAGGGACTGGATGCGGTCAAGTTGTGCAGCGAAGGACGCCTGGCAGCCGGATGCCCGGGCGCGGGAAAACGTAGCAGTGATTGTAATCCCCGGAAGCGGGAGAGGCGTTAACGGTAATGCAGGCGCCACTGGCGGACGAGATCCTCCGCGGCGTGGGGCCAGAAGGGAAATTCGAATTGGAAACCGGCAGCGAGCAGGCGTCCGGGAACGACGCGGCGGCTCTTGAGGACGAGCTCGGTTTCTGTGCGGAGGAAGAAGGTTGCGAGCTCGAGCAGCGGGCGGGGCGCGGGGATGCCGTTGGGGACGTTCCAGGCCTCGCGCAGAGCGGCCATGAACTCGCGATTGGGGAGCGGATTGGGCGAGGCGAGATTGACGGGGCCGGTGAAGTCGTCGCGCTGGATGAGGAAGAGAATGGCGCGGGCGAAATCGGACTCGTGAATCCAGGAGACGTATTGCCGGCCGTTGCCCTGGCTGCCGCCGAAGCTGAGGCGGACGAGGTTGGAGAGGATGGCGAAGGGGTTGCCATGGGTGGGGCTGAAAGTGATGGCCGAGCGGAGCGCGACTTTGCGGGTGCGCGGCGTGGGGGTTTCAAAGAAGGCGGACTCCCAGTCTTTGGCGACGCGGATGGAGAAGTTCCAGGTGGAGGGCGCGCCGTGCTCATTGCCGCCGAGCTCGCCGGTGGCCTCGTCCATCTCGCGGTCAAGGGCGTGGCGATAGATGGTGGCAGTGGAGGCGTTGAGCCAGACGCGGGGCGGGTTTTCGAGATTGGCGATGACTTGATTGAGCAGGCGCGTGGTGCCGATGCGGGAGTCATAGATCGCGCGGCGATTGGCGGGCGTGTAACGGCAGTTGACGCTGCGGCCGGCGAGGTTGATGCAGACGTCGGCGCCGTCGAGAGCCTCAACCCAGGGGCCGGGGTTCAGGCCGTCCCAGTGAACGGTGTGCCACGGGGCGGTGTAGGGGCCGCGCGTGAGGATGAGAACGTGATGGCCGTGCTGCTGGAAGTGGCGCGCGAGGGCCTGACCCACTTGACCGCTGCCACCGGCGAGGACGATGCGGAGGGGGGTGCCCGCGAGGGCGGGATCGGTGGCCATGCACCCAGAGTACTAGGCCGCAATCAGCGGATTGATTAGGACTGAACAGGAGGCGCGGGCGGGCCGGGAGGCGGCGGAGGCATGGGATAGGGGTAGTAGCCGCGGTTGCGGCAGCCGCGCACGCCACAGACGATGGCGTAAATGATGCCGCCGAGGATGCAGAGGGGAATGAGAAGGATCCAGAAGGGCTGGAAGACGCGGTTGCCGGCGATGGTGGCGGAGGCTGCGGCGCGGATGGAGCCGAACATGACCACCATGTCATTGCCGATGGAGGCGTTGTCGCCGAGGCGGACGCCGCCGAAGAAGCTGACCACGTCGTGCGAGACGGTGGCGTTGTTGTCGACCTGGATGTCGCCGAAGAAGTTGACGATGTCGTGATTGGCTAGGGTGTGGACGTGCACATCGCCGAAGAAGACGACGATGTCGTGTTCGACGGGGCCCTGGGCGTCAACGCTGCAGAAGAAGCAGACGGCGTCATGGACAGATGAGCCGGGGGCGACGTGGATGTCGCTGCCGAACTGCACGGCGTCGCGGTCTGCGTGAGCGGGCGTGGCGACGAGAGCCAGAACGGCGAGGAGCAGGGCAGGCACGAGGAAGGTCTTGAGTTTCATGATCCCTCTTTTGGCTGTACGCGGCGGCCAAAGGGAAAGTTCCGGCAAAGTGACCGGGTTTTGCCGGATTGGACCCAAGCTTACCCCGGCCGCGGGGGGGGACTTGTTCCTCCGGCGGAGTCTGAGCGACCCGGCGGCAAAGACCCGCGGAGGGTGTAACGAGTTGCCGGATAAAGCCCTTACTGAGTGGTGGGAACGCCACGAGGCACGGTGATGTTGACCGTGGTGGTTGCTGTATCGCTGGTGTTTACGTCGGTGGCGGTGACGGTATAGGAGTAGGTTCCGGGTGTGAGGAATGTGCCGCTGTTGCCTCCGCAGGCGCTGATGCCCGCCATGCCCGCGAAGGTGCCGAAGGCCAACAGGGACAGGGTGAGCCAGCGCCGTGCGCGGCGGCGGCGCGTGAATCCGAAGAGAAACCCGGCGCCCAGCACCAGGCCGGCTGCGCCGCCGAATCCGGAGGTATGCAATCGGGCTGCGGCAATGGGATAGGGGGAAGGCTCAAGGGGGATGGTGCCTGTTGTGGAGCTGTTTGCGGCAAGCTGGTAAGCCCGTGGCAGAGGCGATCCGCAGATGGGCAACAGGGCTCCCGCTGGAGGATTGGCAGGGACACAGGTGGCGCTGATGGTGCCGGAATAGGAGTTGACCGAGGTGAGGGTGATGGGCACGGCGCCAAAACCGCTGGTGGGCATGGTGGTGGCGGTGGCCGAAACAGTGAAGGAGGGCGTGGCGGCGACGGCGAGGACCGAGCTGCATGCAAGAAATGCACAGAGTCGAACGAGCACTGTGAGTTTTGGCATCGCGATTCTCCTCCTCAGGCGCAATTCGTAGTTTTTGTCTGGATTAGACGGTTCCGATTCTTTTTCATTAGACGGTTCCGATTCTTTTTCGGAGTACCTCGATCGCCTTTTTCGGGAGCTTTCGATGTTGTCTAGAACTCGAGGCGCATGCCCATCTGGAGGCGGCGGGGCGCGTCGACCGAGGTGACCTTGCCAAAGGTGGGCGAGGTTTGCACGGGGTCGATATATCCGGCGTTGGGATGGTTGAGGAGGTTGAAGGCTCCGGCGGAGACGCCGACCTGCGGCGACTCATCGGCCTTGTTGGGGGTGAAGTGGAACTCGTGGCCCCAGCGGAGGTCGAGGTCAACGTAAGTCGGGTTGGACTCAGTGTTGCGGGGCACGCCGTCGGGGCGCGTGTTGAAGAGGTTGTCGCCGTATTCGTCCGTGCCGGTGAGGACGGTCCAGGGACGACCGGTGTTGGCGAAGATGCCGGCGGCGAGGTTGAAGAGGCTTTCGCGATTGATCATGGCGTAAAGTCCCAGGCGCTGGCGCTGGTCCCAGCGTGCGCGGGCCCACTCGTCGTTGGGCGCCGACTGGTTCTGCGGGAACCAGCCGATGCCGTCGGTGTTCGAGGAGTAGTGGGACCAGGTGTAGCGTCCGAAGCCGGTGAAGTATTTGTTGACGCGGCCGCGGAAGGAGACGTCGAGGCCATTGCCATCCCAAAAGCCGGCGGACTGCATCTGGCGAACCATGCCGATGGAGGGGTTGGGGCGGGTGGTGTAACCGGACGCGAGCGTGGGGGCGTTGATATCGACGGAGCGAAAGGCGTGCATGCCGCGTGCCGAGTAGACGCTGACGACGGCGGAGGCGCGCTCGCCAACCTGGCGTTCGATGGAGAGACCGTACTGCATTTGATAGGGGATTTTTGCGTCGGGGGCGAGCTGGGTGTAGTTGGGCGGCTGCTCGGCGGGTGTGGTGCAGTCGGTGATGGGTACGCAGCCTGTGGAGGGGAGCTGGGAGGGGTCGAGAGAAACCTGGATGGAACGGCGTCGCGCGTTCTCATAACGGGCCAGATCGAGCAGCGGCCCGGAGCCGAAGCGGTCATAGTAGATGCCGCCGCCGCCACGCACCACGGTTTTGGAGGCCTTGTTGAGAATCCAGGCGAAGGAGAAGCGGGGCGAGAAGCCGAGGCGGCGGGTGGCGAGGAAGTTTTGCCAGTCATAGCGCAGGCCGGGCGTGATGGCAAAGGAGTCGGTGATTTTCCACTCGTCCTGGATGAAGGCGCCCATCTCCTGCTGGTGATAGATGAAGTGGGAATCGCCGGTGTTCTGCGAAAAGGCGGAGGGGAGATTGTTGGCGTAGTTCTGGAGCGCGGTCTGAAGGACGTTGCCGCTGGAGTCGAGGGTTGGTGCGAAGGTGTAACTGCCGAGCTCATTGGTGTGGTCGTCAAAGGCGCGGCGGGCGATGTGAGGAATGCCGATGCCGGCTTTGACGAGATGGCGGCCTCGGGTCCAGGTGGCGCGGTCAAAGACGCGGAAGTTGTATTCGGTGCCAGAGGAGTCGTTTTGCGCCGAGCCGCCGGTGAAATCGCCGGAGACGTAGAGGCGCGGGGCTTCTACGGCGTCCGTGTTGCTGTCTGTCGCGCGCTGGGCAACAACGGAGAACTGGTTGAGCATGACCGCGGAGAGGGTGGAATCGAGATGGAGGACGAGGTTGTCCTCATGCCAGTGGCCGTTCGAGCCGGCATCCTGCAGGGTCTGGCCGCCGACGCCCTGATTCTGGCCGGTCCAGTCGTGGTAGCTGTACTGCGCGTAGGCGGAGTTGCTGTCGCCGAACTGGTGTGCGACGCGAAAGCTGAAGTCAGTGTTGTGATTGGGCGAGGGGACGTTGGCCAGCAGGAGTCCGGAGGGATCGGAGGAGGTGGGCTCTACGGTTGCGCTCACGACCGAGTCAAGGTCTTCATCGGCGCGGTTGAAAGAGGTGAGGAAGCCGCTCCTGGGCAGGAAGAAGATGGGGCCGGTGAGATGGCCTTCGAAGATGCGGCGCTGCTCAAATGGCTTGGAGGGAGCAAGAGCGTTCTGGGCGTTCAGCGCCGAGTCGCGGAAGTAGAAGTTGAACTCGCCGTGGAAGTGGTCGGCAGCGGACTTGGTAATGATTTCCATCTGGCCGCGCCCTGGCCAGTAGTACTGCGCGGTGTAGGGGTCCTGATTGATGAGGACTTCCTTGACGGCGGAGGCAGAGACGGCGGGGTGGTCGGATTCGACGCCATCGACAATGAGGCCGGAGCCGCCGGTGCCGGCGGCGCTATCGTCCATGAAAGCGCTCATGGCGGTGGCGTAATCGTTGTCGAAGATGGGCAGGGATTTCAGGTCTTCGGAGGTGAGCACGGAGGAGTCGTGGTTGTCGCTGGAAGTGGTGAGGTCCTCCTGGCTGTCTGCCGAGACGTGGATGCTGGTGGCGACGGCGGCGATGGGAAGAATGATGTGCAGCGGCGCGAAAAGCGCCCGGGGCGTAGCCGCGCTGACGGATGCGGCTGCAGCGGGAAGGACGATGGGGCGCTGGATGGTCTGGAAGCCGGGCTCGGAGACGACGAGGGTGTATTGGCCTGAGGCGGGAGCGGCGAGATGAAAACTGCCGTCGCCGGCCGATTGGGCGCTGCCTTCCACGCTGCCGGAGGGGGTGACGAGCTGGATTTCGGCGCCGGGAACAATGGCCCCGGTGGGATCGGAGATGACGCCGCTGATGGAGGGAGGCGCGGGCGGAGTGGCGTGTGATGGATTGCAGGCGAGGGCCGAGAGAGGCATAGTGACGAGCAAAGTGAAAACGAATAAACGCATGAGGCCGATTCTCCAGAACGGTTGGGGACGAAGGCTGGAATTCGATTGCTTGCAAAGCAGACTGCGCGAGCGCAGAGTCCGACATTTGTTTGGACGCGCTGGAGGGAACCTGGGACGCAGAAATCTGAAAACGTTTCCGAACCGACAACCTTTGATTGCGCTCACAGGTCTGGAGCGGCGCGCGACCTTGAGAGGGCTACAGCTCGACGGGCTGCTGTGTGGCGGTGAGGGCCGTGGTCCATTCAGCGGGCGAGTCAACCAGAATATCCGGCGGAATGGACAGTAGGCGCTCCGGGGCGAGGCCGAAAGTGCAGCCGATGGACCAGGCTCCGGCGTTGCGGGCGGTTTGGATATCGACCTGGCTGTCGCCAATCATGACGGTTTGCTCAGGGTTTGCGCCGGCTTCCTGCATCAGTGCGAATAAGCCTTCGGGGTTGGGCTTCTTTGAGGAGAAGCTGTTGCCGCCATAAATATTGAGGAAGAACGGGGCGAGGCCGAGGGCCTGGCAGATGGCCTGCGCGGGGCGGACGGGCTTGTTGGTGAGCACGGCCATTGAGCGCTGGGGCACTCCGGGTGAATCCGCGCTCGTTTGGTCGTGGATGGTGCGGAGCGCATGCAGGGCTTCGACGACGCCATCATAGGCGTAGGTGCAGTCGAGCTTGTGCTCGCGATAGTAGTCGAGGAAGAACTGGTGGGCGCGGGCGAGGAACTCCGGATGGGTGGATTCGGGATTTTCAGGTTCGAGAGCGCGGCTGACGAGCAGGAGCGCCCCGTCGCCGATGAAGCCGGCAATGGTTTCATCGGGCAGAGCGGAGCGGCCGAAGTGGACAAGCGTGGCGTTGAGGCTGTTGCAAAGGTCCTGCGCGGAATCGATGAGCGTGCCGTCGAGGTCAAAGACGAGGAGCTTGAGGGATTCGACCGGCAGCGGGCGGAGGACGCGGATCATGTCGCTAGTGTAATGGGAGAGGAATGAGGCAGGTCACTCGGCAAGGCGCACGAGCAGCGACTGGCGATCTGAGTCCGGCAGGAACGCGGCGCGGAGGGCTTCGCGATTGCAGGCGAGGAAATCGGAGTCGGTCCAGGCGAAATGCTCGCGGAGACGGGCGTATTCCTGCTCGAGCGTGATGTTGGTGATGGTGCGCGCGTCCGTATTGATGCCGAGAGAAACGCCGGCGCGGTAGAGCGCGTCGACGGGATGGCTGGCGTAGTCGGCGCAACAGCGGGTTTGCACGTTGCTGGTCGGACAGACTTCGAGATGAATGCGTCCGGTGCGGAGATGGTCGACGAGCGCGGGGTCCTCCGCACTACGCACGCCGTGGCCAATGCGAGAGGGCTGAAAGGCGCGCAGAGTTTCCCACACGCTGGCTGCGCCGCCGGCTTCGCCGGCGTGGGCGGTGCGGGCGAGGCCGTGTTCGATGGCGAATTGAAAAGCGGGGATGTGCGCGTGAATGGAGTGGCCGGCCTCGTCGCCCGCGATATCGAGCGCGACGACGCGCGAGCCCTGGAATTGATGGACGAGATGCGCGGTCTGGAGGCTTTGCTCAGGTGAGAAGTGGCGCAGGGTGCAGAGAATGAGGCGGGCCTGGATGCCGGTGGCGGCGATGGAGCGCTCGGTGGCGCGATCGACGGCGGCGACGACCTCTACCGGCGAGAGCCCGCCGAGAAGGTGGAGCAACGGGGCGAATCGGATTTCCGCGTAAAGGACATTGTCGGCTTGGAGCTGGGCGAAGAGGTCTGCGGTGACGAGATCGAGGGCCTCGCGCGTCTGCATAAGCTGGAAGCCGCGCGGTGCGCGCAGCAGAAAGTCGGCGAGGCTGGAGCACTGCCGGGGCGCGATGAATTCGGCGTCAAATTCGGTGCGGGAGATGGACGGGGCAAGGCGCGAGACGACCGCATAGCTCAGCGAGCAGTCGAGGTGCAGATGCAGTTCCACTTTGGGGAGGCCGGCCATGGGGACCTGACCAGTATGACGCATGAGGAGGAGGCAGTTGCTGGGGAGGGAAGAGAGAAAAAAGAAGGCGAGGCCTCCCATGGAGCCTTTGCGAACTGGCCTCGCCTTGAGGAACGACCTTGTGAGCGGCCATACAGTGTGCCGCGAGCCGCTAGTGAATGCGAATGTCGCCGGAGCCGGTTTCAAGCCGGACGCCGGGACCACCGCCATGGACGCTTCCGCGAAGATGATGGCGGTTGTTCTCGCCGTGGGTCATCATCTCCTGATCTGAATGAATGGATCCGGAGCCGGTGGAGGCGTCGAGGTCATAGCCTGTGCCGCCAGGCCAGAGCTCAATGGAGCCGGAGCCGGTGTGCAGATGCCATGGATCGGTTGGCGAGCCTGAGATTTTGATGTCTCCGGAGCCGGTGCCGGCCCGCAGCGCGCCGTGGATGTCATGCAAATCGATGGTTCCGGAGCCGGTGTGCGCCTGCACATCGCCGGAACCGGTCTGTTCGGCGGAGATATCGCCGGAGCCGGTGCTGAGATAGAAACCGCCGTGGAGCCCGGTGGCATGGATGCTGCCGGAGCCGGTGGTGAGTTTGGCGTTGTCACCGACGCCATTGTCCGCGATGTCGCCGGAGCCCGAGCCGGCCTGCAGGAAGGCATTGGCCGGGGCCTCAATATCGTATTCGATGCTGATGTTGTGGAGATTGCGGTAGTGGTATCCGATGCGGATGATGCTTCCGGTCTGTTCGACGGGCGGGTGGGCGGCGATTTGGCGGACCATATCGTCGTTTGCGCTCCAGGAGGAGCGGACCCGACCGAAGACGTGGACTTGATTGTCCGGCCCCTGCGTGAGATGGATGTGCCCTGAGCCTGTGGAGATGGAGAGATCGACGCGTCCATTGACAGAGAGGGTGCGGTCGAAGGTGGCTTCCGCGGCGAAGGCGGGAAGTGCCACGAGGACCAGGACTGCTGCCGCAAGAATGGAAAGACGCTTCATGGTGCTCCTCGATTCGTGCGATGAATGGCGAAAGCGAATTGCGAAAGCCACTGTTGACCCGGTGCGAAGCATGTGAACTGCCAAAGCCAGGATTGAAATAGGGTGTGAGAATCCGACATCTGCGTGGGCAATTTTTCTGGGTGCGGCAGAGAGAGTGTGCGATTGCGAACACTGCTGTTCGGTGGTGTACTCCGCCCTGCGCACTATTGCTGCAGAACGACGGATTCTCCTTCCTTGAGGCCGTTGTCAATCTCAACCACAGAGCCGTTGGAAAGGCCGACGGTGACGGAAATCTTGCGCAGACCGTCTTTGTTTTTAGAATCGGGCACGTCCACGAAGGCTTGCTTGTTGTTGTCGTAGGTGACGGCATTTTCAGGGACGGTGAGCACGTTCTTATGTTCGCCGAGAAGGATTTCAGCGTTGGCGGTCATGTTGGCCTTGAGCTCGCCGCCGGGATTGTCGATGGAGACGCGGACCTCAAAGGTGGTGACGTTGTCCTTTTCGACGCCCATGGGCGAGATTTTGGTGACTTTGCCGACGAAGGTGCGGCCGCGGAAGCTCTCGACCTTGATGCGCGCGGGCTGGCCGAGATAAACGTGCGCGATGTCAGCCTCGTCGACCTTGCCCTTGACATAGACCTTGGAGGTGTCGCCTTCCGTCATGACGAGAGTGGCGGTGGAACCGAGAACGAGGATGGAGCTGACCGCGTCGCCGATTTCGACGTCGCGGGAGAGGATGACGCCATCCATGGGCGCGACAATGGTGGTGTAAGCAAGCTGTTCCTCGAGCTGCTTGAGGCTGGCCTGGCTCTGTTGCACCTCGGCAGCGGCCTGCTTGAGCTTGGCGTTGTCGACGCCGATCTGGGCCCTGGCCACGTCGCGCTTGTTGAGCGCGGCGAGGTAGTCGCGATTGGCGTCGTCCAGCGCCTGCTGGCTGACGACGCCTTCTTTGGCCATCTGCTGATTGCGCTCAAGCGTGACCTTATACATGGGCAGGTCGGGCGCGGAGGCGTTAACGCGGTCCACGGAGATGTTGGCTTTGGCGGAGGTGACGTTGGCCTGGGCAGCGGCAAGCTGGGCGCGCTGCGCGGCAACCTGGTCGAGAATTTCCTCCTGGTCGAGCTGGGCGAGAGGCTGGCCCTTGTGCACACGGTTGTTGATGTCGGCATAAAGCTTCTCGACGATGCCCGAGGCTTTGGATTTGACTTCGACCTTGGTGATGGGTTCGATTTGGCCGGTTGCGACGACGGAACGCGCCACGTCTCCACGCTTCACCTGGGCAATGCGGTTGGGGTCAATGCGCGTGCCTCCGGCCAGGCGCGCGACCGCGAATCCCGCGACAACGATGAAGAGGACCGCGCCAAGGCCCAGCCATATCCAGATGCGTTTGCGTTTGCGTGTTGCCAAGAAATCCTCCTGCGCAATGCGTGGAGCGCAGCCCCTGATGGTTGGACGATGGAAACCTGATCCGGCATCATGCCGGATGAGTTTGAACTTTACCGGCAACGTGACGGGGCCGCGTGGAAGGCCGAAGCTGGAATCGAGCATTTGGCGGCCACTCAAAAACCATTACGCATCGGGCGCGGAGTTGGTTCCACGTGGAACGTGAGTTGGATAAAGGCCTGGCCGTCAAGGTGCTATGCTCACAGGCGAGATGCACGGTCTGCCGCTGCTGCAAATCGTCGCCGTAGCCATGCTAATCCTGGCAAACGCCTTTTTTGTGGCCGCGGAGTTCGCGCTGGTGAGCGTGCGCGATACGCGGATTGAGCAGATGATGGCGGCCGGGGTTCCGGGGGCGCGGGCGGTGCGCCGTCTGCAACTGGACCTGGAAGAATTTTTGCCGGCGGTGCAACTGGGCGTGACCTTGTGCTCGCTGGCGCTGGGCTGGATTGGCGAGCCGCTGGCGGCCGGAATCTTTCGCGGATGGCTGGGCGCGATTCCGCATGCGGAAATCTATGCGCACGTGTGCGCCGTGGCCGCCGCGGCGTTGGGATTCGCGCTGATTACCTATTTAGAGGTGGTAGTGGGCGAGCTTGTGCCCAAATCTCTGGCGCTGCGGCGGGCCGAGGCGCTGGCGGTGGCGGTGGCTCCGCCGATGCTGGTGTTTATGAAGGCGACTCGACCCCTGGTGCGGCTGCTGCGGCGGTCAGCGGCGCTTGCCTTGCGCGGATTCGACACGCCGATGTCGGACCGGGCCGCCGTGCATTCCGCGGAAGAGCTGAAACTGATTGCCACCTCAGCGCGGAGAATGGGCGTGCTGCCGAAGTTCCAGGAGACGCTGGTGCATCGCGCGCTGGAGATGGACGATGTGCCAGTGCGGGAGATTATGACGCCGCGACAAAGGGTCTTCTCGCTGCCCTCGGACATGACGATTGAGGAGGCGAGCGGGCGGGTGATTGACCAGCAGCACTCGCGGGTGCCGGTGTATGACGAGGCGCGCGGCCCGGAACATATTGTGGGGATGGCCTACGCGAAGGACCTGGCTCGGCTGATGTTTTTTCGGACTTCTGGACCGGGCCCCGGACCACGCCCGGCTGCTGGAGCGGCCGAAGGACCGGGCACGGAGCTTGAGGCTGCGGCCGCGCGGCTGCGGCCCGCGCTCTTCGTCGAGTTGCGGCTAAGCCAGGTGATGCGGGATGTGCTGGTGGTTCCGGAGACAAAGACCGTGTTGGACCTGGTGCGCGACTTTCAGAAGCGCCGGCGCCAGATCGCGATCGTGGTGGACGAGTACGGGTCAACGGCGGGGTTGGTGACGGCTGAGGATGCAATTGAGCAGTTGACCGGCGAACTGGAGGACGAGTTCGACGACCCGGCGCGGCCTGTGCTCAGCACGGCGGCGGGCGTGTTGCTGATGGACGGAGGGGTGAACCTGCGGGACCTGGAGACGCAGATGCAATGGAGCCTGCCGCGGGAAGGGGGCGTGGAGACGCTGGCTGGGTTTCTGCTGATGCAGATGGGGCATATTCCGAAAAGTGGGGAGAGCGTGGTTTTCAAGGGCCGCAAGCTGACGGTGGTGGAGATGGACGCGCGAAGAATCAGCAAAGTGCGGGTGGAACCAGTGGAAGTTGAGCCGCTGAATCCAAGCGCGACGAAGGTAACTTAAACGCGCATGAGGTTTACTGATCCGCTATAAGTCGCGAAGTCAAGGTAATAGCGGGAGTACGCGAATCGCCAGCAATGACGCGGGGTTGGAGGTCTACGGTAAAAGGCCGCGAGAGCGTTCCATCCCGGAGTAATACCCGCAAAGTTGTAGAAAGTTTTCTCTTGCAAAATTTTCGATCATGCTAGACTCCGGTTTGGGAGAGCATCATGAACACTGCCGCATACCAAAGTGCTTTTGACGAGGCGAGCGTGGAGCTCAAGAACATCGTTGGCCAGTTTGATCAACTGCGCTTGAGAAAAGAGAAGGTCGAGAAAGCTGTCGAGGTCCTCAAGAGTCTGGTGGGGATCGAAGGACAGGCTCAGGAAGGGCACGCGGGAGCAGATCCCGCTTCGTACTCGTTCCAACAGGTTCCGGCCCCCTTGCCGGAATTGCCCGAAGGCGAAGTAGACCCGTTCAAACGTCGCAACAAGAATGGGGCCGCGGCGTCCTTCTTCGGCCAGGGTCGTCAGGGCTTCCAGCAGGCGGTTTAAGTAGTCGCGAGAGCCCAACAACAGAAGCGGCGTGTGCCATTTTGCCAAAGACCTTCCCTCGGGAAGGTCTTTGCTTTTGCCCGTAGCGAGTGGAACGTGGCGCAGAGGCGGGAGCGGCGGAAAGGCATGGGCTGTCGGCTGTTCGACTGCGACGGGCAACCATTGGAAAATGGGTAATCGCTCGGCGAGTCTGAAGTAATCGTAAGGGAGAGGTGGGACGGCTGGAAAGGGACGGTGGTTGGAGAATATTCATAGCCTGGCCCGAAAGATCGCGCGCTGAATCGGCGTCCAACAGGCTTGTGGCACAGGATGGACCAAGGTGCCGCGCGGTTGATGAATTCTCATAGGATTAAAAGAATCAATCTATTACAGTGATGTGTTCGGTCTGCGCGCAATGCGAAAGAGGCCAGGAATTCAGGTGCGGAACAGACGAATTACCTGCGTAATGAATGGCCATTACTTTCGCCCTTTTCCCCTGCCACTTCAGTGTTAGACTGACGCCCTGGAGTGACCTATGAGACAGGAAACGTATCGCTTCGCTTTTGAAGAGGCCCACGCGGAACTTCGCGACATTGTGGAGAAGTATGAGCAGTTGCGCAGCCGCAAAGAGCAGATTGAAAGGGTCGTGGCGGCGCTGCAGCCGTTTCTTGCGCTGAGTGGGGCCGCGCCCACCGAACAGGCCCCGGCCGAGGAGATGCAGTTCTCGTTTCTGGGTGTGGGGCATGCGCCGGCGCAGCACGACATTGCACCTGAGCTCGAGGAGTTTCTGCGTCAGGAGGGCCTGATCGCTGAGGAGAACAGCGAGCCGATCCACCTGTCGATGACCGCACAGCCGGAGTCCGAGCTGGAACAGGAGGCGGAGCCGGTGGCCGAGATGTCGGCCGATCCCTTCCAGCGGCGGATCGATGATGTTCTTCGTCACGGCGTGGGCGGCCGGGAGCTGCGAATCCACTCCCGTTCGCTGAACGGACTGCTTTCGCGGGCATAAGGCGCATGGGCGGGTCCGGGGACTGGAATTTGGGCGCCGGACCTCGCCGGAATTGCGCGGCAAAGCGCGAGAGCTGGGCTGGAAAGCGTGGGCACCGCCCCGAACGTCCTGGCATCCGAGGCGGCATCCGATGGAGGCAGTACAGACGTAAGCAGCTGTAAAGATGACGGATAGAGACGCGGCGGTACGCTGCGCAAGGTTACCAATTTCCGGTCGGCGGTTAAAATTGTTCTAATGGTAGAATTGTGCGGGTGTTAGACTACGCATCTGGAGTGAGCATGAGACAGGATGTATATCGCGTAGCATACGACCAAGCCAACGCCGAGTTGAGCGAGATTCTGGGCAAGTTTGAGCAGTTGCGTGCCCGCAAGGACCGGATTGAGAAGGTTGTGGATGTTCTGAAGCCGCTGGTGGGCAGCGAGATGCAGTCGGCGTCGGGGGATACACTGACCGGATTTGCGCAGCCACAGGCACCGCCGCAAATGGCGGAAGAGGTGCCGCAAATGGTTGCCGCCCCCGAGCCCATGCATGAACATGAGCAGGCATCTGCACCAATGCGCCGGACGGATAGCGCCTTTGCAGGCAGCGCGCCGACTCGGGATGTGCGTGAGTATAGCCGTCTGTTTACCAACGGCCAGACCCGCTAAGACTCTCCAAGACTCCAATTGATCGGGCGGCTCGCATTTCATGGCGGGCCGCTTTTGATTTTTCACCGCAATTCAACCGTGTATGGTTGGAAGCGGGCCGATGAAACAAATCTTCCTTCGCCTTTTGCTGACGCTGCCGGTGGTGTGGCTGGTGGTGTCGCTGGTTTTTCTACTCATCCATCTTGTGCCCGGCGACCCCATTCTGCAGATGCTGGGGGAGGGTGCGACCCCAGCGGATATTCAGGCACTTCGTCATCAATATGGATTGGATAGGCCGCTGTGGTCGCAGTATGCGCACTACTGGGCCGGAGTGGCGCATGGCAATCTGGGTGAGTCCATCCGGTTGCATGAGTCGGTGACGCATCTGATACTTGCGCGCTATCCGTACACGATCGCGCTGACGCTGACGGCGCTGGGAATTGCGCTGGCTCTGGCGGTTCCGGCGGGGATTCTGGCGGCGATGCGACGGGGACGATGGGTGGACCAGTTGCTCTCCGTGGTGAGCCTGATGGGGCTCTCCGTGCCGGTGATTGCTCTGGGGCCGGTGTTGATTCTGGTGTTCTCGATCCTGCTGGGCTGGACGCCGGTATCCGGTGCCAGCGCGGGCGGTGCGCGCGGCGCCATCGACTGGCGGTATATGGTGCTGCCGTCGGTGGCGATGGGCGCGTCCCTGGCGGCGATTCTGACACGCATGGTGCGCACTGCGATGCTGGAAGAGCTGGGCCAGGACTATATTCGAACGGCGCGGGCCAAGGGGCTGAGCGAGCTGGCGGTGGTGTGCCGGCATGCGCTGCCCAATGCGCTGGTGCCGATTATCACCGTAGTGGGACTGCAGTTTGGCGCATTGCTGGCCGGGGCAATTGTGACGGAGAAGATTTTCAGTTGGCCGGGGCTTGGGCGGCTGGTGGTGGATGCAATTTCAAATCGCGACTATGCGCTGGTGCAGGGATGCCTGCTAGCGATTGGGCTGACCTATGTGCTGGTGAACCTGGCGACGGACCTGGTGTACCGCTGGGTGAATCCGCGGATGCGGGTATGACGGCGGATTTGGAATCGCCGCGGACCGCGAGCTATATGGGCAAGCGAATGATTGAAGGCAGTAACTCGCCTTTGCGGATTTCAAGCAAGCCAAGGGTGATGGGGAGTTCGAAGCGGCGTGGGCCGCAGGAACCGGGATTGAAGTAGAGGACGCCCTTGCGATGCGCGATGTGGGGCTTGTGGGAGTGGCCATAGAGGACCGCGGCGAATTTGGATGCAGCGGGGTCGAGGTGTAGCGTGCCGAGATCGTGGAGTAAATAGAGGTAGCGGTCTTCGAAGAGCAGGACGTCCGTTTCAGGCAGCAGGCTGCAGGGGCCTGAACGGTCAATGTTGCCGCGGATGGCGTGGACAGGGGCGATTTGTCCGAGAGACTTGAGAATCTCCGGGTTGCCAACGTCGCCGAGATGGAGAATGCGGTCTACGCCGTGGAGAGCGGGAAGGACCTGAGGGCGCAGCAGACCGTGCGTATCGCTGACGACGCCAAGCTTCATGGATTGGGGCCAATGACGGGGTCGTCCATCTGGCGCATGTGTCCGGGGTCGCGGGGGTCTTCGATGGCGAGGCAGTACTCGTCCGTCCAACTATCCGACCATTTCCATCCGCGGCGGCGCTGAGGAAGACTGCTCTGAATGTAGGAGGCGGCGAACTGCGGCGAGAGCTGGGAGTTGCAGTGGATACAGCGCGGCGACGCGCCAACACAGAAACGGCCCCCACAGTTGCAACGGCGGAGGAGCGGTTCCCAGAGCTTGTCAATCTGGCGATGGAGTTCGGCGGCGGGGGGCAGATCGGCGAAGGACAAGCTGTCATAGCGGATGGTGGCAAGCGTGCCGCAGGAGTCGCAATAGGCGTAGGAAAAGTCGCCGAAGGCGGCGTTGGTGAGCTGGTAATGAAAGTCGCGGCCGCAGTGCTCGCAATCGCCTTTGTCCAAGCTAAACATGGGCCCATCATAGCCCGATTTCGAGACGGGTGCGAGGGTCAAGCTGGTCGCGGAGGGCATCGCCGAGGAAGTTGAAGCCGAGGACGGCGGCGGCAATGGCCGCGGCAGGGAAAAGGACCAGGTGCGGCGAGTCAAAGAGGTGGAGGCGCGCGTCATTGATCATTGCGCCCCAGCTTGGGGCGGGCGCGGGGATGCCGAGACCGAGGAAGGAGAGCGTGGCTTCAGCAAGAATGACGCCGGCCATGCCGATGGCGGCCTGGACGAGGATGGGTTGCAGAATGTTGGGCAGGATGTGGCGAAGGAAGATGCGAAGGCCGCCTGCGCCGAGAGCCCGGGCGGCTTCAACGTATTCGCGCTCTCGGACGGCGAGAACCTGGGCGCGGACGAGGCGCGCGTAGCCGGCCCATCCGCCGATGGAGAGAGCCAGAACCAGGTTGGTAAAGCCGGGGCCGAGAAATGCGGCGAAGGCGATGGCGAGCAGGATTCCGGGCAGGGCGAGGAAGGTGTTCATGGCAAAGGTGGTGAGGGCGAGATCGACCCAGCCGCCGAAGTAACCCGCAAGGCCGCCGATGGCGAGGCCGAGCGCGAGCGAGATGGAGACGACACTGACCGAGACGGCGAGCGAAATGCGCGCGCCCCAGAGAAGTCGCGAGAGGGTATCGCGACCGAGTTCATCGGTTCCGGCGGGGTGAGCGGACGAGGGGCTTTAGAGGCGATGGACCAGATCGATGGAGGACGGATTAAAAGGCGCGAGAAGTGGAGCGGCGAGCCCGCCGAGGAAAAATGTGCAGAGGAGAAGAACTCCCACGAGCGCCAAGGGCTGGCGGCGTGCGAGTTTGCGCAAGGTGCGAAGCCGGGCTGCAGTGACGAAAAACATGCGCAAGGGAAGGATAACGCGACAGAGTGATGTGAGCGGGGTCTAAAACAATATGGTGATGCGAACCAAGGTTCTGGTGTTGTGCGCACTGCTGGCAATGGCGGCGGCGCTGATGGGACAGCAGTTTGGAAATGGACGCGCGGCGAATGGGACGATTGTGCACAGCGCGGCGGAGCAGTTGTTTGCGCTGGCCAACAAGGCGCGGGCCGATGCGGGCGCAACGGCGTTGAAGTGGGACCCGGCACTGGCGGTTGCGGCGCTGCGGCACTGCCAGCGGATGGCGGCGGAGGGTCCAATTGCGCATCGCTACGGCGGCGAGATGAGCCTGAGCGAGCGGGCGCGCGCGGCAGGCGCACACTTCAGCCTGATGGAAGAGAACGTGGCGGTGGGAGCGAATCCGGCGCAGATTGCGGATGCGTGGCTGCACTCGCCGGAGCACCGCGCGAACCTGCTGAATCCGCAGGTGGACCACGTGGGCATTGGCGTGGTGAAGAGCAACGGCGTGCTTTATGCGGTGGAAGATTTTGATCGAGGCGTGGAGGTGCTGTCGGCCGCCGAGGTGGAGCGGCAGGTGGAGGGATTGATGCGCGTGAGCGGGATTGCGATTCGGCCGAGCCACGACGATGCGCGGGCCGCCTGCGCGATGAACCAGGGGTTGCCCTCGAGGTTGAGCGGAGGAACGCCGCAGTTCGTGATGCGCTGGCAGGGCGCGGATCTGAGCCAGCTTCCTTCGCAATTGACCGACAGGCTGGCGAGCGGGCGCTATCGCTCGGCTGCCGTGGGAGCCTGCCCGGCGGAGTCGAACCAAAGCTCGTTCACGATGTATCGCGTGGCCGTGCTCTTATACTGATCCGCAATCGGCGGGATCAGCCGAAATCGTGATGCTTCCTCCAAAGCTCAGCCCAGGGCAGACGCGGCGGTCCGCAAACGAAGATGTCGGGGTGATCGACGCTCTCTTCATTGCGCACGCCCTGGGAGTTGCCGTTGTGACCGGCGAGGCGGCAGCCGGTGAAGATTTGATTCGCTTCCTGAGGCCCGAGACCGAGAACAATGAGAGTGGTTGGCGGTGGCGTCGGATAACCCCAAAGCCATTCGGAGTTGGTTGTGCCGATGGGCTCGGGAAGCTCGTAGGCACGCCCGAGCAGTTCGATTGCGCCGTACTCGCCGTAGTTCGCTGTGGTGATGCCGAGGTGGCTTCTTTGGTCGGGCGGGAGAGAGTCGCGGATTTGGGCGACGGTGCGAACGAGTTGGTTCCAGCCAATCTCTTCGCGAAGGTCGCTGTTTCGTTTGAGGGCAAAGTTGCGCAGCGGTCCAGACGAGGCCAGGGGGACAAGCAGAGCGCAGATGTATATGCTGACCGCGGTGAAGAGCGTGAAAAAGACCACCTGAAGAGTGCGGCGCAGCCAGGGGCGCGTGTGGGCAAGCCAGCGCTCTGAGACCGCCGAGCCCATGGCGATGAGCATGGGGTAAGTGGCGGCGAGGTAATAAAAGCGGCCCTTGCCGACGTAGAAGAGCGCGAGAGGGACGAGGTACATCCAGGCGAACATGCGATAGCGGCTGCTGCGGAGGAAGGCGATGAGTCCTGCAATCCAGAGAGGAACCGCGGCCAGGTTTGCGCCGTAAAGGAGTTGGTATTTCAGGAATCCGTCGGCGCGGCCTTCACCGACGTCGCGCGCGTGAATGTGCTGGAGGAAGGTGTAGGAAATGAAATCGTGATGGACGAGCCAGAGGAAGTTGGGCAGGAAGATGAGGAGTGCGAGCCCGAAGCCGGCCCAGAACCAAACCGTGGCGAGGTTGCGGCGGGCACTGGTGAAAACCAGTCCGGCGAGAATGCCTGCGATGAAAAAGACGATGGAGTACTTGGTTTGAAGGCCGAAACCAAGCGCCGCGCCGACGGCGAGCCACCAGCGAGGATTCTGCGTGCGGAGAAGGCGGATGAGGAAGTAAGCAGTGAGTACCCACCAGAGGAAATCGAAGCTGGTGTACTGGAATTCGGTTCCGCTGAAGAGCGGCAGCGGGGAAAAGGCAACAGTGGCCGCGGTTACGACTTGCGCGAGGCGTCCGCCGCCGAGTTCGCGGGCCATGAGTCCGCTGACCACGATGACCGCGGCCTGTGTGAGGACAGAAAAGAGGCGCAGGCCAACGAGCGAAAGTCCGAAGATGGCCAGGCCAATGTGCTGGATGAAGGGAGTGAAAGGCGGAAACGCGACGAAACCCCAGTCGAGATGGCGCGCGTCACTGAGGAACTGGAGCTCATCGCGATGGAAGCCATAACGTCCGTTGGTGAGCATGTGGAGCAGCACAACGGCGGCTGCGATGACGAGCAGACCGGTCCACTGCACACGAGGGACAGAGGCCGGCCGTTGGCTTTGCGGAGCGGCTGAGTTGGAAGACATACTCCTCCGGGAGAAGCGGGGGATGAGTCTGATTACGTTGTTGCGCGGGCCGCGGTTCCGTTGTTCGTCACTCTTTCATGCGGTTGGGACACGCGGACCCAGGACATGCCTGCGGCGATGGCCGCTTGAATGCCGAGGTCGGTGTCTTCAAAGACGAGGCAATCCTTTGGCGCGATGCCGAGGCGCTCGGCGGCGAGAAGAAAGGCGTCCGGCGCGGGCTTGCCGCGCGTGTAGTCCTCAGCGCAGACGAGGGTTTCGAACCTGTCGAGCAGGTTGAACGCGGTGAGCGAGCCCACGACAGAGTGACGGCGGCTGCCGGAGACAACGGCGAGAGGGATGCGGCCGTACTGCGCGTGAATGTGCTCGACGACCTCAGGGATGGGCTGGAGCAGGTGCAATTGATCGTGGTAGCGATTTTCCTTGATTCGGGCTATCTCCGCCACGGGCATTTGGAGGCCGTGCTGGTGGTTCAGCAAGGCGATGATGTCGGCGACGGGGCGTCCGCCCCATGCGTAAAAGAGCTTCTCGTCAAAATCGCAATTCCATTGGGCGAGGGTCTGCTTCCAGGCGAGATAGTGCAGCGGCATGGAGTCAACGATGGTGCCGTCGCAGTCGAAAAGGTAGGCGCGAAAAGGTCCAGGAGGAATGGTGAGTGTCATGAGAATGAGAGTAAAGCTCCGTGAAAGACGGGTGAGAAGCGAGAGCTAATGCTTTGCTGTGGCGGCATCTGGTTCTGCGGGAGCGCAGCCGCCTTCGCCGGATTTGGTGGGCTCCATGTGCAGCGTGTTGTTGAAGCGGTTGAAGTAATTGAAGAGGCCGATGGCGCAGAGCAACTCGACGATTTCGCCTTCAGAATAGAAGCTGCGCAACTCGGCGAATTGCACGTCACTGACGGCGTGAGCGTCGCGCGTAACGGTCTCGGCAAGGCGCAGGGCGGCCTTTTCTGCAGGCGTGAAATCGGCGCGGGTGGGCCAGTCTGCGAGGTGAGAGAGCTGGTCGTCGGTCCAACCGAGGCCGCGGGCGAGGATGGTGTGGCTGGCCAGGCAATAGGGCGTGTCATTCACCTGGCTGGTGCGGACGATGATGAGCTCCTTGAGGCGGGTGGAGACGGTGCCCGTATTGAGAACGGCGCCAAAATGGGCCTGCATGGTGGCAAAGATCTCCGGCCGGTGGGCCATGACGCGAAACATGTTGGGCACATTGCCGCGGAGGGCGAAAACCTTGTCGAAAAGGGCGGCCAAATCGGGGGTGACTTCGCTGCGATCGAGGCGGGAGATGCGGGACATACGGGCCTCCAGAAAGGGCTCCTTTTATCCTATCGCCTGGGCGGGTTTTGGGGTGTAGCGAGCTTTGACGCGGGTCCCGCAGTCTGCTAATTTGATAGAGGACAATTCAGCGCCAGACACTCCTCAGTAGCTCAATGGCAGAGCATTCGGCTGTTAACCGAAGGGTTGTAGGTTCGAGTCCTACCTGAGGAGCCAAATAATCAGTAACTTACAGAAAACGCTCTGATTTCCAACCCCACAGAACCCCACAGTCAAGCCGCTTCATTCTGCAACTCAGGATTAGGCGTGCCTTGCGCCATCATCCTCTTCACGACCTTGGAGTTGGCTTGCTGTTTGGCTGCCAGAGGCAGCGATCTCAACCACACGGCAATTTCGGGCTGAATTGGAACGAGGCGGCACTACTGACCGAGAGCGTCGATCCGCTCCACTCATCCCTAATCCGACAAACCAAAGGCGGACAACCCTTCGGTTGGCCGCCTTTGGTGCTGCCTGAGTTGAGAGGGACTATGGTTGGTACCACACCGAATTCGATGCGGAGTTTCCGTTGCTGTCCTGTGTCTGAATGGTCCACTGGTATTGCGTGCCAAGCGTCAGGCTGGAAGGATTCGGCGTATTGCCGCCGTCTCCTGTTGGATCGGTGCCCCATACGATCTGAGTAACCGTGCTGGGGAAGCCATTCAGGTTCGAGTTGTTGCCTGGAATCTGCCAGATGGTCCCATTGCTGCCGCAGCAAATATAGAACGAATAAGTATAGCTGCTGGCGTTCGTGGGATAGGTCCATGTGAATGTGGGCGTTGTGCTCGTACTATCGGTTTGCTCAGGTTCAAGGCTAGTGGCCAGCGCACTGGTGCCCAGCACCGCCGTCACCGTGCCGGTCACGTTTGCCGTTGTGCCATCGCTGTAGGTCACGTGGAAGGTATAGCTGTCGTTGACCGCAGGCACATCCGTACCGATATTCGGTTGAATGGAGAACCGGGTGCTCCCGCAACCCTGACAGTAATCACTGATGTCCTGTGGCGTGAGCACATTCGGATTGGAGGCGGAAACCAGTTGCACTGCCACAGGCAGCTTGTTTTGTTCCTGCAGACCGAGGCCAAGGCTGTAGTTTGTGTTGGTGCTGGAGGAGGTTCCATTCCAGTACGTATCCTGGCTGAAATACGTTTGCACCTGGACAGCGGCATCTACGTCGGGCAACGTTGCGTCCTGACCGGTCAAAGTTCCGGTCACAACGATTGAAGCGGCATTGTTGTTATTCGTGTTGTTCACGTCCCCGGCATCGATCAAACCGTCGTTATTCTGGTCAAGGATTCCAAACAGAATGTAGTTGGAACCGCTGGGAACATGGACCGTGAAAGCATTTCCTGAGATCGAGTTTGTGGGCGAAGAGATCACAGCAGCGTAGGCGGCGTTCCCGCTCTGGTCATAAAGGCCGGCATAGAGCCGCGCCCCGGCCTTAACGGTGATATCGGACGGAATGATGATCACGCCGGACACGCTGTTTCCCGTCGTGGGTGCGCCAACGGTGACCGCCGTGGGGCTCCCGTAAACTGCCCAGGGGCCATTTCCCGCCGGGTTGGATCCCCTCACTCGGAAGTAGTAAGCAGTGCCGTTGGCGAAGCTGCCGCTGATGCCGGATGTTCCGCTGTTGATGATCCAGACATTGGAGGATGACCCGATCGCCTTCAAGACGATGGATCCGGGCGTGCCGGTGAAGGACGAGTTGGGGCTCCATTCAATGGTGTAGGAAGTGAATTCCTCCACGCCGTTGTTGTTGGAGACAGACCCGCGGCTAAAGGTGATCGCCACGCCCTGGTCTATTGGAGAGAGCTCCTGGACGCTGGGCGACGTTGTCGGCACAGATAAGGACGGATCGGTCATCGTGACAGATTGGCCGGTCACGTTTGCGGAGTTCACCGTAACGCCGGTCGATCCCGCCGGGTCAGCGGTGTTCAGCGCGCCTTCGGCCAGCGTGGAGGGATCCATCCACGCCTGCAGGGTGTAACTGCCCGGAGGCACGCCGTTGATGGTGAAGGAACCTGGCGTGGAGATGCTGGTGCCATTTCCGCCGCTCCCGCCGCAGTTATTGTTTACGAGGTCGACGTAGGTCCGGCCCGTTTGTGAGCCGCCGTAACTTACAGAACCACTCACGCTGTAGCCGAGCGCGGCGCCGATGATTCCCGCGGTGACTGGATTGCCACTCACAGTGATGCTCTGAGTCGCGGGATAGAACACGGAGCTCGCTCCGGTGATCGAAGGAGTCACAGTCCAAGTCCCATTGGGCACACTGGCAAAGGAGTAGTTCCCGTTGCTGTCTGTCGTCGTAGTCTGCACCGGAGTGGTGTTGACCGTCACCGTCATCGCCGGTAAGTTTCCAGTAGAGTTGCAAGCGTTGGTCAGGTAGATCTGCCCGTTCACTTGCGCTCCGGCGCTGTTGACCACCACGCTGTAGCTGTAGGGTCCGGCCGTGACTGGCGTGCCTTCGCTGTCGGTCACAGTTACGCTGGTCAAGGGCACACTGCCCGTCGACGTGGGTGTTCCGCTGACTGACAGGGTCGCGTTGCCTGTAGTTGTGGCGCTCAACCCATCCGACAGGGTGAATGGCGTCCCGGAGACGGCTGCGCCGTTGATCTTCCAGGTGTATGGACCGATGCCGCCGGTTGCGTCCACATAGCCCGCATAGGTTTGATTCACCGTTGCCGAGCCCAGTGTTGACGGCGTGGTGCCTGGCAACGTGAGCGGCGCAGGGTTGCTGACCACGATGTTGTACGTGTAGGGACCGGCGACCGAGTTGGTGGTCGTGTCGGTCACCTTCGCGGTGAACGTTACCGTAGTGGCTGAAGTGGGTGTTCCGAAGATGCTGAGTGTTCCACCGGCAGTGGACTCACTCAACCCGTCGGACGGGAAGCCGGTGACTGTCCAGGTGTAGGAGCCGGTGCCTCCTGTCGCCGAAATGGCGCCGGCGTAGACAACGCCCGTGGTGCCCGGACCCGGCACGGTGGAGCTGGGCGAAGGCAGCGTGACGGCACTGTAGACCACGATCGTGTATGTAAACGGTCCTGCAGTGTTACCCAGGCTGTCCTTGACCGAGGCGGTGAAAGTAACGGTCTGCGCACCGGTGGGCGTTCCGCTGATGGTGAGGGTGCCGCCGCTGCTGGTGGAACTGAGGCCGTCGGCAGGCAGACCCGTGACCGTGAAGGTATACCCGCTGCCGCTGCCACCTGAAGCGACGATTGTCCCGTTGTAGGTGAGCGAAACTGCTGCCGACCCCAACGACCCGGGGTTCGGCGCGGGCAGCGTCAGCGCATTGTTGGCCATGATCGTGTAGGCGATGGGGCCGGCGGTGTTGCCCAGGCTGTCCTTGACCGAGGCGGTGAAGGAGACGGTCTCCGCGGTGGTGGGCGTTCCGCTGATGGTGAGGGTGCCGCCGCTGCTGGAGTAAGTGAGGCCGTCGGCAGGCAGACCCGTCACGGTCCAGGTGTAGCCCGAACCGCTGCCGCCCGAGGCGACGACGGTGCCGCTGTAGAGCACGTTGAGGGTCGCCGGACCGAGCGTGGCGGGATTCGGCGTGGGCAGGGTGAGCGGGTTATAGACCGGAATGGAGTAGGTAACCATCGCGGTGTTGCTGGCTGAGTCGGTGACCTTGGCCGTGAAGGTGGCCGTTCCCGTAGTGGTTGGCGTACCGGAGAGCACACCCCCGGAGGACAAGGTCAGGCTGAAGGTTGCCAGGTTGCTCGATCCTGAAACCGAGAACGTGTAGCCGGAGCCGGAACCGCCCGCGCCGGCGAGTGTCTGCGTATAGAGCGTGTTGGTGTAGGCGGCGGGCAGGCTGGAGGGTGTGATGGCGAGTGCATTGGTGATGGATACAGTGAACACAGCCGAAGTTGTGTGGCTGGCTGTATCGGTTACCGTCGCGGTAAAGGTCGCCGAACCCAGCGTGGGCGAAGCACCGACGACAAGGCCTGTGGCCGACAGCGTGAGCCCCACGCTGGCAAGGCTGGTGGTTCCGGGGCCATCCGTGCTCCAGGTGTAAGTGCCCGTGCCGCCGGTGGCAGCCAACTGCGCCGAATAAGCCATGGCCACTGTGCCCGGGTTGAGCGGGCTGGTGGAAGTGATGGCGATGGAAGCTTCAATGGTAAGCGGGAAGCTGGATGTGGTCGTGTTGCCTGCCGAGTCAGTGGCCGTAACGACAAGAGTGAAGCTGCCGGGTACGTTTGTCGTGCCGCCGATTGTGCCCGTGGATGCGCCGAGCGTCAATCCATTCGGGTTTCCGGTCCAACTCCATGTGTAGCCTGTACCCGTTCCGCCGATGGCTGTAAATGTGGCGCCGGCATAGGCCGTGCCCTGATAGCCCGCAGGCAGGGTGATGGAGTTGATTGAGACGCCTGGATTGATTGTTACGCCGAAGGTGGCGTTGGCGGTGTTATGCGCCGTGTCTGTCACGGTAACCGTAAAGCTGGGTGTTCCGGTGGCAGTGGGATGGCCGCTGAGCAGGCCGCCAGAAGACAGCGTAACGCCCACCGGCAAGGATCCGCCGGTCACAGCCCAGGAGTAAGTTCCGGCACCCGTGCCGCCGGTTGCAGCCAATTGCTGCGAGTAGTTCGAACCCGTGTAGCCCGCGGGCAGCGTGGTTCCCGTGGTGATGGTAATTCCCGCGTCGACGGTAATTGAGAAGGTTCCGTTGGCGGTGTTCGATGCCGAATCGGTCACCTTAACTGTAAAGCTCGTGGTGCCCGTCGCCGTGGGCGTGCCGGTGATGACACCGCCCGCTGAAAGGCTCAATCCGGCCGGAAGTGCCGATGTCGGCGCCCATGTAAAGCCAGTGCCCGAGCCGCCTGTAGCTGCAAGCGTGGTTGAGGTGTAAATGGAACCCATATAGCCGGTTGGCAGGGTCGCTGCTGTTACTGTCAAAGCCGGATAGCTAATCACTATCGAGTAGCTCTTGGTGGCCGTATCGCCGTAAGCGTCGGCAGCCATCACCGTGAAGTTGAACGTACCTACATCTGCGGCCTTGTTGGGATTTCCAGAAATGGCGCCGGTGCTCGTGTTGAGAGACAGGTCCCCGGGCAATGCGCCTGTAGAAATGCTGTAAGTCAATGCGCCAGCGCCGCCGGTGGCCGCCGCGCTGCCGGTGTAGGCCACGCTGTAAGTTCCAGTGGCGGGCACGGTGCCCGTAAACGTGATGAGTGGGGCTGCGGCGATGGTGATGCTCAAGGGCGCCGATGTCGCCGACAAGGCCGTCTGCGTGCCTGAATCCGTCACGTTGAAAGTCAGATCGGAGTAGGTTCCGGCGCAGGAGGCGGTGGGCGCCATCCCCGAAGTGGTCGTGATCACGCCCGATGAACTCAGCTTGAGACACGAGGGCAGCGTGGTGGCGCCAGCCAGGGACCAGTTATACGGAGAGATGCCGCCGCTGGCCTGCAATGTTACCGAGTAGGCTGTTCCCACCATGCCTGCAAGGCTGGCGCTGGTGGACGTGACTGCCGGAGCAGCGGGCACTGTGATGACAACGGGGCCGTTCTTGGTGGTATCCGCAACTGAGGTCGCCGTGATCGTAATGGTCTGCGAGGACGCAGTTGCCGCCGGCGCGGTATAAGTGGCCGATGAGGAGGTCTGGTTGGTGAGCGCACCACCTCCGCTCACGCTCCAGGTGACGCCGCCGGGAGTTTTGTCGTTTGCCACCGACGCTGTGACATTGACGGAGTCCGTGCCATCCACCGTGGTCGCCGATGCGCTGACTGTGACATCAATTGGCTTGGCAGATCCACCGCAACCAGAAAGGCCGATGAAGCCAAGACTTGCAATTGCCGCCATGCATGAGAGCACGCTAATCTTAAGGCCGGGACGTACCGAAGTCATCAAGAACACAGACACCCCCATCAGATTTGTTACCTATTTTTACTGGAGAAAACTTACTGCGCTTTGAACACGACCGTCAATGACCAGTTTGGGTCAACACAGTACAAAAGGGTGATATTCATCGCCTTTCACCAGAAAGATGACAACTCTGTCATCTTACTGCTCCCCGCGATTTTTCTGGAGATACTGTTACCTTGTTGGACGAATCGTAAACGCCGTAGGTCCACTCATGAGAAAGTGTGGAAAGCAGACAGCGCTTCCCACATCCCTAACTAAGTCAACGGCGGGGTATGCTAGCTAACAAACTTGAATCGAGAATCTTCAGCTACCGTTGGCTTAGAAAGACGGGGCGGGTCATCGACGTGGCAGTGACTCGCATGCTGCGCCCGCGCTTCGCCGCGGTCGAACTCGGGATCGATGGCAATCGTGATCAGGGTAGTGATCAGGACCGTTATCAGGACCAGGTCGCGCCCCATGCGCGCGCGGAAGCTACGGACAGCAGCACCACTCTCCACGACCTGCGCCCCGGGCGCATCTGCATGCCGTTACTTTTGCGAGGCGCTTGCATCGTCCTTCCCCAGCGGCACCGGTTTCCGGTTCAAAGGAGTGTATTCGGTCGCAAACTCCTTCACCGCGATGAACTGATCCTTCGCCACGTTTGTGAAATGCTGCCGCGTATGGCTGACCGGCCAAATTACATCCAGGCTTATAATCTTCGCCTTCGGCCCCAGCCCAATATGCTGTTCCATCGGGTGCGATCCAAATGAACTCGTCTCTCCAACGGTGCGCCAGAGCGAGCGCGGCACGCCTGCATTCTCCACGGTCACGTGAATCTTCGCTCCCACGCCGGAGCGGTTGGTCTTCACGCCCTGCAGCCGCACGTTGATCCAGTCATTCGCATTGCCGGGATTCTCAAAGACCCGCAGCGTGTGCTTGTCCGACGGAATTGCACCGCCTGTCTCCGCGAGAATGTCCACCAGGCCGTTGCGCCGCAGATCCGCAAATGAAATGCTGTGCCCTTTGTGCAGCTCTCCGGTTCCCGAGCTCGCCGTCACATCCACGAATTGCCGGGCAGCGTCGTTCCGCATCAGCACATGAGGCATCAGGGAGCCCAGTGACGGAGCACCCATGCCCATATAGATATCCTCGTATCCATCGTTGTCGAAGTCGCCGAAGTTCGCGCCCATGGGCATAAAGACTCTGTCCAGCCCCACCTTCGCCGTTACATCCTCGAATGTGCCGTCGTGCATGTTGCGATACAGCTTCAGCGTCTCAACATGCGTGGGCATCTTCATGTAGCTGCGCACGCTTTCATCAATTGAGTTGAAGTCGGCGGTAACAAAGAGATCCGGCCAGCCGTCGTTGTCATAATCGAAGAACCACGTGGCAAAGCTGAAGTAAGGTCCCTGCACGCCAGCCTGGGTCGCAATCTCGGAAAACGTTCCGTCGTGGTTGTTCCGATACAAAAAGTTTGGCCCATCGTAATTCGATACATAAAAGTCCACGTAGCCATCGTTGTCGTAATCCGCCGCGGTCACGCCCTTGCTCATCGCCACCCTGTCGATTCCCGCCTGGTGCGAAATGTCCTCAAAGGTTCCGTCGCCGCGATTGCGGAACAGCTGCGACGGCGCCTTCTCATTCGCAATGAACAAATCGAGCAGTCCGTCGTTGTCGATGTCCGCAAACACCGCCGATTGAGTTGCCGTGACCGTCTTCCCCAGCCCGCTTGCGTCTGTCACGTCGGTAAAGGTGCCGTTGCAGTTGTTGCGCAGCAGCGACTTCCGCATGGGAAACTGCCACCCGCCGCGCAGCACCAGCACGTCCATGCATCCGTCGTTGTTGTAGTCGGCCTCCACCATGTTCAGGCCGCCCAACTGGTTGGAAAGCCCGGCCTGTACAGTGCGGTCAGTAAAAGTTCCATCGCCGTTGTTGTGATAGAAGTGCATCGGATCGCAATCGTCGGAGCTCGACACTATTACATCCAGCAGTCCGTCGTTTTCGAAGTCATCCACGAGCAGACCGCCTGCGTTCAGAAACGCATTCAGACCTGCGGCCGGCGCAACATCCTTGAACAGCCCCACATTTTCGCCTGATTTGAACGCGCTGGGCGAAAGAAGCTGCGCGGCCGGCACCCCATCGGGATACTTTCCCAGCGTGTCGTAGGCCAGATTGAGCAGCCATCTGGCCTGCATATCATCCGGCTTTAGCGCGAGGTATTTGTCCAGATAGACAACCGCCTGCTGCGACTCCTCCGTTTTCTTGAACGATCTGCCGGGATGCAGCGGCGGAAAGATATCTTCATCGCCCGGATCTCTATAAGCGCCGTTCTCCATCTCCGAGTAGTGGAGGTAAAGCGCGCCGAGCGATTCAAGAAAGTACGGCATCGCATCGGGAATGTCGCTTTGCGCAATCTGCGCTGCTGTTTTGTACTCCGCAATCGCGTCCGGCATCCGGCCCTGGTACGCGTACAACTGTCCCAGTTCAATGTGATCCCGCAGCAGATTGAGTGATGCATTCATACCCTGCCCGCGCGGTGCGGCCAGGTTGCGCTGAGTCCCCGCAACCGCGTTTGTATACGAGCTTTTCCGGATCGAACAGATCTCCTGCAGATTGCGATTCCATCCGTCCGGCTTCGGCGCCTCACCGAACGCCCTATCCGCCTGCTGTATGCCGCCGACATCCACGCCGAAGCGCACCACGCCGGAGTGGGCCCACGCCTTGATGCGCTGGCCTTCCAACTGCCGGGGATGCGGCGCGATTTTGAGTACCTTCAGAATGGCGAACCCGCTGGGAGTGCGCACAATTTCCGAGTACTGTCCCGGCCCGACGCCTTTCAGCGCATCGCGAAACTCCGGCTGCAGATCCGCGGGACTCAGCCGCCCGAGGTAACCGCCGTTCGCGGCGCTCGGATCAGTGGATTCTTCCTTCGCCACCACCTCGAAGTTCCAACCCGACCGCAACCTCTTCAAGGCCTCCGCGGCTTTCTCCTGCGTCGGCGTAACGATGATGCCCAGCTCTTCCTCATGCGATGGTGCGGCTTCCTGCGCCCAAGCGGAGATTACGCTGCCGGGAATGACAAGCAAAGAAACGAGCAGAGCAGTTGCGCTTGCGGAGAACCTGCGCAAGAGGAGTGCATGACTACTGCGTGACATGAATGCCTCGGGTATGGAAGTTGATAACGGGCACATCCATGGTACTCGATCCTGTGCCGCGGCCGGCTACCGTTGAAGCCTTTCAGCCACGATTGCACGCTTTAAATCCTGCTGACGAAAGTGTCCCCGGCAGACCGTTACGTGGATGTTTGAACGGGAGCGGCCGATCTTCCTCTCTAGGCATCCCGAGCGTATGCGCGAGCGGCGCGATTGCAGCGCTCGCATGCTGCGCGCCGTGCGGGGCGAGTCATTGCCCGATTAACCTGCGGAGCAGAAGCGCCGGCTGGCGTTCACTCGCCGATAAAGGATGATGCGCGAGACGACGCCGATGAGCAGGACAAAGATGGTGACCAAGAATGGCGAGGCGTAAGCCGGGGCACCTCCATGGGTTGCCCGTTGTGTGAGCAGGAGCTGCGGATTGGCAGAAAATTCACGGTGAGACGATGCGGGGCCTCATAATCCGTTGTGCAGCCCGAGACGGAGGAAATCACCCGCGATGACGATGCCGTATAGGAGATAACTTACAATTGGTCCATAAGCTAGGCCGAAACATTCACCCAACACAAATGCTTTCCTGGGGAGGCGCAGTTGTTCAGCATAAAGTTTCGAGCGGGGACGCGGGGTCGCATCCTGCGCGGAGGTTGCGTTCTTCTGCTCTGTCTGATGGGAATTTCCTTGAGCCTGCGGGCCCAATCACGCAAGGCCGCAAACAGGACTGCCAAAGAACGGATGGTTGCCAACCTTCGCGCGCACATTCATCACGTCTTTGTCGTCTACCAGGAGAATCGCTCGTTCGACTCATACTTTGGAAGTTTTCCCGGAGCGGATAATCTGGCCACCGCGGAGGCGCGGGCGCACGGATTTCGCCAATATGACGCGCTGGGCCACACATGGATTACACCCTTCCTGCTGAAGGCGGCCGACACCGCTGACGCCGATCACTCGAGGCCCGCGCTGCTGGACAAGGTGGACCACGGCCGCATGGACAAATTCGTCAGTGGGGAGGAAACCAAACTCGTCGATGTTTCAATGGCAAGCCCGCAGTTCGCGCGGCAGATGGGGATGCTGACGATGTCCCACGAGGACTGCGGCACAATTCCATTTCTGTGGATGTATGCGCACAGGTTCGCGCTCTACGATCACATTTTTCAGGCGATGTATGGTCCATCGACGCCGGGAAACATCGATTTGATTGCCGGGCAGACCGGCCAGACCCAGGCAGCGCGCCATCCCGACGAGGCCTTCAAGTCGCCTGTGGGAATCGGCGAACCTGTTGTGCAGGACGCGAACCCAGCCTTCGGCCCGTACGCATCTCCTTCTCAAGCGAAGGGCAAATTCCAATACGACCAGAAATATGCCACTCTGATGCTGTCACTGAGCGGCCGGAATGCGACCGCGGCGAAGATTGATACAGACGATGTAAAGGACGATATTAATGAGCTCGCGCGGCTAAACCACCAGGCCGTCTCATGGGCGTGGTATCAGGAAGGTTTCGGCAATGGAAAAGGCGACGAGCATCCGGCGTACATTCCTCACCACAACAGCCCGCAATACTTTGGATATATCCGCCAGAACCCATCGATGTGGGGCGGCGAGCATGACCTGCTGGACTTTTTCAGCGACCTCAAGAAAGCACATTTGCCCGCAAAGAGCGTGGTCTTCATCAAGGGTGGTCGCCGGAACCCCTTCGGCTGGAAGCCCGCGAATCCCGATGCGCAGAGCTTTCTCGGCGACGACGATCACCCCGGATACTCCGACTCGCAGCTTTCAGAGTCGCTGGTGGCGAAGGTTGTGAATGCGGTTGCGCGCAGCCCCTACTGGAAGGACTCGGCCATCATTGTTGTGTGGGACGACTCCGAGGGCTTCTACGATCACGTGCCGCCGCCGCAATTCGAACAATGCCCGGACAAGCATCCTTGCGGAGATGGTCCACGCGTGCCCTTGATTCTGATTTCGCCGTATGCAAAGTCCGGCGGAATTATTTCGAATCCGGGCGACCACGTGTCGTTTGCAAAGTTTCTTGAAGTGCTCTTTGACCTGCCGCCGCTGGCGGCGCTGCCGGATGAGAAGCCGTATATGCCCGAAGGCCCGCGCGACGCGAATTCGCGGCTTACGGATTTGCTGGGCGGCTTTGACCCGGCGCGGCTGGCTGGAAAGAAAACGCCGATCCCGGCGGCGGAAGCGGAGATTCCGGACGGCGTGGTGAACCACTTTCCGCCGGCGATGACGTGCAAGGACACGGGCGTGACGCCGGTGGTGGTTCCGGGCGGATCGCTGACGCCGCCGAAGGGATTTACCAATCCGATTCCGTGATAAATGAGGCCGGAGGGATGAGAGGAAGGGCTGGTTTTGAACTGTGCGCGGAAACTGTGGAGGCGGCGCGCATTGCCGATACCTGCGGTGCGGACCGGGTGGAACTGTGCGTGAATTTGGCTGTGGGTGGAACGACTCCCGCACTGAAGATGACCAAAGCGGCGATTGCGGCCATCTCCATTCCGTTGCATGTGCTGGTTCGGCCACGTGCCGGAAACTTTGTCTACACACAGACGGAGTTTGCGCAGATGAAGAATGAAATTCGCGAGGCCGGAGCGGTGGGCGCGAGCGGGGTTGTGCTAGGAGTGTTGCGGGAGGACGGGCGCGTGGATGAAGCCCGGTCGCGCGAACTGGTGGACGAAGCCCGGCCGATGAAGGTGACGTTTCATCGGGCCTTCGACGAAGCGCCGGAGCCAGGCGAGGCGCTGGAGGCAGTGCTTGCGGCGGGCGCGGACTGGCTTTTGACGTCAGGAGGCGAGCGCAATGTGGCGGAAGGAGCGGAGACCCTTGCTTGGCTGGTGCGACAGGCGAATGGGCGGATCCAAGTGATGGGGGGAGGAGGATTGCGGCTTGACAATATGGTTGAGGTGATTCGCGCGACCGGCGTGGAATGGGTGCATAGCTCGCTGCTGCGTGGCGTTGAGCAAGGCGAAATGTCGGAAGGGAATTGCCGGGGAGCGATGGGGATGCTGGATGCGCTGCGCGCAGATGTGCGCGAGGCAATGCGGCTTTTGCGCGATGGGGAATTGTAAACGGGGAAGATGTGCGTTGGGACGGCGTTCAAGTGACCGGCCCCGGAGCTGAGGCGGGAGTCTTGGCGGCGTCTGTTCCGTGGCGTGATATTGTCGCATTACCGCGTTGCAATGGAGCGAGGTCCGGCTGCCGATCTTTCCGGTGAAGCGAGGACGGTCGGCGAGCAGGACGAATGGAGTTTAAGGCCCCTATCGTGCGACGCGCTAAGCTTCTGACGAGGGAATCTGGGCCATGCGAATTCGACTTCTGCTGTTATGCCTGGTTGCCGCGGTTGCCTATGGCGCTGAGGCGCATCATCTGTTGAGCGGTTACACGCCGGAACACTCGGCCACCGAGGTTCAGTGGGAACAGAAATTCCGCGCGCTGCCACAACGCGACCACATTCGGGAGAATGATCGCCGCATGTCAGCGCGGCCGCACCATACCGGCTCGGCGTATGACACCAACAATGCCGAATGGCTGTTGGCCCAACTGAAATCGTATGGGCTGGACGCGAAGATTGAGGTCTTCACGGCGCTGTTCCCCACGCCGAAGGAGCGCGATCTGGAATTGCTGGGCACGCCGGTCTTTCATGCGACGCTGCGTGAGCCGCCGGTTGCCGGAGACCCGACCTCAAGCCAGACGAGCGAGCAACTGCCAACCTACAATGCGTATTCGCGCGACGGCGACGTGACCGCGCCGCTGGTGTATGTGAACTACGGTCGGCCGGAGGACTACAAGGTTCTGGAGCGGGCGGGAATCTCAGTGAGGGGAGCGATTGTGATTGCGCGGTACGGCATGAGCTGGCGCGGCATCAAGCCAAAGGTGGCCGCAGAGCACGGCGCGCTCGGGTGCATCCTGTACTCCGACCCTCGCGATGACGGATTCTTTGTAGGCGATCCGTATCCGGAGGGGCCAATGCGGCCCGCCGAAGGTGTGCAACGGGGAAGCGTGATGGATATGCCGGTATATCCGGGCGATCCGCAGACACCGGGCGTGGGCGCGGTGCCTGGCGTGAAATTGATTCCACTGGACAAGGTGCAGACGATTACAAAGATTCCCGTGCTGCCGATTTCGTATGCGGATGCGACGCCGTTTTTGAAGGCGCTGGGCGGCGAGACGGTTCCTGAAGGGTGGCGCGGTGGACTGCCCTTCACCTATCACTTTGGGCCCAGCCAGGTGAAGGCGCATCTGGTGGTGAAGTCCAACTGGAACCGCGTGCCGCTGCATGACGTGATTGCGAAGATTCCGGGCTCGACCAGTGCCGGCGAGTGGGTGATTCGCGGAAATCATCACGATGCTTGGGTGAACGGGGCGGAGGATCCCTTGTCCGGCACGTCGGCGGAGCTGGAGGAAGCCCGCTCATTGGGAACGCTGCTGAAAGAGGGATGGCGGCCGAAGAGAACGATTATCTATTGCTTCTGGGACGGAGAAGAGCCGGCGCTGCTGGGTTCCACGGAGTGGGCCGAGTATCACGCCGCGGAATTGAATGAACACGCGGTGGCCTATTTCAACTCCGACTCGAATGACCGAGGCTATCTCTATGCGGAGGGCTCGCACTCGCTGGAGCACTTCATCAACGACGTTGCGAAGGATATTCGAGACCCGGAGACGGGAATGTCTGTGTGGAAGCGGGCGCGGCTGGTGGAGATTTCGCGCGCGAGCGAGGAAAAGCGCGAGGAGATCCGGTCGCGGCCGGACTTGAGAATTCCGGCGCTCGGCTCGGGGTCAGACTACACCGTCTTTATCGATCATCTGGGCGTTGCCAGTGCGGACCTGGGCTATGGCGGCGAGGATGAGGCAGGCCAGTATCACTCCGTCTATGACGACTTTTACTGGTATACGCACTTCGAAGATACGGACTTCAGCTATGGGCGCGTGCTGGCGGAGACGGTGGGGACGATGGTGATGCGCATGGCGGATGCCGACGCACTGCCGTTCCAGTTCTCGGATTTTGCCGACACGATTCACATGTATGTGGGGCAACTGAAGGCGCTGGACAGCAAGATGCGCGATCAGGCCAGGGGGCAGGACGAGGAGATTGGCGAGGGCGTGTACAAGGCGCTCTACGACCCCAAGAAGCACATGGTCCCACCGCAGCTGGAGGCGACTCCGCCCTATCTGAACTTCGCGCCGCTTGAGCAGGCGTCGGACGACCTGACAAAGGCGGCAAGGGACTACGACCATGCGTTTGCGGCCGCAGATGGCGCGGCTCCCGCAGGGCTGAACATGGACATTATGGAGACCGAGCGCAAGCTGACGGATGCGGCCGGCCTGCCGAATCGGCCTTGGTTCCGGCACCTGATTTATGCACCGGGCTTTTACACCGGGTACGGCGTGAAGACGATCCCGGGCGTACGCGAGGCGATTGAGCAGAAGGATTGGAAGCTGGCCGACGCGGAGATTGTGCGGGTATCGGCGGCGCTGGAGAGCGAAGCGGCGCTGCTGAAGCAGGCGACGACACTGTTGCCACCCGCCCCGGCGCGTGACTAGAAGAGGAGCGGGTATTCCCGAGAGAGCCCGCTTTCACGCACGACTTCGTCTTCGCGAGAGTGAACACGCTTTATCAGACCGGAGATGAATCAGTTACGAGCTTTGCGGAACCATTGCGGCCGTGAGCCGTTTCTGACAATCCTGACGATCGCTGCCGGGATAAACTGTCGCGCGGCGGCAAAATTGGGCTATAGTGGGGACTCTCCGCAGAGGCCGGGTGCGGCTTGTGCGGGAAAAAGCGCCCTGAGCGGGGAGTGTTTGCGCCGTCCAGCGGTGGCCCGCAACCGCTGCAAGCGCGGCCGGCACACGGCCGGCACTCGGACAGCACACGGGAGGATCCGATGAAGATCACCGATACCATCGCCATGGTGTTGAAGAGGAAAGGCGCGGTGAAGCTGCTATCGATTGCGCCGGAGCGCTCAGTGTATGAAGCGCTTGAGATTATGGCGGAGCATGATATTGGAGCGCTTCTTGTGATTGCAGAGGGACGGCTGATGGGCGTGCTGTCTGAGCGGGATTATGCGCGCAAGGGGATTCTGGCGGGTCTTCACTCGCGGGATACGAAGGTGAGCGAGATGATGTCGAGCGCGGTTCACTCGGTGGGGCCCGAACAAACGGTGGATGCCTGTATGGGATTGATGATGCAGAACCGAATCCGTCATCTTCCGGTGCTGCAGGGCGAGCAGGTGGTAGGCATTATCTCGATTGGCGACCTGGTGAAGTGGGTGATCTCCGGGCAGGAGCACGCGATTCAGGCGCTGGAGGGCTACATTACGGGAGCGTATCCGGGCTGATGAAAGCGGGATGGTCAATACAGGCTGACATCAAGCCAGGCTGACACAGGCGAGCGAGCGGCGGAGTTCAGGTGCGGCCCGTGTCCAGTGCGCCGGTGAGGCTGGAGACGCGCTCGATCTGCTGGCCGCGGCACCAGGATTCGAGGCCTGAGGCGATGCGCTCGACGGCGCGCGGGTCCGCGTAGCTGGCGGTGCCGACCTGGACGGCGGTGGCGCCGGCGAGAAGGAACTCGACAGCATCCTCGGGCGTGACGATGCCGCCCATTCCGATGATGGGAATTTTAACGGCGCGGGAAGCCTCATGGACCATGCGCAAGGCAATGGGCTTGATGGCCGGGCCGGAGAGGCCGCCGGTGACGTTGCTGAGCCGCGGCTTGCGGGTTTCCGGGTCAATGGACATGGCAAGAAATGTGTTGACGAGGCTGAGAGCATCGGCGCCCTCAGTGGCCGCGACGCGCGCCATTTGAGCGATGGAAGTGACATTGGGCGAGAGCTTGACGATGAGGGGGCGCGTGCTGATGGCGCGGGACTGGTGGACAAGGTAGGCCAGTTCGCCGGGATCGGAGCCGAAGGCCATTCCACCGGCATGGACGTTGGGGCAGGAGACATTGAGCTCATAGGCGGCGATGCCGGGCGCATGATTGAGCTGCTCGATGACGGCGAGGTATTCATTGACCGTGTAACCGAAGACGTTGACGAAGACTTTGGCTTTGGGGTAGCGGGCAAGCGGGGGAAGCTTGCGCGCGATGAAGTCCTCGACGCCGACGTTCTGCAAGCCGATGGCGTTGAGCATGCCCGCGGCGGTTTGCACCATGCGGACAGGCGGGTGGCCGGTCATGGGCTCTCGGGAGATGCCCTTGGTGACGAAACCGCCGATGCGCTCGAGGGCGACGATCTCCTCAAACTCGATGCCATACCCGAAGGTTCCGCTGGCGGCGATGACGGGATTGGCAAGCTCAATTCCGGCCAATCGCACTTTCATGTCGGGTTTCACGCGGGGTTGTCTTCCTTCAGGATGGGATTGCGGCGGGGCTGCGGTTCAGATTGGCCGAAACACCGGGCTTCAATCGCAGAAGATACGATTGAAACCTTCGCACCCACCTCTTCAATGATACCCGGTGAGACAACGCGCAGGGCAGGCAAGAGGAAAAGGGCAGCCGCGAAGGCTGCCCCAAGGATTGCAGATTCATTGAAGGTCAGGCCGTGACCGGCTCCGACGCGCTGACCTTGACGGGTGTGAGCCAGCCGAAGCGATCAGGCTTGAGTCCGTTGGCGATGGCGAAGAACTCGTCAGAGATGCTCTGCGTGATTTCGCCGGTCTTTCCGTCGCCGACGACGATGCGGTCAATGGAGCGGATGGGCGAGACCTCGGCAGCGGTGCCGGTGAAGAAAACTTCGTCGGCGATGTAGAGCATTTCGCGCGGGACAGCCTGCTCAATGACAGCGAGGCCGAGATGGCGTGCGATGGTGAGTACGCTGTCGCGCGTGATGCCGGAGAGTGCGGAGTTGGCCAGAGGCGGAGTGTAGAGCACGCCGTTGCGGACCAGGAAGATGTTCTCGCCGGAGCCCTCGCTGACGAGGCCGTTGACGTCGAGACCGATTCCTTCGGAATAGCCGTTAATGTCGGCTTCCATGCGGATGAGCTGGGAGTTCATGTAATTTGCGCCGGCCTTGGCCAGGGCGGGCATGGTGTTGGGGGCGAGGCGATTCCAACTGGAGATGCAGACGTCCGCGCCGCCGTGGCCGGCAACGTATTTGCCCCAGGGGAAGTTTGCCATGTAGATCTCAATGGGCGAGCCTTTGGGGCTGACGCCGATTTCGCCGTAACCGCGCAGGGCGATGGGGCGAATGTAGCAGGGGGCGATGCCGTTGGCCTCAATGAGGTCGACGACGGCGGCGCATAGCTCGTCGAGCGAATAAGGCAGCTCCATGCGGTAAATCTTGGCGGAATCAATGAGCCGCTGCATGTGCTCCGGGAGACGGAAAACCGCCGAGCCCTGCGGCTGCGCGTAGCAGCGGATGCCCTCAAAGACGCTGGAGCCGTAATGGACGACGTGGCTCATGACGTGAATGTTGGCCTGCTCCCAGGGAATGAGAGAGCCGTTGTGCCAGATTTTTGAGGTTGCTTGGATGGGCATGGGGTAAGCGGGCTCCTTCGCCGCTTTGTTGAAGCGATCTGGTTCCAGCCTACCGCGTTCCGGCAAGGGCTGTCATTACAAGGACGTTGGCTGCAGGGCGCCGGTTCCAGCTTTAGTAACGGGCTGGCGCGGCCGGGGTGTGCCGGAGGGTGTTTGTTAAGATGGCTTGGCCGTGCGGCGGCGCGACCGAGGCGCTCTGCGGGACGAGCGGACAAAAGGAGAGGAGACTGCGGACCAATGAAAAGCAAGCGGGTCCGCACAAATTCGCGGAAGAGGCTACCCGGCCTGACGGCCGCGGAGGGATTATTGCGCCATCCGTTTGACGCCGAGCATGGCGCGCGTACGAGCGGGCTGGTTGCGGGCAGGCACCTGAAAAGCGGCCACAGGAATGATCGGCACTCGACCGCGTACTTTGGCGTCGCGCCATCGGTGTTTCGGCAGTTGATGGCGCGATGGCGCAGGCTCCGGCCGGGACTGCGCACCGAGGAGTTCGCATTTGTGGATGTGGGCGCGGGCATGGGCCGGGCGATTCTTCTGGCGGCGGAGTTGCCCTTCCGGAGTGTGACGGGCGTGGAACTGCATGCAACGCTGGCGCGCATTGCAAGGCGCAATGCGGCTCTATGGAGAGCGGCGGGCAAGGCGCGTGCGCAGATGAAGGTGGTTTGTGGCGATGCTGCGGAATTCAGGTTTCCAGCCGGGCGCTGCGTCGCATTCCTTTTCAATCCGTTTGGGCCTGCGGTGATGCGACGGCTGGTGAAGAACGTGGCCGCGCAGTTTACGGATCGACTGGACGAGTTGGATCTGGTTTATGTGAACCATGAGCAGGAGGGCGTGCTGGAGGCCGAGCGGGGAATGGCGCGGATGTTTCGCGGCCGCGTGCAACGGTCGGGTGCCGATGCCCGCGCGGACAAGGCCATTCTGCACAACCAGCCGGAAGGCGAGTACGCGTACGAGCACTACGAGGAGTGTTCGATTTGGCGGTGGGTTGGACGGCGGAGGAGTTGAAAGCGGCGCAGTTTTCCTCAGAGAAGAATTGACGATCTCATGCCGCGCGGGGAAAGCTGTTGCACAGCATTGCGACAGAGGAGACCGTGACCGCAGAGGGAGATGCGGCATAGGGGCGGGCGCAAACGAATTGCGTGTTGACGGAGCGAAGACTTGAAAGAGCCGCATCTGATTCTGGGTTTGGGCGAGTTGCTTTGGGACGTGCTGCCGGAGGGTCCGCGCCTGGGCGGTGCGCCGGCGAATTTTACGGTGATGGCAGGCAGGCTGGGTAATCACGCGACGATTTTGAGCCGGATTGGGCGCGATGACCTGGGCCGTCGGGCCGTGGAGGTGCTGGACCCGCTTCCGGCAGACACGGGACACCTACAGGTGGACCCGTTGCACGAAACGGGGCGCGTGACGGTGACGATCAACGAGGGCCAGCCGGAGTACACGATTCACCAGCCGGCGGCGTGGGACGCACTGGAGCTCTCTGACGACTGGGTGCAACTGGCCGAGCGCGCGAACGCGATTTGTTTTGGGTCGCTGGCGCAGCGGAGCGTGGAATCCCGGCAGACGATTCAGACGCTGGCGGCGCAGACCTCGCAGGCCTGCGTGCGCGTGTTTGACGTGAATCTGCGCGCGCCGTTTTATTCGGGCGAGATTGTGCAGGAGTCGCTGGAGCTGGCGACGGTGGTGAAGATGAATGACGCTGAGGTTCCCAGCGTGCTTGCACTGCTGGGGCTGCAAACGGAGGATGAACCGGGAGCGGAGGCGCTGCGGCAGAGTGCGATGCGACTGCTGGCGGAATTTCCGACGCTGCAACTGGTGGCGGTGACGCGGGGCGGCGCGGGCAGCCTGCTGGTGACCCGCGAGGAGTGGGACGAGCATCCGGGCGTGGCGGTGAAGGTGGCGGATACGATTGGCGCGGGTGATGCGTTTACGGCGGCGATGACGCACTATCTGCTGCGCGGCGCGGACCTGGCAACGCTGAACGAGGCGGGCAATCGCTGGGGAGGCTGGGTGGCGTCGCAGAACGGGGCGATGCCGGCGCTTCCGGAGTCAGTTCGCGCGGGACTTTCCGCGTCGATTGAGGGCTGAGCAGAAGACCGAGCTGGGGGCCGACCGCACGCGCGAGGGGCCGGTTCGCAAGGGCGCGGCGCGGAATGCGGGCTGGAGCGAGTTCCTGGTCAGGTTCGACGGGAAAGGCGGCTCGAATTCCCGAATGACAGGACAAAGAAGGACCGCAATTCCCCTATTTGCATCGACAAAGGCTTCTGCTCTCTTTTACCTTAGCAACAGATTTCGCGTGAGGCAGCCGGAACCATCCGGGCGGCGAGACGCGGCGGAAGGTGGCGGGCTGAGGCAGGCCGCAAATGGCGCAACCGCGCAAATCCGCGAGCAGGCTGACGGCGCCGCCGGAGGCCGAGCCCGGCGACGATGCTGGAGAGGCTGGAGCATCCGGAGCTGCCGATTCGCGATGTGCTGGCGCCGGTGCGGCTGGTGGTGCGGCAATCCTGCGGCGCGCAGTTGAACAAGCCGGGGGCTGAGAACGGGTCGCGCGGCACCGGACCGAACAGCACCGGACCGAACAGCACAGCGGGACACTGAGAGCGGGAGAAGCGTGATTATCAACCTTGCCAGGCGCGCGCACGACCACAACTGGGAGCTGGACCCGATTACGCGGTCGCTGCTGGATACGGACTTCTACAAGCTGCTGATGCTGCAGTTCATCTGGAAGCATTTTCCGACGACGCAGGCGACCTTTTCCGTGGTGAACCGGACGGCGGCTGTGCCGCTGGGCGAGGTGGTGGATGGGGAGCAACTGCGCGAGCAACTGGAGGCGGTGCGCAGCCTGCGGTTCCACAAGTCGGAGCTTATCTGGCTGGCGGGCAACACGTTTTATGGACGCCGGGGAATCTTTGAGCCGGCGTTTCTGGAGTGGCTGGAGCGGGATTTCCGGCTGTCGGATTTCGAGCTTTCGATTCAGGACGGGCAGATTTCGCTGCGCTTTGACGGGCCGTGGACAGCGACGACGATGTGGGAGATTTATTCGCTGGCCGTGATTGACGAGCTGAAAACGCGGGCGAATCTGAAGGACCTGACGGAGTTTGAACTGGACATCATGTATGCGCGCGCAAAGACGCGGCTGTGGGAGAAGATGGAGCGGATGCGCGGCGTTCCGGGGTTGAACGTAAGCGATTTTGGGACGCGGCGGCGGCACAGTTTTTTGTGGCAGGAGTACGTGGTGAAGGCAATGAGCGACGTGCTGGGCGCGAGTTTTGCGGGAAGCTCGAACACTTATCTTGCGTACAAGCACGATCTGGAGGCGATTGGCACCAATGCGCACGAGCTGCCGATGGCGCTGGCGGCGCTGGCGGACAGCGACGAAGAGCTCAAGACAGCGCAATACAGGCTGCTGGAGCTGTGGCAGCAGAGCTACCAGGGCGAGCTGCTGATTCTGCTTCCGGACACCTTTGGGACGACGCAGTTTTTGCGCGATGCGCCGGATTGGGTGGCGAACTGGACCGGGCAGCGTATCGACAGCAAGGACCCGTTTGTGGCGGGCGACGAGTACGTGGCATGGTTGCGCGAGCGCGGGCGCGACCCGGCGAAGAAGAGGCTGATTGCCTCAGACGCGCTGGACGTGGACGTGATTCTGGAGCTGCACGCGTACTTTGGCGGGACGATGCGCAACGGCGCGACCCCGGAGGATTTCAAGCGGGCGAGCGACTTTGAGGATCGCGACCGGTGGACGCCGGAGCGGCGGATTCGCATGAGCGCGGGCTGGGGCACGTTTCTGACGAACGATTTTCGCAACTGCAATCCGCGCGGAGACGAGAGCTTTTCTCCAGTGAGCCTGGTGTGCAAGCTGAGCGAGGTGGATGGGCGGCCGGCGGTGAAACTCTCAGACAACTACGCGAAGGCGATGGGGCCGGCGGAGGAGATTGCGCGCTATCGGCGAGTCTTCGGCGTGGAGGGAGTGGCGGATCTGCCGGTGCTGACGTGAAGGCGAGGGGCAAAGTGGCTGCGCGCGGCGAAGAGGCTAATTGGCTGCATGGGCAGGGTCCGCGGGCGGCGGCGCGGGCGGATGTTTGGCGCGCAGATAAGTGACGATGTCGGAGACCTCCTGATCGCTGAGCGAGTCAGAGAATGGCGGCATTTTCTTTCCGCCATTGAGGATCTGGCCGGTCATTTTGTCGGGCGTCCAGCGATTGTCCTTGCGGATGTCGACGAGCGACGGAGCCTTTTTGGTGCCGGTGCGATTGGCGCCGTGGCAATGGGCGCAGCCCTTGTCGCGGAAGAGGATGGCGCCGGCGATCTCCTCTTTCTTGTCCTTGTGGCCCCAGAGCGCATGTGCGGGAAGTGGAATCGCAGCGGCCACGAGCAGAGCCGCGGCCAGTTTGGAAAGATTTCGCAGAGAGGCGTTCACGAGGAATATTTTCGCATTTTGGGCCGAGGACGCGCTCCATCGAAAGATGGAGAGGCGAAAGATGGGAGGCGAAAGATGGAGGAGCGAAAGATTGAGGTACTGGGATCGATGAACCGATGATGCAGGAGGCGAGATCGTTTGCGGGCGGATTGCGCGAGGAAATATGCGCGCGGAACCGGGAGTTCGCCCGAGGGCGGGCGCACGTGGAGAGCTACGGCGAGCCGCCAGTGGTGGTGTACGCGCCGGAGGACGGGCGGCACGGGAATTTCATGGATGCGTCGTATGCGGCGATTTGCGCGCGGGCCGGGTGGATGCGTCGATTCGACAAGGTGCATACGGGCGCGCGGCAACTGCCGAAGGCGGAGCGACGGTGGCGGGAATTGGACTCGTGCGCGAGCTCAGATGCGCTGCTGATGAATGTGTTCTGCCATCCGGGAACGCTCAAACGGGCAGAGGTGCGCGGGATGCTGGGCGTGCCAGAAGGCGCGGAGCTGGAGTTCGGCTGGCGGGCGCGGGTGCCGCTTGCGAATGGGCGCGCGGACCGGACGGAAGTGGATATGCGGCTGGGCGATTTGCTGGTGGAGGCGAAGTTGACGGAGGCGGACTTCCAGGTGCGGGAGGCGCGCGTGGTGGAGGCCTATCGGGATTTCGACGCGGTGTTTGAGCGGCAGCGGCTGCTGCGGGTGGAAATGCGGAAGACGCGGCGGCGGGCAGCGGTGGAGTTTCCCGAGGCGTTTACGCAGGAGTGGGAGGAAGCGGCGGAGGACGATGCGGCGGCGCGGGAGTTCCAGGCGGAGATTGCAGCGAACGCGCGGGAAGAGGAGCTGTTTGAGGCTGGATATGCCGGCTATCAGCTCATCCGAAATGTGCTGGCGGCGGAGGCGACTGGAATGCGGTTCTGCGTGGTGCACGATGCGCGGCGGCCGGATTTGCGGGAGGCATGGTTTGCGGTGATGGCGGCGGTGCGGCGGTCGGAGCTGCGGGTTCGGCTGACGGTGCTGACCTGGCAGGAATTGGCTGCGGTGCTGGATGAAGAGGCGAGGGAGTTTCTTGAAGTGAAGTATGGGATCGTTGGTTGAAGGGATTGAATAGCAAGGGACAAAGGATTAGGGACAAGGAACTAGGAACTAGGGACAAGGGCTTCTGTCCAGTTGTGCGGCGGGGCGAAGACGGAGTGAAAGAGAGTGCGAAATATTCGGCAAAACGTCTGTGGAAACGTGCGAATAAAAATATTGGGGTGAGGGGTGGCTTCGCCCAGCTCACAGCTTTCAGCCATCAGCTCTCAGCGAATTTGTGGCGGGCTGAGGATGTGGCTAGTTTTAGTGTGGCAGGTTGAGAGAATTAATCGGCAAAGTTGGGGGAATAATTTTGGGAGCGGATTCAGACGGTGCGCGGTTCAATCGGGCTGGTGGTTTTGGGAGACCTAGAGCGGTTGCAGAGTTCATATGCCCTTTCTCACGGTGGTGAAAGGTGGCGTTTCTTGAGGAAACCGCCACTTGACAGCTTGCTTTCTGGGTGCAGCTACTCTGGAACCGCGCGAGAGGCGAGAGTAGGACCCCTCATAAACTGTTGCCTTAATTTGCTTTCCCGGCACCCCGGCTAGAGGCTGTAACCGAAAGAAAGCGCATTGGTTACTCATGTAAGCCGAGGCGCAATATTACGCGTGCTATACTCGCCGCATTTGGCGAGAATGGGCGGGAGGATTTTTTATGCCGGATCATCCGATTATTTTTCTTGAGTTCAATGAACTCTGCCCCAGTCTCATGACGCAGTTTATTGAAGAGGGCCACCTTCCAAACTTCAAGCGGCTGCGTGACTCATCGGCCATTTTTGTTACTGAGGCGAAGGAGCGCGCGCCTTATCTGGAGCCGTGGATCCAGTGGATCAATGTGCACACGGGGGTGCCGTTCAGCGAGCACGGCGTGGAGCAGTTGGGCGAGAGCACCAAGGTGACGCAACCTGCGATATGGGACATGCTGTGCGATGCAGGCAAAAAGGTTTGGATCTGCGGCAGCATGAATGTGCACTGCACGACGGAAGTGAAGGGTGATCTTCTTCCCGATCCGTGGACTGCAGAGTCAATGACGCGCCCGCCGGAGCTGCTTACCTACAATCGGTTTGTTCGCAAGCAAGTTCAAGAGCACAGCAACTCCTCTGCGAAGTTTGCCCGTATGGATTACGTCCGGTTCATGAAGTTCATGCTGACCCACGGACTGAGCATGTACACGATTCGATCCGTGATCAGCCAACTGCTCGGGGAACGCAAAAACGGCAAGCGCTGGCGGCGGGCGTTTATTCTGGACCTGCTGCAGTACGACGTTTTCCGCCATCTATTTCGCAAGAATCAGCCGGATTTTTCCACGTTTTTTTTGAACAGCACCGCGCATATGCAGCACTGCTACTGGCGCAATATGCAGCCTGAGGTGTTCAACATTCAGCCGACCGAGAAAGAACAGCGTGAGTACTCCAGCGCAATTCTGGATGGCTATCTGCACATGGACAAGCTGATCGAACGGATGCTTGATTTGGCAGGTGAGAAGGCGACCATCTACTTTGCGACGGCGATCAGCCAGCAGCCCTACCTGAAGTACGATGACATGGGCGGCAAGCACATCTACCGCCCGTCGGACGTTTCGGCCTTTGCGCAGTGGGCGGGCATCAGAGATCTGAAGCAGTGCAATCCGGTGATGGCGGAGCAGTTCTGGCTGGAGTTTTCGACACACGAGCAGGCGGAAGCGGCGGCCGTGGTGCTTAACGCGATCACCGTCGATGGAGGGAAGGCCTTCGCGGCGAAGGTTGAGGATGCGGCTGTCTTCACGGGCTTCACCATCCGGAAGAAGATCCCACAGGAAGCAGTTATGACGAGCGCGGCCAACGGCGCATCGACTCGTTTCTTCGATCTGCTCTATGCCATTGAGGGAATGAAAAGCGGAATGCACCACCCGGACGGTCTGCTGTGGATTCGGGACGCGAGGATTTCGAAATCTTCGAATCCTCGAGTGGCGATTGAGTCGATTACGCCGACGATTCTGGAGATGCTGGGACTCTCCATCCCCACACACCTGAAAGATCCATCCTTATTGCGGCAGGCGAAGGTTGCAGAGACGATGGAACTGGTTGAAACGCCGGTCGCCTGACTTTCAACTGACGAACACGCGCGGCGTGGACATTTCTTGAAGTGAAATGTGGAATTATGTATTAAATTATTGAATATAAATTATTTATTTTTCCTCCTGTTCATCTGTGTGGCTTGGCGGGCGAAGCGTTTTTGCCTGAGGGGCGAAGACGGACGCGGAATTGTCGGCAAAAAGGGCTGTGGAAAACGCAGGTTACGAAAGGCCCTATTGCCGATGTGTACCTCGCAGGGGGGGGGTAGGGGGGGCCCCTCGGCCTGTTCGTGGCGGAGCGATGGTGCGGCTATTTCCAGTGTGGCAGGTTGCGCGAATTAATCGGCAAAAGTTGGGAAGATATTTTTTGGGGAGTGAGGTCGGTGGCTTCCCCGGTCCCCAAAGGCGAGGGACCGGGGGCGCACGCGGGCAACCGCAGAGCCTTGGACTCGTCTGCTCAGGCAGACTTCGCTCAGGATGACAGTGGATATGGGCGAAATGCAGGTCCTTCGACTCCCTTCGCTGACGCTGCGGTCGCTCAGGATGACAGAGCAAAGGAGAGATGCAGGTCCTTCGACTCCCTTCGCTGACACTGCGGTCGCTCAGGATGACAAGGATGTGGGGTGATTCGCTGCGGTCGCTCAGGATGACAGAGCGCTGAAGAGAGGCAGGGCAGCGCTACATGCGGTCGAGGTGGCGGAAGCCGGAGGTGCCGAGGAACATGAAGCCGAAGAGGAGGAAGTTGTAGGAAGCGTGGACGAGGACGCTGCATGCGAGCGAGCGGGTGAAGAGGCGGACGGCCGAGAGAACGATGGAGACGGCGATGAGCAGGAGGAAGGGGCCAAGGGCGTAAGAGGTTTGCTGGCCATGCATGAGTGCGAAGGGGACGCTGGTGACGATGGAGGCGAGGGTCATGGCGGGAAAGGACCAGACGGGATGGCCGTCAGGGTCGAGCGGAGAGACGAGGGCCGTGGCGCGCGAGGCTGGGCGGAGGGTGCTGGAGACCCACCAGAGGCCGAAGGCGAGAATCCAGGCGGTGACGAAGAGAGAGCGGGGCAGCAGGCCGACGGCGTGCGTGGGAATGAAGGCGAAGATGGGCAGGGCGAGGAAGATGTCTGCCACGGTGCGGGCGAAGAGGGTGTGCTGCGGGGGCTTGCCGGGCTGGATGAGTTCCGGATGGGTGAGAGCGGTGACTTGCTCAGTGATCCATTCGTAAGCGGTGCAGAAGGAGGGAAGGAGGAAGCCGCGGAAGGCCAGCTCCTCAAAGAACGGAGCGAAGGTGACGCCGAAGCCGAAGAGGAGCCAGGCTGCGCCGGGAGTGCGGAAGAGGCGATCGATGGGCGCGTTGGAGGGTCCGGGCATGACGACGCCGTTGAGCATGGCGAGGAGGAAGCAGAGGGCGGCGGCGGCGAAGAGACGGTAACAGTTGCGGAGGGCCGTCTGGCCGCGCCAGTGAATGCCCTGGAAGAAGGATTTGTGCCAGACGAGGGGAAAGATGGGCAGACAGAGCAGGAGGGTGATGAGGTAGAGGATGACCTCAGTGCCGAGAGTGTAGTGGATGTCGTCGGCGGCCTGCCGCATGTTGTGGACGCCGAAGAGATGGAAGTTGACGGCGACCTGGGAGAGGAGGACTGCGCAGAGGAGTCCGCAGAGGGCAAAGACAGCGAGGAGCGCGGCGTGGCCGAGATTGGGGATGCGCTCGTCGGGCGGCGCATAGGCGGAGAAGGACTGGAAGAGCAGGGGCTCGGATGCGGGGGCGTGATGGAGCGTGGGATCGAATGGGGGACAGGGCGAAGTTTCGGGCGAGGGTGATTCGAGCGCAGCGGAGGGCGAGGACGCGGAGGACTCCGGTGGATTTGGGAAGGGGAGTTGAGGCTGGTTGGGGTCCTGCGGAGGCAGGGGCGTCATGCGTTCACCGGCTTGCCGCGGCGTGCAGAGGATTTTGGGGCGGAATCCTTGACTGATTTCTTAACCGATTTCCCAGTGGATTTTTCGGCGGCGGCACGGCTGGGCAATTTTGCGGCGCGGGGACGCCTGGCGGGTGCGGCGGAGGCGTTGGCGGCGGCGAGTTCAGCGGAGGTTTCCAGTGGAGCCTGGAGGAGGTCCTCGTTTTCGTCGAGATCGATTGGCTGGAGCTTGCCGTTGGCCGAAGCGTAGTAGCGCGCGAGGAACTGGCCGGTGAAGGAGCCGGGAGTGGCGGCGATGCGCGCGGGACGGCCGGTGGCGACGAGGCGGCCGCCGTTTTCTCCGCCTTCGGGGCCGAGGTCGACAATCCAGTCGGCGTTGCGGATGACGTCAAGGTTGTGCTCGATGACGATGACAGAGTTGCCGAGGTCGGCGAGGCGATGGAGGACCTCGAGGAGCTTGCGCACGTCGTCGAAGTGGAGGCCGGTGGTGGGCTCATCGAGGACGTAAAGGGTGCGACCGGTTTGACGCTTGGAGAGCTCGCGGGCGAGCTTCATGCGCTGGGCTTCACCGCCGGAGAGCGTGGTGGCGGACTGGCCGAGATGGACGTAGCCGAGGCCGACATCGACGAGGGTCTGGAGCTTCTGGCGCACATTGGGCACGTCGTTGAGGACGGTGAGCGCGTCTTCGATGGTGAGTTCGAGGATGTCGGCGATGGAGTGGCCGTGGAATTTGACGGCGAGGGTTTCCTGGTTGTAGCGGCGGCCGTTGCAGACTTCGCATTGCACGTAGACGTCAGGCATGAAGTTCATTTCAATGCGTCGCTGGCCGTCGCCCTGGCAGGCCTCGCAGCGCCCGCCGGCGACGTTGAAGGAGAAACGGCCCGGCTTGTAGCCGCGCTCGCGCGACTCGGGAAGCATGGCGAAGAGATCGCGGAGGGGTGAGAAGACCTGGGTGTAGGTGGCGGGGTTGGAGCGCGGGGTGCGGCCGATGGGGGACTGGTCGATGCGGATGACCTTGTCAATTTGCGCTGCGCCGGTGAGGGAGTCGTGGTTGCCGGGCTCCTCGCGCGAGCCGTAGAGCTGCTGGGCGAGGGAGCGGTAAAGGATGTCGTTGATGAGGGTGCTTTTTCCGGAGCCGCTGACGCCGGTGACGACGGTGATGACGCCGAGGGGTACGCGGATGGTGAGGTCGTGGAGATTGTGCTCTCGCGCGCCGGTGACGGTGAGCCATTTGCCGGTGAGGCGGCGGGGTTTTTCGCGGGACAGCATGCCGGCGGTGCCGGAGAGATAGCGGCCGGTGAGCGATTCCGGGCAGGCCATGATTTCGGCGGGCGTGCCCTGGGCAACAACGTGTCCGCCGAGACGGCCGGCGCCGGGGCCGAGGTCGAGAACGTAGTCGGCGTGGCGGATGGTGTCCTCATCGTGCTCGACGACGAGGACGGTGTTGCCAAGGTCGCGGAGCTGGGTGAGGGCCTGGATGAGGCGGTTGTTGTCGCGCTGGTGGAGGCCGATGGAGGGCTCGTCAAGGACGTAAAGAACGCCGCGAAGGCGGGAGCCGATTTGTGTGGCGAGACGGATACGCTGGCCTTCGCCGCCGGAGAGGGTTCCGGCGTTGCGGTCAAGCGCGAGATAGCTGAGGCCGACGGTGCAGAGGAAGTCAAGACGCTCGACGATTTCGCGGCGGATGCGCTCGGCGATGAGGGCCTCGCGCGGAGTGAAGACGAGCTCGGATGCGGCGGAGAAGGCGCGATTGAGGGGCAGCGCGGTGAAGTCGGCGATGGAGAGGCCGCCGATTCTGACGGCGAGGGATTCGGGGCGGAGGCGCTTGCCGCGGCAGGCGGGGCAGGGCGTGGAGGACATGTAATTCATCATGTACTCGCGGTAGCCCTCGCTATGGGCCTCCTGGATGGAGTCGCGGAGGTGGGCGAGGATTCCGTGGAAGCCGGTGCGCGGGCCTTCTCCTTTTGGGGGCCCATAGATGAGGATGTGCTGTTGCTTAGCGGGGAGCTCGTCGAAGGGTGTTTTGAGGTCGATCTTGTAGCGCTCGGCGGCGAGATGGATGAGGCGAATGAGATAGTGCGAGGCGGAGCCGGAGCCCAGGCCGCCGTCGAGCAGGGGTTTATTCCAGTCGGTGATGATTTTGGCGGGGTCGAGATCGTAAAGAGAGCCGAGGCCATGGCACTGAGGACATGCGCCGAAGGTGGAGTTGAAGGAGAAGCTGCGGGGTTCGAGTTTGGGAACGTCGAGGCCGCAGTCGGGGCAGGCCATGGAGCTTGAAAAAAGCTGCTCGGGCGGGTCGCCGGCGGCGAGGGCGACGAGGACGAGACCGTTGGCAAGCTGGAGGGCCTTGGAGACGGCGGCCTCGAGGCGCTTTTCGACGGAGGGTTTCTGCCCGGCAGTTGTGGGCGCGGCGGTTGCGGCGTCGGGTTTGAGGAGGACGCGATCGACGATGGCCTCAATGGTGTGGTTCTTGCGCTTGTCGAGCGCGGGAGGGTCAGAGGGGTCGATGAGCTCGCCGTCGATGCGCGCGCGGAAGCCCTGCTGGTCGAGCTGGTCGAGGAGATCTTTGAATTCGCCTTTGCGGCCGCGGACGATGGGAGCCATGACGGTGACGCGCTCACCGGTGCCGAGCTGGAGGATGCGCTGGACGATCTGGTCGGCGGTCTGGCGGGCGATGGGGCGGCCGCAGTTGGGGCAATGGGGCGTGCCGATGGAGGCGTAAAGCAGGCGGAGGTAGTCGTAGATTTCAGTGATGGTGCCGACGGTGGAGCGGGTGCTGCGGCTGGTGGTCTTCTGCTCAATGGAGATGGCAGGCGAAAGGCCTTCAATGGAATCGACGTCGGGGCGCTCAATCTGGTCGAGGAACTGGCGGGCGTAGGCGGAGAGGGTTTCCACATAGCGGCGCTGGCCCTCGGCGTAAATGGTGTCAAAGGCGAGAGAGGATTTGCCGGAGCCGGAGAGTCCGGTGACCACGGTGAGGGTGTTGCGGGGGATGCGGACGCTGATGTCGCGCAGATTGTGCTGGCGCGCCCCACGCACCGAGATGTGAGTGATGGACATGGTGAAGGCAACGAGGGCGGTGCGGGTGTTACCGGAGTGCGCCGGACGTCTTTTAAACGGGAACCCTCATGGGGTATTCTATTTGGCAATAGAAACAAGGGTCAACGCGACGGTTCTTGCTGACCCACTTGAAAGATTGCACTACTCTTTCCTTGGAGTTCTCAGGTCCGCGAAGAAAATGGCGGGAAGTTGCTGAGAGAGTGGACTGAGGCAGGAGCAATGGCGGATTTCACGAATCTGATCTTGTTGATAGGCGCGTCCCTTGGGGCGATGGCGTTTGGAGTGCTTTCCGCTTACGGACTGTTGCGTTGCGCGTTTGCGCTGATGCGGCCAGCGAGTGCAAGGCCCGCGGCGAAACAGCGGACGGAGACGGCGCGCGGCGCGGTGTGAGGC
>JBAUEO010000059.1:0-6248 GCA_049678625.1 Occallatibacter sp. | reverse complement strand
TGAAGGGCCCAGGAAGACCACCTGGTTGATAGGCTGGATGTGGAAGCGCAGCAATGCGTGTAGCTAACCAGTACTAATCGCCCGTTTGGCTTGTCCATAGAATTAACTCCGCGCAGTTCAGGCGGATGCTCTTCAAGCCATGTATGACCAATCTATTTTGTTGCAATCTGCTCTGACGAGCAAAACTTTAGGCGCCAGATTGCCGCCGCGTTCCTGTGAGTTCCCGGAAGAATTTGTCCGAGTTGACCAGATGTCGCGAGCAGGCTGCGGGCAACCACCCGCCAAGCGCCGCCAAGCTTAAAGGCGACCGCAGGTCCTTCGCGCTGTGCGCCCAGGATTTCGGCTGTGGGCTGAGAAGCCCGCAAAACGCCTCAATTTGCCGGTGACCATACTGCGAGGGATCACCCGTTCCCATCCCGAACACGGAAGTTAAGCCTCGCTGGGCCGATGGTACTGCACGGGTGACTGTGTGGGAGATTAGGTGATCGCCGGCAATAAATCTTACGCGAAAAGGCCATGCCGCACCGGCATGGCCTTTTCTTTTTTGTGCCAGAAGGAATTAAAAGCACGGCTTCGCTTCCGCAGCAATCAATTGCAGAGTCTGGGCGCAAATCCGGTGAGGGTCAGGCTCGTTTGCCGGTGATGAGGCGAAGCAGCCAAGTGAAGATCACCGCTCCAACGACGGCGATGAGGATGCTGACGATCAGCCCGTGCTGGCCCACTCCGCCAAAGCCGAGGTGACGAGACAGGAATCCGCCGACGAGCGCGCCGACCAATCCCACCACCATATCCATGAAAAAGCCGTAGCCGGAGCCTTTCATCAGCTTTCCGGTTAGCCAGCCGGCTACAACTCCAATCACAATCCAAGCAATCCATCCGTGTCCCATGCAGCCTCCTTGTACAAGCAAGTGCACAGATTAGGACAGGCTGAGGGAATTAGGCAAGTCAAATCCCTGGCCTTTTCCATAAATTATTGAGGCTCCCTGACTCGTCCTTGGGGAGCCTGGGGTGGAGTGCGGTCCTAGATGCCGACGGGCAGGGGTGGCATGTAGCCCAGTCCCTGCGCCTCCTCGACCACCGCGTCCAAGTGCGCGAGGACTTCGGGGACCGTCATGGTATAAATCTCGCGGCGTGCATCGAAGCCGTCCTCGATGAGCTGCTTCAGATAGCGTCCTGCGATCTGCGCCGTCAACTGGTCAGTGATGACCTTGCCCGAGCGCTTTTTCTGCTCCAGCCACGCGGTGCAGGGCAGGGAGATCCACATCGGCCGCCCGTTCACCTCAAAGCGCACATCCACGGCATCGGCATGGCGGGTGGCAATGGCAACCATGGTTCCCTTCCAGCGGCAATGCAGATCTTCGCCGCTCCAGCGGTCGGCGATATGGAACTCCTCATACATGCCACTAGGGTATCGCTCCCCCAAGCCGAAGGGCAAGCGACGATCGGCCTGGCTGCGCCGATGAGCGAGTCGAGGTCGGCGCCTCAATGCAGATACCGGTGGAAGTGACAGACGAGATGCGCAAGGAGGCCGAATTGCGCGGCCTGCCCGTCTTCGACTATGTAGGTTTTCTGATCGCGCGCGGAAGACGGGCAATTCAGGACGAAAATACGCTCAGCGGCGCGATCGAGCGCATCCGCGCGTTGCATGCAACGACGGACCCGCGAGGGCATTCAAGGCCGAAGGTCTCCGGGTGGACTCTCAACTTCGCGCGCTGATACACTAAATGGGTTGCAGTGGCTGTTCCCCCCACCTGTACGGACCCGCCTGCAAGTGATTCGACTGAGGACAAAGAGACTCCGTGGATACTCAAACCCGTCACGCCCTGAAGGGCGACAAATTTGCCCAGGCCACCAAAACGAGCGTGACCTGGCTTACCGGACATCGGGCCGGCGTGGTGCGCTGGGCGATCGCCTGTGCGGTTGTTTTGCTTCTGGCCATTGGCGCTCTGGTTGTCTGGAACGTGCAGACCTCTGCCGCGGAAGCCGCGCTGGGCAAGGCGCTGGACACGTATACGACTCCCCTGGCCGAGCCGGGAGCGCCACCGCTGAACGGCGAATATGCAACCTCGGCGGAGCGCGCAAAGGCGGCAAATGCGGAGTTCCTGGCCGTGGCCGAAAAGTACAAGTGGCTGGCGGCCGGGACCAAGGCGCATTACTTTGCCGGCGTCACCTATGAGGATATGGGCCAGAATGGCCCAGCGGAAGCGGAGCTGAAGAAGGCGGAGAGCGCGGGAAGCCGCAATCTTGCGAATCTGGCAAGGCTGGCGCTGGCCGCCTTGTATCGCCAAACAGGGCGCGATGCGCAGGCAATCGATGAATACAACGCGCTTATCGCCAAGCCCTCGACGACGGTTCCCGCGACAGTGGCGGAGCTGAACCTGGCGGATCTCTACTCCACAAGCGGGAAGCGTGACCAGGCGCGCGCGCTTTGGGCCAAGGTGCGCGACGCGGATAAGGACGGCGCCGCGGGTTCGATCGCCGCGCAGAAGCTGGCCGGGCAATAATTCGCGCCAGTAGGCCCGTCCAAGCCGGGCCTGTCCCGCCCAGGCGTGCGACGGGGTTGAGCGGTTTGCCGGGCAGCGGCGTCTTTTCGGGGTATGAGCGCCGCACAGTCCGTACTTCCGGGATGGATGGAGATTGCTCCAAGCGCCGTGCGTGACGAGACTCACGAGCATGTCGAGGAAGTAGCGCTCGCCGCACTAGTGGACGAGTATGCTTCCATGCTTTATCGTGTGGCCTTTTCAGTACTCCATAACAAGGCGGATGCCGAGGATGCGGTGCAGGAGACCTTTCTGCGCGTGCTGCGGCATCGTGACCGGCTGCACGAGGTGCGGGACCGGCGCGTCTGGCTGATTCGCATCGTGTGGAACCTGGTTCTGGACCGCAAGAGGCGAGCGAAGACACACGCGGAGACAGACGACATCGCCGATCTGGCGCGCGTGCTGCCGGCCGACGGGCTGAGCGCCGAAGAGCGTGCTGCCGCGGCGCAGCACCACGCGCAGGTTCTGGGCTGCGTGGAAAGACTTCCAGAGAAAGAACGCGAGGTTCTTGCTCTTTCCGCGTTTGACGAGCTATCGAGCGTGGAGATTGCTTCGGTTCTCGGTATTACGGAGTCGAGCGTGCGGTCGCGTTTGTTTCGCGCGCGCAATTTGATGGCGGAGCTACTGCAGCACACAAGGAACTCCCGATGAAGGATCCAATCCCCTTCCATAGTCCGAACCAACCGAGCAACCGTGCGGAGGAGGCTGAGGCCACGCTGCGCGCGGTGGCGCAACTACCGGCCGTGGAGGGGCTGGAAGAGCGCGTGAAGACGGGCGTGATGGATGGATTGCGCGGTGGCGTTCGGCCGGCCGCGGATGAGGATGCGATAGCCGGCCGGCGAGGCTGGATGCACAGCGCGGCAATGCGCGGACTGGCGGCGGCGGCGATTGTTCTGATTGTGGTGGGTGGCGGCTGGGGCGCGGCGCGATACGGCAGGCGGCAAGCAACTCCGCAATCGATTGGGATTCCGCGCGTGGCGCCCCAGGGAAACTTTTCAAATGCCGGAGCAATGCGGACTCCACAGACGCTGACGCAGCCAGCGGTTCCGAAGCAAAGGCGCAAGGCGCGCGCGAAGGATGACAAGGCGCGCAAGACGAACTCCGGGAAGGCCGGGAAGCCGACTGCCAGGGATGGGCGGAGCCCTAAAACGCTGAACGACGGCGCGCCTGAGCGCAGATAGACTTTCGCGTGCGCGGCGCTGGCGCTCCTTCGACTTCCGCTACTCCGCCTTCATGGTGAAGCGCAAGACGACCATGAGCGCGGTGAGCACGCCCGAAGCCCAGAGCGCCGGGTCCACGTTGTAGACGTAGAAACCGTCAACATAACTGGACACGAGCACGATGAGGCCTACGTCGGCCGCGAAGGCAAGGATGGCGACAAGGATGATTGCGAGCGGGAAGCTCATCTGATTGAGGGCAAAGCCCATCAGTGCGTTGGCAAAACCAATGCCGATGGCCACCAGCAGGGACGCGGAGAGACTCTGGACAAAAAAGCCCGGGACCGCTCTCATGAGGATCATGAACGTGACTGTGCTGAGCACCCACTGAATTACAAGTCGAAACATCGATGGCTTCTCCTGGCGGGGGATTCCGGGAAAGGTTTCCGCGCACGATTTCCGGCATGGCCTCCGGGCGATTTTGCTGCCCCTGAAGCGGCACAAAACTATGGAGCTTAAGGTATAGCATGGGGTCAGGAAATAGTGAAGAGATTCGCGGGCCTGATGGGCCTTTCCTGAGTCGAAAGTATTAGATGAGGGCTGTCCGTTTGAGCGGTTCCGGCTGGATGGATGCGCGGATGATGTGCAGATGGACGAGGCGCGCGTGCCGGCTGGTTGCGCTTGCGGCGGTGACGGCGCAGGGCGGAATGGCTTTCGCGCAACATGCGAAGGTACTGGGTGCGACGGAGCGGGGTGCGACGCAACAGGCGCTGCCGGATGTTCCGACGCTGATGCGCGAGGTGCAGGCGCACCAGCGGCAACTGGATACGATTCGCGAGATGTATACCTACACCTCCACCCAGACGACCGAGGATCTGGACGCGAACGGGCGCGTGAAGAAGACCGAGTCCACGGAGGCCGAGGATTTCTTTGTGAACGGGCACGTGATCGAACGGCAGGTGAAGCGGGACGGGCAGCCGCTGAGCGCGCACGACGCAGAGAAGGAACAGGAGCGGGTGGCGAAGATGGCGGAGAAGGCCCAGCAGACGCCGCCCGGCCAGCCGCTGCGCGGGCAGACGATCAGCGTGAGCCGGCTGCTGGAGATTATGGCGGTGAGCAACGAGCGGCGAGTGGAGTTTCACGGGCGGCCGACGATTGCGTTTGACTTTGTAGGGCGGAAGGATGCCAAGACGCATGGGATTCTGGAGGACGCCTCAAAAAAGCTGCGCGGGACAATCTGGATTGACGAAGCAGACCGGCAGGTGGCGCGGCTGGAGGTGACGTTCATGGAGAATTTTCGCGTGGGCGGCGGTCTGCTGGCGAATGTCGAGAAGGGCTCGAATTTTGGATTTGACCAGGCGCCGGTTCCGCGGGAGAAGGAAGAGCCGCGGGAGACGGGCGAGGATGCGAGGGCGGGCGGCCAGAAGAGCGATGAGTTGTGGCTGCCGACGGGCGCCGAGGGAACGATGGATGCGCGGGTGCTGCTGCTGAAGACCATGCGGCAGCATTTTGTGGAGCGGGATACGGATTTCAAGCGGTTCAGGGTGGAGACCGAGCAGACGGACAAGGCGCAGGTGAAGCAGGAAAAGCGCTGAGCGCGGGGAGCAGACGGGATGTTTGTGCGGAAGCTGGAGATTGCGCGGGTGGACGCCGAGGGCGCGCGGACGCCGTGCCCGGTGAAGTGGATTGACAACTTTGCGATGCGAAACTTTACCAACGAGGCGGTCTTTGACGATACGCTGCCGGCGGGAGACGGATTGCTGGAGGCCGGGCATCGCGTTCCGCTGGAGCGGCTGCAGCCGGCGATGGAGGACTGGTTCCGTCGGAAGGGCTATCTGAAGACGAGCGAGCGACTTGAAGTGATTGAAACGAAAAGGGACTAGGGACTAGAGACCAGGGACTAGAAGCCCGCAGGCGAAGATGAGGCGAAGTCCGGTGCGAAATTGTCGGCAAAAGATCCCGGGGAAATGCACGTTACCAAAGGCCAATATGCCGATGTGTACCTCGCAGGGGGGGTAGGGGGGTAGTCCCAGCTTTCAGCCGTCAGTTGTCAGCTTGCCGGAAGCCGGGTGAGAGTGAGGGCTATTTCCAGTGTGACAGGTTGCGCGAATTATTCGGCAAAGTTGGAGAAGATTTTTTGAGGGGGATTCAAGGGGTCTGGGGCGGGTTTGAGCCGGCGGATTCCCCGGTCGCCGAATGCAAGGGACCGGAGGCACCCGGCAGGCTTTGTGCGATTCCCACTCATGCGCTCAACCACCCCAGCGACGAAGACCCGTCGCCGGGGACCCCGGCACGCGCATGAATGGAGCACCCTAGATCGTGCGATGGGGAACCCGAAATGCAGGTCCTTCGACTCCCTTCGCTGAAGCTCCGGTCTCTCAGGATGACAATTCCTTGTGGTGAAATGCAGGTCCTTCGACTCCCTTCGCTGAAGCTCCGGTCTCTCAGGATGACAATTCCTTGTGGTGAAATGCAGGTCCTTCGGTTCCTTCGCTGAAGCTCCGGTCTCTCAGGATGACAATTCCTTGTGGTGAAATGCAGGTCCTTCGAC